>CAWAIV010000001.1:0-50445 GCA_963782145.1 uncultured Pseudomonadota bacterium
AGCGCAGGACGGGCATAACTTCACGGCCTCGTCAAAGGCATCGAACGCAGTCTTTTGATCATGCTCGACCACTGCCACGGAGAACGCTCCGAATGTGAGCGCCATGGGCTCTGAGCGCCCATAGGCAATCGCAGCATGTGCATGATCGATCGCACCACGGTAATTTTCTTCCCGCATCCCCGCACGTACGAACAGAATCTCATGGGCCCAAGAGGCAAGACCGTGAGCTAGCGCGTAATTCGGCTCAAGAAGTAGTGCGCGTTCAACGGACGTGAGGCCGCTCGCCGCGCCCATAGGCATACCGGTATATACTTCGGGAAGCGCGCGCAGAACGAGGTCGTAGGCATCGAGGCTTTCCGGCCGCTTGCGTTTTACCTGTTCTATCTCTGCAGCACGCAAGCTGGGTTCGATTGCGGCGACGACAGCAAGAGTAATTTCGTCCTGAAGTGCAAACACGTCATCGAGTGGTCGGTCATACCGCTCGGCCCAGAGATGAGCGGCAGTCGCGGCCTCAATAAGCTGGCAGGTGATGCGAACACGGCCTCCCACCTTGCGCACGCTCCCCTCAAGCACATAGCGCACTCCCAACTCGCGTCCTACCTGCTTGACGTCCACAGCCCGGCCTTTGAAGGTGAAGCTTGAATTGCGCGCAATTACAAATAACCCACGCATTCGCGCCAGTGCCGTCGTGATTTCTTCGACCATCCCGTCGGCAAAATAGTCCTGCTCCAGGTCGCCACTCATGTTGTTAAACGGAAGCACAACAATCGACGGCCGACCGGGCAGCACGAGCGCCGCGTTCGGCGTGTCGATCGCGGCGTCGGTTGTCGGGGTGCGCATGCGTTGCTCTTGCTGCACCTCACCAATGAAACGAAAGCCTTTCCGTGCTATCGTTCGCACAAGGCTCTGACGCTCGCCGGTATCACCGATGGACTTGCGCACAGCGTTGATTCCGACGCTCAGCGCCGACTCCGAAACGATACGTCCGCCCCATATGGAGGAAAGCAGATCGTCTTTGCTGACAACGCGCTCGCGGTTTTCCACGAGATATGCCAGCAAATCAAAAACTTGAGGCTCCAGCACGATCAGTTCCGAACCCCGCTTGAGCTCGCGCCGGTCGGTATCCAACAAATAATTTTCGAAGGAATAAAGCATGCGTCCCACCCATATCGCGCCGGCTTGGGATGTCACAAACATAGTATCGCATTTGCCCAAACAAGAAAACATAGCACCCGGCGGGGTTAAGCTAATATAAGGCCAGCTTGCAGGCAGACTGGCCGCCATGCTGTAGCATTTCCTGCGTTTTGATCGCCACTCTGTTGGCCGACAGCATGAAGGTAGAAATCCGCTAAGAGTCAGTTTTGCGTGGCCCTCGGAAGTAGGCCGTGGCTCATTGACTTCCGCTTTGCCCCGTTTGCGACCGAGGCGTGCGGCGACGCAATATGTC
Organism: uncultured Pseudomonadota bacterium; assembly: GCA_963782145.1. Taxonomy (GTDB): domain Bacteria; phylum Pseudomonadota; class Alphaproteobacteria; order Rhizobiales; family Xanthobacteraceae; genus Pseudolabrys. The sequence continues at coordinate 1,448 of CAWAIV010000001.1, forward strand.
GAGAAGGGCCATCAGCGACGCGGCTCTCTTTTCAGCGCGCGTGTCTCTGACCTAATATTCTAGAGAGCCGCCAGCGGGACGTGCCGAAATCCCGCTAATTAACGGCGGCCTCTGTGCCCACGGCGGGGCTTAGCGGTTTCTTCATTTCCGCGCAGCGTCAACCCTTTTCCCTAACGTCGGAAGGGGACATCTGCCTATTGAACCACACACGCCAACGGGAGAACATCTCCATGCATTTCTGCTTAACGGGACAATACACGCCGCAGGCTCTCAACAGTATGATGGATATTTGGCCGCCGTGGTGGACCTGTTCTCTCGTCGCGAGGTCGGCTGGTCGATGAGCGCGGAGATGACGGCTCAACTCGCCACGGACGCTCTGGTGATAGCGATCTAGCGGCGGGGCAAGCCCGATGCACTGCTGCATCATTCGGATCGAGGCAGCCAATACACCAGCGAGCAGTTCCAACGCTTGATGGCAGACCACGGCGTCGTCTGTTCGATGAGCCGTTCGGGCAATGTCTGGGACAATGCGGCGATGGAGAGCTCTTCTCCTCGCTCAAAATCGAACGCATCGTTCGCAAGACTTACAGGACCAGGGACGAGGCCAAGGCCGATGGGTTCGATTATATCCAGCTCTTCTACAATCCGAAACGCAGGCACTCGACGATCGGATATCTAAGCCCTATGGAGTTCGAGCGGCAGGCCGGATTCGGTTAAGTCGGTGTCATCCAAACCGGGTGCAGGCCACTGTTTGGTGACCATCGGCGAGCTCATCCGCGCCGATTTTTCAGAATATGCGTATATCGTGCGCTGGCTAGACAACATGGAAAAACTGCCGTCATGACCGAAGATAAATGAGGCACTCTACGGCTGGGTAGCGACGGTGAAGGAAAAAAAGTTTGTAACAATCCCGTAGACATCACGTGCCCGCTAATCGGTCAAACGCAACCGAGCCAGCAAGGTTTGCCTAGCGGCCCACCTCCGCTTCACCCCTGAAAGCGACCAGATTGATGCGTCGCCGCGAAATGACGCAACGGGCCAATTCCTCCCATTCAGGAGCAGGCATGTGCACCTTTACCATTTGGCCGCTCTTAGCTAGGATAGTTAACGAGTACCATCGCGCAGGATTGGTGGTATGAGGACCAGGGTGCTGATCGTCGGCGGTGGGCCGGTGGGGCTCACGCTGGCTATAGATTTGGCTTGGCGAGGCATTGATGTCGTCGTCGCCGAGCGCCGCCCTCCCAACGACCCACCGAGTGCGAAATGCGGCCAGATCGGCGCCCGCTCCATGGAGATCTTCCGGCGGCTCGGCGTGGCCGACAAGCTGCGCGGCATAGGGCTGCCTGCAGACTATCCCAACGACATTGTCTCGGCGACGAGCGTCACCGGCATCGAGTTCTCCCGCGTACTTATTCCGGCGCGCGGCGCGCGTGGCACGTCTGCCGCAGCCGGGCCGGACACTACCTGGCCGACGCCCGAGCACACGCATCGCTGCAATCAGAAGTTCTTCGAGCCGGTACTGTTCGAGCACGCTGCAGAGCAGCCGCGTATTCGCATCCTGCATCGCACCGAGATCACGGACCTCGCCCAGGACGAGCAGTGTGTGACCGCGAGCGCCCTCGACCTCGATGGCGGCACGCGCTCAACGATCGAATGCGACTACCTCGTCGGATGCGACGGGGCGAGCTCGTTTGTGCGCAAGTCGATCGGCTCCGAGTTTGTCGGCACCCCGGTTCTACAGTACGCGCAATCGTTCCACGTCCGGGCCCCGCAGCTCAGGAGCCTGCTGCCCGGCAAGCCGGCCTGGCTCTATTTCTCGCTCAATCCGCGCCGCTGCGGCGTGACAATGGCCGTCGACGGGCGAGAGACCTGGAACATACAGAATTTCTCCCATCCTGGAGAAACCGGTCTGGATCACCTCGATCGCGACTGGGTGATCCGCTCGATTCTCGGCGTGGGGCCTGACTTTGAGTATGAGCTCCTTTCCACTGAGAATTGGATCGCCCGCCGACTCGTTGCGAGCAGGTTTTGCGACCGGCGCGTGCTTATCTGCGGCGACGCCGCACATGTTTGGATGCCGCTCGGCGGCTTCGGCATGAGTGCCGGCATCGCGGACGCAGCCAATCTCGCGTGGAAACTCGCCGGCGTCCTCCACGGCTGGGCCGCACCCGGGATACTCGATGCCTACGAAGCAGAGCGCCAGCCGATCACGGATCAGGCGTCGCGTATAATTTCTGATATCGGGCACCAAGTGATGATACAGCGCAATGAGTTGCCTCCGGACCTCGAGCGCTTGGACGCGGTTGGCGAGGCCGAGCGGGCCGCCGCCGGAAAACTCGCCTACGCGCTCGATGTGGAGCAGCAATGCTGCGGCGGCCTCAATTTCGGCTACTTCTACGATCAATCGCCGATCATCGCCTATGACGGGGAGCAGGCGCCGACTTATACGATGGGCACATTCACCTCGACCACGGTGCCCGGCTGCCGCGTACCGCATGTCTGGTTGGAAGGGCGCCGCTCGCTCTACGACGCAATCGGACCAGACTTTACGTTACTGCGCTTCGACCCCACCGTTCGTATCGACGGCATCATGGCCGCGGCCGCGCAACGCAGCCTTCCACTTGCCGTTCTCGACGTGAAATCGCTTGAGGCAACGGAGCTCTACCGCCACACGCTTGTGCTGGTGCGCCCCGACCAACATGTCGCCTGGCGCGGCAACGCGGAACTGGCCGACCCGCTCCATCTTATCGATCTCGTTCGGGGCGCCGCGCGGACGTCAATGGCAAAATCGACGTGAACGGGGGAGCACATTCTTCGACGAGGCTGCTCGCAGGGGACGCGCGCCAAATCTAAACTATTATTCCAGCTGGACCACTCGATAGGGGCGATCATTAGGCAATTACCGTAATTTATACGAGCGCAATGTTGGCGCTGGTTCGAAGCTAGGAATTCCACGCGGCGTGAACGGTTTGTGGGATCGCGGATTCCTTCAATACGCCCCGTCGATCCGTTAGCGGAGGAGGGCAATATGCGCCTAGAGCAATTGATCGTTCTGACGGCGATGGCGGTGCTGTTGGCGGCGTGTGCGTCCATTGGTCAAGCAACCTCCCAACCTGAGCTGGCTGCCATTTTGCCATCGAGCATCCGCGCGGATCAGCTTGTGGGGAAATGGGGCCGTGCATCTTATTATCAAGAGAGTGCGAAAAAACGCGCCAAAATAGAGGCTCAAACGCAATGCCGTAACCCATATACGATTACTAAAGGGCCGAGAGGAGGCGTGAAGATGTATCTTGCCGATATCGATCAACCAACGGAGCTCCGGCTTAAGAGAGGCCGCAATGGTAAGAATTATATCGGCCCAAAGGGTCCCGTCGGCGACTCCGACCAAGAGATAGTATCGTTCGACGGCAACGTTATGGTCATACGTTGGCTCAATCCGTACGCGGAAAGCCGTGATGGAACGATGGTCTACGTTCGGTGCCAAGCAGCTCGCCGCCACTAAAAGGTATTGTCGGTTTAATTTTTAAAAAATTAGCTTGGACGTGAAACATTCGCTGTCCCCAATGCCGGCGGAAGAAAACCGCCATCGCGCTCGCGTTGCTTCGCCTTGCCGCTGGCCAGTCCCGCGTCGCGCCGTTTTGACCAACGAAAAACAGCCAGCGGAAGTCGCTCTGGATACGAGTTTCTCGAGGTGTTTTGCCCGTGCTAAGCTTGCAGCTATACCGGGGTAAGACCGTGGCGCCGCATGATCTCCATCATCTTCGCCGGATTCGGCGGGCCACCGGCTGCCGCGTTGATCACTTCGGCGGAACTCGCGAAAATACTGCGGACCTATTGCGGCTGGCGAGATCACGCAAAGCGCCCTTACATCTCGGCTTCCAAAATTGTCGAACCGGTGAACGGCCCCGCGCGGAATGCACAGCGCTTCCCCAGGCACGACGTTGATTTGGTTCCCATTCACGGTCCAGGTCAACACACCATCGATGCCGTAGATCGTCTCTTCGTAATGATCGTGGCTGTGCGCGGGAGCCGCCAGGCGCTGCGCAGCCGGAACACCGAGCTCGAAAGCCGCAACGCTGCCGTTCGAGTTTTCTGCCGTGATCAAAAAACGAACCGCGACTGACCCGAGCTGGATGGTCTCCTCGGAAGGATTAACGCAGACGTTGATCGGCGCCGGCGCGACCGTAGGAACGATCTTCATCGCGTATGACGTAGACTTTTCCATGTGATATTCTCCCTATTGAGGGGCCGTTCGGGGTTCGACAGCCGTGTGTGTAGCGGTCGTACCACTCGGTCGGTGCGCTGAGTAGGAACAAGATTGTACGGTAGTTCGACAAAAGTGTTTAACTTGCCAACATTCGACTGGAATGACCTGCGTTACTTTCTGGCGGTCGCGCGCGAAGGTAGCACGCTTGCTGCGGCGAAAGCTCTCGGTGTCAGTCAGCCGACCGTGCAACGGCGGCTCTCCGCGCTTGAGGAGATTATCAAGCACAAGCTTGTCGAACATCATCAGACCGGTTACCGGCTCACCGAATTCGGCAAGACGCTTTTCCCTCACGCGGAAGACGTCGAGCGATCCATCACGTCATTCCAGCGGCAGCTGATATCAGGGGGACAGGAACTCAGCGGAACACTGCGGGTAACATGTCCCGAAGGAATGGCGTCACGGCTGCTTGCGCCGCTAATCGAGTCGTTCCGAGTAAAATACCCCGAGCTACGTGTCGACCTCATCATGACCGACCGCCGACTTGATCTTGCTAAAGGTGAGGCTGAGGTCGCTCTGCGCATGCATGAACCCGGCGATGAATCCCTTATCGCCCGAAAGATCGCCGATGCCTCATGGTCTGTTTATGCAAGCCAGAGCTACATCAAGCGTCGTGGCCGCCCGCAACAACTGGAGGATTTGGACAATCATGAAGTGATCGAATTTGGCGGTGAAATAGCTCAGATTCAGGCAAGCCGCTGGCTTCGAAGCGCGGCGCCACGGGCCACAGTGGCGGCCCGCGGCAATTCGATGCTTGGCGTCCTCGCCGCCGTAAAGTCGGGGGCCGGATTGGCGCCGTTGCCGATGTTGCTTGGCAGCGGAGAGGAAGACCTTGAGTTTTTGCTGGGGCCGATTCCGGAGGCCGGGTCGAAAATCTATATCGTTATGCATTCGGATTTACGGCGCACGGCGCGCGTTCGTGCATTCTGCGATTTCGTGGCCGCAGAAACTGTCCGGTTCCGCCCCCTGCTGGTTGGCAACGCAAAAATGGTCAAATATCGTTCGACCAAAGAAATGTAGGGAGGCCTGTCAACTTATGGGCGAAAGCGTCGGAGCAGTGGGCTGTCCCTCGCGCATAGAAGCTCCGATGTCGACTGTGGGCCCCAATCTCGACCGATTGCGGCGCCGTAAGAAATTTCTGCTTTTAGGGGTAAACGAACTCCGAGCGGACATCCCTAATTTGTTGCTGTTTACCGATAGCGGGCATACGATGCGGGCTCGTGGTGGGTCAAAGCTATATCGGCCCCCAAGGCACCTTCGTACAATACACCTTCGTACAATGAAATTTATCAGGTTACAGGTTTAACATTTTTTCGTTCCTGACCGATTCGCGTCACTGCCAACCCCGACGGACGGACGTTGGTAGCCTGAAAGCGCTTGACCCCGAACGGCCGATTAGAGAAGCGGACATGCTGCCGCAAACCATCTTATGGCACGCGAAATGGGAAGAGAATCTCATAAAGATAAGTTTTGGCAGAACGAAGCCAATGGAATCTGGATGCCGCTTGAGTAAGGGGGGCTCGCTGCCGGGAGCGGGCGCTGTCCACCACATCAAAAACAGACATAGACACATCCCCGGCCCACCCCCAAAAGAGGTCCGGGGGATGTGGTCAGAACGGTTAAGAAAAGTCAGATCAGCAGTTGAGGAAAGTTACTGAAAAGATACCACAGTAGATTTTCCCCGCCGCATTTTCGCCCGCACATAACAATTCAAATGAGGGACCTGTCCGGCATCAGTGCCTGTGAGACAGATTTAAAGGCTTGAGGAACGGAGGATTTCTGGCTCATCGTAACCATCAAGGAGTGGAGATGAGACCAAAATCCGGTCCTGCCGCAGACTCGTTCACCCTCCCTCGGAGGGGCGCCGCCCGCCGAAGCGCGTTAGCCGCACTGGCGGGCGGGGTGGGGGTGATCTTCGTTAACCGCAATTTCACCGCCGAGGCGGAGAGTGCCGCCGATGGTCGAGCAACGCGCCAAGCGACGACAGAAGACCCTGTTGCACGGGTCTGTCTATTTCGACGACAGCCCCTGCGCCGTCGAATGCCTAGTGCGCGAGATTTCCGAGACCGGCGCGCGGCTGAAATTCGAGTTGCCGCCCGCCCCGGTGGACAGCTTCGAACTCGACATCCCGCTGCGCGGGCAAAAGTTGCGCGCCTCGGTGAAGTGGCAGCGCGACAACGACATGGGCGTGGTGTTCGCGCAAGCCCAGGACGCGCCGCTGGCGCCGACAACGGCGACGGCGTACATGCAAATGTCGCCCGCGGATTTGGCCATGCGCGTGATGCGGCTGGAAACCGACATCGCCGCGCTGCGGCTGGCGGTCAAGCGGCTGCAGCAGAAAGTCGCCAGCAAGATCGAGGCGGCGTGAATTCAACGCGGGCGCAAGGGCGCAACCGCGCCTGACGATGATCGTCACCTCTTAAATGCCACCACCTTCTGCTTCTGCTCGCCGAGCCCGCTAATGCCCAGCGTCACCACGTCGCCGGCGTTGAGATATTTCGGCGGCTTCATGCCGAAGGCAACGCCCGGCGGCGTGCCGGTGGCGATCACGTCGCCCGGCTCCAGCACGAAAAGCTGCGAGCAGTACCAGACCAGATGCGCCACATCGAACACCATGGTGCGGGTGTTGCCGCGCTGGCGCTTGTCGCCGTTGACGTCGAGCCACATGTCGAGCGCCTGCGGGTTCTTGATCTCGTCCTTGCTGACGAACCAGGGCCCGAGCGGGCCGAAGGTTTCGCAGCCCTTGCCCTTGGCGATGGTTTGCCCGTGCTCCATCTGGAAGGCGCGCTCCGACACATCGTTGGCGATGCAGTAGCCGGCGACCGCGTCCATCGCCTTGTCCTTGGCGAGATAGCGCGCCCGCTTGCCGATCACCACGGCGAGCTCGACCTCGTAGTCGAGCTTGGTGGAGTCCTTCGGCACCATGGTGTTGTCGTTGGGCCCGCAGATCGAGCTCGGCGCCTAACCACGAGGTCTAGCAGGATTCAGTCGCTCGTTGACGCGGCGGCCAATTGCAGCGGGACGCGACTATGATCGTTGTTTAAGTCGACCAGCATACGCATAATCCGCATGAAAGCGGCACGGTCGTTGGCTTCGAGGGGCGCCAATATCTTGAGCTGAGCCCCATCGACGGATTTCTTCACTCTCGCCAACAGTCGGCGGCCGGCTGGTGTTATGTAAAGTGACATTGTGCGACGATCCCCGGCGCCAACCGCCCGCCGAATGAGTTTCTTCGCTTCAAGTCGTCTGACTACCTCGCCAATCGTCGAGCGATCGAACGCAATGATTTCGGACAGGGTCGTTTGCACGATCCCCGCGTGGTTTCGTACTGCAAGAAGAGCGGAGTATTGAACGGGCGTGATACCGAACTCAGCCGTCTCCGTCATGAAGATCGCCGTAGCGATCTGTTGCAGCCGCCGGATCAGGTGGCCCGGCCGGCTGTAGATGTCCAGATCATCTTTCGTCATTGCAAGTCCTATTCTTGGCCAACAACTCTATAACACGTCAGCGCCAGCGCTTGAACTACGTCGTGCGCTCCCAGTGATTTGTCGGTTAAGCGCGCAATACTGCATATAGTAAGTACACATACGAAAAATAGTAAGAGTACTTATTAAATCTGGACAACGCCATGAAGGCGAAGATATGCTGTGACCAAGCTCCCATAATGGAGCATGAAAATAATCGCCTGGGAGGCATATCATGCGAAAAGCAATCTTCAGTCTTGGCTTGGTCATTGCCGGCGCCCTCGTCGCGTCGGCTGCTCGCGCGCAAGAGTCGATCAAGATTGGTCTTGTGATGCCGTACTCCGGCCAATTCGCCGACACCGCCACGCAAATGGATAACGCGATCAAACTCTACGTCAAGCAACACGGGGATATGGTCGCGGGTAAGAAAATAGAATTCATTCGCAAAGATGTCGGCGGCATAGCACCGCCGTTGGCAAAGCGGCTTTCACAAGAGCTTGTTGTCCGCGACCATGCCGATGTTTTGGCAGGATACATTCTCACGCCTAACGCTCTCGCCGCCGCGGACACCTCGAAGGAAGCGAAGAAGTTCATGGTCGTGATGAACGCCGCGACTGCGATCATTACGACCAAGTCGCCCTATATGGCGCGGACTTCCTTCACCGTGCCGCAGACCAATGAAACCTTGGGTACCTGGGTCTACCAACACGGAGCGCGGAAGATTTATACTGGGGTCAGCGATTATGCGCCCGGGCACGACGCGGAGGCCTCATTCCAGCGCGCCTTCAAGGCCGCCGGCGGCGAAATCGTCGGCTCGGTGCGTTGGCCTGTGGCCAACCCGGACTTCGCTCCTTTCGTCCAGCGCATGAAGGATGCGCATCCCGAGGCGCTTTATCTTTGGATACCAGGCGGCACGCAGCCCGCGGCGCTGGGGAAGGCGCTGGCGGAGCGAGGCATCGATGCGAAAAATACTAAGATTTTCGGCCAGGACGTCCTGACTGACGAAAACGCCCTGAAAGGCATGGGTGACACGGCGCTCGGCACCATTACCGCCTCGCACTACGATTACAACCTGAAGAACTCCGAGAACCAAGCGTTCGTAAAGGCCTACCGCGAAGCCTATCACCGCAACCCCGATATATTCTCGATCGGCGGCTGGGACGGCATGCACCTAATTTACGAGGCGCTGAAAAAGACCGGCGGAACGGCCGATGGCAAGACTTTGATCGACGCGGCAAAGGGCATGCATTGGATCAGTCCTCGGGGACCGATGTCCATCGATCCCCATACCCGCGACGTGGTGCAGACGATCTATATCCGGCGGGTCGAAAAGATAAATGGCCAGCTGGTCAACGTCGCTTTCGACAAGGTCGAGAGCGTCAAAGATCCATTCAAGGCGCGCATGAAATAACGATTGATTCCATCACAAACGGGGCCCGCTGGGCGGGAAGAAGAAGCATGAAACGAAGTACCGACAGGATTCTCACGACGCATGCGGGCAGTCTCCCGCGTCCTCAGGCGCTCATTGAATTAAACCGCGCGAGAAGCCTCGGCGAGTGTACCGATGAGCGCAAGTTTGCGGATGCACTGAAGGAGGCAGTTAACGAAACGGTCCGACAACAGAAGAACGTCGGCGTCGACATTCCTGACGACGGCGAGTTCGGAAAAGCCATGACCGCTTCGTTGGACTATGGCGTGTGGTGGAACTATGCCTATGCAAGATTGGGCGGGTTTTCGCCGGCCGAAGAAGTCGGGCAGGTGGAATTACGTCGTTCGAGCGTCGCAAATGTCGGTCTCACGGTTGCCGGCAATCGGCGTGATTTTCAAAAGTTCAGCGAATTTTATCGAGATCCCGACGCCACATCGCTTCAGGGAAGCCTCGCGCGACGGGCTGGACAGCGTCCGGTTTGCACAGGGCCCATCACTTATACGGGGCTGGCTGCAGTGCGAGCCGACATAGCGAATCTGAAGAATGCGCTCAGCGCTTCGAGCGTGGACGAAGGATTCGTCTGCGCCGTTTCTCCAGGGAGCTTCGCGCGTAGTGGCGATCTACATTATAAGACAGAGGAGGAGTTCGTATTCGCCGTCGCCGAGGCAATGCGCGAAGAATATAAGGCCATCGTCGACGCTGGATTGATACTTCAGATCGACGACCCGAGCTTGCCGGATAACTGGGACATGATCGATCCGGAGCCGTCGCTCGAAGAGTTCAAGAAGTATTCACGCGTCCGCATCGACGCGTTGAATCACGCCCTGCGCGGGCTGCCAGAAGATCGTATTCGTTACCACATCTGTTGGGGCAGCTGGCACGGCCCGCACACGACCGATATCCCGCTTGCCGACATCGTGGATCTTGTCTTGTCCGTTCGAGCGCAAGCTTATTCGGTTGAGGCCGGAAACGTACGCCACGAGCATGAATGGCGCGTATGGAAAGATGTGAAGCTCCCGGAGAGCAAGGTTCTCATTCCCGGCGTGGTCAGCCATGCGACCAATGTGGTGGAACATCCACGCCTGGTGGCGGATCGGATCGTTCGCTTTGCGCAATTGGTCGGTCGTGAAAACACGATCGCCGGAACCGACTGTGGTTTGGGGGGCAGAATTCACCCCCAAATTGCCTGGGCAAAACTAGCGGCGCTCGCGGAGGGGGCAAATCTCGCGACGCGCGAGCTGTGGCGATAACGATTGCATGGAGGACTAAGGCATGAAACGCAGCACCACTCGCATCCTGACCACGCATGTCGGGAGCCTGACGCGGCCGGACGATTTGATGGAACTCTACCGGGACGACGCACCTGACGATAAACTTGAACCAAGACTGAAATCGGCGATTGCCGAAGTGGTCAAACAACAGACGGATCTTGGCATCGATATTGTGAATGATGGCGAGTTCGGCAAAGCAATGCGCCGGTCCGTCGACTATGGCGCTTGGTGGTCCTACGTTTACGATCGGCTGGCGGGGTTCGAGGTCAGGCAGGAGCAGGCCAAGAAGGGCCGCGCTGCGTGGACGTTCGGCAGCAAAGAGCGCAAAGAATTCGCCGAGTTCTATGCCGCGGAAGCCAGCGCCGGTCAAACCAGTAGTGGCAGTGGGCCAAGCACCGGCCAAAGCGGTACCAGTTCCGCGCGCATGTACGGACTGACCTGCACCGGCCCTGTCAAATATACCGGCGATGCACGCATCCAGCGCGATGCGCAGAATTTGGCTGCCGCGCTGGAGGGCGCGCGCGTCGAAGAAGCGTTCATGACGGCGGTGTCGCCAGCCACCTTGCAAATTCTGCCGAACGAATTTTATAAGACTCGAGAAGAATACACCTGGGCTTTGGCGGAGGCGATCCGCGACGAATACAAGGCCATCGTGGATGCGGGTTTTATCTTGCAGATTGATGATCCTGCTTTGGTCGACATCTACGACTGGTGGTATTCGACCGATGGCGATTTGGCCGGATATCGAAAATGGGCTGAGTTCCAAGTGGAGGCCGTGAACCACGCGCTAGAGGGAATTCCGGAAGACCGCGTTCGTTTCCACATCTGCTGGGGCAGCTGGCATGGGCCGCACGTGGGGGACGTACAGCTCAAGGACGTTATAGACCTTCTTCTCAAAGTGAAGGCGCAAGCCTACTCCGTCGAGGCCGGCAATGTCCGCCATGAGCATGAGTGGAAGGTGTTCCGCGATGTCATCAAGTTGCCCAAGGATAAAATCGTTATCCCCGGCGTCGTAAGCCATGCAACCAATGTCGTAGAGCACCCCGAACTCGTTGCCGACCGACTTATTCAATACGCAAGCGTCATCGGCCGCGAAAACGTCATCGCCGGAACAGACTGCGGTCTGGGCGGGCGCGTTCATCCACAGGTTGCGGCAGCGAAGCTTAAAGCACTTCATGAGGGCGCGGACTTGGCTTCGAAGCAGCTTTGGAAAAAATGAGACGCCGAAGCTCTTCAGCGGTTGGCCTGCTCGATGTCGCTGTGCCACTCACCCCTTATACGCCACCACCTTCTGCTTCTGCTCGCCCAGCCCGCTGATGCCGAGCGTCACCACGTCGCCGGCGTTGAGATATTTCGGCGGCTTCATGCCGAAGGCAACGCCCGGCGGCGTGCCGGTGGCGATCACGTCGCCCGGCTCCAGCACGAAAAGCTGCGAGCAGTACCAGACCAGATGCGCCACATCGAACACCATGGTGCGGGTGTTGCCGCGCTGGCGCTTGTCGCCGTTGACGTCGAGCCACATGTCGAGCGCCTGCGGGTTCTTGATCTCGTCCTTGCTGACGAACCAGGGCCCGAGCGGGCCGAAGGTTTCGCAGCCCTTGCCCTTGGCGATGGTTTGCCCGTGCTCCATCTGGAAGGCGCGCTCCGACACATCGTTGGCGATGCAGTAGCCGGCGACCGCGTCCATCGCCTTGTCCTTGGCGAGATAGCGCGCCCGCTTGCCGATCACCACGGCGAGCTCGACCTCGTAGTCGAGCTTGGTGGAGTCCTTCGGCACCATGGTGTTGTCGTTGGGCCCGCAGATGCAGGACGGCTGCTTGTTGAAGATCACCGGCTCGCTCGGCACCGGCGAGCCCGATTCGGCGGCATGGTCGGCATAGTTCAGCCCGATGGCGATGAAGTTGCGCACGTGGCCGACACAGGGGCCGAGCCGCGGCTTGCGGGCGACCGGCTTCAGCCGCTTGATATTGACCTTGCGGATCTTGGCCAGCCCGCCGCCGGCGAGCATGGCGCCGTCGATGTCGTTCACCACGCGCGAGAGATCGCGGATCTTGCCGTCGGCGTCGAGGATGCCGGGCTTCTCGCGGCCGGGCGCGCCGTAGCGGACGAGCTTCATTCCGTGTCTCCTTGGCAAGCGTTCGGGGGAGGGTCGGCGGGGGCAGGGCGCCGATCATGCGATGGGCGCGGGCAGGGATCAACCGCTCTGCCGGACCGGCGAGCGGTGCGGGCGCAGCCGGCCTAATGCTGGCGGGCGTGGCGCAGGCGGGCCGCCAGCAGCGCCAGCACATAGAGCACGAGCGCGCCGGCCGCCACCACCATCCAGTTCTGGGCGGTGATGCCGAGTAGTTCGCAATTGCCAACCAGCCAGCCGAGCATGGTGTCGGTCCCGCGCGAAACGCCGATGCCGTGCCACGCATTCTAGGCCCTGCCGCCGCGCCGGTTCGTAAAATGAACATAAAAAGCGCGCCCCTGCGCGCAATTGCGGCGTCAGTTATGGTAAGCAATTGCTAACGCAAATTGATCGATTTCCACGTTTAGTTTTACGATCGGATAAAGCGTTCGGCGTAGGGTCTCGGCGCTCGGCATGCGCCGAGGGACCATCGCAACGCGCAACAGGGGCCGTGCGCGCGTTGAGTTCGATGGAGGATCGTCATGAACGAACGACGCAAGCTTCTACGCCATCGAACGCTGAAAGCGGGCAATATCGCTTTCAACCGCGCCGGCACGCATCGACTGCCGCGTGCGCAACTTGTCACCCGCCGGCGCTTGCCTCGAGGTCGCCAGCCAGGTCGGCATTCCCGACGACTTTACGCTGTTGATCGAGAATGACCACCTCAAGCAGCCCTGCCACGTGATCTGGCGGATCGGCGCGCGCCTCGGGGTCGAATTCCGGACCTGATGGGGCGCTGTCGCGCGCGGGCGAGCTAGCGCAGGTGCTGGGTCCACCACGGCGCGGCGGGCTTTTGCCCACGCTGCCGGATTTTCGCACAAGCCATTGAATTATCGGATAGTTTAATCCAGCGCCGCGCTGTGTCGACAATACCACAGCGGCGCTGATTTTGCCTGTTTTGCCGCCAGATCGGCCAATTTGGCGACAATGGCCATTGTCGAAATCACAACCATTGGCCACCATGCCGCTTCGAGGAAAAAGCGAGCCGACCCAATCGTTAGTCGGCACGGGTGATGGGGTGAAGATGGTCATGGGGTTGCGCTGGGCGGGTCTCACTCTTCGCGCGGGTAGCGCGTTGGGGCTTTTTGTGATCGCAACGGCGGCGGCGAATGCGGGCGGCTTCGCCATCCGCGAGCAGAGCGCCTACGGGCAGGGCGCCTCCTTTGCCGGTATTGCTGCCGGCGGCGCCTTGTCGTCCATGTTCTGGAATCCGGCGACCATTACTCAGTTCAAGGGCAAGCAGTACGAGACTTCCGTCAGCACGATCCTGCCGCATGCCTCGCACAGCTTCAGCTCGGCGACGCTGGGGGCCTTCGACAACGCGCCGTCGAACAGCGGCGACTATGCGGTTGTGCCGGCGAGCTATTCGTCCTACCAGCTCAACGACCGGCTCTGGATCGGCATGTCGACCAACGCGCCGTTCGGCTTGGGCGTGAACTTCCCGCAGCTCTGGGCCGGCGCCGCTTACGGACAGAGCGCCAAGGTCGAGACCTATAATTTCTCGCCGACCGTCGCCTACAAGATCAACGATTGGATCAGTGTCGGCGCCGGCCTGCAGGTCGAATACATGAAAGTGTCCTATGGCGCTTTCCTCGGGCTCAACGGCCTGTCGCCGCTGACCGGTTCCGTCAGCGGCGCCGGCTGGAGCTATGGCTTCACCGCCGGCGTCACGCTGACGCCGCTCCCAAAGACGCAGATCGGCATCGGCTATCGTTCGGCGCTCGATCAGAAGATCAACGGCACGCTGGAGTTGCCGCCAGGCACCAGCTTCTCGGCGCCGATCTCGACCCCGGGCTCGGTCAACCTGACGCTCAATATGCCCGACATGGTAACCGTCGGTCTGCGCCAGGGTATCGGCGATCGCTTCACGCTGCTCGCCGGCTTTGAATGGTCGAACTGGAGCCGCATCGGCACCTCGTCGCTGCTGCAGCCGAACGGCGCTCCGGCGCTGATCGGGCTGAACGCGGTGCAGTTCCCGTTCAACTACAGCGACGGCTACCTCTATTCGCTGGGCGGCGAATATATTGTCGACCCGAGCCTGACGCTGCGCGCCGGCATTGCCTATGAGAAGAGCCCGATCACCGACAGTGTGCGCACGCCGCGGCTGCCGGATGATGACCGCATGTGGTATTCGGTGGGCTTGAGCTATCGGCCGCCGGCGTTCGACGGTCTCGTTTTCGATCTCGCCTATTCCTACATCGATGTGAAGGACGCCTCGCTCGATCTCGGTCCCGGTACCGGCAATCCGTGGTCCGGCACCACCACCTATGTTGGCTCGGTGCAGTCGCACATCAACATCATCTCGGTCGGGTTGCGCTATTATTGGGACAAGATGCCGTTCCCGAACCCGGCCAAGCACTGATCCGCCGTCATCGGCGCACGTCGAATATGCGAAGGCCGGCGGCGACGCCGGCCTTTTCGCGTTTTGGCGCGCGCGTTCAGAACGCCCCGTTGAAGGCGCCGCCGTCGATCAGCAGATTCTGTCCGGTGATGTAGCCGGCCTGCGCCGAGCACAGGAAGGCGCAGGCCGCGGCGAACTCGGCCGGGGCGCCGAAACGGTGCGCCGGGATGGTGGCGAGGCGCGCCTTGGCGGCCTCCTCCTCGCTCGTCCCCATCTTCTGTGCATTCGACTTGATGTTCGAGCGCAGCCGGTCGGTGTCGAAGGTGCCCGGCAGGATATTGTTGATGGTCACGTTCTTGTCGGCGACGGTGCGGGCGACGCCGGCGAGGAAGGCGGTCAAGCCGGCGCGCGCGCCGGAGGAGAGGTCGAGGCCGGCGAGCGGCATCTTCACCGAGCCGGAGGTGATGTTGACGATGCGGCCGAAGCCGCGCGCGGTCATCGGATCGATCACCTTCTGGATGAGTTCGATGGCGACGATCATGTTGGCGATGACGCCATCGATCATCTGCTGCCGCGTCAGTTCGCGGAAATCGCGAAACGGCGGCCCGGAATTGTTGTTCACCAGAATGTCGGGGGCGGGGCAGGCGGCGAGCAGCGCCTTCTGGCCGGCCGGGTCGGCGACATCGGCGGCGACGGGCGTGACCTTGACGCCGGTCGCAGCGGCGATCTCGGCGGCGGCGGCGGCGAGCCGCGCTTCGTCGCGGCCGTTCATCACCACCTCGCAGCCGGCTTCGGCGAGTGCGCGCGCGCATGCCTTGCCGAGGCCGCGGCTGGAGGCGCAGACGATGGCTTTGCGGCCGGCGATACCGAGATCCATGGGAGCCTCATTTCTTGTTCTCCCTCCCCCTTGTGGGGAGGGGTCGGGGGTGGGGGTCGTAGCGATCGCGTTTTGAATTGCAGTCAGCACGCCATCGATATTCGAAAGCACGTCGTTATTCCAGAAGCGGAGAACGCGATAGCCGTCGGCCTGCAGACGTCCGGAGCGAACTTCGTCTTTCAGCGTCTGCCATCCGTGCTGGCCGTCATCGAGTTCGATCACCAGCTTCAATTGATGGCAGGCAAAATCGGCGATGTAAGACCCGATCTGCACCTGCCGTCGGAAATGCGAGCCATGTAACGGCAGGCGATGGCGGAGGTGCCGCCACAGTTTGCGCTCGGTTTGCGTCGGCGTCTTGCGCATCTGCCGCGCGAAGCTGCGTTGCGGCGGCGCCATCGCGCGATCGGTGCGCGCCCAAGGCCGGCCATCGTCTTGGTCGCGCGCGGCCATATTACACCGACTCCCACCCCTAACCCCTCCCCACAAGGTGGAGGCGAACAGCGCGGAGCGTAGATGATCGGCGGTGCAATCGCGAGGCTGTCGCTTGTTTGTCGCACAGCGTTGCTAGGTCGACCGTCAGCCGGGACTTGTTGATTCGACTGAGGAACCCAATGCTGCGCGATCCCGACAAGCAGATAATGGAAAAGGCCTATGCCCGCTGGGCGCCGGTCTATGACGTGCTGTGCGGTCCCGTCTTCGTCAACGGCCGGCGCGCCGCCGCGCGCGCCGCGCGCGATGTGGGCGGGCGCATCCTGGAGATCGGCGTCGGCACCGGCCTGTCCTTCGACGACTACGACGACACCACCGAGATCACCGGCATCGACTTGTCGGAGCCGATGATCGCGCGGGCGCGGCTGCGCGCGGCGAGCGGCCGTTATCCGCACGTCAAGGGACTGACGGTGATGGACGCTCACGACCTCAAATTCGACGACGCCAGCTTCGACTGCGTGGTCGGCCAGTTCGTCATCACGCTGGTCGCCGATCCCGAACGCGTGCTGTCGGAATGCGCGCGGGTGGTGAAGCCGGGCGGGCAGATCATCCTGGTCAACCATCTTTATTCCGAGCGCGGTTTTGCCGCAACGGTCGAGCGGCTGTTGGCACAGCAGGCGCGTCGGCTCGGCTTGAGACCGGAGTTTCCGTTTCAGCGACTGGCCGCCTGGGCGCAAAGCCACGGCGGCGCCGAACTGATCGAGCGGCGCAAGGTCAAGCCGTTCGGCGTCTACACGCTGGTGCGCTTTCGCCGCGCCCTGGCGCAGCCGGTGGCGGCCTGAACCGCGTCACTCAAACAGGGACAATCTGCGGAGAAACCATCGACAGTCGAAGTGCTTAGCAATAGGTCAACATCGCTGTCATAAAACTGAAATATCGGCATGCTAAATGCATTTAGACATGAACAGGCTGATGAAGACTCGCGCATCGTGACGGACGTCGCCACGAAGCGCTATCGCGCGCTTTTCATCTCGGACGTGCATCTGGGCACGCGCGGCTGCCAGGCCGAGAAGCTGCTCGATTTCCTCCGCCATCACGATGCCGACACCATCTATCTGATCGGCGACATCGTCGACGGCTGGGCGTTGCGCTCGTCCTGGTACTGGCCGCAGGCGCATAACGACGTGGTGCAGAAGCTGCTGCGCAAGGCGCGCAAGGGCGCGCGGCTGATCTACACGCCCGGCAATCACGACGAATTCCTGCGCGGCTATTACGGCACCCATTTCGGCGGCATCGAGGTGACCGAGAACGCCATCCATGAAGGCGCCGACGGCCGCCGCTATCTGGTCGTGCATGGCGACATCTTCGATCTGGTGGTGACGCAGGCGCGCTGGCTGGCGTTGCTCGGCGACAAGGCCTACGACTTCGCGCTCACCGCCAACCGATTGTTCAACGTGGCGCGGCGGCTGATCGGCGCGCCCTACTGGTCGCTGTCGAAATGGGCCAAGCTGAAGGTGAAGAACGCGGTGAACTATATCGGCGCCTTCGAGAAGGCGCTGGCGACCGAGGCGCAACGGTATAAGGCCGACGGCGTCATCTGCGGCCACATCCACACCGCCGCGCTTCATGACGACTACGGCCTGCGCTACATCAATTGCGGCGACTGGGTGGAAAGCTGCACGGCGGTGGGCGAGCGCGCCGACGGCCGCTTCGAGATCATCACCTGGACCGAGGCGTTGCGTAACGCCGAGCCGGCGGAAGCGCTGCCGCAGCCGCAGGCGGCATGAACGCATGAAAATCCTGGTCGCGACCGACGCCTGGCATCCCCAAGTCAACGGCGTCGTGCGCACCCTGAGCCATGTCGCGCGGGAAGCGCTCGCGCTCGGCGCCGAGCTTGAATTCCTCTCCCCCGACGCCTTCTTCACGCTGCCGATGCCGAGCTATCCGGAGATTCGTCTGGCGCTGCCGGCGCCGGGCGACGTCGAACGCCGGCTCGAGCAGGTGCGCCCGGTGGCGATCCACATCGCCACCGAAGGTCCGCTCGGCCATGCGTTGCGCCGGCTCTGCATCAGGCGCGGCCTGCCTTTCACCACCAGCTTCCACACCCGCTTTCCCGATTATCTCGCCGAGCGGGTGCCGCTCGCCGGGCGCTGGACCGCCGAGGCGACCTGGCGCTGGCTGCGCCGCTTCCATGACGTGAAGCTGTGGCCGCGCGGCGTCGACGCGCATCTGTTCCGCCCGCGCCGCGGCGCGAGCCTCGATCTGCCGCGGCCGATCTTTCTGACCGTGGGACGCGTGGCGGTGGAGAAGAACCTGCAGGCCTTCCTCGCGCTCGATCTGCCGGGAACGAAACTGGTGGTCGGCGACGGGCCGGCGCGGGTCAGCCTGGCGCGGCAATTTCCCGATGCGGTGTTCCTCGGCGCGCGACAGGGCGAGGCATTGGCCGAGATCTATGCGGCGGCGGATGTGTTCGTGTTCCCCAGCCGCACCGACACCTTCGGCCTGGTGCTGTTGGAGGCGCTGGCGAGCGGCGTGCCGGTGGCGGCTTTCCCGGCGCCGGCACCGCGCGACGTGATCGGCTCCGCGCCGGTCGGGGCGATCGATGCGGATTTGCGCCGCGCCTGTCTGGCGGCGCTGGAACTCTGCCGCGACGACTGCCGCGACTTCGCGCTCGGCATGAGCTGGGAGCAAAGCGCGGCCATGTTCCTGGAACACGTGACCACGGCGCAAAAGGCGCCGCGTCCGGCCCGGCTGGCGCGCTGGGTGCGCAAAGCGCGCATGCGCAAGGCGGCGTAAATCATTTGGCAGTCGTCCCGGCCGAGCGCAGCGAGGACCGGGACCCATAACCACAATCCTATCGATCAGCTGCGAGGTATGGGTCCCCGCCTGCGCGGGGACGACGGCCGGTTCGCACATCGCTCCGCATGCGCTATGCTGCGTGCATGGGCGCCATCGAGACCCGCATGCTCCCCACCGCCGCCGATATCGCGGCGGCGCAAAGGCGCCTGCAGGGCGTCGCGGTGCGCACGCCGCTGATCAATGCGCCGGTGCTCGACGAACGGCTCGGCGCGCGTGTGTTCCTCAAGGCCGAAACGCTGCAACGGACCGGCTCGTTCAAATTCCGCGGCGCCTACAACAAGATTTCGCACATCCCATTGGAGCGCCGCGGCGCTGGCGTGGTGGCCTATTCGAGCGGCAATCATGCGCAGGGCGTGGCGGCGGCGGCGAAGCTCTTGGGCATGCGCGCCACCATCGTGATGCCGAGCGACGCGCCGCGCGCCAAACGCGCGCGCACCGAGGCGTTGGGCGCTGAGGTCATCGCCTATGACCGCAACAGCGAGGACCGCGCGGCGATCGCGGCGCGCATCGTCGCCGAACGCGGCGCCACGCTGGTGCCGCCCTATGACGATCCGCTGATCATTGCCGGGCAGGGCACCATCGGCGCCGAGATCGTTGAGGATCTGGCGGCGCTGGGCCTGACGCCGGACATCGTGGTGATCGGCGCCTCCGGCGGCGGGCTGGCGGCCGGCATCTCGCTCGGCGTCAAGGCGCGCGTGCCGCAGGCCGCGTTCTACACCGTCGAGCCGGAAGGCTTCGACGACACGCTGCGCTCGTTTAAGAGCGGGCGGCGCGAGGCCAATCCGCGCCTGAGCGGCACCATTTGCGATGCGCTGATGAGCAACACGCCGGGCGAACTGACGTTTCCGATTACGCGCGAATTGATCGGACAGGGCCTGATCGCCAGCGACGCCGAGGTGGCGCGCGCGGTGCGTTACGCCTTCGAGGAGCTCAAGCTGGTGGTGGAACCGGGCGGCGCCATCGGTCTCGCCGCGCTGCTTGCCGGCAGGCCGGCGGTCGCCGGAAAAGTGGTGGTCGGCGTGTTGTCGGGCGGCAATGTCGATGCGGAATTGTTCGCGCGGTTGGTGAATAGCGACTAGCACCGCTCACGCCTCACTGTTCACGTGAACAACGCCAGGCGCTCCTCCTCGCTCAGCGCCATGAGTTGCGCCAGCGGGTTCGCCGGCGGCTGCGGTACAGGTGCGTCGCTGGATGGCATGGCCGGTGCCGCGCGTTTGGCGACCGGAGGCAGAGTCTCCACAAACCAATTGAGTTTCGACTCGCTGCCATCGGCTTGGTCGGGCGCCGCCGCGACCGCGTGCCGCGCGCTCGGCATGACGGCCGCTGCCGGCTCCACCGTGGCGGCAGCGACCGGCGGCTGCTGTGTGGCGACGATCATCGCTTCCAGGCGTGCCAGCGCCGCCAGCAGCATGTCGGTTTCGGTCATGCGGTTGCGGCGGGCGAATTCGGCGAGAAAGCCGCGCCCGGCCGCGCTCGACGATAGCGTCGCCAGCAGCGCCTCGTAATCGCGCTCGCTCACGCCGCTCGCCGGCGCCATGGGAGTTGGTGGGTCCGTCGCCATGGGCAATCCCGTCGCGGCAGTTTATCAATCAGCCTGCTTGATTCGGCCAGACAGCGATATGCCGGCTTTTCCACCGCTCCGATTCGGCTTTGCCTCCCGGCTGGCGCTGCTCTATGCGGCGATTTTTGTGCTGAGCGGCGTGCAATTGCCGTTCTTTCCGCTGTGGCTGCGCGCCAAAGGGCTCGATGCCGCCAGTATCGGCCTGGTGCTGGCGGTCCCCATGGTGGTGCGGGTGCTGGCGATTCCCTTCGCTGCGCGCGAGGCCGACCGCCGCGACGCCCTGCGCGCGGCGCTGATCGTGACCGCGGCGGCGAGCGTTGCCGGCACGCTGCTGCTCGCGTTCGCCGACGGCACCCTGGCAATTCTCGCCGCCTATGCGTTGGCCTCGTTATTCGCCACGCCGGTGATGCCGCTGGCCGACACCTATGCGCTCAAAGGTCTCGGCCAGCGCGGGCGCGCTTATGGCCCGGTGCGCTTATGGGGTTCGGCCGCCTTCATCCTCGGCACGTTCGCCGCCGGCTTTGCGACCGACGTCATGGCGCCGCGCCATCTGATCTGGCTGATCGTGGCGGGCGCCGGCATCGTGGCGCTGGCGAGCCTGCCGCTGGAGCCGCTGACGACGGTAGCGCCGGCCGCGGGTGCGCCGGCGGTGCCGCGCAAGGCATTGCTGCGCGATCCCATGTTCCTCGCGGTCCTGGCCGGGGCGAGCCTGATCCAGTCAAGCCACGCGGTCTATTACAGCTTCTCGGCGCTGGCCTGGCACCAGCAAGGGCTCGACGGCAGCGCCATTGCGGCACTGTGGGCGCTCGGCGTCATCGCGGAGATCGTGCTGTTCGCGCTGCAAAGCCGGCTGCCGCGCGCCTTGACGCCGATCGGCCTGCTGCTCATCGGCGCCGGCGGCGGCGCGTTGCGCTGGGCGCTGATGGCGCTCAATCCGCCGGTGGCGGCGCTGCCATTCCTGCAGGTGCTGCACGCGGCCTCGTTCGGCGCCACCCATCTCGGCGCGCTCACCTTCATCGCGCGCCATGCACCGTCGGGCCAGGCGGCGAGCGCGCAAGGCTATTACGCCATTGCCCAGGGCGCGGCGATGGCGCTGGCGACCGGTTTGTCGGGCTGGCTCTTTGGCGCCTTCGGCAGCACCGCCTACGCCGCCATGGCGCTAGTGGCGATCGTTGGCGGCGCTTGCGGAATAATAGCGCAGATGGCGCGGCGTGTAGCGGTGCCGTGAGCGTACCTGCCGCTGATTGACCGCCTCGCAGCTCGGCACGAAGCTGTAGAGCTCGCGGCCCTGCATATAGATCATGTGGCGCGACAGTCCGCCGTGGCGCGAGATCCAATGCCGCACCGAGCGCGGATAGACATTCCACAGCGCGCGCGTGCCGAGGGAGCTGGTCACCGGCCGGCCGGCGGCGTCGGGCATCCAGGCGGCGTGGAAGCCCAGCCGCGCCCGCGCCGTCGCGCACATGCGGCTGCGCGGGATCATGCCGAGCAGCAGCGTGCAGGCGGACAGGCAATTACCGTCGATGACGACGTGTTCGCCGGAGGAGCGCAGCAGGGCGAAGGTTTGCAGGTAATGGCCGATCTGGCCGCCGCGGTCGCCGGCAATCCGCATGGTCGCCGATGCGGGCGTCAGCATGGACGCCAGCAAGGCGGTAGCGAGCGCCAATCCCCTGATGCGCATGCTGCCCCGTCCCGTAGTTGACGACCCCGACGGGGCCTATCTTGACCGCAAGTGTAGGCCATGGCGAGGGGGTGCGGAAAGCTTTGGTTAACTAAAAAGCCCGGGACAACTCGTGAACAAATCTGGGGCCTGGGCGCGGCAAACCGGCGCGCCGGCGAGCCGCGCGGCAATCTAAGCGTGAGTTCCGCTCCGCGAATCGCACGCCGCCCCCATCGGTCTCAATGCAACCGGCCGCGCGGGGCCTTGACCGTACACTCATCCTCGATTTGCGCCGCCACTTCCATGAACTCGCTGGCAAGCTGGGCGAACTCGTCGGCGACATGCGCATCCCAGCTATCGACAGCGATCTGGTGGCACAGACGCGCATGCGCGCGCATGCGCTGGGCGATATCCAACGCAACCATCGCGGAATCGGGAGCAAGGTTTTGGCGTCTGCTCATGAGGAAAGATTGAGCACATTTTGCCGTTCGCGCTTTGACGGAAATCAACCTTCCTGCTCAGCCCCATAGGGCCGTAGAGGGCGGATAAATTAGGCTTTCCCGGTAGCGCAATGCTTCCGGACGGTCGGCGGCGAGCAGCAGTGGCCCGTCGAGGTCGACATAGCGCGCGCGCTGCGCCAACAGCACGGCCGGCGCCATGGCCAGCGAGGTCGCCACCATGCAGCCGACCATGACGGCGAGGCCGCGACGCTCGGCTTCCGCCGCCATCAAGAGGGCTTCGGTGAGGCCGCCGGCCTTGTCGAGCTTGATGTTGACGGCGTCGTATTTGCCCGACAGCGCGGCAAGCGAGGCGCGATCATGCGCGCTTTCGTCGGCGCAGAGCGCGACCGCATGCGGGATCGCTTTGAGCGTGTCGTCGTCCTCGGCGGGTAGCGGCTGCTCGATCAGCGCGACCCCGGCGCGCGCGCAGGCGGCGAGATTGCCGGCGAGGTTTTGCGCGTCCCAGCCCTCATTGGCATCGACGATCAAGGTGGCCTCGGGCGCCGCCGCGCGGACCGCGGTGATTCGTTCCTCGTCGCCGGGCGCGCCGAGCTTGATCTTGAGCAAGGCGCGGCTTGCCGAATGCGCCGCGGCGCGCGCCATGGCGTCCGCCGTGTCGAGCGAGAGCGTGAAGGCGGTGGTCAGCGGCTGCGGGGCGGGCAGGCCGGCGAGTTCGTGCACCGGGCGCCCGCTGCGCTTGGCGGCGAGGTCCCAGAAGGCGCAGTCGAGCGCGTTACGCGCGGCGCCGGCCGGCAGCGCCCGTTGCAGGGCGTCGCGCGTGAGCCCCGCGGCGAGCGGCGAGCGCTGCGATTCGATCTGCGCCACCACACTCTCGACACTTTCGCCGTAGCGGGCATAGGGAACGCATTCGCCGCGCCCCTGCGCCGTGCCGTCGCTGAGCGTGGCCACCACCACCACCGCCTCGGTCTTGGCGCCGCGGCTGATGGTAAAAGCGCCGGCAATCGGCCAGCGCTCGACGGCAAGCGAGAGGGAAAGGGGCCTGTTGATATTCATCGGACTGTGCTACCGCGCCACCCTCGACAGGTTCGTGCGCCGTGGTCAAGTATGGCGTTGACCTCCTCACCCGCCGGGATGGCCGGCATGCGAGGCATCGATTCCGTGACTAATACCCTGCTCGAAGGCAGCGCAGACGGCGACCGGCTCAGGCTCGCCGGCAGCGGCGCCTGGATCGCGCAGAACGCGCGGCGGCTCGAAGCCGAGATCAACAGCGCCGCCCGGCGCTACCAAAGCGCCAAGCATGTCGACATCGACATGGCCGCCGTCGAGCGGCTCGATACCTTCGGTGCCTGGCTGCTGGAACGGCTGCGGCGCGGCTTTATCGCCGACGGCGCCGACGCCACGGTGAGCGGGCTGAAGGAGGACTACCGCGCGCTGATCGACGAACTGCACACGGTCAAGCCGGAAGATGCGCCGGCGCGTCGCCGCCTCGGCGGCATCATCGATGCGCTGGCCGCGATCGGGCAGAGCATGGTCGCGGTGGGCGCCTCGCTCGTCGCCTTCGTCAACATGATGGGCGCGGTGGCGGTGGCGCTGCTGCGCGTGCTGGCCAATCCGCGCCGCTTCCGCTTTACCTCCATGGTGCACCAGCTCGACAATGTCGGCTGGCGCGCGGTGCCGATCGTCCTTTTGATCACCTTCCTGATCGGCTGCATCATCGCCCAACAGGGCATCTTCCACTTCCGCAAGTTCGGCGCCGACATCTACGTCGTCGACATGGTGGGCATCCTGGTCTTGCGCGAGATCGGCGTCTTGATCGTCTCCATCATGGTGGCCGGCCGTTCCGGCAGCGCCTACACGGCCGAGCTCGGCGCCATGAAGATGCGCGAGGAGATCGACGCGCTGCGCACCATGGGCTTCGACCCGGTCGAGGTGTTGATCCTGCCGCGCGTCGTGGCGTTGATCATCGCCGTGCCCATCCTGACCTTCCTCGGCTCCATGGCCGCGCTCTATGGCGGCGGCCTGGTGGCCTGGCTCTATGGCGGCATTTCGCCCGACATCTTCCTGCAGCGGCTGAAGGAGGCGATCGACCTCAAGACCTTCGAGGTCGGCATCATCAAGGCGCCGTTCATGGCGATGGTGATCGGGGTGGTGGCCTGTGTCGAAGGCATGAATGTCAAAGGCAGTGCCGAGTCGCTCGGCCTGCAGACCACCGCCTCGGTGGTGGAATCGATCTTCCTGGTGATCGTGCTCGACGGCTTTTTCGCCATCTTCTTCGCCTCGATCGGGATGTGAGCCATGGCGGTCAACGGCCACCAGGACGTGATCATCGAAGTGCGCGACCTGGTCGTCGGCTTCGGCGACAACATCGTGCTCGATCATGTCGATCTCGACGTCTATCGCGGCGAGGTGCTCGGCTTCGTCGGCGGTTCCGGCGCCGGCAAGTCGGTGCTGATGCGCACCATCATCGGCCTGCTGCCGCGGCGCGCGGGCTCGATCAAGGTGCTCGGCGTCGACGTGAGCGAGGCGAGCGATGCCGAGCGGCATGGGGTCGAGCGGCGCTGGGGTGTGCTGTTCCAGCAAGGCGCGCTGTTTTCCTCGCTGACGGTGCGGGAGAACCTCCAATTCCCCATCCGCGAATACCTGAAACTCTCGCAGCGGCTGCTCGACGAACTGGCGATCGCCAAGCTGGAAATGGTCGGTCTCGATGCCAGCGTGCTGGAGAAGTTCCCCTCGGAACTCTCCGGCGGCATGACCAAGCGCGTGGCGCTGGCCCGCGCGCTGGCGCTCGACCCGGATATCGTGTTCCTCGACGAGCCCACCTCCGGCCTCGACCCGATCGGGGCGGGCGATTTCGACACACTAATTGCCACATTACAGCGCACATTGGGCCTTACGGTATTCATGGTGACGCACGACCTCGACAGCCTGCACACGGTATGCGATCGGATCGCGGTCCTGGCCGACCACAAGGTGATCGCCGCCGGCACCATGGAAACCATGCTCGCCTCCCAGCACCCCTGGCTGCGGGCCTATTTCCACGGCAAGCGCTCGCGCGTCGAACCCGCGGCGGAAACGGCGGCGCGTCCCTGACCCCGCGGAGTTGAACGATATGGAGACCAAGGCCAATTACGTGTTGATCGGGATGTTCACGCTGGCCGTGGTGGTCGCCGTGTTCGGTTTCGTCTACTGGTTCCAGAATATCGGCGGCCATGGCGAGCGCGCCTATTTCCGCATCGTGTTCGACGGCTCGGTGTCGGGCCTGCGCACCGGCGGCACCGTGCTGTTCAACGGCATCCGCGTCGGCGAGGTCACCGACCTGACGCTCAATCCGAAAAAGCCGGAACAGGTGGTCGCCACCATCGCCATCGATAAGTCGGTGACGGTGCGCCCCGACACCGCGATCAACCTGGAATTCCAGGGGCTGACCGGTAACGCTTCGCTCGCGCTCAAAGGCGGCAGCCTGGACAAGCCGGCGCTGGTCGGCAGCAAGGAAAACCCGCCGGTGCTCACGGCGCCGCCCGGCGCCACGCAGGATATCACCCAGGCCGCGCGCGACGCGCTGCGCCGGCTCGACAGTTTCCTCGCCGAGAACCAGGAAGCCTTCCACGGCGCCATCGTCAACATCAACAAATTCACCAAGACGCTGGCGGATAATTCCCAGCACATCGACGACGCGCTCGCCAATCTCGACAAGTTCTCGGTGACGATGGCGCGCAATTCCGAACGCATCGACAAGATCGCCGAGGGCCTGCAGAACCTGACCGGCGGCGCCGACGGCAAGAGCGGCGAGATCAACGAAGCGGCGAAATCGATCAAGACGCTGGCGCAGAATCTCGACAAGCGCACCGCCGAGATCAGCACCGGCGTCACCCGCTTGACGCGTTCCGGCTCGCGGCAGATCGAGCAGCTTTCGTCCGACGCCCGCCGCACGCTGCAGACCATCGACCGGGCGGTGACCAATCTCGACCGCAATCCGAGCCGGCTGATCTTCGGCGGCAGCGGTTCTTCGCTACCGTCCTATAGCGGGAGGTAGCCGAGAGCCGGCATCGGCAAGCGGATGTCGGTTTTCGGACAACGCCGCGTTTCCGGCGGCTGGTGTCGTTTGCAATTTGCTGGAGGCAAAAGTTCCCGCGCGCCGGCCGTCGCAAAGCCGATAAAGGGCCGATCCGGACGGAATTTCCGATTGTGGACCCTCGATCGGTGAGCTCCCGCAAGCAGGTCGCCGCGCGGGGCAGGCTTTCCGCGGCCTTTTGCGGCAGGTGGCAAAGATTTGCGCGAATAGCTGGCAGTTTACGACCGCCGTCGGCATATAGTTATAGATTGCTCCTAGATTGCTGCCGCAACGCTGCTATTGGATGGCGACCAGCCGATTGCGGGCCTTTCCCGCCGGCCGGAGGGACGCTTCGTCCCCATGAGGAGTGCCGTTTGTTACGAATCATGGGGCGTCGATCCCATCCACACCTGGCGGCGTTGACCGGGTTGATGGTCCTGGTCCCGGTGCTAGCGCTCGGCGGCTGTGCCGGCGGGCTCGGCAGCCTCATCACCAAGCCGTCACCGCCAACCTACGACCTCGCCGCCGCCGGGCATTTCCCGCATCAGCCCCGTCGCCCGCGTGGCCAGCTCATCATTGCCGAGCCGAGCGCGCTCGCCGCTCTTAACGGCGACAGCATCGTGGTGCGGCCGGCGCCCGAGCAGGCCGCCGCCCTCGCCGACGCGCAATGGGCGGACCGGCTGCCCAAGCTGGTGCAGGCGCGCTTGCTGCAGTCGTTCGAGAATGCGAGCTGGCTCACGCGGGTCGGCCTGCCGGGCGAAAAGCTCGCCGGCGATTACGTGTTGGTAAGCGAGGTGCGCGCCTTCGAGATTTCGGTCGCCGACCGGAGCGCGGTGGTGGAAATCGCCGCCAAGATCGTGCGCGAGAGCAGCGGCCGCATCATGGCCGCGCGCGCGTTTAGCGCACTGGTGCCGGCGAGCTCGACGACGGGGCCGGGCGCGGTGGCCGCGCTCAACGAGGCCTTCGCCAAGGTGGCGAAGGAATTGGTGTTGTGGACGGCGCGCGTGATCTGATCGCGCCGTCGGCTCATCCTTCCCAGCGCGGTGTCGGGATCGGCGCGGTGGCGAGCGTGCGCTCGAATTCGGCCGTCGCCGGCGGCGGCATGGCGGTCACGATCTTGCGCCGGTAGACGAACCAATAGGCGATGAAGCCGAGGACGGCGACCGAGACGAAGTCGGAGGCGATGTCGTTGAACGAGAACAGGATGAACAGCGCCATGGCGGCGAGCACGCCGCGCACAGCCAGGTCGAGCGAGCGCGTTTCCGAGTAGGTCGCCTGCAGGCTGAAGGTGATGCCGACGGTGGCGACCAGCACCAGATAGGCGGCGCCCATCTGGTCGAGGCCGGGTTTGACCACCAGCTCGGGATGCACGAACACGCCGACCATCAGCGTGAACAGCGACACGCAGATCTGCACCGAGCGCCATAAGCGTCACGTAGAAGGAGGCGTTGGCGATCTTGGATGTTATCGCCGCGGTGATCGAGGTCGGCGGGGTCAACTCGCCGAACACGGCGATGAAGAAGGCGAAGAAGTGCACCACCCAGGGATTGACGCCGACCTTGATGAAGGCGGGCGCGATGACGATCGCCACCAGGATGTAGACCGGCGCCGGCGGCAGGCCCATGCCGAGCATGGCGCCGAAGATGAAGGCCATGCCCACCATGGCGGCCAGGTTGACGCCGGCGGCGTCGACCAGCAGCGCGCCGAGCTTGGTCGGCACGCCGGTGATCACCAGCGCGCCGGTCATGATCGACAGCGTCGCCAGCAGCATGCGCGATGTCGGAGATCATGTCGATATAGGAATCGAGGAAGCGCTGCAGCGGCGCGATGAAGGCGCGCAACGACCAGCCGGCCGGTGGCGAACAGGCCGGCGACATGAATGACGACGAGGCCGATGCCGGCGGCGCAGAACATGTAGAGCGCGGCGAACATCGGCGCGAGGAAGATGGTCGCCATCAGCATGCACCAGGCCGCCGACGACGAAGACGAAGGCGCCGATATTGACCTTGTCGCGCCAGGATCAGCCGCTTCGGCCTCGGGATCGATCGACCAGGCGGGTGTGGTAGAACGGTCGCCAGCAGATAGACCGAAACGGCGACCGTGATGTAGTAGATCAGCGCCGGCACCCAGCCGCGCGCCACCACGTCGAAATAATCGACGCCGAGGAACTCCGCCATCAGGAAGGCGGCGATGCCCATCACCGGCGGCATCAGCTGGCCGCCCATGGAGGAGGCGTTCTCGATCGCCGCCGCGGTCGCCGGCGGCAGGCCGGCATTGATCATGGCCGGGATGGTGGCGGAGCCGACGGTGATCGAATTGGCGGCGCCCGAGCCGCTCACCGTGCCGATCACCATCGAGCCGATCACCGCCGACTGCGGGATGGCGTGCGGCGAGCGGAAGGCGACGCGCTTGGTCGCGCGCAACAGCGAATCGACGCAGCCGAAGCCGCGCAGCAGGCTCAGCACCAGCAGGAACGAGCCGATGATGGTGAGCGCGATCTGCGGCAGGCGCGAGAAGATGCCGGTCGCCATCTCCACGCTGGAGGCGGTGATGACGCGGTGCCAGGTAAGGCCGCCATGATAGAACATGCCGGGCACCCAGTTGCCGTAGACCGCATAGAGGATGAGCACGATGTTGAGGATGAACAGCGGCACGTGGCGCTTGCGCGCATATTCGAGGATCAGCAGCGCCATGCCGCCGCCCATGATCAGGTCCTGCGTGTTCCACATGCCGGCGCGCTCTTCGCCGAGCGCCATGTAATTGGTGTTCATGTAATAGGCGCAATAGAGCGAGAACAGGCAATAGGCCGCGGCGATCGCGTAATTGGCCGCGCATCGGCAGCCTCGGATAGAGCTCGTTGTTGCGCAGCGACTGCAGCGTGAACAGGACATAGGTGACCGGGATCATGCTCATGGCGAGCAGCGTCGGCCCGCCGATGCCGGTCCAGTAGTAGTAGAACATGTAACAGAGGAAGCCGATCGAGACGCCGTAGAAGATGACGTTGAGCGCGAGCGGCGGCCGGTATGGCGGCGCGGTGTCGGTCATGGCGGGCCCATGCGGTGTTTCTGAACTCAAGCGAGGCGGGCGCCTGCAAGCGCCCGCCTCCGCGTTCAGCGCGACTAGGGCATTACGACGTCACATCGCCAGCTTGGCGACGTTGGCATCCCACTTGCTGTCCCACTTGCCCTTCTCCTTCAGGCACTTGGCAAGGCCGGGGTGGATCGGGACGAGATTCCAGGTCGACTGCCAGCGCGTCGTTCTCGAACTCGGCCATCTTGACCGCCGGCGATCTGGCGGAAGCTCGGGTCGGCCTTGGCCAGCTCGTCGGCATGCTTGTCGATGATGTCGAGCATCTTGGACCATGTCGTCGGTCGAATAGGCGCTGCCGACATCGAAGCCCCAGTAGAACGGCAGCAGCGTCACCTTCTTGACGTGCATCTCCTCCTTGTGGAAGTTCGCCGGCGGCACCTCGGATCGAGCTCGAAGCCCTTCTTCTTCAGCTTGGCGACTTCCGCCGGCGTCGGGTTGAGCGGCATCCAGTCGACGGCGAGCGAGGCTTCCGCGATCCACGGCGGCGGCGTGCGACCGCCGGCGGCGTAGATGATCATCGCCTTGATCGAGCCGGACTTGAGCTGCGAGCCGGCGGTCGACAGGTCGACCTGCTTGTAGATGTGCTTGACGCCGATCGCATGCATCGCGTTCTCGAGATGCTTGCGGGTGTCGAAGGGCAGCGGGCCGGTATAGACGTTCTTGCCGGTGAGGTCGGCCCAGGACTTGATCGTGTCCTTGTCGGCGGCATTGATGGCGAGGCCGACATCGAGCGTGTAGCACCAGAGCGACTGCACCGGCTGCACCTTGACGTGCGACTTGAAGCCCTTGAAGCGGCCGTTGTCGCCCTTCAATTCCTTCATGGCGACGTCGGAGCCGTAATAGCCGTCGAATTCGCCGGTGGCGAAGCCCTTGACGGTGGTGACGGCGCCGGGCGTCGGCAGCACGTCGATGTGATAGTCCGGCATCGCCTTGTTGAGCATCTGGGCGAGCACGACCAGCGCCTTGCCGCCGGACGAGCCGATCGGCCCGGTGCCCCACTTGATATCCTTTGGCGCCGCAATGGCGCTCGAACCGGAAAGCCCGATCAGGGCAAAAGTAAAGGCCGCGAAAAGCGCAGCGGCAAGGCCCGGCGCAATAAGCGACCGTGCTGAAAGACAGCGTTTGTGCATGGCTTTTTCCTCCCAGATTAGCCTTGGTTTTCATTATGGGCGCGCGCGGGATGTGGCGTCCGCGATCACCGATGTAACACCCCGCATCGCCGTTTGTTCGTTGTGTCGGCGGACATCCGTTTTTGGTCTAACTTGGCCGCCCACCGCTCCCAACAGCGGCGGCGACGGGTGATACTATCCGTCAGTTGGCGGAGCTGGCAAATTGAAATTTATCAATTTTTTGACTTCGTGCGGTCACAAATAGCCGCAGCAGCGACCATTAGCACGACGAATGCATCAATTTTGAGCGGGCAAGAACGCGTGCGCCCGCGAGTCCCGAATGCTGCACTGCATCCGGGACTCGCGGCCTGTTACTCGAACCGTCCGGCCGCGTGCGCCAGCATGGTGTAGACCTTGCCGGTCTCCGAGGTGAGATAAGTGCGCGCCACCACTTGGCCGCGGTCGTCGCGCGACACTTCCTCGAGCAGCCGCTCGAACTCGGCGATGTAGCGGTCGACCGTCTGCTTGAACTCGCGGTCGATGCGGTATTTGCGGCGGAATTCGTCGAACGCCTTCTGGCCCTGCAAGGTGTAGAGCCGGCGCGTGAACACATTGCGTTCGCCGCGCTTGTAGCGGTCCCAGAGGTCGGTGGCGGCTTCGTGGTCGATCATGCGGGCGATGTCGACCGAAAGCGAATCCAGCGACTCGATGCTGTGACGTGGCGAGCGCTCCTCGCCGCTGCGTGCCGGCTCGCGCGGCGATTCGCGCGGCGTGTCGCGCAAGGGATCGCGCACGGGTTCGCGCAGCGATTCGCGCAAGGGTTCGCGTGAGGGTTCACGCGAGGGTTCGGGCGACGAATTGCGCGCGCCTTCGCGCGCCGGCTCTTCCGAGGCGCGGCTGAGCAGGTCGCTGAGCCAGCCGCGGGTGGCGTTCGCGGTCGGGGTCGAGCGGCGCCGGCGGTTCCGCACGCCGCGGCGGCGGGGCAAAGCTGGAGCCGCCGATGTCCTCGCGCGGGGGCGGCGGTGGCGGCGGCGGCGCGCGCAACGGCTCGCTGCGCGGCGGCGGTGTCTCGGCGCGCGGCCGCCGACCACGGAAAGCGTCGGCTCCTCGCGCGCGGCACGGCGCATGGGCTCGACCGCGTCGAGGCTGCGGCCGTGGCGGGCGACGATGCGGTTGAGCTCGGCCAAGGCCTCGATCTGGTCGACGATGACGCGGCGCATCTGCGCGGCGCTTTCGGCGGTCTCCTGCGGCAGGTCGAAGATGCCGCGGCGCAGCTCGGCGCGGGTGACTTCCATCTCGCGCTGCATCTCGGCGGCCATCTGCTTCATGTCCGCCATGATGTCGGCGAAACGATCGCTCGCCTCGTTGAAGATGGCGCTGGTCTCGCCACCGACCTGCTCGTAGATGGCGCGCATCGATTCGGTCGTGCGCGGCGGCGCTCGTCCTCGGCGTTCTCGCGCATGCGCTTGTATTGGTCGGCGATGGCGCGGCTGCTCTCGGCGCTGGTTTCGGTGACCACGCGGGTGATGTCCTCGGCCTGTTCGCGCACGCGCGCGTATTGGTCGGCGACGGCGCGCGCTGCCCTCGGCACTCGCCTCGGCGACCGCGCGGGTGATTTCCTCGGTGTGCCCGCGCACGCGCTCGTATTGCTCGGCGATGGCGCGACTGCCCTCGGCGCTGGTTTCGGAGACGACGCGGGCGACGTCGCGCGCGCGGGTGGCGGCGGCCTCCAGCGATTCATCGAGCAGGCTGGAGAAGCGGTTGAGCCGCTGCTCGATATCCTCGGTGCGCTGGTCGAGGGCGGCGACCAGCGAATTCGAGCTGGGCGCGCCGCGTGTTGACCGCTTCCTCGGTGCGCGTGTTGCTGCGATCGATCAGGTCGATGGCCTGGCCCAGATCGTGGCCGTGCGCCTCGAACTGGGTGGCGAGCTGGCCGAGATCGGTGATCAGCCGCGCGGTGACCTCGCGGAAGCCGGTGATATTGGCTTCCACCCGGCCGGTGACCTCGCCGGTCGAGGCGGTCACCTCGTTCATGGCGGTGACGAATTCCGACACCCGCAGCATCAGCGTGTTCTCCAGGCCGCTCATGTTCTCGTGCGCGCCGGACAGCACTTCCTGCAGCATGATGTTGGCTTCGCGCAGCCGCTCGAACAGCGCCGTGGTGTCGGCGCGCACCATGTCGTGCGTCTCCATCATCTCCTTGACGCTGGTGGTGGCGGTGTCGCGCGCCTGCGTGATCGCCTGCTGCGCGGTCTCCTGCAGCGTGCCCATGGTGCCGCTGACCGAGGCGGTGGCGGTTTCGCCGGCCAGGTTGATCATGCGCGCGATCTCGTTGGAGTTGTCGAGCATCGAGCGGGTGAAGGCGAAGCCCTTTTCCTCGATCGAGCGCATGGCCTCGGTGGCGTCGGAGATGGCGCCGGCGAATTCGCGGCTCTTCTCGTCGAGCGCGGCGAGCACGCCGCCGCTCTTGTCGGACAGCACGGTGGTCAATTCGCCGGTGTGACGGGTGACCGCTTCGGCGATCTCGGCGGTCTTGCCGGTGAAGGTGCGGGCGACCTCGTCGCTGACCTGGGTGAGGCTGCGTTCGGCGTCGCCGGCGCTGCCGCGGATGGCGTCGGAGGTGGAACGCGCCAGCGCGCCGAGCGTGCGCTCGGCTTCCGCGGAGCTGGCCTGGACCGACTGGGCGAGCTCGGCCATGCGCGCATTGAGCGCGTCGGCGGTGGCCTTGCCGCGGCTCTCGATCTCGCCGGTGACCGTTTCGACGCGGCCGACCAGCAATTGCTCGAAGCGGTTGATGCGGCTGTCGAGATTTTCGGCGACCTCCTCGGCGCGGCGGCCGAGCGTGTTGTCGATCTCGTTGGTCTTGGCGCCGATGGCGTCGGCGACTTCCTGGCCGCGCGCATTGACGGTGTCGGCGACCTCGGCGACACGCTTGTCGAGCGCGCCGACCATGGCGGCACCGCCTTCGCCGAGCGTCCGGGTGATGCCGGCGACGCGCGCCTCCAGCATGCCGTCGAACTGGGTCATGCGGGTTTCCAGCGCGGTGGAGAGCTCGCTGGTGCGGCCGGTCACGCGCTGGTCGAAGCTGTCGATATAGCGCTTCATGGCGTCGGAGACGTCCTGGGTGCGGGCGCCGAGCCGCTCCACCAGGTCGCCGCCATAGGTCTTCACGGTATTGTCGAACTCGGCGATCGAGCGGGTGATCAGATTGCCGAGCGTGGCGGAGTCGCGCGCGAGCTTCTCGCTGAGTTCGGTGCCGCGGTGCTGGAACACCGTCTCCAGGGCCTGCAGGCGGCCGCCGAGCATGTTGTCCACCGCTTCGCTGCGGCTGTTGATGGTATTGACCAGCATCTCGGCATTGTCGCGGAAACTGTCGGCGGCGCTGTTGCTGCGGCTGACCAGGGTTTCGGTGACGCGGGTGCCGGTCTGTTCCATCTTGGCGACGACGTCGCCGCCGCGCTGGGCGAGATCGTGCACCAGCAAATCGCCGGTGGAGCGCAGCGTGGCGTTGATCTCCTCGCCGCGCGCGTTCAGCGTGTCGGCCATGTGCGCGCTGGTGTCGTTGAGCGCCGCGGTGATGGCCTCGGTGCGCGCGGTCAGGGTGTCGCTCACACGCGCGCTGATGTCGTTGAGCGCGGAGGTGATGGCTTCGGTGCGTGCGCTCAGGGTGTCGCTCACATGCGCGCTGGTGTCGTTGAGCGCGGAGGTGACGGCCTCGGTGCGCACGGTCAGGGTATCGCTGAGATGCGCGGTGGTGTCGTTGAGCGCGGCGGTGATCGCCTGCGAGCGCGCGGTCATGTGGTCGATGGTGTGGGCGGCGTTCTGCGCAAAGCCGGTCGCCATCGCGTCCAGGCGCGCCGTCATCATCTGCTGCAGGCCGGCGGCGAGGTCGGAGAATTGGCTGTGGATGTTCTCGGTCTTGAAGGTGAGGCTGTCGGTGAGCCGTTCGCTCGCCGCGGTGATGGCCGTGGTGGTGCGTTCGCTGTTGCTTTCCAGGCGGTCGAGCAAGGTGGCGCCGCGATCGCCGAGCAGGTCGATCATGGAATCGCCGGCATGGCCGAGCGCCAGCGTGATGTGCTCGCCCTTCTCGGTGAGCGTGCGGGTGACGCGGCTTGCGACCTCGCCGACCTTGTCGGCGACCAGGTCGCCGACCGAGGTGATGTCGTGGGCGAGGTCGAGATGCACGCCGGCGATGGCGTTGCGCACCTGGTCGGCCTGCGCCACCAGGGTTTCGCGCTGGCTCGACAGCTCGCTGAGCAGGTCGCGCATGCGCACTTCGTTTTCGCTGTAGGTGCGCTCAAGCGCGGATACCTCGTTGTGCACCAGCGCTTCCAGCTCGCCGGCGCGGGCGAGCGCGCGTTCGATGCCGTCGCCCATGGCGGCGACCTCGCGGCGGAC
This sequence comes from uncultured Pseudomonadota bacterium, assembly GCA_963782145.1. GTDB lineage: Bacteria > Pseudomonadota > Alphaproteobacteria > Rhizobiales > Xanthobacteraceae > Pseudolabrys. The sequence continues at coordinate 36,882 of CAWAIV010000001.1, forward strand.
CGCCTGGCCGACGCTGACCACGGCGTCGCGGCCGGTGGTTTCCGGCTGCGCCAGCCGCATGGCGACTTCGGTCATCGATTTCGGCGACCAGCCGCAGGTCCTGCGAGCGGCGCACCATATGGGCGAGCACATAGATGAAGAGCACCGGCACGAGGATGCCGGCGGCAATGACGATCGCGCCGGCCAGGCCGACACGCGGGGTGGTGAACAGCGGCTGCAGTTTGGCGATATAAAAGAAGGTGAGGGCGAGAATGCCGCCGGTCCAGACGGCGGCGGCGAGGGTGGCCATGACATAGGGCGTGCGGCTGGGGCGGCGGCGCAGCGACTGCAGGATCTGACCGATGGCGGCACGGTCGTCATTGGCCGGCTGCAGCGGCCGCTCGTCGCCGCTCCAGGCGCCGCTGCGCGGCTCGTCTTTGAACAGGTCGGCGGACGGTGGCGGCGCCGCCGCCGCCGGGTCCGTGCGGCTGGCGGTGAAATCGATGTTGACGGGGGTCGCCGTGGACGACGGCCGGTCGACATCGTGGACCTTGAGCGCTTCCTCGATCGCGTTGAGCGCTTCTTCGGTCGGATCCTTGGATTTCGGAATGTTCGCCATTGCGGTCGTCGCCTCGCCATTGACGCGGTACTGCTGGCGCAACCCGTTCACCATGTCGGCGGGCCGCGCCACGAGCGCGTGAACCTTAAAGTCTGCCGCGGTGCGCACGCACCGCTCGCGACCATCCTATCGGCTTGGCAATGCGAAAGAAACCCGCGGCGGCCCGGACTTATGCATCATCGTTAACCGATTGGTAACCATGATCGCATCGGCGCCGAAAAAGGCGGCGACACGGCACGTTCGCGGTCGAATTCGGCCGCAGAGGCGGCGGATGCGGCCTTCCCGGTTGCCAAGCCGTTAACCATAAATCGGCGGGCCGCCGCTTATTTACCCGGAATTGGCCGCGCCGCGCGCACACTTGCCGGACACAAAAACGATCGCGGGGAGAAGCCATGGCGCAAGCAGCGATGAGGATGGAGGCGGCCAACGCGGCGGCGCCGGCAATCGACCGCGAGCACCTGGCGCGCATGACCTTCGGCGAGCCGAGCCTCGAGCGCGAACTGCTGGTGCTGTTCGACCGCCAATGCGTGCTGCTGCTCGGGCGCATGCGCGCGGGCGAGGCGACGGTGCTGGCGGCGCTGGCGCATACGCTCAAGGGTTCCGCCAGCGGGGTCGGCGCCTGGGGCGTGGCGCGGGCGGCGGCGGCTTGCGAAGAGGCGGCGGGCCATGGCGGTTCGCCGGTCGAACGCGGCCTCGCGCTCGACGCGCTCGGCGCCGAGATCGCGCAGGCGCGGGCGGAAATCGCCGGCATATTGGGGACTTAAGCCACAGGCCCGGCGGCGCGCACGGAAGGGATAGCGCGCCCGGCGGAATGATTATATAGGGGGCGCCGGCGTCACTTCCGGCGTCCAACCTCCCGACATTCGCCCAATCGCATGCCCAAGATCACCTATATCGATTCCGCCGGTACGGCACGCACGGTCGATGCCACGATCGGCGCGACCGTCATGGAAACCGCGATCCGCAACAGCATTCCCGGCATCGAGGCCGAATGCGGCGGCGCCTGCGCCTGCGCCACCTGCCACGTCTATGTCGAACAGGCCTGGCGCGAGAAGACCGGCGAGCCTTCGCCGATGGAGGAGGATATGCTCGACTTCGGCTACGACGTGCGGCCGAATTCGCGGCTGTCGTGCCAGATCAAAGTGAGCGCGGAGCTCGACGGCCTGGTGGTGCACACGCCGGAGAAGCAGGCGTAGAGCTTTCCGTCATTCCGGGCGCGCGCCAACGGGTCCGCGCCAGCGCGGGCCGATGATAAACTCCGCTCGCGAACCCGGAAATCCAGATGCAAGCGCCGCGCGTCGGTCTGGATTCCGGGTCCCCGCCGGCGCGGCGTCCGGAACGACGAGGAGGGATCATGACGGCACAAACCCTCACCACCACCTGCTGCATCGTCGGCGGCGGGCCGGCCGGCATGATGCTCGGCTTTCTGTTGGCGCGCGCCGGCGTCAAGGTGGCGGTGCTGGAAAAGCACGCCGACTTCCTGCGCGATTTCCGCGGCGACACCATCCATCCCTCGACGCTCGAATTGATGCATCGAACTCGGCCTGCTCGACGAATTTCTCAAGCTGCCGCATTCGCGCGTGACGCACCTCAGCGGCCAGGTCGGCGACACAACGATCGCGCTCGCCGATTTTTCCCATCTGCCGACGCATTGCAAATTCATCGCGCTGATGCCGCAGTGGGACTTCCTCGATTTCCTCGCCGAGCATGGCCGCAAATACCCGGCCTTCGATCTGCACATGCAGACCGAAGCCACCGACTTGATCGAGGAGGGCGGTCGTGTCGTCGGCGTGCGCGCCAGCAACCCGGACGGCGAGATCGATATCCGCGCCGATCTCACCGTGGGCTGCGACGGTCGGCATTCGACGCTGCGCGCGCGCGCCGGCTTTGCCGTCGAGGATATCGGCGCGCCCATGGACGTGCTCTGGTTCCGCGTGTCGCGGCGCGCGACCGACACGGCGGAGACCTTCGGCCACATGGAAACCGGTCGCATGCTGGTCATGCTCAACCGCACCGATTATTGGCAATGCGCCTATCTCATCCCCAAGGGCGGCATCGACGCGGTGAAGGCGAAGGGACTGGACGCGTTTCGCGACAGCGTCGCCTTCATGTCGCCGTTCCTGCGCGACCGCCTCGGCGAGATCAAGAGCTGGGACGACGTGAAGCTGCTGACGGTCGCCGTCGACCGCCTGCCGCGCTGGCACGAGCCCGGACTGCTGTGCATCGGCGACGCCGCGCATGCGATGAGCCGCATCGGCGGCGTCGGCATCAATCTGGCGATCCAGGATGCGGTGGCCGCGGCCAATATCCTCGCCGCGCCCTTGCGCGACGGACGCGTCACCGACGGCTTGCTGGAAGCGGTGCAACGCCGGCGCACCTTGCCGATGCGCATCATTCAAGGCCTGCAGGTCGCCGATTCAGAACAATGTGCTGAGCGCCGTGCTGACCGGCACCGCGCGGCCGCAGCCGCCGTTTGCGGCGAAGCTGTTGAACTGGTTTCCGCTGCTGCAGCGGCTGCCGGCGCGCATCATCGGTCTCGGCGTGCGGCCGGAGCATGTGCGCACGCCGCTCCCTCTCCCCACTTGCGGGGAGAGGGTCGGGGTGAGGGGCGTTTCCTCGATTCTGAGTGTGCTCGAAAGAGCCCGTCACCCGACCCGCCTTTGCTGAAGCTTCGGCGGGTCGACCTCTCCCCGCAGGCGGGGAGAGGTGAAAGAAGGCTACGGCTTCATCCCCGCCGGCGCGAGTTGCGAGGCGGTGAGCCCCATGTCGTCGAGCGCCTTGCGCACCAGGCCGGAGGCCTTGGCCTCCTCGATGAATTCGCTGACATAGGCCAGCGCCGCCGGCTTGCCCTTGGGGATGCAGACTGCGGTCGAGGAATTCAGGAACGCGTCGTCGAGGATGCGCGAGCCGGCAATCTTGCCGACCAGCCCGGACAGCGACTCGCGCGACAGCGCGATGGCCTCGATCTTTCCGGCGTTCATGGCGGCGACCGCGGCGTCGACGCCGGCGAAATCGATGTGGGTCGCCTTCGGCGTCGCCTTCTTGGCGGCGCGGAAGGTGGCGGTGTTGGCGACGCCGCCGATGCCGACGCCTTCGGCATCGGCGTCCTGCGACCGCGGCGATCGTCGAGCCCGGCGCCACCAGGAAGGTGCTCTGCAGCAGGTGGTAGGCATTGCCGAAGTCGACGAATTTCTTGCGCTCGTCGTCGACCGGCAGGAAGGCGACGTCCCAGCGGCCGCTGTCGGCGGAGTTCTGGATTTCGCCCGAGCTCTGATGCGCGACGATCTCGACCCGCACGCCCAGCTTCTTGGCCAGCGCAGTGCCCAGCGTCACCGCGACGCCGCGGTAGTGGTCGCCGTCCTGAATGGCGAACTGCGCGGAGGGCGAGGGCGCCACCGCGATGGCGATGCGCAACGCTCCGGTCGGCGCGAGTTGCTGCATGACGGCGGCGTCGGCTTGGGCCATCGGTCTTGTCCCCGTGGATTGACATGCGAAACGCGGCGGGCGCCACGCTGTTGCCCAGTTTGGCGTCGACGCGACGATACGGCAAGCCCGGGCGCTGCGGATATGCTAGTCTGGGCGCTGCAGACAAGAGGCCGAGATGTTCGTCACCTTCTTCCAGGAACTGAAACAGCGCCGGCGTGCCGGTGACGCTGCGCGAGTATCTGACGCTGATGCAGGCGATGGAGGCCGATCTCGCCTCGCGCCGGGTGGAGGATTTCTATTATCTCTCGCGCGCCACGCTGGTGAAGGACGAGCGCAATCTCGACAAGTTCGACCGCGTGTTCGGCCACGTGTTCAAGGGGCTGGAGAGCGTTGGCGAGGGCATCGAGGCCAATATCCCCGCCGAATGGCTGAAGAAGCTGGCCGAGAAATACCTGACCGAGGAGGAGAAGAAGCAGATCGAGGCCATGGGCGGGCTCGACAAGCTGTTGGAGACGCTGAAGCAGCGGCTGGCCGAGCAGAAGGAGCGCCACCAGGGCGGCTCGAAATGGATCGGCACCGGGGGCACCTCGCCGTTCGGCAATTCCGGCTACAACCCGGAAGGCATCCGCATCGGCGGCGAGAGCACGCATCGCCGCGCGGTCAAGGTCTGGGACAAGCGCGAGTTCAAGGACCTCGACGACGAGGTCGAGCTCGGCACCCGCAACATCAAGGTGGCGCTGCGCCGCCTGCGCAAATTCGCGCGCACCGGCGCGCCGGAGGAACTCGATCTCGACGGCACCATCAAGGGCACCGCGCACAAGGGCTATCTCGACATCCTGATGCGGCCGGAGCGGCACAACGCGGTGAAGGTGCTGTTGTTCTTCGACATCGGCGGCTCGATGGACTGGCACGTCAAGGCGACCGAGGAACTGTTCTCGGCGGCGCGCTCCGAGTTCAAGCACATGGAGCATTTCTACTTCCACAATTGCCTCTACGAGAAGGTGTGGAAGCAGAACCGCCGCCGCTTCCAGGAGCACACGGCGACCTGGGACGTGCTGCACACCTATCCGCACGACTACAAGGTGGTGTTCGTCGGCGATGCCTCGATGTCGCCCTACGAGATCGCGGCGGTGGGTGGCTCGGTCGAGCACTACAACGACGAGCCGGGCGCCGTGTGGCTGGAGCGGGTGGCGCGGACATATACTTCGGCGGTGTGGCTCAACCCGGTGCCGGAGCAGGAATGGGACTTCACCCATTCGATTTCAGATGGTGCGCCAGTTGATGGGCGGGCGCATGTATCCGCTGACGCTGGAGGGGCTCGATCGGGCGATGCGGGAGTTGGTGAGGTAAAGCGGCTAATGATTTAATCGAGCAAATGTAGCCCGGATGGAGCGGAGCGAAATCCGGGGCCGTCGGTACCCTGTTCGCTCCCGCATTCCGCTCCGCTCCATGCGGGCTACAAACGGCTTAGCCGCAGGCTTGCCCGCAACACCCTTCCCAATCGCCGCCGCACCCCTATATTGGACGCTTCCCTGCAACAACCGAAAGGAGGTGATCCAGTGTCTCATTGTCTATCGCCGCGGTCGCCGGCATTCGTGAACTGGATCCTCGCCTCTGCCGAGGTTTCCGTCCGGTGACGTGAAACGTCACCGGCTCACGCGGCGCCGGGCGGCAACGCCTCGCGCCACCGGGCCACGGCTCGACAATGGAAGGGTCGTCCGCAAGGGCGGCCCTTCTTTGTCATGCGGGCTTTGGCCGCGCCTTAACTGTCGGCGATGGGGACTTCTTCGATCTTGTGGCCATGCTGGTCGACCACCGCGACAAACCAGCCGGCCCAGTTCCAGTCCGGCATCGACTTGCCGTGATTGAGGTCGCGGGCGAGATTGACGGCATTCTCGCGCGCGGCGGCGTTGCCGGCCAGGTCGACGCCCTTGTGATTGTCCAACACGCGTTTGCCGTCGGTGAGATGAAAATAATAGCGCGGCATTGTTCTTTGACCTCGCATTGGAGCCGGTTGTCGGTGCGGTTCTAGCATTCCGCCCGGGCGCCGTCACGACGCCGGCGGCCGCGCAGCGCGCCAGCGGGGCGCCGGCGGCGATGCGGGGCTCGCTGCGGTAACCGCCGCTTCTTTACGTACATTTGCGGAGCCTCGGCGGCCGGCAAACTTGTCTTGAATCAAGGCGGTGGACACGGGCCTGCTGCAAATTTTTTGCATGATGATGATTTGGAATCGCAAGTCGTCGACCAACGCCACGGGGCAGGGCGCGCTGCGCCCGGCGGCCGAGCGGGTCGGGCTTGCGACCGTGGCGGCGGCGTGGCCGACCGGTGCGTCGCAACTCGCGATCGCCGCCGCAGCCTGCCAGAGCTGCGAGGCGCGCGCGGTCTGCGGCGTCTTGCTGGGGCACGTGCAGCCCAATCCGATCCAGCAGCCGCCGTCGTTCTGCCCCTTCGTGGCCGAGATCACCGGCGCCAGCGTGGCGAAGGCGTGACGATAATCCTTTAGGGCGGCGAGAATTTCCCGATAGCCAACCCGCGGGGGTGGGAGCCGGGTCCCGGGTGCCGGCGCAGCAGTCTGCGCCGCGCCCGGGATACAAGGCGTTCGCCTATACCGCGATCGAGTGCCGCTTCTGCGTCGCCGGCAGATAGGCGTCGAAGGCGGCGGCGGCGATGCGCACATAGGGACGGCCGCGGTCGGTCACCGTGATATGGGCGCCGTCGATGCTGATCAGGCCTTGTTCGGCCAGGGGCGCAAGCGTTTCCAACTCGTTGGCAAAGCGGGTCTCGCCGGCGCGGGCGTCGTCAAAGGCGTCGAGATCGACGTCGAGGTCGCACATCAGCCGCTCGATGATGCCGGCGCGCAGGCGGTCGTCGTCGGTCAGTTCCAGGCCCTTCACGATGGCGAAGCGGCCGGCCTGCACGGCGCGGGCATGGCCGCCGATGTCGGGCGCGTTCTGCACGAAGCCCTGCGGCAGCTTGCCGATCGAGCTGGCGCCGAGCCCGATCAGGGCATCGGCTTCGTCGGTGGTGTAGCCCTGGAAATTGCGGCGCAGCCGGCGCTCGCTGCGTGGCGACCGCGAGCTCGTCATCGGGCAGGGCGAAATGGTCGAGGCCGATGGCCTGGTAGCCGAGGCCTTGCAGGGTTTCGGAGGCGACCTGCGCCTGCTCCAGCCGCTCGGTGAGGCCGGGCAGCATTTCCGGCTTGATCAGCCGCTGATGCGTCTTGAACCAGGGCACATGCGCGTAGCCGAACAGCGCCAGGCGCTGCGGCGACAGCGAGGCGGCAAGCTCCGCGCTTCTCTCCACCTCGCGGGCGGTCTGGCCGGGCAGGCCGTACATCAGATCGACATTGAGCGTTGGCGATGCCGGCCTCGCGCAGTTCCGCGGCGGCGCGCTCGACCAGGTCGAAGGGCTGGATGCGGCCGATAAGCTTCTGCACCTCGGGCGAGGCATCCTGCACGCCGAGGCTGGCGCGGTTGACGCCGATGGCGCGCAGCGAGCGGGCGAGCGCATGGTCGAGCCGGCGCGGATCGAGCTCGATGGCGTGTTCCTTGAGGTCGGACAGATCGAACAGCGAGGCCAGCCGCGCGGCGATGGTCTCCAGCCAGGCGGGGCCGAGGATCGACGGCGTGCCGCCGCCCCAGTGCAGATGCTTGAGCTTGCGGCCCTTGAGCCTGTCGAGCAGCTTGATCTCGTCGATCAGCCGCTCGGCATAGGCGTCGACCGGCTCGCGCTTGCGCACCGCGCGGGTGTGGCAGCCGCAATAGAAGCAGAGGTCGGTGCAGAACGGCACGTGGATATAGAGCGAGAGCGTCGCCTCGGGCGGCAGCGCCGCCAGCCATTCGGCATAGATGGCGGCGTCCGATCTTGTCCGAGAAATGCGGCGCCGTCGGATAGGACGTGTAGCGCGGCACGTTGCGTTCGGCGATGGCGAGGGTGCTGCTCATGGTTCCATTTCTTTGACGCACAAATGTTATCGCAAAACGGTTCGCCCGCGGCGCAAGGGGTCACGCGCGCTGGCGCGGAACCCATTGATCGTCGTCCTTGACGTAAGAGCGCTTGACCGCCGCCCAGGCGATCATATGCGCGCGCTGTTCGCGGTCGGCCTCGCCGGCATGGGCGGCATAGGCGTGATTGAAGGCCTCGCGATAGATGTCCTGCGCGTGCTCGGGGAGGTGGTTGCTTACCGAGGGCGGCAGGTCGGCATTCAGACGATAAGGCATGCGCTCCCAAGTCGATTACGGCGAACCGTCGGCCCCCGCCGGAATGGTGTTGCTTGTCATTAGCGCGCGGGGCCCGGGGCATTCCTTGCGGTAAATCAATTGAGCCTTCGGGTTCCCAAGGCCGATTGCGAGCAAGAAATGATGTCGCCGGACGCGGAACCCGGCAAGGCAGGGGGCAAATCGGCGCGGGGGGAGCGACCGAACCGCGCGGGCGGCGCCGGCTGCGTCGCCCGACGCCGCGCGCCGGCGAAACCTATTCGCGCGTGGCGATGAACAGGCCCTCGCACAGGCGGAAGGTCATGTCGTCGCCGACCACCTTCGGTTCCATCACGGCGTTCACCGCCGGCGTCACCTGCAGCAACATCCCGCGCAGCAGCGCCTGCATGGTGGCGTCGTGGCGCGCGGCCCAGGGATTGAACTCCATGGTCTTGTAGATCTGCTCTTCGTGGGTGACGGCGAGATCTTGCTGGCGCAAGGCGTCGCGCCATTCCGCCATGGTCCAGGCGCGCAGATGACTCGGATCGCGGAAGCGCTCGAAGGCGTTGACATAGTCGCCGACGCTGCCATCCGGCACCACATTGTCGACCAGCGCCAGCAGGCCGCCGGGCTTGAGCACGCGATGCACCTCGGCGAGGAACTGCGGAATCGATTCGAAGTGGTGCGGCGCGATGCGGCAGGTGACGAGGTCGAAGGTTGCGTCCTCGAACGGCAGCGCCTCGGCCTTGGCATGGGCGGTGCGCAGGTTGGCGAAGCCGCGTTTGGCGGCCTCGGCCTTCACCATGTCGAGCATTTCCTGGGTGATGTCGGTTGCCCAGACGCGGCCGACATGGGGCGCGAAGGCGTAGGCGACATGGCCGCCGCCGGTAGCGACGTCGAGCATGCGCCAGTCGGCCTGCGGCGCGGTGAGCGCGACCATGCGCTCCAGGCTCTTGCCGAGCGCGTGCGGCTTGCTGGTGAGGTAACTGGCGGCGGTCTTGCCGAATTGTTCCTGGACGAGGGTCTTGCTCATGGCTGATCTCTCGGATGATCTCTCGGTCGGTCGCGTCGACGTGTTCCGGGGGCCGGCGGGAGCGCATTGATAGCGCCTCCGCGCCGGCCGCGATACGGGGGGACCGCAGCAGAGACCTTTTCCAGAACGGTGGAAATCAGCGCTGCTCGCCGTCGCCGCCGCTCAGATCGTCATAACCGTGGCGGCTGGAATAGAAGATGAGCGCCATCAACCCGCCGCCGACCAGCAGCGAGAAGAAGACCCCGCCGACGATGGCGGCATAGCCGTAAGCCGGGATGTCGCCGGTCAGCTTCATCCAACTGGTGCCGGCGAACCAGAACGCCGCCAGCAGCAGCGCGAACAAAGGCAGGGTCCAGAGCCATTTGCGCATGCGCTGTATATAGAGGCGGGCAGGGCGGTTGTCAGGCCTTTCGCCGTGTCCGGCCTCTCCTCGCGCGCAAGCCGTGTTGGAACCCGCGCCGCCGCACGCTATTGTGCGCGGCCCGGCTCGGCCAAGTTCATGGTTGACGGCAAGAACGCCGGCGCCAGCCGGGGATTGTGATCGTCGTGACACGGAATGGTGAACCCGCTGCGGCGGCCGGCGCGGGCGAGCCTGGCGAGCCCACTTTTAGTTATCGTCCCTCGCTCGTGGGCGCGGCCATGACGTTCCGGCTCACCGCCGACGCCATCGTCTGGGAGGCCGGCAGCAAATCCGGCCGCGTTCCCTATCGCGCAGTGCGCCGCGTGCGCATGACCTTCAAACCGGTGAGCATGCAGTCGTACCGCTTCGTCACCGAAATCTGGGCGGAGCGCGCCTCCCGGCTCAAGATCATCTCCACGTCGTGGAAAAGCATGATGGAGCAGGAGCGGCTCGATGCGCCCTATACCGCTTTCGTGGGCGAATTGCACCGGCGGTTGCACGCGGCCGGTGCTCAAGTCGATTACGTGCGGGGCGGTAATCCGCTGATCTATTGGCCCGGGCTCGTCATGTTCGTCGTGGTCGCGTTCGGGCTCGCCGCGGTGATCGTGCGCGCGCTGCAAGCGCACGCGTTCAGCGGCGCCCTCATCGTGGCGGCATTCCTGGTGTTCTTCCTTTGGCAAAGCGGCAATCTGTTCCGCCGCAACCGCCCCGGCCGCTACGCGCCCGAGGCCTTGCCGGAGGAACTGCTGCCGGCACGCTGATGCCCATGGTCCCCAGCAGCGGGAGCCGGCTTTTGCCCAGGCTCAGGCGCGCCCAGCCACGCTACAGGTGACGCCGTTTCAGCGTGTCGGCGCGGTCGCGGTCGGTGTCGATCTCGACCGCGCGCGCCAGAAACTCATTGGCGATGACATCGAGTTCCGCGGCGATCACCGAATTGGCGTGCTCGCCGCGCACCGATTGCGCCAGACGGAAGCATTGTTCGGCCTTGGCGATGAAATATTCGGAATCCGAGGGCTGCGGCATGTGTTCTCAGGAATGTGCTTCCGAAGCGTGTTCGCGCACTTCCTCGCACTCTTCTTTGAGCGCCATGCGCGCAAGCCGCAACAGACAGACAAAGAGGGGAAGGCGCATTTGCGCGCCTTCGACGATGGCGTAGTCGAGCATGGCCTCCAGGGCAGTGACGTCGTGACTGGCAATCGCGTGCCTGGTGCCGCCGTTCGTGTGTCTGGTGTCGATGCTGGTGTTTTTCACTGCGAATTGCTCCAAGAAGCTGTCCATGATCGTCATCACGCTGCTTGTTGATCCTGCCGGCGCCGCCACACCACCGGGAAGTCGGGGCCGCTCAGCGGTTCGCCGTCGTTGAGGCGGCTGGTGTGGTGCAATTGGCGCGGCGCCCACGGCCGCGTTTGGAAGCGGATGTCGTCGCCGCAATAGCGCAGCGAGGCGGCGCGGCGTACCTGATAGCGGCTGTGGTTGCCGCCGGCGCCGTGCAAGGTGCGGTAGTGATGCACGATCACGTCGCCCGGCTCGACGTCGAAATGGACGATGTCGTAATCGGGCATGTGGCCTTCGATATCGGGCAGTGGCTCGCCCTCGGCGCCGGGCAGCGGGGCCTGCGAGATGAACACGTTGGGCTGATAGAGCTTGCCGTCCCGATGCGAGCCGCGCACATATTGCATGGTACCGTTTTCCATGGTGACCGGGTCGGTCGGTATCCACAACACGCAGCACTGGTCGCCGTCGATCTCGAAATAGGTGGCGTCCTGGTGGAAGGCGGTGCGGGTGGGGGTGCCGGGCTCCTTGACGAAGATCTGATCGCCGAAGAAGTTGACCTGATCGCCGCCGAGCAAGGTGGCGGAGATTTCCGGCCCGGGCCCGCGCAGCGTGAATTTGCGGAATTCGCGGATGCGCGCGGCGATGCCGGTGTCGAGCAGGAAGCTGCCCTTGCCGGCGGCGTTTTCGTCCTTGAGGAAGGGCTTGCCGGTGGACAGGATATGTTCGGCGATGGCGGCGACGTTGTATTGACCGTCGCTCCTTTCCTTCAGCGTGCTCTGATCGTAGGCCTCGATCGCGCTGGTGAGCTGGCTGAGGTTATAGCCGGCCGGACTCGTGTCCATCGTGCGCACGGCATCGTCGATGCAACGACGAAGCGTGTTGACGGTGGCGATATCAAGAATCCCGCGCAGCAGGACGACGCCGGATATGTGATACTGGGCGATCTCGTCCTTGGTGATGGGTCGTGCTAGGGCGCTCATGATTGATTCTCCTAATGTCTTGACGACTGTGCGATCGGGATTTCAATGGGCGTCTCCACGGCGGCCGGCGGCGGCGCATATTGGTTGTGGACGGCCCAGCCGCTCATGCGTTCGTCGAAGCCGCCATAGGCGCGGACGTCCTCGAGCACTTCGAGCGTGATCGGCCAGCGGAAGGCGATGCATTCGCCGCCGCCCGGCACGCGCCGCCCGCCGCCATAAGGGTGCGACAGCCCGAGCGGGATCGTGCGCGGTGTCATGTCGATGAATGTCGGCAGCGTCGCGGTGTCGACGACGGCCTGCAAATGGGTGAGCTTCTGACTCATGCACCATTCGACGACCGCCAGGATCAGCCGCGTCTTGGCGGCGCGCGCGTCTTCCCGGCGCGCGGGCTGCACCAGGTAACGGGTCGCCTCATAAATCAGCGGCGAACGGGGTTCGGCCTCGTTCTCGATCAGATGCGGAAAGTAGTCGGCGAGCAGCGAAAAGCGGACGGTCGGCGTCATCCGCACGGTGCCCTGGATGGCCCCGTCGTCATCCATGTCGATGAAATAGACCGCCTCTTCGGTATCGTACTGGTCGATTTCCCACTCACCGTTGACCGTGGGTAGATTCCAGCCGCGCCCTTTCACGAATACCTTGTGACGAAGCGCGAACATGCGGTCGAAATAATAAGGCAGCTTGCGTCGCTGGCTGCCTTCCAAGACGATAATCACCACCATCCTCCGTTGATCGAACGGAGGCAGCGTTCACTGTGGCGGCCTGTTTGGGTATCCTAAGTTCTTAGGAGGTATCTAATAACTTGGTCCACAAGTGAATTTAAGAAGCTGAATTAAAGGGAGATTTCGCCAAAACGAATCGCCTGCACCACCGCATAGGTGCGGCGGAACGCATCGAGCTTGCGCTTGGCGTTCTCGACATGGCTGGTTACGGTGGTCGCGCCCAATGACAGGATTTCACCGATCTCGTCGTCGGTCTTGCCGGCGGCCACCCATTGCATGATCTCACGTTCGCGCGGCGTGAGCCGTGCGCGTTCGACCGGCTCGCGCTCCGTGCGCATCAACGCCCGCCGCAGGGCGTTGTTGCTGTAGATTCCAATCATCTCAATGGCGGCGCGCGCGCGTCGCGACAGGTCGGGCTGCGGGCCGCAGGGGCAGAACAAGGATATCGATCCCGACAGGGTGACGATCGGAATGACGAAACCGTCTTTGAAACCGAACTCGCCGGCCTCGCCGAGAATCGTCTTCTCGGTCTTATTCATCTTTTTGCGGTCGCGCAGGTCGCTCCACGAATAGGGATTGAGATTGGTGCGCAGTTCGGTAATGGCGGGATCGTTGGCGAGGTAATTGCGTTCGAAATAACGTTGGGTGAATTCGGCCGGCCTGTTGTTGAGCATGATGCCGTCCTGCAATTCAGCGCCGGGCCCGGGCATGCTGAACGAGGTCAGGCAGGTAAAGCCGAACCACTCGAGTTCCTTGACGACGAGGCCGCTGATCTCGTCGAAATTGCGAAGCTGCTGCAACTTTTCGACGAAATCGAGCGTTCGCTTACTATAGATATCTCCGCCAAGGGACATGCGGGCTTACCTTCAGCGCTCGGGCCAGCAACCGTGGGTGATGCCTAAAAATGAAAATATCGTCGGTAAAGTGATGATGTCTA
>CAWAIV010000002.1:0-499990 GCA_963782145.1 uncultured Pseudomonadota bacterium
ATCCCCGGCTCCAAACGGATGCAGCCGGTGCGCGTGATCGTGGCCGACGACAGCGCGATCGACGCCGTGGCGGCCTTGTCGGACATGGGCAAATACGTGGCGGTCGACGCCAAGAACGTCGACAGCGAGGTGGCCGATAACCCCGACGACAGCCATTTCGACCAGAACGCCGGCATCGGCGTCAGCCTCTATCAAAGCGTCTATGAAACGGCGCTGCGCAACAACGTGCCGCGCCCGATCATCGACGACATCATTCGCATCTATTCCTTCGACGTCGATTTCGAACGCAAGGTGCAGCCCGGCGATTCTTTCGAGGTGCTCTATGCCGGCACCGCCGAGCATCCGGCGCCGGATGCCCGTAACGACGTGATGTACGCCGCGCTCACCGTCGGCGGCGAGACCAAGCGGCTCTACCGTTTCCTGTCACCCGACGACGGGCTGATCGACTATTACGACGCGAACGGCAAGAGCGCGAAGAAGTTCCTGGTACGCAAGCCGGTGTTGACCGGCATCATGCGCTCCGGCTTCGGCCTGCGCCGCCATCCGATCCTCGGCTACACCAAGATGCATACCGGCGTCGATTGGGCGGCGCCGTTCGGCACGCCGATCTATGCCGCCGGCAATGGCGTGATCGAGAAGGAAGGCTGGGAATCCGGCTACGGCAAGTTCGTGCTGATGCGCCATGCCAATGGCTACGAGACCGCCTACGGGCACATGAGCGCCTATGCGCGCGGTATCCATGAGGGCGAACACGTGCGCCAGGGCCAGGTGATCGGCTTCGTCGGCTCCACCGGCCTGTCGACCGGCTCGCATCTGCATTTCGAGATCCGCATCAACGGCCGCTTCGTCGATCCCATGCGCATCAAGCTGCCGCAGGGGCGCGAATTGCACGGCACGGTGCTGGCGACCTTCGAGCAGGAGCGCAAGCGCCTCGACAGCATCATGGCGCGCAAGCCGGCGCGCGTGGCGGAGAATAACCGCTGATTGTCATTCCGGGGCGCGAGCAACGCGTGCGAACCCGGAATCCAAATAACAAACTCCGAGCTTGCATCTGGATTTCGGGTCCGTCCGCCTTCGCCCTTCGGGCTGCGGCGGACGTCCCGGAATGACGAGATTGCTTACGCCGCCTGCGCCAGCTTGCCGTTGAAGGTGAGCCCCTGCTTGCCGGCCGAGACCGTGACCTTCTCGCCGTCCTTGACGGTCCCCGCCAGGATCATCTCGGCGAGCGGGTCCTGAACCGCCTTCTGGATCACGCGCTTGAGGGGCCGCGCGCCATAGGATGGATCCCAGCCCTTGTCGGCGAGCCACTCGCGTGCGCTTGCTTCGAGCGTGAGGGTGATCTTGCGATCGTCCAGCAGCTTCTGCAGGCGCAGCATCTGGATGTCGACGATGCGGGTCATCTCCGACTTCTTCAGCCGGTGGAACAGGATGATCTCGTCGACGCGGTTGAGGAACTCCGGCCGGAAGGCCGAGCGCACCACCGCCATCACCTGATCCTTGACCACGTCGGTATCCTGGCCTTCCGGCTGGTTGACCAGGAATTCGGCGCCGAGATTCGACGTCATCACGATCAAGGTATTGCGGAAGTCGACGGTGTGGCCTTGCCCGTCGGTCAGCCGGCCGTCGTCGAGCACCTGAAGCAAGACGTTGAACACGTCCGGATGTGCCTTCTCGATCTCGTCGAACAGCACGACCTGGTAGGGCCGGCGCCGCACCGCCTCGGTGAGCGCACCGCCTTCCTCATAGCCGACATAGCCTGGAGGCGCACCGATCAGGCGGGACACCGAATGCTTTTCCATGTATTCAGACATGTCGATACGGATCAGCGCGTTCTCGTCGTCGAACAGATATTCGGCGAGCGCTTTGGTCAGCTCGGTCTTGCCGACGCCAGTGGGACCTAAGAACATGAACGAGCCGATCGGCCGATGCGGGTCCTGCAGGCCGGCGCGGGCGCGACGCACCGCGGTCGACACCGCCTGCACGGCTTCCTTCTGGCCGACGACGCGCTTGGCCAGCTCCTCTTCCATGCGCAGCAGCTTTTCCTTCTCGCCTTCCAGCATCTTGTCGACCGGCACGCCGGTCCAGCGCGAGACCACACCAGCCACATGATCGGCGGTCACGGTCTCCTCGACCATGGCGCTCTTGCCTTCGCTCGCCTCGACCTCCTTCAGCTTCTTTTCCAGTTCGGGGATGCGGCCATAGGCGAGCTCGCCGGCGCGCTGGTATTCGCCCTTGCGCTGGGCGTTGGCGAGCTCGGCGCGCAACCCGTCGAGCTCGGTCTTGAGCTTCTGCGCGTCGGACAGCTTTTCCTTTTCCGATTTCCATCGGCTGGTGAGGTCGGCCGACTGCTTTTCCAGCGCCTTCAATTCGCCTTCCAGGGTCTTCAGCCGATCCTTGGAGCCGGGGTCGCTTTCCTTCTTCAAAGCCTCCTGCTCGATCTTCAGCCGCACGATCTCGCGATCGATCGAGTTCGAGCTCTTCCGGCTTGGAATCGACCTGCATCTTCAGCCGCGCCGCCGCCTCGTCGACCAGGTCGATGGCCTTGTCGGGCAGGAAGCGGTCGGTGATGTAGCGGTTGGACAGCGTCGCCGCGGCGACGATCGCCGAGTCGCTGATGCGCACGCCGTGATGCTGTTCGTATTTGTCCTTCAGGCCGCGCAGGATCGAGATGGTGTCCTCGACCGTGGGCTCGGAGACGAACACCGGCTGGAAGCGCCGCGCCAGCGCGGCGTCCTTCTCCACATGCTTCTTATATTCGTCGAGCGTGGTGGCGCCGATACAGTGCAGCTCGCCGCGCGCCAGTGCCGGCTTCAACAGGTTGGAGGCGTCCATGGCGCCGTCGGCCTTACCGGCGCCGACCAGCGTGTGCATCTCGTCGATGAACAGGATGATGCCGCCTTCGGCCGCCGTCACCTCGTTCAAGACGGCTTTCAACCGCTCCTCGAACTCGCCGCGATATTTGGCGCCGGCGATCAGGGCGCCCATGTCGAGCGCCAGCAGCTTCTTGTCCTGCAGGCTTTCCGGCACGTCGCCGTCGACGATGCGTTTCGCCAGGCCCTCGACGATGGCGGTCTTGCCGACGCCCGGCTCGCCGATCAGCACCGGATTGTTCTTGGTGCGGCGGGAGAGCACCTGGATGGTGCGGCGGATTTCCTCATCGCGGCCGATGACCGGATCGATCTTGCCGTCGCGCGCAGCCTGCGTCAGGTCGCGGGCATATTTCTTCAACGCATCATAGGCGTTCTCGGCGGAAGCCGAGTCGGCGGTGCGGCCCTTACGCAGCGCCTCGATGGCGGCGTTGAGGTTCTGCGGCGTCACGCCGGCGTTCTTCAGGATTTTGCCGGCCTCGCTGTCTTTCTCCAGCGCCAGCGCTAAGAGCAGCCGTTCGACGGTAACGAAACTGTCGCCGGCCTTCTCGCCCGCCTTCTCGGCGGTATCGAAGGCGCGCGCCAGCGCCGGGTCGAGATAGATTTGGCCGGCGCCGCCGCCGGACACCTTTGGCCGCTTGGCCAGCACCGCCTCGACAGCCTGCAGCGCCTGGCGCGAATTACCGCCGGAACGGTCGATCAGGCCGGCCGCCAACCCTTCCGGGTCGTCGAGCAGGACTTTCAGCAGATGTTCGGGGGCGAATTGCTGGTGGCCCTCACGCAGGGCCAAGGATTGGGCGGATTGCACGAAACCGCGGGCGCGGTCGGTATATTTCTCGAAATTCATATGTCACTCCCTCGGCCCCTCAAGGGCACCGGTTGATAGGCGGGTCCCGTGAGGCGGCCTGCCGTCTTGTGATATGTGGGGTCACTTTTGCCCGTTTGAAGACCCTGAGGCCTTGATCCGGCGCAACCGCAAGGCCCCGAAATTGCAAGGATACCCGGTGATGCCCAATGCGTCCGCCGTCATCCAGTCGATCTACCGCTATCCGGTGAAAGGCCTCACCCCGCAGCCGCTCCCCCGGGCCGCGCTTGCCGTCGGCGGCACCCTGCCGGCCGACCGGCTCTACGCCATCGAGAACGGGCCGAGCGGCTTCGAACCCGCGCACCCGGCCTATTTCCCCAAGCAGCGCTTCCTGATGCTGATGCGCAACGAACGGCTGGCGGCGCTGCACACCGATTTCGATGTTGAAAGCCACACGCTGGTGATCCGCAAGGACGGCGCCGAGGCCGCGCGCGGCGATCTGCGCACGGCGCAAGGCCGGACCGCCATCGAGGACTTCTTTGTGCGCTATTGCGCCGACGAATTGCGCGGGCCGCCGAAAATCCTGTTCGGCGGGGCCCACAGCTTCTCCGATGTGGCGCAGAAGGTGGTCTCGATCATCAATCTCGGCTCGGTGGCGGCGGTGGAAGAGGCGGTGGACGCCGCCGTCGACCCGCTGCGTTTCCGCGGCAATCTTTATGTGGACGGCTGGCCGGCCTGGCACGAATTCGATCTGCTCGGCGCCGAAATCGCGGTTGGAGGCGCCCGGCTCAAGGTGGTCAAGCGTATCGTGCGTTGCGCGGCCACCAATGTCGACCCCGATACCGGTATCCGCGATCTGGAGATTCCGGCCACCCTGCAACGGGCCTTCGGCCACGGCGATTGCGGCGTCTATGCGCAGGTGGTGACGGCGGGCGAGATCGGCCTCGACGATACGCTTACGGTGCAGCCGGCCTAGCGACGGACTTCCCCTACCGGCCCCGCGGCCTGCCACGCCGGGCGGCGCGGCAGCGCCGGTGGCGCGCCGGACGCGCCACCGGAAAGTGCATCAGTTCGGCTCGACATAGGCGATGATGCGGCCGCGCGGATAGACCGACTGGGCCACGGTGTGATTGTGGTTGCCCGAGACGATGATCGGGTTGCCGTTCGCGTCGACGCCGACCACGACGCCGACATGGCCGCCACCGCGTCGCCCCATCACCGCGATGGCGCCAACCTGCGGCCCCGAGACCCGGTGGCCGTAATGGGCATAGCCCAAGGCGAGATTGCCGCCGCCTTTGTGCCCGGTCTCCCGCAGCA
Organism: uncultured Pseudomonadota bacterium; assembly: GCA_963782145.1. GTDB lineage: Bacteria > Pseudomonadota > Alphaproteobacteria > Rhizobiales > Xanthobacteraceae > Pseudolabrys. The sequence continues at coordinate 4,990 of CAWAIV010000002.1, forward strand.
CCATGTCCATGAAGGCGCCGCACCACAGGCTGCGCCGCCCGGTCGGATTGGTGCCGATATATCTGCGCGCCTCGGCGGCCAGATCGTTGCTGCTGAAGCCGCTAGACGCGGCCCGCGGCGCGGCGGCGAGGCTATGATGCCCGCGGGCATGCGCGCCCCTGCGCCGGCGCGCCTCGTGACGCAGGAAGGCGTAGCGATGATCGCTGATGGCGGAGATCGGCCGCACCGGAGCGGCGGCGGCGACCGTGTGCCGACGATGATGGTGGTGATGGTGAACCGGCCGTGCGACGGCGGCGCTGGACAGGCCGATCAATGCGACAGAACACAACAAGATCGTCGCCCGGGTCTTGGTAAGTCTCATCAGGTTTAGTCCCCTTCAGCTTTAGGCAACGCCCCGACTTAAAGCAGAATCGGAGCGAATGAAGAGGAGTAAACGCCGGCAGAGCGTGGCAGTAATGTGATCTAGCAAAGGTTATTTAGTGGGCTGCATAGCTGCTATTACCGATTAAGCATTTTGTTTTAGAAATAATACGATGCTTTGAATACAGTATATTTTCTAATTCTATTATATACAGTCTTCGATGCAGGATATACTTACGACGCAAGTCGTCGCGCGGCGGCGCCAAAGTTAAAGGTGCAGTGCAACATTGTGGCGGACTGGGCGCCCGCCGGCCGGCAGCGGCCGAGGCTCAGCCGTTGCGGCTGAGCAGGAAGACGGCTTGTTCGCCGAACAGATTCCAAAACCACCAGGGCGCATTCAAGCGCAGCGGCGTGCCCCAGGCATTGAGCGCCACCGCCTTTTCCATCTTCACCCCGATCTCGCCGCAGAGCTGGACGAAATCCTTGATGGTGCAATGATGGATATTGGGCGTGTCGTACCAGCTATAGGGCAGCATGTCGGTCTGCGGCATATGGCCGGCGAACAGCAATTGCATGCGCACCGTCCAGTGGCCGAAATTCGGGAACGAGACGATGGCGCGGCGGCCGATGCGCAGCATGTGCTCCAGCACCACGCGCGGGTGGCGGGTGGCCTGCAGGGTCTGCGACAGGATAACGTAGTCGAAGGCGTCGTCCGGATAGTCGGCCAGATCGGTATCGGCGTCGCCCTGGATCACCGCCAGTCCCTTGGCCACGCTGTCGTTGACGCCTTCGCGCGACAGCTCGATGCCGCGCCCGTCGACGGCGCGGTTCTCGGCCAGGAGCCGCAGCAACTCGCCGTCGCCGCAGCCGACGTCGAGCACCTTGGCGCCGCGATCGACCATGTCGGCCACCATGACCAGGTCGACGCGGGCGCCGCCGGCGGTGCGCGCGATATGCACCAGAGCTGGATCGGGGCGGGCGAGCATGGTCACCTCGTCAGACCACGCGCTTTGCGGGCGCCGTCGAGGAAGCCGCCAACGATGGCGAACAGTTCCGGCTCTTCGAGCAGGAAGGCATCGTGGCCTTTGTCGGTGACGATCTCGGCGAAGGACACGCGGGCACCGGCGGCATTGAGCGCATGCACGATGGCGCGCGATTCCGGGGTCGGGAACAGCCAGTCGCTGGTGAACGAGATCACGCAGAAACGGGTCGGCGAGTTCTTGAAGGCGTTGGCGACCAGCCCGTCGTAATCGGCGGCGAGGTCGAAATAGTCCATGGCGCGCGTGAGGTAGAGATAGGAATTGGCGTCGAAGCGCTCGACAAATGAGATGCCCTGATGGCGCAGATAGGATTCGACCTGGAAATCCGCGTCGAACGAGAAGGTCACCTTGTCGCGGTCCTGGAACTTGCGGCCGAATTTGCGGTGCAGGGCGGCGTCCGACAGATAGGTGATGTGCGCAGCCATGCGCGCCACCGCCAAGCCGCGATGCAGCGGATCGGTGCCTTCCGTCAGATAATTGCCGTTGCGCCATTGCGGATCGGCCATGATCGCCTGCCGGCCGACCTCGTGAAAGGCGATGTTCTGCGCCGAATGACGGGTGGCGCAGGCGATCGGCAGCGCCGCGAACACGCGCTGCGGATAACTAGCCGCCCATTGCAGTACCTGCATGCCGCCCATCGAGCCGCCGGCCACCGCGAACAAGGTGTCGATGCCGAGATAGTCGATCAGCATGGCCTGCGCGCGCACCATGTCGGGGATGGTGACCACCGGAAAGGTCAGCGCGTAGGACTTGCCGGTTTTCGGATTGGTGGAGGCAGGGCCGGTCGAGCCCATGCAGCCGCCGATCACATTGGCGCAGATGACGAAATAACGCTCGGTGTCGATCGGCTTACCGGGGCCGACCATCGTTTCCCACCAGCCCGGCTTTTTCGTCACCGGATGCTCGTTGGCCACGTGCTGGTCGCCAGTGAGCGCGTGGCAGATCAGCACGGCATTCGAGCGATCGGCATTGAGCGTGCCATAGGTCTTGTAGGCGATCTGGAACGGCGACAGATCGACGCCGGCATCGAGTCGGAGCGGCTTGTCGGCGCCGAACGTCGCGATGGCCGAATCGTGCGGGCTATCCGCCTCGCGCGGCGGCGCTTCACGCGCGGTCGTCAGATTGGCCTCGGTCATATCGCTCCATGCGCTCCCGGCGCGTCGCAGCCGCATCCCCGGAATGGCCCTGATCCAGGGTCGCGAAACGCTTAGCTAAGCCTAGTTAGCTAGTCGTAGAAGGGGGTTAACTGTCAACCTGCCGAAATACTGTCAATGTTTTCTTTGATTTCGGGCCCCAGCCCACTTATCAATGCCGCCATGCCGAAACGCCCCGAAAAGCCCACATTGGCCGATCTGCGCCGGGAGCTCGACCGCCTCGACGAGGCCATGCACGGCCTGCTGATGGAACGCGGCGAGATCATCGACCGCCTCATCGAGGTCAAGAAGAGCCAGGAAACCGGCGGCTCGGCCTTCCGCCCGGCACGCGAGGCCGAGATGATGCGGCGCCTGGTCGAGCGCCACAAGGGCATTCTGCCGCTGGATACCGTGGAGAGCATCTGGCGCGTCATCATCGCCACCTTCACCTATGTCCAGGCGCCGTTCTCGGTGCATGCCGATCTGTCGGCGGGCGATGCCTTGATGCGCGATTCAGCGCGATTCCACTTCGGCTTCACCGTGCCCTTCGTGCCGCATATGGGCGCCTCCGGCGTGGTCGCCGCGGTGTCGGAATCCAAGGGCGATCTCGGCTTGGTGCCCGCTCAGGCAGTGGCCTCGGTGGGCGCCTGGTGGAGCGCGCTCGAATTCGACGCCGCGCCCAAGATCATCGCCCGCCTGCCCTTCGTCGAGCGCGCCGACCATCCGGCCAGCCTGCCGGTCTTCGTGCTGTCGCGGGTCGCCGCCGAGGCCATGGCGACCGACGCCGCAGTCTGGAGCATACGCGTTTCCGGCTGGGGCGCCGCCGCCGCAGAGGCATTGTCCATGCTGGTCGATTTCATTGCCGTGCCCGACCGTGCCTTCGACGGCGCCGCCTTGCTGGTGACCCTGCCCAAGGACATCGCGCTGGAACGGATCGCCGAGACCCTGGTCAAGGCCAGGGCTACCCTGCGCTCCTCGGCCCTCGTCGGCAGCCACGCAAGGCGCTATACGGTTGCCGCCGAAAAGACCTGATCAACCCAAAGTCAGAAAAATGACCGTAATCCGACCGCAACCACGCTCCGGCGTGCTCGACATCGCACCTTACGTGCCCGGCAAGAGCAGCGCGCCCGGCGTCGATAAGGTGTTCAAGCTCTCCTCCAACGAAAGCCCGTTGGGGCCGAGCGCCCATGCCATTGCCGCCTATCGCACGATAGGCGAGCATCTGGAGGACTATCCGGACGGCGCCTCCTCGGCGCTGCGCGCGGCGATCGGCGAGGCTTACGGGCTCGACCCCGACCGTATCGTCTGCGGTGCCGGCTCCGACGATCTGATCAACCTGATCGCGCGCGCCTATCTCAGCGACGGCGACGAAGCGATCCACACCACGCACGGCTTCCTGGTCTATCCGATCGCGACGCTAGGCACCGGCGCCAAGCCGGTGGTGGCGGCGGAGACGAATTTCACCGCCGATGTCGATGCCATCCTGTCGGCGGTGACGCCGAAGACCAAGGTCGTATTCCTGGCCAATCCGAACAATCCGACCGGCACCTATCTGCCGTTCGACGAGGTCAAGCGGCTGCACCGCGGCTTGCCGGCGCGCGTGTTGCTGGTGCTGGACGCCGCCTATGCCGAATATGTCCAGCGCAACGACTACGAGTCCGGCCTCGAGCTGGTCGCCACCTCCGACAATGTCGTGATGTGCCGCACCTTCTCGAAGATCTACGCACTCGCCGCGCTGCGGCTCGGCTGGATGGTCGGGCCGGCGCATGTGGTCGACGCCATCAACCGCATTCGCGGGCCGTTCAACGTCAATGCGCCGGCGATCGCGGCCGGGATCGCCGCCATCCGCGACACCGCACATGTCGAATATTCGCGCGCGCATAACGATCAGTGGCTGCCCTGGCTGACCGAGGAGATCCGCAAGCTCGGCTTGAAAGTGACGCCGAGCGTGGCGAATTTCGTGCTCATCCATTTCCCCGATGCGAAGGGCAAGAGCGCCAAGGAAGCCGACGCCTTCCTTACCAAGCGCGGCCTGGTGCTGCGCCAGGTCGGCGCCTACCGCCTGCCCAATGCGCTGCGCATGAGCGTCGGCACCGAGGAGGCCAACCGCCTGGTGGTCGCCGCGCTTGCCGAGTTCCTGGGGAAGAAGGCGTGAACACGCCACCGACGCTGTTCAACCGTCTGGCCCTGATCGGCGTCGGCCTGATCGGCTCGTCGATCGCGCGAGCCGCCAAGGCGCAGAACGCGGTCGGCTCGATCGTCGCCACCGCGCGTTCGCCGGCCACGCGGCGGCGGGTGGCCGAACTGGGTCTCGCCGACCAGGTGGTGGAGAGCAATGCCGCGGCGGTCGAGGGCGCCGATCTGGTGATCGTGTGCGTTCCGGTCGGCGCCTGCGGAGCGGTGGCGCAGGAGATCGGTCCGCATCTGGCGCCCGGCGCCATCGTCTCCGATGTCGGCTCGGTCAAGGGCGCGGTGGTGCGCCACATGGCCCCGCATCTGCCGCAGAGCGTGCATTTCGTACCCGCGCATCCGGTGGCCGGCACCGAATATTCCGGGCCCGATGCCGGCTTCGCCGAACTCTTCGTCAACCGCTGGTGCATCCTGACGCCGCCGCAAGGCACCGAGCCGGCGGCGGTCGACAAGCTCTCACGTTTCTGGGAATTGCTCGGCGCCAATGTCGACCGTATGGCGCCCGATCACCACGATCTGGTGCTCGCCATCACCAGCCATCTGCCGCATCTGATCGCCTACACCATCGTCAGCACGGCCGACGAATTGCAGACGGTGACGCGCTCGGAAGTGCTGAAATTCTCCGCCGGCGGCTTCCGCGATTTCACCCGCATCGCGGCGTCCGATCCGACCATGTGGCGCGACGTATTCCTCGCCAACAAGGACGCCGTGCTGGAAATGCTCGGCCGCTTCAACGAGGACATCGCGCTCTTGACCAAGGCGATCCGCAACGGCGATGGCGAGACGCTGTCCGAGCACTTCACCCGCACCCGCGCCATCCGCAAGGGCATTGTCGACATCGGCCAGGATTTCAGCCTCGCCCGACTTCGGCCGCCCGCATCCGGGCCTGCCGCACGAGCCGCTGCCCAAGCCCTACGCCGCTGAAGACTAAAACAGCGCCGGCGTCCGGCCGATCGGGATCGGCCCCAGCAACATTGCCCCGTCCACGAAGCGCAGCGGCAGCGTCAGCGCCGGCTTGCCATTGAGCGTCGCCGGCTGGCCGATGAGCTTGAGGCCGAGCCCGATATTGGCGCCGGCCTGCTGGCGCGCGGCGTCGCCGAGGCCTGGCGACAGGCGATCGAGCATGCCGGCGAACTTGTCCATCTGCGAGGAATTCTGCACCATCTGCTGCGCGCCGATCGCCTTCAAGAACGGTTCGATGCCGGCCACGGTGACGCGCAATTCGCCCTGCAGCCTGCCGTCCGCATTGAGCGTGAGCGCGCCGGCGCCGACGGCGACGGTCTCGCCTTGCTGCAGGCGCATCTGCGTGATCTCGATGCGTCCGCCCGCCGCCTGGATTTCGCGGAAGCGCGCCGGCCAGGGTTTGGGCGAGAAATCCTGCAGGCCGCGCAGCGACAGGACGATGTCGGCGTCGAAGGGCGGGATCGCGGCACGGTTGAGCACCGGCAGCGAGGCCTGGGTCAACGCCAGCGCGAGTTCGATCACCGGCTTGGCGTCGACCGAGCCTTCGAGGATGCGCCCGTGCAATTCCACATGCTGGGCCTGCATGAGGCGCTCGCGGACGCCGGCGCTGACGCGGTCGACCTGCGGATCGTCGACCACGAAGGCGGCGCGCTCGGGCGCCTTCGGCGTGCCGCGCAGGCTGGATTGGGCGAGCCGCCAACTGGCGACGATGTGCGCCGCCTGGCCCGGCTCGGTTATGGTGAGCGGGCTGGTATATTCGCCGATCAGCAAGGTGGGCTGATAGACTTGCGCCACCAGCAACACGCGGCTGGCCTCGATCTTCAGCGGCACCGTCGCGCCGCTGAGCAGCGCCGAAGCCTGATCGCAGTCGAGTTCGAAGCGGAACGGGAAGCCGTGGATCGACTGCGAGCCGCAGGCATAGACGCGGCCTGCTTTGGCCTCGCGCGCGCGCCAGCCGTCGAGCCTGACCGCCACCTCGCCGGCGGCGTATTTCCAGAAGCCGATCCAGCCGGCGATGAGCGCCAGCACCAGGAACAGCAAAATCGCATAGCGGCGGCCGTAGCCGCGCCGGGGCTGCGTGCTGGTCAGGCTTTGCACCATCGGACTGTGACACCCTGCGATTGCGGCGTTTCTGCGCCGACCTGGTGAGCCTAGCCGCGATCGGGTTGCACGGGAACCGGCCGCCTGTTAGGCGAACCAGTCGTCGGGCCCTGTTAACGGCCATTGCCTTCATGAATGCAAGTATCGACCAGAGCGGCGGAGACCTGTGGGTGTTCGCCTACGGCTCCTTGATGTGGCGGCCGGATTTCGACTTCCTCGCGCGGCACCCGGCCCGTCTGGTCGGCGCCCACCGCTGCCTCTGCGTCTATTCCTTCGTGCATCGCGGCACCCCGGAAAAGCCCGGTCTGGTGCTCGGCCTCGACCGCGGCGGCAATTGCCGCGGCATCGCCTACCAGGTGGCGGCGGAAAATCGCGTCGCCACCATCGCCTATCTGCGCGCGCGCGAGCAGGTCACCATGGTCTATCGCGAGGTCATGCGCTCGGTCTGGCTCGACGACGACCCGAAACAGCGCGTTTCGGCGCTCTGCTACTTGGTCGACCGCGGCCACGAGCAATATGCCGGCCGACTGACGCTTGAGCAGCAACTGCATTTCGTGCGCCAGGGCCATGGCCATTCCGGCAACAACCGCGACTATGTGCTGGCCACGGTCAAGGAAATCGAGGCGCAAGGCTACCGCGACGCGCAATTGCATCGCCTGGCCGAGCGGCTCAAGGGCGTGCACGAGGCGGCGGGCGGTTAGCCCTTCTGTTGCTCCTCGGCGATTAACCGCGCCGTAGCGCCTTCGATCTCACTTTGCAGTCGCGTGGAGAAGGTATCGCGGTCGAGACCAGGCGCGATCGGATCGAGAATCTCCACCAGCACGGTGCCCGGCCGCAGCCGCAGCGAGCGGCGCGGCCAGAACAGCCCGGAATTGAGCGCGATCGGCAGGCAGGGCACGCCCTCGGCGGCGTAGAGATGGGCGACGCCGAATTTGTAACGCGGCTCGGCGCCGACCGGCCGCCGTGTACCTTCCGGAAAAATGATCAGCTGGCGGTCGCGGGCGAGCTCGATGCGGGCACGCTCGGCCATGGCATTGAGCGCCTGCAAGCCGGCGCCGCGATTGACCGGCACCATGCGGCCCTTGATGGTGTACCAGCCGAAGATCGGCACCCATTGCAGCTCGCGCTTCATGATGAAGGTCGGACTGCGGAACAGCGGCAACAGGGCGAAGATTTCCCAGGCCGACTGGTGCTTGGCGGCGACGATGAGCGGCCCGCGCGGAATTTTTCGCGGCCGCGGATCTCATAATCGATGCCGGCGACGAAGCGCAGCAGCAGCAGATTGATCCGCCCCCAGGTCTTCGCGATTTCGAGAATGGCCTGATAGGGCATGAAGAAAGTCGGCAACGCGATGATGAGCCACACCACCGTATTCAGATAGAACAGCACATTGAAAGCAATGGAACGCAGGAGATTGAACACCGGGACCGGCTCCTTCACACCGCCGTGTCGGGATCGAGATGGAAACGCACCAGCGCGAACAGATATTTCAGATATTCGCCGATGAACAGCCGCACCGTCTCGCCATTGCGCCACCAGATCTCGGTCTTCATGCGCTCGGAAACCACCGGATAGGGAATCAGCGTCAGGTCGGGAAGCTGATGATCGAGCTCGATCATGGCGCGCGGGATGTGCCAGTTCGACGTCACGATGATCAGCGAGTTGAAATTGTGTTCATGCGCCCATCGCCGCGTTTCGATGGCATTGCCGAAGGTGTTGAGCGCGGAACGGTCGAGATCGATGCAGCACGAACGAAACTTGGCGTAGAGCGGCGTCAGCCGTTCCATCTCCCGCGCGGTGGTGGCGCGGTAGACACCGGTGATCAGCAGGCGCTGGCCGCGCCCGGCCGCCAACAGCTCGATGGCATCGGGGATGCGCGCGGCGGCGCCGGTGAGCACCACGATGCCGTCGGCCTTGCGGTCGAGCTGCACTTCCTCGGTCGGGATGTGCAGCACGAACCCGAAGAAGCCGGCGGTCAGCACCACGGCGCCGACCACGGCGACGAACATGGTGAGAAAGCCGATCCAGCGCGCGAGGCTTGCCAGCATGCTAGTCGATGCTCTCCAGCGTGCGGTTGACCGTGGTGCGCGAGGTCACGGCGGTGACGGCCGCGATGACCAGGACCTGGGCGAGCATCGCGGCATAGCCCCAGAAGCCGATGGCGAAGCTGCCGAACAGAGCCGCCGACGGCCCGGCGCCGCCGCCGAACCAGCGGCTGACGAGGCTCGCGAGCGCGAACAGGATGACCGCCGCGCCGCCGCCGAGCGCGCCGCCCTGCAGGCCGAGCAGCAGGAAATGGCGCTGGAAATGCCCGGCAATGAAGGCGTTCTTGGCGCCGACGAAATGCAGCACCTCGATCACCGGTTTGTTGGCCGCCATGGCGCCGCGCGTGGCGAAGGTCACCGACAGCATGGTGGCCGCGATCATCAGCGCCAGGATGGCGAGGCCGGCGGCAACCACGGTTCCCGCCATGGCGCGCATGCGCTCGATCCAGCCGCGATGGTCGTCGAGCACGGCGCCGGGCACCTGCTGCGCCAAAAGACGACGCAGGTCGGGCAAATCGGGCGCGGCGCCGGACGCGATCTTGACCACGATCAGTCGCGGCACCGGCAATTCATCGAGCGAAAGGCCGCTGCCGAGCCAGGGCTCCAGCAGCTTGCTCGATTCTTCCTTGCTATAGGGCCGCACCGCGCCGATGCCGGGAAAATTGCGTGTCGTCGCCACCGCTTTCGCCACCGCCGCATCGACGTCGAGGCCGGACCGCGGCACGATCTGGATGGTGACCTCGCGGGCGACGTCGGATTCCCATTCGCTCGCCGAGGCGCCGACCAGCATCACTGCCCCGGTGGTGAGCGAGACCAGGAAGGTCATGATCGCGACCACCGCGATCAGCGCACGGCCGGCGATGGAGTGGCGCGGCACCAGCGGCGTCTCGAAGCGCGGCAGCACGGTGCTCGCCCCGCTTGGCGTCGATCGCAGCTCGGCTGTGGAGATATCCGCCATGGTCATTCTCGGTCGGATCAGTCGTAAATGTGCAGACGGCCGTCGTGCAATACCAGCCGGCGCGCATCGTATTCGTCCATCAGCGCGATGTCGTGGGTGGCGATCACCACCGAGGTGCCCGATTTGTTGAGCTCGACGAACAGCCGCAGCAAACGCTGTGCCAGGCTCGGATCGACGTTGCCGGTGGGCTCGTCGGCGAGCAGAAGCTGCGGCCGCGCGATCACCGCGCGGGCGATGGCCGTGCGCTGCTTCTCGCCGCCGGAGAGCACCGGCGGCAGCGCCCAAATGCGCTCGCCCAGGCCCACCCAATTGAGCAGTTCGACCACCTCGTCGCGATAGCTCGCCTCCGGCCGGCCCATGACCATCAGCGGCAGCGCCACGTTCTCGTAGGTGGTCATGTGATCGAGCAGGCGGAAATCCTGGAATACGATGCCGATGCGCCGGCGCAGCGTCGCCACCGCATCCTTCGACAGCGTGGCGACGTCATGGCCGAACTGGGTGATGAGCCCGCGCGTCGGCTTCAACGACAGGAACAAGAGCCGCAGCAGCGAGGTCTTGCCGGCGCCCGACGGCCCGGTGAGAAACTGGAAGGAATGCGGCTCGATGCGGAACGTGAGGTCGCGCAGGACCTCCGGCCCCAGCCCATAGCGCAAGCCGACATTCTCGAATCGGACCACGCCTTCGCGCTCCGGTTAATGCCCGTTAACACCTGCCGCCCTGCGGGCGGGTCTATCCCCGCGAATCCCGCACGCGCCGCAGTGTCTCACGAGCCGCGCCCCTCTGGCGGGCTTTTACAGGATTATTACCGGTTCGCCAGCGGCATCGGGACGCGGCGGGCGGGCGGGGCGCGAACGCGCGCGGGCCGTCATTGGGTTCCCATGGTTTCCAATCCATTAACGGAACGCTGCTAGGGTCGGCAGGTCAAATCGATGCAGATCCCATGCTGATCGTCTGTCCCAACTGCGCGACCTCCTACACAATCGAACCGGCCTCGCTCGGCCCGGCTGGGCGTACCGTGCGTTGCGCGCGCTGCAAGAGCACCTGGTTTGCCGGCGGCCCGCAAAGCAATACCGCCCTCGCCGCGGGAGGGAACGTCGACATTGCGGCTGAGCCGAACGAAGACAGCTTCGTCGACGGCGTCACCGCCGAGGCGGCGACCGCGGGATCGGGTCCGCCGCAGAACTTCGCCGCGCGCGACGCCAGCGGCGAGGATTTCGGCGCCGAGACCGGCGCGATGCCGCCTGCCGCCAACGAGCCGCCATCGCCACAGGCCGCCGAACCCCGTGCGTCGCGGGCCGAATCTCTTGCGGCGGTGCGCGCGGGCGAGAACGACCTGCCCGGAATGATCGCGCCGTCGCTGGTGCCGCCGATCGAGCAGGAAACGGCGGAGCCTGTCGCCGGGCCGCGGGAAATCGAGGACGCCGAAGACTTCACCGCCCGCCGCATACAGATGAAGTCGCGCCGCAAGAAGGCGCGCCGCTCCTCGCGCTGGACCGCGGTGCTGCTGGTAATGTTTGCCTTCAACGTGGCGCTGATCGGCGCGCGCAACGAGATCGTGCGCTATTTGCCGCAGACCGCCTCGCTGTTTTCCGCCATCGGCCTGCCGGTCAATCTGCGCCATCTCGATTTCACCAATGTGCGCATCGCCCGGGAGAAAGTCGACGGCGCCACCATCCTGGTGGTGGAGGGCTCGATCGTGAGCACGGCACGCAAGCCGGTCGAGGTGCCGCGCCTGCGCTTTGCCGCGCGCAACAAGGCCGGACAGGAGGTCTATACCTGGACCCTGCAGCCGGATCGCAAGATCTTGCAGCCGGGGGAGCGGCTCGACTTCCAGTCGCGGCTGGCCTCGCCGCCGAACGACGCCCACGACGTGCTGGTGCGTTTCTTCACCGCCAACGACGCCATGGCGGGCGGCAAGTAGACGAGATCTTCGGGATCAGAAACCCTTGAGCAGGCGCTCGATATAATCGAGCTCGAGCTGCGGCCGGTAGCTTTCGCCGTAACGCTTGCGCAGCTCCTCAAGGATGCGGCGCGCACGCTGGGCGTCGATCTCGCCCGGCACCTTCACGGTGGTGTCGTCGCCGTATTGACGCCCGTGCATCGGGCGGCCGAGTGGATCGGTGTCGTTCTGCGCGCGCTGGCGGCCGCGGCCGGGCTGACCATTAGGTCCGGGGCCGAAGCCGTTCTGCTGCATCGACTGCGCCAGGCTCTGCGCGCCCTTGCGCATCGATTCGAGCGCCTTGCCCTGGCTGTCGACTGCGCTGTCGGCGTCGCCTTCGCCCAACTCGCCTTCCGCCTCGCCCATGGCCTTGCCGGCGTCGCCGAGCTGGCCCATCTCGTTGCCGTTCTGACCCTGCTGGCCTTGCTTGCCTTGTTGCGGCGCCTGCCCGAGCCCGTGCTGGCGCAATTGTTCGAGCAGCTTCTTCAGCCGGTCGCGCAGCGCCTGCTGATCCTGGCGCAGATCGCCCAGCCGCTTCTGGCCTTGCGAACGCGGCGAGCGGTCGCGGCGCAGGTCCTGGCCCTGCTTGAAGGTCTTGTCGCGCAATTGCTGCTGCTTGCGGATCATGTCGCCGAGCTCGTCGAGCGACGACATCATGTCGTCATCACTCTCCTCGCCGGCGCCCTGCTGCGCCATCTGCAGATTTTCCAGCATCGACTGCAACTGCTCGAGCAGCCGCTGCGCCGCCTCCTTGTTGCCCGAGCGCGCCAGGTTCTCCAGCCGGTCGAGCATGGCATTGAGATCCTGCTGGCGCAGCATGCGGGTATTGCGGTCGAGCGGGCGGGCAAGCTGCGCCGGATTTTTCTGCATCTGCTGGGCGAGCGCCTGCAGGAAGCGATCCATGGCGGCGCGCAGATTGTCCATCAGCTTCTTCAGCTCTTCGTCGCTGGCGCCGCGCTCGAGCGCCTGGCGCAGCGCCTCCTGCGCCTGGCGCAGCGCCTGCTCGGCCTTGCTGACATTGCCGTCCTCGATCTGCGTCGCCATGTCCCACAGCCGCGCCACCACCTCGCGCAACTGGTCGTCGCTCCTGGCGCGGGCGAGGTCGAAATAGATCGAGCGCAGACCGAGATAGACGCCGAGCTCGGGCGTGAACTTCTCCGGCGCGATGGCGAGCGCGTCGAGCGCAGTGAGCACCAGCGGCTTCTGGTTGGCGTCGAGCGCGAGGATGCGGCGCTGCTCGATCAGCGCGCGCGCCAGCGGCTTGACGAAAAAGCGCTGCGGCAGCGTGAACGCGAACGGCTCGCTGCGGCCTTCATTGCCGGCTTCGTCATGGGCGACCAGCGTGACCGTCACCTTGGCGCCGGCCCAGACATGCTCGGTGAAATCGTGGATGGTCTGCCCGGCACCCGAGCGGGTACGCGCCTGCGGCAAGGTCAGGCGCAGAGTGGGCGCGCCGAACAGCGGGTGCGGCGGCAGACCGGATTTCGCGGCGTCCTTGTCCTCCGGGTTGTCGGCGAGTTTGAAAGTCGCCTCGGCGTCGATCACGCCGTAGTCGTCATCCATCTTGTAATCGAGCTTGAGCGCGCCGCGCGCCTGCCGCTCGGGATCCTTGGTGAGCGCGATGGTGGGCGGGCGGTCGGGAATCGCGGTGAAGCTCCAGGCGAGACCGCCGCCGACTCCTTGCAGCGTGGCGGTGCTGTCGCCCTTGATGACGAAGCGGCGCTCCTCGCTGCCTTGCGGCAGCGGCTCCTTCTTCGCGTCGGTCTTGGCCGGCTCGATGGCGCCTTGGCGCGCGACGTCGAAGCTGACGCCGCCGGTCGAGCGAACCACCAGTTCGCTGCCGGCCGGGACCGCCACCGCCGGCTCGGCCTCGGCGGTTTCGCCCGGGCGCAAGCCGCGCAGCATCACCGGCGGCCGGCCGGTATAGACCGGCGGGTTGACCCAGGCATCGATACGGAAATTCGCCGGCGTCATCACGCCGTGCCAGTCGAAGGCGGCGGCGACGCGTTTGAAATGCTCGCCGCCGGCGGCGAAGAAGGTGGCGACCACCAGGATCAGCACCAGCGCCCGCAGCGCGATCGGGTCGCGCCGCGCCAGCCGCGGCGTCGGCCAGCCGGCGCGGAATTTGCGCGCCGCCATCAGCGCGCGCTCGATATGGGCGCGCCAGAGCGCCTGCGCCACAGGGTCGTGCTCGTTGGCGGCGAGATGGTCGAGGATGGTGGTGGCCGGTCGATGCTGGGCACCGCTGGCGCGGTCGAGCCGGTACAGGCCCTCCGGCACGCTCGGCAGTTTCAGCCGCAGCAGCGGCACGGCGGCGATGACGGCGAGCAGGACGAAGAGGCCGAGGCCGATGGCGCGGCCGAGCGGCGGCAGCGCAATCCACAAGCCGGCCCAGGAGAAGGCAAGGAATAGGCCGAGCGCGGTCAGAAGCGTCGCCAGCCCCGGCCACAGCCGTTCCCACAGCAGGCTGCCGCGGGCACGCCGCACAGCACGGGCGAGTAGCAGCCTGATCGGCGATTCCCGGTCAGAACCGTGATCGTCCAAGTTGTTCAACAAGCGCTCCGTCGCCCCCGGCACCCGGGGCCAGACTCATTAACACGCTAGCATGCGGTTATTTCCCGTACCACGGCGGCCAATCAAACCGCCGTGACCGGACCGACGCTGCGTTAGCCGGCATGCAAGAGCAGCGCCAACATCAGGCGGTTTCAAGGCGGACCGGCGACCTCCCCTGCCGCTCGCGAGGAGGGTATGTTCACAACCAGGGCGGCAGGCGGTCGAGGGCAATGAGCTGTTCGGCGGTCAGGCGCGGGCGAACCAGGGCCCAATCGGCGCCTTTGACCAGTACTTCCGGCACCAAAGCCCGGGTATTGTAGGTACCCGCCTGCACCGCCCCATAGGCACCGGCCGACATTACCGCCAACAAGTCGCCGGGCTTGGGTTCCGGCAAATCCCGTCCCAAGGCGAGGAAGTCGCCGCTCTCGCAGACCGGGCCGACCACATCGGCGCGCAGGCGGTGCGCGCCGGGCGCCGGTTCCGCGACCGGGCGGATCTCGTGATGGGCGTCATAAAGGGTCGGGCGGACGAGGTCGTTCATGGCGGCGTCGACGACGACGAAATTCTTCGCCTCGCCGTGCTTCACGAACAGCACGCGCGTCACCAGGATGCCGGCATTGCCGGCGATCAGCCGGCCGGGTTCGAAGATCAGCCGGCAGCCGAGATCGCGGGTGGCGCGCTTGACCACCGCCGCATAGGCCTGCGGAAGCGGCGGCGGCTCGTTGTCGTCGCGATAAGGAATGCCGAGACCGCCGCCGAGATCGACGTGCGCAATGGCGTGACCGTCGGCGCGCAGCGTGCGCACGAACTCGGCGAGCAGCGTGAAGGCATTGCCGAAGGGATCGAGGTCGGTGATCTGGCTGCCGATATGCATGTCGACGCCGGCGACCTTGATGCCGGGCAATTTGGCAGCATGAGCATAGACCGCGCGCGCGCGGCTGAGCGGAATGCCGAACTTGTTCTCGGCCTTGCCGGTGGCGATCTTGTGATGGGTCTTGGCGTCGATATCCGGGTTGACGCGCACCGAGATGTGCGCGGCGCGGCCCTTCGCGGCGGCGATACGCGAGAGCAGTTCGAGCTCGGGCTCGGATTCGACATTGATGCAGAGAATGCCCTCGTCGAGCGCGAGCGCGAGCTCTTCCGCGGTCTTGCCGATGCCGGAAAACATGATCTTCTCCGGCGCGATGCCGGCGGCGCGCGCGCGCTTGAGCTCACCGCCGGAGACCACGTCGGCGCCGGCGCCGAGCAAGCCAAGCGTCTTGATCACCGCCTGGTTGGAATTCGCCTTCATGGCGTAGCAGACCAGCGCATCGACATCGGCGAAGGCGCCAGCGAACACCTGGTAGTGCCGCTCAAGCGTGGCGCTGGAATAGCAATAGAACGGCGTGCCCACACTCGCCGCCAGCGTGTCGAGGCGCACCGCCTCGGCGTGGAGCACGCCGTCGCGATAATCGAAATAATGCATCGGACGCGCTCAGTTGAGCAGGGGATCGAGAATGAAGCTCTTGTTCGGCGCCTTGGGCTCCGGCGGCGCGCTTTTCTTGCCGCTGTCGCCAATCGGCGAGCGGATCAAGTCGGTATTGGTCGCCTGCTGCGTGCCGGTCGCCGAGGCCGCACCCGGCGGCGGATCGAGCGGCCCTTTGCGCCCGCAGCCGGCCAGTGCCAGCGCGGCGACGAAGCCACCGATCAGGGCGAGGCGGAACAACGGACGGTCGCGGAAACGATGCATGGGCAGGACCTTAGCAAATGGAAAGCGATAGGGCGATGTCAGCTTTAGCAGAATCCGCACCGATTACACCCCTGGCCGGCCGTCGCCCCGGACATGGCCCGGATGCGGCGGCTTGTTGGCTCTGCTAGATTTCGTCTCTCCGCAACGGATGAACCCATGCATTTCGGCAAATTCTGGCTCGGCCTTTTCTTCCTGTTCACCCTCCACGCGAGCGCGTCGGCGCAGACGCGGTGGGCGACCTATGCCAACGACCGTTTCGGCACCACCGCCGACTATCCGGCCGACCTGTTCACCCGACTCGACCCGCCGCCGGACAACAGCGACGGGCAACGCTTCCGCACCGCCGACGGCCACGCGACGTTGGCGATCTACGGCAGCTACAACGTGCAGAACGACACGCCGGCAAGCTACCTGCAGAACTATGCCAATAAGGACGGCATCAGCTACCGCAAAGTGACCAAGACCTTCTATGTCATCTCGGGGCGACGCGGTGACGACATCTTCTATGAGCGCTGCAATTTCCGCGGCGGCGACGACTACGTCATCGATTGCTTCACGCTCACTTATCCGGCGGCGGCGAAGAAGACGTGGGACCCGATCGTTACCCGCATCAGCAGATCGCTGCACGCCGGCAAGGGTATCGATTGATCAGCGTTTCGCGTCGAGCCGTTTGAGCCAGCGCCTGGCCTGCGCGCGCACGTTTTTCGGCGCGGTGCCGCCATAGCTCTCCCGGCTTTTCACCGATTTGTCGACCGAGAGCACGCCGAACACGCCCTCGCCGATGCGCGGCTCGATTTCCTGCATTGCGGCGAGCGGCAGCCGGTGCAGCGGCAGGCCCTGCTCCGCCGCCTTGGCGACGATGCGGCCGGTGACGTGGTGCGCCTCGCGGAACGGCAGCTTCAATTCGCGCACCAGCCAGTCGGCGAGATCGGTGGCGGTGGCATAGCCCTCGCCCGCCGCCTTCTTCATCCTGGCGACATCGGGCGTCAGATCGGCGACCATGCCGGCCATAGCGGCGATCGACAGCGACAGCGCGGAAAGCGCGTCCATGGCGCCCTCCTTGTCCTCCTGCATGTCCTTGGCATAGGCGAGCGGCAGGCCCTTCATCACCACCAGAATTCCGGTCAGCGCGCCGATGACGCGGCCGCTCTTGGCGCGCACCAATTCGGCGGCGTCGGGATTGCGCTTCTGCGGCATCATCGAGGAGCCGGTGGTGAACTTGTCGGAGAGCTTGACCAGGCCGGTGAGCGGCGATGACCAGATCACGATCTCCTCGGCCAGCCGCGACAGATGCACCGAGGCGATGGCGGCGGCGGAAAGCGTCTCCATGACGAAGTCGCGATCGGAGACGGCGTCGAGCGAATTGGCCATCGGCTGCGTGAAACCGAGCGCCTGCGCGCTCATGTCGCGATCGAGCGGGAACGAGGTGCCGGCGAGCGCGCCGGCGCCGAGCGGCGATTCGTTGAGCCTTCTGCGCGCGTCGGCGAAACGGGAACGGTCGCGCGCGGCCATCTCGACATAGGCGAGCAGATGATGGCCGAAGGTCACCGGCTGCGCGGTCTGCAAATGCGTGAGGCCGGGCATCACCGTGTCCGCGTGCGCGAGCGCCTTTGTCGCCAGCACGCGCTGGAAGGCGGCGAGCGCCGCATCGAGCGTGTCGATGGTGTCGCGCATCCACAGGCGGAAATCGGTCGCTACCTGGTCGTTGCGCGAGCGCGCGGTATGCAGCCGGCCGGCGGCGGCGCCGATCAGCTCGGAAAGCCGAGCCTCGACATTCATGTGGATGTCTTCCAGCGCGCGCTGGAAGGTGAACTTGCCCGCCTCCATCTCTGACAGGATCGTGTCTAGACCGTGAGCGATCGATTTTGCATCGTCCGCCGCAATGATGCCTTGCTTGGCCAGCATGTCGGCATGGGCCTTGGACGCCGCGATATCTTGGCGGTAGAGAGCCTTGTCGAAATCGATGGAGGTGTTGATCTCCTCCATGATGGCATCGGGACCGGTCGAGAAACGCCCGCCCCACATTTTGTTGCTCATGGTAGTGCTCTTGGCTCATCTACCGAGGTTAAGCGAAACGTGACTGAAGCGCCCCGCCCCGCCAAACGACGATTTTCCCTGATCCTGCTCGGCGGCATCGGCGGGCTCGCCGTCGGTCTGGCGGCGGTATACGGGATTGGTGCCCTGACAGGCAATGCGGGCGGCGACAAGGCCTGCCGGCCGGCCGTGGTGCTGGCGAGCAAGATCGCCCCGCTGGCGCATGGCGAGGTGGCGGCGGTCAATGTAGCCAAGCACCCGCTGCGCGTGCCCAATCTCGCCTTCCAGGACGCCGCCGGCAAACCGCTCAAACTGGCCGATTTCCGCGGCCGCACGGTGCTGCTCAACCTGTGGGCCACCTGGTGCGTGCCCTGCCGCAAGGAAATGCCGACGCTGGACGCGCTCGAGGCCAAGCTGGGCGGGCCCGATTTCCAGGTGGTGGCGGTCAATATCGACACCCGCGATCCCGAAAAGCCCAAGCGCTTCCTCAAAGAACTCCATGTGAGCAAGCTCGCCTATTACGCCGACCCGGAGGCCAAGACCTTCCAGGACTTGAAGGCGATCGGACGTGCCTTCGGTTTGCCGACCACGCTTCTGGTCGATCCTCAGGGCTGCGAGATCGGCAGCATCGCTGGCCCCGCCGAATGGGCGAGCGACGATGCGGTCAAGCTGATCAAGGCGGCACTGGGCAAGGGCTGAGCCGGGTGAGGTGCTCTTTTCGACAAGCTCAGAATCGCTGGAGTGCCCCCTCACCCACCCGCCTTTGCTAAGCTTCGGCGGGCGACCTCTCCCCGCACGCGGGGAGAGGTAAAGCAAGCGTAAGCCGTTTACCTTGTCGGCACCGGCTTTTCGCCGCGGTAGTCGTAGAAGCCGCGCTTCACCCGGCGCAAGAACGAACCCAAATTTGTGCCGTGCTTGATTCTGGAAGTGGCCCTGCTCGATCGATCGGCGACGCCCGCTCAATGGGCAGCTATCAGGGGGGAGAGCCGACCTAACGCGGACCTGGCTCAAGCGGCGCTCCTGACCCGAAGCGGCCACGCGCGGCAACACCACTGCAGGAACCTTTAAAGGCCACGCGTGTTGGTTCCTGTAGGGGCGTCCAATTGCTGCCCGACAACGCCGAAAGACGGCATGCGCTGACAGTCAAGGATGTCGGCTTCTTTTATTCACATTTTCGCTGGGACCAACGGGAGGCCGCTGCTTGTGGCTCCCGCTTGGCCGCCAGCTGCAGTCCTGACCATCAACCAGCTCACCTGAAAGGTGACAGCCCATGAACATCATAACGACGCCAAAACCGGCGACCGGCGCTCAAGCCGCAACAGCCGCCACAATGAAAGCACTGGTTTATCAAGGGCCCGGCAAGAAGGCCTTGGACAACCGTCCAAAACCCGACATCACGGCGCCCACCGATGCGATCGTCAAAATCATTAAGACGACAATTTGCGGCACCGACCTGCACATTCTTAAAGGGGATGTCCCGACGTGCAAGCCGGGCACCATCTTGGGCCATGAGGGGGTCGGCATCGTCGACAAGATCGGCACGGCCGTCACCGCTTTCAAGGCAGGCGACCGTGTTCTGATCTCCTGCGTCAGCGCCTGCGGAAAATGCGAATATTGCCGCAAGCAGATGTATTCCCACTGCACCACCGGCGGCTGGATTCTTGGCAACAAGATCGATGGTACGCAGGCCGAGTTTGTCCGTATTCCCTACGCTGACAACAGCCTCTATCCGATTCCACAGGGCGCGGACGAAGAAGCGCTGGTGATGCTCAGCGACATTCTGCCGACAGGCTTCGAGTGCGGCGTGCTCAATGGCCAGGTTGCGCCGGGCAGTACCGTGGCGATCGTCGGCGCCGGGCCGATCGGGCTCGCAGCCCTTCTCACCGCCCAGTTCTATTCGCCGGCCGAGATCATCATGATCGACCTCGACGATAATCGCCTTGAGGTGGCCAAGCGTTTCGGCGCCACGGCGACCATCAACAGCACTGACGGCAAAGCCCTGGAAACGGTCATGAAGATGACCGGCAAGCGCGGCGTCGATACCGCCATCGAGGCGGTGGGCATTCCGGTCACCTTCGAACTGTGTGAAAAATTAGTCACGGCCGGCGGGCACATCGCCAATATCGGCGTACATGGAAAGAAAGTCGATCTCCATCTTGAAGAGCTATGGGACCGCAACGTTTCCATTACCACCCGGCTGGTCGATACCGTCACAATCCCGATGTTGTTCAAGACAGTAGCGTCGAAAAAAATCGACCCAAAACTCCTTATTACGCATCGCTTCAAGCTTGATAAGGTCCTCGATGCCTACGAGACCTTCGGCAATGCCGCCAAGACCAAGGCGCTCAAGGTCATCATCGAGGCCTAAGTGCGGTCGCGACGATCCGGCCTCTCATGCGGCAGGCCACTTCGCCGAAGGCAGAAATGATTTTGCCCGATTATGCATCGGGCAAAACTTGGAAACACGCGTAAGCGATGCTTCCAGGCCACGTCTCTTAGGGCAGGCGCGGCAGCATAGGCCCAGGGCAGCAGATCGTCGCGGACTATTGGGATTGTAAATTGGCGCAGCGGTCCGGCCGCTACAGGGATCGGAAGTTGCGCGCTGAAGGCAACCACGAAAAGCAGGTTAGGTTAGGGTCACGATCAACGCCGATCGTGACCCCACCCCGATGCAAATTTCATTTTGCGTCACAAGGAATTGCTGCGGTTGGTCAAACGGGATTAGTTCGACGCCAATTCACACCGATCGTAGCAGGCGACCATCGGCCTCTAATGGCCCTTCCCGGAACTAGCCTGATGTCCGACATGAGTTCGCAATTGGCTCATGACCGCACATGGATGAGCCTTCGGCAATCAATGTCGTTGTCGTATTATGGGGGCCTTAAAACTTTGCTCGATCCCGGATCAGCGGCGCACCGCATCCGGGACATGAGGTCGGTTACCGCGTCGGCACCGGCTTTTCGCCGCGGTAGTCGTAGAAGCCGCGCTGCGTCTTGCGGCCGAGCCAGCCGGCCTCGACATATTTCACCAGCAGCGGACAAGGCCGGTACTTGGAATCGGCGAGCCCCTCGTGCAGCACCTGCATCACCGAGAGACAGGTGTCGAGGCCGATGAAGTCGGCGAGTTCCAGCGGCCCCATCGGATGATGCGCGCCGAGCCGCATGGCGGTATCGATCGCCTCGACGTTACCGACCCCTTCATAGAGCGTGTAGATCGCTTCGTTGATCATCGGCAGCAGGATGCGGTTGACGATGAAGGCGGGGAAATCCTCCGACACCGCGATGGTCTTGTGCAGCTTGGCGATGAAGGCCTTGCAGGTCTCGAAGGTGGCGTCGTCGGTGGCGATGCCGCGAATGAGCTCCACCAGCTCCATCAGCGGCACCGGATTCATGAAGTGGATGCCGATGAAATGCTCGGGCCGGTCGGTGGAGGAGGCGAGCCGCGTGATCGAGATCGAGGATGTGTTGGTGGCGATGATGGCGTCGGGTCTGAGCGAGGCGCAGAGATCGGTGAAGATCTTGCGCTTGACCTCTTCCTTCTCGGTCGCGGTCTCGATCACCAGATCGCAAGTGCCGAGCTCGTCGTATTTCTCCGCCGGCTTGATCAGCGCCAGCGCCGCCTTGCGCTCGTCCTCGCTGATCGCCTTCTTGGAGACCTGGCGCGTCATGTTGCCGTTGATGGTCGCCATGCCGGCCTTGATGCGATCGACGCTGACGTCGTTCAGCATCACCGAAAAACCCGCCAGCGCGCAGACATGGGCGATGCCGTTGCCCATCTGCCCGGCGCCGATCACCCCGACACTCTGAATTGTAGCCACCATGTTATGATCCGATCGATACCAACACCCGGCACTCGGCTTCGGCTGACGCCCGCTCGCCTTCGTGCAGTTGCGTTTTACGACGAACCGCGCGGTGACACCACCGGCGGCACACCAAATTTACCGCCCGTTCAGTGCTTGACTTTGTCGAGTTCGGCGGCGAGCTCCGGCAGCGCCGCATAAAGATCGGCGACCAGGCCGTAGTCGGCTACCTGGAAGATCGGCGCCTCCTCGTCCTTGTTGATGGCGACGATCACCTTGGAATCCTTCATGCCGGCGAGATGCTGGATGGCACCGGAGATGCCGACGGCGATGTAGAGCTCGGGCGCCACCACCTTGCCGGTCTGGCCGACCTGCCAGTCGTTGGGGGCGTAGCCGGCATCGACCGCCGCGCGCGAGGCGCCCATGGCGGCACCGAGCTTGTCGGCCACCGGCTCGATATATTTGGTGAAGTTCTCGCGGTTCTGCATGGCGCGGCCGCCGGAGATGATGATCTTGGCCGAGGTCAGCTCCGGCCGATCGGATTTCGACAACTCCTCGCCGACGAAGGCCGAGAGCGCCGGATCGGCTGCCGCCGGCGCCGGTTCGATCGGCGCCGTCGCGCCGCCCTCGCCGGTCGCCTGGAAGGTCGAGGTGCGCACGGTGATGACCTTCTTGGCGTCGCTCGACTTCACCGTCTGGATGGCGTTGCCGGCATAGATCGGCCGTTCGAACGTATCGGGCGCGATCACTTTGGTGATTTCGGAGATCTGCATCACGTCGAGCAAGGCGGCGACGCGCGGCATCACGTTCTTGCCGGAGGTGGTAGCCGGGGCCACGAGCGCGTCATAGGCGGGCGCCAGCGTCACCACCAGCGCGGCCAGCGGCTCGGCGAGGCCATGCTCGTAGGCCGGCGCATCGGCGATCAGCACCTTGGCGACGCCGTCGAGCTTGGCGGCGGTTTCGGCGGCGGCCTGACAGTCCTTGCCGGCGACCAGCACATGCACATCGCCGCCCAGCGCCTTGGCCGCGGTGAGCGCCTTCAGGGTGGCGTCCTTGAGATGCTTGTTGTCGTGCTCGGCGAGCAGAAGTGTTGTCATCTAGATTACCCCCGCCTCGTCCTTGAGCTTGCTCACGAGTTCCGCGACCGAACCGACCTTGACGCCGGACTTGCGCCCGGGCGGCTCCGAGGTCTTGACCACCTGCAGCCGCGGCGCGACGTCGACGCCATAGTCGGCCGGGGTCTTGTCGGCGATCGGCTTCTTCTTCGCCTTCATGATGTTGGGCAGCGAGGCATAGCGCGGCTCGTTGAGGCGCAGGTCGGTGGTGACGATGACCGGCGCCTTGAGCTTGACCGTCTGCAAGCCGCCGTCGACCTCGCGCGTCACCGTGACGCTGTCGCCGTCGAGCACGAGCTTGGAGGCGAAAGTGCCTTGCGACCAGCCGAGCAGCGCCGCCAGCATCTGGCCGGTCTGATTGCAATCGTCGTCGATCGCCTGCTTGCCCATGATGACCAGGCCGGGCTGCTCGGCTTCGACAACACCCTTGAGGATCTTGGCCACCGCCAATGGCTCGACCGCGCCGTCGGTCTTCACCAGGATGCCGCGGTCGGCGCCCATGGCGAGCGCGGTGCGGATGGTTTCGGAAGCCTGCTGCGGGCCGATCGACACCGCGATGATCTCGGTCGCCTTGCCGGCTTCCTTCAGCCGTAAGGCCTCCTCGACGGCGATCTCGTCGAAGGGATTCATCGACATTTTGATATTGGCGAATTCGACGCCGGAGCCATCCGGCTTGACGCGGATTTTGACGTTGAAGTCGACAACCCGCTTAACGGGTACCAGAATTTTCATGAGCCCCCATCCCGGACGGGCGTTTAAGAAATGCGGGCGGAAGCTACTGTCGGCGCCATCGGCAGTCAACGCTTATGCTGCGCTGCACGCATAGCTCGCGCTAGCTGATCTGGCTGGGGGCCGGACGAGGCGGCTGCTCCGTCCGCATGCATTCAAACAGCCGCACCGTGCGGTAGCGCAGAAGTGGAAACAGCACCGCTCCCGCCGCCACGCCGCCGATATGCGCCATATAGGCGACCCCGTCCTGGGTCTGCACCGAGATCGACCACAGTTGCATCAGCACCCAGCCGCCGAGCACCCAGAAAGCGTCGAGCCGCACCACCGGCCGGATGAAGATCCAGAGCAGGATGTAGGGCACAAAAACCGACACCTTCTGGCAGGGGCGGAACATCAAATAGGCCGCCAGTACGCCGGCGATGGCGCCGGAGGCGCCGACCAACGGCAGTTGCGAATGAGGCGCCGCGGCGGTGAAAGCCAGTGCCGCCGCGACCCCGCTGCCGAGATAGAAAACGATAAAGCGCAGCGGCCCCATGGCCTCTTCCACGTCGTCGCCGAACACCCAGAGGAAGACCATGTTGCCGAGCAGGTGCCAGATATTGGCATGCAGGAACTGGTAGGTGATCAGCGTCAGAAAGGGCGGGAACACGGTGACGTTGATCGGCGTGCCGGTCAGGTTGGCCGGCGTCAGCGCGAATGACGCCACCAGCGCGTGCTCGGACGGCGCCGGCGTCAGCGCCTGGAAAATGAAGACCAGCATATTGGCGGCGATCAGGCCCCAGGTGACCAGCGGCAATCTCGGCAGCTTGAGGGGACTGTCGTCCCACAACGGCATGACCATGGCGTCCCCCCTCGCTCTACGGCCTTGCGCCTATCGGTTCTGCCCCGGCGCCCACAGCACGTCGCCGGCCCCTTTATCGTTGGCATAGCGGCCGGCGACGAACAGATAGTCGGACAGCCGGTTGACATATTTCAGCGAGGGCGCCGAGACCTCCTCGCCGGGCTGGTCTCTGAGCTCGACCATGATGCGCTCGGCGCGCCGGCAGACGGTGCGGGCGAGATGCAGCCAGGCCGAGGCGGCGCTGCCGCCGGGCAAAATGAACGATCGCAGCGGCGCCAAGTCGCCATTGAGCCGGTCGATCTCGCCCTCGATCCAGGCGACCTGGACCTCGGTGACGGTCAGCCGCGCCCCGCCCGGCCCCTTTTCGGCCAGGCACAAATCGGCCTCCACGTCGAACAGGTCGTTCTGGATGCGGCCGAGGGCGGCATCGAGCGCGGGGTCGGCGGCGGTGGCGAGCCGCGCCAGGCCGAGCACCGCATTGACCTCGTCGAGCGTGCCGTAGGCGGCGACCCGCAGGTCGTATTTCTTGCGCCGAGCGCCGGAGCCGAGCGCGGTGGTGCCGTCGTCGCCGGTGCGGGTGTAGATGCGGTTGAGCACGACCATGGTGTTTGACCTTCCGGCCCGTCCCAATTTCGGGGTAGCCTCATCCTACTCGAATTCGGTCTGAAACAACCGGGGGACGACCATGCGCCTGATAACCGTCATGACCGCCGTGAGCCTGCTGCTCGTGCTGCCCGCCATGCCCGCCTTTGCCTGCGGCGCCGGCGTGCAGGCGACGACGACGACGAATCTGTTGGCGGCCAAGAAGAAGATGACGAAGAAGAAGACGGCCAAGAAGAAGAAGGAAAAAGTCGAGTATATGCGCGCGGTTCCGGCGAAGTAGCCGCCGTCCTAGCGCCCCATCACCCAGATCGTCGCCATGATCACGATGATGGCGACGAACTGCAGCAGCACGCGCAGCCGCATGAGCTTTTGCGAGCGGTTGGGCGAGCCGCCGCGCATCATGTTGATGAGGCCGAGGGCGAGCACGATGGCCACCGCGATGATCGCGGCCGGCACCGCGTAATGCGACATGAAATTCGACATGGCCGCCTTCTAGTGCCGAGGTCGGGTTAATTCAACAACCCGGCGGTCTTTTTCGTCCCCACCCCATCCCCCTTCCCCGCCACGCGCAATCGCTTAGGTGCGGCGCGAAATATCGCCCTGATTGCAATTTCCGGTCGCAGGCCGGTTGTATCGATGGTAATACCACACGAGAGCGTGTGGGGTGGTGGGGTATGGCGTATGGCGCCCGAGCGGGCAGCGCCGCGCGGCGCGCCGTTGTGGAATTCGGCGAGCCGGCCGGACAGCCGCCGATCCCCGCCGCATCGGCTCCCTGGACCGCCACCGTTGCCAATGACGCCACCGCCGGCGATTGCCCGGAACTCGCACTGTGTCCGCCATCTGCTCCCCGCCGACGTGCTGGCGACGGCGCGGGACCGCGCAGCCGCCGTCGGGGTCGGCGCCGACCGGGTATTGATCGCCGACGGCACGATCGGCGAGGAAGATTACCTGCGCGCGCTGGGCCAACACCTCGGCGTCGGCTTCGAGCCGCTCGACGGCCTGCCGCGCCGGCTCTGCCCGCTCGACGACGACCGGCTGATCGAGAGCGCCGACAAGGGCATGCTGCCGCTTAGCGAGGACGACGAGGAGGTGACACTGGTGCTCGCCCCGCGCGGCACCGCGGCGCGCTGCATCCTGCAGCTCGTCCAATCCCATCCGGCGCTGGCAGGCCGCTTTCGCTTCACCAGCAGCGAACGCCTCAACCGCTTCCTGCTACGCTATGCGGGCACTGCGCTGGCCGAACGCGCCACGCGGGAGCTGCAGCAGCAATGGCCGGCCCTGTCGGCCGCGCCGCCGCGCCGCCGCGCCACCCTGGCGCTGGCGGTGCTGGCGCCGGCCCTGCTGGCGGGATCGCTGATACTGACCCCGGCGACGACGCGGCAGGGCCTGAGCCTGCTGCTGGCAGGCTTTTTTCTGGCCTGGCTCGGCCTGCGCCTTGCCGGCGCCTTGATCACACCGCGCCCGCCGCCGACGTCACCCGCTTTGTCCGCGCACGCGTTGCCGGTCTACACCGTCATCGCCGCGCTCTACCGCGAAGCCGCCTCGGTCGGCGGCCTCATGGCGGCGATCGAGCGGCTGGATTATCCGCGCGAAAAGCTCGATGTGGTGATCGCAATCGAAGCCGACGATCGGGAAACGCGAAAGGCAATCGAGGCCCGCCGCAGCCGTTTGCCGATCACCGTGCTGACGGTGCCGCCTACGGGCCCGCGCACCAAGCCGAAGGCGCTCAACCTGGCGCTGCCCTTCGCGCGCGGCACCTTCACCGTGATCTATGACGCCGAGGACCGGCCGCAGCCGGACCAGCTCCGCCAGGCCTTGCAGGCTTTCCACGCCGGTGACGACCGGCTCGCCTGCGTGCAGGCGCCGCTTTCCATCGACAATACCGCCGACAGTTGGCTCGCCCGCCTGTTCACCGCCGAATATGCCGGCCAATTCGATATTTTCCTGCCCGGGCTCGCCGCCTGGCAACTCCCGCTGCCGCTCGGCGGCTCGTCCAATCATTTCCGCACCGACACGTTGCGGCAGGTCGGCGCCTGGGACCCCTACAATGTCACCGAGGACGCCGACCTCGGCATGCGGCTGGCGCGCTTCGGCTATCGTGCCGGCACTATCGGCGCGACCACCTATGAGGAGGCGCCGGCGCGGCTCGGACCGTGGCTGCGTCAACGCACCCGCTGGTTCAAAGGCTGGACGCAAACCTGGCTGGTGCACATGCGCTCGCCGGTCCGGCTCTGGCGCGAACTCGGCAGCCGCGGCTTCCTCGCCTTCCAGCTTATCGTCGGCGGCAATGTGCTGGCGGCGCTGGTGCATCCTTTGTTCGTTGCCGGCCTGCTGGTGACCGCGTTACGCGGCGGCCCGGCTTGGACAAGCGACAGCGGCGCGGTCACCGCGTTGGTGGCGCTCTACGGCGCCACCGCCCTTGCCGGCTATTTCGTCTCCGGCCTCATCGGCTATCTCGGCCTGGCGCGCCGACGCCTGCGCGGCGTCGCCTGGGTGCTGCTGCTGATGCCGCTGCACTGGCTGCTGTTGTCGCTGGCGGCCTGGCGCGCGCTCTACCAGCTCGCGGTGGCTCCCTATGCCTGGGAAAAGACCGAGCACGGCCTGGCCAAGAACTCACGCCGCGCCGACGAGATGACCCGCGCGCTATTGGCGCTGGAACACGACCTGCGTCGATTGAAGGAGAGCGGCGAGCTGCCGGCACTGGCCAAAGAGCCTAGAGATATTTTTTCAGCTCGGCGGCGGCGGCCTGCGGCGAGCGCTTGAGATTGAACGGAGCGACGAAACGGCCGCGCTTGTCCATCAGATAGACCACCGCGCTGTGGTCCATGCTGTAATCACCGTTCTCCAACGGATGCTTCTTGGAATAGACCCGGTATTCCCGTTCCACCGCGCTGATCTCTTTTTCATCGCCGGTGGCGCCGCGCAAATGCGAATCGAAGTTCGACAGAGTAGTCCTTCATCACCGCCGGCGTATCGCGCTCGGGATCGACCGTAATGAACAGCCCGGCGACGCGGTCGGCGTCCTTGCCCATCGCGCGCAGCACTTCCGACATTTCGAACAGCGTGGTCGGGCAGACGTCGGGACAATGGGTGTAGCCGAAGAACACCAGATAGGGCCGGCCCTTCATATCGGCGTCGGTCAGCGGCTTGCCGTCCTGGCCGATCAGCTTGAACGGACCGCCGATGGCCGAGGGCCCGGGCGCGCCGGTGAACTGGCCGGTGGCGTAGAGGATGACGCCGAGGGCGATGACGAGGCCGACAACGAAGGCGCTCGCCACCAGGATGATGTGCGACGTGCGTGTCGTCACCGGCCTTGCACTCCCATTAGAAGCACGACACCCAGCCGGTGCGTACGATCTCGAAAAATACCGCGGTTCCGTAATGGACCCAAAGCACCAGTGCCGACGCCACCAGCAGGCCGGCGAGCAGCGCCACCGCCAGCAAAGGGCGTGACAGGCCGGCATTGGTGAAGCTCATCGGCGGCATCGGCATCCTCACAGCCCGGCGTGGCGCAACCCAGATCACATAAGGTCGTTTGCCGCGAGCGGCAACATCGTCCGCTGCCATCGACAGGGCGCAAGCGGAGATGGCGGCGTCCCGACGCAGGGTTGCCATCGCGTCGACCCACCGTTTCGCGCAAACTTTAGCAAAATTCATGCGGCGCCGGGGACCAGCACGCCTGCGGAAATTAGCCAATCGGGCGCCCGCTCTGACCGATTTTCCACCGCCTTCCCCTATGTATCGTATTGAATTGAATTAATAATTTCGTGCGGCGCCGGCGGGTGCCGAAGCGGCCGGCCGGCGGCTCCGTTGACTCGAAGGGTTAAAGTCGGGATGAATGGAGGATCGGTCAACAATGCACGAATCTTGCGAGGAGTGACATGCGCTACGCGGTGGCTCTTGCTCTAGCGATTTCGATGTCGGCCCTGGGCGCAAGTGCCTTTGCCGAGGACGCCAAGGCCCCGGCCACGGCACCACAGGCCCAATGCAGCAACCCGAACGCGCTCGGCGTCGCGCGCGTGGTGCAGATCGACACCACCGGCGGTCCCGGCTTCGGCTTCGAGCACTTCAAGGCCTATGACTTCCTGCACGACCACGAGGTGGTGCTGACCTTCGACGACGGCCCCTGGCCCTACAACACCGAGCACGTGCTCAAGGCGCTGGCCGATCAGTGCACCAAGGCGATGTTCTTCCCGATCGGCAAGCATGCCGGCTGGCATCCGGAGATTCTCAAGAAGGTGCTGGCCGCCGGCATGACCGTCGGCTCGCACACCTGGTCGCACAAGGATCTGTCCAAACTGCCGGTCGAGGACGCCAAGGCCGAATTCGAAATGGGCATTGCGGCGGTGAGCATCGCGCTTGGCGACAAGCCCATTGCGCCGTTCTTCCGCTTCCCGGCGCTCAGGCATCCGCCGGAGGTGGTGAAATATGTCGGCACGCGCAATGTCGGTATCTTCTCCACCGACATCGACTCTTTCGATTTCAAGATTCATCACCCGAAGCAGATCATCCACTCGGTGATGAGCAAGCTGGAGAAGCGCGGCAAGGGCATCGTGCTGATGCACGACTTCCAGCGCGGGACCGCCGAGGCGCTGCCCGAGCTGCTCAAGGAACTCAAGGACAAGGGCTTCAAGATCGTGCAGGTGGTGGGCAAGACCCCGGTCCAGCCGGAGAAGCAGTATCTCGATGCGGTCGCCAAGGAGATCGGCGGCGGCCTCGAAACCGCCCGCCCGATGTCATCGGTGATCAAGACCATCAGCGGCAACTGACGCCGCCATTGACGCGTTGACGGCCGGCCGCGCGGGCTTCGCGCGGCCGGTTTTTTTGCGCGGCTGGCCTGCCATGGCGGTTGCTCGACGCCTGGCGCCCGTGAGCGTCATCGCCGTGTGCGCCGGTACCAGCGCCAATCGTTCATATCGCGACGCACAATGAGCGCCCGCCGTGCAGCGGACAAAGACTGCGGAATCGCGCTATCATTGACGCGATATAACAACGGCCATGTTCAATGCCGGGGTCTGGGAGAACGACGCCAAATCGTCAGCGCTCAACGGGGGACCAAAGCATGCAAGTCCTGCTTGTTGCATTCTGCGCCATCGCCGCCATCTGGATCGTCGTGCTGTGGGGCTCGCGTTATCTGGGCCCGCAATGAGTTGACGCGTAGGCGCCGCGGCCTCAGGGCACCGCGCGGCGGGTAAAGGCGGTGAAGATCGCCGACGCCGTGGTGGCGTGGTCATAGGCAATGCGGCTTGCCACCACCAGCAAGGTGGCCGCCAGCACCAGCCGCAGCGCGCGCTCCGGGATGCGGATGGCGAAACTGCTGCCGAGAAAAATGCCGGGCAGCGAGCCGGCCAAAAGCGAAACGATGATCCCCCAATCGACCGACCCGATCATCCAGTGACCGAGGCCGGCGGCGAAGGTCAGCGGCACCGCATGCGCGATGTCGGAGCCGACGATCTTGGCCATCGGCATGCGCGGATAGAGCAGCACCAGCGCAACCACGCCGATGGCGCCGGCGCCGACCGAGGAGATCGACACCAGCACGCCGAGCGCGGCGCCGACCAGGACTGTCGTGCGCGCGGTGCGCACCGGTTCGATATCGACAACGCGCGCGCGATAGGCGGCGATGATCTTCTCGCCGAACACCAGCACCAAGGCGGTGACGAACAACGCGCCGCTGAGCACCAGCGTGATCAGGCTCTGCGCCGCCGCGCCATTGAGATCGAGCATGGACAGCGCGGCGAGCGTGACGCCGGTCGCCGGCAGGCTGCCGCTGGCGAGCCGGCGCACCACGCGCCAGTCGATGCTGTGGGCGAAGCCATGCACCAGGCTGCCGCCGGTCTTGGTCGCCGCCGCGTAAAGCAGGTCGGTGCCGACCGCGGTCGCCGGGTGCACGCCGAACAACAGGATCAACAGCGGCGTCATCAGCGAACCGCCGCCGACTCCGGTCAAGCCGACGAGCATGCCGACGATGAATCCGGAGAGCGCATAAAGTGGATCGATCATCTACCCCGTTAACCTTTGCGTGAGCCGGCGGCGCGTTGGTATCATTGTCATTGCGCGCGGCAACAACACACCACACGAACGTCCGGTTCCCCGTCGCGACGACTTTGCTAGCACGAGCGGCGCGGCAAATCGCTGAAAATTTTCATAACGCGAGAGGGTGATAAGCGACCAAAAAATACCTACTTGATAAGCTATGTTGAAATATCCGGCCGGGCCCTGTTTCATTCCGTAACGAAAGAGAAGCACGTGCCAGACATCGTCACGCTCACCATCAATCCGGCGATCGATATCTTCGTCAATGTCGAGCGCGTGGCGCCGACGCGCAAGCTGCGCTGTTCGGCGCCCAAGCGCGACCCCGGCGGCGGCGGCATCAATGTCGCGCGCGTCGCGCACCGGCTCGGCGCCGATGTGGCGGCGATCTATCCGATCGGCGGCGCCATCGGCAAGCTGCTGCAGCGGCTGGTGGAACGCGAAGGCATCGACAGCGTGGTGACGCCGTCGCATGTGGAGACGCGGGAGAATTTCACCGCCTATGAGGAAGCGACCGGCGCGCAGTATCGCTTCGTGCTGCCGGGCTCGGCGCTGCATCGCGCCGAGTGGGAGGCCTGCCTCGACAAGCTCGCGGCGCTGCCGGAGAAACCGAAATTCGTGGTGGCAAGCGGCAGCATTCCGCCCGGCGTGCCCGCGGATTTCTACGCGGCGGTCGTGCGCCACGCCAAGAAGCTGGGCGCGCAGGTGGTGCTCGACACCTCGGGCGCGGCGATGAGCGCCGCGCTCGCCGAAGGCGTGATGCTGATCAAGCCGAACCTGGCGGAGCTGCGCGACTTCGTCGGCACGCGGCTGGAGAGCCAGGACGAGGAGATCGCCGCCTGCCGCAAGCTGATCGCCGACGGGCTCACGCAAGTGGTGGCGCTCACCTTGGGCGAGGACGGCGCGCTGTTGGTGACGGACAAGCAGGCCTGGCGCGCGACGCCGTTGCGCATCGAGGTAGCGAGCACGGTCGGCGCCGGCGACAGTTTCCTCGGCGGCATGATGGCCGCGCTCGCGTCCGACGCCAGCCTGCCCGAGGCGTTCCGCATGGGCATTGCCGCCGGCTCCGCCGCGGCGATGAGCCCGGGCACCGAGCTATGCCACGAGGAAGATGTGCGACGGCTGGTCGCCGAGGTGGAGATCAGCGAAATCGAAACGGCGCTATCCTAGCGGCGGCCACAATGGCGCCATGCCATCGTGACACGGCAGCGGCCAACAAATCCATTGGAGCACGAACATGGACACCGCAACGAGCTACCATTTTTCCAAGACGGTCGCGCTGCCGATCGAGGCGGCCGCCGCGGCGACGGTCGAAGCGCTGAAGAAGCACGGCTTCGGCGTGCTTACCGAAATCGACGTGCAGCAGACCTTGAAGAAAAAGCTCGACGTCGATTTTCGTCCCTATCGCATTCTCGGCGCCTGTAATCCGAAATTCGCCTATCAGGCGCTGCAGGCGGAAGACAAGATCGGCACCATGCTGCCGTGTAACGTCGTGCTGCAGGAGCATGCGCCGGGCCGCACGGAAATTTCCGCGGTCGATCCGATCGCCTCGATGCAGGCGATCAACAACCCGAAGCTGGGCGACGTCGCCACCACCGTGCGCGCGATGCTGCAGCAGGTGATCGCCGATATCGGCACGTGACGGCGGCGTTGGCGGGCGAAGGCTGGAGCGGGCGAAGGCTGGAGCGGGCGAAGGGAATCGAACCCTCGTATGCAGCTTGGGAAGCTGCCGTTCTACCATTGAACTACGCCCGCGTCGGCGGAACTTTTAGACCATTTTTTTGTTTCTGTCAGCGGCCAAGACGCGGCCAAGGTACGCTTGCGCGGCGGCGCTTTGCAATCAACGATTGGCGATCATCGCCTAAACCTTCAACGGGAGCCTATCCATGCCGACCGAGCAATATCACGAACCGCCGGGGGAATTGTCCGACGAGACGCGCACCTATGCGCGCATCGTCACCTCGCTGATCGAGGAGGCGGAAGCGATCGGCTGGTACATGCAGCGCATTTCGCTGGAGAAGGACGCCGAAGCCAAGGCCATCATGCAGAACGCGCTGAAGGAGGAATACAAGCACTTCGGCATGGACCTCGAATTCCTGCTGCGGCGGACGCCGTCCTGGCGCAAGGAGCTCAATAAAATCCTGTTCAGCAAGGGCGACATTGTCGCGCGCGGCGAGAAAGCCGAACAGGAGGCGGATTGAGCGGGCCGCTCACGCCTTGAAGTGCTTCGATAGCTTCAGGCTCTGCGCCTGATAGTTCGAGCCGATGCCGGCGCCGTACAAGGTATCCGGCCGCGCCAGCATCTTCTCGTAGACCAGACGGCCGACGGTCTGCCCGTGCTCAAGGATGAACGGCACCTCGCGCGAGCGCACTTCCAGCACGGCGCGGGCGCCCTTGCCGCCGGCGCCGGCATAGCCGAAGCCGGGATCGAAGAAGCCGGCATAATGCACGCGGAATTCGCCGACCAGCGGATCGAAGGGCACCATCTCGGCGGCATAATCGGGCGGCACCTGCACCGCTTCCTTGGACGCCAGGATATAGAACTCGTTGGGATCGAGGATCAGGCTTTTGTCGGCGCGCGCGGCGATCGGCTCCCAGAAATCGAGCACGGCGTAGCCGGCGCGCCGCTCGACGTCGATCAGGCCGGTGTGGCGCTTGGCGCGATAGCCGACGATGCCGTCGCCGCCGGCATGCGCGGGCGCCAGATGGCCGGAGAGGTCGACACTCACCGCAATGCCGTCGCCGACATCGACGTCATCGGCATCAACCAGCCGCTCGCGCGCATGCAGCGCGCGCAAGGCGTCGGCATCGAGCAGCGCGCCGCCACGGCGGAAGCGGATCTGCGACAGCCGCGAGCCCTCGCGCACCAGCACCGGAAAGGTGCGCGGCGAAATCTCGGCATAGAGCGGGCCGTGATAGCCGGCCTCGACGCGGTCGAAGCCGCGGGTCTCGTCGGCGATGACGCGGGTGAACACGTCGAGCCGTCCGGTCGAGCTTTTCGGATTGGCGGCGGCGGCGATGTCGTCGGGCAGCGCCAGGCTTTCCAATAGCGGGACGATATAGACGCAACCGGTCTCCAGCACGGCGCCGTCGGTGAGCGAGATTTCGTGCAGCTTCAATTCGTCGATGCGCTGGGCGACGGTGGTGCGCCCGGGCAGGAAGCTCGCCCGTACGCGAAAGGCGACGTCGCCGAGGCGCAGGTCGAGGCTTGCCGGCTGAATTTGGCCGGGCACGAATTCGGTTTCGGACAAGATGCCGCCGGCGGCGGCCAGCCGCTGGACCATGCGGTCGGGCAGGATGCCCTTGTCCTCGATGGCGAAGGGAAGTGTCACGCGCGAACCCACCTCTCTCCGTCATCCTGAGGTGCGAGCAGAGCGAGCCTCGGAGGGTGACGGGGCGAGGGTCGATCTAACCCGACGGGCGGCTTGACGGGAAGCCGCCCGGCCCGCTACAAGCAAGCTTATCCCGTGGTCATTTGAGCCGGCCGGCTTGCAGCCACGTTAAACAAATTGCTAAAAGGCCGGGGACACGTGAGCCCGGCCGAGAACGTTTCTCCGGCCGGTTTTTTGTTGCTCGGCGCAGGGTCGTGGAAACAATCCTGCGCATGGGCTCAAGGAGGCTCCGTATGTCCGCGTCCGCACCGAACTACCGTCCCGAAACCCGCCTCGTCCACGCCGGCACGCTGCGCTCGCAGTTCAACGAGATGTCGGAGGGCCTTTTCCTCACCCAGGGCTATATCTACGAAAGCGCGGAGGCCTGCGAGGCGCGCTTTGCCGGCAAGATCCCCGGCTACGTCTATTCGCGCTATTCCAACCCGACGCTCTCCATGTTCGAGGAGCGCATGGCGGCGCTGGAAGGCGCCGAGGCCGCGCGCTCGACCGCGACCGGCATGGCGGCGGTGACCACCGCGCTGATGGGCCTGGTTAAGGCCGGCGATCACGTGGTCGCCGCCAAGGCGTTGTTCGGCTCCTGCCGCTGGGTGATCGAGGATTGGCTCGGCCGTTTCGGCGTGACCTCGACGCTGGTCGACGGCGTCGATCTGGCGCAGTGGAAGGATGCGGTACGGCCGAATACCACGGCCTTCTTCATGGAGACGCCGACCAACCCGACGCTGGAAGTCTACGACATCGCCGCGGTGGCCAAGATCGCGCATGACGCCGGCGCCAAGCTGGTGGTCGACAATGTGTTCGCCACGCCGCTGTTCCAGAGCCCGCTCGCGCTCGGCGCCGACTGCGTGGTCTATTCGGCGACCAAGCATATCGACGGCCAGGGCCGCGTGCTCGGCGGCGTGATCCTGGCGTCGGAGAAGTTCATCATGGATCACGTGCACCAGGTGATCCGGCAGACCGGACCGTCGCTGTCGCCGTTCAATGCCTGGGTGCTGCTGAAGGGGCTGGAGACGCTCGCCGTGCGGGTCGAGCGGCAAACCGCCAATGCGGCGGCAGTGGCGGAGGCGCTCGCCGGCAGTGCCAAGCTCAGCCGGCTGATCTATCCCGGCCGCGCCGACCATCCGCAGGCCGCCGTCATTGCCAAGCAAATGCGCGGCGGCTCCAACCTCGTCTCCTTCGAGATCAGAGGCGGCAAGGAAGGCGCCTTCCGCTTCCTCAACGGGCTCAAGCTTATCGGCATCACCAACAATCTCGGCGACGCCAAGACGCTGATCACGCATCCGACCACCACCACGCATCAGCGGCTGACGCCGGCGCAGCGCGCCGAACTCGGCATCGGCGACGGGCTGGTGCGCCTGTCGCTCGGGCTCGAGCACGTCGACGATCTGATCGCGGATTTGCTGGGAGCGCTGGAGAAGGTGTGAGACCGAGTGCGCGGCTTATCTTCTCTTCACCTCCCCCTGGAGGGGGACTTCGGCGGCCGAAGGCCGCCGGGAGGGGGTGATCCTATTGGCGCTGTCACCCCACCCTGCCTCGCTACACTCGGCGACCCTCCCCTTCCAGGGGAGGGTAAGCGATAGCTACGGGACGTCGAGCATCAGCCCGGGCGCGACCTTGGCCGAAAGCACCGGCCGGGTGGCGGCTTCGACGATGGCGGCCGCCAGTCCCTTGGCCATGCAGGCATAGCTCCAGTCGTTCATGTGCAGCCCGTCGGGCGACACGAAGGCGCTGAACGCCAGGTGATCCTCGTCATGCCAGCGCTTCATCACGTCGAAGCGGCGGAACAGGTCGACATTCTCCTGCTTGGCGGTGACCGAGATCAGCTCGAGCATGGGCTCGACTTCCGGCTTGTTGATCACCTTGGGCGCAAACTGCGGGTCGATCAGCACCACGTCGGCGCCGGTGGCGCGGATCTTGGCAAGACCGGTGCGGATGGCGGCGCCGTGGTCGTCCAACGGATGATTGCGGATCACCGAATTGGTGCCGAGCTGCCACAGCACCAGATCGGGCTTGGCGGCGACCACCGCGGCATCGAAACGCTTGAGCATATCGCCGATTTCCTCGCCGCCGATGCCGCGATTGATCACGCTGAGCGGCTGCTGAGGAAACTGCTGCTTCAACTCGGCTTCGAGCCGGCTCGGATAGTTCGCCGCCTTCGAGCTGGCGCCGGCGCCCGCGGTCGAGGACGAGCCGATGGCGACAATGGTGATCGGCGCACGGCTCGCAAGCTTGCGCGCGAGATGCCCGAGCGGATTGGCCAACCGCAGCAGATTGAGCGGCGCGTCGCAGGTGGGCTTAGCGTCCGCGCGCGCGGCAACCGGCAGCGCCAATACCGCAAACAGCGCGGCGAAAGCAAAGTGCCTTGCCGCCCGATTAACCTTGGCCCGATTTTTCACCTAGACGCCCCCGCCCTGTGTCTTTTGCGCCAAAATTTTGCTTGCGCCCGATCTCTTCCGAAAGCCGTTTCCCGTTCTTCGAGACCTTGCGCTAACGGCCGTCCGCCTGCGGCCCGCCCGGCTTGACCGCCTCGACCACGAGGTCGGACAGCAGCCTACCAATGCAATCATGAACATGCTGGGCCATGTCAAGCTTATTCGTGGCGGTCGTAAAATCGAACGTGCCGAGCTCGGACCATAGCTTCATGATGGCGAAGCGGTCGAACAGCGGCACGTCATGTTGCAGCGCAACCCAGCGCATGTCTTCCGCATAGGTGCCGAGCGCGATGATCAATTCCGTGCGCGGACTATACTGGGCGTTGACGAAGACCAGGTCGGCACCCGCGGAACGCGAAACCGCGATACCCTGCTCGAGCGTCAGGCTGAAGTCGTCGGGATCGACCGCCAGCATGGCGTCGACCGTCCCGGTTTGCCAGACGACCAGTGCTGGCTTGGCCGCCACCAGCGCCGGCTGGAGAGCCTTGCGCATATCGGCAGCGGTCCGGCGCGACTTCACATTGGTCGCCACGGTCACGGTCACGCCCGGCAAGGCTTGGGTCAGCGCCTGCTGCAGGCGCGCCGGATAGGAGAATTTGGCACCGTTCGCACCCGGAAGTATGGATGAGCCGGCACCTACCACCAGCACGGCAAGTTTGCCGGCAGCGATGGCGCGTGCGGTTCGCGGCAGTGGGAAATTCGCCACGACCAGTTGCTGGGCGACCCGGCATTGCGCCGGA
The DNA here is from genome assembly GCA_963782145.1 of uncultured Pseudomonadota bacterium. GTDB lineage: Bacteria > Pseudomonadota > Alphaproteobacteria > Rhizobiales > Xanthobacteraceae > Pseudolabrys. Next base: position 42,716 of record CAWAIV010000002.1, read on the forward strand.
TGCTCCGGTCGCGGCACGGCCACGGCCGGCGTGGCAAGCACCAGCAGCGCCAGCGCAACTGCCAGCCGTTTCCTCATGTACCGCCCCCGGCATAGCCCGGCAGGGCGGCCGGTGGAGGCGGCCGCCGCCGCTCCATGCGCTTATACCACGAAACCAGCGCGGCGACGCCTACCATGATGGCAATGCCGGCGAGGCTGACGAGAATCTGGGTGACCAGCCGGTCGGACACCTCGGTGAACACGAAATGGGCGGCGAAGGAAAGGAACACGCCGAGGCAGAAAGTCTCCAACGAATGCTGGCCGCACACGATCGCCGGCCAGAAGACGGGCGACTTCAGCGCCGGCCAAGTACGCGGCACGAGCCAGACCGTGATCACCGCCAGCGCAAAGAAATGTAGGATGCGCAGCACGTCGAGATTGGTCTTGGAGATCGGATAAATGACGTCGCCAACGACTTTCGGCACATAGAAGCCGAGCCACGGGACATACCACGTCATGACAATGAAAAAGGCGAAGACGAGATAGGCAAACGCGAGACCGACCACGACAGGTGAATTGAGCCAACGCGCGAGACGCCGCGCGCCGCCGAGCGCGCACCAGGCGCCGAAGGTAAACAGCAGTTGCCAGGCGAAGGGATTGAACAGCCAGACGCCCTTCGGATAGGCGGCGATGTTCCAGCCGAAATACCAGCTCAGCGCATAGAGCAGCGCCGAGGTCGCCAACGCAAACGAGGGCGAGCGCAACAACAGCCACAGCATGGGCGGGAAGCCGGCGAGCAGCACGATATAGAGCGGCAGCACATCCATGTTCACCGGCTTGAACTTCAACAGCAGCGCCTGGACGATGGTGACGTCCGGGTTCTGCAGGAAATTCAAGACGCCCATTTCCTCGGTGTAGAGCGGGTTGTCGAAGGAGTGCACCACATAGGCGATCTCGGCGAGATAGATCGCAAACAGGAACACATGCGCGACGTAAATCTGCCAGGCGCGCCGCAGCACCCGCGCGGCGGCGACGATGAAGCCGTGCTCGCGCATGGCGCGGCCATAGACGAAGGCGGCGGTGTAGCCGGAAATGAAGACGAAGATCTCGGTGGCGTCGGAGAAGCCGTAATTGCGGATGGTGACCCAGCTCACCGCGTTGGACGGGATGTGGTCGAGGAAGATTAGCCACAGCGCCAGCCCTCGGAACAGATCGAGGCGCAGGTCGCGTTCGGTCGAAACCGGAGCCAGGGGCGCCATGGACAATGTGTTCGGGTAAGCGGCTTTTCTTTGGGACGTGGTTTCGGCCATAATCGTCTACTAAGGCGGAGACGTGGCAGAGGCCAAACGCATAACTTTATAGGGCAATTCGATGTACCGCGCCGTTACCCGCAAGGTGGAGGTGACGGTGACGCCACGCTTCATGCAGGAGCGCTCGTCGCCGGCCAACGGCTATTTCTTCTGGGACTATACCATCGACATCACCAATCTCGGGGCGGAGACGGTTCAGCTCAAGACCCGGCACTGGCGCATCACCGACGCGCTCGGACGGCTGCAGGAGGTCAAGGGCCCCGGCGTGGTTGGCGAAGAGCCGGTCCTGAAGCCTGGAGAGTCGTTCGAATATACCAGCGGCGTGCCGCTGCCGACGCCGTCGGGCTTCATGGTCGGCAGCTACGGCATGGTGACGGCTGAGGGCGAGCATTTCGATATCGAGATCCCGGCGTTTTCGCTGGATTCCTCCTACGCGGAGCGGACGATCAATTGACCTTTGATCCAACATCCTGAGGTGCGAGCCAACGGGTCCGCGCGTACGCTTACTTGGGTAGAACGGTCCGGCCGCCTCGAACCTGCGCGCCACCCTGCCGCGTGGACTGGCAGGAGGTTCAGCTCGCCTTCGCCCCGACTTCTTCCGGCGCAAACTCGTAGGTCGCGCTGCAGAACTCGCAGGTCACCGCGATGCGGCCATCCTCGACCATATGATCGCGGTCGTCCTGCGAGAAGCTCTTGAGCATGGCCTCGACCGTCTCGCGCGAGCAGGAACACTCCGCCCGCACGTCGCTGCCGCGGAACACGCGCACGCCTGGCTCGTGGAACAGCCGGTAGACCAGCCGCTCGCTGGAAAGCGCCGGATCGATCAGTTCGAGGTCCTCCACGGTGGAGACCAGGGCGCGGCCCTCCACCCAGGCTTCGTCCTCGGGCACCTCATGCGGCTCGATGCCTTCCGGGGCATCGCCCGGATGCAGATCGGCCTGGCGCGCGCGCTCGGGCGACTTGGGCAGGAACTGCAGCATGATGCCGCCGGCGCGCCAGCGATGACTGGCGCCGCCGTCGCCGGCGCGCAGCTCCTCGGCCACCGCCAGCCGCACCCGGGTGGGGATCTGCTCGGAGCGCAGGAAATATTCGTGCGCCGCGTCCTCCAACGAGCCGCCTTCGAGCGCCACCAGGCCCTGGTAGCGGCTCGTGTCGGGACCCTGATCGATGGTCATGGCGAGATGGCCGTGGCCGAGCAAGGCGCCTGCCGTCGCGGTGCCGCCGGCGATCGCCTCGTCAACCCGCGCCTGGTCGAAGCGGGCACAGGCGCGCACCTTGCCGGGCGTGGTGAAGTCGACCACCAACATGCGCACCGGGCCGTCGCCCTGCGTCTGCAGGATGAAGCGGCCCTCGATCTTCAGCGCCGAGCCGAGCATCACGGTGAGCACCACCGCCTCGCCGAGGAGCTTGGCGACCGGCGGCGGATAGGCGTGGCTGGTGAGGATCTGATCGACCGCCGGCCCGAGCCGCACCACGCGGCCGCGCAGATCGAGCGTGGCCACCTCGAACGGCGTGACGATGTCGTCGGTCGGCGTCGCCGAGGGCGCGCGGGTGGGGATGGCGATGTCGGATTGGGGAAAGGCGGGATCGGTCATGAGCGATATGTAGTTTTCGAACGCTTGAATGCGAGGCCTTGCAAAGCCGTCATTCCGGAACACCGGCTGCCAGCCCGTGAACTCGGAATTCAGAGGCAATCGCGGCGCCCCGGAATGAGCGGGCTTGTTACGCGTCGGCGTGCAGGCACCAGGCGAGCAGGCCTTTTTGCGCGTGCAAACGGTTCTCGGCCTCGTCGAACACCACCGACTGCGGCCCGTCGATGACCTCGTCGGTGACCTCCTCGCCGCGATGCGCCGGCAGGCAGTGCATGAACACGGCGTCGGGTTTGGCCTTGCCCATCAGCCGGGCATTGACCTGGTAGCGTTTGAGCACGTTGTGGCGGCGCTTGCCGTCGCGGTCGCCCATCGACACCCAGGTGTCGGTGACCACGCAGTCGGCGTCCTTGACCGCAGCCTCCGGGTCCTCGCCGATGACGATGGAAGCACCGGATTTCTTCACCCAGTCCATCAGCCATTTTTTGGGGCGCAGCTCGGCCGGCGTCGCCACCCTCAGATTGAAGTCGAAGCGCTCGGCGGCGTGCATCCAGGAGGCCAGCACGTTGTTGGCGTCTCCCGACCAGGCCACGGTGCGGCCGCGGATCGGGCCCTTCTTCTCCTCGAAGGTCATGACGTCGGCCAGCACCTGGCACGGATGTGAGCGCCGCGTCAGGCCGTTGATCACCGGCACGCTGGCGTAGCGCGCGATCTCGGCGACCGCCTCGTGATCGAGGGTGCGGATCATGATGGCATCGACGATAGCGCGAGAGCACACGCGCGGTGTCGGCCAGCGTCTCGCCGCGCCCGAGCTGCATTTCCTGCGCGGTGAGCATGATCGAACTCGCCGCCGAGCTGGCGCATGGCGACGTCGAAGGAAACGCGGGTGCGGGTCGAGGGCTTGTCGAAGATCATGGCCAGCGTCTTGCCGGCGAGCGGCGCCTTGCCGACGCCGCGCCCGCGATCCGACTTCATCTCGCGGCTCGAATTGATTATGCCGGCGAGCGTCGGTTTGGCGATATCGATCAGGTCGAGGAAATGCCGCACGCCGTTGCCGGTCATGATGCCACCTCCTTCGCCCGCGCCTGCATCGGCGCCAGGCGCGCGCAGGCACGGTCGATGCGGTCAATCGCCTCGCCAATCTCCGTTTCGTTGACGATCAGCGGCGGCAGCAGCCGCACCACATTGTCGCCGGCGGCCACCGTGATCATCTTCTCGGCGCGCAATTCGTCGACCATCGCAGATGCCGGCGGCTGCATGCGTAGGCCGATGAGCAGACCCTCGCCGCGCACCTCGGCGATGACCGAGGCGTAACGGTCCTTGATCTCGGCAAGCCGCTGCTTGAGCAGAAGCGACATGTCGCGCACATGGGTGATGAAGCCGGGCGCCATCACCTCGTCGAGCACCGCATTGGCGACAGCCATCGCCAGCGGATTGCCGCCGAAGGTGGAGCCGTGGGTGCCGGCGGTCATGCCTTTGCCGGCCTCGGCGGTGGCGAGACAGGCGCCGATCGGGAAGCCGCCGCCGAGCGCCTTGGCCAACGCCATGATGTCCGGCGTCACGCCCGAGCGCTGGTAGCAGAACAGTTCGCCGGTGCGTCCGATGCCGGTTTGCACCTCGTCGAAGATCGAGCAGCAGGCCGTGCTGGTCGCACAGCGCGCGAAGGCTGCGCAGGAAATTCGGCGGCGGCACACGCACGCCACCCTCGCCCTGGATCGGCTCGATGAGAATGGCGCCGGTCGAAGGCCCGATCGCCTTCTTGACCGCTTCCAGGTCGCCGAACGGCACCTGGTCGAAGCCATCGACCGGCGGGCCGAAGCCGTCGAGATATTTCGGGTTGCCGGTTGCCGCGATGGTGGTCAGCGTGCGGCCGTGGAAGGCGCCCTCGAAGGTGATCATCCGATAGCGCTCGGGATGCCCGTTCACCGACTGGTATTTGCGCGCCATCTTGATGCAGCACTCCAGCGCCTCGGCGCCGGAGTTCTGGAAGAACACGGTGTCGGCGAAGCTCGCGGCGCAGAGCCGCTCGGCAAGCCGCTCGCCCTGCGGGATGCGGTAAAGATTGGAGACGTGCCAGACCTTGTGCGCCTGTTCCTCGAGCGCGCTCACCAAGCGCGGATGCACATGGCCAAGCGCGTTGACGGCGACACCGGAGGTAAAATCGAGATAGCGCTCACCCGCGGCCGTATAGAGCCAAACGCCCTCGCCCCGCTCGAAAGCGAGGTCGACGCGCGCATAGGTCGGCAAAAGATGCGAGCTCACGACCGGTTTCTTTCATCAAACTTTTCCGGTGACGCAGGGTCTTGGCCGAAAACAGCGCCCGCCCCGATCGCACCGGGGATGACTTTTCGCGACCTTGCGGTGGCCGAAACAAAATGTGCCGCCCCGCCGGGCGGCACTTTTGGCATTCTATTGCCGCACCCCGCGCTGTCAACTCGGTGTCCACGCACCCCCTGACTCAAATTCGCCGCAAGGCGCGATTCTAAAGGGGAAAACTACGGGCCGACGGGTTTTCGGAGCTTGCAACGCTTGCACGCAAACCACCCGATATTGTAGCATTTTTATCGGCAGCCACGACATTTCGTGGAGCCGAGCGATCTCTGTTCATCCCTGAAGCGTAGGCGTCAGGCGCCCTAGCATGGTGCCCGACGGGCGTGGGTGGATTCCACCCAAGGCCTTGAATGCCGAGGAGAAAACCCGATGAGCTGGACCGACGAAAGGGTCGAACTCCTGAAGAAACTGTGGGCCGACGGGCTGTCGGCGAGCCAGATCGCCGCCGAGCTCGGCGGCATCACCCGCAATGCGGTGATCGGCAAGGTGCACCGGCTCGGCCTGTCGGGACGGGCCAAGAGCCCCTCCTCGGCCACGCCACGGCCGCGCAAGGCGCGCTCGGGCGGGCACATGCTGCGGGTGTCGCGGCCGGCCGTCCGCGGCAATACCGCCCTTGCCTATGACTACGACATGGAGCCTGAGCCGGAATTGATGGAAATTCCGCTCAACCAGCGCAAGACGCTATTGCAGCTCAACGAGAAAACCTGCCGCTGGCCGATCGGCGATCCCGGCAGCCCCGACTTCTATTTCTGCGGCGGCGATACCGTGAACGAACTGCCCTATTGCTCCCATCACTCGCGCGTCGCCTACCAGCCGATGACCGACCGCCGGCGCGACAAGCGGATGTTCAGGGGCTGAAACTCTTCTCTTAATCGCTACGCGTTGCGATGGCCGGGCCTGTTGTCCCGGCCATCACTTTTTGGCACCAGCCCCAGGCCGGCACGTGATCCGTCCTCCGCTTCTCTAAGACCGGCGGCCTGGTGATGACGTCACCGCGCGGGTTTGTTGATCTGCCTCATGGCGGCTTTGGCGCAGCCGCCTATCCTTATCCGTTGTTAGACGGTCAAAGGTGAGGATCGCCCCATGACTATCTGGCGCTTATGCTGCTCTCTTGCCCTCATCGCGTTTGCCTCGTTGACGGCCGGCGCGGCATTTTCCCAACAACGCGGCGACCCGGTCGGCCCGCTGACGCGGATCGAGACCTTCAACCGCGCGCAACAGATCAATGTCGGCAGGTCGGCCTCCGGCAAGCTCGCGTGCTACTTCCGGGAGCAAGGAAGCAGCCACACTCTCGACATCGGCGTGACGGCCGAGGGTGCCTTCATCCGGCTGGAAACCGGCGACCCGCGCGAGATGACGCCGACGCCGCCGGTACGCGTGTTCGCCGGCAAGCAGGTCGCCCGCGGCGGCTATGTCACCGACGAATTCGTCTCGCTGCAGGACTACGAGAAGAACGCCGAATTCTATGTGCCGCGGCCCGATCGCGGCGACTTCGTGGTGCTCGCCAAATACGATGCGGCCGGATTCCTGGAGATGGTGGCACGGGCGCGCACGGAATTTGTCGTCGTGCAATCGCTGGCCGACCCGAAGCAGGTGAACATTGTCGCCATCTACAAGTTCAACACCGGCGCCATCCCGGCGCTGCTGTCGTGCCTGCAGGCACGCGTGCACACCGCGGCGGTGCAACAGGGGAACGCGCCGGTGGCGGAGAACGCTCCGGTGCAGAACGCGCCCGTGCGCGAAGGCACGTCCGCGCAGGAGATCGTGAAGTTCTTCGATAACGGCAATATCTATGCCGTGAACAATCGGCCGCGCCGGACCACCGTGTTCACGCTTGTCGCGCCGACCCGGGTCACCCGCATCATGACCTATCATTGGAACAACGGGAACGGCGCGCCGGCCGGGCGGATCGCGCTGCGCAGCCGGTCGGGCGAGACTTACGGCCCCTGGCAGGCGTTCGGCGAGCTCGGACAAGGCGGCGTACCCAGCGCCTATTGGGTGGTCGAGCCGGATGTGCTGCTGCCGGCGGGAACCTACACGATCGTCGATTCCAATCCGTCGACCTGGGCGCAGAACGACGCTTCGCGCGGCGCCGGCATGGCAAGCGCGGAAGGCTACCGCGAATAGGCGAAGGGTCCACCGCGGCGGTGTTGCAAAACCGTTTTGCAATGAAATGACGTGGCGGGAGTCGACCGCATCGGTCGCGTTCTCTCGCGCATTTGACTTAAACTTGGTTCCAGTTCCATTGCGGAACGCGCGATGCAATATGGGGACAAATTCGCTCTTGCCATAAAATAACCGGCATGACGCGGTTCGTATATGAGCGAGGGGTGTAGACAAAGCTGGGAGGGCTTAAGCGATGCCTTCTGGTTTTCCTCGTCTGCCCGAGTGCATGGCGCCACAACAAATCGATAGGGCGTCCCATCAAAATGCTGCCGTGGTTGACCGGCCGTCGCCAAGATCGTGGCCGGTCGCATAGCGATTTTGCCGCGCATCGAACTCTCTCTCCGGGAGCGTCCGGCTATGTATGAGCCACAATCGATCTATGTGTACGAGATGATGGCGCGGCTCGGGATCGAGCCCATCGCAAGCGTGTCGCCGCAACTCAGCCTGCGATATGCGACGGCCGTGCACCGCTGCGAAGCGTGCCCTTATAGATGTGCGTGCCGCGACTGGCTCGATCGCACGCCAGAGCGCGTGACCTTGGCCCCGCACTTCTGTCCGGACGCCGATATCCTGTTCGAATTGCAGGTCGATCAACCCGGTCCCGGCGCCGCCGCCCAATGGCATGGTTGATCTGAGAGCGCCGCGCCCATCACGGCGCACGCGGCTTAATCGCTGATGCGCTCGATGGCGGCGCCGCAGGCGGCGAGCTTTTCTTCCAGCCGCTCGAAGCCGCGGTCGAGGTGATAGACCCGGTTGACCGTGGTCTCGCCCTCGGCGGCGAGCCCGGCGATCACCAGCGACACCGAGGCGCGCAAATCGGTCGCCATCACCGGCGCGCCCTTCAGCTTCGACACGCCCTCGATGGTCGCGGTGTCGCCGTTGAGCTTGATGTGGGCACCGAGGCGGGCCAGCTCCTGCACATGCATGAAGCGGTTCTCGAAGATCGCCTCCGTGATGTGCGAGGTGCCCTCGGCGCGCGTCATCAGCGCCATCAATTGCGCCTGCAGGTCGGTGGGAAAGCCGGGGAACGGCGCGGTGGTGACTTCGACCGGTGTGAGGCCCGACCCGTTGCGGGCGATGCGGATGCCCTCGTTGGTCGGCGTCACCGTGACGCCGGTCTGCGCCAATACGTCGAGCGCGGCCTGCAGCAGTTCGGGGCGCGCATTCTGCAACAGCACGTCGCCGCCGGCCATGGCCACCGCCATAGCATAGGTGCCGGTCTCGATCCGGTCGGGCAGCACCGAATGGCGCGCGCCACGCAGCCCGGCGGCGCCCTCGACCACGATGCGCGAGGTGCCGGCGCCGGTAATGTGCGCACCCATCTTGTTGAGGCAGTCGGCGACGTCGCCGATCTCCGGCTCGCGCGCGGCGTTCTCAATCACCGTGGTGCCGCGGGCGAGCGAAGCCGCCATGAGCGCGGTATGGGTGCCGCCGACGGTGACCTTGGGAAAGACGATCTCGCCGCCGCGCAAACCGTTCTTGGCGCGGGCGATGACATAGCCGGCTTCGATGTCGATGGCCGCGCCGAGCTTCTCCAACGCCATGATCAGCAGGTCGACCGGCCGCGTGCCGATGGCGCAGCCGCCGGGCATCGACACCTTGGCCTCGCCCATGCGCGCCACCAGGGGCGCCACCACCCAGAAGCTGGCGCGCATCTTGGAGACGAGTTCGTAGGGCGCGGTGGTGTCGACGATGGACTTGGCGGAGATGTGCAGCGTGCGGCCGTTGTGGCCATTCTCGCCGGCGCGCTTACCGGCAATCATGACGTCGACGCCGTGATTGCCGAGAATTCGCTGCAACAGGGCGACGTCGGCGAGATGCGGCACGTTGTCGAGGATCAGCGTGTCCTCGGTGAGCAGGCTCGCGATCATCAAGGGCAGCGTGGCATTCTTGGCGCCGGAGATCGGGATTGACCCGTTCAGACGCTGCCCGCCGACGATACGTATCCGATCCATTCGCCCCCTGCCCGCTTGGCGGTTGTTGTGGTCCTTGCATAGCCCAAGAGGGCGGACATTTGCCACCCTCGCCGCCCGATTGCGGCGAAAGTCGGGTTCACTCAGTGCTGGTTCCCGCCGTCCGGCGCCACCGGCGCGGGCTTATCCAGCTTGCCGCGGTGGCGCACCTGCGCCTTGCGTCGACGCAGGTTTTCGCGCAAGGCGGCGGCGAGCCGCTGGTCACGGCGGGATTTGCCGGCTTTCTTGTCCTCGGGCGGGCGTGCCATAGGCTAAATATCCGTGGGCGGCAGACCTCCGCAAGCGCGGTTTTTTCCACCGCCGGCAACCTTGCACCCACGGGCGCCACATGGCAGTTTCCGCCGCGTTCGCGCCGCCCCCTGGCGGCCACCCCCCGCTGCCGTAGCTCAGTGGTAGAGCACCCCCTTGGTAAGGGGGAGGTCGAAAGTTCAATCCTTTCCGGCAGCACCAGTGGCGCCATCGGCGTGAATTTCAGCGCCGGCCGCCGCGGGGGAGACTCCGCGAGGCCTCCCCGGTGCGGCGGCGGTCATTTCATCGCGTCATAGGCAGCGTCCGTCCAGGCGCCCCCCGGCAGCTTGGTGATGACCGGCGTGGATTTGCCGGTAAGCCTCGCCGAATTCGCCAGGCGCCTGGTGGCAGATCAGAGCTGAGACGGCCAGCCGATGGGATGCCTCTGCTGGATCACTTTCATCAGCGACAGGATGCGCGGCTCTTCGAAGCGTGCGCCGACAACCTGCGGGCCGACCGGCAGGCGGTCACTCGTCATGCCGGCGGGCACGCTGCCGGCGGGCAGGCTCATCAGCGTGATCAGGAACGAGCCGGCGATCCAGTCGGTGTAGTTGGCGAGCTTCTTGCCGTTGATCTCGGCGGGAAAGTTCTGCTCGACCGGATATTGCTTCACCGGCGAGGCCGGCGTCAGCAACAGGTCGTAGCGATTGAACAGTTGACGGAAGCGCTGAAACAGCGCGGCGCGCACTTTCTCGGATTCGGCAAATTCGAGCGGCGTGACCTTGAGGCCGGCCTTCACATTGCCTTGCAGATTGGGGCCGAATTCTTCCAGCCGGTCGAGATTGGTAAGTTGCTGGCCGACCATCCATAGCCCGCGCCAAGCCTGACACGGGATTTTGCCCGCGGAAGCGTCGAAGTCGATTTCCTCGACCACCGCACCGGCCTCGCGCAACGACAGCGCGGTGGCGCGGCAAATCGCGTCAATCTCCGGCTCGACGCCGATGCCGGCGATGTCGGACGCATAAGCGATACGCAGGCCCTTGGCATCGGCGGCGGCCAATACCGCGGCATGCGCGCTTGGCCACGGCGGCGCCACCGAGATCGGCGACAGCCAGCTGAAGCCGACGATGGCATCGAGCATGAGGGCGGCGTCTTCCGCGCTGCGCGTCAGCGGCCCGTGCACCTGGCCGGGGTCCCAGGCGAGCGGCATCGGATAATTCGGCGTAAGGCCCGGCGTCGGGCGGATGCCGACGATGCCGCAGAAGGCGGCGGGCATGCGCACCGAGCAGCCGAAGTCCGTGCCCTGCGCCAGCGGCAGCATGCCGGTCGCCACCGCCACCGCCGAGCCGCCGGAGGAGCCGGCCGGGCTGAGCAACGGATTCCACGGATTGCGGGTGGCGCCAAACACCGGATTGACGGTGTTGGCGCCGGCGGCGAATTCCGGCGTGTTGGTCTTGGCCAGCACCACGGCGCCGGCGGCCTTGAGCCGGCGCACCACCTCGGCATCCTCGTCGGGCACATGATCCTTGAACAGCGGCGAGCCGAACGTGGTGCGAATGGCGGCGGTCGGCGTGACGTCCTTGATGCCGATGGGCAGGCCATGCAACGGCCCCAGCGTTTCGCCGCGCATCACCGCCTGTCCGGCCGCCACCGCGGCCGAGCGCGCCTGGGCTTCGGCCAGCGTGACGATGGCATTGAGCTTGGGATTGACGCGCGCGATCCGATCTAGATGCGCGTCGAGCACCTCAACGGGGGTGACTTCGCGCGCGCGGATGAGCGCGGCCAGTTCGCCGGCGGATTTGCGGGTGAGAGTTTCGTCGACCATCGGATGAATGCTATTTGCCGGACCAGTGCACGAAGCGGCGCTCGACCAGAATGAACAGCAGATTGAGCCCGTAGCCGAGCGCGCCGGCGGCGAAGATCGCCGCATACATGCGCGGCATGTCGAACAGCTGCTGCGCCTCGAACACGCTGTGGCCAAGCCCGTCCTGCGAGCGGATGAACATCTCCGCCACCACGATGATGACCAGCGCCAGCGACACGCCGTTGCGCAGGCCGACGAAGGTTTGCGGCAGCGACTCGAGCAGCATGACGTCGAACAGTACGCGCAGGCGCGAGGCGCCCATCACCTTGGCGGCGAGCAGCCGTGTCTTGCGCGCATTCATCACGCCATAGGCGACGTTGAACAGAATGACCAGGATGGCGCCAAAGGCGGCGACTGAAATCTTGGTCTCGTCGCCCACCCCGAACAGTACCAGGAACAGCGGGAACATGGCCGAGGCCGGCGTCGAGCGAAAGAAGTCGATGACGAATTCGAGCGAACGATAGACCTTCTCCGAGGAGCCGAGCACGATGCCGAGCGGAATGGCGATCACCGCCGCGATCGCCGTCGACACCGCCGTGCGATAGACGGTCCTTAAGCAGGTCGCGCAGCGCGGTGAGGAACCCCTCCTTGCGGCGCGAAAGGGCTTGACGGCGGCGGAACAGCGCCGGCGCCACATGCCGCTTCGGCGCCAACGAGGTGACCTTGAGCACGCCGAGCTTGACCTCGTTGTCGGCGCAAGCGCGCGGCACGATAGCGATGCCTTTGCCGGTCTGCACGATCGCCTTCATGGCGTCGATATTGTTGGCGATGGCGAGGATATTCGGACGCGCGCCGAGGTCGGTGAACATCAACAGCACGATCGGCCCCTAGCCGACGCTCAACTCGCTCATCACGATGGGCTCGCGCACCAGCCGCCCGATATCGACGGCCCTGTGTGCGCGCATCAGCGCATGCTTGGGATGCGCGATCAGCACCATCTCGACGCTGGTCAGCCGCTCAAACACCAACCCGGCCGGCACCCGGTCCGGGTCGGACTCGATGGCGAGGCCGGCGTCGATGCGTTCCTCGTGCAGGTCGTCGAAGATGCGGCTGGTCGGCGCGGTGACGATTTCCAGCTGCGCGCCCGGCCGCTCGGTCACCTCGATGCCGCCGGGCGCGCGCGCAAACAGCGGGAAGCCGGCTTCCTCCTCGAGCAGCTTGACCTGTTCGCTCACCGCCGACTGGGAAATATTCAACCGATTGGCGGCTTTGGTGAAGCTGTGCTCCTTGGCGACGGCGAGAGCGTATCGGATTTGGCGCAATTCCAAGGAGCGTTCCTCTGCCGGTCATCCAATTCGGCCAGTTTAGCGCATTTGCAGCGCAAAGGCCGGCCGCGCCGGCCTTGAAGAAGCCGGTCGAGGACTATACATTATTTTTTTGAAGCACCTCATTTCGGTTCCGCCGGAAGGGGGCTTTTTGCTTTTGTGGAGCAAGTGCATGTCCACGAACAGAGACGGTCATATCCGGCTCACGTCGCATCCCGGCCGCGGCGCGGTCGGCCAAAGCCCGATCATATGGGGTGCCGCGGACGCACGCGAACGCGGCCCGATCGTCGGCACGGTGACCTCGCCCAGCGAACGCAATGCAATCGGCGCGCATGGCGGCTCCTACGCGCTCTATCGGGCGCTGGCCGTGTCGTCGGGCGCGCTCAATCCGGTCGCGCGCCCCGATCTCACCAATACCGCGCCGGTCGTCGATATCGGCCCCTTCCCGCAATGGAGCGAACCCGGCCGCATCGTCTCGCTCGACCCATGGGGTCATCGCGTCACCGAGGATTTCCGCCAGGAGATCGCGGAAGGGCTCGATATCCGCCCGACCATCGCCGTCACCAAAGCACGGCTGACCGTCCCCGAACTGCAGGGGCTGGTGCGGCTCGACGGCGAGATCGTGCGCGAGAGCGGCGACATCGCCGTGACCAAGGCGGCGATCGATCCGGTCTGGTACCTGCCGGGCATCGCCGAACGGTTTCAAGTCGGCGAGCAGAAACTGCGCCACACGCTGTTCGAGCAGACCGGCGGCATGTATCCCGAACTGGTCACGCGGCCCGACCTCGACGTTTTCCTGCCGCCGATCGGCGGCATCACGCTCTATATCTTTGGCGATCCGGCTGCGATCGCCGATTCGAAGCGAACGTTGACCTGCCGCGTGCACGACGAATGCAACGGCTCCGACGTGTTCGGCTCCGACATCTGCACCTGCCGACCCTATCTCATCCACGGCATCGCCGAATGCGTGAAGGAAGCGCAGAACGGCGGCGCCGGGCTGATCGTCTATAACCGCAAGGAAGGCCGCGCGCTCGGCGAGGTCACCAAGTTCCTAGTCTATAATGCGCGCAAGCGTCAGGAAGGCGGCGACCAGGCGGCAACTTATTTCGAGCGTACCGAATGCGTGGCCGGCGTGCAGGACGCGCGCTTCCAGCAATTGATGCCCGACGTGCTGCATTGGCTCGGCATCACCCGCATCGATCGTTTCGTGTCGATGTCGAACATGAAATACGATGCCATTATCGAATCGGGGATCGCGATCGGCGAGCGCGTCGCCATCCCGGCGGATCTCATTCCGCCCGACGCCCAGGTCGAGCTCGAGGCAAAGAAAGCCGCCGGCTATTTCGTTGCTGACACCCCGCCGACCGCAGACACGATCAAGAGCGTGATCGGCCGCACCTTGAACGAGTTCTAGCCATTCCGGCTCTGCTGCAAAATCCCGAGCGGACCGCGGCGCTTTCGCTGCTGTCGGCGTCCGCGGTGCGCGACCGCGCGCATGAAATGCTCGACAGCGGTCTCGCCGGCGGGCTGGCGCACTTCCGCATCGATCTTACGCGCCTGGCGCCGACGGCCGCCTTTGTCGCCGGCGTCATCCGTGACAACTATCCCGACCTGAACGTGCCGCTGCACGCGCGCTGGCGGCATTTTACGGTAGGCGGACGCGATCTTTGGGCGGAGATCGCGGCGCAAGCGAAATGGCCTGATGCCTGCGCACGGGCGCGTGCGGCGTTCGATCTGGCCATCGTTTCCGTCCTGCTCGACGCCGGCGCCGGCCCGGCTTGGCGTTATCGCGACGACGCAACCGGCGTGACCCTCGGACGCTCGGAAGGCCTGGCGCTCGCCAGCCTACGCATGTTCGCCGGCGGTATGTTCTCGGCCGATCCGCGCAATCCGCTGCGCGCCGACGCCGCGAAACTTGTGAACCTCACCGCGGCGCAACTGCAACAGGGTTTTCGCGCCGGCCCCGACAATCCACTGGCCGGCCTCGCTGGACGCGCGGCGCTGCTGGCGCGGCTAGGTCAATGCCTGCTCGACCGGCCGACGATTTTCGCCACGCGCGACAGCGCCCGCCCGGGCGGCCTGTTCGATCATTTGGCCACGATTGCCGGCGGACAATCGCTTCCCGCCCCCGCCATCCTGCGGGCGCTGCTCATGCATCTGGGGTCGATCTGGTCGGGGCGCCTCGTGGTCGGCGGGATCGCACTGGGCGATACCTGGCGCCATTCCGCCATCAAGCGTGCCGACGCCACCGATGGTCTTGTCCCGCTGCATAAGCTATCGCAGTGGCTCGCCTATTCGCTCGTCGAGCCGCTGCAAGATGCCGGCATTGCGGTCGAAGACATCGACGGCCTCACCGGTCTCGCCGAATACCGCAACGGCGGATTATTCGTTGACTCAAAGGTCCTCATTTTGCGCGATCCGGCGCAGGCGGAGCGTCCGCATCCGGTCGAATCGGAATTGATCGTCGAATGGCGTGCGCTCACCGTTGCGCTGCTCGATCGTCTGGCGCCGCTGGTACGCGCGCAACTCGGCGTCGCTCCACAACAATTATCGCTCGGCCAGATGCTGGAAGGCGGCACCTGGGCGGCGGGCCGCAGACTTGCGGCGGAAAAACGCGAGGGTGATGGCCCGCCGTTTCGTGTCATCAGCGACGGAACCGTGTTCTGAACTATCGAGGTCGTGTCATGGAAGGCGTCACCATCGTCAATCACCCCCTGGTGCAGCACAAGCTGACCTTGTTGCGCGACAAGACCCGTTCGACCAAGGTCTTTCGCGAGCTGTTCAACGAGATCGGCGCCCTGCTCTGCTATGAGGTCACGCGCGATCTACCTCTGGAAACCATCGCGGTGGAAACGCCGCTCGCCCCGACCACGGGAGCGGTGCTCGCGGGTAAGAAGGCCGTGCTGGCGCCGGTCGGCCGTGCCGGCATGGGTTTCCTCGAAGGCATGCTCAAGCTCATCCCGTCGGCGCGCGTCGCCCATATCGGGCTTTACCGCGAACCGCGCACGCTGGTCGCCGTGGAATATTTCTTCAAGGCGCCCGAAGACATCGCGGAGCGGCTGGCGCTGGTGCTGCACCCGATGCTGGCGACCGGCAATTCGGCGGTGGCGGCGGTGGACCGGCTGAAGGAAAGCGGCGCCAAAGCGGTGCGCATCGTCTGCTTGCTGGCGACGCCGCGCGCCATCGAGAAGCTGCGCGCCCATCATCCCGACGTTCACATCTGGACCGCGGCCATCGACGAGGTCGTCAACGAGCAGGGCTATATCGTTCCCGGCATCGGCGACGTCGGCGATCGCATGTATGGCACGCGATAAGTCGGCATGAAGCAGCGTCCGGGCGATGCAAGAAGCCGGCGCGCCGGTCAGATGCGGCACCAGCCGCGGATGAGCCGTGCGTAGATTTCGGTCGCCCGCTCGATGCGCGAGACCAGGCAATATTCGTCGGTCTGGTGCGCCTGCGCCAATTCGCCGGGACCAAGGATCACGGTCGGCGGGTTGCCCAGTGCCGGCGTCAACACCGACGCATCGGTGAAGTAAGGCGCGGCGGCGACCGTGTCATCGACGCCCTCGACCTCGCGTGCGACCGCAACCACCTCGCGCATCCAGGGATCGTGTGGATCGCTCCAGACGCTTTGCGCGTCGAGCAGCGTCTTCAGCACCACCTCCGGCCCGAGATAGCTTGCCACTTGGTCGCGGATCTGCGCGTGGCGTTGCGCCGGGATGGTGCGGATGTCGATGCCGATCACGGCGCGGTCGGGAACCGAATTGATATTGATGCCGCCGTGGATGGTGCCGACATTGAGCGTAGGGGCGCCGAGCACGTCGTGACGCGCCACGTTGAAGTCGAAGGCCTCGAGCGCGCTCACCGCGCGCGCCGCCTTGTAGACGGCGTTGACGCCCTTCTCCGGCATGGAGCCGTGCGCGGTCACGCCCTTGGTTTCCGCTTCCAGCCAGAGCGCGCCCTTGTGCCCGACCAGCGGCTTGTTGCCGGTGGGCTCGGCCACCACCAGCGCGCCCACCCGGCCGGGGCCGTCCTTCGCAACCGCCAGCGCCGCAGCGCCGGTGCAGCCGGTCTCCTCTCCCGCCGTGATCGCCAAGCGCACCCCCGGCGTGTCGGCGAGCCGGTCGGCGAGCGCGATCGCGGCAACGACAAAGGCGGCGACGCCGCTCTTCATGTCGGAGGAGCCGCGCCCATAGAGCTTGTCGCCCTTGATCTCGCCGGCGAAGGGGTCGACCGACCAGGGCTGTGCCCCCAGCGGCACGGTATCGAGATGGCCGGTAAAGCCGAGCGGCGGCCGTTCCGCTGTGCCGCCGATCGTGGCGAGAAGTTGCGCCCGCCCCTCCCCGAACGGCACCAGCGCGACGGCAAAGCCCGCCGCGGCCAGCAGCTCCGCCAGATGCGCGGCGCAAGGCCGCTCGGCGCCCGGCGGGTTGATGGTGTCGTAGCGCAGGAGCGCGCGCGTCAGTTCGGTCGCCGATGGCATGGCCCTATCCAAAATAAGCGTCGCGCACTTCCTGGCGCGCGGCAAGCTCGGCCGTCGATCCGCTGGTCGCCACGCGGCCCTTCGACAGCACGAAGCCGAAATGCGAGATGGCCAGCGTCTGGTGCACGTTCTGCTCGACCAGCAGCACGGTGATGCCGCGCTCGTTGATCTGGCGGATGATGTTGAAGTTCTCCTTCACCAGGCGCGGCGACAGGCCGAGCGAGGGCTCGTCGATCAGCAGCAGCTTCGGCGCGCACATCAGCCCGCGGCCGATCGACACCATGGCCTGCTCGCCGCCCGACATGGTGCCGGCAAGCTGGCCGCGCCGCTCGGCCAGCCGCGGGAAAATATCGAAGATCTCGGCGATGCGCGCCTGCGTGACCTTGTCGGAGCGCTCCTGATAGGCGCCGACGCGAAGGTTCTCCTCGACCGTCAGCTTGGGGAACACCTTGCGGCCTTCCGGGATGCAGGCGATGCCGGTGGCGATGATCTTGTGGGTGGCGAAGCCGGTGATGTCGGTGCCGTTGAAGACGATGCGGCCGGCGCGTGCCGGCGTCAGCCCGAGCACCGAGCGCACCAGCGTCGTCTTGCCGGAGCCGTTGGAGCCGAGCAGGCAGGTGATGCTGCCCGGCGCGACGGAGAGCGAGACGCCCTGCAGCACATCGGCCTTGTCATAGGCCGTGTAGACGTCGTCGATCTCGAGCCTGCCCGACATCATGCCACCCCGAGATAGGCTTCCTGCACCTGGGGGTCGGCGGCGACCTCCCGATACGGGCCTTCGGCGATCTTGCGGCCGAAATTGAGCACGATGCAACGGTCGGTGATGCGCTCGATCACGCCCATCTCGTGCTCGACGATGATGATGGTCAGGTCCTGGTTGCGCTCGCGCACCAGCATAATGTCGTTCATCAGTTCCGCAGTCTCGTCATGGGTCATGCCAGCGGACGGCTCGTCGAGCAGCAGCAGCTTGGGCGCGCTGATCAGCGCGCGGCAGATCTCGATGCGGCGGCGGTCGATCATGGGCAGGCCGGCAACCGGCTCGAACAGGCGGTCGGCCAGCGCCGGTTCGAACACGTCGACCAGTGCATGGGCGGCGCGGTAGCTCTCCGCAAGCTCGCGCTTGAAGGCGGCGCGGCGCATCAGATTGAACCAGAGGCCCTGATTGAGCCGCATGTGGTTGCCGATCATGATGTTGTCGAAGATCGACAAGGGCAGCGACAGCCGCGAGCGCTGGAAGGTGCGCGAAATGCCGGCCCGGTAGACCGTGCGCGAGGCGGCTTTGGTGATGTCGGCGCCGTCGAAGGTGACGCTGCCGGCATCGGCGCCATAGATGCCGGTGATCACGTTGAAAAAGGTGGTCTTGCCGGAGCCGTTGGGGCCGATGAGGCCGAGAATCTCATTGGACGCGACGGTGAGATCGAGGCCGTCGAGCGCCACCACGCCGCCGAACCGGCGTACCACGCCGCGGGCTTCCAGCAGCGCGCTCATGGGCGCCATCCCGGGAAATAGCGGCGCACCGGGCGCGGCAACAGCCCCTCCGGCCGGAACAACAGCACGCCGATCACCATCAGGGCATAGAGCAAAAAACGGTATTCCTGGATGGTCTGCAGCTTTTCCGGAACGACGACGACGATGAAGGTGGCGACCACCAGACCCCACGGGTTGCCGATGCCGCCGAGCAGCAGGATGGAGACGAGAATGAGCGAGTCGGCGAAGGTGTAGTTGTTCGGCCCGACGAAGCCGCCGACCATGCCGAACAGCGCCCCGGCAATGCCGATGAGGAAGTTGCCGATCAGGAAGGCGGTGATCTTCCAGCGCGCGATGTCGAGGCCGAAGCAGCTCGCCGCGGTTTCGTCCAGGCGCAGCGCGTCGAGATTGAGGCCGATCCAGGAGCGCTCCAATCGGCGCACCAGCACGAAAGTGCCGATCAGCAGCAGCAAGCTGACGGCGTAATAGTTCAGGTAGAACGACAGCGTGATGCCGCCGATTTCGATATTGTCGTTAAAAGACCAGCCGAGGATGTTCATCGCCGGCACCTGCATGCCCTGCGGGCCGCCGAGCACGTCATTGACCTCGAGGAAGGTCTTAAACAGCAGGGCGAAGGCGATGGTCACCACGGCGGCATAATGGCCGCGCGTGCGCAGCACCGGCAGCAGCAGGATCGAGCCGATCAGCGCCGCCAACAGCCCGCCGATCAGCAGTACGATCAAGTGCGGCACCGCCGTATAGGTGTTGAGCACGGCCGAGGTATAGGCGCCGATGCCGAAGAAGGAGGCGCCGGCGAAGTTCAACACGCCGGCATAGCCGAACTGGATATTCAGCCCGAGCGTGGCTACGCTGTAGAGCAGCACGGTGACGACCAGCAGCAGGACGAAATGGTCCTCGTGGAAATAGGCGGCGACCGCCAGCAGCGCCACCACGCCGAAGACGCCCATGGCGTCCTCGTGTTCGGCGAAGGAGCGGCTCACGCCGCCGATGAGACCGAACCAGGCCGCCGCCAGCACCGCGGCGATGCCGAACGCCAGCAACGAGATGATGACCGGCTGCTTTTCGGCGCCGAGCAGCGCGATCAGATAGGCGGTCGCCGCGCCGAACGCGATCAGCCCCGGCCACATACTCACCCGCGCCTTGCCGCCCTCCCCCGCCATCGGCTCAGACCCGCTCGCTGATCTTTTCCCGGATCAATCCGGTCGGCCGCCAGGCCATGATGGCGATGACGACGGCGAAGGCGAACACGTCCTTGTAGGCGCTGGCGAAGGGCAGCATTACCGTGCCGACGGTCTGCAAGCCGGCGAACAGGAAGCCGCCGAGGATGGCGCCGTAGATGCTGCCGAGGCCGCCGATGATGGCGGCGGAAAAGCCGATGACGCCCAGATAGAGGCCGATGCCGAAATTGATCTCGTTGTAATAGAGCCCGTTCATCACCCCGGCGAAGGCGGCCAGCGCCGAGCCGATGGCGAAGGTGATGAGCACGATGGCGGTGAAGTTGATGCCCATGGTGCGGGCGGTTTCCTCGTCCTGCGCGACGGCGCGGATGGCGAGCCCGAGCTTGGTGCGGTTGAGCAGGAACTGCAGCCCGACAATGACCAGCACGCCCGCCGCCAGCATCATCACATTGTCGTAGCGCAGATTGAAGTCGCCGAGGGTAACCGCGCCGCGTGGCAGCAGGGCCGGAAACGGCTTTGGATTGGCGCCCTGCGGATAGAACAGCCGCACGCTTTCGCGCAGCACGGTGCCGAGCATCAGCGTGATCAGCAGCGTGTTGAGCGGCGGCGCGCTGCGCAGCGGCATGACCAGATAACGGGCGATCAGCATCCCCAGAAAGGCCATCGCCGCCATCGCCAGGACCAGGATAATGACGAGATCGAGCCAAGGCGATGTGATGCCAAGCGCGGTAAGGCCGATATAGGTCGCCAGCGCCGTGAAGGCGCCAACCGTAAGCACGTCGCCGTGGGAAAACTGGATGACGTCGAGAACGCCGAAGAACAGCGTGAACCCGACGGCGACCAGCGCATACATCATGCCGAGCATCAGCCCGTTCATGACGAATTGCGCAAGCAGGCCTAAGTCCATGTCCTTAATTCTTGTCTTCGATCACAAAAGCCGCCGAGCGAGACCGCGCCGATATTGCCGGCGCGGCCCCGTCCAGCGCGGACTTATTTCTGTCCCGGCAGCTTGCGCTTGCCGCTGGCATATTCGCTTTCGTCCCATTCCACGAATTTGCCGTCCTGCACGACATATTTGGTGATGACCGCCACGGTGTTCTGGCCGTGATCGTCGAAGGAGATCTTGCCGACGATCGAGTCGCGGTCGCGCACATTGCCGAGCGCGGCGACGACCTTCTTGCGATCGGGGCCGACTTTCTCGATGGTATCGAGGATCAGGTTCATCGCGGCATAGGCGAAGGCGCCATAAGCTTCCGGCGGATTGTCGTATTTCTGCGCGTTATATTTCTCCATGAAGAACTTGCCGCCGGGGAGCTTGGTGGTCGGCGCGCCCTCGCGGAAGGCGAGCGTGCCTTCGGCCAGCGGGCCGAGGCCCTGGATGAAGGCGTCGGAGACGATGCCGGAGGTGCCGTCGAATACCGCCTTGATGCCGAGCTTGTCCATCTGCGAGCGGATGCGCACGCCGATCGGCGTCAGCCCGCCGAAATAGATCACGTCCGGATTGAGCGCCTTGATCTTGGTCAGCTCGGCGGTGAAGTCCTGCTGGTCGGCGGTGACGCCGAAGGTGGCGACGATCTTGGCCTTGCCGATCTTGGCCAGCGCCTTGCTGAAATACTCGTTATGGCCCTTGCCGTAGTCGGTGGTGTCGTGGATCACCGCCACGGTTTTGAAGCCGAGCTGCGAGATCAGCGCGGCGTTGGTGTCGTTCTGGTTGATCATCGTGCCGTTGACGCGATGAACTTCCGCGTATTTGTGGCGGTAGGTGATATCGGGCAGCACCGCGCCCCAGACGATCACCGGGAAGCCGAACTTGTGATAGACGTCGACCGCCGCGATCGCCGCCGCCGAGCAATAATGCGTGGCCGCGGCGATGATGTCCTTGTCGGCAGCCATCTTGGTGGCGACCTGCACCGCCACGTTGGGCTTGCATTCGTCGTCGAGCACGCTGAGCTCATAGTGGTATTTTGCCTTCGGGTCGGCGTTGCGCAGCCTGACCGCGAGGTCGGCCGAATTGCGGCCGCCGAGACCGTTGACCGACACGCCGCCGGTGAGCGGGCCAATGAAGCCGACCTTCACCGTATCCTTGGCGTCGGCGGTTGCCGCCCCGAGCGCCAGAAGTGCCGTCGCCAGCCCGAGAGCGGCGATCCTGCGACCTAATGTCATGAAACTCTCCAATCGTGTGCAGCGCGGCCGCGTCGCGGCCCCAAAAGGTTTGCCCAGCCGCTATCGTCGCTCAGCAAAGGTGCGGGGGCAAGCCGACATAAGTCGTCTCAGGCAATTCATTTCGACATAAGTCGCCTCTGGCAATGCATTGATCGCGCCACCCGCAGTTGCATGGAGCCTTGCAATAGGCGCCAATCGCCGATGTGCGAGTGCGCCGGGCGTCGTTCGGATTGCGGCGTGAGCGACAATGCCGCATTTCTCGCCGCGGCAAGAACTATTCAATATCGATGCGGTGAAGGGCCGGCCCGCGCCCTCAGCCCGCGCTCCGCCTCCGTCGCGCTAGCTGGCGATGGCGATGCGCGGCTTCTTCTTGCCGAACGGGGCGCGGCCGACCAGTTCGGCATAGTCGGCAATCGGCTTCGGTCGGCCGATATAATAGACCTGGATGCCGTCGCAGGATTCTGCCGCCAGGAATTTGATCTGATCCGCGGTCTCCACGCCCTCCGCCACCACCGGCAGCGACAGGCCATGGCCGAGTGCGATCACCGCATGGATGATAGTGGCGGATTGCTCGCTGTGATCGAGATTGGCGATGAAGGCTTGGTCGATCTTGATCTTGTCGAAGGGGAAGGCCTGCAAATAGGACAGCGACGAATAGCCGCTGCCGAAATCGTCCATGGCGATGCGCACGCCGAAATTCTTCAGCCGGCGCAGGATGGCGAGCGCGCGGTTGAAATCGCCGATCAACACGCCCTCGGTGATTTCGAGCTCCAGCCGGTTGGGCGAAAGCCCACTCTCCAGCAGCACCTGATGCACGAGGCTGGGCAGATCGCCGTGCTGGAACTGCACCGGCGACAGGTTGATGGCGATGGTGAGCGGGCGCGGCCAGGAGGCGGCCTCGCGCGCCGCCGCGCGTAGGGCCCATTCGCCGAGCGCGATAATGCTGCCGCCCTCCTCGGCGAGCGGGATGAAGACATTGGGCGGCACCGCGCCGTGCACCGGATGCTGCCAGCGCGCCAGCGCCTCGAAGCCAGTGATGGTGCCGTCGATCTGCGCCTGCGGCTGGTAATGCAGGGCCAGCTCGTCACGCGCGATCGCCATGCGCAGGTCCTGCTGCAGCGCGCGCTTGTCGCGCAGCTGCTTGTCCATCGCCATTTCGAAGAAGCGGATTGAGCCGCGCGCCTCCGCCTTGGCGCGATAGAGCGCGGCGTCGGCATTGCCGATCAGGCTGGTCATATCGGCGCCGTCCTGCGGATAGATGGCGACGCCGATGGTCAGCCCGACACGCAGCGCGTGGCCGCCGATCTCGATATCGGCATCGAGTGCCTCGGCAAGCCGCTCGGCCAGCGCCTCGGCGCTCGCCGGCTGCGGACCGGTCGGGGTGATGACGGCGAATTCGTCGCCGCCGACGCGCGCCAGGAAGGCGCCGTGACAGGCCTCCTGCATGCGCGCAGCGATCTCGCGCAGCAGGGTATCGCCGGTGGAATGGCCGAACACGTCGTTGACCGCCTTGAAGCGGTCGACGTCGATGCAGAGCAGCGCGAAGTTTTCCTTGTCGATCGATGCCAGGTCGATGGTGGCGGCGAGGCATTCGTTGAAGGCCACGCGATTGGGCAGGTCGGTCAGCGCATCATGATGCGCCATGTGCGCCATGCGCTGCTCGTCGCGCTTGAAGTCGGTGAGATCGCGGATAAGGGTGATGAGATATTGCGGCTTGCCGTCGGTACCCAGTACCGGCAGCCGCGTCGAGGTCACGATCCGGGTGCCGTTGCCCGGCGTCATCATCGCTTTTTCCTCGAGCTGCCTCGTGCGCCCGGTCGCGATCATCTTCTGGTCTTCCGTCTCGATGATTTCGGCGCTGGCCTTGGGGATGACCTCGGGCGTGGTTTTGCCCAGCACCTGATCGCGGCCGATGCCGAAATAGGTCTCGGCGGCACGGTTGATCAGGATATAGCGCAGATCGGGAACACTCTTGACGATGATCGGCGACGGCACGTTCTCGATCACCGTGTTGAGAAAGCCGTGGGTCTGTTCCAGCTCGCGCTCGGCGCGCTTGCGCTCGGTGATATCCTCGTGGGTCGCCACCCAGCCGCCGTTATCCATCGGCTGATTGACCACGGCGATGATGCGGCCATCGTCCAATGCGATGTCCACCTTGAGGCCGTTGCGCTGCTTGAGCGCGGCGCGCAGATCGCTGTCATAACGCCGCGGATCGAGCGGGAAGGTTCCCGCCGCGATGCGGGCATCGAGCAGATCGCGGATGGTGCAGCCGACCCAGATGCGTTTCGGGTCGATGCGGTACATCTCGACATAGCGCCGGTTCCATACCAACAGCCGATTGTCGGAGTCGAACATGCACAGGCCCTGATTCATATTGTTGAGGGCCGCATTGAGCCGGACATTGCGGTCGGCAAGGCTGAGCTTGGCGCGCCAGGCCGAAACCGCTCCGGCAACGCACATGGCGGCGAGCGCGGTGGACAGCGAGGTGAGCGAGAGCCAGGAGGCGCCGAGCATCGCCATCGCCGCCAGCGTGACGGCAAAGCCGCCCGTGCCGGCGAGGAGCACCATCTTCCAATCAGCCGTTCTTCCGGAGAGCGTCATGAACATTCCGCGGCGTGGCACCCGGATTACAGGCGCACTTTTTCTGTCGACCTCCCAACACTGGCCCAACTTATGGGCGAACGCTTCTGCCGGTGTTAACTCGGCAAGTACGCGAAGGTGAATTACCGATTAAGGCTACGGCCGCGTAAACGGACTGGTAATACTTTGCCGCAAAGGCCGGGCAAAAGGCCGCGTCTCAGCGCGGCTTGAGAAAGGCGAAATCGCAACCCTCGTCGGCGCCGAGGACTTCCTGCGCATAAAGACGCGCATAGCCGCGCGCGGGCTTTGCCGGCGGCGGCGGGGCTTGTTGCGCCCGGCGCGAGAATTCCGCCTCGTCGACCAGGAGCGTGATGCGGCGTTCCTTGACCGAGAGGCGGATGCGGTCGCCGTTGCGCACCAAGCCGAGCGGCCCGCCGCTGGCGGCATCCGGCGTCACATGCAGCACGATGGTGCCGAAGGCGGTGCCGCTCATGCGCGCGTCGGAGATGCGCACCATGTCCTTGACGCCCTTGACCGCGAGCTTCTTCGGGATCGGCAGATAGCCGGCCTCCGGCATCGCTGCGGCCGAATGCGGCCCGGCATTCTGCAGCACCAGCATGTCGTCGGGCGTAACATCGAGCGCGGGATCGTCGATGCGGGCGGCCATATCCTCCAGCGAAGTGAACACCACTGCGCGGCCTTCGTGCTCGAACAGGCGGGCATCGGCGGCCGAGCGCTTGAGGATAGCGCCGCGCGGCGCCAGATTGCCGAACAGCGCCACCAAACCGCCCTGCGGCTCCAGCGGCTTGGCACGTTCCGCAATGATGGTGCGGTCGACCCAGCCCACATCGGCGTTCAGGCGCTCGCCCAGTGTCTCACCGGTCACCGTCAGCACGTCGAGATGCAGCAGATCCTTCAACTCGCGCATCAGCGCGCCAATGCCGCCGGCGGCGAAAAAGTCTTCCATGTAGCCGTTGCCGACCGGCTTCAGGTTCACCAGCACCGGCGTGGTGTCGGACAGTTCGTTCAGCCGTTGCAGCGATACCGACAGGCCGGCGCGGCCGGCGATGGCGGCGAGATGGATCACCGCATTGGTGGAGCCGCCGATGGCGAGCAGCACGCGCAACGCGTTCTCGATCGATTTTTCATTGACGATCTTTTCGGGCGTGAGCGTTGAGCCGATCAGCTTGACCGCGGCGGCGCCGGTCGCCTCCGCCGCGCGCAAGCGGTCGGCATGCACAGCGGGGATCGCCGCGGTGCCGGGCAGCACCATGCCGAGCGCTTCGACCAGGCAGGCCATGGTGGACGCGGTACCCATCACCGCACAGGTGCCGGCGGTAGTGGCGAGCCGACCCTCGATCTCGGAAATCTCCGTGGCGTCGATAGCGCCGGCGCGATGCTGGGCCCAGAAGCGGCGACAGTCGGTGCAGGCGCCGAGCCGCTCGCCGTGATAGCGGCCGGTCATCATCGGCCCGCCCACCAGCATGATCGCCGGGCGGGCGGCCGACAGCGCGCCCATGAGCTGCGCCGGCAAGGTCTTGTCGCAGCCGCCCATCAGCACCACCGCGTCCATCGGCTGCGCGCGTACCATTTCCTCGGTGTCCATCGCCATCAGGTTGCGGAATTTCATGCTGGTCGGGGTGAGAAACACCTCGCCGAGCGAGATGGTGGGGAATTCGATGGGCAGCGCGCCGGCCATGAGCACGCCGCGCTTCACCGCCTCCAGGAGTTCGGGGAAATGGCGGTGGCAATTGTTGAATCCCGACGGCGTATAGGCGATGCCGACCACCGGCTTCTGCAGCGTGGCAAGCGAATAGCCCATTGACTGCGCGAAGGACCGGCGCAGGTAGAGCGAGAAATCGCGGTCGCCGTAATTGGTCAGGCCGTGGGCGATGCCAATCGGGTCTTTGCTCATAGGCTCGCTTTCTGCAATCGCGCCGGCCAGGAGGCCAGCGCCGGCACGTGCCGCTCGATGACGGCGGCGACCACCAGCGCGGCCAGCAGCCACATGGAGAAATAGTAGCGCGGGGTCGCCGCATAGACCAAATCGACGGCGCATTCGACCAGAACCGCGGCGCCGATGAGTCGCAACCAGGGGTCATAATCGCGGCCGCGCAGCGTGACCAAGGCAACGATGATGACGCCGGCGGCGGCGACCGGGATGAAGACGGCAAGCTCGCTCGGCTCGCTCAGCCAGGCGGCGACCTGCGCCAGGGCCCGATGCAGTTCGGCGCCGGCGAAATCCAGCCGCAAAAGCTCGGTGAGCGCCGCCACATAGGCGCTTGGCGGCATCACATATAGGCTGGAGATGCCGGCATTGGTGCTGAGCAAGACAAATTGGTGGCCGAACACCCAGTTGTGCAGCGGCATGAGGAACACCGGCAGGACGCCGATACACATGCCAATGAGACGCCGCCATTGGCCTTGCGCCAGCGCCGCCAGACCGGCGCCGCCGAGCACGACCCCGGCGATCGGCGCCACCAGCGGCTTGGTGAAGATTGCCAGCGCCAACAGCAACGCGCCGCCGGCGGCCAGCCGAAGGCGATTCGGCGCGCCTTCACGCGGCGGCACGATCACCCATAGGCCCCAGAGCAGCAGGATATGCGCCGCCGGGTCGGCAAAGCCGCGCGCCGCCCATTTGGCATAATGGAAAAAGCTGGTGCCGAAGATCTCGCCGGCCGGCAGCGCGGTGAAGATCAGCGCCAAGGTCCAGGCGAAACGATCCGACAGGAAACGCTTGAACAGCCCGAGCGCCACGATCGGCAGCAGCAGCACCAGCGACAGATAGCCGAGATTGCTGTCGCCGAACACGATCATCTCGAGCGCACGGAAATAGCGCAGGCCGGGACCACCATAGTAATACACCGTCTCGCCGCCGATTAGCGCCGCACGGATGTTGCCATCGAGCAGATGCTGCAGGATCTGGCGGCCGGTTCCGGTGTAGAACAGCCCGTCGTCGCCGCCGTCCATCGGCCGCCAGCCGCCAATGAAGCTGGCGTCGATGGCCGTGATCACGATCAACGCCAAGCCGATCAATGCGAAGGGGCGCAGCGTATCGCGCAAGCGCATGCGCAGCAGCAGCACCAGCACCGCGATCACACCCAGCAGCGCCAGGCCGGCGCCGGCGGCGAGCCGCGCTTGCACGCCCGCCGGCGGCTGCAAACTCATGGCCAGCGACCCCGGCTTTATCGCCACCCCGAAAATAGGGCGGCCGACATCGCCGGCGCCGATGCTACGGCAAGCGTCGGTGGCATGGCGGATCGCCTGATAATGACCGTCGGCGGCAGGCCACAGCACGGCGCCACGCCAGCACAGTTGCGAACCGACATAGTCGGCGGGGAACCGGTGCATCACGAACCAGGGCATGGCGAGTTGCCAGCGCTGGAGCCCCATCCAGAAGGCGCCGTTGCGGTCGGCGCGATGTACATCGGGCGCGGCGGTGTACCAGTTGTAGGCGTCATCGTTGATGAAGCCGAGCCGCAACCAGACCGGATCGGAGAAATCGATTGTTCTGACCTTGCGCGAGGCGGCCGGGTGCTGGAATACGCCGTCGGCGGAAAATGCGTAGAGGCGGTCGGGCAAACGCGATCCGATCCAGCAGCCGGTCGATGTCGGCGCACAGCGCACCGCCGGCGGATAGAGCGCGTCGAACTCCGCCGTCAGGAAGCGATAGACCTCGGCGGGCAGGCCGCGTTCGAACACATTGCCCGGCTTGCCCGGCAGGAAGATGTTGACCCCCTGCGCGATCGGCACCGGCGCCAGCGCAAGCGGCAGCAAGGCCGCGACGGCCACGGCCGCCACCGCCGCCAGCCAGTTGCGACGGCGCAGGATCACCGCGCCGGTGAAGATCGGCACGCTCGCGATCAGCAGCAGCGCGTAGGCGAACACATGGTCGATCGGCAGGCCGAGCGCCGCCACCGCCAGCAGCAGCACCGCCAGGCGCGCCCAAGGACTGCGCGTCAGCGCCGGCCCGGCTTTCGGAATGCGGGAAATTTCGATCATGATTGGCCGAATTCCATCGGACGCCGTCGCCGTCGGCAAGCGGGTTGCCAGAGATCGGGGCTGGCTATATCACGCCCGCGGCTGAATTCGAGGTCATGCCGGGGCATAGCGCTGCCGGATGACCCCGTCGCCGGTCCCATGCTAAGAAGCGCCCATGATCCCCGCCGTGCCGCGCCTCGACATCGTCATCCCGGTTTACAACGAAGGCGCCAATATCCTGCAGACGCTGCAGTCGCTCGCCCGTGAGGTCAAGACGCCGTTGCGTGTCTTGATCTGCTACGACCGCGACGACGACGACACGCTGCCGGTGATCCGCGACAAGTCCGCCGCGCTCGGCGGCCTCGCCATCGAGTTCGTGCGCAATCGCGGCCGGGGCGCGCATGGCGCGGTGCTCGCGGGCTTTGCCGCGAGCCAGGCGCCCTACGCCATCATGCTGCCGGCGGACGACGACTATAACGCCGCCATCATCGACGCCATGATGGCCCAGGCCGAGACCGGCTGCGACATCGTCTGCGCCAGCCGCTTCATGACCGGCGGCAGCATGGTCGGCTGTCCCTGGCTGAAGGCGACGCTGGTGCGCGTCGGCAATTTCACGCTTTATCATCTCGCCCGCCTGCCGACGCGCGACGCCAGCAACGGCTTCCGGCTGTTCTCGCGCCGCGTGCTGGACGACATCGCGGTCGAGTCGTCGACCGGCTTCTGCTACAGCATCGAACTGCTGGTGAAGTGCCACCGGCTGGGCTGGCGCGTTGGCGAGGTGCCGGCGCGCTGGTTCGAGCGTTCGAGCGGAAGCAGCCGGTTCCAGGTGGTGCGCTGGCTGCCGGCCTATCTGCGCTGGTACCTCTATGCGTTCGGCACCACCTATCTGCGTCGCCCCGCCGATGACGTGCGATTGGCGAAACCCGTCGGCGGCGTCGAACGCAAAGCCGGCTGAAGGCGGCCGATCATCGCGAGGGGCTTAAGGCGTGATACGGCTCGGCATCATCGGCTTGAATTACGGGCGCACGGTGCAGCTCCCCGCTTTCCGCAGCGATGCGCGCTGCGAAGTCGTGGCGCTCGCCGGCAGCAATGCGGCGCGCACACGCGAGCTGGCGGACGCTGCAGCGGTGCCCAAGGCCTATGGCGATTGGCGCGCGCTGGTCGAGGACAAGGAAGTAGAGGCCATCGCCATCGCCACGCTGCCCGCCTTGCAGTCCGAGATCGCCGGCGCCGCGCTTGCGCTCGGCAAACCGGTGTTTGCCGAGAAGCCGCTGGCACGCACGCTCGCGGATGCACGCGCCATGCTGGGCGCGGCCGACGCCAGCCGGCAGCCGGCCATGGTGGATTTCAATTTTCCGGAGATCATGGCCTGGCGCCGCGCCAAGGAATTGCTCGACGACGGCGCCATTGGGGCGTTACGCCACGTCGCCGTGCATTGGCACGTGGAAAATCGCGCCACCCAGCTACGCCTGCGCAACTGGAAGACGCTCGACGACGGCGGCGGCGGCGTGCTCGGCAATTTCGTCAGCCATTGCTTTTATTATCTCGAATGGTTCTGCGGGCCGATCGCGCGGCTCTCGGCGCGGCTTTCCGGCCTGCCCGGCGACGCGGATATGCAGACCACGGTGGCGACGGCGATCGAATTCGCGGCCGGGCCGCTGGCAAGCCTGTCGATGAGCTGCGCCTCTTATCTCGGCAGCGGCCACCGCCTTGAAT
Source organism: uncultured Pseudomonadota bacterium (assembly GCA_963782145.1). GTDB lineage: Bacteria > Pseudomonadota > Alphaproteobacteria > Rhizobiales > Xanthobacteraceae > Pseudolabrys. The sequence goes on from CAWAIV010000002.1 coordinate 73,009, forward strand.
TCTATGGCGAGGACGGCACGCTGGTGCTGCACAACCGCAGCACCGATTACATGCGCGGCTTCGAACTCTATCATGCCCGGCGGCCGGCGGCGGCGCTCGCCCTCGTGCCGGTCGACGACCCAGCCGACACGCACTATCCCGATGGACGCATCGCGCCGGTATCGCGGCTGGTTCGGCGCTTCATCGACGCCATCGAGCAGGGCGGCACCGCGGAGCCGAGCTTTGCCGCGGGCTTCCGCGTGCAACAATTGATCGAGGCGGCCCGGCGCTCGGATCGGAGCGGCGTCATGGTCGCGACCGCGCCCGGGGAGATCGAGCCGTGAGCAGGATCCTGGTCACTGGCGGCAGCGGCTTCATCGGCGCCGCGCTGGTCAAGGCGCTGGTCAAAGCCGGCCATGTCGTGCGTGTGCTCGACGACAATTCGCGCGGACGGGCGCGCCGGCTCGCCGCGGTCGAAAACGACGTCGAGTTCATGGCCGGCGACATCCGCGATGCCGAAGCCGTCGGCAAAGCGGCGCAAGGCATGGAGGAGGTGCATCATCTCGCCTTCGTCAACGGCACCGAGTACTTCTATCGCTCGCCCGAGCTGGTACTCGACGTCGGCGTGCGCGGCATGATCAATGTGATCGATGCCTGCCGGGCCCATGGCATTGGCACACTGGTGCTGGCGTCCTCCTCGGAGGTTTATCAGACGCCGCCGACCATCCCGACCGACGAAAGCGCGCCGCTCAGCGTGCCGGACGTGCTCAACCCGCGCTATTCCTATGGCGGCGGCAAGATCATCAGCGAACTGCTGGCGGTCAATTTCGGCCGCAAATATTTCGAGCGCGTGCTCATCTTCCGACCGCACAATATCTATGGACCGGACATGGGCTGGGAGCACGTGATCCCTCAATTCGCGCTACGCCTCGACGCGCTGGCGCAGGCGCAGCCGCACGGGCGGCTAAGCTTCGACATCCAGGGCAATGGCGCCGACACCCGCAGCTTCTGCTTCATCGACGACCTCGTCGCCGGTGTCATGCTGATGCGCGAGCGCGGCGAGCATCTCGGCATCTATCACGTCGGCACCATGGAAGAAGTGGCGATCGCCGAACTGGCGCGGCGGGTGGCGACCGTGGCCGGCCGTGACATCGAACTGGTGCCGGGCAGCCCGGCGCCGGGCGGTACGCAGCGCCGCTGTCCCGATATTTCGAAACTGGCCGGGCTCGGCTATAAGCCGCGCGTGCCGCTCGATGCCGGGCTGAAGCCCACGCTCGACTGGTATTGGCGCAATGTCGATTTGGCGCCAAAAGCCTGACTCCGAAGGAGATTGATATTTTGCGTCCTACCAAAATCGCGCGCGCCGCCGGTAGCGGTGGAAGCGTCCCGGTCGAATGCTGCCAAGTCTGCGGCAGCGAAAAACTCGATGACGTGCTCTCGCTCGGCTACATGCCGCCGGTCAACCAGATGGTGACGATCGGCGACGTGCCGCGCCAGCAGCCCTGGTTTCCGACCCATCTCCTGCACTGCCGGCAATGCGACCTGGTGCAGCTCGGCCTGGCGGTCGATCCCGTCATCATATTCCCGCCGGAATATCCCTACACCAGCGGCACCACCCGGCTGCTGCGCGATAATTTCGCCGAGTTGCAGCGCGAGAGCACCGCCATGCTCGGGCTCGGCGCCGACGATCTCATCGTCGACATCGGCTCCAACGACGGTACGTTGTTATCCAACTTCCAGAACGCCGGCCACCGCGTGCTCGGCATCGAACCGACCGACGTCGGCGACATCGCCAACGCCCGCGGCATCCCGACGCTCAAGCGTTATTTCGGCGTCGAGGTGGCGCGGGAGGTCAAACGCGAGCACGGGCCGGCCAGCGTGGTCACCGCGGCGAACTGCTTTGCCCACATGGAGGACGTACATGCCATCGTCGACGGCATCGTCGCGATGCTGAAGGACGACGGCGTGTTTATCTCGGAATCTCACTATCTCATTGGGCTGCTCGACACGTTGCAATACGACACCGTCTATCACGAGCACCTGCGCTATTACTCGTTGACCAGTCTCAAAGCTTTGCTGGAGATGCACGATCTAGACGTGTTCCATGCGCGGCCAATCCCCAGCCACGGCGGCTCGATCCGCGTTTATGCGGCGCGGCGCGGCGCCCGCCCGGTGCAGAGCAGCGTTGCCCGCATGCTCGCCGCCGAGCCGCGCGGAGCAGCCATGGCCGAGCGGCTGGCGCGCTTCCGCCGCGAGGTCGTGCTCTCCAAACTCAGGCTGTTGTCGATGTTGCGCGAGCTCAAGGAAAAGGGCGCCCGCATCGCCGGCATCAGCGCGCCCTCACGGGCGAGCACGCTCATCAATTATGTCGGGCTCGACGAGGGCATCATCGATTATGTCTGCGAGATCGCCGGCTCGCTCAAGATCGGTAAATGCCTGCCCGGCACCGGCATCCCGGTGGTGGACGAGGCGCGGCTGTTCACCGACCAACCGGATTGCGCGGTAATCTTCTCCTGGCACATTGCGGACGAGCTAGCGCCCAAACTCAAGGCCAAAGGCTTCCGTGGCCAGCTCATCACCCCGCTGCCGGTGCCACGGGTGCTTTAGAATGACCCTATCGCAGCCTTACCGAGGCATTTTATAGTCCGCCCATGACCATTCGCCCAGAAATCGCCGCGCCGGATGCGCCGACCACGATCGAAAACGCCGATGTCACCGTCGTTGGCGGCGCCGGCCATGTCGGCATCCCGCTGGTGCTGGCGCTGGCCGAAGCCGGGTTGCGCGTCAATGTCAACGACCTCAACCAGGCCACCCTGGATACGCTCGCGAGCGGACGCCTGCCCTTCATCGAATACGGCGCGGAAGCCGTGCTCGCCAAGGCGCTTGCCGCCAAGCGGCTGGTGTTCACCAACGGCTCCGAGCTGATTTCGGGCGGTAGCCCAGTGATCGTCACCATCGGCACGCCGATCGACGAATTCCTCAATCCGGTGCGCCGCGTGGTGCAGGAATGCATCGACGCCATACTGCCCGCGCTCGCCGACGGCCAGCTCTTGGTGCTGCGCTCGACCGTTTTCCCCGGCACCACCGACTGGCTCTCCGGCTATCTGGAAGCGAAAGGACGCAAGCTGCAGGTGGCATTCTGCCCCGAGCGCGTGGTGCAGGGCTTTGGTCTGAAAGAGCTGCGCGAAATGCCGCAGATCGTCAGCGGGTGCACGCCGGCAGCCGAAGCCGCCGCAGTGGCGCTGTTCGAGCACATCGCACCGGAAGTGGTGGTGCTCACGCCGCTGGAAGCGGAATTCGCCAAGCTGTTCGCCAATGCCTATCGCTATATCGAGTTCGCCGCCACCAACGAGTTTTACGTGATCGCCAAGGCGGCCGGCGTCGACTACAGCCGCGTGCTCGCTGGCATGAAACACAATTATCCGCGGCTCAAGAGCATGCCGCGGCCGGGCTTTGCCGCCGGCCCCTGCCTGGTCAAGGACACCATGCAGCTCTCGGCCTTCGCCCGCAATCAATTCGGCCTCGGCCATGCCGCGCTGCTGGTCAACGAGGGCCTGGTCCTGCAAGTGGTCGACGATCTCAGGCGCCGCTACGATCTCGCCAAGCTAACCGTCGGCCTGCTTGGCATGGCGTTCAAGGCCGAAACCGACGACAACCGCGCTTCGCTCAGCTACAAGTTCAAGAAGGTGTTGAGCGGACAGGCGCGCGCACTCCTCACCACCGATCCCTTCGTCACCAACGATCCCGAACTGCTCCCGCTCGACACGGTGGTGGCGCAGAGCGACCTGATGATCCTATGCGCGCCGCACGCGCTCTACCGCGACACCGACTTCAAGGCTAAGCCGGTGTTCGACGTCTGGGGCCATCTGTCCGGCGCCAACATCATCCGATGAGCGATTGGCCTAAGATCAAGGCGAAGCGGGCGACGAAGGTGTCGCCGTGGCTGACGCTGATCGAGCGCGAGGTGGAATTCGAACCCGGCGCCGCGCCTGAGCTTTATCACGCGGTCGCGCAGCAGGATTACATCGCCATTGTGGCGCTGACGCCGGACGGCCGCATTCCCATTGTGCGGCAATATCGCCCCGCGCTGGAAGACTTCACCTGGGAACTGCCGGCCGGCTTGGTCGATCCGGGCGAGGCGGCCGCCGACTGCTGCCGGCGCGAGCTTATGGAGGAGACCGGGCTCGGCACGCGTGCGGTGCATGCGCTCGGCGTCTATGCGCCATGCACCTCGCGGCTATCGAACCGGGTACATTCGTTTTTTGTGGAGACGGACGCAGCCGAAACGGCGGCGGACAGCGAGCCCGGCATCACCACCCGCCTGGTACACCCGGCCGAGCTCGGGAGCCTCATTCGCACCGGCGAATTCGTGCTGCAACTGCACATCGGCGCGCTGTTGCTGGCCGGCCTGCGCGGGCATTTGGATCTGCTGGCGCTGGCCGCGGATTAACGCTGCCCACCCGAAAACCGCCGAAAACCCGCGCGGGAATTGATATTCATCAAGGGTATTCGGCGGCCAATGGCCGAATCTCGCCTCGACAAACGACCTTTAATTCTTCTAATAAAAGGGTCGATGGGGCGCGTGCGGGAAAGACGAGCAGCATGAATTACAACGGGTTTTTCGCGTCGGCACTCAGCCAACTCCGGGATGAGCGCCGTTACCGGGTTTTCGCCGATCTCGAACGCATCGCCGGCCGTTTTCCCCACGCCCGTTGGCATTCCCCGCAAGGTCCGCGCGAGGTCGTGATCTGGTGTTCCAACGACTATCTCGGCATGGCCCAGCACCCCAAGGTGATCGGCGCCATGGTGGAAACCGCGGCCCGCATGGGCACCGGCGCCGGCGGCACCCGCAATATCGCCGGCACCAACCATCCACTGGTCGAACTCGAGCATGAGCTCGCCGACCTGCACAACAAGCCGGCCGCGCTCCTGTTCACCTCCGGCTATGTCTCCAATCAGACCGGCATCCCCACCATCGCGCGGCTCTTGCCGAACTGCCTGATCCTGTCCGACGCGCTCAATCATAATTCTATGATCGAAGGCGTGCGCCAATCGTCCTGCGAGAAGCAGATCTGGCGGCATAACGATATCGGCCACCTGGAAGAGCTGTTGAAGGCCGCCGATCCGGCGCGGCCGAAGCTGATCGCCTTCGAAAGCCTCTATTCGATGGACGGCGACGTGGCGCCGGTGCACGCCATCTGCGACCTCGCCGAGCGCTACGGCGCCATGACGTATGTCGATGAGGTGCACGCGGTCGGCATGTACGGGCCGCGCGGCGGCGGCATCTGCGACCGCGACAATGCCATGGCCCGCATCGACGTGATCGAGGGCACGCTGGCCAAGGCGTTCGGCTGCCTCGGCGGCTATATCGCCGGCTCGGCCGAGATGGTGGACGCGGTGCGCTCCTATGCGCCGGGCTTCATCTTCACCACCGCGCTGCCGCCGGCGATCTGCGCCGCGGCCACCGCCGCCATCAAGCATCTGAAGACCTCGCACTGGGAGCGCGAGCGCCACCAGGACCGCGCCGCGCGCGTCAAGGCGGTGCTCAACGCCGCCGGCCTGCCGGTGATGCCGTCGACCACCCATATCGTGCCGGTGCTGATCGGCGATGCCGAGAAGTGCAAGGCGGCGAGCGACATGCTGCTGGCCGAGCACGGCATCTACATCCAGCCGATCAATTATCCGACCGTGCCGCGCGGAGAAGAGCGCCTGCGCATCACGCCCTCGCCCTATCACGACGACGCGCTGATCGATGCGCTGGCGGAGGCCTTGGTCGAGGTGTGGGAGCAGCTCGATCTGCCCAAGCGCGACCAGGCGCTGGCGGCGGAGTAGCCCTCAATCCTGAAACGTCGGCGGCTCGCGCGGCGGTTTCAGCGCGCTGGCGGGCGCGCGCGCCAGCAAGCGCGCGATCAGTGGCATGATCAGCGACACGAAAAGAATGCGCATGACGTGATGGGCGCCGACAAAGACCGGATCGAGATGCAGCGCCAGCGCCAGCAGCATCATGGCATCGACCGAGCCAGGGGCGAAGGCGATCACCACCTCCGGCACCGGCAGGCCCATCATATGGATGATCGCTGCGGCGAATACCGTGGCGATCACCACCGCGACGGCGAACGAACCGAAGGCGGCGGCGAGGCTGTCCGCCAAAACCCGCAATGAGGTATTGGCGAAGCGCGCGCCGATGACGCCGCCGAGCGCCACCATGGCGCAATTGGCGACCCAGCGCGGCACCACGGCATGGATAAGCCCGGTGCCGTGCAGCGCCGCCGAAACGAACATGGCGCCAAACAAGAGCCCGCCGGGAAAACGGAAGCGGAAGGCGACAATCGCTCCGACGGTCGAGGCCACGATCAGGATCGCCATTTCGCCAACCAGCGTCACGCTCAGCGGCCCGTTGCCGGGCCGCACGCCATGACCGGCATATCCGAGTAATGTCAGTCCGGCGGGCAAGCCGACCGCGATGATCACCACCCGCATGGTCTGCACGATGGCAATGCCGCGTAGATCAGCACCGAGCTCGGCGGCGACCACCAGCACCTGCGACATGCCGCCGGGCGAGGACGCCAGATAGGCCGACAGCAGATTCCAGCGGTGCACGACATAGAGATAGATGCTGCCGCCGAGACTGACGGCGAGCATGGCAAGGATGAGGATGGCGATGCTGAGCGGATAGTGCGCCATGCCCTGCAGCGTGCGCGGCGTCACCACCGCACCAAGCGACATGCCGATGACGACGAAGATGGCGCGCGTCAGCGGTTGCGGCATGAACAGTGCGCGGCCGGCGAGCGCGGCGGCGGCGGCGGCCAGGATCGAACCCGACAGAAATCCCGCCGGCAGGCCAAGCAAACCGAGGGCGAGGCCGCCGGCCGCGGCAAAGGCCAGGGTTTCCGCCACCCGGCGGATTTTGACATTGCGATCGCTGGAGGAAGTCACGGACAAGGAACGGCTTTCGCGGAACACCGGCCGGCGCAACCGGCGCGCCTCACATCTCAAGGCCAAGCATTGCCGCGCGGGGACGCGGGCGTCAAATGCCAATGGCAGGATGCGGATGCTCTGTCATTCCGGGATGCGCCGAAGGCGCTGGCGCGGAACCCAAACTTTAAGCACTGGGAATACAGATTTCCGGTTCGCGGCCGACGGGCCGCGCCCCGCAATGAGCGGATGCCTTACGCCACCATGTCCGACCGCATATGGCCGTCGTTGCCGTGGCCGCCGCCACCAAGCACGATGCGCACCAGGTCGGCGGCGTTACGCGCACCGATCTTTTCCATGATGCGGGCGCGGTGCACCTCGATGGTGCGCGGACTGATGCCGAGCCTGCGGCCGGCCTCCTTGTTGGAAGCACCGCCGGCGATCTGCGCCAGCACTTCGCGTTCGCGCGGCGTGAGCGAGGCGCGACCGGGAAACTCGAATACGCCGCCGGCATCGGCCGGTCGCGCATGACGGCGGGTGAAGCTCACGGCGGCATTGCCGACGCGCGCCACCAGCGCACGCAAGTCGACCGGCTTGACCACATAATCGTAGGCGCCGTTCTTCACCGCCTCGACTGCGTGCGTGATCTCATCATCACCGGTGAGCATGAAGATCGGAGCCGGGTAATGCACGGCATCGAGTTCCTTGAGCACGGCAAGCCCCGATTTGCCCGGCATGTGCAGATCGAGCAGCACCGCGGCGGGCGTCGCGCCGCGCGCGGCGGCGAGGAAGGGCTCGGCCTCGGCGAACAAACCGACGCGATAGCCGGCAAGCGTGAATACCACCGACAGGGCATCGCGCATGGTGGCATCGTCGTCGATAATGAACAGGTCACTGGTGTGGCGAAGCATCGCGGTCATATCCGCTGGTCCCTATTTCGTTCCTGGCGGGGACTGCCAATTGATGCGTAGTTTGCACTACGGGTTCCTTGAATTGTGTTAAAAAAATCAAGGTATTTCAATATGTTATACTGGTATCATGGGGTGGATTGCGCTACCCGAGTATAGCAACGCGAGTTTTACAGGTTAAAATAGCAAATCGCGGACAAGCGCATCGAGATGGCGCACCGCGTTCAGTGATTCGCGCAAAACCTGGCGCCGTTCGCGTCCGAGCGCCTTGACTACGACCTTATTGCTCGGCGGCAGCCCGGCCTGCACATCCCTGAGCTGCTGCGCCAGGATGAAATTGAGGAAGGAACTTTGCGCTTGCGACAGCGCCTCGAGATCGTGGCTACCGCCACGATCGAGTTCCGCGATGGCGGCAAGCCGTGCCGGCGTCGACCGTTCGAGCAGGTGATGGTTAATCGCCAGCACGCGCGCCGCGGTGACGATGCCGAACAAGCCGGCCATCTTAAGATTGATGCGGCCGTTCTCGGTACGGAACCCGCCCCACATGTTGAAGCCGGGTTCCACCTCGCCGGCGGCTTCCGCCAGCAGCTTGGCGAAGGCGGAATTGCCGCGCGCCGCCGCAAAGCCCGCGCGCCATAGCTCATTGGCAAGCTGCGCGGTGCCATCAACGGCGATAAGGTCGAAAAAGATGTCGACCGAGAGCAGGTCGGCCGGATTGGAGCGCGTCACCCAGTGCTCGATGCGCGCGCGCCAGGTGGCGAGCGACCCGCGCCATTGCGGCTCGCGGGCCATCACGCCGCCCTTGCAATAGGGCACGCCGACTTCGTGCAGGATATCGGCGACGATGGCGCCGAACCGGGCGAACCAACGGTCCTCGGCGCCGCCCGGCTCGCCCGCGGCGAAGACGATGGCGTTGTCCTGGTCCATGGCGAGCAGGCATTCGCCACGCCCGGCCGAGCCGAGCACGCAGAGCGCATAGTCGCAGGGCGCGGCGCCCTGCCCCTCCGCCTGCATACGGCTTTCGGCCAGCGTGCCGGCGCGGCGCGTGAGCGCGACGAGTTCGCGCGAGATCACCGCGGCAATGTCGCGCCCGCCCACGCCTTCGGCGATGAGCGCGGCGGCGGCCTGCGGCAGACGCGACCAGGCGAGGCCGAGCGAGGCCGCATCGTCGGCCTGATCGAGCGCGTCGCCGAGGATCGAGGCCTCCTGCGCGCGCAGCCGCAACAGGTCGCGCGAGGTGACCATGCCGCAAATCGCGCCCTCGTCATCCTCGACCCCGAGATGGCGCAGCTTGAGCCGGCTCATGCGGCCGAGCGCGCGGTAGACGAAGGCCGCCGCCGGCACCGCGATCAGCGGTTTGCTGGCGAACGCGGCGACCGGACGCGCCAATGCCGCGCCGCCCTGCTCACTCAACGCCCGCAGCACATCGCGCTCGGTGACGATGGCGGTGTCGCGCGCGCGCAAAGCTTGGCTGGTGTCAGCGGCCACCAGCAGCGAGGAGATCTTTTCGCGCGCCATGCGCGTGAGCGCCTCGGCCAGCGGCACGTCGGCGGCGATCGTGCGCGCCGGCGCGCTCATCACGTCACTGACGCGATGGCGATAAGGATAGGCGTCGATGCGCGCCATCACGCGCTCGGCACGCGCGCCGGGACTGGTCACCGTTTCGACCCAGCCGGCGCGGTGCTCTTCCTCGAGCACGTGGGTGAGCGCGAGGCAGGCCTGTTCGGCCTCCGCCAAAGTGCGGATATTGCCGGCGCGCAGCTTGGGCAGCAGCGCCAGGAAAATGCGGCCGGTGATCACGGCATCGCCGAGTGCCGAATGACGACCCTCGATCGTCGCGCCGAGGTCGAGCCAATTGGCCAGATGCTCGATGGTGTAGCCGCCGAGATTGGGCTCGGCCACCTGCGCCAACAGACCGGTGTCGAGCGTGCGCGGGGCGACCCAGGCAAGGCCCGCACGCGCGCATTCGCGCTTGAGCACGGCGAGATCGAAGCCGAGCCGATGGCCGATCAGGATCGCGCCGGAGAGCGCGGCGGCGAATTCCGGCCAGGCCGCGGCAAAGCCGGGCGCGGCGGCGACGGCGCGATCGTCTATGGCGTGGATCGCCGTCGCCGCCGGCGGAATTGGCTCGCCCGGGTTGACCAGCCGGCGCAGCGCCGCGGTGTCGTCGAGGCGGCCGTTCTTGAGCGGCACCGCCGCGATTTCGACGATGCGCGCCTTGGCCGGATCGAGACCGGTCGTCTCGGTATCGATGACGAAAGCATCGAGCGCGATCAGCGGCGTCGCGTTCTTCCCCAGTGCCATCCCAGCCCCCGGCACATCAGTGTTTCAGCGCGCCGCGATCATATCCTCGACCAAAGCGGGCAGCTTGGCGCGCCGCATGAACACGTCGTGCATATTGCACAAATTCGCCTTCAGGTAATTGTGAATGGTGGGCGCGTCCTTGCCGCGCAGCTTCTCGTGAATCGGCATGCAGGCGACATAGCGATCGAGGAAGCGCGCCGGGATGTCCATCACGCGCTTGACCGGGTGCAGGCTGACCTGCGCGAGATCGGTCAGGAGCGCGCCGCGCGCCGCCTCCCATTCCGCGACCGGCAGGCTCTGCAGCGCGGCATGGCGGTCGAGCACCGCCGTCGCCGCCTCGATGAGGCTTTGCTGCAGGACATCCACCTGCTCGCCGGCAGCCGGGCGCAGCGCGCCTTCCACCATCTCGCCGACCATGGCGAGCGCCACCGGGTACACGCGCCAGCGCGCCAGCTCCAGTTCGGCCAGAAAGGACGGATCGCGAAACAGCACATTGGCGGTCGGGCCGGCGCGGGCGCGCGAATATTCGAAGACGCCCTTCTGGCCGAGGAAGGCGGCCTGGGCGTCAAGGAAATCGACCAGGTCCGCGCGCGCCGCGACCGGCTTGGCCCCCCGGAACATGTCAAAGAAGCCCATGGCGTCAGCTTTCCGCCCCCTGCCCGCGTTCCGTCAGCCCGAGGCGCTGGCTAGCGGCTCCTCGCCACCGGGGGCATTCACTATCGTGAGCGACCCCGGCCCTGCCAAGGGCCGGCGCGGCCGGCCGACCATGGACCCGGGCCGCATTCTATGGTGACCTAGCAGACGATACACAACTTTAGTTTGGTCCCCGTCCGGAGCGCTGAATGCTGCAAGGCTGGGCCGTCATCGCGGTCGCGCTTGGTTACATCGGCTTGCTGTTCCTGGTGGCGAGCTATGGGGACCGTATCAGCCGTTTCGGCCGCGAAGGCCGGACCCGCCTGCTGATCTACCCGCTGTCGCTGGCGATCTACTGCACCTCCTGGACGTTCTTCGGCTCGGTCGGCTCGGCCTCGCGCACCGGCTACGAGTTCCTCACCATTTATATCGGGCCGATGCTGATGGTCGGCCTGTTCTCGCCGCTGATCGTGCGCGTGGTGCGGGTGGCCAAGGCACAAAACATCACCTCCATCGCCGACTTCATCGCCGCCCGCTACGGCAAGGGCCAAGCGGTGGCGGCGACCGTGGCGCTGATCGCCATCATCGGCACGGTTCCCTACATCGCGTTGCAGCTCAAAGCGGTGTCGGCGTCGCTGGAAACCATCCTCGCCCAGGTCACGCCCGGCAGTGACGCGGTGACCCAGCCGGTCTTTGGCGACATCGCGCTGTTCGTGTCGCTGTCGATGGCGGCCTTCGCGGTGCTGTTCGGCACCCGCCACATCGACGCCACCGAGCACCAGGACGGCTTGATGCTGGCGATCGCGACCGAGTCGATCGTCAAGCTCATCGCCTTCCTCGCGGTCGGCGTGTTCATCACCTTCTTCGTGTTCCACGGGCCCGGCGCGCTGATTGCCGCCGCGCATAAACACCCGGCGGCGTCCGCCATCTTCGTGCGCAGCCCGCCCTTCGACACCTTTGTCGTCACCACGTTGCTGTCCTTCGTGGCGATCATCCTGCTGCCGCGCCAGTTCCATGTGGCGGTGGTGGAGAACCACAGCGAAAGCGAGATCAAGCGCGCGGCCTGGCTGTTCCCGCTCTATCTGGTGCTGATCAATCTGTTCGTGGTGCCGATCGCGCTCGCCGGCCTGTTGACCTTCCCGAGCGGCGCCATCGACGGCGACATGTATGTGCTGGCGCTGCCGCTGCATGCCGGCTCCAGCCTTTTCACCATCATCGCCTTTGTCGGCGGCTTGTCGGCGGCCACCGCCATGGTGATCGTGGAATCGGTAGCGCTCTCGATCATGATCTCCAACGACATCGTGATGCCGCTGGTGCTGCAGCGGCGCGCGGCGTTGATCACCGGCCGCGAGGATGTCGGCGCCCTGTTGTTGACGGTGCGGCGGATCGCGATCTTCGTCATCCTGCTGCTCGCCTATATGTATTACCGCTCGGCCGGCGAGGCGCAGCTTTTCGCCATCGGCATTCTCGCCTTCGCCGCTATCGCGCAATTGGCGCCGGCCTTCTTCGGCGGCCTGTTATGGCGGCGCGCTACCGCCGGCGGCGCCATCGCCGGCATGTGCACCGGCATCCTGGTCTGGGCCTATACGCTGCTGCTGCCGAGCTTCGCCGATATCGGTTTTGTCGGTCGTCACATCCTGACCGACGGGCCCTGGGGTATCGCCCTATTGCGTCCGCAGCATCTCATGGGGCTGGAGATGCCGCCGCTGGTGCATGGCGTGATCTGGAGCCTCATTCTCAATCTTCTCGCCTATATCGCCATGTCGCTGCGGCGCGAGCCCTCGCCGATCGAGCGGCTGCAAGCCAACTTGTTCGTCCCCTCGGAACTGGCACCGATGACGCCGAGCTTCCGCCTCTGGCGCTCGGCGGTGACGGTGGAGGAACTGACGACGACGGTGGCGCGCTATCTGGGCGAGGAACGCACGCGCACCGCCTTTGAAAGCTTCGCCGCCACCCACCGCATCAGCCTCGACGCCAAGGACGAGGCCGACTTCCGCCTGGTGCGCTATGGCGAGCATATCCTGGCCTCGGCCATCGGCGGCGCCTCGTCCCGGCTGGTGCTCTCTCTGCTCCTGCGCAAGCGCACCGTCTCCACCAAGGCCGCGCTCAAGCTGCTCGACGACGCCAATGCCGCCATCCAATACAACCGCGAAATCCTGCAGAACGCGCTCGACCATGTGCGCCAGGGCATCGCGGTGTTCGACAAGGACCTGCAGCTCATCTGCTGGAACCGGCAATTCGGCGATATTCTCGACCTGCCGCCGAGCCTGATCCGCGTCGGCAATGAGCTCGGCGAGATCCTGCGCTTCAATGCGCGGCGCGGCGAGGTGGCGCCCGAACGCATCGAGGAATTCGTGCATCAGCAGATCGCGCGCACCATTTCCGGCAGCGAGCCGTTCCTCGAGCGCTTCGGCAAGCCTGGCCTCGTCATCGAGGTGCGCGCCAACCGCATGCCGGACGGCAGCATCGTCACCACCTTCACCGACATCACCGCCAGCGTGGAGGCGGCCGAGGCGCTCGAGCGCGCCAACGAGAACCTGGAGCGGCGCGTGCACGAGCGCACCGAGGAGCTGACCCGCCTCAATGCCGCGCTTGCCCGTGCCAAAGGCGAGGCCGACGCCGCTAATATCTCCAAGACCAAGTTCCTGGCGGCGGCAAGCCACGACATCCTGCAGCCGCTCAACGCGGCGCGGCTCTATGTCACCAGCCTGGTCGAACGCAGCGGCCGCGAGGACCACCGGCTGATCGGCAATATCGATGCCTCGCTCGAGGCAGTGGAGGAAATCTTCGGCGCCCTGCTCGACATTTCCCGGCTCGACACCGGCGCCATGCGCCCGGATTTCACCAGCTTTCGCATCGATGACATCATGCGCCAGATCGAGGTGGAGTTCGCCCCGCTCGCCGCCGGCAAGCGGCTCAAACTCACCTTCGTGCCCTGCTCGCTGGTGGTGCGTTCCGACCGGCGGCTGTTGCGCCGGCTGGTGCAGAACCTGGTTTCCAACGCCATCAAATACACGCCAACGGGCCGCGTGCTGGTCGGCTGCCGGCGGCGCGGCGACGCCTTGCGTATCGACGTCTACGACACCGGCGTCGGCGTGCCGGAGGACAAGCAACGCGACATCTTCGTCGAATTCCACCGGCTCGATCAGGGCGCCCGCATCGCGCGCGGCCTCGGCCTCGGCCTGTCGATCGTGGAGCGGGTGGCGCGCGTCTTGGGCGCGCCGGTCGAGGTGACCTCGGTGGTCGGACGCGGCTCACATTTCATGGTGACGGTGCCGTGCTCCAGCGCCACGCCGGTCGCATTGCCCGAGCGCGACGAGCCGCGCGTCGACGCCAGCCAGCTCGCCGGCATCACCGCGCTGTGCATCGACAACGAGCCCGCGGTGCTCGACGGCATGGAAACGCTGCTGAGCGGCTGGGGCTGCGAGGTGATCAAGGCGCCGGATCTAGCCACCGCTCTGGCCACGCTCGGCGCCGGCACCACGGCGCCGAACGGGCTGTTGATCGACTATCACCTCGACGGCGGCAACGGCATCGAGGCGATCGGCGCGCTGCGCCGGATCTACGGCGCGTTGCCGGCGATCCTGATCACCGCCGACCGTTCGCCGGCGGTGCGCGAAGCCGCGCGCGCGGAAAGCATCCAGCTCCTGCACAAGCCGGTAAAGCCGGCGGCATTGCGCGCACTGCTGGCGCAATGGCGGGCGCTGCGGGTGGCGGCGGCGGAATAACTCATTCCATCCCTTTCGTCGGGCGCCGAAGGCGGAACTTCCGAGCGGAAATTTTTGCGCACGCATGTCACATGCGCCTATGCTGGCTCGTCATGTGGTCGGAACCAACGAAAGGAACCTGACCATGACCGAAAAGCTCGATCCCCTGGCCGCCGCCCCCGCCCTCGTGAAAACCTGGCTGAGCGCGTCGATGGCCATTACGGGCAGCCTCGATCCCACGCTGGTGCATTTGGTGGAAATCCGCGCCTCGCAGATCAACGGTTGCGCCAACTGCCTCAACATGCACGCCGCCGAGGCGCGGGCGAAAGGCGAAACCGAGCAGCGCATCTATCTGCTCTCCGCCTGGCGCGACGCGCCCTGCTACACCGACCGTGAGCGCGCCGCACTCGCCTGGACCGAAGCCCTGACGCTGATCGCGCAAGGGCGCGACCACGAGGCCGCCTATGACGACCTCAAGGCCCAGTTCTCCGAGGAGGAGCAGGTCAAGCTCACGCTGGTGATCAATATCATCAACGGCTGGAACCGGCTCGCGGTGGGCTTCGGCGTGTTCCGCGAGCAGCCGTCGGCGAAGACAGCGGCGTGATGAACGATGCCGACAATCCGGACGCGGCGGCGGCATTCGAGCCGCTGCGTCCGCGCCTCGCCCGCGTCGCCTACCGTATGCTCGGCTCGGTCGCCGATGCCGAGGATGTGGTGCAGGAGGCGTTCATCCGCTGGATGGGCGCGGACCGCAGCGAGGTGCGCGAGCCGGAAGCTTTCCTGCGCCGCACCGTGACGCGGCTCTGTCTCGATCAGCTCAAGTCGGCGCGCAAGCGGCGCGAGGTCTATGTCGGCCCCTGGCTGCCGGAACCGGTCGTCGAGGAAAATGAGGAAGAAGACGTGACCTTGCCGCTGATGCTCGCGCTGGAGCGGTTGTCACCGCTGGAGCGCGCCGCCTTCCTGCTGCACGACGTTTTCGGCGTCGGTTTTGAGGAAATCGCGGCGACCATCCAACGCAGCCCGGCCACCTGCCGTCAGCTCGCCGGCCGGGGGCGGGCGCACGTGCGCGAAGCACGGCCCCGCTATCAGGTGGAAAAGCAGCATGGCCTTGAGATTGCCGACGCCTTCTTTGCCGCATCGCGCAATGGCGACATCGCCGCGCTCAACGCGATGCTCGCGGCCGATGTCAGCCTGCATGCGGACGGTGGCGGCAAACGGCCCGCGGCGGCGCGACCGACTTTCGGCTTCGATGGCGTGACGCTGGCGCTCAGAAAACTGGCCGTGGTCTACCGCTATCACAAGTCGAACCTGGTCCGCGTCGCCATGATCAATGGCCTGCCGGGCTTCATCACCCGGGAAGCCGACGGCGAATTGCAGACGACCGCGCTCGAGATCGACGACGGGAAGATCAAAGCCATCTACGTGATGCGCAATCCCGATAAGCTCAGGCATCTGCACTAGGCGCGATGCGCGCGCGAAGCCCCTACCCCTCGGCGACCGCGTTCTGCGGCCATTGACCGGCTTCGATCTTGGCGGCGGCGATCACCGCCTGGGTACGGCTCTCGACGCCGAGCTTCTGCAGAATGGCGGAAACATGCGCCTTCACCGTCGCCTCGGAGACGCCGAGCTGGAAGGCAATCTGCTTGTTGAGCAGGCCCTCCGACAGCATCATCAGCACGCGCACCTGTTGCGGCGTCAGCGTCGCCATGCGTCCCATCAGGGCGGCGGTTTCGGCATCGGCACCGGCGGTCAGATCGACGTCGGGCGGGGTCCACACCCCGCCCTTGAGCACGCGCGCGATCGCCGTGCGCATGGCCTCGATGCCGACCGTCTTGGGGATGAAACCGGAAGCGCCGAATTCCATGCAGCGGCGGATGGCGGCGGGATCGTCATTGGCCGAGACCACGATCACCGGCACGCTCGGATATTGCGCGCGCAGGTACATCAGGCCGGAAAATCCGCGCACGCCGGGCATGGCGAGATCGAGCAGAATGAGATCGACCTCGCCGCTGCCATCGAGCAGCTCGGCGACTTCGTCGAGCGTGCCGGCCTCGGCGATCTCTGCGCCATTCAACAGGCCCTGAACCGCCTCGCGCAGCGCACCGCGAAACAGCGGATGATCGTCGGCAATCACCAGCCGGTAATGCGAACCGTCGTTCAAGGCCTGTGCAACCTTTCGAAACCACCGCCGAGGGTGCGCCCGGCATTGGCTTAAATCTACATGAATTTACCGCTCGGCGTGATCACCATTCCATCAAAGCAACAGGAACGGCCGGTGCGTTGCAGCATGTCTTCTTCGCAATCGCGGGATAATATGCGAGCCAAAAATCCTGTTATTACAATGCAATTAAGTGGTTATATTAGACAAAAGTCGTATGAGCGGACGGCGGCGGCAATGTTAATCTGAACGCACGGGTCGAAACCGGCAAGCAAGACCGGGTGACCGCGGCGACGGGGGCTGCCGCTCATTCTTTTTCTTCTTCTTCAATCGGCTTCCTGAGTCCGCCGACTTCCGCTTCGCGATCCTCGCGGGGCGGCACGAACTTGGGAGGCGACAAGATGACTCAAAATGAAGAGGACCATTGGGTGCGGACACGCAACCTGATGTGGAAGTACCTCGCGGCGTGGCTGTTCTTTGGCTTCATCGTGCACATGTTCGCGATACCCCTCAATCACATCAACATTCCGATCCTCGGATTCCCGCTCGGCTTCTACATGGCCGCGCAAGGCTCGCTGATCGCGTTCGTGGTGATGCTGTTCTTGTTTGCCAAGCAGCAAGACCGCATCGACCGCGAACACGGCGTCGCCGAAGACGATTGAGCGGGGGCACGATCATGGCTACTCAAAGCTCAGGCAGCTCGGATTTCGTCAGTAATCTCGGCCGCATCTACGGGACCTATACCGGCGGATTTATCGGCTTCGTGGTCCTGCTCGCCATCCTCGAACAGATCGGCGTTCCCAACAAGATCATCGGCTATCTGTTCGTGTTCTTCACGCTCGCGATCTATGCCGTCATCGGCATCATGACGCGAACGATGCGCAGGTCTCCGAATATTACGTCGCCGGCCGCCGCGTGCCCGCCTTCTACAACGGTATGGCCACCGGCGCCGACTGGATGTCGGCGGCTTCCTTCGTCGGCATGGCCGGCACGCTGTTCCTGCTCGGCTATGACGGGCTTGCCTTCGTGCTCGGCTGGACCGGCGGCTACGTGCTGGTGTCGATCCTGGTGGCGCCGTACCTGCGCAAGTTCGGCGCCTATACGGTGCCCGACTTCCTGGCCGTTCCGCTACGGCGGCAATTTCGCCCGCCTCGCTCGGCGTCATCGTGCTGGTGTGCTGCTCGTTCACCTATGTGACCGCGCAGGTTTACGGCACCGGCATCATCGCCTCGCGCTTCCTCGGCATGCCGTTCGGGGTGGCGGTCTATCGTCGGCCTTGCCGGCATCCTGGTGTGCTCGATGCTCGGCGGCATGCGCGCGGTGACCTGGACGCAAGTCGCCCAGTACATCGTGCTGATCATCGCCTATCTGTGCCCGGTGGTGATCCTGTCGGCGAAGCATTTCGGCATTCCGATCCCGGAACTCACCTACGGCAAGATCCTGCAGGAGATCACCGCGATCGAGAACGGCATGGTGTCGAAGGGCCTGGCCACGGCGGCGGCGCTGAAACCGCACATCCAGCCGTTCCTGCACTACAGCCCGGCCAACTACTTCGCGCTGATCCTGTGCCTGATGATCGGCACCGCCTCGCTGCCGCACATTCTGATGCGCTACTTCACCACGCCGAGCGTGCGTGAAGCGCGCCAGTCGGTGGCCTGGTCGCTGTTCTTCATCTTCCTGCTGTACTTCACGGCGCCGGCCTATGCGGCGTTCTCCAAGTACGAGGTCTACACCAACGTCATCGGCCATCACCTCGAACAGCTGCGACCCTGGCTGTTCGCCTATGGCCAGATCGGCCTGGTCAAGATCTGCGGGCCAGCGCCATCGACGTGCGAGCGATCGTGGCCGCCTGTGGCAAGATCGCGGGCCACACCGGCGTCGTTCGCCTGCAGGATCTGGCGATCAATCCGGACGTGATCGTGCTGTCGACGCCCGAGATCGCCGGACTGCCGTTCGTGATCTCCGGTCTGGTCGCCGCCGGCGGCCTCGCCGCCGCGCTCTCGACCGCCGACGGCCTGCTGCTGGCGATCGCCAACGCGCTCAGCCACGACGTCTACTACAAGATGTTCGACCCCAACGCGCCGACCGCTCGTCGGCTCGTCGTGGCGCGCATCCTGCTGGTCTGCGTGGCGGTGATGGCGGCCTATACCGCGTCGACCAAACCCGCCGACATCCTGTCGATGGTGGCCTGGGCGTTCTCGCTGGCCGCCGCCGGCAACTTCCCGGCCATCGTGATGGGCATCTGGTGGAAACGCACGACCACCGCCGGAGCGATCTGCGGCATGATCGCCGGCTTCGGCGTGTGCCTGCTCTACCTGGTGTCGTCGCGCTACTATCCCGCCTTCGGCGTAAAGGCGCTCGGCATGAGTTCGTTGCTCAATCCGGTCTCCGGCGCGCCGATCGTGGACGTGACCAAGGCGCTGGCCGATCCGGCCACCGCCAATACGGTGCTGGCCAGCAAGGTCGGCTGGTTCAACATCAACAACATCTCGTGCGCGCTGTTCGGCATGCCGCTCGGCTTCCTGGTCATCTACGTGGTTTCGATGCTGACCCCGGAACCGTCGAAGGAAATGCAGGCGCTGATCGACGAGATCCGCAGGCCGCGTGGCAAGCAGATCCTCGAGGAGAAGACCGTCTGAACGGTCGCACGTGTGTGACGCAAAAGGGAGCGGGGCCTTCGGGCCCCGCTTTCATATCGGATAGGCTAAGCCAGCAAGCGGGCATGTCGAAGCCGGGGATGCAAAAGTGAGCGGCAATTTCATCAGCTACTGGTATTTCCATTTTCCCAATTTCATCCTGGCGGCGCTGATGTACACGCTGCTCGGCCGCGTGCTGCTCGGCTTCGCGCTCGATCCCACCTCGCAGAACTATATCTGGCGCTTCTTCTGCCTGATCACCGATCCGGTGATCGCCCTGGTCGCGCGGGTAACGCCGAAGGCGACGCCGCCGGTGGTGATCTGGCTGTTCGCCTTCGTCTGGATGTTCTGGTTGCGCGTGTTGCTGCTGACCAGCCTGGCCCTGCTCGGCCTGGCGCCCAATCTGGGAGCGGCGTCATGAACCGCAACCTGTTCTATGTCGCCATCGCCTTCTTCGGCATGATCAACGGCATCTTCAATCCGACCCTGTTCCTGTTCGCCTGGATCCATGCCGTGGCGCTGGCGCCGGCGCTGCTGTTCGGCAGCGCCAGCCTCACCGCCATGTTCGCCTCGCTGATGGTGTCGACCGCCACCATCATCGTCGCCGGCGTCCCGGCCGCGCTCTACGAGCGCTATGTCGGCGCGCGCGAGGATTCGACCGAGGCCTCGCTGTGGATCTGGTTGGTGGCGACCGCGCTGCTGGCGGCGCCCGCGGTCGGCAATTTCCTTCAGCAGGGTCTCTGACGCTTTGCTTGGCACGGAGTTTGCATTTTCGTCACCGTCAGCGGGGGGCTGCGACGGAGACCACATGACCCACTTTACGCGTTATGCCTATCTGACAATGGCGCGCGACACATGCTTTGTTGCGCTGGCGGCGTGCCTGGTAATGTTCGCGTTCAGTTTCCAGCCGTCGGCCGCCTTTGAGGGTGGCGCCACCGTGACCCTGTTCTTTTCGATTATCCTCCTGGTGCGGGCCGGCCTTTTGACCGAGGAACGCTTCCTGCGCAGCGAGCCTTGGCTATCCTTGCACGTGGAGGAACGACCGGCGGACGAGCGCGACCGGGCCCTGGCGCGGGCAAAGCTGGAGGAGCTGCTGCTGCGCTTCGCCAAGAACGCGGCCGGCGTCGCCAGCCTGCTCTACGGTTCGGCGCTGCTGTTGTCGGTGGCGTAAGCGGCGCCATCCCGGCGTGCTGACGGGGTCGTGACTACCGCGGCGGCGGCGGCGCGTTAACATGTGGCCGAACGCTCGGGCGAGGCACCATGGAAGAGATGCGGCGAGTGGCCTTCGAGACCGTGCAGCGGGCCTGCATGTTCGGCGCGCTGGCGATCTTCTGCGTGATGATCGGCATGTCGTTCAATGCGCGGCTAGCCTTCCAGTCCGGCGGCACCTTGACCACGCTGATGGCCGGAATCCTGATGTACAAGGCGCGCGAGGCGCTCACCAAGGATTACCGCCGCACCGAGATGTGGCTCTACCTGCCGAAGAACTTCCGGCCGCCGGAAGCCTATGCGCAATGGGCCAGCGCCACGGTGCTGCGCGACACCTACCTGACTTTCGCGCTGTGGACATCGGGCATCGCCATCACCATGTGGGCGATCGCGCTCATGGTATCGCTGACCGGGCTGTGAGCGCTATTTGCGGCTGCCGATGAAGTGCAGCATGACCTCGCGGCTGTGCGGGCGGCGGCGGTGCTCGACGAGATAGAGGCCCTGCCAGGTGCCGAGCGCCAGCTTGCCGCCGGCGACCGGCACATGCAGCGACACCCCGGACAGCATCGCCTTTACATGCGCAGGCATGTCGTCGGGGCCCTCCACGTCGTGGATCCAGGGCGCCTCTTCGGGCGCCAGCCGATCGAGCGCGGCGACCAGGTCGGTCTGCACGTCGGGATCGGCATTCTCCTGGATGGTGAGCGAGGCCGAGGTGTGGCGCAGGAACGCCAGCAGGACGCCGTCGCCGGCCCCGCTCTGGGCGAGGAAATTCGCCGCCGCGCTGGTGATCTCGGTGAAGCCGCTGCCGGACGTGTCGACGCGCAGGCTCGCGCTGGCGAGCAACTGTGGGCTGGTGGCGGTGATGGCGGACAGCCGACCGGGCATCGCTTGTCGATCAGGTCCGTGACAGGCCGTTGGCGCTGTCGCTGTCGTGCTTGCGCATCATGTCCTTCTGGAATTCGGTGATCATTTCGACCAGCCGCCGCCAGGTATCGGCGATATAGGCGCGGGCGCGATCAAGGTCCTGCTGGCTCGGCAGCTTGAGGGCGCCGTTCTTGTCCGGCGCGGCGGACGGCGGGATCGGCGCCGGAGGACGCGGCGGCGCTGGAGGCGCGCGCAAGGTCGCAATTTCCCGCTTCAGCTCCGCGATCTCCTTCTTGAAGGCCGCGAGCGAGTCCTGCAGCCGGGCGATCTCCCGCTCCAGTGCGGCGCGGTCTTCCGGTACCGCCTGACAGGCCCAGCCGACGCTATGCGTACTGCAGAAGGCGACCTTGCCGGTGGCATGGTCGAGCCGCAGGAAGCCGTCGTCGACGCGGTTGAAGCTGAAGCGGCTGGCGATGGCCGGTGGCGGCGGTGTTGGCGGCGGCTCCATCCGCGCCCGTTCCTGGTCCTTCGGCGGCGGCGGCATTTGTACCTGCGGCGGCGGTGGCGCTTTGTGGTCCGGAGCTTGAGCTTGAGGGACTTGCAGGATTTGCGGCACGCCCGTCGACGTGTCCTGCGCCAAGGCCGGCGCAGCCCAGCTCACGCCAACGGCGAGGGCGCCAGCAAGGACAAAGCCTTGGGCGACCGCTGGTCCGAATCCCCGGGCGAGCCTTGGCATGGAATGTCCTTTCGGGTTGCCGCGCGTCAGCGCTCCGACCTTGAAAATAAAGATTAGCACCGGCCCGCGGCAGGCTTAAGGCGCAAGCGGCCGTCCAGCCTGCCGCAGCGCACGCAAGCGCCGGCGAAAGCGCTGGAAAATTGCTGATATATCACGTAATATCAAATACTTATGCCTTTTCGCCGCTTTCTTGACACCGCCGAACCCGATCAGTATGGTCCGCGCGGCTTTAAGGGCGGCGGGGCACGCGAATGCCTTTGAATCCATGCGGGTCGACAGCATGAGCGACGACTCGCGTGGACCGGGCGAGCGCAAAGAACCGCTGGACGACGAGGCTGCTCTCTCCGCGAGGCTCCAGCGTCTCGGCGAACGGCTCGCGACAGCGAACCGACCATCCGAAAACGGCTCCGGTCCTCGTCAGACCGCCGATGCGTCGGCGATCGCGCGCGGTTTCCGGCTTTCGACCGAGCTGGTGGCAGGCGTGTTGGTGGGCGCGGGGCTGGGCTGGCTCATCGACCGCTGGCTGGGCACGACGCCGTGGGGGCTCATTGTGTTTCTGCTGCTCGGCTTCGCCGCCGGGGTACTCAATGTGATGCGCGCCGCCGGTGTCGTGCGCGAGAGAAAATTGGACGATTAAGACCGCGTCATGGATCCCATCCACCAGTTCCAGATCGTCAATCTGTTTTCGCTCGGCAAGCTCGGCAATGCCGAGATCTACTTCACCAATTCCGCCGCCTTCATGTTGATCGCGGTCTTCCTGCTCACCGCGTTCCTGGTCGCCGGCACGGCGGGCGGCCGCGCGGTGCCGACGCGGCTGCAATCGACCGCCGAGCTGACCTACGAATTCGTCGCCAACATGCTGCGCTCGACCGCGGGCCACGAGGGGATGCGGTTCTTCCCCTATGTGTTCACGATCTTCATGTTCGTGCTCTGCCTCAACATGTTCGGCCTGATCCCCTTCGGCTTCACCGTCACCAGCCACATCATCATCACCGCCGCGCTGGCCCTGATGGTCTTCTTCACCGTGCTGGGCTACGGCCTCATCCGCCACGGCCTCCACTTCTTCAACCTGTTCGTGCCCAAGGGCGTGCCGATCTACATCCTGCCGATGATCGTCGCCATCGAGATCCTCTCGTTCATCTCGCGTCCGATCTCGCACAGCGTGCGTCTGTTCGCCAACATGCTGGCCGGCCACATCGCGCTCAAGGTTTTCGCCGGCTTCATCATCCTGCTGGGCAGCGCGCTCGGCGCCATCGGCTGGATCGGCGGCGTGCTGCCCTTCGCCATGATCGTCGCGCTCACCGCACTCGAGATGCTGGTGGCGTTCCTGCAAGCTTACGTCTTTGCCGTCCTCACCTGCATCTACCTCAACGATGCGATACACCCGGGCCACTGACGGCCCGACCGGATAAGGCTAGAACCAGAAGGAGTTGGTTATGGATCCAGTGGCAGCGAAATACATCGGCGCGGGCATTGCCGCGATCGGCATGGGCGGTGCCGGCGTCGGCGTCGGCATCATCTTCGGCAATTATCTCGCCGCGGCGATCCGCAATCCGTCGGCCGCGCAGAGCCAGTTCGGCAACCTGATCTTCGGCTTCGCCATCACCGAAGCGCTCGGCATCTTCTCGCTGCTGATCGCGCTGCTGCTGCTGTTCGCCCTCTAAGCACGCGCCGCTTGCGCCGGAGCCGCCACAATGGCCGAGCCCACCACGCATAGCACGAGCACCGAGGTGCCGGGACACGGCGGCTTTCCGCCGTTCAACGCGCATACTTTTCCCTCGCAGCTCGTCTGGCTGGCCCTCACCTTTGTGCTGCTCTATGCGCTGATGGCGAAATGGGCGCTGCCCCAGGTCGGCAGGGTCATCGAGAGCCGGCAGAAGCGCATTGCCGACGACTTCGCCGAAGCCGAGCGTATGAAAGCGCAATCGGACGAGGCGGTCGCCGCCTATGAGAAGGCGCTGGCCGATGCCCGCGGTCGCGCCCAGGCGATCGCCAACGAGACGCGCGATCGGGAGGCCGCCGCGGCCGAGACGCGCCGCCATGAGCTCGAAAGCGCGCTCAACGCCAAGCTCGCCGAGGCCGAGAAGACCATCGCCGCCACCAAGCAGGCGGCCATGGCCAATGTGCGCGGAATCGCCGAGGGCGCCGCTTCGGCCATCGTCGAGCGGCTGATCGGTTCGACGCCGAGCGGCCAGGCGGTCGCCGACGCCGTCACCGAGGCGCTGAAGCGTTAAAGGTAGGCATGATGTTGCACGAGGCTGAATTCTGGGTCGCGCTGGGCTTCGTCGTGTTCCTCGGCCTGCTCGGCTATCTCGGCGTACACCGCCAGCTCGCCAAATCACTCGACGACCGCGCCGCCCGCATCAAGGCGGAGCTCGACGAGGCGCGCCGGCTCAAGGACGAGGCGACGGCACTGCTCGTCGAGTATCAGCGCAAGCGCGGCGAGGCCGAGCACGAGGCGGCCGAAATCATCGCCGGCGCCCAGGCCGAGGCCGCGCGGCTCGCCGCCGACGCCAAGGCCAAGGTCGAGGAATTCGTCGCCCGCCGCACCAAGCTGGCCGAGACCAAGATTGCCCAGGCCGAGGCGCAGGCCACCGCCGAGGTGCGCGCCGCCGCGGCCGACGCCGCCGTCGCCGCCGCCGAAAAGATTCTCGCCCAGGAAGCCAAGGGCCACCTCGCCGGCGAGCTCATCGCCAAGGGCATCGAGGACGTGCGCAAGAAGCTGAATTAGGTTTCTTGCCGCCGCCCGGGCGGCCGGCATTCGCGCGCTAACGCAAGAATTTACCCACACTGAAACACCACCAATATTCCTCGGAACTCTACGGACTTTTCCTGGCAATCCTTCGGCTCTAGCGATTCTCCCTACTGATTTGTCCACACAATGCGTGAGCGTGCCGGAGTGACCGGCCGAGGCGTCGGGGGACCCTGTGGTCATCTTCGATTGCAACGGCGTGCTCGTCGACAGTGAGCCGTTGGCCACCGCCATCGTATCCCAGGAGTTCATGCGCGCCGGCTTCGCCCTGACGCCGGACGTGGTCGCGCGTTATTTCACCGGACGGCGGCCGGCCGACATGTTCGCCGAGGTGGAGCGCGCCTGCGGCCGCAAGCTGCCGCCGGATTTCGCCGCCACGGTCGCGAGCGCGACCTTGCGTCGGTTCCACACCGAGTTGCGCGCGACCCAGCACATGGCGCACGCGCTCTCCTGGCTGCGCGGGCCGAAATGCGTGGCCTCCTCCTCCTCGCTCGACCGCATCCGGGCCAGCCTGGAGACCACCGACCTGATCCGCTTCTTCGAACCCAATTTGTTTTCGGCGAGCGACGTGCCCCGCGGCAAGCCGGCGCCCGATCTGTTCCTGCACGCGGCGGCGAGCATGCAGACGCAGCCGGCCGCATGCATCGTGGTGGAGGATTCGCCGTCGGCGTCGCCGCCGGCGTCGCCGCCGGCATGACGGTGATCGGCTTCGTCGGCGGCAGCCATGCCGGCAGCCGGCTTGGCGACTATCTGCGCGCGGCCGGCGCGCGCAGGGTGATCGCCGACATGCGCGCGCTCAAAGGCGCCATCATCGGGCTGCGCGGCTGGTAGAACGGCGGCGTGCCCTGCCCTATCGTTTCGCCTTCGGCTTGCTGCGCGTCTTGCCGCGCGCCTTTCGTGCCGGCCTCTTGGCCTTTTGCGGCTGCGCGCCTTGCGGATCGAAGCCGACATAGATCACATAGGAATAGATCTCGCTCATCGGCTGCGGCAACGGGAAGGTGAGGTCCGGTTCGACATGGGTGAAGGTGACGCGGTCGACCGCATTGTTGACGGCACCGGGATCACGGCGAGCTTGGTCGCCACCGTCGTCGGATTCGAGAGTTTCGTACACCACCGCGACGCGCAGCGGCACGTTGACCGTGCCGGGACCGCCGGCCGGGCCGGTGATGACGCGGCCTTCGACCCCGACCTTGATGGTCAACAGGCCGGCATTGAGATGGCATTCGCGCGCCATGTTGACGATCGAGCCCTGGTAGCGCACGTCGAGCGGCGCCGGCTCGCCCTCGCCCGGTTTGCTGCCGATCATCAGCGTCGCCGCCCCGGTGCGCACCTTGACTTCCGGACAGGGCGCATCGCTCGTTGGCGGCGATGCCGGCATTGTTGACGCCGGCGGCGCTGGTGCTGCTCTGCGAGGAAAGCCGAAGACGTTCGTGTTCAGGCTGTCCATGCTCAGGCTGTTGCCGCTGCAGCCGGCCAAGGCCATGGCCACAGGCCGATGGCCAGAAGGGCACTGCACCCCCGCGCGCCGCCTTGTCCGTTCCGCTTCCCCACCCATTGGTCCGACCTTCGTTTTCCCGGTTTGCCCGTGCTTATAGCAAGGCAAGCGTGGCAAGCCCAAGGCATGTCGAAGCCGTGGCTCAAGCCGTGCCCAAGGCGTGCCTAAGCGGCCGCGCCTCAATCCGGATCGTCCTGCAGCCGAGCATAGAGCAGGTGGTCCTGCCACAGGCCGTTGATGCAGAGATATCCGCGGGCATAGCCCTCGCGCTTGAAGCCGGTCTTCTCCAACAGGCCGATCGAGGCGGCATTGCCGGGGATGCAGGCCGCCTCCAGCCGGTGCAGCCGCAGAGTGCGGAAGCTGAACGGGACGAGCGCGCGCAACGCCGCGGTCATGTAGCCGTGGCGGGCGAAGGGAGCGCCGACCCAGTAGCCGATGGCGCCGGCCTGCGCCACGCCGCGCCGGATATTGGCCAGCGTCAGCCCGCCGACCAGGGCGTTGTCGCCGGTACGGAAGATCAGGAAGGCATAAGCGAGATCGTTGCGCTGGTCCTCGACGTAACGCTTGATGCGGCGGCGGAAGGCCGAGCGCGTGAGGTCGTCGGCCGGCCAGGTCGGCTCCCAGGGCGTGAGGAAGGCGCGGCTTTGCTCGCGCAAGGCCGGCCCAGGCCGGAAAGTCGCCGATCTGCGGCAGGCGCAACAGCGACGCCGGCGCCGGGGATGGCCGGCAAACTGTCGCTGAGGCTGACCGTGCGGAAAAACGCCATGAGCCATTACGTGGGCGACGCTGCGGCGTTCCGGTCAGGCCGCGCGGCGCACAAGACTTTCCGCGATCGCAGCGGTGCTTTCAAGGCCATTGCCAGGCCCGAGCGCGGCGATCGCCGGGCGGCTGCGGCGAGATCAGGGCGCGGCCGGCGGCACGCGTGCTGTCGACGCTCACTGCGTCGATCTTGGCGACGATCTCGTCGAGCGGGATCGGTCGGCCATAGGCCATCATCTGCCGCGCCAATTGGCCGATACGCGCTTCCGAGCTCTCCAGCGCCATCAGGGCGCCGACCCGCATCTGCGCCTTGGCGCGGCCGACCTCGGCCTCGTTGATGGTTCTCGGTGGCGCCGGCGATCTCGTCGATCACCACGCGCATCAGCTCGGGCGCATCGGCTTGGTCGGTGCCGGCATAGAGCGCAAACATGCCGGTGTCGGCATAGGGCACGTGGAAGGCGTGGATGGCGTAGCAGAGCCCGCGGCTCTCGCGCACCTCCTGGAACAGGCGCGACGACATGCCGCCGCCGAGCACATTGGTGAACACCTGCAGGCTGTAGAGCCGCTCGTCGCCGACGGCGCAGGCCCTCGAGCGCGAGCGCGATATGCACCTGCTCGAGGTCGCGCTGCTCGACCCGCGTGCCGCCGCCGAAGCGTCGCCTGCTCCGGCGCCGGCGCCGCCGGCCCGGTGAAACCGGCAAAGCGCCGCTCCGACTCGGCGACGATCTGCTGCATGCTCGACCGCGCCGGCGGCCGCCACCAGCATGTCGGGTCCGCGGTAATTGCGCGCGAGATAGATCGCGCAGCCGCCCGGCGTGAACGAGCGCACCGTCGCCGGCGTGCCCAGGATGGAGCGGCCGACCGCCTGCTCGGGGAAGGCGATTTCCTGCAAGCGGTCGAACACCAGGTCGTCCGGGGCGTCCTCGATGGCGCCGATCTCCTGCACGATCACGTTCTGCTCGCGCTTGAGCTCGTCGGCATCGAAGGTCGGCTCGCCGAGGATGTCGGAGAGCACGTCGAGCGCGAGCGGCACGTCGTACCTTGAGCACGCGCGCGAAATAGGCGGTGCTCTCCGACGCTGGTGGCGGCGTTGAGATCGCCGCCGACCGCCTCGATCTCCTCGGCGATCTGGCGCGCTGAGCGCCGTTCGCGTGCCCTTGAACGCCATGTGTTCCAACAGATGCGAGATGCCGTGCTCGTCCGCGCTTTCGTCGCGGCTGCCGGAGCCGACCCAGACGCCGAGCGCGGCGGTCTTCAGATGCGGCATGTCGTCGGTCACCACCGACAGGCCGGAGGGAAGCCGGGTCACTTGCACGCTCATGCCGCTGCTCCTTCACGCGCCGCGCGCGAGGCCGACGCGACGAACCGTTCCACCGCCGCCTGCTCCGCCGGCAGCACCGTGACGCGCTCGGGGCGCGACGGCAGATCGGCGAGCCAGTCGGGCAATTTCGGCGTGATGCCGCAGGCGGCCTTGACCGCATCGGGAAACTTGGCCGGATGCGCGGTCGACAGCACCACCATGGGCACCGCTCGGGTCGCGCGTCTCCTTCTCGGCCACCGCCAGCGCCACCGCGGTGTGCGGATCGGCGCAGATAGCCCGCCTCGCGCATCCAGGCGCGCATGGTGGCGGCGCTTTCCTGCTCGTCGGCGCGGTCGGCGGAAAACAGCGCGCGCATGGCGGCGAGCGCGTGGGCGGAAACCGTGAAATGGCGCGACTGCGCCAGCGAGCCCATCAGCGCGCGCGACCGCGCTTGGCGTCGCGGCCATAGGCCTCGAACAGCAGCCGCTCGAAATTGGACGAGACCTGGATGTCCATCGACGGCGAAGCGGTGGCGATCACCTCGCGCAGCGCATAGTCGCCGGTGGCGAAGGTGCGGGCGAGGATGTCGTTGACATTGGTCGCCACCACCAGGCGGTCGATCGGCAGCCCCATGCGCTTGCGCGACGATAACCGGCATAGACGTCGCCGAAATTGCCGGTCGGCACCGTGAAGGCGACGCGGCGATGCGGCGCGCCGAGCGCCACCGCGGCGGTGAAATAATAGACCGCCTGCGCCACGATGCGCGCCCAGTTGATGGAATTGACGCCGGACAGGCGCACGCGGTCGCGGAAGGCGTGGTGATTGAACATGGCCTTCACCAAGCGCCTGGCAGTCGTCGAAGGTGCCTTCGATGGCGACGCGCATGCACGTTGGCGTCGGGCGCCGTCGTCATCATGCGCCGCTGCACCTCGGAGATGCGGCCTTGCGGGAACAGCACCACCACGTCGACCTGGGCGCGGCCGCGGAAGGCTTCGACCGCGGCGCCGCCGGTGTCGCCGGAGGTGGCGACGACGATGGTGGTGCGCTCGCCGCGCTGCCTGCAGCACATGGTCCATCAGCCGCGCCACGAGCTGCATGGCGAGGTCCTTGAAGGCGAGCGTCGGCCCGTGGAACAGCTCGAGCACGAACAGGCTGGGATTGAGCTGCAGCAGCGGCGTCACCGCCGGATGGCGGAAGCTTCCATAGGCCTCCTGCGCCATGCGGGAGAGATCGGCTTCGGCAAGCCCATCGCCGACGAAGGGCCGGATCACCTCGACCGCCACTTCGGCGTAAGGCCGCCCGGCAAAGCCGGCGATTTGTCCCGGGTCGAGCGCCGGCCACGTCTGCGGAACATAAAGCCCGCCATCGCGCGCCAGGCCCGCGAGCATCACCTCGACGAAATCGAGCGGGCGCAGCCTCGCCGCGGGTTGAGACATAACGCATTGAATCACGCTATGCTTTTCAGCTCAGGACCAGATCGGTCTAGCGGGCACACTAGCCGCCGCCAGCGGACCTGCTCAAGCAAGCCGGTCAGGCCTGCGGCGCAAGCGGCGCACCAGCCAGCGAATATAGAGGCCGGCCAGCAGCAGCGCCGCGCCGAACCAGGTCAGCGCATATTGCAGGTGATTGTCGGGCAGGTTGACGACCAGCTTGCCCGGCTTGGGCAAGCCGCCGGGCGGCAGCGGGGATTCCTGCTCGATGTAGAACGGGGCGAGCATCCGGCCATTGCTTGGCGGCGGCGATGGCCTTGAGGTCGCGGTCATACCAGACATTGCCCTTCACGTCGGCGGCCGGCGTGAAGGAGCCGCTTTGTCTCCGGCCAGCGCAACACGCCGACAATGTTGACGACGCCGTGCGGCGCGCCTTGCGCGCGCGCTGGCCGGGTCCTTGCGCTCGGGCGGCACGAAGCCGCGGTCGACGATGACGACGCTGCCGCCGGCCAGCCGCGCCGGCGCGAACACCCAATAGCCCGGCCCCTTCACGTCGGGGCGCAACGCGGAGCCGGCGGAATAGACCAGCGCCTCCTGGCCGGGGAGGAATTCGGCCGGGAAGCTGACGCGGCGAAATTCGTGGCCCTGCGGCTTGAGTTGCGGCCAATCCGTGGGCGGCGGCAAATCCTGCGGCGGCTTGGCGAGCTCCGCATTCAGCGTCGCGATCAGATGATGCTTCCATACGCGGCGGTCGAGCTGCCAGATGCCGAGGCCGATCAGCATGGCGACGCCGACCGCGACCAGCACCGTCGCCTCGACGATGCCGCTGCGCGCAGGTGTTGCGGCGGCAGGTTCCCTCAAGCGTCGTCCCGGCCTTGCAGCCGGCCTTCTTGCGCCTTGTGATGATATTGCAGGGCGATCATCAGTCCCTTCATCGGCCGCAACGGCGCCAGCGTCACGATCAGGATCAGCGGCAGCCACAGCGCCGCATGCACCCAATAGGGCGGCTGATACACGAACTCGGTGATCAGCGCGGCGAACACCACGATGAAGCCGCCGATCAGGATCACGAACACCGCCGGCCCGTCGCCGGCATCGGCGAAGCCGTAGTCGAGGCCGCAATGCTCGCAAGCCGGCCGCAAGGTCAGGAAGCCCTGGAACAGCCGGCCCTCGCCGCAGCGCGGACAGCGGCCGCGCAAGCCGCGCCCGAGCGGCGCATCGCCCGTCGGTGCATGATCGGTCATCTTCAACTTTCCCTGCAAAACAAAAGGGCGGCGTTGCCGCCGCCCCTTGTCGCTGACATTCGCGTCGCCATCATTCGGGATGCGGCACGCCGGCGCCCCACACATATATGCAGGCGAACAGGAACAGCCATACCACGTCGACGAAGTGCCAGTACCAGGCGGCGAATTCGAAGCCGAGATGCTGGGTGGGGCGTGAAATGGCCCTTGAGCGCGCGGATCAGGCAGACCGTCAGGAAGATCGTGCCGATGATGACATGGGCGCCGTGGAAGCCGGTCGCCATGAAGAAGGTGGCGCCGTAGATGTTGCCGGCTGAAGTGGAAGGCGGCGTGCGGAATATTCATAGGCCTGCACGCAGGTGAAGGTGACGCCGAGCACGATGGTGAGGATCAGGCCCCATTTCAGTCCCTGCCGGTCGTTCTCCAGCAGCGCGTGATGGGCCCAGGTCACCGTGGTGCCGGAGGTGAGCAGGATCAGCGTGTTCAAGAGCGGCAGGTGCCAGGGGTCGAAGGTCTCGATGCCCTGGGGCGGCCACACGCCATGGGTGACGGCGAGCCGGCCGATCTCGTTCGCCGCGTCGGGGAACAGCGCGGTGTTGAAATAGGCCCAGAACCAGGCGACGAAGAACATCACCTCGGAGGCGATGAACAGGATCATGCCGTAGCGGTGCGAGATCTGCACCACGCGGGTGTGGAAGCCCTCGAACTGGGCTTCGCGGATCACGTCGCGCCACCAGCCGACGAAGGTGTAGAGCACGCCGATGGCGCCGAGGCCGAACACCAGCGGCGCCGCCGCGTACAGGTGGTGCATCCAGCTGATGGCGCCGACCGCGGTGATGAAGGCGGAGATGGAGCCGATCGCCGGCCACGGGCTGGGCTCGACCAGATGATAATCGTGGTGCGGTTTGGCGTGGGCGTCGGCCATCGTCGTCGTCTCCGTTGCAGTCCTTTGGGGCGGCGCCGAGCGGCGCCGCCCGTCATCCCCTGTTATAGCTTGTCGCAGCGCCTTGCGCGCGGCGCCTCCGCCACCGGCGGCGGATCGGCCAGCCGGAAGAAAGTATAGCTCAGCGTGATGGTGTTGAGGCCGTCCTGGTCGCTGTCCTTGGCGATGGCGGGATCGACATAGAACACCACCGTCATCTCGCGCGTCTCGCCCGGCTGCATGGTCTGCTCGGGTGAAGCAGAAGCAGTTGATCTTGGTGAAATAGGCGCCGACCTGCGGCGGCGAGACATTGTAGGCGGCCTGCGCGGTGATCGCGCGCGCGGCCTGGTTGACCACCTTGTAATGGACGGTCGCCACCTCGCCGATGCGCAGGTTGATCTCGTTCTGCTCGGGCGTGAAGCTCCAGGGCAGGCCGGGCGCCACATTGGAGTCGAAGCGGATGGCGAGCGTGCGCGCCAACGCCTGCGCCGGCGCGGCCTTGGCAGCACCTGCGTGCGTGCCGCCATAGCCGGTGGTGCGGCAGAACCAGGTGTAGAACGGCACCGCCGCAAAGGAGGCGCCGACCATCAGCGCCACCACCGCGCCGCAGGCGGCGGCGACCAGCATGTCGCGCTTGAGCGGCCGGTTGCCGGTCAGGGTATGCGGCTGCGGTGGGCGGTCATGGCGTCATACGTTGCGGCTCATAGCGGGCGGACCAGCATGCCCGGGCCCTTCACCAGCGTGATCACGTAGAACAGGACGACCAGCGCGGCGAGCGCCAGCGCGATGGCGATCGAGCGCGAGCGGCGGGCGCGCTTCTGCGCCTCGGTGAGCACGATGCCGTCCTCGTCCCGGTGCTGCTCGTTCATCGCGATGTCCAAGGCCTGCCCTCGCGCCGATACTATGCGATCAAGCCGCCGAAGCCACGCTCGATCAGCAGCACGGCAAACAGCAGGAACAGATAAAGGATCGAGAAGGCGAACAAGGTTGCGGGCTGGCGCGGTCGGCCGGACGGCGCTCGCCGCAGCACCTGGAAGGCCAGCGCCAGCATGATGGCGCCGGTAACCAGCGCGGTCAGCGCCATAGAGCCAGCCGGCATAGCCGAGCAGCCAGGGCGCGACGCCGAGCGGCACCAGGATGAAGGTGTGCAGCAGGATCTGCCGGCGCGTGGCGTCGTCGCCCTTGACCACCGGCAGCATGGGCACGCCGGCGCGGGCATAATCGTCGGTGCGGTAGAGCGCCAGCGCCCAGAAATGCGGCGGCGTCCAGAAGAAGATGATGAGGAACAGCAGCACCGGTTCGAGCGACAGCGAGCCGGTCGCCGCCGCCCAGCCGATCATCGGCGGGAAGGCGCCGGCGGCGCCGCCGATCACGATGTTCTGCGGGGTCCAGCGCTTGAGCCCGATCGTGTAGATGACGACGTAGAAGAAGATGGTGAAGGCGAGCAGCGCGGCGGCGAGCATGTTCACCAGCAGGCCGAGCACCACCACCGCGAAGCCGGACAGCGTCAGGCCGAAGGCCAGCGCCTCGCCGGCCTTCACCCGGCCCATCGGCACCGGCCGGCGCGCGGTGCGGGTCATGCGCGCGTCGATGTCGGCGTCGTACCACATGTTGAGCGCGCCGGCGGCGCCCGCCCCGACCGCGATGCACAGCAGCGCGGTGAAGGCGATCAGCCGGATGGATCGAGGACCGGCGCCACGGCCAGCCCGGTGAGCGCGGTGAACACCACCAGCGACATCACCCGCGGCTTCATCAGCGCGAAATAGTCGCCGAACTCGGCGAGACTGGGCTCCGCATGGCCGACCGCGGCGGCAGCCGAGATCGGTCCGCGATAGTCTGCGCCTTCACTGACGAGCGACATGGGTTACGCGGCCCTATTTAGTTTGCGCGTGATCGTGTCCTTGATCACGTCCGGGACATGCCTTTTGGGATCGCGTGCCTACTTGATCCGCGGCAGCGTCTCGAACTGATGGAACGGCGGCGGCGACGACAGCGTCCACTCCAGCGTGGTGGCGCCCACGCCCCACGGATTATTGCCGGCCACCCGCTTCTTCACGAAGGCCTCGATCAGGCCGATGAAGAAGATGATCACGCCAACCCCGAGATATAGGAGCCGAACGAGGCGATTTCGTTCCAGCCGTGGAAGGCGTCCGGATAGTCGACATAGCGGCGCGGCATGCCGGCGAGACCGAGGAAGTGCATCGGGAAGAAGACGATGTTGACGCCGATGAAGGTGACCCAGAAATGCAGCTTGCCGATGGTCTCGTTGTACATGTAGCCGCTCATCTTCGGGAACCAGTAGTACCAGCCGCCGAAGATGGCGAACACCGCGCCCAGCGAAAGCACGTAGTGGAAGTGCGCCACCACGTAATAGGTATCTTGCAGCACGCGGTCGACGCCGGCATTGGCCAGCACCACGCCGGTGACGCCGCCGACGGTGAACAGGAAGATGAAGCCCATCGCCCATAGCATTGGCGTGCGGAACTCGATCGAGCCGCCCCACATGGTGGCGATCCAGGAGAAGATCTTCACCCCGGTGGGCACTGCGATCACCATGGTGGCGGCGATGAAATAGGCCTGCGCGCCGGTCGACAGACCGACCGTGTACATGTGATGCGCCCATACCACGAAGCCGATGCCGCCGATGGCGACCATGGCGTAAGCCATGCCGAGATAGCCGAAAATCGGCTTCTTGGAGAAGGTGGAGACGATCTGGCTGATCATGCCGAAGCCGGGCAGGATGAGGATGTAGACTTCCGGATGGCCGAAGAACCAGAACAAATGCTGGAACAGGATCGGATCGCCGCCGCCTTGAGCGGAGAAGAAGGTGGTGCCGAAATTGCGGTCGGTGAGCAGCATGGTGATGGCGCCCGCCAGTACCGGCAACGACAACAACAACAAGAACACGGTGACCAAGATCGACCAAACGAACAACGGCATCTTGTGCAGCGTCATGCCCGGCGCGCGCATGTTGAAGATGGTGGTGATGAAGTTGATGGCGCCCAGGATCGAGGAAGCGCCGGCCAGATGCAGCGACAGGATGACGAAGTCGACCGCCGGACCCGGATGGCCCGAGGTCGATAGCGGCGCGTACAGCGTCCAGCCGGTGCCGGCGCCAAGCGAGCCGGGCTCGCCCTCCACGAACATCGAGGAGATCAGCAGCGCGAAGGAGGCGGGCAGCAGCCAGAAGGAAATATTGTTCATGCGCGGGAACGCCATGTCCGGCGCCCCGATCATCAGCGGCACGAACCAGTTGCCGAAACCGCCGATCATCGCCGGCATGACCATGAAGAAGATCATGATCAACCCGTGCGCGGTGGTGAACACGTCGAACTCGTGCGCGCTCGGGAAGAACTGGACGCCGGGGTTCTGCAGCTCCATGCGAATGGCGATCGAGAGCAGACCGCCGATGACGCCCGCCATCAAGGCGAACACCAAGTACATCGTGCCGATGTCCTTGTGGTTCGTCGAATAGACGAAGCGCCGCCATCCGGTCGGATGGTGCCCGTTGGACTCGTGCCCTGCGTGCGCAGCCGCTGTGGTTGCCATTGTTCTTGTCCCTTAGAACCTTGTCATTGTCGACTTATTGTATTCGCATCTTCGCATATGTCACCGCACCTCGGCCGCCGCGACTTTGGTCGCAGGCGCCGCCTTGGCTTGGGCCACGGCGGCGGGGGCTGTCGGCTCAGTGCTGGCGTATTTCTTCTTCGCCTGCTCGACCCAGGCCGTATATTCCTTGTCGCTCACCACATGCACCACGATCGGCATGAAGGCGTGGCCGCGCCCGCACAGTTCGGAGCATTGGCCGTAATAGGTGCCGACGCGCTCGGCCTTGAACCAGGTCTCGTTGATGCGGCCGGGAATGGCATCGATCTTGATGCCGAAGGACGGCACCGCGAAGGAGTGGATGACGTCGGCGCCGGTGGTGAGCACCTTCACCACCTTGTTGACCGGCACCACCATCTCGTTGTCGACCGTCAACAGGCGCGGCTGGCCGGGCTTGAGGTCCTTGGTCTCCACCATCAGCGAATCGAATTCGAACTTGCTGTCCGGATAGCTGTAGCTCCAGAACCACTGCTTGCCGGTGGCCTTCACGGTCACGTCGGCCTTCGGCACCTTGAGTTCGTAGAACAGCAGGCGGAACGAGGGCACCGCGATGGTCACCAGGATCAGCACCGGCACCACGGTCCAGATCACCTCGATCATGGTGTTGTGGGTGGTGCGCGAGGGCACCGGGTTGGCGCGGGCGTTGAACTTGACCATCACGATCACCAGCAGCGCCAGCACGAACAGCGCCACCGCCCCGACGATCCAGAGCAGGAAGTCGTGGAACCAGACGATATCGGCCATCACCGGGGTCGCCGCCGGCTGCAACCCGATCTCCCAGGGCTGCGGCTCACCGGTGGTGGCAGCCAGCGCGGCGTGAGCGCCAAGAACGGTCACCGACGTGACCAAAAAAGCGATAAATCGCTTGAGCACCAACATCGTCTTATGCGCTCCCTCGCTCGACGAAAACGAACGGCCGCGGGGCGAACCTTTTCTTGGTTTCGCCCGCCCCCGGCCGAATTCTACCCCACGAAGCACGGCACTGCTTGCCACGGGCGTGGCAACTTGCTCGTTGCGGCGGGACAATCCCGTTTTTCAAACCACAATTCCGCCCGCCCCGCAATGCACCTATATTTCCCCCTGTCCTGCAACAAAGGGCTTCGGCTGTAAGGGCTTCCCTGCATAAAGCTTGCCGGCGCCGCCGAAAGCCCGCCGGTGCCGCATTTACGCCACGAGGCCGGTGCCTGAAAAAGGCTGAACGGGCGCCCGCCGGCGGCGGCGGGCCTTGCTTGACAGGACCGGGCGGCCGTGACCCAAGGGCACGACCTGGATGCAAATGGCGGGGCAGCAATTCGCCCCGGCGGCGGCAAGTCACCGCGGCCGCAGGCCAAGGGATTGAGCGATGGGCATTTTCGGGTACGACCGACGGACGCCGGCAAGGCGGGCAAGGCTTCTGGTGCTGGCCGTGCTGCCGGTCTTGGCGCTGGGGTTCAGTGGGCCGGCATCGGCGCAGGGCGCGGTCAAATCCGTCCACAAGGACTGGCAGATCCGCTGCGACACCCCGCCGGGGGCAAAAAATGAGCAATGTGCCCTGATCCAGAGCGTCAGCGCCGAGGACCGCGCCAATATCGGCCTCACGGTGATCGTGCTCAAGACGGCCGACCAGAAGAGCCGGCTGATGCGGGTGGTGGCGCCGCTCGGCGTGCTGCTGCCGTCGGGCCTGGGCCTGAAGATCGACAATGCCGATATCGGCCGTGCCGGTTTCGTGCGCTGCCTGCCCAACGGCTGCATCGCCGAGGTGGTGATGGACGACACGCTGATCAACAAGCTGCGCACCGGCAAGACCGCGACCTTTGTCATCTTCCAGACCCCGGAAGAGGGCATCGGCTTTCCGATGAGCCTCGCCGGCTTTGCGGAAGGCTACGATCAATTGCCGTGAGGCAGCCCACTGCAGGTGGGCACTGAGCGCCCACGCTTTTCCACAGCCTCGCTTTACTGTTGCCGGCATACCGGTCCCGCCGCGTCGCCCCAAGCACGAGGCTTGACCCGGCCATCCGCGTCTTGCTTGCTGTCGCGCGAAGCGACGGGAGGAATGCCGGGTGCGACTTGGGTTCGTGGGGTTGGGGGCGATGGGGCAGCTCATCGTCCCGCGTTTGATGGCTGCCGGCTACACAGTGACCGGCTGGAACAGGTCGCGCGACAAGGCCGAGCCGCTGGTCGCGCAGGGCATGCGCTGGGCCGATACGCCACGCCAAGTCGCCGAGCAGTCCGAGCTCGTGATTTCCATCGTCACGGACGCCAAGGCCGTGCGCGCGGTGGCGCTGGGGCCGGACGGCGTGGTCTCCGGCCTCAAGCCGGGCGGCATCTTCATCGACATGAGCACCATCGAGCCGGACGAAAGCCGCGCCATGGCCGCCGAATTCGCGCGTGCCGGCTCGATCATGCTCGACGGCCCGCTTTCCGGTTCGCCGGTGACCGTGGTGCAGGGCAACGCCTCGATCATGATCGGCGGCGACGAGGCCGCTTTCGAGCGGGTGAAACCGGTGCTGCTCGCCATCGGGCCGAAGGTGACGCGCATCGGCGGCAACGGGCTCGCCTGCCAGATGAAGATCGCGGTCAACCTGCTGCTCATGGTCGAGGTGATCTGCTTCGGCGAAGCGGTGGCGCTGGCCGAGAAGGGCGGCGTCGACCGCGCGGTCGCGCTCGACGCCATGCTCAAGAGCGTGGCGGCCTCGCCGGTGCTCGGCTATCGCGGGCCCTTCATCCTCGAAGGCAAGATGCCGGCGGTGCCGCTCGCCGACGTGACGCTGCAGCAGAAGGACATGCTGCTGGCGCTCAATCTCGGCCGCACGCTCGGCTCGCCGGTGCCGCTCGCCGCCGCCGCCAATGAGATGATGAATGCCTGCCGCGGGCTCGGCATCGACGGCAACGATTTCGTGGTCGCGCATCGGGTCTATCGCCGGCTGGGCGGACAAGAATAAGAATTGGAGGACAAGACATGAGCTCGCAAGGAGAAAAGATCGGTTCCGCTCTGGCCAAGGCCATCAAGGGCACCGCCGCCAAGATGAAAGAGGAGGCGCCGGCAGCCAAGATGTATCGCACCAATATGCGCGACGTGCCCAAGGTCGAAGGCCTCAAGCGCGAGGACGGCTGGGTCGACATGCAGGTGCAGTTCCTGATCGACAAGAAATCGGCCGGCGTCGACAACGTGGTCGGCTGGACCTTGCTCAAGCCGGGCGCCAGCCACGAGAACCACCGCCATCACAATTGCGACGAGTTCTTCATCGTGCTCAAGGGCAAGGGCCACATCTATCACCGAGCACGGTCACGAGCCCTCGGGCGAAGGCGACGTGGTCTATTCGCCGCGCGACTGCTGGCACGGCTTCAACAACACATCCAACGAAGACGTGGTGCTGGTCTGGGGCTGGATGGGCGCCGGCTCGATCGAGGATTCCGGCTACCAGGTGCATCCGGAGAAGTCATAAGAAGTAAATCAACAGAAGCGAGTCGATTCACGGCGCCGCCCCACGCTCGCTTCACCCTCCCCCTTGCGGGGAGGGTCGACCGCCGAAGCGTAGCGACGGCGGTCGGGGTGGGGGCTACGCAAGACCAGTTACGATTAATACCCCCACCCCGCTCGCTTCGCTCGCGACCCTCCCCGCAAGGGGGAGGGTGAAGAAAGAAAGGACGTGTAATGAAATCCTGGGACGCCCCGCTCATCAAAAAAGGCATGACCGCGCAGCTCGCGACGCGCCGTGCGCGCATCGCCGCCGGCGAAAAGCCGCTCGGCTGGAAGCTCGGCCTCGGCGCCCCCGCCACCATGCAGAAACTCGGCCTCACGGCGCCGCTGCTCGGCTTCCTGATGCAGGGCGCGCTGTTGCCGTCGGGCAGCACGGTGTCGCTCAAGGGCTATGTGCGGCCGGTGGCGGAGCCGGAAATTTTCGTGCGCATGGCGCGCGATTTGCCCGGCGGCGCCACGCCGGAAGCCGCGCTGGCGGCGGTCAAGGAGATCGGGCCGGCGATCGAAATCGCCGATCTCGATCTGGTGCCGACGCCGGACAATCTCGACGCCGTGCTCGCCGGCGACATCTACCAGCGCCATGTGCTGCTGGGCGCGCAGACGCGCGCCGGCGGCGGCTTGAGCGGCATTACCTCGCGCGTCGACGCGGCGCGGCGCCGAGGTCAACCGCACCGACGATCTGGAAGCGCTCACCGGCAAACTGGCCGAGCTCGTCGCGCACACCGCCGATACGCTCGCCGCCTTCGGCGAGAAGCTTGCCGCCGGCGACGTCATCATCATCGGCTCGATCACCCCGCCGCCGATGATCGAGCCGGACGAGACCGGCTTCGTCCACGCCGTCGATCCGATCGGCGAGGTTTCGGTGACCTTCACCCGGGTGTGAGCATGCTGCTGGTCAAGACCTATCTCGACAAAAGCCCGATCCACGGCATCGGCGTGTTCGCCGGCGAGCGCATCCCCAAGGGCGGCAAGATCTGGCGCTTCGTCGAGGGCTACGACCGCTGCTACTCGGACAAGCAGTTCAACAAACTGCCCAAGCCGGCGCGCGAGTTCATGCAGCACTACGCCTATCGGGTCGACGGCGAAATCCTGTTCACCGTCGACAACGACCGCCACATGAACCATTCCGACAAGCCCAATACCTTTCTGCGCAACGGCTACGTCATCGCCCGCCGCACCATCCGCAAGGGCGAGGAGATCACCGTCGATTACCGGGAATTCGACCCGGCGCTGTGCGCCGCTTTCTTAACGCAAGAAACAGCGCCGGCAGCCGCAGCGCCGCGGCCTTGATCGAGATCAATGGCGGGCGGCGCGGCGCCTTATCATATATTCTATTGAGAATATGTCGGCGGCCGCAGCGCGGCGCGCGGCGAAAGGACAATGGAGAATGGCGGATGACGAACTGGTCGGAGCTCACCAAGGAACTGAAAGGTCTGATGCGCACGCTGCGCGGCGATACGCCCGACGTCATGAAAGCCTTCTCCGGTCTGGCGCAGGCCGCGCTCGCGCCCAAGGCGCTCGACTGCAAGACCAAGGAGCTGATCGCCATCGGCATCTCGGTGGCCATCCGCTGCGACGACTGCATCGCCTTCCATGTCAAGGCGGCGATGGAGCAAGGCGCCACGCGCGCCGAGGTGATCGAGGCGCTCGGCATGGCGATCTACATGGGCGCCGGTCCTTCGGTGATGTATGCGAGCCACGCCATCGAGGCGTTCGAGCAGATCGACAAGCCCGTCGTCGCGCCGGCGACCACGGCGGCCTAAGATTTTTTCGTCATTCCCGGACGGCCCCAACGGGCCCGCGCAAAACGCGGCCCGATGGTAGGCTCCGGGCCGAATCCGGAATCCATACGCCGCAGCGCTGCGGGTTATGGATCCCGGGTTCGCTTGCGTTGCTCGCGCCCCGGAATGACTGCCTTCTCCGACCCTCGCCAAATCGCCGCAAAGCCCCTATCTGATGGCCTGAGGGCGCCACCCCCGGAGAAATCATGATGGATCCAGCCGTTTCCTCCCTGATCGACCGCGCCGGGCTCGACCGCGGCAAGGTGAGCCAGATCGATCGCGCGCGGGCTCGAGGGCGCCGACGACGGCGAATTGTTCCTCGAATACCGCCAGTCCGAGATGCTGGTGTTCGACAATGGCCGGCTCAAGCAGGCGACCTATGACACCGCGCAAGGCTTCGGCCTGCGCGCGGTCAAGGACGAGGCGGTCGGCTATGCGCATGCCTCCGACCTGTCGGAAGCCGGCGCTGGCACGCGCCGCGGAAGCCGTGCGCGCGGTCAAGGGCGGCCACAGCGGCACCTATGCCGAGCCGCCGGGCCGTACCAATGCCAAGCTCTATGGCGACGACAATCCGCTGGAACTGCCCGCCTTCGACGCCAAGGTGAAGCTGCTGGAAGCAGATCGACGCCTATGCCCGCGCCAAGGACCCGCGCGTGCGCCAGGTTTCGGCGAGCATCGGCGCCACCTGGCAGGTGGTGGAGATCCTGCGCGCCGACGGCGAGACCTATCGCGACATCCGCCCGCTGGTGCGGCTCAATGTCGCCACCGTCGTCGGCGACGGCGACCGCCAGGAATCGGGCCGCTACGGCTTCGGCGGGCGCGAGCCCTACGAGCGCTTCATCACGGCGGAGGCCTGGCAATACGCGGTCGACGAGGCGGTGCGCCAGGCGCTGGTCAATCTCGCCGCGGTGCCGGCGCCGGCCGGCGAGATGGACGTCGTGCTCGGCTCCGGCTGGCCCGGCGTCATGCTGCACGAGGCGGTCGGTCACGGGCTCGAAGGCGACTTCAATCGCAAGCAGACGAGCGCCTTCGCCGGCCTGATGGGCCAGCAGGTCGCCGCCAAGGGCGTCACCGTGGTCGACGACGGCACCATGCAGCAGCGGCGCGGCTCGCTCTCCATCGACGACGAAGGCACGCCGACCAGCCGCACCGTGCTGATCGAGGACGGCATCCTGGTCGGCTACATGCAGGACCGGCAGAACGCGCGGCTGATGAAGATGAAGCCGACCGGCAACGGCCGGCGCGAGAGCCACGCGCACATGCCGATGCCGCGCATGACCAACACCTACATGCTCGCCGGCACGCACGACCCGGACGAGATCATCGCCTCGGTGAAGAACGGCCTCTATGCCGTCAGCTTCGGCGGCGGCCAGGTCGACATCACCTCGGGCAAATACGTGTTCCAGTGCACCGAGGCCTACAAGATCGAGAACGGCAAGGTCACCGCGCCGGTCAAGGGCGCCATGCTGATCGGCAACGGGCCGACCGACCTCAACCGCATCAGCATGATCGGCAACGACTTCGCGCTCGATCCCGGCATCGGCACCTGCGGCAAGAACGGCCAGGGCGTGCCGGTCGGCGTCGGCCAGCCGAGCCTGCGCATGGACCGCATCACCGTCGGAGGGACCGCGTGATGCGCGCGCCGAACTCCAGCCCGACCCGCAAGTCCGGGCCGCTGCGCACCGTCGCCGAACTCGCCGCCGTGGTGCTGGTGGTGGCGGCGGCCAAGGCCGCCATCGCCGAGCCGTTCTACGTGCCGTCGGGCTCCATGGAGCCGACGCTGCAGATCGGCGACGAACTGGTGGCGACCAAGTTCTCCTACGGCTATGGCACCGCCTCGCTGCCCTCCTTCCTCGACCTGCCCAACAGCGGGCGCATCTTCGCCAGCCTGCCCAAGCGCGGCGACGTGGTGGTGTTCCGCTGGCCGGGCGATCGCACGCAGACCTGGGTCAAGCGGGTGATCGGCCTGCCCGGCGACCGCATCGCCGTGCGCGACGGCGAGGTCTGGATCAACGGCGAAGCCGGCCAAGCTCACGCCCGACGGCACCGGCAAGGTCGGAGACCGAGGACGGCTCGCGCATCACCGCCGAGCGCCTGATCGAGACGCTGCCGGGCGGCCGCCCACACGAGATCTTCAAGCTGATGCCGAGCGGGCCGCTCGACAACATGGCCGAGATCACGGTGCCGCCCGGGCATCTGTTCGTCATGGGCGACAACCGCGACAATTCCGCCGACAGCCGCGTGCCGGTGCGCGCCGGCGGGGTCGGCCTGCTGCCGATCGACAATCTGGTCGGTCGCGTCGACGCGCTGGTCGGCTCCTGGGACATCGCCGTGCACCGCCAGCCGCTGTGGGCCTGGCCCTCGGGCTTGCGGCTGTCGCGTTTCTTCACCGCCGTGAAGTGAGCGGCGCGCTCTAGCGCACCACGCCGGAAATGCAGCACGGCTTGCGCCGCGGGCGCGGGATCTTGCTCTTGAGGTAGCAGCGCGCCGAGCCGCCGATATAGCCGGGCCGCACATAGGTCCAGGCGCGGCAGCGTTTCTCGCCCTCGCAGGCCGCCTTGCAGCGCTGCCCGCTCGGGTCGGAGGGCAGCGCGAAGTTGCGATAGTCGCCGCCGAAGCGGTCGATGCCGAATTCGATCGGCCCGCGGCGCGGCTCGATCACGCCGGCGCCGCGCACGCCCGACACGCAGCATGGATCGTCCTCCCGCGGCGGCACCCTGTTCTTCAGCCGGCAGGTGGCGTGCACATGGCTGGTGCGTGGATAGGAGAAGCTCCAGGCGCGGCAGCGCCCGTCGCGCTCGCAGCGCGCGGCGCAGGCCGCCGGGTCGCCGTTGCGCACGGTGAAGTTCAGGTAGTCGCCGCCGGGCCGGTCGTAGCCGACCTGGGCCGGCGCCGGCGGAACGAAGGCGAGAACGCCCAGCGCCAGCGTGCCGATCCAATGCGCCAGTTTCCGCATATGCGCCGTTGCCTCCAGCGCCTCAGCCGCCCGCCCCACGTGACATGTTAGCGCGGTGGCCGACTCCTGTGCAGATGCAGCATGACAGATGCCAGGCCGCAAGCCAAAATCAACCCAAACTGCTTTGACGGGAGGATCACCTGCCGGGACCCTGCCAGCGGCCGCGCCTGGGCGCGCGCGGTCTGTCGATGCGTGCGCGCCTGCGCGCATGGCTTGGCGTTCGCGACCCCTATGACCTCGCGGTGGCGGCGCTGCTGGTGGTGCTGGTGGGGCTGGTCTTCGCCACCTATGCCGACTACGCCATCTCCAATGACGAGGCGGTGCAGCAGCATTATGGCGAG
Organism: uncultured Pseudomonadota bacterium; assembly: GCA_963782145.1. GTDB lineage: Bacteria > Pseudomonadota > Alphaproteobacteria > Rhizobiales > Xanthobacteraceae > Pseudolabrys. Next base: position 117,101 of record CAWAIV010000002.1, read on the forward strand.
CTGATCATCGCCTATTACCGCTCGGCTTCACCGACCAGGCGCTGTTCCACTACGACAATCTCTATCTCTATGGCGGGCTGTTCGACGTGCTGGCGGTGCTGGTGCAACGCACGCTGCCCTTTTTCGAACCCTATGCCATCCGCCATGTGCTGTGCGCGCTGATCGGCATTGCCGGCATCGGCGGCGCCGCCGCCACGGCGCGGCTGGTCGCCGGCCCGCGCGCCGGCGCCATCGCCGCCTTCGCGCTGGCGGCCTGCGGGCCGTGGTACGGCTCGATGTTCAACCACACCAAGGACATTCCCTTCGCCACAGCCATGACAATGGCGGCCTATTTCCTCTGCCGCGCCGCGCGCGACCTGCCCGCGTCGCGCTGGCGCGACGTTGCCGGTTTCGGCCTGATGCTCGGCGCCGCGCTCGGCATGCGCGTGCTCGGCCTGTTGATGATCGGCTATGCCGGCCTCGCCATGCTGATGCACATCCCGCGTCCGCGCGCCGGGGCCATGCGCGACCAACTGACCTTCTTCGCGCAGTCGGTGATCGCCTTCGCGCCAGCCTTTCTCATCGGCTACGTCATCATGATTGCGGCCTGGCCGTGGTCGGCGCTGGCACCGCTCAATCCGATCCGCGGTCTCATCGACTTCGGCCAGTTCAACATGCAGATCCACACGCTGCTCAACGGCCAAGTCTATGCCATGGGCGACGTGCCGCGCTGGTACATCCCGGTCTATCTGCTGATCAAGCTGCCGCTGTTGATGCTCGCCGGCGCCGGCACCGCGCTGGTCTTGACCATGTGGCCCGGCAATGACGGATCGCGCGCGAGCGAGCGCCGGCTGGAGACCGCGCTGCTCGTCTTCATCGCGATTTTTCCGGTGATCTGCGAGGTGGTCGACCGCGGCCCCGCCGACACCGGTCTGCGCCATTTCCTCTTCGTGGTGCCGGCTTTCGCGACGCTGGCCGGCATCGGTTTCGACGGCTTGCTGAAAACGCTGGAAGCACAAAGGCGGGTGCTCGCGGCCGCCGCCGCTGCCGCCATCGTGGCGGCGCTGATGTGGAATGCCAGCACGCTGGTGCGCCTGCACCCTTATCAATACCTGTTCTACAACTCGCTCGTCGGCGGCCTGGAAGGCGCCCAGCGCCGCTACGTCACCGACTACTGGGTCAACATCATGCCGGAGGCGGTGGACGATCTCGAAGCCTATATCGGTACGATCGCGCCGACCGAGCCCGGCCACCGCTACACCGTCGCCGTCTGTGGCGAGCGGCTGCCGTTCGAGAACGAGGCCGGACCGGGCCTGCAATGGGTCGAGGACTGGAACAAGGCCGACTTCTTCATCGCGCCGACGCACATGAATTGCGACCGCGCGCTCAACGGCAAGGTGATCGCCACCATCGCGCGGCTGGGCGTTGCCATCGGCGTGGTCAAGGACCGCCGCGCGCTGGTGGCGGAGACCGTCGCACATGGGCATTAGCGAGGTGGCGGCCGCACGCAGCGCTGGAAAAACTGCGCCCGCCCGGAGGGGCCGGACGGGCGCTGGATCCGATCGCGAGAGGGGATGATCGCGGGTTTCGGATCGCGGCCGATGAGAGGGCTCGGCCGATGGCTATTCGTTAGATCGTCTGCCGCGCCGGGCGGTCGGTAGGCGGACGGTGGAAGCCTTTTTCAGGTGCGGCGACGACCTTGATGCGCGAGGCGCCACGCGGGCTGCGACCACGATCGCCGGCGCGTTCGCTGAGCAGCGCGGTGGGGTCCTCCCAGAACGGCTGCGCGAAGGCGTCGCGGACGTCGGCGCTGGTGATGCCGATATCGGCCAGCATGTGGCGGTCGAGCCCCGCCAGCGCGCGCGCCTCGCGGCGGTGGCGGCGCGCCTGCGCCAGCATCTTGAGCCAGTGGGTGACGAGGGCGAGCAGCGCCAGCGCCGCGCGCAGCACGGTCGCGCCTGCAATCGGCAGTACGGGGACGTTCACGGTCATGGCAGTCTCCCTGAAATTCGCGGTTCGGACGCTTTGCTTCGCCCGCGACCGCGTGCCGGAACACCCGAAATCCCCACCCGAATTCTCCGGCGCGGAAGCTATATGCACCCGGCCTATTGATTAGTGAAACGAATGTTTTTAATCTGATCGATCAGGATCAGTGATAGTTATTCCGGGGACGACCGGAAGGAAAGCCGCCATGACCGCCCTGCTCGATATCGACCAGTTGCGCACTTTCATCGCCATCGCCGAGACCGGCAGCTTCACCAGGGCGGCGGAGGTGGTGAACAAGACGCAGTCGGCGGTCTCCATGCAGATGAAGCGGCTGGAGGAACGGCTCGAGCCGCGCGATGTTCGCGCGCGACGGCCGCGCCTCCAAGCTGACCGAGGACGGGCAGCGGCTGCTCGATTACGCCCGCCGCATCGTCAAGCTCAATGTCGAGACCATGGCCGCCTTTTCCGACGAGGCGCTGTCGGGCCGCGTGCGGCTGGGCGTGCCGGACGACTATGCCGACCGCTATCTGCCGGAGATCATGGCGCGCTTCTCGCGCGCCTATCCGGGCGTCGAACTGACCGTTCTGTGCGAGCCCTCGGTCGACCTCCTGGAGCGCATCGACGCCAATGAGGTCGATCTCGCCATCGTCACCAATTGCGAATCAAAGCGCGCGGCGGAGACGTTCCGGCGCGAGCGGCTGTTGTGGGTGACCTCGAACCGGCATCCGACCCATCTGGAAGAGCGCGTGCCGCTGGCGCTGGGGCGGCCGAGCTGCATCTGGCGGCACACCGCCATCGAGCGGCTGGAGTCGATCGGCCGCACCTATCGCCTGCTTTATTCGAGTTCGAATGCCGGCGCGGTCGCCGCCGCGGTGCTCGCCGGGCTGGCGGTGTCGGTGTTGCCGGAGTCGGGGCTGCGGCCGGGCATGCGCGTGCTCACCAGCGCCGATGGTTTCCCCGATCTGCCCTCCTGCCGCATCGGCCTCGTGCGCAACGCCCATGACTGCATCTGCGCTCGCCGATGCGCTAGCCGAGCACATCATCTCCTCGCTCGACAATCTGTCGGAAGCGCAGGCGGCGGAGTGATTTTCTGGTTCACCTCTCCCCGCTTGCGGGGAGAGGGAAACGAAGCGCCTCAGCAAATCTCCACCGCGCTGGCGCCGAGCACCCGCACCACATCGTCGGGCGCGAGCTCGACCTGCAAGCCGCGCTGGCCGCCATTGAGCACGATGCGCGCGAAAGCAAGCGCCGATTGCTCGATGAACACCGGCACGCGCTTCTTCTGCCCGAACGGCGAGATGCCGCCGACGTGATAGCCGGTGACGCGTTCGGCTTCCGCCGCGCCGAGCATGGCGGCGCTCTTGGCGCCGGCGGCGGCGGCGAGCTTCTTCAGATTGACCTCGCGATCGGACGGCGCCAGCACGCAGATCACTGCGTCGCCGGACTTTGTCGCGTGAGCTTTGGCCATCAGCGTCTTCAACAGCCGCTGAGGCTCGATGCCGAGCGCTTCGGCTGCCTGCATGCCGATACGCGCGGCATCCGGGTCGTAGTCGTATTCGTGCAGGGTGAAGGCGATGCCGGCCTTTTCCAAGGCGCGCGTGGCGGGGGTGGATTTGGCCATAACGCTTTCTCCTGCCGTCGTCCCCGCGAAAGCGGGGACCCAGTAACCCCGGTCCATCCGCATCATGAAAGCCGGGATTACTGGGTCCCGGCTCGCGCGCGCTCCGCGCGCTTGGCCGGGACGACAGCCGAAATCAATACGCATATTCCTCATAAATCGGATCGACCGAGCCGTTCCACTTGCCGTGGAACTTCTCCAGCAGTTCCTCGGCCGGGGTGATGCCGCGGCCGACCGATTCCTCCAGCGGGCGCAGATAGCGCGTCTCGTCGCGGCCGTTGCGGTCGAGCTGCTTGCGCCGCGCCAGGGTGCGGGCGGCGAGCCGCAGCGTCTCCTGCGCCAGCGTCAATACATTGCGGCCGCCGATCTCGGCGGCAAAGCCGAGTTTCGGCACCGCATCGCGCAGCGCCTGCCGCTCTTGTGCGGTCCAGCCCTTGACCATCTGCCAGCAGGCATCGAGCGCGTCGTCGTCATAGAGCAGCCCGACCCAATACGCGGTGAGCGAGGGCAGCCGCCGCCACGGCCCGCCGTCGGCGCCGCGCATTTCCAGGTAGCGCTTGAGCCGCACCTCGGGAAAGATCGTCGACAGGTGATTGGCCCAGTCGGAAATAGTCGGGCGCTCGCCCGGCAGCGCGGCGAGCTTGCCGGCGAAGAAATCGCGGAACGACTTGCCGGCAACGTCGATATAGCTGTCGCCGCGCTTGATGAAATACATCGGTACGTCGAGCGCGTAGTCGACCCAACGCTCGAAGCCCATGCCGTCCTCGAACGCCCAGGGCAGCATGCCGGAGCGGTCGGCGTCGGTGTCGGTCCAGATTTGCGAGCGGAAGGAGAGGAAACCGTTCGGCTTGCCCTCGGTAAAGGGCGAATTGGCGAACAGCGCGGTAGCCACCGGCTGCAAGGCAAGCGCGACGCGCAGCTTTTTGACCATGTCGGCTTCGGAGGAGAAGTCGAGGTTCGCCTGCACCGTGCAGGTGCGGTACATCATGTCGAGGCCGAGACTGCCCACCTTGGGCATATAGGCGGTCATGATCTTGTAGCGGCCCTTGGGCATGACCGGCATGTCGGCGCGGGTCCAGTTCGGCGTCATGCCGAGGCCGAGAAAGCCGATGCCCAACGGTTTTGCCACTTCGCGCAGTTGCGCCAGATGCGCCATCAGTTCGGAGCAGGTCTGGTGCACGTTTTCCACCGGCGCGCCGGAGAGCTCGAACTGGCCGCCCGGCTCCAGCGAAATGGCGCCACCATGGGTGACGTCGAACAGGCCGATGATGTTGTCGCCCTCCATGATCGGCTCCCAGCCGAGTAGATCATGCATGCCTTCGAGCAGGGCGCGGATCGAGTGGTAGCCGGCATAGGGCACCGGCCGGTGGCCCTCTACGGTGAAGGCGAACTTCTCGTGCTCGGTGCCGACGCGGAACTGGTCCTTAGGCTTGCAGCCCGCTTCGAGCCAGGCGACGAGTTCGTCGCGCGTCTCGATCGGAGTCATGTCGATCTGGTCTCGGGCCATGCAAGTGTCCGGCGGGGAGGGGTCGAAAGGGCCGCGACCATAAACATGGGAAGCGCGTAAGAGCAATGCAGGGGGCGCAAAGACAAGTTGCGGTGATTGTCGGCGCCATCATCATTCTCCGCTGTCGTCCCCACGAACGCGGGGACCCAGTAACCCCTGTGCCGCCGCATCAAAAAGGCAGGAGTTACCGGGTCCCGGCTCGCGCCGCGCTGCGCGCGGCTTGGCCAGGATGACAGCCGAGAATTGTTCTATTTTCGTTCTTTTCCCCAAGCCCGCAATCCTCTATTGAACTCCCGCCATGCCGCAGTTCACCCCTCATCAGGATACGGCCCTCAAGGCGGTCGCCGACTGGCTCAAGGCCAAACCGGGCCGCAACGGCACGCCGCCGGTGTTCCGCCTGTTCGGCTATGCCGGCACCGGCAAGACCACGCTCGCCCGCACAATCGCCGACGGGGTCGACGGCGAGGTGAAGTTCGCCGCCTTCACCGGCAAGGCGGCCTCGGTGATGCGCGGCAAGGGCTGCCACGGCGCCTCTACCATCCACGCGCTGATCTATCGCGCGCGCGAGAGCGGCGAGGAGGTTCCGAGCTTCGACCTCTGGGACGAAGCGCCGGCGTCAAAGGCCGACCTCATCGTCATCGACGAATGCTCCATGGTCGATGCCGAGCTCGGCCGCGACCTGCTGTCGTTCGGCGTGCCGCTGCTGGTGCTTGGCGATCCGGCGCAACTGCCGCCGATCCAGGGCGGCGGCTTCTTCACCGAAGCCGAGCCCGACGCCATGCTCACCGAGGTGCACCGGCAGGCGCGGGACAATCCGATCGTGCGGCTGTCGATTGACATCCGCGCCGGCGACACTCTCGAGCCGGGCCGCTACGGCGACAGTGCGGTGGTGCGCAAGGCCGATCTCGATCCGCAGGCCGTGCTCGACGCCGACCAGGTGCTGGTCGGCCGCAACGCGACGCGGCGCGCCTACAACATGCGCATGCGCGAGCGGCGCGGCTTCGAGGAAGCGATGCCAGCGTCGGGCGACAAGCTGGTCTGCCTGCGCAACAACCGCAAGAAGGCCCTGTTCAACGGCTCGCTGTGGACGGTGAAGGAGCGCGGCGGACGCAAAGGCGGGACAAAGAGCGGTATCATGACCATGCGGCTGCTGCCGGACGACGAGACCGCCACACGCGGGGTCAAGGTCTCGGTGCGGCCGGAATGCTTCACCGGCGGCATCGAGCAGCTCGATTGGGCGCGGCGCAAGCCCTATGACGAGTTCGACTACGGCTATGTGCTCACGGTGCACAAGGCGCAAGGCTCGCAGTGGGACGACGTGGTGCTGTTCGACGAGTCGTTTGCGTTTCCCGACAGCCGCGAACGCTGGCTCTATACCGGGGTGACGCGGGCGGCGAAGCGGCTGACGGTAGTTGTCTAAGTTCGGCTGTCGTCCCCGCGATAGCGGGGACCCAGTACTCAATGAAGTTCTGGGGTCACTGGATCACCCGCTTTCGCGGGCGATGACAGCTTCAATTTGCCTGCTCCGCCCTCAGCCTCCTCCGATGCGCCAAGGGAAGCGCCGCCAGCGCCAGCGCGGTGAAAACGGCGCCGGCGAGAAAGGTACCGTCGGGGCCGACCCATTGCCACAAGCCGCCAGCGATGACGCTCGCCGCAAGCTGCGCCAGCCCGCTCACCAAGTTGAACACGCCGAAGCCGGTGCCGCGCAAGCTGGCCGGCGCGGTGTCGGCGACCAGCGCCGACAACAGCCCTTGCGTCAGGCCCATATGCAGGCCCCAGAGCGCGACGCCGAGCATGACGAAACCGACGCTATTGCCGAAGGCGAGCACCAGGTCGGCCACGATCAGCAGCGCGAAGCCGGCGATGAGCAGCCGATAGCGGCCGATCTGGTCCGACTTGGCGCCGGCGGGCCAGGCCGACAGCGCGTAGACCACATTCATCACCACCATGACCAGCGGCACATAGGTCAGATGCAGGCCGACCGACTGCGCGCGCAGCAGCAGAAAGGCTTCGCTGAAGCGCGCCAGCGTGAAGATGGCGGCAACGCCCACCACCAGCCAATAGCCGCCGCTCAACTGCTTGAGCTCGGCGCGCGACAGCGGCGCCCGCACCCGTTTTGCGCCCGGCGGGCGTTTCGGCTCGCGCACGAACAGCACGATAGTGGCGACGGCGGCGACGGCCGGGATCACCGCGATCCAGAATACGGTGGTGAATTGGTCGGCGAACAACGCCATGAAGGCGATCGCCAGCGTCGGCCCCAGCACTGCGCCGACGGTGTCGAGCGACTGCCGCAGTCCATAGGCGGTGCCGCGCAGGTCGGCCGGCGTCAGGTCGGCGATCAACGCGTCGCGCGGGGCGCCGCGGATGCCCTTGCCGACGCGGTCGATGAAGCGCGCCGCGGCGACCCAGGCGACATCGGAGGCGAGCGGAAAGATCGGCTTCGACAGCGCGGCGAGGCCATAGCCGATCGCGGTCAGCCATTTGCGCTCCTGCAGATAGTCGCTGAGCGCGCCGGAAAACACCTTGGTGATGGCGGCGGTGGCCTCGGCCACGCCTTCGATGATGCCGACGGTGAGCGTGGAGGCGCCGAGCACGCCGACCAGATAGAGCGGCAGCAGCGCATGGATCAGCTCGGACGAGGAATCCATGAACAGCGACACCAGCCCGAGCGCCCAGACGCTGCCGGGAATTTCGCGCCAGCGCAGAAGGGATGCGTTCTTGTCTGCCATGGAATGCTCAACCTGCGGGGAAGCGGTGGGGTTCGCCGGCGCAGCATAAATCGGTTATCATCACCCGCGAAAGCGGGTGATCCAGTAATCACTGCGTCCTCCGTGTTTACTGGGTCCCCGCTTTCGCGGGGACGACAGCTTGAGTTTACGCCGCCTCTTTCGTCTTCGCCGGCGCGAAGCGGGAATAGAAGGTCTCGTTGTGCTCGGCGAGATCGATGAGCAGCTTGTTGAGCGCGAAACGCGCGCCGTATTTCTTCTCCAGCGCGCGGCAGCGTTCGACGAAGGTGCGCGTGCCCTGCCCGTCGATCCACGACAGCGTGCCGCCGGAGAACGGCGCGAAACCGAAGCCGAGGATGGAGCCGACATCGGCCTCGCGCACGTCGGTCAACACGTGTTCCTCGAAGCAACGCGCGGTCTCCAGTGCCTGGATGCCGAGCAGGCGCAATTTCAGCTCGTCGATGTCGATCGTATCGGGATCGAGCTTTTTCGCCTGCAGTTCGGCCAGCCCCGGCCACAGCTTCTTCGGCTGGCCCGGCGTGTAGTCGTAGAAGCCCTTGCCGTTCTTGCGCCCGAAGCGGCCGCGCTTTTCCACCATCTCCTCGAGCAGCGCCTTCTGCCGCGGATCGATCGCCTTGGCGCCGAGATCGGCCTCGGTCGCCTTCAGGATCTTCCAGGCGAGATCGACCGCCACCTCGTCGTTGAGCGACAGCGGCCCGACCGGCATGCCGGCCATGCGCCCGACATTCTCGATCATCGCCGCCGGCACGCCTTCGGCGAGCATGAGATGGCCTTCGCGGATATAGGTGCCGACCACGCGCGAGGTGTAGAAGCCGCGGCTGTCGTTGACCACGATCGGCGTCTTGCGGATGGCGCGCACGTAATCGAGCGCGACGGCGAGCGCCTTGTCGCCGGTCTGTTTGCCAAGGATGATCTCGACCAGCATCATGCGGTCGACCGGCGAGAAGAAATGGATGCCGATGAAGCGCGCCGGATCGTCGAACTTTTCGGCCAGCGAGGTGATCGGCAGCGTCGAGGTGTTGGAGGCCAGGATGGCGTCCTTGCCGATCACCGCCTTGATCTTTTCCATCACCTCGAACTTGATCTTGCGATCCTCGAACACCGCCTCGATGACGAGGTCGCAATCTTTGAGCGCAGCGTAATCGGCGGTGGGCGTGATCTTCGCCAAGAGCGCATCGCGCTCGGCGCCCTTCATGCGGCCTTTCATGACGCGGTCGGAGAGCGCCTTGTGCAAGGCGGCCTTGCCCTTGTCGGCAGTCTCCTGGTCGCGGTCGATCAGCACCACCTCGATGCCGGCAGCGGCGCTCACTTGCGCGATGCCGGCACCCATGAAGCCGGCGCCGACCATGCCGATCTTCTTCAGCGTCGAGGCTGGCAAGCCCGCCGGCCGGCGCGCGCCTTTGTTCAGATCCTGCATGGAGACGAACAGCGAGCGGATCATGGCGGCGGCTTCCGGCGAGCGCAGAATCTTGGCGAACCAGCGCGACTCGACGCGCAGCGCCGTATCCATGTCGACCAGCAAGCCTTCGTAGACGGTCTGCATGATGGCGCGCGCGGCCGGGTAATTGTCGTAAGTTTCGCGCCGGTAGATGGCATTGGCGGGCGGGAAGGTCATGAAGCCGGCCTTGGAATAGACCGGCCCGCCGGGCAGCTTGAAGCCTTTCTCGTCCCAGGCCTTGACCGCTTTGCCGCCGGCCTTGATCCAGTCCTTCGCCGCCGTGATCAGGTCGGCGGCCGGCACCACATTGTCGATCAGCTTCATCGCCTTGGCGCGATCGAGCTTGAGCTGGTCGCCCTTGAGCAGGAACTGCAGCGCATCGGCGGGTGCCAGCATGCGCGCCACGCGCTGGGTGCCGCCGGCGCCGGGGAACAGGCCGATCTTGACCTCGGGCAGGCCGAGCCGGGTCTTGGCATTGTCGGCGCAAACGCGGTGATGACAGGCGAGAATGAGCTCGAAGCCGCCGCCCATCGCGGTGCCGTTGACGGCGGCGACCCAGGGCTTGCCGCAGGTTTCCATGCGCCGATAGAGCTGCGAGAGCTTGCGGCTTTCGGTGAACACCATCTGCGCGGCCGCCTGCTCGCCGTCGCTGCGCACCATGTCGGCAAAGATAGTGGAGAAGCGCTCGAGCATGGTGAGGTCGGCGCCGCCGCAGAAGGTATCCTTGCCCGAGGCGACGACGGCGCCCTTGACCGCAGCGTCGCCGGCGACCTTCTCGACGATGGTCGAGAGCTCATCGATCATCGCCATGTCGATGAGATTCATCGAACGGCCGGGCATGTCCCAGGTGACCAGCGCGATGCCGTCGGCGTCGATGTCGAGGGTGAAATTCGTCATGAGCGGAAGCTCCTATTTCTGATACGGCTCGCCGTTCTTGCGCGTGTAGCGGAAGCCCGCATCGTCACGCACGACCATCATGTCGATATCGGAATAATGCGCGCGCTCGGCTTTGGCGCGGGTGCCGACCTCGAGAAATACGGCGTCGCGGTCGGAGCGGTTGATCAGGCAATGGCCGTTCGCGACGCCCGCCTTCCAGGCTGCGGCGTCGCCGGGTTTCAGCACCGTTTCGCCGTCGTCCTCGACGAGCACCACTTCGCCGTCGAGCATGTAGACGAATTCGTCCTCGTTCTCGTGCCAGTGGCGCTGCGAGGAGGCCGCGCCCGGCTTCAGTGTGCAGAGATTGGCGCCGAACTGGCTCAAGCCGACGGCATTGCCGAGTCGCTTGCGGCTGCGGCCTTCGACCGCCTTGTTGAACGGCGCCGGATAATTGGTCGCGGTATTGATCGGTAGCGCGGCGATATCGATCTTGGGCATCGAAGTTTCGTCCTCAGCGTTTCAGTTCCCCTCCCCCCACGCGCCCTTGCGCGTGGTGGGGAGGGGTCAGGGGTGGGGGGCTGCGACGCCCGCCCGATCTGTCAAAGCTTCATAGATAACGGTCATGACTGCTTCCGTCTCTTTCAGCACGTCATTGTTCCAGAAGCGAAGCACCCGATAGCCCTGCGATTCAAGAAAGCGTGTCCGCGCATTGTCTGCGACAATTCGATCTGATTGCGCGTGACCGCCTCCATCGATCTCGATCACTAGCTTCCGTTCGTGGCAAGCGAAATCAGCATAGAATGGACCGACGGTCGCCTGGCGGCGAAAATGGGAACCTTTGCTTCGCAAACCCTGCAAATGCCACCACAGCCTTCGTTCCGCATCGGTCATGGCGCGGCGCAACTGCCGAGCACGGGCAACGCGTGTGTCCTTCATGCGAAGCTGCGACTCGCTGCGAAGCATACCCCCCACCCCCTAACCCCTCCCCACCGCTTCGCGGGGGGAGGGGAAATGCGCCGTGCCTCAATTAGACTCTTTCGATGATCGTCGCGGTGCCCATGCCGATGCCGATGCAGAGCGTGACCAGCGCGGTGGAAAGATCGCGCCGCTCCAATTCGTCGAGCACGGTGCCGAGGATCATGGCGCCGGTGGCGCCGAGCGGATGGCCCATGGCGATGGCGCCGCCATTGACGTTCATCTTGTCGTGCGGAATCTCCAGCGCCTGCATGTAGCGCAGCACCACCGAGGCGAAGGCCTCGTTGAGCTCCCACAGGTCGATGTCGCTGGTCTTCATGCCGGCTTTCCGCAGCACCTTCTCGGTGACCGGGATCGGGCCGGTCAGCATGATCGCCGGCTCGGAGCCGATATTGGCGAAGGCGCGGATGCGCGCGCGCGGCTTGAGGCCGGCGGCCTTGCCCGCCTCCTTGCTGCCGATCAGCACGGCGGCGGCGCCGTCGACGATGCCGGAGGAATTGCCCGGCGTATGCACGTGGTTGATCGTCTCGACTTCGGGGTGCTTCTGGATCGCCACCGAATCGAAGCCGGCCATGTCGCCCATCTGCAGGAAGGCCGGCTGCAGCGCGGCCAGCGTCTGCATGGTGGTGGTCGGCCGCATGTGCTCGTCCTTGGCCAGGATGGTGAGGCCGTTGACGTCCTTGACCGGGATCACCGAATTCTTGAAGCGGCCCTCGTCCCACGACTTGGCGGCGCGCTGCTGGCTCTCGACGGCGTAGGCATCGACGTCGTCGCGCGAGAAGCCGTATTTGGTGGCGATCAGGTCGGCGGAAATGCCCTGCGGCAGGAAATAGGTCTCCACCGCGATCGAGGGATCCATCGGCCAGGCGCCGCCGGAGGCGCCGATGCCGACGCGGCTCATCGATTCGACGCCACCGCCGATGGTCATGTCGTGCTGGCCGGCCATGACCTGGGCCGCCGCGAAATTGACCGCGTCGAGGCCGGAAGCGCAGAAACGGTTGATCTGCACGCCGGGCACGCCGTCGCCGAAACCCGCCATCAACGCCGAGGCGCGTGCGATATCGCCGCCGGCCTCGCCGACCGGATCGACGCAGCCAAGCACCACGTCGTCGATCAGCCTGGCATCGAGCTGGTTGCGGTCCTTGACCGCGGCGAGCGCCTGCGTCGCCAGATTGAGCGCGGTCACCTCATGCAGCGAGCCGTCGGCCTTGCCGCGTCCGCGCGGGGTGCGCACGGCGTCGTAGATGAATGCATCGGGCATGGTCTCTCTCCAATCTCTCCGCCGTCGTCCCCGCGAAAGCGGGGACCCAGTAATCCCCGCATTTCCGTCTCACGAAGGCCGGGGTTACTGGGTCCCGGCTCTCGCGCATTCGCGCTCGGCCGGGACGACAGCCGATATTCACAAACTTCGCGCGATCAGCAGCTTCATGATCTCGTTGGTCCCGGCATAGATGCGCAGCACCCGGGCGTCGCGATACATGCGCGAGATCGGATATTCGTCCATATAGCCATAGCCGCCGAACAATTGCAGGCAGCGGTCGATCACTTTCCCTTGCGTCTCGGAAAGCCGGTATTTCGCCATCGAGGCGGTCACCGTATCGAGCCGACCTTCGACATGCTCGCCGATGCAGTGGTCGAGGAACACCTTGGCGATGGTGGTATCGGTCTTGCACGCCGCCAATTCGAACTGCGTGTTCTGGAATTCGATGATCTTCTTGCCGAAGGCCGAGCGCTGCTTGGCATAGTCGATGGTGAGCGCCAGCGCCCGCTCCATCATGGCGACCGCGTGCACGGCGACGATCAGCCGCTCTTGCGGCAGTTCCTGCATGAGCTGGTAGAAGCCCTGCCCCTCCTCGGGCCCGAGCAGGTTCTCGGCGGGGAGATGCACGTCCTCGAAAAATAATTCCGAGGTGTCGGCGGAATCCATGCCGAGCTTCTTCAGCTTGCGGCCGCGGCGGAAGCCGGGCGCGTCGTCGGTTTCCACCACCATCAGCGAGACGCCCTTGGCGCCGGCCTTTGGATCGGTCTTGGCGACGACGACGATCAGATTGGCGTGCTGGCCGTTGGTGATGAAGGTCTTGGAGCCGTTGAGCACATAGCCGTTGCCGGATTTCTCCGCCTTGGTGCGCACGCCCTGCAGGTCGGAGCCGGTGCCAGGCTCGGTCATGGCGATGGCGCCGACCAGTTCGCCGGTGGCCATTTTGGGCAGCCAGCGCTGCTTCTGCTCCTCGGTGCCGTAATGCAAAATATACGGGGCAACAATGCCGGAATGCAGCGGCGATCCGAAGGTGTCGAAGCCGGCGAGCGAAAGCTCGCGGTTGATCACCGCGTCGTGGGCGAAACTGCCGCCGGCACCGCCATATTCCTCCGGCATGGAGGCGCAGAGCAGCCCGGCCGCGCCGGCCTGGGTCCAGACGCTGCGCTCATACATGCCGGCTTCGTGCCAGCGGTCGATATGGGGGGTGAAGGTGTCGGCAATGAAGCGGCGCGCCTGCTCTTCGAGCAGGACGAGGTCCTCGGTCATCCAACCCGGCCGCGGAAGATTGAGGGCGTCCATGGACCATCCACCTAGCGCGCTCCTTGGAGGGCGGCAAGGTGGCACAAGCCCCTCACCTCCCCCTTGTGGGAGAGGTCGCCGCACGAAGCGCGGTGCGAGGCGGGTCGGGGGAGAAACGTCGGACCGAAGCAAATCGAGGTAAAAAAGTCTCCACCCCGGTTTGCACCGCTACCGCGATGCAAACCGACCCTCCCCACCGCATCGCGGGGGGAGGGAAAGGGGCGGAGGCCGACGCTAAAGCGTCACTTCTTCATCATCTTTTCCTTCACCGGATCCTTGACGTTGTGGATCTCGGCGATGTCGACATTGACCAGCTTGCCGCCGACCTTCTCGACCTTGCGCACATAGACGGTCTGGATGATGTCGCGCGTCTTCGGGTCGATCGAGATCGGCCCGCGCGGGCTTTCCCACTTCATGCCCTTGGCGGCGTCGATCAGCTTCTCGCCGTCGGTATTGCCCTTGGTCTTCTTCAGCGCGGCGTAGATCAGGTGCATGCCGTCCCAGGCGCCGATGGAGAAGAAGTCCGGATTGCGGTGATAGGCGGCGTTGTAGGCTTTCACGAAGGCCGCGTTCATCTTGGACTTGTGATTGTAGTCGTAGTGGCCGGAGGTCAGGATGCCGATCGCCACGTCGCCCATGCTCTTGAGCGCGTGCTCGTCGGTGATTTCGAGCTGGCCCATGATCTGGATCTTCTTGGAGTTGATGCCGCGTTCGGCGAAAGCCTTGCCGAGCGCGCCCGGCTGCGCGCCGCCGGGGATGAACACGAAGATGCCCTGCGGCTTGAGATCGACGGCGCGCCCGACATAGGCGGAGAAGTCGGGATTGCCGACCGCCATGCGCACCGCGCCGACGATGGTGCCGCCGCCGGCCTTGAAGCCGGCCTGGAACGACTGCTCGGCGTCATGGCCGGGGCCGTAGTCGGCGACCATGGTGTAGGCCTTCTTCACCTTGGTATGGGTGGCGACCCATTTGCCGAAGGCTTCGTTCAATTGCGGAATGGTGAGCGAGGTGCGCGCCATATAGGGCGACTTGGTGGTGATGATCGCGGTCGCCGCGTTCATCACGACCATGAACTTCTTGCCTTCCTTGGAGATGTCGCCGGCGGCCATGGCGTTGGGCGTGAGCACGAAGCCGGCGAGGATGTCGACCTTGTCGCGGGTGAGCAGCTCCTGCGCCAGCCGCTTGGCCACCGGCGGATTGATACCGCCAACATCCTTGCGGATGATCTCGATCTTCTTGCCGGCGATGGTGTCGCCGTTCTGCTTCATGAACAGCTTGATCGCGTTGTCTTGCTGCGTCGCGGCATCGGCGAACTGGCCGGAATAGGGTTCGATCAGGCCGATCTTGATCACGCCCTGCGCCTGCGCCGAAGCGCCGAGCAGTGCGGCCGCCCCGAGGCCAAGCACGAGTGTCGTTAATTTGCGCATTATCTTCCTCCCAGGTTTGTTTGGTTATTCGCGCCACGATAGCTAACGAGGCTTCCTATGGTCAAATAAGCTGTAGCCTTTGCGCCGTTGCACTGCGGCGGAATTCGACCGCCCATTGCGCCCACTTTGCGAAGACCCGCCGCCTCCGGGTGGGCAAGCCGGGAGATCAATCGTGCTGAAATTCGGTATTTTCGACCACCTCGACAGCGACGGCCGCCCACTCGGCGCCCTGCTCGCCAGCCGCCTGCGGCTGATCGAATTGATCGAGCGAGAGGGCTATGCCGCCTATCACCTGGCCGAGCACCATTCGACGCCGCTGGGCATGGCCGCAAGCCCGAGCGTCTTCCTCGCCGCCGCCATGATGCGCACGCAGCGCCTGCGGCTGGGGCCGCTGGTCTATGTGTTGCCGCTCTATCAGCCGCTGCGGCTCTACGAGGAAATTTGCATGCTCGATCATCTGAGCGGCGGGCGGCTGATGCTGGGCGTCGGCCGCGGCGGCGCCTTGGGCGAGCACCGGCGCTACGGCGTCGACCCGGCGGCGGCCTCGCTCATGTATCACGAGGCCTTCGCCGTGCTGATGCGCGCCTTTGCGGTCGATGTGCTCGATTTCGACGCCCAGTTCTACCACTACAAGGACTATGTGGTGCAGGCCAAGCCGGTGCAGCGCCCGCACCCGCCGCTCTGGTATGGCGCGCCCAATGCCGACGCCATCGCCTGGGCGGCGCCGCTGTCCGTCAATGTGGTCTCGCTCGGCCCCGCCGCGCGGGCGCGCGCGATCAGCGAGCGCTATGTGCAGGAATGGCGCGAGCTCGGGCGCGAGCCGGGCGCGCTGCCGATGATCGGCATCACCCGGCATATCGTCGTCGCCGAGACCGACGTCGAGGCGCAACGCATCGCCGCCGCCGCCTATCCGCGCTGGCGCCAGGGCATGGACTGGATCTGGCGCCGCGCCGGCGTCGCCTTCACGCTGAAGGACATCTACCCGACGGATTTTGCCGGGCTCTCCGCGATCGGCCATGGCGTCGCCGGCTCGCCGGCCACCGTGCGCGATTATGTCGCGCGGCTGCAGGCCGAGACGACCGTCAATTACCTGCTCTGCCAGATGGTGTTCGGCGACATGAGCGAGGACGACGCCGCGCGCTCGCTCACTCTCTTCGCACGCGAGGTGATGCCGGCCTTCGCCGCCTGATGCGTGGCCCGCGGCAAACAGGCACGGCGCCGGAAATATCTTGCCGCGGCGGGTGTTACACACGTCATTGACATTGGCGGCGCGGCCACCATTAAGGGATGCGAGCGGGGGCACGGTGGATGGTTTTTGAGGTCGCGCGGCCGGACATTGTCCGTGCCGTTCATCAACGATGGCTGCTTAATTTCTGGGCGCAACAGCTGCAGGGGCGGCCGGTCCCGCAATGGCAGACCATTAAGGTCGACAGTCTGTCGGGCATGACGGCCAATCTCAGCCTGCTCGACGTGATCGGCGGCGACGGCGGGTTGCGCTTCGCCATCCGCTATCACGGGGCGGTAGTCGGGCAGGTTTACGGCTCGGCCGATTGCCGGGGCCGCTATCTCGACGAGGTGCTGCCGCCGCACGCGGTCGCCAACGCGCTGATGCCCTATCGCCAGGTGGTCGAGCACGGACGCCCGATCTACACCATCAACGAGGTGACCGACAGCAACGGCCGGCCGGTGCATTACGAGCGCCTGCTGCTGCCGTTCGCGCATGACGGAAAGTCCGTCGACCGTATCCTCGCCTCGCTCGAATTCTTCTGCGCGGACGGCGCCTACGACCTTAAGGCGCTGATGTGCTCGCAGCATAAGCCGCCGGCGCCGCGGCTTTCGGCGACGATCGAGGCAAGCACGCTGCCCTGAGCGCAGCCGTCACGCCGGCGGCGGCGACAATCGGACCGCATGCGCGCGCGCATCGCGCCTCAGAACGCGTCGTCGGCGATTTCCATCATGCTGTCCGCGCCGGACTGGATGCGCGCCAGATGCGTCACCGTCTCCGGCAGCATGCGCTGCATGAAGAAGCGCGCGGTGACGAGCTTGTTCTTCATGACCGCATCGTCCGCCTTGGCCAGCGCCGCTTCGGCGATGCGCGCCCACATGTAGCCAAGGGCCACCAGGCCGAACATGTGCATGTAGTCGTACGAGCCGGCGCCGGCATTGTCCGGCTTGGCAAGCGCATTCTGCATGAACCACATCGAGGCCTGCTGCAGGTGGCCGGCGGCAATGCCGAGCGGCGCCACATAGGGCTTCATCTTCTCGTCGGCGCTCTTTTCCTTGATGTAGCCGCCGACCTCGCCGAGGAAGGCCATCAGCGCGCGGCCGCCGTCCTTGCCGATCTTGCGGCCGACCAGGTCGAGCGCCTGGATGCCATTGGCGCCTTCGTAGATCATGGGGATGCGCGCATCGCGCACGAACTGCTCCATGCCGTTCTCGGCGATGTAGCCGTGGCCGCCATAGACCTGTTGCGCCATCACGGTATTGGCGAAGCCCATATCGGTGAGCACGCCTTTGATCACCGGCGTGAGCAGGCCCATCTGGTCGTCGGCGCTCTGGCGGTCCTTGTCGTTGTCGGAGCGATGGGCGACGTCGCTCTTCAGCGAGGCCCACAGCACCAGCGCGCGCGCGGCTTCATTGAAGGCGCGCATGGTCATCAGCGCACGCCGCACGTCCGGGTGCACCACGATCGGGTCGGCCGGCTTATCGGGATATTTGACGCCGGAAATGGAGCGGCCCTGCAGGCGCTCCTTGGCGTAGATCGCCGCGTTCTGATAGGCGACCTCGGACAGCGCCAGCCCCTGGATGCCGACGCCGAGGCGGGCCTCGTTCATCATCACGAACATGGCGTTGAGGCCGCGATTCTCCTCGCCGATCAGCCAGCCCACGGCGCCGTCATAGTTCATGACGCAGGTGGAATTGCCGTGGATGCCCATCTTCTCCTCGAGCGAGCCGCAGGACACGCCGTTGCGCGCGCCGAGCGTGCCGTCGTCGCCGACCAGCAGCTTCGGCACGATGAACAACGAGATGCCGTGGGTGCCGGCGGGCGCGCCTTCGATGCGCGCCAGCACCAGATGGATGATGTTTTCCGACAGGTCGTGCTCGCCGGCTGAAATGAAGATCTTGGTACCGGTGATCTTGTAGCTGCCGTCGGCCTGCTTCGCCGCTTTCGTCCGCAGCAAGCCGAGATCGGTGCCGCAATGCGGCTCGGTCAGGTTCATGGTGCCGGTCCATGTCCCTTCGACCATCTTCGGCAGATATTTCGCCTTCAGCTCCGGCGAGGCATGGGTGATGAGCGCGGCGATGGCGCCCTGCGTCAGCCCGGGATACATGGCGAAGGAAACATTGGCCGAGCAGAGGAACTCGTTGACGATGGAGGTCATCGTCGCCGGCAGGCCCTGGCCGCCGAACTCCGCCGGCGCGGAAATGCCGATCCAGCCGCCCTCGACCATCTGCCGGTAGGCGTCCTTGAAACCGGTGGGCGTGGCGACGCTGCCGTCGGCATGGCGGGTACAGCCCTCTTTGTCGCCGACGCGATTGAGCGGCGCCACCACCTCCTCGCTGAACTTGCCGGCCTCGCGCAGCACGGCTTCCACGATATCCGGCGAGGCCTCGGCGAAGCCCGGCAGGTTGCCGTAGCGCTCGAGGTGGAACACGTCGTTCAACAGGAAGAGAACGTCGTCGACGGGGGCTTTATAGCTCGGCATTTTCGTCGTCTCCCGGCTCGGCGGCGCTGGTCGGCAACGGGCACGACGCAAATGGGTGGGCTTGCGGCGATGTCGCCTGCTTCGCCCGCGTCCCCGCCGCCCGCTCGCCTGCACAGGCAGAGCGTGGCCGTCCGGCGCCATTATGGCGGCGCCGGCTTACACCGGTATTAAAGGCGGGAAAAGCACCGCGCCGACGGCTTCAGGCGTCGGTGGTCTCGTCGGAGTCGGACCGCTCGGCGCCGTCAAACTTGAACATGCCAGTATAAATCTGACGCAGCTCGTGCAGGGCGCGTTCGACATCGCGGCGCTGGCGCTCCAGCAGTTTGATCTGCTCCACGCATTGCTTGCGGCCGATGCGCAGGTCCCCGCTGCCCGGTTCATGGGCAGCGAGCATCGCGTGCACCTCCAGCAGGGTGAAGTGAAGCCGCTTGCCCTGCAGGATGAGCTTCAGGCGTTCGCAATCGGCGGCGCTGAACCGGCGCGCCTTGCCATTGCGCGTCGGCGCCAACAGGCCCTTGGCCTGATAAAAGCGCAAGGTGCGCAGGCTCACGCCGAATTCGCGGGCCAGATCGCCGATGGTGTAGGTGCCATTTTCGCTGGCCTCCGCAGACGTCTGGCCGCGATCGGGCCAGCCGTTGTCGACCGCAAATTTGGCGCTTGAATACCCCGTCATGGACAGGCCCCTCGGATCGTCGCTCCCCTCGCGAAAATCCCTTCTTCTAGTTGCCGAAGCAGCTGAGGGATTACGGTGTGATCAATGTCCTCCACACTCCTTTAGGCGCGGTAGCACAATGATGCTTTTTGCTAAGATGTTACGGTTACATATCAACCACATCGGGCAGCGCCCCAATTTCTCAATTGCCGTGCTGCCTAATATTTCGCCAACGAAGCATTACGGTTCGAAATTTGCCGGGTGGCGCCGACACTTCCGCTAATTCTTAACCGCTTATTTACCGCGATCGGGAAAAAGTCGGGGGGTGGCATCGGAACCGCGCCCGTATCCACCCCGCGTTAACGCGTGTCGGTTCCACGAGAGTCGGACATGGCTCTTTGCGCCTCCACCTAACCCGGGTGAGAGCATGAAATTTGGCGTCCCGTGGAGTGTTAAAGGCATCCGACCGGAAGCCCGCGAGACCGCCAAGGAAGCGGCGCGCCGCTCCGGTCTGTCGCTTGGCGACTGGCTCAATACGGTGATCCTGCAGCAGGCGGGCCAAGCCGGTCTGCCAGGACAGCCGCAGGCCCACGCCTATGGCGACGCCAATTCCCGCGGCGAGGAACTCGCCAGCGTGCATCAGCGCCTCGACGACATCACCCGGCGCATCGAGCAATTCACCCGCACCGGTCCGGCGGCCTATGCGCCGCGGCGTCCGCGCGACGACAGCCAGACCGCAGAACTGATCGGGCGGCTCGACCAACGAATCGACCGGCTCGCGCAGCCGGCGCCGCCGCCATTGGCGCCAACCATGCCGGAGAGCCCGCCGCGGCCGCAAGTAAACCTGCCGCCCGCGCTCGACCGCGCCGTCGCGGAAATCGCCGCCCGCCAGCGCGCGCTCAAATTTGCGCCTGCGCCCGCGCCGGCACAACGGCCGCCGCAGCGGTCGGTCGCTGCACCGCCGCTGCAGCCGGCACAGCCGCAACCCCAGCCACAACCACAGCCGCCACCGTCGGTGACGACGGCGCCGCGCGCGGCGGTGCCGACGCAGGACATTTCCGGGCTGGAGCAGCAGCTTCGCACCATCACCGACCAGATCGAGACCCTGCGCAAACCGGGCGTCGAAGAAGCGATCCATGCGCTGCGCGACGAACTGGGCGATATCGGCCGCGCGCTCAACGACGCCATGCCGAAGCGGGCGATCGACAGCCTCGAGCAGCAGGTCGCCAGCCTTGCCCAGCGCATCGAGCTAGGCCGCCAGGCCGGCGTCGATGCAAACTCGCTTGCCGGCATCGAGCACGGGCTGGCGGAGGTGCGCGATGCGCTGCATGGGCTGACGCCGGCCGAGCACCTGATCGGCTTCACCGACGCAGTGGCAAACCTGGCGCAGAAGATCGACCTCATCGTCGCGCAGAGAGACCCTCACACGCTGCAGCGACTCGAAGACGCCATCACCACCTTGCGCGGCATGGCGAGCAGCGTCGCCTCCAACGAGGCGGTGGGCCGGCTGTCGGCCGAGGTGCAGGACCTCGCCGTCAAGATCGAGCAGATCGGCCGCGGGCCGATCGGCGAGGTGCTCAACAATCTGGAGAGCCGGATCGATGCCCTGAGCCGATCGCTGTCCGAACGATCGCAAGCCGGCGACGCGGCGCAGCCGCGGGTGGAAGCGCTGGTGCAGTCGCTGACCGACAAGATCGACCAAATCCAGCATTTCCAGCAGAATCCGCAGATCCAGCCCGCGGCCATCGATGCGCTGGCAGCCAGCCATCTCGACGACCGCGCTGGCAGCCTGCCGGTTGCCGATGTGCTCAACAAGCTGGAAAGCCGCATCGATGCCTTGAGCCAGGCGCTGACCGAACGGGCGCAAGCCGGCGACACGGTACCGCCGCGCCTGGAAGCGCTGGTGCAGTCGCTGGCCGACAAGATCGACCAGATCCAGCATTTCCAGCAGTTTCCGCAGGTCCAGCCGTCGGCCACCGACTCGTTGGCGGTCAGCCATCTCGAGGACCGTATCGTCAGCCTGGTGGAGCGGCTCGATGCCTCCGACAGCCGATTCGGCCACCTGGAAGCGATCGAGCGCGGGCTCGCCGATCTCCTCGTCCATCTGCAGGAGATACGGGCGGACAAACTGACCGCGCACGCCGACGAATCGCCGGCGGTCGACCTGCTCAAGCAGGACATGGCGCGCAGCCAGAACGCTTTGATGCAAGACCTGGGGCGCACGCAGGACGCGCTCGACGCCGTGCATGGCACGCTTGGCCTGGTCGTCGACCGGCTGGCGATGATCGAGAAGGATATCCGCAGCGAGCGGCGCGCGCCGACGCCTGCCGCACCGGGCATCCCGAATGCCGAAAGCGAATCGCCCGAGCTCAGCCAACCGGTCGGCAAGCTGGCGGTGCGGCTGGTCGATGAACCACCCGCCCCGATGGCCGCGAACGCGGCGCCAACGCCGGCTGCGGCAATGCCGATGGCCAAGGCGCAGGCGCAGCCACAGTTCGCGCCGCCGCCGTCGCCGCCGCCGCGCCTGCCCGCCGCCGCGCAATTGCCGGTCAATCCCAGCCGGTCGGACGATCTGCCGCTCGAACCCGGCTCCGGCCCGCCGCAGCCGCGCGCCCATCCGTCCGCGCGCATCGCCGCCTCGGAAGCCGCCCTCGGCAGCGCGCGCCCAGCGCCGCCGGTGAATGCCGGCCATTCCAACTTCATCGCCGCCGCCCGCCGCGCCGCCAAGGCCGCGATGCAGGAGCACGAGGCAGCCGCACCGCGCGCCGCCGAGCCGGCGGAGGCCGAAACGAACGACGGCCTGTCGCTGCGCGCCAAGATGTTGAAACGGGTGAAAGCGCTGCTGGTCGCCGCCAGCATCGTGGCGCTGGTGGTCGGACTGGCGCAGGTCGGCGGCAAGGTGCTGTTCGGCCGCGGCAGCACGACCAAGACCGCGCATCAGGTCGACACAACCCCTGCGAATGAACCGCCGGCAACCAAGCTTGCCGTCACGCCGCAGGCGCCACTGGCGCCGGGTGCGGCCGACATGTTGCTGGCGCCGGCGACCATCAGCGGGTCGCCGCCGCGGACTTCCGCGCCGAAGGTGCAGCACGTGCCGGACCTGTTGAATCCGCCGGCGCTCTATTCCGCGAGCGACATCACCGGCTCTATTCCCGATGCGGCGCGCGGCCGTCACACCGCCCCACCGTCGGGGCCGGTACAGGCTGCCGAGCAATTGCCGGTCGGCATCGGTGGAGCGCCCCTGCGCAAGGCGGCCCTGGCCGGCGACGCCGGCGCCGCCTACGAAGTGGCGGCGCGCTTCGCCGAAGGCCGCGGCGTGCCGGCCAATGCGCACGAGGCCGCGCATTGGTACGAGCGCGCGGCATCCAAGGGCCTGGCGGCCGCGCAATTCCGCTATGCCAGCATGCTGGAGAAGGGCCAGGGCGTGAAGAAGAACCTCGCCCAGGCGCGCCGGCTTTATCTCGCCGCCGCCGCCCAGGGCAACGCCAAGGCCATGCATAATCTCGCGGTGCTCTACGCCGAAGGCATCGACGGCAAGCCGGACTATGCGACCGCGGTCTCCTGGTTCCAGAAGGCGGCGCGGCACGGCATCGCCGACAGCCAATACAATCTCGGCATCCTCTACGCGCGCGGCATCGGCGTCGACAAGAACCTGGAGGAATCCTTCAAATGGTTCGCGCTCGCCGCGGCCCATGGCGACAAGGAATCCGCCAAGAAGCGCGACGATATCGGCTCCCGTCTTGACGCCAAGGAGCTCGCCGCCGCCCGCCGCGCGGTCGCAAGCTTCGCGGCCAAGCCGCAGCCGGAGATTGCGACCGCCGTGCCGGCGCCAGCGGGCGGCTGGGAAAAAGCCGCACCGGCGGCCAAGACGCAATCCAACCAGGATGGGCCGCTGTCGCTCGGCTCGTTCACCGTCGGAAAACGCTAGCGTCCGCCCGCGCATCGCCGCCGCCGCCTCCCCGCCTCCGATGCGCGGGAGGAAAACGGTGTACAAGCGCGGCCAATTGCCCGAAGACGTGATCGCCGGCGCATAGGCCGCTAAGATCGTCACGCCATTGCGTCAGAGTCGTCGACGTGGCGTCGCGTTGGTTGCGCGCAGCGCCGCCGTCGCGCCCGCGCCTCGGCCTCAAACGACGGACCCGTGTCCCGTGCAGATCTACCTCCCGATCGCCGACATGCCCGTCAACGTCTTCCTCATCCTGGGGATGGGGCTGGCGGTTGGCTTCCTCTCCGGCATGTTCGGCATTGGCGGCGGCTTCCTGATGACCCCGCTATTGATCTTCATCGGCATCTCCCCCGCGGTCGTCGTCGCCAGCGTCTCCCCGCAGATCGCCGCCTCCCTGTTCACCGGCTTCCTGGTCTATTGGCGCCGCCGCTCCATCGACTTCGCCCTCGGCGCCATGTTGTTGTCGGGCGGCGCCATCGGCACCGTCACCGGCGTCTGGCTGTTCACCGTGCTGCGCGCGGTCGACCAGCTCGACCTGTTGATCGGGCTGGCCTATGTGACCCTGCTCGGCGTGGTCGGCGTCTTGATGGTGATCGAAAGCGTGCGCGCGGTCCTGCGCGCACGCCACGGCCAGCCGGCCGACCTGCGCCGGCCGGGCAGCCATGCCTGGTTCCACCGATTGCCGCTGAAGCTGCGCTTCAAGCGCTCGCGCATCTATGTCTCGGTGATCCCGGTCTGGACCATCGGCGCCATCATCGGCTTCATCGGCGCCGTGCTCGGCGTCGGCGGCGGCTTCATGCTGGTGCCGATGCTGATCTATCTGCTGCGGGTGCCCACTGCGACCGTGATCGGCACCTCCACCATCCTGACCCTGGTGACCATGATCGCGGCCACCATCCTGCACGCAACCGCCAACCACCTGGTCGACGCCCTGCTCGCCCTGATCCTGATGATCGGCGGCGTCACCGGCGCCCAGTTCGGCGCCCGCGCCGGCCAGAAGATCCGCGGCGAGCGGCTGCGGCTCTTGCTCGGCGTGCTGGTGCTGCTGGTCGGCATCCGTTTTGCCCTCGACCTGGTGCTGGCGCCACAGGACCCCTATTCGATCCGGCTGGTCAGGAGCCCATGACGATGCGGCCGCTGGCGCTCACGCTCGTCCTCATGCTCGCCGCCTGCGGCCTCCGCCCGGCATCGGCCGAGCGACTGGTGGTATCGCTGTCGAACCACCGGGTGCAGATCACCTCGAACTTCGTCGGCGAGGATCTGGTGCTGTTCGGCACCATTGAGCCCGACCCCGGCATGACGGCGCGACGCGCCAATTACGACCTGGTGGTGACGGTGACCGGCCCACGCAAGAGCTTCCGCACCAGGCGCAAGGAACGCGTGCTCGGCATCTGGGTCAACGCCGCCACGCGCGAATTCGTGCGAGTGCCGTCCTATCTTGCGGTGCTGAGCAACCGGCCATTCACGCAGATCGCCGATGCCGAGACCCTGCGCCGCCAGCAGATCGGGCTCGACAATTTCATCCTGCCGCAGCGCATCGGGCCCGATATCGCCGATACCGTGCGCGAGGACCCGTTCCGCGCCGCCTTCGTGCGGCTGGAACGCGAGCATGGCCTGTACCGCGAGATCAGCAACGGCGTGACCTTCTTGACGCCGGTGGTGTTCCGCGCCGCGTTGCCGCTGCCGTCCGAGGTTCCCACCGGCACCTATGCCGTCGACGTCAAGCTGTTCGGCAACCGCACCCTAATCGCGCACACCACCTCGGCGCTAGAAGTGATCAAGGCCGGCTTCGAGCAATATGTCGCCGACGCCGCCGCCAGCAACGGGCTGCTCTACGGCATCGCCACCACTTTGATGGCGCTCTTGATCGGCTGGATCGCCAGCGTGGTGTTCAGGAGAGACTAGGATATCAATTTTGGTAAACCGGCGATTGAAACGCTTCCCGCATACCAATGATAGCGAGAAAACCCATTATTGTCAGGCTTATGTCAGGTAGACGTGAAACTGTAAACGAGCGGCGACCTTCCAACTCGGAGCTGCCGCGCCGCTCTCACCGACAGCGCATCTTGAAAACAGCGCGGTCCGTCTGCCTCGATCTCGTCGACGGAATGAAGCTTCTTGAGAACGTCACGGCAGATGGACGACCTGACGGAAATCGCCCCGACCGGACGCAGTCCGATTGGAGAGGCGACGACGCCGCACTACCGCCGACGCGCGGATGAGCGGCTCGGTCTAGCCGCCGCGACCGCGCTGCCGCAGCGAGCACCGGAATTATCCATTGTCATTCCCACGTTCAACGAAGTCGCCAATGTCGGACTCCTGATCGGCCGTCTGCGTGAGACATTGTACGGGCTCGATTGGGAGGCAATTTTCGTCGATGACGACTCCCCGGACGGCACCGCCATTGAAGTCCGCCGGATCGGCGCGACGGATCGGCGCATTCGATGCATCCGAAGGATCGGACGGCGCGGCTTGGCCGGCGCCTGCATCGAAGGCATGCTGGCGAGCCAGGCGGAAACCATTACGGTCATGGATTCCGATTTACAGCATGATGAGACGACCCTCGTCGCGATGCTCGATCTGCTCAAACGCGAGCACCTCGACCTTGTCGTCGCGAGCCGCTACATGGCCGGACACATCGCGCAAGGATTAGGCCGCGCGCGGGCGCGATTCAGCGCGTGGGCAACCAAGCTCGCCACTGGCTTGGTGGGTGTCGCGCTGACCGACCCGATGAGCGGCTTTTTCATGATTCGCCGCACCGTATTCGAGGACTTGGCGCCCCGGCTGTCCACGCAAGGCTTCAAGATCTTGCTTGATATCGTGGCAACCGCGGACGGTCACCTGCGGACGGCAGAGGTCCCTTACGTCTTCCGCACGCGCCTGCACGGCAAGAGCAAGCTCGATAGCCAAGTTGTGCTCTGCTATGGCGCGCTGCTGCTTTCCAAGGCGACTAATGACCTTATCTCCATCCGGTTTCTGCTGTTCTCCGCGGTGGGATTGACGGGCGTCGGGGTCCACATGCTGGCGCTGCTTGTCGGCCTGGCGATCGCCGGCCTGCCTTTCAACGCGGCGCAGCTGATAGCGACCTTGCTGGCGATTGCCAGCAATTTTCTCCTCAACAATATGATCACCTATAACGATCTGCGCCTACGGGGCCTCAACCTCATTCCGGGATTGATCAAGTTCGGCTTGATCTGCAGCGTCGGCGCGATATCGAATGTCGGGGTCGCCGGCCTGATCTATGAACACGACAATGTCTGGCAGATTGCCGGTCTTGCTGGAGCGGCAATTGGCGTGTTTTGGAATTTCATGGTGAGCGCCATCTATGTTTGGCGCCTGCGTTAGTCATTGAGCGGAGTCGTTTTGACCCGGCCGACGCGATCAAGCGGCGATTCGATGCGTTCGTTCAACGACGTCCTGAGGTCCTTTGCATACAGAATGCGGAGGGCGATCTCATCAAGCCCGGAACGCCCGAAGGTGAACGGAGGTAGTTCCTCAATCGAAGAGAAATAGGGACTCAACGCTGCCTTGATGCCGTGCATGTGACCGAAACGACCGATAACCAGCGCATCGCGTCCGAGAAAAATAGTTGGGTCATAGCGGTAGGCATATTGCTTGCTGTCGCCGAATAGCTGAGTCGGCAGCGAGTCATGCAGCGCCAAATCGATCTTGCCCATGTCGATCCAGTTGCTGGAAACGATAAAGAGTCCGCGCTTCTTGAGCAGCCCGCGCGATTCGAGCTCGGTTCGCAGCGGGGCCCAGGCCAATGATTGCAGAGTCGGCTCGCGCTTTGCGAAAACGGCTGGGAACAGAATTCGACCATAGCCCGTCGCCGCCTCACCAACGATGACCACGGCGATTAATGCCAATGCGGCAGCAGATGCGATGGCCCAGGTGCGCGGCCGGCTTCGCTCGGCGGCTTCGCAGGAAAGATGCGCGCCCAGCACCGGAAACAGCATGAGCCAGCCCGGCATCGCCCAATGCGGCAAGCCGCGGTCGCCCCACAAAGGCTCTGCGGTGAAGATGACGATGGCCGGCAAGGCGAGGCAGAGGCAGTACCAGGACTGCTCTGTCGCGCGCCCTCGGCGCGCGGCAATATAAAACGCGATGATCATGGGGATGAAGACCCAGGGCAGCATCCACAGGATCTGGCCGCCGATATTGGCCAGAAACTGCCCGAATTTCGGGAACCCATGGACATCGGCGCGCCCGGCCTGGAATGCAAACGAGGCCCAGTGATGTTCGGCGTTCCAAACAATCACTGGCGATGCAATGAGCAGGGCAATGAGTGCGCCGACCCATGGCGCCGGGTGCCGCAACAGGTTTCGCCGCCTTGGCATGCTGACAATGAATATAAGCAGTCCCGCGACGAACAATATCGCATGATATTTTGAAAGTCCGGCGAGCCCAATCCAAATTCCGGCAATGATCCAGGTTCGCCATGGCGAAGGCGGCGTGTCGTGTGGAAACAGCGCGCGCGCTATCGCATAAGCGGCGGCAACCAGCGACAGCATCAAGGGACCGTCCGGCAGCACCCAATCGCCGGCCAGCGTGAAGAACGCCGACAAATTGAGCGCCAACACCGCCCAAAGGCCGGCAGCCGCGCCAAATAATTGCCGCGTCAGAAGATAGAGCACCCAGGTCGTTGCAACAAAAATCAATATGAACGGCAAACGCGCCGCGGGCCCGTCACCCAGCAACGGCATGAACAGGTGCACGATCCAATAGTGCAGCGGCGGATGGTCGAAATAAGAGAGTTTGAGATCGTGCGCGACGCTGATGCTGTAACTCTCATCGACGCCGAGTCCGAGCGTAAACGCCAGAATGAGCCGGAAAGCAAAAGCCGCAACGATGATAAGAATGACCGCCCGGTCCACGGGCTTGGCTGCATTCCAAATCATACTAAGGTCCAAGAAGCTTGATTGAGCCCAGGCAGCTCGAAGCTCAACCGATATTGGCGGGCGACCGGCGGAGATCGGCCCGCGCGATCGATAGCACTCAATAGGCTTTCTTCCTGACAGAGACCTGACGAACGGCCGGCGAAAATGAGGCGGGCTAATCCGGCAAGCAGCGCTTGGCGGCGAAGGTATAGAGCCGGTCCTCGCCCAGCATATGGGCGGTGAAATTGAGCGTGCCGAACAGGTCGGCGAAGGCTGAATCACGCACATTCAAGCCACCGGCGAAGGCGCCGAAGGCCGGCATTACCAGCCGTTCCGCGTCGACGGCGAAGCAGCGACGGCTGACAGCGCGGCCGCGATGGGCGATGCGCGCCACCGGATGCAGATGGCCGGCGATTTCGCCCGCCGCGCCGGTCGGCTTGTGGCGAAAGGTGAGCGCGCCAAGGTTCAGTGTTTCGTGGAAGACGCCGCCGATACCGGTGGCCGGCTGTGGATCGTGGTTTCCGGTCAGCCAGAGCCAATCGCGGCCGCGTTGCAGCGCGGAGAGATACTCGCGGTCTTCGCTCGCCAGCCGCGCCGGGCCGCCGCCATCGTGGAAGCTGTCGCCGAGCGCGACCGCGCACCGCGGTGCGTAACGCGCAATCAATTGGGCGAGCCGCGCCAGCGCCGCCGCGCTGTCATAGGGCGGCAGCAATTGCCCGCGCGACGCAAAGCTCGAGCCTTTTTCCAAATGCAGGTCGGCCACGGCGAGCAACCCGTGCTCGGGCCAATAGAGCGCGCCCATGGGGTCGGCGTGGAGGGTGACACCGGCAATGGTGAATGCAGAACTCGCCGCTAACTTTCTTTCACCTCCCCCTGGAGGGGGGAGGTCGGCGAGCGCAGCGAGCCGGGAGGGGGTGAAACCGTTCACCCCACCCCGTCCGCCTTCGCCCTGAAGGGCTTCGGCGGACGACCCTCCCCCTCCAGGGGAGGGTAATGCAGCGCGCCTCACTTCATCGCCTCCTTCACCAGTTCGTCGGCGGCTTCCGCCAATAACGCATCGGACGCCTCGCCATAGACGGTCTCGCGCCCGATCTCCAGCAGCACCGGCACCGACAGCGGCGAGACATGGTCGAGCGCTTTATGGACGATTCGACCCCGGATGCGCGAGAGCATTTCGCCGAGCCGCTTGATATCCAACAACCCGCTGGCCGCATCGGCGCGCGCCGCGCGCAACAGGATGTGGTCGGCCTGGTGCTTGCGCAGCACGTCATAGACGAGGTCGGTGGAGATGGTGAGCTGGCGCCGCGACTTTTCCTCGCCGGGAAAACGCCGTTCGATCAGGCCGGCGATGATGGCGCAGGAACGGAAGGTGCGCTTCATCAAAGCAGACTCTGCGAGCCAGGCTTCGAGATCGTCGCCCAGCATGTCCTCGTCGAACAGCGCCGCGAGCGACAGCTCGCCGCGCGCGATGCGTTGCGCGACATCGCCGAGGCCCCAGACGGCAAGCGCATATTCATTGGCGACGAAGCCGAGCGGCCGCAGGTGCGCACGCTCCAATCGGCGCGTCAGCAGCATGCCGAGCGTCTGGTGCGCCAGCCGGCCTTCGAAAGGATAGCAGACCAGATAGGACTTGTCGGCGTAGGGGAACGTCTCGACCAACAGATCGCCGGCGCGCGGCAGCAGTGAGCGCCATGCTTGAATCTCCAGCCATTCGCGCACCTGATCCGGCAGCGCCCGCCAGGCGTTGCTGTCGGCGAGGATCGCGCGCACGCGGGCGGCGAGATAAGTCGAGAGCGGGAACTTGCCGCCCTCATAGGCGGGCACTTTCGGGTCGCTGGCCGTCGAGCGCGAGACATAGACCTCGTCCTCGACCAGCGCCTCGTATTTCAAGATCTCGCCGGCGAACACGAAGGTGTCGCCCGGCGTCAGCGTCTCGATGAAATATTCCTCGACCTCGCCGAGCAGCCTTCCGCCGCGCGGGATCATGGCGCCGCTGGCGCGCGAGCGCACCAGCCGCACCTTGATCATGTCGGCTTCGACGATAGTGCCGACATTCATGCGATAGCGCTGCGCCACGCGCGGATGGGTGATGCGCCAGCGGCCGTCCTTGCCAGGCCCTGTATTTTGCCGGATCTTGGCGAAGCGCTCATAGGCCTTGAGCGCGTAGCCGCCGGTGGCGACAAAATCGACCGCGGCGTCGAAGTCGGCGCGGGCCAAGGCGGTGTAGGGCGCGGCGGCGCGCACCTCGTCGTAAAGCGCATCGGCGAGGAACGGTTCGCCGACGGCGCGGCCGAGAATGTGCTGGGCCAGCACATCCAATGCGCCGGTGCGCGCCGGCGGCGTGTCCTGCGCGTTCTCGGCCACCGCATCGAGCGCGGCGCGGCATTCCAGCACTTCGAAGCGATTGGCGGGAACCAGCACCGCTTGCGATGGCTCGTCGAGCCGGTGGTTGGAGCGGCCGATCCTTTGCAGCAGCCGCGAAGCGCCTTTCGGCGCGCCGACATTGATGACCAGGTCGACATCGCCCCAGTCGACGCCGAGATCGAGCGACGACGTGCACACCACCGCACGCAGCCGGCCGGCTGCCATGGCGTCCTCGACGCGGCGGCGCTGGGCGACATCGAGCGAGCCGTGATGCAGCGCGATGGCCAGATTGTCGTCATTGGCGCGCCAGAGCTCCTGGAACAGGAATTCGGCCTGGCTGCGGGTGTTGACGAAGATCAGCGTGGTCTTGTGCGTCTTGATCAGCGCATAGATTTCGCCGAGCGCATGCAGTGCCGAATGGCCGGCCCAGGGCAGGTGCTCGTGCGTGTCGAGCATCTCGACCCGCGGCTGGGCGCCGGCCTGCGCGACGATGAGATCGGCGCGCGCCTGCCCGCCCGGCGGCTGCGGCACCAGGTAGCGACAGAGGTCGTCGGGTTCGGCCACCGTGGCAGAAAGCCCGACCGTGGTGATGCCCGGCGCCAGCGCGAACAGGCGCGCCAGACCGAGCGAGAGCAGGTCGCCGCGCTTCGATGTCACCAGCGAATGCAGTTCGTCGAGCACCACGCGGCGCAGCGTGCCGAACAGGTAGGGCGCGTCGGCCGAGGCGAGCAGCAAGGCGAGTTGCTCCGGCGTGGTGAGCAGGATATCGGGCGGATAACGGCGTTGCCTTTGCCGCTTGGAGGCCGGCGTGTCGCCGGTGCGCGTCTCCAGGCGCACGGCAAGGCCCATCTCGCGCACCGGGATTTCCAGGTTGCGGGCGATATCGACGGCCAGCGCCTTGAGCGGGGAGATATAGAGAGTGTGGAGGCCTTGAATGCGGTGCAGGGAGCGGCCGGTAGAGATCAGCTTGTGGCTCGCGTTCTCCCCTCCCCCCGCGAGCGAAGCGAGTGGTGGGGAGGGGTCGGGGGTGGGGGGAACAATAGCGCAATTGGGAAAAGAGCCCCCCACCCCTAACCCCTCCCCACCGCTTCGCGGGGGGAGGGGAAGAGCACGCGGCGAGCCTTGTTCATGCAGTTCCACCAGCGTCGGCAAAAACCCGGCCAGCGTCTTGCCGCCGCCGGTGGGCGCGATCAGCAGCACCGAGCGGGCCTCCCGCGCTTTCGCCAGCAGGTCGAGCTGATGCGCGCGCGGCGCCCAGCCGCGGCTGGCGAACCAGCGGGCAAAGCGTTCGGGCAACAGACCGGTGTCGGCCGGGTCGAGCGCTGTTGCGGGTTCCATTGTGCGAGTCTAAGGCATATCTGGGAGCATGGTCCCGAAAAGTGGAACGCGGTTTTCGGAAAAAGACCATGTTCGACGCAAGAGTGCGCGCGGCGCGCAACCACGATGGAGAAATTCCCATGAGCAACGGCACCATGGCGCGGATCTTCGGCGGCTCGCCGCTGGGGGTACTGGCGCGGCTGGTCCTGGTGTCGATCCTGGTCGGCGTAATCCTGTCGGCCATCGGGCTCGACCCGTTCGACATCGTGCGCTCGATCGAGCGGCTGGTGCGCACCATCTGGAACATGGGCTTCGACGTCGTGCGCTATGTCTGGCGCTATTTCCTGCTTGGCGCCGTGATCGTGATCCCGATCTGGCTGATCACGCGGCTGTTCAACGCACCGCGCGGAAAATAATTCAGCGCGGCGGCGGTCCATAGCCCGGCGGACCGGGCGGACGTCCCGATCCGCCCCAGAAATAGCCGCGCCCGGGCGGCCCGCCGCGCGGCGGGCCACCGCCGATGCGCCGCATCAGCGAGCGATCGTAATCACCGCGCAGACAGCCGACGGTGTAGGGAAAATCCGCCGTCGCCACGTAGTGATACATTTTCACCGTGCGGCCATCCCAGTCGATCTCGCTTGTTCGGCCGTGACAGGCGTCGAGATCGGCGGTGGTGAGCCGGCGGCCATGCCAATAGCTGCCGGTGATGGCGAAGCCGTCGAGCGCGTAGCCGACCAAGGGCGAATTGCCGTGCGCGTCCGGCTTGTCGGCGATGCAGTTGCTGAGGCTGTGATAGTGATAGACGCCGCCGTGCTGCGGGTGACCGTGACAGCGGTCCTGCGTCTCATGGGCGACGGCGTCACGGCCGGGATCGTCGAGCGCGTTGAAGACCAGTACGCCGCTGAGCATGATGCCTATGATGTTGGGCGCGCAATGCGGCTGCGCCGACAGGCGCGGATGTGCCGGCAAGGCGATATCGAAACTCTGCCGCCGGATGCTGTTCGGATTGCGGTCGTAGCGGTAGGCGGGGTCGTTGCGCGCGATGGGGAATTGCCCGGTCGGATGATCAGGAAAATCATTGAAAGTGAAGACGCGCTTGTCGCCTTGGCGCGTGATCTTGAATCGATGCGGCCAGCGGACATTGCCGCGCACCGCGACCTTGGCGGTCAGGTCGAAAGTGCCGGCGGCCTTGTCGATCCACGGCCCGTCGCGGTCGGCGCCACGCCCCATCGGATTGACATGACAGGCCCAGATCCAGCCGACCTTGGGCGCGTGCGATATCTTGCCGTCGCCGAGCGGCAGTCGGTGCAGGTCGACGTCGTGCGCGCCCGCCGGGACGGCGAGGACCGCGAGCAGGAGACCTGGCATCAACAGGGAGCAAAACCGGTGCATCGACTCACACCGGCCAGCTTTCCGCGGTCATCGCCGCGGCGTCGCTGCCGATCATGGCGCTGAGCGAGCCGCGATTGCCGCGTTTGGCCGCCGCCAGCAGATCGCCTTTGATCTCCGCCACCAGCCCGATGCCGCGATAGACCAGCGCCGAATAAAGCTGCAGCAGCGTGGCGCCGGCCTTGATCTTGGCGATGGCGGCGGCGCCCGAGTCGATACCGCCGACGCCGATCAGCGGGAAAGCGCCCTCCGCGCGCACGAAGGTCTCCGCCAGCATGCGGGTCGCCAGCCGGAACAGCGGCCGGCCGGACAGGCCGCCGGCCTCGCGCACCTTTTCCAACTCGTGCAGCGACGGCGGCCGGCCGATGGTGGTGTTGCACACGATCATGCCGTCGACGCCGTGCTTGCGCGCGATGCCGACCACGTCGTCGAGATCGGACAGCGTCAGGTCGGGCGCGATCTTGAGCAGCACCGGCACCTGGCCGACGCGGGTGCGCACGCGCTCGCGCGCATCGAGCACGCGGGCGAGCAATTCGTCGAGCGCGCGCGCCTGCTGCAGGTCGCGCAGACCGGGTGTGTTAGGCGAGGAAACATTGACCGCCAGATAACTGGCGACGGCGGCGAAGGTACTCACCAGCCGGGCATAGTCGCCGGCGCGGTCGGCCGAATCGCGGTTGGCGCCGATATTGACCCCGACAATGCCGCCGTCCTGGCCGCGTCCCTGCAGCCGCTTGAGCATGGCGGCGGCGCCCTCATTGTTGAAGCCGAGCCGGTTGATCACCCCCTCGTCCGCTTCCAGGCGGAACAAGCGTGGGCGCGGATTGCCCCCCTGCGGTAGCGGGGTGACGGTGCCCACCTCGACGAAGCCGAAGCCGAGGCGCAGCAGGGCGTCGGGCACCTCGGCATTCTTGTCGAATCCGGCGGCGAGACCGACCGGATTGGGGAAATTGAGGCCGAAAGCCCGCACCGCCAGTTCCGGTGGCGCGGCGGGAGGCCGCGCCCGCGCCGGCAGAAAACGCAGCGCCCGGATCGCCAGGGTATGCGCATCCTCGGGGTCGAGCACCCGCATCAGGGGCCGCGACAAACGGTCGATCAGGCCAAACACCAATACCGGCTCCGTCATATTGCTCCGACGACCCTATCGGCGGGAGCCGGGCCAATTCAAGGCCGGGCGAGGAAACTATTGCACTGGGGGGGCGACTCACGGTTATAATTCCTATAAGGATAACAATCTCGCCGCACGATTCCTCCCAAGCCCAAGGCGGCTTCAGCCATGTTGACACATAGCCAGATTTGGAACGCCCTCGACCGGCTGGCGGCCCGCGCCAAGCTGACGCCCTCCGGTCTTGCCAAGAAGGCGGGGCTCGATCCCACCACCTTCAACAAATCCAAGCGCATTACCCCGGAGGGCCGCCCGCGCTGGCCCTCGACCGAGTCGGTCGCCAAGGCACTGGCCGCCACCAATACCAAGGTGGAAACCTTCATGACGCTGCTGTCAGAAAGCGGCAAGGCGGCGATCTCCAATGTGCCGCTGATCGGCTTTGCCGAAGCCGGCGCCGGCGGTTATTTCGACGACGGCGGCTTTCCGGTCGGCAAGGGCTGGGAGGAGATTTCCTTCCCCTCGGTCACCGACGAGCACGCCTATGCGCTGGAGATTTCCGGCGACTCGATGAAGCCGGCCTATCGCGACGGCGACATCATCATCGTCTCGCCGGCAGCACCGGTGCGGCGCGGCGACCGCGTCGTGGTGAAGACCAAGGACGGCGAAGTCATGGTCAAGGAGTTGCGCCGCAAGAACTCGAAGAACGTCGAGCTCAGGTCGCTCAACACCGAGCACCGCGACCGCACGCTGCCGATGACCGACGTGGTGTGGATCGCCCGCATCATGTGGGCGAGCCAGTAACCGAGAGCATCGAAAGACCCGTTCATCCCCGCGCAAGCGGGAGTTCAGTCGACGCTGTAAAGCGCTGGGTCCCCGCTTTCGCGGGGACGAGCGCTTGGATCACGCCGACCTTGCCAGCGCGCCGTCGATCATGTCGACGGTGTTCTGCAAGCCGTAGACGGCGACGAAGGAGCCGAAGCGCGGGCCCTTCTCCTGCCCGAGCAGCACCTGGTAGAGCATGTTGAACCAGTCGAGCGAAACGCCCGGCTTGCCGTCCTTGGCCTTCTTCTTGTGGTCGAGGAAGGGCTCGCGGCGGCCGACCTCGTAGACCACGTCCTGGATCTTCTCCGCCACGGCATCCGCCGGCAATTGCGCCAGCGCGTCGCGCAGATCGATCAGCGCCGCGCGCTCCACGTCGCTCGGCTCGCGGAACTTCTTTTCCGGCAGCACGAAGTCGCGGAAGTAATGGATGGCGTATTCGACCAGCTCGCCGAGCTTGGGATGCGTCGCAAGCGTCACGCCCGGGCGATAGCGGCCGATGAAGCCCCACAGCGTCTCGGCGTTCTCCGCGTTCGACGACGACACCAGCGTCAGCAGCATCTGGAAGCTGATCGGCATGTCGGGCTTGGGCGGATTACCGGAATGAATGTGCCAGACCGGATTGGACAGCCGCTGCTTCGGCTCCTGCCGCTCATAGCCGTCGAGCAATTGCTGGTACTCGTCGACGCAGCGCGGGATGACGTCGAAGTAGAGACGCTTCGCCGCTTTCGGCTCGCGATACATGAACAATGAAAGACTTTCCGGGCTGGCATAGCGCAGCCATTCGTCGATGGTGAGCCCGTTGCCCTTTGACTTGGAAATCTTCTGCCCCTTCTCGTCGAGAAAGAGCTCGTAGTTGAAGCCTTCCGGCGGCCGGCCGCCGAGGGCGCGACAGATTTCGCCCGACAGCTTGACCGAGTCGATCAGGTCCTTGCCGGCCATCTCGTAGTCGATGCCGAGCGCCACCCAACGCATCGCCCAGTCCGGCTTCCATTGCAGCTTGCAAGCGCCGCCGGTGACCGGCGTGGTCACGGCGGCATGCGTCTCCGGGTCCTCGTAGGTGATGGTGCCGGCCGTGGCGTCGTGCGCGGTCACCGGCACCTGCAGCACCACGCCGCTTTGCGGATCGATCGGCAGGAACGGCGAATAGGTCGAAGCGCGCTCCTCGCGCAAGCTCGGCAGCATGATATTCATGACCGCATCGAAGCGCGCCAGCAGCTTGAGCAGCGCTTGGTCGAAGCGGCCGGACTTGTAGCAGGTCGTCGACGACATGAATTCGTAGTCGAAACCGAAACGATCGAGAAAGGCGCGCAGCCGCGCGTTATTGTGCGCGCCGAAACTCTCATGGGTGCCGAACGGATCGGGCACCTGGGTCAGCGGCTTGCCCAGATGCTTTTCCAACAGCTCCTTGTTGGGCACGTTGTCCGGAACCTTGCGCAACCCGTCCATGTCGTCGGAGAAGGCGATCAGCCGGGTCTTGACCTTGTCGTCGGTCAGCACGCGGAAGGCGTGGCGCACCATGGTGGTGCGCGCCACCTCGCCGAAGGTACCGATATGCGGCAGGCCGGAGGGGCCGTAGCCGGTCTCGAAGATGACTTCGTCCTTCGACGTCTTCTTCAGGCGGGCGACGATCTTGCGCGCCTCCTCGAACGGCCAAGCGTTCGAGGTTTCGGCCAATTCGCGCAAGCTCGTGACGGATTCGAGGACGGACATCGGGTTCTCCAGCGGGCCGGACAGTATGAATCCGGCGTGCCTACGTCAAATTCTATCCCCGTCATCCTGAGGCGGCCGCGCGAAGCGCAGCCCTCGAAGGATGAACGGCCCGGGCTTGTCATCCTTCGAGGCTCGCTTCGCTCGCACCTCAGGATGACGGTGATCGGCTGTGCTATGCACCGTTAGAACGGGCTGATCGGGAAATAGCGCAGCCACAGGTCGGTGAAGCGGCCGTT
This sequence comes from uncultured Pseudomonadota bacterium, assembly GCA_963782145.1. Taxonomy (GTDB): domain Bacteria; phylum Pseudomonadota; class Alphaproteobacteria; order Rhizobiales; family Xanthobacteraceae; genus Pseudolabrys. Next base: position 154,336 of record CAWAIV010000002.1, read on the forward strand.
CTCCCACAGCCGGAACAGCGCCCAGTTGAAGGCGCGCCGCAACAGGTCGTTGCCCTTGCGCACCGCGATGCCGACGCCCTCGCCGAAATAGCGGCTTTCCAGATAGGGGCCGCCGCGGAATTCGCAGCATCCGGCGGAGCCGGTGCCGTTGAGCCAAGAGGCGAGCGAGATACCGTCGCCGAATAAAAGATCGACCTCGCCTTTCTGCAGCGCGAGGCGGGCGGTTTCCGGCGTCGGAAAGGGATGCAGCTCGGCTTCGGTGAACAGGTTCTTCAGATAGGCTTCGTGCGCGGTGCCGGCGACCACCGCGACCTTGCGGCCTTCCAGCGCCGACGGCGTGATCACTTTGAGGCCGGCGAGATCGCGTCGCGCCACGAAACGCGCCGGCGTGCGGTAATAGGGATCGCTGAAGTCCACCCGCTTGCGCATCTCCGGCGTTTCGGCGAGCGAGGCGATCACCGCGTCGCCCTGGTTCTTGCTGAGCGCGTCGACCAGCGTATCGAAGCGGCGCATCTGGATGGTGCAGGCGACCTTGATCTCGTGGCAGATCGAACGCGCCAGTTCCACGTTGAAACCGGTCGGCATGCCGTCGGGGCCGGCATAGTTGAACGGCGGATAATCGGTCTCGGTGAGGAAACGGATGATGCTGATGCGGCTGAGGTCGGGCCGCTCGGGGCGATGACGCGGGTCCCAGAAGCCGGGCACCGCCAAGGGACCGCCGAGCGGCTTGGCCGCGGCCGGCGCCACCGGCGGCTCGGCCGGCATCGGCATCGGCGGATCGAGCGGGCGCGGCGGCTTTTGTGCGGCCGCCGCCGTCACCACGAGAGTGGCGAGCGAAGCGGCCAACAGGGCGCGCAGGCCGGAAGAGAAAAGGCAGTACATTCGCAGTCCCGAGAGGCGGAATCGGGCGCGACCATAGCACCGCCATTGCGGCGGGCCAGGGACAATTGCCTCAGGCGCCGGTCAGGTGTTTTTCGATCTCGTGCACCGGCAGCTTGACGAAATCCTTGTCGAGTTCGGCGCGCACCGCCCCCTTCAGCGCATGCGAATAGGCGGGGCGCAGCATGCCGAGCGCGCGCGGCGGCGCCACCACGATCAGCGATTTCAGCTTGCCGGCGGCGACGGCGGCGCCGAGATGCTGGGCAAGCTGGGTCAAGAAGGCCTGCTCGGACTGGTCGTGCCAGTCGGTCTGCGTGACCGCGCTGCGGCCATGGCCCTCGGAACTGTAGCTGCGGCCGGGCCGGTCGCTGCCGAGTTCATGGGTGGCCAAATCCTTCTGCTCGAACACTTCGAGGGTCTTGAGATTGGGAAACTTGGCGTCGCCGGCATTCTCCAGCACCAGCGCCTTGGCGCCGTCGCAAACCACGACCCATTCGCCGCTGCGGATCATCAACCCGGACATGAAAAGACCTCCTCAATTGGACAACTACGCTAGTGCGCCCGCGGGAACGGGGCATTGCTATAGGTCAAACGCGGCGGGGGAGGCTTAGGTTGCGTTGCTCGCCGTTCCGAGTGCGGCGCGGCGGGTCCTGCCAAAGGCCGGCCCGATGGTAAACTCCGGCGGTGAGGGCGGAATGACAGGCAAGATCAATTGGTCCCATCGAGCAGCCGTCGGGCGATGACCTGGGCCTGGATCTCGGCGGCGCCCTCGAAAATATTGAGGATGCGCGCGTCGCAGAGGATGCGGGAGACCGGGAATTCGAGCGCGAAACCGTTGCCGCCGTGGATCTGCACCGCATTGTCGGCGGCGGCCCAGGCGACGCGCGCGCCGAACAGCTTGGCCATGCCGGCTTCGAGATCGCAGCGGCGGCCGGAGTCCTTCTCGCGCGCGGCATGATAGGTGAGTTGGCGCGCGATCATGATCTCGGTCGCCATCATCACGATCTTGTCGGCGACGCGCGGGAAGTTGACGATCGGCGTGCCGAACTGCACGCGGTTCTGCGCGTAGTCGATCGCCTGCTCCATGGCGGCCTGCGCCACGCCGATGGCGCGCGCGGCGGTCTGGATGCGCGCGGATTCGAAGGTCTGCATGAGCTGCTTGAAGCCGAGCCCCTCGACACCGCCGAGCAGGTTTTCCGCCTTCACCTCGAAGCCGTCGAAGGCGATCTCGTATTCCTTCATGCCGCGATAGCCGAGCACCTCGATTTCGGTGCCGGTCATGCCTTTTGCCGGGAACGGGTTGGCGTCGTCGCCGCGCGGCTTTTCCGCCAGCAGCATGGACAAGCCGCGATGGCCGGCTTCTTTCGGATTGGTGCGCACCAACAGCGTCATCAGATCGGCGCGCACCGGATGGGTGATCCAGGTCTTGTTGCCGTAGACCTTGTAGACGTCGCCCTCGCGCACCGCGCGTGTCTTCAGCGAGGCGAGGTCGGAGCCGGTATTGGGCTCGGTGAACACCGCGGTCGGCAGCACCTCGCCGGAGGCGATCTTGGGCAGCCATTTCTCCTTCTGCGCAGCGGTGCCGCCGCCGAGGATCAATTCGGCGGCGATCTCCGAGCGGGTGCCCAGGGAGCCGACGCCGATATAGCCGCGCGAGAGCTCTTCCGAGACCACGCACATGGATTCCTTGCCCAGCCCCATGCCGCCGAACTCTTCCGGGATGGTGAGGCCGAACACGCCGAGCTCGGACATCTGTCCGATGATCTGCATCGGAATATAGCTGTTGGTGCGGTGCCAGCCCTGCGCGTGACCGATCACCTCGCTGTCGGCGAATTTGCGCATCTCCTCGCGGATCGATTCGAGCGTGTCGTCGAGACCGCAGACGCCGACGGTGGCGTTGTGGCTCACCCGTATCAATTCGATCAGGCGGGCGCGCCGCTCGGCGGTGTTGCCGCCGGCGACCATAGCCTCGACTGCCGGCGTGATGCGGGCGGCGACCTGCGCCGGCGTCAGGCCGAGATCCATCGGCCGCACCACCTCGCCCTGGCTCATCGGGATGCCGCCGACGATCTGCGCGATACATTCGCCGAGGCCGATGCGCACCAGGCTCTCCTCGATCTCGCCCAAGGTGCCGTCGCTCAGCATGCGTTCGGCATAGGCGGTGAGCTGGCGCACCGCCTCGACATAGGTAGCGAGCCAGGCCAGCCCATGCGTGGCGCGCTGCTCGCGGTCGAGCAGGCGGGAGACCACATGGCCCTCCACCACCACGCGCTCGCGCACCTTGGCCATGGCGTCGGCCAGCAGCGCTTCGAGCGCGGCGCTCGCTTCACGGGCAAGCTCGATCAGGTCTTGTTCGGCGACAGTACGGGCGGCGGCGGTCGGCATGGACGTCCTCGGGCGGGCGGCGGGTGGCGCGGCGTAAATAGACTACGCGTGCAGTGCACAATTGCAAAGGGACGTGGAAAGCAAGGTCGCCGCGGGCCCAAATCTGCCCGGCCAAGCGACAAAACCCCGCATGGTTGCTACAAAATTAACCATTTCACGGTTCCATGATGGGGTTACCGCCGCGTGGCGCGTTCATTTCCTCCCGCGAGAAACCGGCTGGGCCCATGCAGATCGGACACCTCTTGTCACCGTTCCAGCGGCTTGCTCAGCCCTTGCGCTGGCCCGGGCGCCTGGCGCGCGGCCTGTCGGTCCGCGGCCGCATCGTGGTGCTGGCGCTGATCCCGGTCATCGGCTTCATCGCCAACGGCATCACCTATATGTCCGGCGAAGGCGAGGTCGGCCATTCCTTCGCCACCGTGAATCGTTCGCGCGAGCTCGCCGACGCCAGCCGCGATTTCAAGATCGCGGTCGCCGCCATGCGCATCGCCGCCAAGGACTTCACCGTCTCGCCGCACGGCACGCTGGTCGAGGCCTTCGCCGAGGCGGCGGAAAGGGCCAACAAGAGCCTCGACCTCATTCAGAAATCAATTCGCGGTCTACGCAGCGACGACATCGCGGCGCTGCGCCAGTCGCTTTCCGAGCTCAAGGATAATTTCGACAAACTGGTGGCCGAGCAGCGCACGCTCGGCTTCAACGAGCGCGAAGGCCTGCGCAACGATCTGCGCGAGGCCGGCAACGCCATCGAGCGCGCCATCAACGCCAACATGACCTGGCTCGCCGACGCCGACGCCAACAAGCTGATGATCACGCTGTTGACCATGCGGCACGATGAGGCGGTCTACCGGGTGGACCCCAGCGAACTGACGCGCCAGCTCTTTCTGCGCGGCTACCAGCAGTTCACCGAGACCTTCGGCAAGATCGACGGCACGCCGGAAATGAAGGGCAAGCTCGAACGCGAGGTCAAGCGTTACGCCGATACTTTCGCGCGCTGGATCACCGTCTCCGACCGCGTGCATCCGATGCGCGCGCTGCTCGACATCGACAGCCAGAATATGTTGCCGCGCGCCGACGCCATCATCCAACTGGCCAATGGCTCGGCCGAGCAGGCCGCCGGCGCGCTGGCGGCGGCGCAGGCGCGCACCCGCGCCGGCATCATCGCCGTCGGCGTCACCATGGCGCTGCTCGGCTTGTTACTGAGCTGGCTGCTCGGGCGCGGCATCACCCGTCCGCTCAACGGCCTCGCCGCGGTGATGAAGCGGCTCGCCAATGGCGATACCGAAGCGCGTATCCCGGCGACGCAGGCGCGCGACGAAATCGGCGAAATGGCGCGCAGCGTCATCGTGTTCCGCGACACCACGATCGAGCGCGAGCGGTTGGCGACGACGCAGGCGGAATCCGCGGCGGCCGGCGCGCAGCGCGGTGCCACCATCGCCATGACCATCGCGCTGTTCAAGAATTCGGTGGAGACCGCGCTCGGCAAGCTGCGCGCGGCCTCGATGAAACTGGAAATGAGCTCGTCCGATCTCAATGCCGCCGCCGACACGGTGTCGTCGGAAACCGACACCGCCACCCGGCGCGTCAGCGCCGCCTCCGACAACGTGACCACGGCGGCCGGCTCGGTGGAGGAACTGGCGGCCTCGATCGGCGAGATCGCCTCGCAGGCGGCGAAATCGACCGACGTCGCCCAGCGCGCGGTGTCGGAAGCCGAGCGTACCGTCACCACCATGGCCGAGCTCGGCAATGCCGCCACCCGTATCGGCGAAGTGGTCGGCCTGATCCAGGCGATCGCCGGGCAGACCAATCTGCTGGCGCTCAATGCCACCATCGAGGCGGCGCGCGCCGGCGAGACCGGCAGGGGCTTCGCCGTGGTGGCGGCCGAAGTGAAGTCGCTCGCCGGACAGACGGCGAAGGCGACCGAAGAAATCGCCGACCAGATCGGCGCCATCCAGTCGGCCGCCGCCGACGCCGCGCAGGCGATCGAGCAGGTCAACGATATCATCCGCGACATGTCGGCGATCGCCACAACGGTGGCGGCGACGGTCGATCAGCAGAACGCGGCGGTCGCCGCGATCGCGCAAGGCGTCAACCGCGCTTCGGCGGAGGCACGGGTCGGCGCCGAATCGATGAGCCGGGTGGCCGGCGTCACCACCGACGCGCGCGCCACCGCCGCCGACGTCAAGGGCCTCGCCGACACGCTGGCGCTGGAAGCCGAGGGCCTGGAAGCCGAGGTGCGCCAGTTCCTCACCAATGTGCAGGCGGCGTGACTTCCCTCGCCCCGCTTGCGGGGAGAGGGTGCCGAGCGAGCACTTGCGAGCGAGGCGGGTGAGGGGGCGTTTCGAGACGCTCAGAATCAGGCAAAGGCCCCCTCACCCGCCCGCCTTCGCTTCGCTTGGCGGTCGACCTCTCCCCGCACGCGGGGAGAGGTAGGCACCCTTGCAATCGCCGCCGCGATGGCTGATCTGAAAAGCAGCGTTGCGATCGGAGCCGTCCCTTGCGCCTGCCGAAATTAGTGGTGCGGATCATCCTCGACGCGATCCGCCATTTTCTTGCCGACGACGGCTGGGCCATTGCCAGCCACATCGCGCTGTCGTCGCTGATGGCGCTGTTTCCCTTTCTCATCGTGGTCACCGCGCTCGCCGGCTTCTTCTTCGGCTCCAAAGAACTTGCCGACGAGGCCGCGCGCCTGTTGTTGGAAGCCTGGCCGCAGGAAGTGGCGGGGCCGATCGCCTTGGACATCGCCGGCGTGCTCACCAATATGCGCGGCGACGTGTTGACCTTCGGCCTTTTGTTCGCGGTCTATTTCGCCTCCAGCGGGGTGGAGAGCCTGCGCATCGGCCTCAACCGCGCCTATAATTCGACCGAGTTGCGCGCCTGGTGGCTTTTACGGCTGGAGTTGATCTTTTATGTGCTGGTCGGCGCCGTGGCGATCCTCGCCTTCTCGTTCCTGGTGGTGCTGGCGCCGCTGATCTGGGCCAAGCTGGTGGAATATCTGCCGCGGCTGGCGCCGTTCTACAGCCTGGTCACGTTCGCGCGTTACGGCGTGGCGGCACTGGTGCTGATCGTGGCGCTGTTGATCGTGCATCTCTGGCTGCCGGCGGGACGGCGCGCATTCACCGACATCGCGCCCGGCGTGCTGGCGACGCTGCTTTTGTGGCTCGGCGCCGGCGCCGCCTTCGGCCGCTATCTCGCGTCCTACGCTTTCGCCTATGTATCGATGTATGCCGGCTTGGCGTCGGCGATGATCGCGCTGGTGTTTCTTTACGTCTGCGCGGCGATTTTCATCTTCGGCGGCGAGCTGAATACGGCGATCAAGCTGGCGCGCGCGAAGACGGCCTAAACGCTTCCCGCCACTTCCTGCACGTCGTCCAGCGTCTTCAGGCCGGTCATCGGCGCGTTGACCAGCACCGCCATGTTGCCGGGCGGGTGCTGGTTCTTCCACATCATGGTGTGCGCCTTGGGGATCTCCGCCCAGGGGAACACCTTGCTCAGGCACGGATCGATGCGGCGCTCGAGCACGAAGCGGTTGGCCTGCGAGGCCTGTTTCAAATGCGCGAAATGCGAGCCCTGGATGCGCTTCTGCCGCATCCAGACATAGCGGGCGTCGAAGGTGATGTTGAAGCCCGTGGTGCCGGCGCAGAACACCACCATGCCGCCGCGCTTGACCACCATGGACGACACCGGGAAGGTCGCCTCGCCCGGATGCTCGAACACGATGTCGACGTCGCGTTTTCCCGTGATGTCCCAGATTGCCTTGCCGAAACGGCGCGCTTCCTTGCTCCAGTCGTTGTATTCCGCCGAGTTCACCTGCGGGAGCTGGCCCCAGCACTTGAATTCCTTGCGGTTGATCACGCCCTTGGCGCCGAGATTGAACACGTATTCCGATTTCGATTCGTCGGAGACGATGCCGATGGCGTTGGCGCCGGAGGCGGCGACGAGCTGGATGCCGAACACGCCGAGCCCGCCGGAGGCGCCCCACACAAGCACATTGTCGCCCGGCTTGAGCGTGTGCGGCGGATGGCCGAACAGCATGCGGTAGGCGGTGGCGAGCGTGAGCGTGTAGCAGGCCGATTCTTCCCAGCTCAGATGCGCCGGCTTTATCATCAATTGCCGCGACTGCACGCGGCAGAACTGCGCGAACGAGCCGTCCGGCGTCTCATAGCCCCAGATGCGCTGCGAGGGCGACAGCAGCGGATCGCCGCCATTGCAGTCCTCGTCGTCGCCGTCGTCCTGGTTGCAGTGGACGATGACCTCGTCGCCAACCTTCCAGCGCCGCACCTTGCTGCCGACCGCCCAGACGATGCCCGAGGCATCGGAGCCGGCGATGTGATAGGGCTGCTTGTGCACGTCCAAGGTCGAGATCGGCTGGCCGAGCCCGGCCCAGACGCCGTTGTAGTTGACGCCGCCGGCCATCACCAACAGCAGCACCTCGTCCTCGCCGATCGGCCAGGTCGGCACCACTTCGAGCTGCATCGACTTTTCCGGCGGGCCGTGGCGCTCCTTGCGGATCACCCAGGCATGCATCTTCTCCGGCACGTGGCCGAGCGGCGGAATCTCGCCGATCCCGTAAAGGTCCTTGAGCGGAGCGACGCTCCTCTTGGGTGCGGCGGCCGGCATCTCACATCTCCCTGAAACACGCATTCTAGCCAGTTTGCCGCAAACCATGCTGCAGCGCAACATCGACATATTGCCAACCGGGGGAATGTAGCGCCGATAACCGGGCGTTGCACCCCGGGCAGAATCGCCGTTCAGGAGCCCTGTCGGCACTCGTCCGGGGAAAGACACGGGCGGCTGTCAAAGTTTCGATATCGAACTGCCTTATGCCCGTGGTATCAGGGCTCTTCGCTGGGGAGAACACGACGTCATGATGGCAACCAACAGTCTGATCGTCATTCTTATCATCGGCCTGATCGCCGGCTGGCTGGCCGGCAAGATCATGGGAGGCGGCTTTGGCCTCATCGGCGACCTCGTCATCGGCGTCATTGGCGCCTTCATCGGCGGCTGGCTGTGGACCACACTCCATTTGCCCAGCATCGGACCTTGGTGGCTGACCGCGATCGTCAGCGCGGTCGTCGGCGCCTGCATCCTGTTGTTCATCCTGCGGCTGATTAGACGCTAGCGCCGCCGCCAATCCTCGGCGGGCCCGAGGCGCGCGCACCGCGCCTTATCGTCAACACGATCTCGACGGCGACCGCCGCCGCGTAGAAGCCGACGATCCAAGCAAGGCTCGTCGGCGACGCGGCGAAGCTGTGCACCATCAGCAACAGGAAGCTCGCCGCCGTTGCGACAGCGCCGGCGAGCGGCCAGATACCGGCGAGGCCGATGCGACGGCGCAAGCGCCAGGCCGACAGGTTGATGGCGAGGAAGATCAGCAGGAAGGTGGCGCTGGCGAAGGTCGAGATGATCGCCAGCGGCGCCATCAGCGCGAAGACCAGCGCCGCCGCGGTCAAGGCGAGCAGCGCCGCCCAGGGCACCGGCCGGATGCGCTCGCGCAGCGAGAACAGGCGCGGCAGCGCGCGCTCGCTTGCCATCACCATGGCCAGCCGTGCCGCCCCGAACAGCGTGGCGTTGATCGCGGACGCGGTGGACAGCAGCGCCGCGATGCCGATCAGCACAAAGCCGGCCTCGCCCAAAGTCGGGCGCGCGGCCACCGCCAGCACATATTCCTGGTCGTGCACGATCTGCGCCGGCGTGAGATTGCCCAGCGCCGCCAGCGCCACCACCACATAGATCGCCGATGTCGCCAGGATCGCGATCACCAGCGCGCGCTTGAGATTGACGCGCGGGTTTTCCATTTCGTCGATGGCATTGGGAATAAGCTCGAAGCCCTCGTAAGCGACGAAGATGAGGGCCGCGGCGGAGAACGGCGCCAAGGTGCCGCGGTCGAACAGCGGCTGAAAGTGCGCGCGCGTGGCGCTGTGCAGACCGGCCACGGCAAAACCGGCGAGGATGGTGAGCTTGATCGCCACCAAGTTCAGCTCGGTCATGCCCGAGGTCTTGGCACCACCGAGATTGACCAACAGGAAGACAAGCAGCACCAGCGCGGCCAGCCCGCCGGCGACGTAGGCGGGGGCATGCGGGCCGGCGATCAGCGTCGCGCCATAGGCGCCGAAGGCGGTGGCGTAGAGCGCCAGCGTGCCGACATAGCCGGCGACCAGCAGCCAGCCCGCTACCGCCGCCAGGGCCGGCCGGCCAAAGGCATGTTCGATATAGGTGAAGCTGCCGCCGTCGCCGTGAAAGGCAAGGCCGAGATGGGCATAGGACAGGCCGGTGAGCAGCGCGATCGCGCCGCCCACCGCGAAGGTCAGCGGCACCGCATGGCCGGCCTGCGCGATGGCGAGACCCAAGACGGCGAAGATGCCGCCGCCGATCATGCCGCCGATGCCGATGGCCACGGTTTCGGCGAGGGTGAGCTTGCGCGACGCAGCCTGCATCGTTTCCCCTTGCTTTGCCGCCCCAGGCGTCATCCACCATAGCGAAGCGATTGCCAAGCGGCTTGTTGCAATGCACAATGAGCCGGACTATCGCAGCACCGCGAAGAACCGCCGAAGAACCGCCGAAGAACTGCCTATGAGCGAGCAGCACCGCAAACGCGACAAGCCGTGGATTTTCCGCACCTATGCCGGCCATTCGACGGCCGCGGATTCCAATGCGCTCTACCGCAAGAACCTGGCCAAGGGCCAGACCGGGCTCTCGGTCGCCTTCGATCTGCCGACGCAGACCGGCTACGACTTCGATGATCCGCTGGCCAAGGGCGAAGTCGGCAAAGTCGGCGTGCCGGTCTGCCATCTCGGCGACATGCGCGCCTTGTTCGACGGCATCCCGCTGGCGAGCATGAATACGTCGATGACCATCAACGCCACGGCGGCGTGGCTGATGGCGCTCTACATCGCGGTCGCCGACGAACAGGGCGCGCCGCGCACCGCGCTCACCGGCACCATCCAGAACGACATCATCAAGGAATATCTCTCGCGCGGCACTTACGTGTTCCCGCCGGCGCCCTCCATGCGGCTGATCAAGGACGTGGCGATCTTCACCACCTCCGAATTGCCGAAATGGAATCCGATGAACATCTGCTCCTACCATCTGCAGGAGGCCGGCGCGACGCCGGTGCAGGAGCTCGCCTTCGCGCTGGCCACCGCCATCGCCGTGCTCGACACCGTGAAGGGCTCCGGCGAAGTCTCCCAGGAGAAGTTTTCCGAAGTGGTCGGCCGCATCTCCTTTTTCGTCAATGCCGGACTTCGCTTCATTACCGAAATCTGCAAGATGCGCGCCTTCACCGAATTGTGGGACGAGATCACACAGCAACGTTACGGCATCACCGATGCCAAGCACCGGCTGTTCCGCTACGGCGTGCAGGTGAATTCATTGGGCCTGACCGAACAGCAAGCCGAGAACAATGTCGCGCGTATCTTGCTGGAAATGCTGGCGGTCACCTTGTCGAAGAACGCGCGCGCCCGCGCCGTGCAGCTTCCGGCCTGGAACGAGGCGCTCGGCCTGCCGCGGCCGTGGGACCAGCAATGGTCGCTGCGCATGCAGCAGATCCTCGCCTACGAGACCGACCTGCTCGACTATGGCGATATCTTCGACGGCTCCACGGTGATGACCGAGAAGGTCGAGGCGCTCAAGGCCGAGGCCAAGGAGGAGCTCGCGCGCATCGAGGCGATGGGCGGCGCGGTGGCGGCGGTCGAGTTGGGCTACATGAAGCAGCAGCTCGTCGAGTTCGAACACGGCGCGGCTGGAAGCCATCGAGCGCGGCGAGCAGATCGTGGTCGGCGTCAACAAATATCTGGAGAGCGAGCCCTCGCCGCTGACCGGCGGCGTGGAGTCGATCATGACCGTGTCACCGGAAGCCGAGCACGACCAGATCGCGCGCCTTAAGGCCTGGCGCGCGCAGCGCGACAATGCGGCGGTGGCCGCGGCGCTGAAGGAGTTGAAACGCGCGGCGTCGGGCGGCGGCAATATCATGCCGGCCTCGATTGAATGCGCGAAAGCCGGCGTCACCACCGGCGAGTGGGGCTGGACGCTGCGTGAATCGTTCGGCGAGTACCGCGCGCCCACCGGCATCGGCCGTGCCATGCGTAACGACGTCACCGGCCTCGACGACATCCGCGCCGACGTCGACCGCGTTTCACGCAAGCTCGGACGGCGCATGACCTTCCTGGTCGGCAAGCCCGGGCTCGACGGCCATAGCAATGGCGCCGAGCAGATCGCGGTGCGCGCCCGCGATGCCGGCATGCAGGTGGTCTATGAGGGCATCAGGCTGACGCCGGAAGAGATCGTCGATGCCGCGTGCAAGGAAAAAGCACATGTGATCGGCCTGTCGGTGCTTTCCGGCAGCCATCTGCCGCTGGTGCATGACGTGGTCGGGCGCATGAAGCAGGCCGGGCTCGACGTGCCCTTGGTGGTCGGCGGCATCATCCCGCCGGAGGACGCGGCGGAACTGGAGAAATCCGGCGTGGCGGCGGTCTATACGCCGAAGGATTTCGAATTGAACCGCATCATGTCGGACCTGGTGCGCATCGTGGAGCGCAAGAACGCCGAAACTACGACAGCGCCTTGATCAGGCCGATGAGATAGGACAAGCCCGCGCAGCCTGTCCCCGCGAACAGGCAGGCGCTCATCAACGGTGTCCATCGGCTTTGGTGATCCGTCAAATTCCTGAGCGCTTGCTCATGCGCTCTGACCAGCGCTTGGTTCGCGGGATCGATCGGCCCGGATGCGCGTGCCCGGCGAACCAGGCTGCCGTATTTGGCGGCGTAGAAAACCGGCGCCGCCAAGAAGAAAACCCCCAAGAGACCAAATAGATTCGCGGCCGTATCCATCTTCGAACGGCGATCAATCCGCTATCGTCTTGCTGCGGTCGTCAAAGACGAACTGCGGCAATTCGGTATCGTCAGCGCGCATGGCTTCGAATGGCTTCTTTTTACGCGGCGCCACCCCGACTTTGAGAGGCACCGCATCGACAACACGCAATTCATTGCCCATGGTCGGGACCCCGATGACCACGCCCGCTTGTGCGTTGCATGCCTGCGCGTAGCGCGCCAAGGTTTCCAGATCGGGAACACTGCCGCGGGTGCCCTCGATGCGCGAAATGAACGATTTGTCCCAGCCGGTGATCTCGCCGAGCTGCTTTTGCGACAAGCCGGCGGTCTTGCGGATGCCGGCCAGCATCAATCCGATCTGCCGCCTATTGGCCGATTCAATCCACAACTTGCGAGTCTTGAGGAAATTTCCTCAGCGATCTTTGCTCGACCGCGTCAAAGGTCTCCAGCTTGGACCAGTTCGATTGGTCGGACTGACGATGTTTCGTGCCTGGGGTCGATTTCGTGGCGGCCATGATTTGTGCTCACTTGCGAATGACAAGAATGTCGGTCACGGTCAGCCCGATCGCATTGGCTCCCCGCATGGCGAGCTGTTTTCTTTGTTGTTCCGTCGCGTCTGAAAAGCGCCCGATATTGGTCAAGATGGCTTCGCCTCGGTCCGCCGGATTGTGCAAGACGATCATCGGTAAGCCTGGAGACGCGGGTCGAACGAGATAGACGTCATATTGGTAATTGAGGATCGCGACCCGGTTTTCGCCGACGAAGCCATGCTGCTTGATCACTTTCACCGCCGTGGAAATTTCCACATAGATTTCCGGTGACGACGCCGCGATCTCTTCGATCACGGCGGTGGCCGCCTTGGAACAGCGCACCACAATCGTTCGCTCAGTCAAAATAGTGCGGTTGACTCAGAAGTCAACCCGCCTCAATATCAATTCCTGATTGTATGAAAAAGAACCTACCCGTGCCAAGGCACGCGCTGAACCGCATCATGTCGGACCTGGTGCGCATCATGGAGCGCAAGAACGGCACAACGAATACATGACACGCATCGGGATTTGAGCCAGTCTGCTTGTCGGGAGCGACCGCCGCGGAATGACAAGGTTTTTCACCTTTGCTGCAAGTCTTGCCGCCTTCAGCGCGGCATCGGTCGGCGCAGCCTTTGCCAAGACAACCGTCGACGCCGATGCGCAGCCCTATATCGTGTTCGGCGGCATCGCCGTGGGCCTCGCACTTTTTGCCTTTGGCCTGTTCTTGATCAAGAACGGTCGCGATCGTCGCCGGATCGGACGGCAGAGCAGCCATTGGCCGGTGGCCGGCGGGGAAATTCTCACCGCCATCGTGGCCAAGAAATCCTATCCAACCAGCGGCATTTTTCACGTTCCGCGCGTGCGCTATTCCTATGCGGTCGGCGGACGACAGTACCAGGGCGACGTCATCTCCCCCGGCATCGAGCAGTTTGGCTTGGGCAGCGAACTGCAAGCGCATGCGTGCATCGATCGTTATCCGGTCGGCGCGACCGTTCCGGTCCATTACGATCCGGCCGATCCTTCCGTCGCGCTGCTGGAAGCCAGGCAAATCGGCGGCGTGCGCAATATTATCGGCGGCTCAATCGCGCTCGTGCTCGGCGTCTGCATTTTCGGCCTGGGTGTCTTCACCAGCACCCTGGGGACGACGTAGCGCCCGGCATGCCGATTACGCCGCGGGGCGCACGACCTCGACCCGAACCGCTAGCCCAGCGCGGGTTGCCAGATCGATCAGCGCATCAAGGCTGAATTTGTTGATGCGGCCGCGCAGCAGGTCGTTCATCCGCGGTTGTGTCAGCTTAAGCCGCTTGGCGGCCACCGCCTGCGTCACCTTCCAAGCCGCTACGGCTTCGCGGATCGCTATCATCATTTCCGCACGCGCTTTCATGCTTGCCGCTTCGGCGGGCTCGGGCTCGATCGCGTCCCACACACTGGCGAACCGTTGTCTCTTCATCGCAATCCTCCCTGCTTCAAATCGCGAAAACGTGACTGCGCGAGCGCCAGGTCGCGCGGTGAGGTGCGCTGTGCTTTCTTCTGAAACGCGTGCAATACATTGATGGCATCGGCAAACTACGCGACATAAACCACCCGATGGATTCCGGTTGCAGCTCGCACGCGAATTTCCCGTACACCGGATCCAATTGTCGCCATCGGTTTCCAATCGTCGGAATCGAGTCCACGCTGCACGCGATCAAGTTGAAATCCCGCATCGCGACGCGCCCGCTCTGGAAACGCGCGGACCCGGTCAAGCGAGTCGACGAGAAAGACGACCGGTTTCGTTTGGCTTTTTTATATCAGTTTTGATATAGATGCCAATCCTGAGTCAGGGACGCTGCAGAGGCAATGCCGCCAGCGCCTGCGCCAGTTTCGCCGGGCTCACCGGCTTGACGAAATAGAAATCCATGCCCGCCGCGCGGGCGGCGGCTTCGTCGCTCGCTGCGCCGCGACCGGAAATACCGATCACCGGCAACTGTCCCGCGGCGCCCGGCAGCGCCCGGATCGCCGCGGTCGCCTTGAGCCCGTCGAGTCCGGACAGCGCAACATCCATCAGCACCGCGTCGTAGCCGCCGGCCGCCGCCGCCTCCACCGCCGCCTCGCCGGTCTCGACGAAATCGATGCGATGGCCGAGCTCGCTGACGATCGTGTTCATCACCACGCGGCCGTAAGGGTTGTCCTCGGCGCAGAGGATCGACAGCGGCTGCAGCGCGGGACGGGCGTCGCCCGGCTCGACCGCGGGCTGACCATCCAACCGCTTGACCGGCACGGTCAGACGAAACGTGGTGCCCTTTCCCCGCTTCGAGGTGACGTCGAGGCTGCCTTGCATGGCCTCGGCGACCCGCTTGATGAAGACGAGGCCCAAACCGGCGCCGCCATAGCGGCGCGCGACCGCTTCGCTCGCCTGCGCGAAGGGCCGGAACAGCTTGTTCACGTCGCGCGGGTCCATGCCGATGCCGGTATCGACCACCGTGAAGACGAGGCGCACGCGCGCCCGCTCCGCCTGCTCGACGCCGGCGGTGAAGATCACGCGGCCTTCGTTGGTGAATTTCACCGCGTTGTCGACGAGGTTCTCCAGCGCCGCGCGCAGGCGCAGCGCGTCGCCCTCGACCAGTGCCGGCAGATCGGCGGCAATGACGATCTCCGTCTTCACATTCGTGTTGCCGGCGCGCGCCGCCAAGCCGTGGCCGACCGCTTGGGCGAGCGCGCGCGGCGAAAACGGCGCGCTGCGCAAGGTCAGCCCGGTGGCGTCGGCCTTGGCGGCATCGATGATCAGGCTGGCAATGGCGGCGAGATGATCGGCGCCGCTCTTGATCGCGTTGGCCCAGTCGCGCTCGCGCGTTCCCAGGTCGGAGGACGCCAGCAGTTCGGCCAGCGCCGCGATGCCGGTGAGCGGCGTGCGGATGTCGTGAGCGATGCCGGCGAGCGTGGCTTCAAGCGCGCCCGACGACGGTGGCTTGCGCGCGCGCGGCTTGGCGGCATGCGGCTTGGCGCCATGCGTCTTGGCGGCGCGCACTTTGGCGGCGCGCTTCTTGACCGCGCGCAGGGGCGGCGCGTGACGGCCTTGGCGCCTGCGGCGCGGCGTTTTGCGGGTTTTGCGCTTTGCCATACTTTCCCCCGCCCCGCACGGACCATGCCACGGATAGGCGGCTCAATCGAGCCCGACCATGCGACGGATATCGACCGCGCTCAGGCCTTGCCCGCGCAACTCGCGCAAACCCGTCGCCCGCGTCGATTTCGACAGCTTGCGGCCGTCGACATCGTGGATAAGGCGATGATGGTGGTATTGCGGAACCGCAAGGCCGAGCAGCGCCTGCAGCAGCCGGTGCACGCTGGTGGCGTGGAAGAGATCGCGTCCGCGCACCACCTCGGTGACGGCTTGCGCCGCATCGTCCACGGTGACGGCGAGGTGGTAGCTCGCCGGCGCGTCCTTGCGCGCCAGCACCACGTCGCCCCAGGCGGCGGCATCGGCGGCGATGGTGCCGGTCTCGCCCTGCGGACCCGCACCGCTTTCGCTCCAGGTGAGCGGGCCCGCGCGCGCCAGCGCGGCTTGCATGTCGAGCCGCAGCGCATAGGGCGCGCCGGTCTCGATGCGGCGCCGGCGTTCCGCCGCTGCAAGCGACTTGGCGGCGCCCGGATAAAGCGGCGCGCCGTCGGGATCGCGCGGCCAAGGGCCCCTTGTCTCGCGCGCGGCGACCAGCGCGGCGATTTCCGCCCGGCTTTCGAAACTGGGATAGATCAGGCCCAGGGCATCGAGCCTGGCGAGCGCGGCGCGGTAGTTGTCATAATGCGCGGACTGCCGGCGCACCGGCTGCTCGAACGAGAGCCCGAGCCAGGCCAGGTCCTCATCGATCGCGGTCTCGTATTCCGGCCGGCAGCGCGCCGCGTCGATGTCCTCGATGCGCAGCAGCAGCCGCCCGCCGGCCGCCGCCGCCCGGTCGGCATTGAGCAGCGCCGACAGCGCGTGGCCGAGATGCAGATAGCCGTTGGGCGACGGCGCGAAACGGAAAACGGGTGGCATGGCATTTCTATCTAGTGTCTTGCTTGCTACATCGTTAGCGCATGACCCGGTTCCTCCACACCGATGACGATCTGCGGGCAGGCCTGGCGCGGCTGATCGAGGCCGATCCGCGGCTGGCGCCGGTCGCCGCGACCGCCGGCGCCTTCGCCCTGCGCCGGCGCGACGCCGGCTTTGCCGGCTTGTGCGCCATCGTCTGCGGCCAGCAGCTGTCGACCGCCAGCGCCGCCGCCATCCGCGCGCGGCTGTTTGCCGCCTTCGCGCCGTTCCACCACGACAGCGTGCGCCGCGCGCGCACCGACAAGCTCAAGCGGCTCGGGCTCTCGGCGGCCAAGATCAAGTCGATCCGCGCGATCGGCCTGGCCGTCGCCACCGGCCAAATCGACCTGACCGCCATCGGCGACATGCCCGCCGATGCCGCCCATGCCGCGCTCACCGCCTTGCACGGCGTCGGCCCCTGGACCGCCGACATCTATCTGTTGTTCTGCCTGGGCCACGCCGACGCCTTCCCCGCCGGCGACCTCGCCGTGCAGGAATCGGCGCGGCTGGCGTTCGGGCTGCGCAGACGGCCGGACACGAAGGTGATGACGAAGATGGCGGAGATCTGGCGGCCCTGGCGCGGAGTGGCGGCGCATCTGCTCTGGGCCTATTATCACGCGGTGAAGAAGCGCGCGGTGGTGCCGATCGAGATGGACGGCGCGGCGAAGAAGAAGACCAAGACCAAGAAGAAGTCGACCAAGAAGAAGACAACGACGAAAAGGAAATCCAGCCATGGCTGAACTCGACGGCCCGCGCCTCAAGCCACGCTCGGGCAAGGCGAAACAGCTCGTCGTGTTCCTGCATGGCTACGGCGCCGACGGCAACGACCTGATCGAGATCGGCCGCGCCTGGGCCGGCTTGCTGCCGGACGCCGCCTTCGTCTCGCCGCATGCGCCGCGGCCATGCGGACAGGCGCCGGTCGGGCGCGAATGGTTTCCGCTTACGTTTCGCGATCCGAACGAACGCTGGACCGGCGTGCAAAGCGCGGCCCCGCTGCTCAATGCGTTTCTCGATGCCGAGCTCGCCCGCCAAAGCTTGCCGCCCGCGGCGCTGGCGCTGGTCGGCTTTTCGCAAGGGACCATGATGGCACTGCATGTCGGCCTGCGCCGCGCCATCGCCCCCGCGGCCATCGTCGGCTATTCCGGCATGCTGGTGGTGCCGGAGAACATCGACCCCGAATTCTTTTGCCGCCGAGATCACCAGCCGGCCGCCGGTGCTGCTGGTGCATGGCGAGCAGGACGACCTCATCCCGGTGCCGGCGCTGTTCCAGGCCGCGCAGGGCCTGGCCGCGCTCGACGTGCCGACCGAATGGCACGTCTCGCCCAGCATCGGCCACGGCATCGACCAGGAAGGCCTGCGCCAGGGCGGCGAATTCCTGGCCCGCGCCTTTTCCGGCCGCCGTCCGCCGCATGGCGGGTAACGCCCCGCACCGACTTCACAATCCTGTCACGCTGCCTTATTACTAGACCTTAAGCTGCGTGGCGGCAGCCTCACGGAGGTGGAGGAAAGTCGCTTGAACGTGCATGTTTCGCCCAGTGGTTTTCCCGCCCTGGTGCTCAACGCGGATTTTCGGCCGCTGAGCTATTATCCGCTGTCGCTGTGGTCCTGGCAGGACACCATCAAGGCGGTCTTCCTCGATCGGGTGAACATCGTCGCCAATTACGAACGCGCGGTGCACAGCCCCAGCCTGGAGATGCGGCTGCCCAGCGTGGTCTCGCTGAAGACCTATGTGAAGCCTTCCACCCACCCGGCCTTCACCCGCTTCAACGTGTTCCTGCGCGACCGTTTCTCCTGCCAGTATTGCGGCGACCGCGACGACCTCACCTTCGATCACCTGATCCCGCGCTCGCGCGGCGGCCACACCACCTGGGACAATGTGGTGGCGGCCTGCTCGCCCTGTAACCTGCGCAAGGCCAACCTGACGCCGGCCGAGGCGCATATGTGGCCGTCGCAGATGCCGTTCCAGCCGACGGTGCATCACCTGCACAAGAACGGCCGGCTGTTCCCGCCCAACTACCTGCACGAAAGCTGGCTCGATTATCTTTATTGGGATACCGAGCTGGAGCCGTAAGGCGCCTAGTGCCCCGTTTCCGAAGTTCGTGATACATGGCAGCACGCTCTGACACGAACTTCGGAAACAAAGGGGCACTAGAGCGCTTCTGTTTCAGATTGAATCGCGACTTGGCACAGCCTCCACCTCTCCCCTGGGGGAGAGGTCGGCGCACGAAGTGCGCCGGGTGAGGGGGAAAGTGATGATCGATGAATCACTTGCCCCCTCACCCCAACCCTCTCCCCCATTAGGGCGTTTACGCCCGTCTTCGACGGGCTATGGGGGAGAGGGAGCGCGCCGCGCTTGCTGCACCGCTTCAATCTAAGTCAAACACGCTCTAGCAACTCTATGAGTTCAGCGCCGCTTTTCGATTTGAAGTTCCTGAACGAGTTTGCTGCAAGTGGTGCAGGAACTTCAAATCGGCGGCACTAGATCACGCGGGAAGGACTGCCTGTCTTATCAGGTCCCCGCTTTTGGCCAGAATTGCGCGATGCCACCCGGCATTGGTCAATTCTGCCACGCGCTTGGCCGGCAAAAATCTTTTCATTTCTGCAAGAAACAATTGAGCGGTCCGCTCCTTTGCGATCTCATCCAGCCTGCTTCGCGCTTTCGCTTCGACATCTTTGGTTCCGTAGTCAGCGAATTTGTGCTGAACCATGGCACGATCGATTTTCGCGTCCATCCTGCCGGTAAGGTCCCAAATGTCCCAAATATCGCGATATTTCAGAGTCTGCCTTGCCGTCAATGCAACCGCTTTATCGGCAAGAATTTCGTTCTCACTTTCGACCGCCAAGATCACATCCTGCACCTGCACGAGCCCGGGCGTAATCCGCACGACGCGAGGCGCGTTTTCGTAAGACGGCACAATCGCGAATTCGATCTTGATGCGCGATTTTGGCGACCGCTCGGTCGAGCTGATTGGCACCACAATTTGCCATGCAGTCACGGCGACGGAATTGCCCTTGATCGCCATTGGATGTGCGGGTTGTTTGAGCGAAATCCGATTCGGATCAATATCGAAATCCCGATGCAACGAGCGCTTTGTTGCATCCAATGCATCCCGAATTAACTTGTCGAATTCGATCTTGTCCACGTAGGAGCCTGATTTTCCGCACACAAAGTCCAAATCTTCGCTGTAGCGTTCCCCGCCATAGCAAAGGCGGAGCGCGGTTCCACCTTGAAATACGACATGACGAAGAATGCCTGCGTCCGATAGTGCCGACAGCAAATGCAGGTGGATGGCTTCTTTGACGAGATTTTGCTCCATCTCGCCGGCAATGCCGCGCTTGGCCATGAAATCGCCGATGGCGCTCTTAAGGCTTGTGGCTTTGCTGCTCATGATGCCTCTCTTCAGAGATCGCTTCGGCCAGGATCTCCTCGTCAATCAAATCCGTATTTCTGCCGACGCGGCGTAAATCGCGTGTCGCCCTTTCGATGCTGGCCTCAAGCACTCCATCGTCCCGCGCGGACACGTCGGACTCCAAATTCGATGACACGATCGGTATGGGTGAATTCGATCGCACCCCATGGGGTGTCGAACCGCCCTGGAGAACCGGTCGTCATACATGTCAGGACTGTCGTGACTTGAGAAATAACCCCGGCCTCCGATAATTTGGATTCCAGGCTGACGTAACTGAGTTCGCGTGGCCGAAGGAATCGAATAAGTCCGCCTCGTACGTCTGTTGGGATGGAACGAGCATAAGGATTCACATAAAGGCCGCGCGCCGCTCTGATCAGCAGACCCTGATCCGTCAGGCGTTTCATCATGAGCCTGAGGTAGCCGGGCTCCACGTCGCCAAAAAGAGCCGAGAAGGTCGCCGGGGTAAATGCCCAAACGCCGTTTCGATCCGCTCCGGCGAGTTTCTGCAAAAGCTGGCTTCGCCTCATATCTATTATATTAGTTATCAAAAATGATAACGTCAATATGAGATATGAACCCAAATCCCGGCGCTACGTAGAAAAGTGGCTTACCCCGCTTTCAATTCTCTCTGCTGCGCGATCCCGCCAGCATCCGTTCCAGGCAGTCGCCACATACCAGCCAATGATAGAGCGTGGCCGCGCTCGCGCGGCGGCCACACCACCTGGGACAATGTAGTGGCGGCCAGTTCGCCCAACCGACGGGCGATGCCGATCACCTGCATCACAGAACGGCCGGCTGTTCCCGCCCAATTACCTGCACGAAAGCTGGCTCGATTATCTTTATTGGGATACCGAGCTGGAGCCGTAAGGCGGCGCGCGGCGACACCACCGGCAAAAGCCGATTCTTTCTATCTATTTCCCGGTCATTTGACCCGCATCAATGGCGGCTGCCCGTGTCTGCGCTAGCTGTTTATGCCTGGGGGGCCAAGCGGGAGCGCGTGCATGAACAAGCCCGTTGGAACCGACGACGCGCGGCTGGGCCAGGCAACACCCGTCGTGCTCGTTCCCCAGCCGCCACCGCCTGCGCGGGCACGCTCACGCAAGCCGTGGGTGATCGCCGCCGTGCTGGCGCTCGCCGTTATCGCCGCGGTCGGCGCCGGCTGGTGGCTGACCAGCGCCGGTAACACCGTGCGCTATACCACCGCCGCGGTCAGCCGCGGCGACGTCACCCGCACGGTGACCGCCACCGGCACCGTCAACCCGATGCTCACCATCATCGTCGGGTCCTATGTGTCCGGCGTCATCCAGGAAATCCATTGCGACTACAATACCCAGGTCAAGACGGGACAGATCTGCGCCAAGATCGATCCGCGTCCGTACCAGACCGTCGTCGACCAGAACAAAGCCAATCTCGATCAGGCCAAGGCGCAACTCGTCAAGGACCAGGCCAACGCCGACTACGTGCGGCTCGATTACGATCGCAAAGCGCGGCTGGCGCAAACCAATGCCATTTCCAAAGACACGCTCGACATTGCCAGGAACGCGCTCGACCAGGCGCGCGCGCAGATCGGTGTCGATGAGGCCATCATCGAGCAGCGCCAGGCGCAGCTCGAAGCGGCAAAGGTCAATCTCGGCTATGCCAATATCGTCTCGCCGGTGGACGGCACCGTGGTGTCGCGCAATGTCACCGTCGGCCAGACCGTGGCGGCAAGCTTCCAGACCCCGACCTTGTTCCTGATCGCCACCGACCTCACCAAGATGCAGGTCGACACCAATGTCAGCGAAAGCGACATCGGCGGCATCAAGGAAGGCAACAAGGCCTTGTTCACGGTCGATGCCTTTCCCAGCCGCAGTTTCGCCGGCACCGTCACCCAGGTGCGGCAATCGCCGCAGACCGTGCAGAACGTCGTCACCTATGACGTCGTCGTCAGCGTCGACAATGCCGATCTGGCGCTCAAGCCGGGCATGACGGCGGCCAATCGCATCGTTATCGACGAGCGCACCAACGTGCTGCGGGTGCCGAGCCAGGCGCTGCGTTATGCGCCCGCGACCAGCGGCGCGCGGCGGCAAGGTCGCGGCACCGGGAAAACACGGCCGACGCCGCAGGCCAGGGTCTGGGTGCTGCGCGACGGCAAGCCGGTGCGGGTCGCGGTAACCGCCGGTCTCGACGACGACAGCTTCACCGAAATCGTCAAGGGTGAGCTCAATCCGGGCGACCAGGTCATCATCGCCGAGCAAAGCAATAGCGACTCGGCAACAACGCCAGGGCGGCGGCGCCGCGCCTGCGGCTGTGACGCCGCCGCCGGCCGGCGAATCGATCATGACGGAACCGATCATCAGATTGGAGCACATCTCGCGGACCTATCATGTCGGCGATGTCGACGTGCATGCGCTGCAGGACGTGAGCCTCGCCATCGAGGCCGGCGAATTCGTCGCCATCATGGGCCATTCGGGTTCCGGCAAGTCGACGCTCATGGCGGTGCTCGGCTGTCTCGACCGGCCGAGCAGCGGCCGCTATTTCTTCGAGGGGACCGACGTCGCCGGACTGGACGAACCGGCGCGCGCAAGCCTGCGCAGCGAACGGCTGGGCTTCGTATTCCAGAGCTTCAATCTGCTCGCCCGCACCAGCGCCATCGAAAACGTGGCACTGCCGCTGTTTTATTCGGCCACCGGGCCGGCCAGCGCCACGACACGCATCGAGCGCGCGCGCACCGCCCTGACGCTGCTCGGCCTGGGCGATCGCGAACGCAACACGCCCGGCCAGCTCTCCGGCGGCCAGCAGCAGCGGGTGGCGATCGCGCGGGCGCTGATCAACAGCCCGGGCCTGCTGCTCGCCGACGAGCCGACCGGCAATCTCGACACCCGCACCTCGCATGAAATCATGGAGACGCTGACCCGGCTCAATCGCGAGCAAGGCGTCACCGTCATCGTCGTCACCCACGAGGCCGACATCGCCGCCTATGCCGACCGCGTCCTGACCATGCGCGACGGCCAGGTGATCGCGGACAAGCGCAATGCAAAACCGGCCGGCAGCGCCGCGGCGCCGCACGCCGCGCTCTCAGGTGTTGGCCCGCCGATCGCGCAGACACTGCGCCCCTTGCTCGCCACCGCGCGGCGTACCAATACGTTTTGGGGTTTTGGCCTGATGATCATGGCCGCCGCCATTCAGGCGATCCGTCGCAACATGATGCGCTCGGCCCTGACCATGCTCGGCGTCTTCATCGGCGTCGCCGCGCTGATCGCCATGGTCGCCGTCGGCGAGGGCGCCAACGAGGCGGTGCGCAAGCAGATCGAGCGCCTCGGCACCAATCTGGTCGTGGTGCTGCCGGGGGCGCGGATGTCGGGCGGCATGCGCGCCGGATCCGGCAGCGCCTCCACGCTCACCACCACCGATGCGCAAGCCATCCTGCGCGAGACCACCGCCGTCAGCGAGATCAGCTATCTCATCCGCCAATCCGGCCAGGTGCAGGCCGGCAACCAGAACTGGTCCACGCAAATCCAGGGCATCAGCGCCAATTATCCGCCGATGACGAATTGGCGCATCGTCGCCGGCCGCGAGATCTCGCCCGATGACGAGGCTTCCGCGGCGCTGGTGGCGGTGATCGGGCAGACCGTGTCGAAGCAATTGTTCGGCGAGTCGCAAATTCCGATCGGCGCGCTCATTCAGGTGAAGGGTGTGCCGCTGCGGGTGATCGGCCTACTGGAATCCAAGGGGCAGACATCGTTCGGCCAGGACCAGGACGACCTGCTCATGATCCCGTTCACCACCGCGGAGCGCAAGGTGCTCGGCGTCGCCGCCCCGTCGCAGTCGCAGACGCCGCTCAATTGGATCTATCCGAGCCCGCCCAATCCTTACGGCCTGACGCCGCACCTGGCCGGCTACGTCAACCAGATTTACGTGCAGGCGGTGAATCAAAGCGACGTGCAGCCCGCCATCGCCGAGGTGACCAAGATTCTCGCGCGACGCCACCGCATCAAGCCCGGCGACGACAACGATTTCTCCGTGCGCAACTTGAGCCAGATCGCGGAGACCGCCGAGAGCTCCAGCCGCATCATGGCGCTGCTGCTTGCCGCCGTCGCCTCGATCTCGCTGGTGGTCGGCGGCATCGGCATCATGAACATCCTGCTGGTGTCGGTGACCGAGCGCACGCGCGAGATCGGCCTGCGCATGGCGATCGGCGCGCGGCGCGTGCACGTGCTGCTGCAATTTCTCGCCGAGGCGGTATTCCTCAGCGTGACCGGCGGCGTCGCCGGCATCATCATGGGCGTCGCGTTTTCCGCCGCCATCTCATATTTCGCCGGCTGGTCGACGCCGATCTCGGCGAGTGCGATCGCCGGCGGATTCTTCTTCTCGGCCGCGGTGGGGATTTTCTTCGGCTATTACCCGGCGCGCAAAGCCGCGCGCCTCGATCCGATCGAGGCGTTGCGCTACGAGTGACGCGCTCAGGCGCCCGGCAACATGCGCTGCAGCACGCCGTCGCGGCGGACGAAGTAGTGATAGAGCGCGGCCGCCACATGCACGCCGACCAGCGCCAGCATCAGATAATTGGCGAGCAGGCCGTGCACGTCGCCGGTCCAGCCCCAGCCGGCCGCGCGCGTCGCCATCAGCTTCGGCAATTCAAGCCCGAACATGACGACCGGAAAGCCGCGCCATGACGCATTCATCCAGCCGAGGAGCGGCACCACGAACAACAGGATATAAAGCAACCAGTGGATGATCCGCGCCGACGACAACTGCCAGGGCGGCACGCCGTCGATCGGTGCCGGCTCCGCGTGCGTCGCCCGCCATGCCAGGCGAATGACCGCGACGAACAGAACCAGCATGCCGAAGGAGAAGTGCAGGTTGATGATGGTGTCCGGCTTGGTGTTGCGGCCGATATGCGGCATCGTCCAGGCCAGGATGAACTGCACGATCAGCAGAGCCAGGATCAGCCAATGCAACAGTTTTGCCGTGCCGGTATAGCCGGTCGTATTGCGTGGAATAGCCATGGTAGGAATGAGACCCTTGCGGTGGGCGGAACGACGTTTACTCGCAGTGCGAGAATGATGTCGAGCCGTTAAGGTTCCATCAGTGAGGCGGAGCGACTGCCGCTCCGCGACGGACGGCCACGAAAGACGGGTGACGCCGGATGGTCGCGCACCTTTCCATGCGTGGTCGTTATTTTTTGCTCAATCGTCCTTGCGCTTCAGCGCGGACCTGGCGCCCCAGCCGGCGACGCCGGCCAAGGCCAATGACAGCGGCACATCCCAGCCGGCGAGCGACAGGCCGAGGAAGCGCCATTGCGCCACGTCGCAGCGCACCAGGTTGATGCTCTGCAAGCTGTTGAGCAGATCGCGCGCCGCCCCGAACTTGTCGATTGGCCCGGTGCAATCCTTCGGTCCCGACCAGAGCTTCCACTCGATGCCGGCGTGATAGGCGGCAACGCCGCTGTTCCACAGCATGACCAGCGCGATGACAAGGAAGCCGAGCAGCAGCACCTTGCGCGAGGCGCCATGGCCGGCGCCGACCCAGAGCAGTGCCGCCAGCGGCACCGCGACATAATAGGATTTGCGCTGCAGGAGGCAGAGTTCGCAGGGCGGCAGGTGCATGCCGTATTCGAAGAAGAAGAAGCCGCCAATGGTGGCAAGCCCCACCAGGACCAGGATGGCGGCAGCCGTGAGCGGGGGGTCCTTGCCGGCGAGTGCCGGATTATAAGTCATCTCTTTTGCGCTCCGTAACGACTGCCCACGTCATATGCTGAGAAGGAGGATGGGATTCAAGGAGAGTGGTGCCCCTGGCCGGACTCGAACCAGCACGATGTTTCCACCACCTGATTTTGAGTCAGGCGCGTCTACCAATTCCGCCACAGGGGCATCTTTGCACATCACCGTGTCCGAACACCGGTATCCGATTTTCGGGGTCATGCGCCAGCCGGCCGGGATAATAGCCACGCGCCGCCTCCGGTCAACGGCAACGAAATTTGCATATCCGGTGTCCCAAAGCGTGCTTTCCCCGCTTTCTCGCGACCGGTAAAGTGCCGGAAAACACGCCTTTTTCATGTTCATGGAGACGGACGATGAATGAAGAGGTCCTCAACACCTCGCTGCGCAAATTCCTCAAGACGGTGGGCGTGACCTCGCAGCGCGAGATCGAGAAGGCCATTCGCGCCGCCATCGCCGACGGCCGGCTCAAGGGCAACGAGGCGCTGGCGGCGGAAATGACCCTGACCGTCGGCAAGGTCGGTCTCAGCTACAAGGTCGACGGCACCATCGAGCTGGAGTAGCGCGCGTCACGCCACCGGCTCGGCGACGACATTGCGCCGGCCGAAGGCCGCCTCCATCTCGCGCCGCACCTTCACCGCGGCATCATTGGGGTCATAGGCGACGTCTGCCCATTTGATGGCGCCGCCTTCGGCGATGTCGCACTTGAGCTTGACATTGTGCGCCAGGCCGAGCGGCAGCAATGCGTCACGCAGCGAGACCTCGGCCGGAGTTTGCTTGCCCCAGACGCAGAAGCCGCCCTCGCCGTCGCGCATCTCGCCGGCATTCGAGGCACGCTTGGTGATCACCGCTAATTTAGTCCGGCAACGGACGCAAATCGATCGGACGGAACGAATAAGGCTTTGCGATCTTCGTCGAGCACGTTTCGCGCGGCTGCGCCGTCAAGATACGTAACCTTGGCCTGACGTCCTATATCCACCGTTCCCGTGTATCGTCCCTCAGCCGTAAACGCGATGTAGCGGTCGTCATCGAACACGGTGATAGAAAACAGCACTTTCTTCGCGGCGATGTCCCAAACCTTCAACATTCCGTCCTCACTCACCGAAACGAGCCACTTTCCATTGGGATGAAATGCGACCGCTTCCACATCCGCCCTGTGCCCGATAAAGGTGTAGAGCAAGCGACCAGTGCTTACATCCCAGAGCTTTATGGCCGAGTCATCGCCTCCAGAGACCAGTCGGCGGCCGTCCGCCGATATGTCAATCGTCAAAACAGATCTTGTATGCCCGCCCTTTTCGAAGCTCATCAACTCTTTTCCATCGGCAATCTGCCATAGTTTGATGGCCCGACCTGTACCGCCAGAAAACACTCTTTCTCCGCTCAGATCATAGCGAAGACAGAAAACGACGCTCTGGTTGGTTCGAATGACCTTTGTCGGATTGTGACCCGAAGTATAGACGTTAATGCTCCCGTCTCGGCCACCCGAAATATAATTGTCTTGGATGACAGGAGAATAGTGTAACGCGAACACCTCACCGGCATGAGCCGATTTCTTCACCACCGGCGTTGTGGTGGATTTCTGAATATCCCATATTCTAATCTTGCCGTCGTCGGCTCCCGCGGCGATCCAGCGAAGCTCGGGACCGGGGTATATCGCCAAGCTATAGTATCGTAGGTGGGAGCTTTCCTCGTCGTCGCTTAGCACCATCATGACGTCGCCGGTGGCGACATTCCAAATCCGAATCGTATTCTCAAAGCCGGCGGCAACAAGTTTTGTACCGTCGGCGGTGAACGCTATGCGACGCACAGCACCCAGCCTGCCAATCACGGACCCATGCGCGTCAGGCAGCCGCTTGATCAGTTGGAAGGTTTTTGCGTTCCACAAGCGGATCACACCATCGTCACCGCCAACAACCAGGATCCGGTGATCCGGCGAAAATGCGAGTGTGCGGAGCGATCTGGCCCTGGCCAGCGGCGAAATCGTCACAGCATGGTAGACGCCGCCAACGGCCGGCTGACTCTTTGCCGCCTGGGTTACGAAGGCTTTTTCGACATGGCGTATTGTCTTTCCGGCATTAGATGCGGCTGACGTAACGGTGGCAACATCCGCCTTTCCAATGCGCGCGGAGGCATTGTCTGATGAAGCGCTGATCTGCCGGTGACTGAAAACGCCAAACGCCCAAAGCCCGATCCCGATTAAGCTAACAGCGGCGGTCAGCGCGGCCGCGAAACCCAGATCCTTCGCCCGGCCGGATGACCGCTAGTTTCAATGCCGGGCGTGACAGCAGCCTTTTCCGCCGGCGAAACCTGTTCTGTTGGGTCCGAAGGCGGCGCTGCGAGGATGAGCGATTCTGACCCTTTCTTGTGCTCAACCTCAGAGTTCGGCACGGCTTGAGAGCCCGCCAACAGCGCATCGATCTCGCCGATTAGCCGCTCGATGTGAAAATCGAAATCCTGCGCGGCGTCGACCTCAGCAGCATGAATGAACGTCAATTCCTTCAGTGAATCCGGAAGATTGTCGGCGCCAGGCATGCGAGCGCCTTCCACCAGGACGGGAATAATCCTCTTCTTGAGTCGAAACGCCGTTTCCAGCTCGCTGCGGACGGCATCATTCGCACTCGTGATCCGCGTATGACCCCGTTTGCCGCCGCCAAACCACTTCAAGCCGATGACGGCAAGAACGACCTCGCAATTTTGCATCGCCGACTTGATTTCGCCGCGATAGTCATAGCCGGGACGATTGCTCGTTACATCCATAAATACGGCGGATTCTCCATAATACGCCTTGAGCCGATCAAATATGCGACCAGCAATTCCCATCGTGTCAGAACGACGGTATGAAATGACAATTCGAGGTGTGACTGGGACAGCCATATTTCCCTATCCCCCTTCGGAATTGGCTGCGCATCTTGGCGGTAAGCAAAAAATCCGGCACGCAATTTAAACTTGTTGACACGAACAATGCAAACACAGCGAACCCGCCCGAGTTTAGCCGACGCCCAAATATAGGCCGACATTCAACGGGGGGTACTAGCGATGGTCGGGCCTTGAAAGGCGCCGCACGCGACTACGACGCCACCGGCTCGGCAGCGACATTGCGCCGGCCGAAGGCCGCCTCCATCTCGCGCCGCACCTTCACCGCGGCATCGTTGGGGTCATAGGCGACGTCCGCCCATTTGACGGCGCCGCCTTCGGCGATGTCGCACTTGAGCTTGACGTTGTGCGCCAGGCCGAGCGGCAGCAATGCGTCACGCAGCGAGACCTCGGCCGGAGTCTGCTTGCCCCAGACGCAGAAGCCGCCCTCGCCGTCGAGCATCTCGCCGGCCTTAAGCGCGCACTTGGCGGTCGCCACCACGTCGGAGCGGAAACCGGTGGGTGCGCCGGTCGGCTCATTGCGCAGCGCGGCGCTCGCGACCGAGATGCCGAGCTCGAGCCCGATCATGTGGATCGGCCGGTAGAGCGCGGCATATTTGCCGGTCTTGTCCGGCAGCATGGAATATTCCTTGAAGCAGCGGCGGGCGTAGTCGGTCTCGCCCTCGAACACGACATAGGTGCCGAGCGCCAGATGATGCGGCACGTCGCTGCCGTCGCGATAGACCGAGGAGACGACTTCGGTGACGCCGGCTTTCTCCAAGCTGCCGCCATCGCTCTTCGGCTTGCACACGTCGGCGAGCTCGAAGCGCGTCGCCGGCGGGAAATGCAGCCCGTCGCTCTGCGGCACCAGGCCGGTGGCATTGCACACCGCGGTCATCTCGATGCCCGACTTGGTGCCGTCGACGAATGAATTGAACATCTTCGGATTGATCGAGTTGCGGTCGCTGATGTTCAGATACTTGTCGAGGATGTCCCAGACATTGTCGGGATTGGACCGGTGGTAGTGCGGCTCATAGCGGGTGCCCTTGCCGGCCGCGATCACCTTGAAGCCGGCGGCGCGCGCCCAGTCGACCTGCTCGCAGATCAGCGCCGGCTGGTCGCCCCAGGCCAGGCTGTACACCACGCCCGCCGCCTTGGCGCGCCGCGCCAGCAAGGGTCCCGCCACCGCGTCGGCTTCCACATTAACCATGACGATGTGCTTGCCATTGGCGACGGCGGCCAGCGCATGATGAATGCCGGCACCGGGCACGCCGGTCGCCTCGACGATCACCTCGATGCGCGGGTCGGCGATCAGCACGGAGGCGTCATCGGTGACCAGCGTCGCGCCGGCCTTGTGCGCCTCGTCAAGCGAAGCGGCGGCGTAGGCCGCGGCCGCCCAGCCGGCGGTCTGCAGTTGGCTGCGCGCACGCGCGACATCGAGATCGGCGACGCCGACGATGTGCATGCCTTGCGTCAGCCGCGCCTGCGACAGGAACATGGTGCCGAACTTGCCGGCCCCGATCAGGCCGACGGTGACCGGCCGCCCGGCGGCCTGGCGTTCCAGCAGTTTGGCGTAAAGGTTCACCGGCATTCTCCATCGAAAAGCGAGCGACGGAAACACACGGCCCGGGTCGGCACAAGCGCCGCCGACCGACCAAATGGCAGGGTCGCGCTATTGGCAGAGCGCGCGCGAAACGAAGGTTTCGGTGTGGCAGCCCGGCCCGGCATTGCGGCCGGCCAGATAGACCTTCGGCGGACAAATCTCGGCCGTGGTCATGTCGAGGCTCTTGCCGGCGCCGTAGCCGGAGCCCTTGCAGATGCTATCGGCCGCGGCGAGGCAATCGGGCGCGCCATTGGGCGCCATGGTGCAACGGGCGTGGCCGATCACCACGCGGGCCTTGGGCAGGCGGCCGACCGCATCGGCGGCATCCTTGGCGTTATCGACGGTGGTGCGGGCGGCGATGCCGGCCTCGTGGCCGAAATTCTCGAAACCCCTGCCGGCATTCTTGAAGCCGGCGTTGATATTGGCTGCCTGGCGGTCGAACCAGTGGGCGATGGCGGTGAAAAAGCCCGGCGCATCGCCGCGATTGGCCGCATGGCCCGGCTCCTCGGCAAAGGCCGTCGTCAACGCCAAGGCGAGCACGAGCGCGCCGCTGACCGCGACCGATCGCACATGCCAGAGCAGGAACCGTGTGATCGTCATGGCGGGTCAGACCGAAAAAACTCGGTCGCCTCGAGGCAAATTCGCCCAAACGGCATTTGCGCCGGCGGATTCCCAATTCGGCCGTCCGACGGCCAAAATGAGGAAAGCAGATTCGCTCAGATCAAGTAAAGCGCGGCGACAATACCCGCAACCAGCACCACTGCGAACAGCAGGGTCCACAAGCCGAGCTGGCGCTCGATGATATGGCGGGCCCGATCGCCGTAGCGGTGCAGCAGGAAGGCCAGCACGAAGAAGCGGGTGCCGCGGGTGATGATGGAAAAGACCACGAAAAGCGCGAAGTTATAGCCGGCAAAGCCGGAGGTGATGGTCACGATCTTGTAGGGGATCGGGGTCAGCCCCTTGAGCAGGATGATCCAGGCGCCCCATTGCGCGTAAGCGGCGCGGAAGGCCTCGACCTTGTCGCCATAGCCGTAGAGATGGATCAGCCAGGCGCCGACCGAGTCATAAAGCAGCGAGCCGATGGCATAGCCGAGCATGCCGCCGGTGACCGAGGCGACCGTGCACCAGGCCGCCATCACGTAGGCGCGCTCCGGCCGCGCCAGCGCCATCGGGCACCAGCATCACGTCCGGCGGCACCGGAAAGAACGAGCTCTCGGCAAAGGCCACCGCGCTCATGGTCCACAGCGCATGCGGCTTGTGGGCGGCGTCGACGCACCAGTCGTAAAGCCGGCGAAGCAAAGAACGCCGCTCGGCAGCCTGAACCGTCATCGCGCCACTCGCTGGAGAAAAAGCCGCAATCAGCGGCGCTTGCGGGCCCGCGCCTGTTCGAGCGCAACTACCCGCCGCCGCGGGGGCCCCTGTAGCATATTCTTGGGCACTTTTTCGGCAATGCCGAACAGTAATTCGCGCCGGCGCATCTCGGCCCAGACCTGCTCGGGGCGCACCCCGGCATGCACCCAGAGCACCACCAGATTGTAGAGCAGATCGGCGCTTTCCCGGATCACCGCCTCGGGCTGGCCATTGATGGCGTCGATGACCACCTCGACCGCTTCCTCGGCCAGCTTTTTGCCCAGTTTGGCGCCGCCGGCGCGCAATAGCTTGGCCGTGCGCGATTTCGCCGGGTCAGAGCCCTGGACCGCGATCACGGCGTCATAGAGCCGGGCAACCGAATCAGTCATGCGTGGCAGAATACCCGATCTGCGAGTCAATGCAGTTAATACCGTATTTCACGGTTAAACCCGGCGCGGTCCGCCCGGCGGCCGGCCCGCCGGTATCGTGACGCCGCCTCGCGACAGCATGTCGCGGGCCTAATCCTCCTCGCCCAGCAGCGCGGCATTGCCGCCGGCGGCGGCGGTGTTGACCGTCACCACCTGCTCCAGCGCGAAACGCGGCAGATAATGCGGTCCCCCCGCCTTCGGCCCGGTGCCGGAGAGGCCGCTGCCGCCGAAGGGCTGCGAGCCGACCACGGCGCCGATCATGTTGCGGTTCACATAGACATTGCCGTGCGGCAGCCGCGCGACGATGCGCGCGACCGTCGCGTCGATGCGCGAATGGATGCCGAGGGTGAGCGCGGTGCCATTGGCGGCGATGTCGTCGAGCAGGCCATCGAGCTCGTGCGCCCGCCAGCGCAGCACATGCAGCACCGG
Source organism: uncultured Pseudomonadota bacterium (assembly GCA_963782145.1). Lineage (GTDB taxonomy): Bacteria > Pseudomonadota > Alphaproteobacteria > Rhizobiales > Xanthobacteraceae > Pseudolabrys. The sequence continues at coordinate 186,772 of CAWAIV010000002.1, forward strand.
GCCGAACACCTCCTGTTTCAGTTCGCGCGCGCTATCGAGCGCGATGATCGTCGGCGCCACATAGGTGCCTTTGGCGGGCAGCGCCCGCTCCTCGTCCCAGCGGAAAAGCACGTCGCCATGCATGTCGGCGATCCAGCGCGCGAGCTTGGCCTTGGCCTCGGCATCGATCACCGGCCCGACCTGGGTCGCCGGGTCGCGCGGATCGCCCAGCGCCAGTTCGCGCGCGGCGCCTTCGACCATGGCGAGCACGCGCGCGGCGATATCGTCCTGCAGGCATAACAGGCGCAGCGCCGAGCAGCGCTGGCCGGCCGAGCGGAAGGCGCTAGCGATGACGTCGTCGGCCACCTGCTCGGGCAGCGCGGTGGCGTCGACGATCATGGCGTTGATGCCGCCGGTCTCGGCGATCAGCGGCGGAATGGGCCCCTCCTTGGCGGCGAGCGCGCGGTTGATCTGGCGGGCGACGTCGGTCGAGCCGGTGAAGGCGACGCCGCCAACGCGCGGATCCGCGGTGAGCAGCGCGCCGACCGTGCCGTCGCCGGGCACCAGATGCAGCGCGCTCGCCGGCACACCGGCTTCATGCAGCAGCTTTACCGCTTCATACGCAATCAGCGGCGTCTGCTCGGCCGGCTTGGCCACCACGCTGTTGCCGGCCATCAGCGCGCCAGCCACCTGGCCGGTGAAGATCGCCAGCGGGAAATTCCACGGGCTGATGCAGACGACGACGCCGCGGCCGCGTGAGCGCAATTCGTTGCTCTCGCCGGTCGGGCCCGGCAATGCCTGCGGCGCCAAGACGCGGCGACCTTGCGCGGCGTAGTAGCGGCAGAAATCGGCGGCCTCGCGCACTTCGGCGACGCAATCGTCGAGCGTCTTGCCGCCCTCGCTTTGCAGCAGCGCGATCAGCCGGGCGCGGTTTTGCTCGATCAGGTCGCCGGCGCGGGCGAGCGCGGCGGCGCGCGCATCGAGCGGGACCGCATTCCAGGGCGCAAAGCCAGCCTGCGCCGCGCTCATAGCGGCGCCGACAATCGCCGCATCGCCTTCCTGCACGCGGCCGATCGGTTCGCCATCGATCGGCGAGATCGCCGCGCGTTCATGGCCGCGTACCGCGACGCCATCGATCAGCGGCGCCGCCGTCTTTACCTGCGCGCCCGCCGCGGCGATCTCGGCCAGCAGCGCCGCGAGCGCGGCGCCGTCACCGAATTCGACGCCGGAAGAATTCTTTCGCTCGGGCGCGAACAGATCGCGCGGCAGCGGGATATGCGCGTGACGCGCGCGCTCCGGCGTGACGATCCAGCCTTGCGGGCGCTTCACGATATCCGCGATCGGCACGGACGGATCGGCCGCCACCGACACGAAGGAGGAATTGGCGCCGTTCTCCAGCAGGCGACGCACCAGATAGGCGAGCAGATCGGCATAGCCGCCGACCGGCGCATAGACGCGGCAGGTGAGCGCCGGTACTTCGCCGAGCAGCGTCTGGTAGAGCGCCTCGCCCATGCCATGCAGGCGCTGGAATTCGTAGCCCTCGGTGCCGCCGGCGTCCTCGATCACGCTCGCCACCGTCAGCGCGTTGTGGGTGGCAAATTGCGCATAGAGCCGCGGCCGCGCCGCCAGCAGCTTGCGCGCGCAGTCGAGATAGCAGAGATCGGTCATCGCCTTGCGCGTGAACACCGGATAGTCGGCAAGCCCGCGCTCCTGCGCGCGCTTGATCTCGGTGTCCCAATAGGCGCCCTTGACCAGGCGCACCATGAGCCGGCGGTCGAGCGCTTGCGCCGCTTGCGCGATCCAGTCGATCACCGCCGGGCTGCGCTTCTGATAGGCCTGCACGGCAAGCCCGAACCCGTCCCAGCGGACAAGCGAGGAATCGCGCAGGACCGCGGCGATGACGTCGAGCGACAATTCCAGCCGGTCGGCCTCCTCGGCATCGACGGTGAAGTTGAGCGCGTCCTGCTTGGCCAGCCGCGCCAGCTCCAGCACGCGCGGCGTCAACTCCTTGAGCACGCGGGCGCGCGAGAGCGGCTCGTAGCGCGGATGCAGCGCCGACAGCTTGACCGAGATGCCCGGCCGGCGCGGCAGCGGGTCGTTGCCGGCGCTCTTGCCGATCGCGGTAATGGCATGCGCATAGGCGTCGAAATAGCGCTCGGCGTCCGCGGCGGTGCGGGCGCCCTCGCCCAGCATGTCGAAAGAATAAAGAAACGCGCGATGGGCGCCGGCCCGTTCGAGCGCCTCGTTGATGCTCTCGGCGAGGACGAAATGCGAGCCGATGAGCCGCATCGCCTGCTTGGTGGCGGCGCGCACCGTCGTCAGGCCGAGCCGCTTGACCACCAAATCGATAATGCCTTCCGGCGTCTCGCCCGGATGGATGACCCGCGCGGTGAGGCCGAGCGTCCAGGCCGAGGCGGAGACCAGGAACGCGCTTGAACGGGTGCCGTGATGGGTCCAGTCGCCGCTCTTGAGCTTGTCCTCGATCAGCCGGTCGGCGGTATCGGCATCGGGAACGCGCAGCAGCGCCTCGGCCAGCACCATCAGCGCCAGGCCCTCCTTGGTGGAGAGCGCATAGGCGTGCAGGAAGTCGTCCACCCCGCCGAGGCGGCCGCGACGGGCGCGGATCGCCTCGATCAGGCGCGTGGCGCGGGCATCGATGCGCGCCTCGGCGTCGGCGCCGCGGGCGGCCGCCGCCAACAAGGCAATAGCGATCGCCTCATCCGCCGGCGCATAGGGCGCGCGGAATGACGGAATGTCGCAGGCTGCCATCTTTGGTTCTGACGCCGCCATGGCTGCACGCTCGCACGGTCAGGATATCCCAAGTCGCGCGATTCTCGCTGGCGAGAAACTTAACGTGCCTGCCCAGAAAGCCGGCAAAGTTAGCCATGGCAGCAAAGACTTCGCCGTCACATGCGGCCTTGGCTTGCTCTTTGCTCGTGCCTGTTGCACAGCATGGCTTTTACCGGGCCTAAGGCAAGTATTGGCGATTGTCGGGACAAGCCATGCGCAGGGTATGGAAAGGACCATTGCCATGAGCGCACAGCGCGCCGGCCGGCAAGCCTGGGCGGGTCTTGCGCTTGCCGCCCTGCTGGCCACCGGCGCCGAGGCGGCGGAAGTCAGCGTCCCCTTCACGCTCGACCGCGCCATCGAAGGGTCGGCGGCGCCGTTCCTGCTGCCGCTCGACAACGGCTACTACAAAGCCGAAGGCCTCAATGTCAGCGTCGAAGCGGCGGCCACGCCGCTCGATCCGATCACACGGGTGGCCTCCGGCGACTACGCCATGGGGCTTGCCGATATCAATGCGCTGATCAAATACCGCGACGCCAATCCCAAGGCGCCGGTCAAGGCCGTGTTCATATTCACCAACCGGCCGGCCTATGCGGTGATCGCCCGCAAGAGCCGGCGCATCGCCGAGCCGAAGGATCTGGAAGGCAAGAAGCTCGGCGCCCCGACCGGCGATCTCGCCTATGCGCAGTGGCCGATCTTCGTGAAGGCCAACAAGATCGACGCCAGCAAGGTCACCATCGAGAATATCGGCCCGCCGGTGCGCGAGCCCATGCTGGCCGCCGGCCAGGTCGACGCCATCACCGGCATGTCGTTCTCGGCCTTCGTCAATCTCGACGACAAGGGGGTGCCGGTCGACGACATCGTGGTAATGCTGATGGCCGACTACGGCGTCGAGCTCTATGGCAGCGCGATCATCGTCAATACCGAATTCGCGGCCGAGCATCCGCAGGCGTTGAGGGGCTTCCTGCGCGCCTTCCTCAAGGGCCTGAAGCAGACGGTGGCGTCGCCCGCTGCCGCGATCGACGTGGTGCTCAAGCATAACGATGCGCTGAAGAAAGAGCTTGAGCTAAGCGGCTCGACATGGTGATCCGCGATAACATCGTCACCGACGAGGTGAAGGCCGACGGCTATGGCGGCATCGATCGCGCGCGCTTTGCCCGCGCCGTCGACCAGCTCGCGCTCGCCTATAAATTCATCGGCGCCAAGCCCAAGCCCGACGATATTTTCGATGGCGCATTCCTGCCGCCGACCGCCGACCGTACGGTACGTTTGCGGTAATTGCTACGCCGCCGGGCTTGCCTTGCGCGACTGGCCGACCGCGACCAGCTTCGGCGTTCCGGCTGGCGCCTGCAGGGCGGCGGCGATTTCGTCCGCCAATTGCTCATAGGCGGCGCGCACTCCGCCCTCGCGCACGAAGACACCGCAATAGAGGTCGGCCAGCTTCGGCAGCGGCGCCTCATCCCAGATCATCAGGTCGGTATCGGCGGCGATACGGCGGGAGATCGCCATGACGCCGAGGCCGGCCATGACCGCGCTGGCGAGGCTGGCGATGCTCGGCCCGGTGAAGACATCGTCCCACTGCATGCCGCGGGCCTTCAAGGCGTCGACCGCCAGCCGGTGATAGACGCAAGGTTCGCCGCAAGAAACCAGCGGCACCGGATGGTCATTGACGAGGCGGGTCTTGGCGCCGCGCACCCATACCACCTCGTCGGCCCAGCCATGGTGGGCGTCGGGCGGCGTCGGCGTCAGCGACAGGCCGACCACGACATCGAGCATGCCGCTGCGCAGCTCGCGCAGCAGCGGATCGTCGGGCTCGCTGCGCACGACAAAGCGCACGTCCGGCCAGCGCTCACGGAAGCGGCCGAACGCGTCCGGCAGGATCGAGGCGACATAATCGCTGGAGCAACCGACACGGATCACCAGCTCCGTGCGCGGCGTGCCGCCGCCGAGATGCACGATCTGGTCGTTGATCGAGAGCAGGCGGCGCGCATAGCTGACGACCATTTCGCCATGCGACGTAAGGCTGATACCCTGCACGCTGCGGTCAAACACATCGCCGCCGAGCAAGAACTGCAGGCGCTTGATCTGGGCGCTGACCGCCGGCTGGGTGAGGCCGAGCGAAGCAGCCGCCTTGGTGAAGCTGCGCAGATCGACGACAGCCACCAGCGTGCGCAAGAGATCCGTAGGAATATTAGTCATTTAACACCTAACACCTTCCTCCCGGCCAGCCGACAATTTGTGCGCCAACATATAAACTACAGTTATTGACTGTAACACTTCCTGCCCGACGATCAATTTCAGAGCGCAGAAAATGCGCCGCGCATTGGTACGCCGCCTAACTCATCTGCCTCCGTCACCAACCGCCCCGCAAGCGAAGAATGCCACCGCAGGCTGCAACTATCGGCCTATTTGATGCGTTCGAGGATGCTGACATAGTTGGCGACTGCCGCGCCACCCATGTTGAAGATGCCGCCAAGGCGCGCGTCCTTCACCTGCAAATCGCCGGCGCCGCCGACAAGCTGCATCGCGGTCATGGCGTGCATCGACACGCCGGTGGCGCCGATCGGATGACCCTTGGCCTTCAAGCCGCCGGACGGATTGACCGGCAGCTTGCCGTCCTTTTGCGTCCAGCCTTCCTTGATGGCGATGGCGCCCTGGCCCTCGGGGGTGAGCCCCATCGCTTCGTATTCGATGAGCTCGGCGATGGTGAAGCAGTCGTGGGTCTCGATGAAGGACAGATCGGCGAGCGCGATGCCGGCCTGGCTCAGCGCGCGCTGCCACGCAATGGCGCAGCCCTCGAATTTGAGGATGTCGCGCTTCGACATCGGCAGGAAGTCCTGCACATGGGCGGCGGCGCGGAAGGCGACCGCCTTGTCGAGCCGCAGCGCAGTCTCGATATCGGCCAATACCACCGCCGCGGCGCCGTCGGAGACCAGCGAGCAGTCGGTGCGCTTCAGCGGCCCGGCGACGAAGGGGTTCTTCTCGCTCTCGGTGCGGCAGAAATCGTAGCCGAGATCCTTGCGCATCTGCGCATAGGGGTTGCCGACGCCGTTCTTATGGTTCTTCGCCGCGATCAGGGCGAGCGCGTCGGACTGATCGCCCCACTTCTGGAAATAGAGCCCGGCGATCTTACCGAAAATACCGGCGAAGCCGCCGTCGATGTCGGCTTCTTCGCGCACATAGGAGGCCTTGAGCAGGTTGCGCCCGATCTCCACCGCCGGCGTCGTCGTCATCTGCTCGACGCCGACCACCAATACGATGCGCGCCGAACGCGCCGCGATCGCCTTCAACCCCTGCTGCACGGCGGCGGAACCGGTGGCACAGGCATTCTCCACCCGGGTCGCGCGCTTGAAGCGCAGATCGGGGGATGCCTGCAGCACCAGCGAGGCGGTGAAATCCTGCGCCGAGAAGCCGGCGTTGAAATGCCCGAGCAGAATCTCGTCGACATCCTTCGGCGAAATACCGGCATCGTCGAGCGCCTGGGCGGCGACCCGCACGATCAGGCTTTCGACGGTCTCGCCACTAAGCTTGCCGAACGGGGTGTGGGCCCAACCGACGATGGCTGCGGTCATCGCTCATCTCCATGGTCGAACTTTGGTCGTATTATCAGGCAATAAACGCGAGTTACCATGTTTCACACAGGGGACGCGGCCGGCTTTGCCTCCCGCGCCAAGCTTAGATAGCCTAGCGCCGCCGGCTAGGGAACCCAACCGCCTCCGCAGGCCAATCCGCACGGGACCGTTCAACGTGAATTCATTGACATTTTTGCGTCCTCTGCTGGTCGGCATTGCCGCGCTGGCGCTGGCGGCAACCGGCGCCACCCGCGCCCAGGCCGAGGCCAAGCTGCTGATCGATGCCGCCACCGGCAAGGTGCTGCGCGCCGAAAACGCCACGCTGCCCTGGTATCCGGCCTCGGTCACCAAGCTGATGACCACCTACACCACGCTGCGCGCGATCAAGGAAGGCCGTATCGGCTTCAACACGCTGCTCACGGTGTCGCGCAACGCGGTGGCGCAACAGCCGGTCAAGATGGGCTTCGCCCTCGGCACCCGCGTCACCGTCGACAACGCGCTGAAGATGCTGCTGGTCAAATCGGCCAACGACATCGCGGTGACCATCGCCGAAGGCGTCGGCGGTTCAATCGGCGGCTTCGCCGACATGATGAACGCCAATGCCCACCGGCTCGGCATGAGCGAGAGCCACTTCGTCAATCCGAACGGATTGCCGGCGGAAGATCACGTCACCTCGGCGCGCGATCTCGCCATCCTGGCGCGCGCGCTGATCACCGAATTCCCGGAAGACGATTTCTATTGGCACATCCATTCGATCCGCTACGGCAACCGCATCATCCATAATTACAACAAGCTGCTCGACCGCTATCCCGGCGCCGACGGCATGAAGACCGGTTTCATCTGCGCCTCCGGCTACAATCTGGTGGCTTCCGCCACCCGCAACGGCCGCCGCCTGATCGCGGTGGTGCTCGGCGCCTATTCCGGCGGCAGCCGCACGCAGGAGGCGGCGCAGCTTCTCGAGAGCGGCTTCAATGGCGGTGCGCTGTCCTGGCTGACGCCCTCGCTCGGCACCGTCGACGAACTGGCGCCGATCGACGCGCCGCCGCCGAACCTGCGCGAGCAGATGTGCGGCGGGCATCGCCGCAAGCCGCCGTCCGAGGACAATGACGAAGAGGACGACTCGGCCGCGGCCGCCGCCGGCGGCACCAGCTCGGCGCGCGCCTTCATGCTGTCCAGCCTGAAGCCGTCGGCCGGCAAATTCGTGCTCGGCCCGCCGGTCGATAGCGAGCCGCCGGTCGTGGTGTTCACCGGACCGGCCGACCATCCCGACAAGACGCCGCAAACCGTCGCCGCGAAGACGAAGCATCACAAGAAGAAGGCCGCCGCGCATCACGGCAAGCCGAAGGCCGGCGACAAAGGCAAGGCCAAGGCCAAAACGAAGACCAAAGCGAAATCCAAGACGGCCAAGCGCGGCAAGACGGCCAAGGTCTCAACGGCCGCGAAATGAGCGGGACGGACGACAGCGCGCTGCGGCGGCGGCCGCCGCCTCCGATTCCGCTGACCGTGCTCACCGGCTTTCTCGGCGCCGGCAAGACCACGCTGCTCAACCGCCTGCTCAAGGATGAGGGCCTCAAGGACACCGCCGTCATCATCAATGAATTCGGCGACGTTTCCCTCGACCACCTGCTGGTCGAATATGTCGGCGACAACATGGTGCTGCTGCAGTCGGGCTGTCTGTGCTGCACTATGCGCGGCGACTTGGTCGATGCGCTGGAGACGCTGCTGCGCGATCTCGACGCCCGCCGCTGCAGCTTCAGCCGCGTGCTCCTGGAAACGACGGGGCTCGCCGACCCGGCGCCGGTGCTGCACACCGCCATGGCGCATCCTTATCTGCTGCTGCGCTACCGGCTCGATGGCGTGGTGACGGTCGTCGATTGCGTCAACGGCGAGACCACGCTGGACCAGCACGCCGAGGCCGTGAAGCAGGCCGCGGTCGCCGATCGCCTCGTGCTGAGCAAGACCGATCTCGCCAGCGCCGAACAGCGCGCTGCGCTCGTCGCGCGGCTGCACACGCTCAACCCGGCAGCGCCCATCCTCGATGCAGCCAAGGGCGAAGCAACGCCAGATAAGCTGCTCGGCTGCGGCCTCTACGATCCGGCGCACAAGATCCCGGACGTGAAGAAGTGGCTCGCCGCCGAAGCCTATGCCGACGCCCATGCCGGCCATCATCACGGCCACGCCCATCACGACCACGACCACGATCATCTCGACCGCAACCGGCACGACGATCACATCAGTTCCTTCGTGCTCACGAGCGATGCGGCGATCCCGGCCGGCACGCTGGATATGTTCCTGGAACTGGTGCGCGCCAATTACGGCGCTCAGATCCTGCGCGTGAAGGGCATCGTCAAACTCGCCGAAATGCCGGAAACGCCGGTGGTGGTGCATGGTGTGCAGCACGTCTTTCACCCCACCGCGCGGCTGGAGCGCTGGCCGGACGACGACCACCGCACGCGCATCGTGTTCATCACCCGCGACCTGCCCGAGCGCACTGTCGCCGAACTGTTCCAGGCCTTTATCGGTGCCACCGCTCCCGATCGGCCCGACCGCGCGGCGCTGACCGACAATCCGCTGGTGCCCTTCGGCGGCGTGGATCGGTAGGACTTTCACCGCTCGTCCCCGCGCAAGCGGGGACCCAGGGTAGACTGCTTCGGTAGTGCAAATTTGAGCTCTGGATTCCCGCTGACGCGGAAATGAGCGGGGATTGTGGACGCCCTTGCGTCGCATCGCGATTCGCCCAATTCTGCCGGTGAGCCGCCGGTCCAATAGGCGGTAATTGGGGGAAAGCCATGGATCGGCCCTGGCTGCGTAGTTATCCGCCGGGCGTCGCCGCCGACATCGACCCGTCGCGCTATCCGTCGCTGGTGGCGATGTTCGAGCAGAGCTTCGCGACCTATGCCACGCGCACGGCCTGCGTCTGCATGGGAAAATCCATCAGCTATGCCGAGCTCGACGCTGCCTCGCGCGCGCTAGCCGCCTGGCTGCAAAGCCGCGGCCTCAAGCCAGGCGCCCGCGTCGCCATCATGATGCCGAACGTGCTGCAATATGCGGTGGCGATCGTCGCCATCCTGCGCGCCGGCATGACGGTGGTGAACGTCAACCCGCTCTACAAGCCGCGCGAACTGGAATTCCAGCTCAACGACGCCGGCGCCGAGGCCATCATCGTGCTGGAGAACTTCGCGCATGTACTGGCCGAGGCACTGCCGCAGACGCCGGTCAAGCACGTCGTGGTCGCCGCGATGGGCGACATGCTGGGCGCGGCCAAGGGCCCCATAGTCAATACTGTGGTGCGTTACGTGAAGAAACTGGTGCCGGCCTATTCACTGCCGGACGCCACGCCTTTCAAGCAGGCGCTGGCGCAAGGCCGCGCACTGCCCTTCACCGCCGTCGCCATCAAGCCCGACGACATCGCCTTCCTGCAATATACCGGCGGTACCACCGGCGCGGCCAAGGGCGCTATGCTGCTGCATCGCAATCTGGTCGCCAATGTGCTGCAGGTGGAGGCGTGGAACGCGCCGATGGTGAACCGGCCGCCGGCGATCGACCAGGTCATCGTGGTCACCGCGCTGCCGCTCTATCACATCTTCGCGCTTACCGCCTGTTTCCTCTTCGCGGTGCGCACCGGCGGCCTCTGCATCCTGATCCCCAACCCGCGCGACATTGGCGGCCTGATCAAGGAACTGTCGCACTATCGCGTGAACATGTTCCCGGCGGTGAACACGCTGTTCAACGCGATGCTGCACCATCCCGACTTCGGCAAGATCGACTGGAGCATGCTCAAGTCCGCGATCGGCGGCGGCATGGCGGTGCAGAAATCGGTGGCGGAAGCCTGGATGCGGGCGACCGGCCACGCCATCGTCGAAGGCTACGGCCTGTCGGAAACCTCGCCGGTGCTCACCGTCAACCGCGGCGACATCGCCGAATGGACCGGCACCATCGGCCTGCCGGTGCCCTCGACCGAGATATCGATCCGCGACGACGAGGGCCACGAACTGCCGATCGGCGAGCAGGGCGAAATCTGCGCGCGCGGACCGCAGGTCATGGCCGGCTATTGGCGCCGCCCCGATGCGACCGCCGATGTCATGACGGCAGACGGCTTCTTCCGCACCGGCGACATCGGCATCATGGATGAGCAGGGCCGCGTGCGCATCGTCGACCGCAAGAAGGACATGATCACCGTCTCCGGCTTCAAGGTGTTCCCCAACGAGGTCGAGGATGTCGCCATGAGCCAGGGCGGCTTGCTCGAATGCGCGGTGATCGGCGTGCCCGATGCCCATTCCGGCGAGGCGCCCAAGATGTTCGCGGTGAAGAAGAAGCCTGAGGTCACCGATCGCGACCTGCGCAGCTACCTGAGCGAACGGCTGGCGAACTACAAGGTGCCCAAGCACATCGAATTCCGCGCCGAATTACCGAAAACCAATGTCGGCAAGATCCTGCGTCGCGCGCTGCGCGACGAGCCGCCGAAGTCGCCGGAAAGCTGACGCCGCGATGGTCGAGAGCGAGGTCAAACCGTCCGACATCGTTGCGTTCTGGCGCGATGCCGGACCGAAGAAATGGTTCGAGAAGGACGCCGGTTTCGACGCGGAGATCCGCCGCCGCTTCCTCGGCACGCATGAAGCGGCCGCCGCCGGCAAGTTCGCCGCCTGGGAGCAAAGCGCTGAAGGCGCGCTGGCGCTGCTGATCCTGCTCGATCAATTCCCGCGCAACATGTTCCGCGGCGAGGCGCGCGCCTTTGCCGCCGACCGCCAAGCGCGCGCCATTGCCGCCGGCGCGCTACTCAACGGCTTCGACAGTGTCATGCCCGACCTGCGCAATTTTTTTTATCTGCCGTTCGAGCATTCTGAGGATCTCGCCGACCAGGAGCGTTGCGTCGCACTGTTCAAGGCCGCGGGCGACACCGACGGTCTGAAATGGGCGGAACTGCACGCCGACATCATCCGCCGCTTCGGCCGCTTCCCGCACCGCAATGCAGCGCTCGGTCGCATCACCACGCCGGAGGAGCAAGCCTTCCTCGATGGCGGCGGCTTCAGCGGCTAGCACATTTCATCAATGGAAAATTCTTTGTCGCAAAAATATATGCGACACTCAACAACGGCCTTGCTAGACTTGACGTAACGAAAACGCCGGCAATCGAAGCCGGTGTCGTGTCAGGGAGGCGATCATGTTTCAATTTGCCATGGCGCTTCGGCGCTTGACGATGCTAGCCGGCATTGTTGTGCTGGCGATTGCGGCTCCTGCAAATCTGCATGCGCAAACGAGCGTCAAAGTCGGCGCCACCGATATTGGCGGCGTGGTGGTGAGTACGAAAGGGCCGGAAGCCGGCGTCTGGGTGATCGCCGAGACCACCGAACTGCCGACCAAATTCGTGCGCATCGTCGTCACCGACGACAAGGGACGCTATCTCATCCCCGATCTTCCCCGGGCCGATTACAGTGTCTGGGTGCGCGGCTACGGCCTGGTGGATTCCCCGAAGATGCGCGCCAAGCCCGGCATGCATCTCGATCTCACCGCGGTCCCCGCTCCCAACGCCACCGAGGCGGCGCACTACTATCCCGCAATCTACTGGTATTCGATGCTGAAAATACCGCCGAAGAGCGAATTCGGCGGCAAAGGCGACATCCCGGCCAACATCAAGCTCAACGATTGGCTGTCGGCGATGAAGAACCGCGACTGCAACGGCTGCCATCAGCTCGGCCAGGAAGCGACGCGCACGCTCCCCGCCGCGTTCACCGATCACCGGACGACGGAAGAAGCGTGGATGCGTCGCGTGCAGTCCGGCCAGGCGGCGCCGCTGATGGTAGGCCCGCTCGGCGGCAAGCTCGGCGGCGTTCCCTTCAAATATTTCGCCGACTGGAGCGACCGCATCGCCAAGGGCGAACTGCCGTTTGCCACGCCGCCGCGGCCGCAAGGGGTCGAACGCAATATCGTCATCACCGAATGGAGCTGGGGCTGGCCCAACAAATATCTGCACGATGAGATCTCGACCGACAAACGCAATCCGACGGTCAATGCCTATGGACGGATCTTCGGCTCGCCGGAATATTCCACCGATTCGCTGCCGATCCTCGATCCGAAGACCAATGAGGTAACGAGCCACAAGGTGCCGGTGCGCGACCCCAGCATGCCGGAGTCGCTCGGCCCCGGGCACGCGGCGGCCGCAAAGCCGATGGCGCCGTCGGCCTATTGGGGCGACAAGCAGATCTGGGACACCAGGGTCAACAACCACAACTCGATGTTCGACGAGCAGGGCCGGCTGTGGCTCGCGGCGGCCATCCGCGCGCCCGCCAATCCGGCGGTGTGCAAGAAGGGCTCCGACAACCCCTACGCCAAGAACTTCCCGATCGAGAAGAGCGAGCGGCAGATCGGCATGCTCGATCCCAAGACGATGAAATACACCTTCATCGACGCCTGCTTCGGGTCCCATCATCTGCAGTTCGGCTTCGACGCCGACCGCACGCTGTGGACCAGCGGCGGCGGCCTGCTGGCGGGCTGGATCAACACCAAGGAGTTCGAGAAGACCGGCGACGCCTTCAAATCGCAAGGCTGGATGCCGTTCATTCTCGACACCAATGGCGACGGCAAACGCGACGCCGGCGATACGCGCATTACCGGTTCCTCCGGCACCTATGCGGTGATGCCGAGCCCGGTCGACGGCTCAATCTGGTACACCATCGGCGTGTTCGGCGGCAAAGGCGGGATCGTGCGCTACGACCCCAAGACCGAGCTCGCCGAGCGCTACAATATTCCGGCGCCGGGCTTCGGCCCGCGCGGCGGCGACATCGATTCGAAGGGCGTCGTCTGGGTGTCGCTAGGCAGCGGCCATGTCGGCAGCTTCGACCGCCGCAAGTGCAAGGGCCCGCTCAACGGCCCGAAGGCGACCGGCGATCAATGCCCCGAAGGCTGGAGCTTCTACAAATATCCCGGGCCGGGCTTCAAGGGCATCGGCGACAACAGCGCCGAGGCGAGCTACTACACCTGGGTCGACCAGCACAACACGCTCGGCCTCGGCAACGACGTGCCGATCTCCACCGGCGATCTCAATGACGGGTTGCTGGCGCTCAAGGACGGCAAGATGGTCGTGCTGCGCGTGCCCTACCCGTTGAGCTTCTACACCAAGGGGCTGGACGGGCGCATCGACGATGCGAAAGCCGGCTGGAAGGGGCGCGGTCTGTGGACCACCAGCGGCGACCGCGTGCCGTGGCTCAAGGAAGGCGGCAAGGGCAGCCTACCCCTCGCCGTGCACTTCCAATTGCGGCCCGATCCGCTCGCGGATTGACGCAACGGCCTGCCGTGCCGACGGCGCGGCAGGCCTTTCTCGACAGCGGCGGCCTGGCCGGTTAGACCGGCGCGATGGCGGACCTCACGGTCAACGATCTGCGGCTCAAACTCGGCGAGCACGAGATCCTCAAAGGAATCTCGCTCACCGTGTCGCCCGGCGAAGTGGTGGCGCTGCTCGGTTCCTCCGGCAGCGGCAAGACCACACTGCTGCGCGCCATTGCCGGGCTGGAGCGCCCGCATGCCGGCTCGATTTGCATCGGAGAACGGGTGTTCTTCGACGGCGCGCGCGGCATCGAGCTGCCGGCCGAACAGCGTGGCCTCGGCCTTGTATTCCAGTCCTATGCGCTGTGGCCGCACCGCACCGTGGCGGAGAATGTCGCCACCGGCTTGAAGCTGCGCGGCACCACCGCGGACGAAATCAAGCAGCGCGTCGACAAGGTGCTGGCGCAGATCGGGCTCGATCACCTCGCCGCGCGCTATCCGGGTCAGCTTTCCGGCGGCCAGCAGCAGCGCGTCGCCATCGCCCGCGCGCTGGTCTACGAGCCGCCGGTGATCCTGCTCGACGAACCGCTATCGAACCTCGACGCCAAGCTGCGCGAGGAAGCACGCACTTGGCTGCGCATGCTGATCACCACGCTTGGGCTTTCGGCCATCCACGTCACCCATGACCAGGTCGAGGCGATGGCGATCGCCGACCGTATCGTGCTGCTCGATGCCGGCGAGATCGCGCAGGACGGCTCGCCGACCGCGCTCTACAACGAACCGGCGACGCGCTTTGCCGCCGAGTTCATGGGCAGCAACAACCGGCTCGACGGCGTGCTGACGGAACGCGCCAATGGCCGCGCCACGCTCGATGTGCTGGGCGAAACCATTAGCGGCCGCGCGCGCACGGCCGCGGCGCGAGGTTCGCAAGCATCCGGCATCATCCGCATCGAGCGGGTGCGCTGCGCGCGCGAGCCCGGCCGCAACCGCATCGCCATGACGCTGAAGACGGCGATGTATCTCGGCGAGCGCTGGGAGCTCTTGTTCGAGCGCGGGCATTTGAGCGTGCGCGCCTATGCCGACGCGCCCCCACCGGGCGGCGAGCACTATGTCGAGTTTCCCGAAGACGCGCTGTGGGTGTTCTCATGAACGACAATCTGCCCAATTTCCATGGGGTCTTTCCCTATCTCGTCTCGCCCATCGACGCGGATGGCCGCATCAAGACCGATGTGCTCTCTCGCCTGTGCGACGATCTGATCAAGGCCGGCGTGCATGGGCTGACGCCGCTCGGCTCGACCGGCGAGTTCGCCTATCTCAACCGCGCGCAACGCGAGGCGGTGGTGCAAACGACGATTGAAGCTGCGGCAAAGCGCGTGCCGGTCGTTGCCGGCGTCGCGTCGACCTCGACACAAGACGCCGTCGAACAGGCACTGCGCTATCAGGCGCTCGGCGCCGACGGCATCCTCGCCATTCTCGAAGCGTACTTCCCGCTCAAGGACGCGCAGGTCGAGAGCTATTTCCGCAGCCTTGCCGATGCCGTCGATATTCCGGTGGTGCTCTACACCAATCCGAATTTCCAGCGCAGCGATCTCACGCTCGAGACAATCGCGCGGCTCAGCGCGCACCCGCGCATCCGCTATATCAAGGATGCCTCCACCAATACCGGCCGCTTGCTCTCGATCATGCACCGCGCGCCGGCGATGAAGGTGTTCTCGGCGTCCGCGCATATCCCGGCGGCGGTGATGCTGATCGGCGGCGTCGGCTGGATGGCCGGACCCGCTTGCATCGTGCCGCGCCAGAGCGTCAGGCTTTACGACCTGTGCCGCGCCGCCCAATGGCCGGAAGCGATGGCGCTGCAGCGCGACATGTGGCGCATCAACGAGGTCTTCGCCCGCTTCAACCTCGCCGCCTGCATCAAGGCCGGCTTGCAGATCCAGGGCTATGCGGTAGGCGACCCGGTGCCGCCGCAGGCCGCGCTGTCGCCCGACGAGCGCAAGGCGGTCGAGACCATCCTCGCGGCGCTCCCCTAACCTCCCCCAGTACGGGGGAATTGGGCGCCCAACTGATTCTTAACGATTCCTTGCTAAACAGCCGCAATGGCCGTGCCGTCTTATGCAACGCGGCCGGCGGCGCGCGAAGGCGCGACCGTGGGCGGTTCCGACAATCCTGCACCGGCCCGGTCGGTTGCGGGCTTGCTGGCGCGCGTCAAGGCGATCCTTGCCGACAAGAGCGAGAGCCGGCTGGCGCAACTCGTCGCCGGCAAGGTGTTCCTGGTACGTGTCGGCTCGGCGCTGCTGGCCCTGGTCTCGCAGGTGCTGCTGGCGCGCTTCATGGGCCGCTTCGAGTTCGGCATCTATATCTATGTGTGGACCTGGGTGCTGATGATCGGCGCCCTCTCCGATGTCGGCCTGTCATCGGCGGCGCGCCGCTTCATCCCCGAATACACCGAGCTCAATCAGCCCGACCTGCTGCGCGGATTCCTGAGCGGCAGCGAATGGCTTGCGCTGGCGCTCGCCAGCGTCATCGGCATTGTCGGCGCCATCTTGGTGACGCTCCTATCCGCGCATCTCGACACCTTCACCGTCATTCCGCTCTATCTCGCCTGCGCCACCATTCCGATCTACGGACTGGTGCAGGTGCAGGCCGGCATCGCGCAATCCTACGACTGGCCCAATCTGGCGCTGATGCCATTTTATATCTGGCGCCAGCTCGCCATCACCGGACTGGTCGGCGCCTGTTGGTTGTTCGGCGCGCCGACCGACGCGGTCACCGCCATGGCGATCGCGGTCGCTGCTACCTATGCGGTGACCATTGGACAACTGGTGGCGCTCAGCCGCCGGCTGAAACGCAAGGTGCCGCCCGGCCCCAAGCGCTACGCGGTGAAGACCTGGTACGCCACCTCGATCCCGATCTTCATCGTCGAGGGTTTTTACCTGCTGCTCACCTATGTCGACATCCTGGCGCTCGAGCATTTCCGCTCGCCCGACGAGGTCGCGGTCTATTACGCCGCCGCGCGACTGCTTGCCATCGTCGCCTTCGTCTATTTCGCCATCGCCGGCGCCACCACCCACAAGTTCACGCAATACCACATCGCCGGCGACAAGGAGCGGCTGGCCAAGTTCTTCGCCGAGACCGCGCGCTGGACCTTCTGGCCCTCGCTCGCGGTGTGCGCGGCGATCCTCGCCTTCGGCGAGCCGTTGCTGTCGCTGTTCGGCGCCAGCTTCACCTCCGGCTATGACGTGATGTTCATCCTCGCCGTGGGCATGCTGGCGCGCGCCGCGGTCGGACCGGCCGAGCGGCTGCTCAATATGCTGGGCGAACGCAAGCAATGCGCCAGTGTCTATGCCGTCGCCTTCGCCATCAATCTTATCCTGTGCGTGCTGTTGATCCCGCGCATCGGCATCGAAGGCGCCGCGGTCGCGACCTCCACGGCGCTGGTGGTGGAATCGATCCTGCTCTATCTCGTCGCCAAGCGGCGCCTCGGCTTCCACGTGTTCATCATGGGTGCGGGGCAGAGCGAATAGCGCTCACGCCTTCTCGCGCAACAGCCGCCGGATCACCTTGCCCGTCGTGGTCATCGGCATCGCCTCGATAAAGGCGACCTCGCGCGGATATTCGTGCGCCGACAACCGCGTCTTGACGAAGCCCTGGATCTCGGTGGCCAGCGCGTCCGACGCCGCCTGGCCGCGTTTCAAGACGATGAAGGCCTTGACGATCTCGCCGCGGACCGTGTCCGGCTTGCCGACCACGGCGGCGAGCGCCACCGCCGGATGGCGGATCAGGCAATCCTCGATCTCGCCCGGCCCAATGCGGAAGCCGGACGACGAGATCACGTCGTCGTCGCGGCCGACAAAGGTGATGTATCCCTCGTCATCGGTGACGCCCTGGTCGCCGGTGGTCATCCAGTCGCCGATGAATTTCACCCGCGTGGCGTCGGGCTTGCCCCAGTATTCGAGGAACATCACCGGGTCCGGCCGCTTGACCGCGATCTGCCCGAGCGCGCCGGGCTTGCAGACGGCGCCGTCGGCATCGATCACCGCGACGACATGGCCGGGTACCGGCTTGCCCATGGCGCCGGCGCGCAACATGCCGAGCTGAGCGCAGGAGCCGACCACCAGATTGCATTCGGTCTGACCATAGAACTCGTTGATGGTGACGCCCAAGGCGTCGTGGCCCCATTCCAGCGCCTCAATGCCGAGCGACTTGCCGCCGCTCGCGAGGCTGCGCAAGGTGAAATCGTAGCGCCCGCGCGGGCTCGGCACCGCGCGCATCATGCGCAGCGCCGTCGGCGGGATGAAGGCGTTGCGCACCTGCGTCCGCGCCATCAGCGCGAAGGCTTCCTCGGGGTCGAACTTATCGAAGCGGCGCGCCACCACCGGCACGCCGTGGTGCAGGCTGGGCAGCAGCATATCGAGCAACCCGCCGGCCCAGGCCCAATCGGCCGGCGTCCAATAGCGGTCGCCGGCTTGCGGAAAGGGAAAGTGCGGCAGCTCGACGCCGGGCAGATGGCCGAGCAGCACGCGATGCGCGTGCAGCGCGCCTTTCGGCTGGCCGGTGGTGCCCGAGGTGTAGATCATCATCGCCGGATCGTCGGCCGCGGTATCGACGGGCGTAAAATCAGCGGAGGCGCGCGCCAGCGCGTCGGCCAGCGCAACGGCGCCATCGCCGGCGCCGTCGACCGAGAGCACGCAAGCGAGCTCCGGCACCTCGCTGCGCACCTCGGCGAGCTTGGCCAGGCCCTGGGCATCGGTGATGAGCGCCTTGGCGCCGGAATTCTGCAGGCGGTAGGAGAGCGCGTCCGGCCCGAACAGGATGGCGATCGGCAGCGCCACGGCGCCGAGCTTGTAGATGGCGATATGCGCCACGGCCACTTCCGGCGCCTGCGGCAGCATGATCGCCACCCGATCGCCGCGCGCCACGCCATGGGCGCGCAACACCTGCGCCAGCCGGTTGGATGTCTCGCGCAAGGCGCCGTAGCTGATCTCTTCGCTGCGCCCATCGGCCTGCGCATGCAGGATGGCGAGGCGATCCGGCTCGGCGTCCGCCCAGCGATCGCAGATGTCGACGCCGATATTGTAGCGCGCCGGAATGTTCCAGCGGAACTGGGCGTAGACATCGTCGTAGGTTTTCAGATGGGGCAGTACCGGCATGGCGCGCAAGGTATTCGGCGGCATGAGCGAGGTCCAGTGCCTCGGTTAACAAACACGGTCACCGCGCGGTTAACGCGCCGACAAGAGCAAGCAACAAATCTTAATCTGTCGACGCCATAAATGCGCCGGGGGAGCTTCAGCGATGCGTGAAAGGATTTCACGATGAGTATTGCGGCAGTTGGCGCGGCGCAAACCGCGTCGATCACTCCGGAAAAGGCCGAAGGGCCAGGACCGGATCACGACGGCGATGCCGACGACGGCAGCGTGCAGGCATCGGTACAGGCGGCGCCGACGCCCGGCACCGGCGCGGTTGTCGACAAGACGGCCTGAGCGGCGCACACTTCGCCAAGGCCTACACGTTGCAAAGGACCCGGCCCTTGCGCCGGGCCCTTTTGTTTTGGCGTGCCCCTTCGCTCTCCTCGCAAACCTCTCCGCAGCCATTACCGGGCATGACGCCGCATATTATGGCGGCGCTCTCCTTGTCTGATTCAGTTCATGAACGGCGGACGCCCTCATCAAGACGCCGCTAAATAACGCCCTCATTGGATCGGATACGCAGCACGTTAAGCCAATATTCGGAATAAGCTCCGGAGACCCACCGAAGAATTTTCCGCGCTAGTTTCCTGCATGCATCGGATAGCGAAATGCGAATGCGAACAGAGGGCACTCGCCTACCTTCCGACCAAAGCAGCAGGGGACGCGACCGTAGCGGGATGGGCGCACATAATGCAAGCGTATCGTCACCATGGCACCGACGACGCGGAACTGTTTGTCCACATTCAACTTCGCGCGCGACGCAGGACGACAAAAATGCACAATGATGAAAGGATTGAGGAACAAGATTGTGTGATTCGCTGTTTATCTTTGTGCGCGGTTCCGACGTGACGGGGTTCCTTGACGAAGGCGCCGGTCCGCGCAGGGCGATCGCCGATTTGTTCGAGTTGGCGACGATGTGAGGTGTAGCCGTGATCAAGGGCGTCTTATCGGGGCTGAGGCGTCTATTGGGGGCCGGAACCGCCGGCCATCAGTCAGTGCAGCCCCGCACCGGTTCGGAGGGCACATTGACCATCCCTAGCGTCGACGAGTTGTTCAGCCTTTACGCTGTCGATTGCCGCAACGATCTGGTGGCCTGTTCGCTCTACCGCATCGCTCAAGCGGCCGCGAGTTGCGGCGCGAGTGAGACGATCGACACCTGTATGGAGTCGATGAAGAGATTTGGTGAGGAACGGCTGCGCTTCCTCTTTCTCCTCGAACAAGCGCGTAACGGTCGCGGCGTCGCCGCCTAGCCGCTCAAACACGGCGACGGCGGAACCGGCCGGCAGACCCGCGCTTGCCGAAGCGGCAGGCGGGAGCGCGGCGCTAAGCGGGTCATCGAACTGAGCGGTCGCGAACCAGCTCCTTTGCCGCGCGGGCCTTCAATAATCCACGCGCATCAGATAGAGCCCGTCCGGCGGCGCCACTGGGCCGCAGGCGCTGCGGTCACGCGCCGCCAATGCGCGCGACATGTCGTCGACGCGCCATTTGCCCTCGCCCACCAGTACCAGCGAGCCGACCATGGAGCGCACCTGATGGTGCAGGAACGAGCGCGCCGACGTGCTGACTTTCACCTCGTCGCCAGCGCGGCTGACATCAAGCGCATCGAGCGTCTTCACCGGCGACTTGGCCTGGCACTCGGCGGCGCGGAAGGTGGTGAAGTCGTGCCGGCCGATGAGGCGTTGCGCGGCCGCCTGCATGGCATCGACGTCGAGCGGGCGTGGCACCCGCCAGGCGAGGCCGCGGTCGAGCGCGAGGTCGGCGCGGCGGTTGACGATGCGGTAAAGATAGTGGCGCCGGCGCGCCGTGATGCGGGCATTGAACGTGTCGGCGACGCGGGCGGCGGACAGGACCGCCACCGGGTGCGGCCGCAGATGCGCGTTGAGGGCATCGCGCACCGTGTCGGTATCCCAGTCCTTCCCGAGGTCCACGTGCGCGACTTGGCCGCGCGCATGCACGCCGGTATCGGTGCGGCCGGCGCCGTGGACCGAGACCGCCTCGCCGCTGAAGGCCTGCAAGGCGGCGGCCAGCACCCCCTGCACGGTCAGCCCGGCGGCCTGTACCTGCCAGCCGACGAACGGGGCCCCATTATATTCAATTGTAAGCATGTACCGGGGCACGATTGATCCACCTCAAATCCGACACGGGGCAGTCTTCCTAAGATCACTCAAAAGGGGGCTTGTCCATGAAGCGCGCGTTCAAGGAGCAGATCGTCGACCTGCTCAGCCAGCATCGTATCATGACCGTCGCGACCAACCGCGAAGACGGCTGGCCGCAGGCGACCGTGGTCGCCTATGCCAATGACGGCCTGGTGATCTACTGCCGGGTGGCGCGCGAGGGACAGAAATACGCCAATATGATGCGCGACCCGCGGGTGTCGCTGGCGATCGCCAAGGACGTGCCACAGCCGCTGCAGATCAGGGGCCTGTCGCTGGCCGCGGGGGTGGCCGAGGTGAGCGATCCGAGCGAGCGCGACCACGCCGCCGAGCTGCTGCTGCAGCGCTTTCCGGAATACAAGGTGATGCCGCGCCCCGATCCCAAGGCGGTGCCGACGCTGCGGTTGACGCCGGAAATCGTCTCCGTGCTCGATTATTCCAAGGGCTTCGGCCACACCGACCTGCTGCGGGTGACCGACAACGACCTCGCCGAATTCGTCGAGGCGCGCCGGCATCACTGGGCCGGCTTCCACGCGGCGTAACCGCCGCTCAAGCGTCATTTTTTGCTCGATGCGACCGCCGCAAAGCGTGTCGCATCGCTGCTTGGCGCAAGTCCACGCCGAGAACTTCGCGCCGGGGCCGAGAATGAACGGGTCTTCGCCAGCCGCGACATAATCCTCGTAGAGCTTCGCCGCCGACATGCCGGGCTTATAAGCGAATTGCAGGCAGGCATCGACGATCGCCTGGCAGGCGGCAACCGCCTCCGCCAGCGTGGCGTAAGCGCCGTACTCATAGCGTTCGCTCTCGTCCATATTATGGAAATTATCGTCGACCAAGACAGTGTATGGCTTGTCGGGGTCGCTCATGCGCTTTCTTAGATGCGGTTGCCCGCCTTTACCGGCGTTCCGCGCAAGAATGCCTCGGCGCTCATCGGCTGCTTGCTGGCGCGCTGCACCTCGGTGAGGCGGACGGCGCCGCTGCCGCAAGCGATCGTGAGACTGTCGTCGAGCACGGCGCCGGGAGCGCCGTTGCCTTCGCCCTTGGTCGAGCGCAGCGCCTTCACACGCGTGCCGTCCAATTCGAACCAAGCGCCGGGAAACGGCGACAGGCCGCGGATGTGGTCGTGCACCTGGCGCCAGGGCCGCGTCCAGTCAATGCGGGTTTCCTCCTTGCCAATCTTGGCGGCATAGGTGACGCCCTCGTCCGGCTGCGGCGTGAGCGCGAGCGCGCCGCGCTCAAGCTCGGCCAACACACGCGCCATCAGCGCGGCGCCGAGCGGGGCGAGCGCATCGTGCAGGTCACCGGCGGTCATGTCGGGAGCGATTGGCGTGCGTTTGGCCAGCACCATGGCGCCGGTGTCGAGGCCTTCGTCCATGCGCATGATGGTGACACCGGATTCCGTGTCGCCGGCCATGATGGCGCGGTTGATCGGTGCGGCGCCGCGCCAGCGCGGCAACAGCGAGGCATGCACGTTGAAACAGCCGAGCCGCGGCGCTTCAAGGATCGGCCTAGGCAGGATCAGGCCATAGGCCACCACCACGGCGGCATCGGCCTTGTGGGCGCGGAAAGTGGCCTGTGCGGCCTCGTCCTTCAAGGTTTTCGGCGTCAGCGCTGGAAGGCCAAGCTGGCGCGCCTCGCGCTCGATCGGGCTCGGCTGCAATTCCAGACCGCGGCGGCCGGCGGGCTTGGCCGCGCGGGTATAGACCGCGGCGATGTCGTGCCCGGCCGCGACAAGCGCACGTAGCGTCGGCACCGCGAAGTCGGGTGTGCCCATGAAGACGAGGCGAAGGGGCATGGCAAACTCCGTGCGGCGATCGACGGGGAGCGCCTACCCGATGCGGTGCTCGGGCGTCTCTTCCTTGTAGGCCGCGCGCGTGGTCTCGCCGCGCTTCTGCGCCTTCTTGAACTTCTTCATCACCATGTCACGCTTGAGCTTGGAGATATGGTCGATGAAGAGGACCCCGTTGAGGTGATCGATCTCGTGCTGCAGGCAGGTGGCGAGCAAGCCCTCGGCCGCGATCTCCTTCGGCTGGCCGTCGCGGTCGAGGTACTTCACCTTCACGGCCTGCGGCCGCGTCACCTCCTCGTAATATTCCGGGATCGACAGGCAGCCTTCCTCGTAGGTCGACAACTCGTCCGCGGCCCAGGTGATTTCCGGATTGATGAAGACCAGCGGCCTCTTCTCGTCGTCCTTCTTGGCGAGGTCCATGGTGATGACACGCCGCAGCACGCCGATCTGGATGGCGGCGAGCCCGATGCCGGGGGCGTCGTACATGGTCTCGAACATATCGTCGATCAGCGCGCGCAATTCGGCGTCGACCGCCGGCACCGGCTCGGATTTCAGCCGCAGCCGCGTATCGGGCAGGATGAGGATGTCGCGTTTGGCCATCAGCGCGATTTAAGGCGTGGCGGCGGCGGGGTCAATGGAACCGATTTCGGGCCGAAATGCCCTTGAGGCCGGGACGGGATGCCCCTACCGTTCGCCCTTCGTTCGCACGCCGTCCCGAATCACGCTAGAAGCGGCCCATGCCGGAAACGCTCCTACTCATCCTCGCGCTGGTCATCGCCGCCGGCGTCATCGCCATCCTCGTGCTGCTGCTGCGGCCGAAACCGCCAGTCACCGATCCCGCCGCCGAGGCACGCGTCGCCGAATTGAGCGCGACCGTCAAAACCATGGGCGAGATGCTGGCAAGCGCACAGACCCAGCTGCAGCAGCATGTCAACCAGCGGCTCGACGCGGTGACCCAGAACCTCGGCGAGTCGATGAAGAGCTCGACCAAGAACACCACCGAGCACCTGCAACAGCTGCACGCGCGGCTGGCGGTGATAGACAGCGCGCAGAAGAACATCACCGATCTGGCTTCGACGGTGTCGTCGCTGCAAAAGGTCTTCGACAACAAGCAGCGGCGCGGCGCCTTCGGCGAGGGCCGCATGCAGGCGATCATCGCCGACAGCCTGCCGCAGGGCGCTTACCAATTTCAATTCACCCTGTCGAACAATTCGCGGCCGGACTGCTGCATCTTCATGCCGGACCAGCGCTCGCTCGTCGTCGATTCGAAATTCCCGCTGGAAGCGGCAACGGCGCTGGAAAACGCGACCACGGACGAGGAGCGCACGCAGGCCGCGCGCCAATTGCGCCAGCATCTCGCCACGCACATCGGCGACATATCGAAAAAATATCTGATCCCGGGCGAGACCCAGGACATGGCGTTCATGTTCGTGCCCTCGGAATCCCTGTTTGCCGAGTTGCACGACCAGTTCGACGATGTCTGCCAGAAGGCCTACCGCGCGGGCGTCATCATCGTCTCGCCGTCGCTGCTGATGCTGGCCGTGCAGGTCGTGCAACAGATCCAGAAGGACGCGCGCATGCGCGAGGCCGCCGACAAGATCCTGGCCGAAGTCGGCTTGCTGGTCGGCGACGTGCAGCGGCTGAAAGACCGGGTCGACAATCTCGACAAGCATTTCGGCCAGGCCAATAAGGACATCGAGCAGATCGTCACCTCGGCCGAGAAAATCCTCAGCCGCGGCGAGAAGATCAGCGCCGTGGAATTCGGCGACGACGGCGAGCCAGCGAAGGTCATCCCGGCGCCGCTGCGCAAGATCGGGGTGGCGGAGTGAGTGTGACGCGCGGCAAGCACGGCCTGCTCCCTCTCCCCACCCGAGCTCGGGTTTACCCGAGTTCGGGCAATATTGAGTGGTTGAAGTCGGATATATCCGACTTCAACTGGGGTGAGGGCTGGGGTGAGCGGGGTACTACCCAATCGAAAATCGATTACCCCTCACCCCGATCGCTTCGCGATCCGACCTCTCCCATAGGGAGAGGTGAAGTGAGCGCGTGGCCCGCTCGCTGCGCGACAGCAAGGCCGGTCGTATGACCGCTTCTCCCGGCATCGAACCGGCAAAGCCATCCTTCTTCGATGCGCTCGCGGTCTATCTCAAGCCGCGCGTGCTCATTGTCATGTTCCTCGGCTTCTCCTCGGGGCTACCGCTGGCGCTGTCGGGCACGACGCTCTTGGTGTGGATGCGCGAGGCCGGCGTCGATCTCGGCACCATCGGCCTGTTCGCGCTGGTCGGCACCCCCTACACCATCAAGTTCCTGTGGGCGCCGCTCACCGACGCGCTCGACGTGCCGCTGCTGTCGCGCTGGCTGGGGCGACGGCGCGCCTGGCTGGTGTTCACGCAATTGTTGCTGATCGCGGCGATCGTCTTCCTCGGCGCCTGCAATCCGGCCACGGCGCCCATGCTGGTCGCCGTCGGCGCGCTGCTTGTGGCCACGGCCTCGGCGACGCAGGACATCGTGGTCGACGCCTTCCGCGTCGAGAGCCTGCCGGAGAACGAGCAGGCCGCCGGCATGGCCGGCTATGTCGCCGCCTATCGCGTCGGCATGCTGGTGTCGACCGCCGGCGCGCTGTTCCTGGTTTCCGGCTTCCAGGATTGGGGCTACGCCAAGACCGCGGCCTGGCACTGGGGCTACTGGGCGATGGCGGCGCTGGTGCTGATTGGCACCGTCACCGCGCTGATCGCCACCGAGCCGGAAAACTCGCGCGCCGCTGCGGCCGCCCATGCCGGACAGAAGCCGTTCGCGCGCGTCGCCGAAGCCGCGGTCGGCGCCTTCAAGGATTTCATGAGCTACGAGCTGGCCTTCGCCATGCTCGCCTTCGTGGTGCTGTTCAAGTTCACCGACGCGCTGTCGGGGGCGATGACCGCGCCCCTCGTCATCGATCTCGGCTTCACGCGCAACGAATATGCGGCGATCGTCAAGGGTGTGGGATTGGCGGCGCTCTTGCTCGGCGGCTTTGCCGGCGGCTTCATCGCCCGCGCGCTGCCGCTCGCCACCAGTCTGTGGATCGGCGCGCTGCTGCAATCGGCGGCGAATCTGACTTTCTCCTGGCTGGCCGTGGTCGGGCGCGATCCGACGGCGCTGGCGGTAGCGATCACCGCGGAGAATTTCACCAGCGCCATCGGCACGGTGATGTTCGTTGCTTACCTCTCCGCACTGTGCCGCAACCCGCTGCATACGGCGACGCAATATGCGCTATTGACCGCGCTTGCCGCGGTCGGGCGCACCTATCTGTCGTCGGGCGCGGGATTCATCGCCGAGGCGAGCGGCTGGGTGTGGTTCTTCGTGATCTGCGCGCTCGCCGGCGTGCCCAGCCTGCTGCTGCTGGCCTGGCTGCAAAAGCGCGGGCATTTCGTCGGGTTGGAGCCGAAAAAGCACTGACCTCGACCCGTCATCCTTCGAGGCCAGCTTCGCTCGCACCCCAGGGGACGGAATTAAAACAACGTGCGCTGCTTGATCGCCGCGGCGAGCGTGCCCTCGTCGAGATAATCGAGCTCGCCGCCGACCGGCACGCCATGCGCCAGCCGCGTCACCTTTACGTTCGCGTCCTGTAAGAGCTCGGTGATGTAATGCGCCGTGGTCTGGCCGTCGACCGTGGCATTGAGCGCGAGGATGACTTCCTTCACCTGCGGCTCATGCGCGCGCGAAATGAGCGCGTCGATGGTGAGGTCCTGCGGGCCGACGCCGTCGAGCGGCGACAGCGTGCCGCCGAGCACATGATAGCGGCTGTTGACCGCATGCGCGCGCTCCAGCGCCCACAGGTCGGCGACATCGGCGACGACGATGATGATGGAGGCGTCGCGGCGGGGGTCGGTGCAGACCGTGCAGGGATTCTGCGTGTCAATATTGCCGCACACCTTGCACACCTCGATCTTCTCCATCGCGGTCTGCAAAGCACTGGCGAGCGGCGCCATCAGGGCCTCGCGCTTCTTGATCAGGAACAGCGCCGCGCGCCGCGCCGAGCGCGGGCCAAGCCCGGGCAGGCGCGCCAGCAGTTGGATCAGGCGTTCGATTTCGGGTCCGGCGACGGCGCTGGGCATAGGGGATGAAATCACCCAAACGGATTGGGCATGCCCGGCGGCAGTTTCAGCCCGCCGGTGAGGCTCTGCATCTTCTCCTGCAGCAGCACCTCGGCCTTGCGGCGCGCGTCACCATGCGCGGCCACCAGCAAATCCTCGAGGATTTCCTTTTCCGACGGCTGCATCAGCGAATCGTCGACGGCGATGCCCTTGAGTTCGCCCTTGGCGGTAAGCCGCACAGTGACCAGGCCGCCGCCGGCGTTGCCGGAAACCTCGATTTGGTCGAGCTCGGCCTGCAGCTCCTGCATTTTCGATTGCAGTTGCGCCGCCTGCTTCATCATGCCCATGAAATCGGCCATCGCTTGATCAATCCTCTTGTTCCATATCGGGCGGCATGTCCGGCGGCGGCTCACTCGCCGCATCGTCGGCATCGGCGACCTGGGTGACACCGACGATCTTGGCGCCGGGAAAACGGTTGAGCACCGCCTGCACCAGCGGATCGCTCTCGACCCCGCGCTCGACCTCGGCCTGACGTGCCTCGGCCTGCGCGCGCAGCGTCGGCGCGCCCTGCTCTTTCGACACCACGACCATCCAACGCTTGCCGGTCCAGGCCGACAACTTGCGCGACAGGTCGTGCACCAGTGCCTTCGGCGCCGACGGCTCCAGCGCGATCTCGAGCTGGCCGTCCTCGCAGCGCACCAGGCGCACGTCGCGCTCCAGCGCCATCTTCATGGTGATGTCGCGCTTTTCCTGCGCCAATGCGACCATCTCGACGAACGAGCCGATGGACAGCGTCGGCGCGTTCTGCTCCTGCGGCGACGGGTCGGCCAGCCGCGGCGACAAGGCCGCCGAAGAACGCGGCGAGCCGCGTGGCGCCTCGTAGCGCGGGGCGCTGGGCGCGGCGGCTTGCACGGAGGTGCCGCCATTACCTTGCGGCGCACTGGCGCCGCCGTTCTCGCCGACCGCGCGCACCACCTCGTCGAGTGTCGGCAGGTCGGCAGCATAGGCGATACGCACCAGCACCATCTCGGCGGCGGCGACCGGGCGGCCGGAAGCCTGCACCTCGCCGATACCCTTGAGCAGCATCTGCCAGCAACGCGCAAGCACACGCATCGACAGCTTCGTCGCGAAATCGCGGCCGCGCACGCGCTCGGCTTCCGACAGCGAGATGTCGTCGGCGACGGCGGGCACCACCTTCACGCGGGTGACGAAATGAGTGAACTCGGCGAGATCGGCGAGCACCACCGCCGGATCGGCGCCAATATCGTATTGCGCGCGCAGTTCCTGCAGCGCCGTGGCGGCATCGCCCTGCATCAGCGCCTCGAACAAGTCGACCACGCGCACGCGGTCGGCGAGGCCGAGCATCTGCCGCACGTCCTCGGCCGCGACTTTCCCGGCGGCATGCGCAATGGCCTGGTCGAGCAGCGACAGCGCGTCGCGCACCGAGCCTTCCGCCGCGCGCGCCAGCAGCGCCAGCGCCGCCGGCTCGACGTCGATATTCTCCTTGGTGGCGATCGCCTCGATATGCTTGACCAGCAGCGCGGCATCGACGCGGCGCAGGTCGAAGCGCTGGCAGCGCGACAGCACCGTCACCGGAACCTTGCGGATCTCAGTGGTGGCGAATATGAATTTGGCGTGCGGCGGCGGCTCTTCCAACGTCTTCAATAGCGCGTTGAAGGCGGCGCCGGAGAGCATGTGCACTTCGTCGAGGATATAGACCTTGGTGCGCGCCGACATCGGCGCGTAGCGGATGGCGTCGTTGATCTGGCGCACGTCCTCGACGCTGTTGTGCGAGGCGGCGTCCATTTCCAGCACGTCGGGATGGCGGCTCTCGATGATGGCCTGGCAATGCAGGCCCATCACCGGCATGCGGATGGTGGGCGCGGTGACGGAGCCGTCGGGCAATTCGTAGTTGAGTGCGCGGGCGAGGATGCGCGCGGTCGTGGTCTTGCCGACGCCGCGCACGCCGGTGAGGATCCAGGCCTGCGGGATGCGCCCGCTCTCGAAACCGTTCGAGATGGTGCGCACCATGGCGTCCTGGCCGATGAGGTCGTCGAAGCTCGCCGGGCGGTATTTGCGCGCCAGCACGCGGTAGCCGGCGTCGGCGGCAGTCTGATCGGCGGTGGTGTCGGGCTCGCTCATCCTGCCATCCGCTGGAAGCGCCGGCGCGCGCCTCATCCCGCGATCATGGAAATTAGGTGGGAGGCTGACGAGCGACCCGATCCGTGCTCGTTAGGGCTGCTTCCTTCCGGATCTGACCCGGTTGGCGAGTGGCTCGTCCACCGCCAACCTCCCGGGGACCTATATCGGGCCTGCGGGGGGAGAAAGCAAGTTGGCGGACCACGCCTGTGCATCGCGGCCAACAGCGCGGGATTTTGGGCCCGGCAGCGCCACTTGTCCCCTCTCCCCTTGTGGGAGAGGGTGCCCGAGCGGAGGCGGGTGAGGGGTTTGTCACTCTCGATATCTCCCGACCCCTCACCCGGCTCGCCCTCGCCATCGCTCCGGGCTCGCCACCCTCTCCCACAAGGGGAGAGGGAAGAGAGATTGCCTCGCGCTCCTACTGCAAATGGCCTCACTGATGTCGATCGCCACCTGGTCCCTTCATCCCCAACTTGCCGAGGACACGGTTCCCGTCGGCGATCTGGCGCTGGCGCGCGTGCTGCTCGCCAAGGACGCCAATTATCCCTGGCTGATCCTGGTGCCGCGCCGGCTGGCCGCGCGCGAATTGATCGATCTCGCGGAAAACGAGCAGGTGCAGCTTTGCGGCGAGATCGCCGCCGCCGCACAGGCGCTCAAAGACATCACCGAATGCGAGAAGCTCAACGTGGCTGCGCTCGGCAATGTGGTGGCGCAGCTCCACGTCCACGTCATCGGACGCCGCCACAGCGACGCCGCCTGGCCGAAGCCGGTCTGGGGCGCCGTCCCACCGGGCGAATACGATCCACGCGTGCGCGATGGCTTCATCGCCGCGCTGCGCCGCGCCCTTCAAATCGGGGCGGTTCGCGATTAGGCTCAGCACCCACAGCAGGGAGCAACGCCCATGACATTCCGCATCGCCGTGGTGCAGCCGATCGCCAACCCGATCGGCGAGGACGAGAAGAACGTCGCCGACGCCGTCGGCTTCATCGCGCGCGCCAAGGCGGAAGGCGCCGACTTCGTCTGCTTCCCGGAAACCTATCCGGGGCCTTGGCGCATGCCGACAGCGTTCGATCCGACCCCGCGCATCGCCGAAGCCGCCGCCAAGCACGGCGTCAATGCCATCTATGGCACGCTGGAGCCGATCAGCCACAATGAAGGCACCGCCTATAATCTGATCTGCATGGCGTATGGCGACGGGCGCGCGCCGGTCTCTTATCGGCGCACGCATCCGAACGGGCCGTGGATCTATACCGGCGGCAAGTGGTGGGAATTCCAATATGTGGCGGGCGACGCGTTCCCGGTATTCGACACTGCGCAGGGCAGGATCGGGCTCGCCATGTGCAGCGAGGCCTATATGCCGGAGGTGACGCGGGCGCTGGCGCTGCGCGGCGCCGAATTGATCTTCATGCCGGCCGGCACCGACAAGGGAAAATTGTGGGCAAGCTGGCGTAATCTGATCTGGTCGCGCGCCATCGAGAACCTCGCCGTGGTGGTGACCACGCAGAACCTGTTCAGCCATGCCGAGCGCGGGCTCGCCATGGTGGCCGCACCGGAGGAAATTGTGTTCGAGAGCACGGCGGCAGGGTTCTATGTCGTCGACGTAAGCCTTGCGCGCGCGCGGGAAATGCGCAGCAGCGCCGACAGCGTCACCTCGTCGCAGAGCTACGGCGCCAAGCAGGGCGTGCTCGGCCCGCAATGGCAGCGGCCGGAATTGCGCGAGACGATGTATCCAAGGGGATAGTCGCACCGTCATCCTGAGGTGGCCGCGAAGCGGCCCTCGAAGGATGACGGCCCGGCCCGGCGCCCTTCGAGGCTCGGCGCTGCGCGCCGAGCACCTCAGGGTGACGGGTCGAGGTGCGTTGCGCAAATCGGGCGGCCATGCGAATTTCCCGTCCGCATGTCGCCCCGCCTCGATCTCGGTCCCAAGCCTCGCCTCGGTTATGCCGACAGCCGCATCGAACGCGCCGCCGAGCGCCGCGCGGATGCCGCCGGCATCGCCGCGCTTGCCGCCGCGCCCGACTCCCGCGCCTATGTGATCGGTGGCGAACGCGTGGTGCTCAACAAGGCGGCGACGCTCAACGAGCCGCTGTTCACGCTTGCCCATGCGCGCCGGCTCGGACCGGTGACCGAGACGGTGTTCCTCGGGATGGCCGACGGCGCCCCGCGCTTCGGCATCGGGCTTGCGCCCGACACGGTGAAAGAGCTGCAGGAGCGCGACGACTTCCTGGTCACCGATCTGCGCGCCATCGCCGTGCAGGGGCTGGTGGCGGCCGAGCATCTGCCGCCGATCGCCGAGGCCAAGGCGGTGCTGCATTGGCACCTGCATCATCGCTTTTGTGCCAATTGCGGCGCACCCACCGAGACCATGCTGGCCGGCTGGCGCCGCGACTGCCCGCAATGCCAGGCGCAGCATTTCCCGCGCACCGATCCGGTGGTGATCATGCTGGCGATCAAGGGCGAGCGCTGCCTGCTCGGGCGTAGCCCACGTTTCCTGCCGAACATGTGGTCGTGTCTCGCCGGCTTCATCGAGCCGGGCGAGGCCTTCGAGGAAGCCGTGCGGCGGGAGACGCGCGAGGAAGCCGGCATCGTCACCGGCCGCGTGCGCTATTTGGCCTCGCAGCCCTGGCCGTTCCCGATGTCGCTGATGATCGGCTGCCACACCGAGGCGCTGAGCGAGACCATCGTGGTCGATCGCGAGGAGCTGGAGGATGCGCGCTGGTTTTCGCGCGATGAGGTCGTTAAAATGCTGCTGCGTCAGCACAATGACGGCTTGACCACGCCGCCGCCGATGGCGATCGCCTATCACATCATCCGCGCCTGGGTCGACGGCGAGATCACCTTTGATTGAACGGGCGGCACGAGCGCCGAAGATCCTCTGCGCCGGCATCGCGGTGCAGGACATCGTCATGCGCGTGGAGCGCTTTCCGCCGCCCGGCACCAAGGCGGTGGCCTCCGATTTCATAATCACCGGCGGCGGCTGCGCCGCCAATGCTGCGGTGGCGGTGGCGCGGTTGGGCGGGCGCACGGCCTATGCCGGTCCGCTCGGAGGCGACAATGACGCGGTGAGCACGCGCATCCTCGCCGACCTCGGCGCCGAAGGGATCGACTGCAGCGGCGTGGTGCGCGTTGCCGACGCCACCGCGTCGGTATCGCTGATCCTGATCGACGCCGCCGGCGAGAAGAGCATCGCCACAAGGCGCGGCCAGGGGCTCGCCCAGGCGTTGCCGTCGGACGCGGCGCAACTCGTCGCCGATGTCGACGCCGTGCTGGTCGACAACCGCTTTCCAGAATTCGCCGCCGTGGTGTGCCGGGCGGCACGCCGGCGCGATATTCCGGTGGTGATCGATCTCGATCAGGCGACCATGTCTGACGCCGCGCTGCTCAAGCTCGGTACCCACGTGATTGCCTCGGCGGAAGCGCTCGCCGGCACCACCGGCATGACCGACTTCGCCGCTGCGCTTCAGTGTCTCGCCGCGCATAATGACGGCCTGCTCGCGGTCACCGACGGACCCAACGGCGTCTTTTGGCGCGACGGCGACAGGCTGCGCCACATGCCGGCTTTCGCGGTGACGGCGGTGGACACGTTGGGCGCCGGCGACGCCTTCCACGGCGCCTTCGCGCTGGCACTGGGCGAAGGACGTGCCCTGAGCGAGGCACTGCGTTTCGCCTCGGCCGCCGCCGCGCTCAAATGCACGCGCTTCGGCGGTGCCGCCGGCGCGGCGACGCGGGCGGAGGTGGAGGCGTTCCTGCAAACACAGAACTGCTGAACCAATTCCGTTCATTCCCGCGCGCGCAGGGACGAACCGATGGCATCAACGCGGTGCGCTCAGCGTCTTGAAGGGACGAGCGCTTTCGAAGGCGCGCGCGGCCCGCAACACGAGCGCCTCGTTGCGCGGCGGGCCGACGATCTGCAATGCCAGCGGCAGTCCATCGGATGAGAAGCCGACAGGCACCGAGGCCGCCGGCTGCTGCGTCAGGTTGAATGGATAGGTGTAGGGCGACCAATTGATCCATTCCTCGCCGAATCGGCCATCCGCCGGCGTGACGCGGCCGGCTTCCAGCGCCGGGATCGGCATCTGCGGCGTGAGCAAGAGATCGTAGCGCTCGTGGAAGCGCCGCATGTATTCGGCCAGCAAAGCGCGGTGCGCCTGCGCGGCGAGGTAGCTATTGAGCGTGACGCGCCGGCCCTGCTCGGCCATGCGCAGGAGACCGGGATCCATTTTCTGCCGGTCGTCAGGCGGTACCGCGTCCACCACGCTAGCGGCGACGCCGTACCAGATCGCAAACAGCATATCGATCGGCTCGCTGAAGCCCGGATCGACCTCGTCGACGCTAGCGCCGAGCTCGGCGAAGACGCGCGCCGCCTTGGTGGCCGCCGCCTCGGCCTCCGGATCGAGCTGCTTGACGTAACCGAGCCGCGGGCTCCAGGCGATGCGCAGGCCGCGCACGCCGCCATCAAGGCCGTCGCGGAAATCCGGCGCCGGCGAATTCCAGGCGGTAGCGTCGCGCGCATCGGGCCCGCTGATGATGCCCAGCATCAGCGCGGCGTCGCTGACGGTGCGGGTGATCGGGCCCTGATGCGCCAGCACGGTGAAGGGCGAGGCCGGATAGGCCGGCACGCGGCCGTAGCTCGGCTTGATGCCGAACACGCCGGTGAAAGCCGATGGGATACGGATCGAGCCGGCGCCGTCGGTACCCAGATGCAGCACGCCGAGATTAAGCAGCGCCGATGCCGCCGCGCCGCCGGAGGAGCCGCCGGTGGTGCGCTCGAGGTTCCACGGATTTCGCGTGATGCCGGTCAAGGGCGAATGGCAGGCGCCGATCCAGCCGAACTCCGGCGTGGCGGTCTTGCCAAGGATGACGGCACCCTGTTCCCTGAGCCGCGCCACCGCGGGCGCATCCTGCGCCGCCGGCGTCGTCGGCGTGGTGAGCGAGCCCTTGCGCGTCGGCTGACCCTTGACGTCGATGATATCCTTGATGGTCGCCGGCAGGCCGTCGGCGAGCCCCGCCGGCGCGCCCTTTTGCCAGCGCGTTTCGGAGGCGCGCGCCGCAGCGAGTGCGCCTTCGCGGTCGACCAGCACGAAGGCGTTGATCCGCGGCTCGAAGCGATCGATGCGCGCGAGCGTGTCGGAGACGACCGCGACCGGCGACAGTTTGCGGCGGCGGTATAGATCGAGCAATTCGCTCGCGTTCAGTTGGGAAATGTCCGTCGTGCTGGCCATGTCGCGGCTCCGCCGGTTGAGGCAGCCGCCAGTGTAGAGCGCTATTTCTTCACGGGACAGGGCGCGCCGCAAGGCGCGCAAGCGCCGGCGAAATCCTCCGGCGATACGGCGCGGCCGCTCGACGGGCTGGTGAGATGCTGCGTCACCACCAGCACCAGGCCGAGCACAACAACGGCGATATAGACCTTGCGCATCGCGTTAATCTCGCGACAGGCCGAACAGCGGCCGCAAGCGAATGCCGAACACGCTGCCGGCAAGCGCGGAGACGAACCAGACCCAGCCGTGCAGCGAGCCGGAGGCGACGCCGCCGACAAAGGCGCCGATATTGCAGCCGAAGCCGAGGCGAGCGCCCCACCCCATCAGCAATCCGCCGATGGCAGCGGCGGCGAGCGATTTCGCCGGCGGCCAGGCCGTCGCCGCGAAGGGCTTACTGGCCGCAGCCGCGGCCATGGCGCCGAACAGCATGCCGAAATCGGTGAGGCTCGATGTGTCAGAAAGCACCGAGGATTCAAGCGCGTGCTTGGGGCCCGGCCATTGCCAGAACGCCGCGTGCGAGAAATCGACGCCGAGTGCGCTGGCGATCTTGGCGCCCCACACCGTGTAGCCGAAGGTAACGCTCCAGGGATGACCGCCGGCGGCAAAAGCGGCGATGCAGAGCAGTCCTATGGCCAAACCGCCAATTATGTAGCCGCGCGACGGCACGAAATTGCCGCCGCGCTTGCGCGCGACGGCCGCGATCGCGGCGGCGGCGAGTGCCAGGCTGGCGAGCGTCGCGATGAGCCCGCCCCAGGGACCGAGATAATCGGAGGCGAGGACGGGGTTGATGCCGCCGAGGGCCAGGAAGGCCGGCAGCGACAGGCTGCCGAAGACGCTGCCGATGATGAAGAACGCGAGCACGATCAGCATGCGGCCGGAGCCGCCACCGGCGGTGTAGAGCGTGCCGGAGCCGCAGCCATTGGCGAGCTGCATGCCGATGCCGAAGGTAAAGGCGCCGACGATGAGCGAGGGACCGAGCGGCGCGATGGCGCCGCCGAATTTGGGCGACAGTGCCGCCACCGGCACCACCACCAGCGCTGCTACCGCGATGACGATGAGGCCGCCGATCAAGCCGCCGGCTTCGCCGCGGGTGAGGAATTGTCGCCACGACGCGGTGTAGCTGAACTCGGCCTTGAGGAAGGCGACGCCAAGCCCAAAGCCGGCCAGGATCAGCGCGGCCGAGGCCGGCTGATCGTCGAGCAGCACCAACGCGATCAAGACGGCGGTGGCGCCGAGCGACAATGCCAGGAACAGCCGGTCGAATGACGCGGCCGCGCCGGATTGCGGCGCGGCCAGACTTGCGGAGGACATGCAGCGTATTTCCGTTACGAGCCGAGCCCGAGCGCTTTTTTCAGATCATCCCATTTGGTGCGCGCGGAGACAATCGGGCGATGCGCATTGGCGGTCCATTCCACCATGGAACCGTCATAGAGCCTGACGTCGCGGCGGCCGAGCATTTCGTGCAGCACGAACCAGTCGGTGGCCGCCCAGTGGCCGGTGTTGCAGTAGCTGACCGCCGGTTTGTCGGCGGGGATCTGCGCGGCCATCGCAGCGAGCGCAGCCTTCGGCTTCAACCGATTGGTCTTGGCGTCGTAGAACGCGGCGCTGTCGAGATCGAGCGCGCCGGGGATATGGCCATAGGCGAGCGCCGCCGGTGCCTTCTGCTTGCCAAGGAAGAAGGAGGCCGGCCGCGCGTCGACGAGCGTAGCGCCGCCGTTCTGCTCGACTTTCTCCACATCGGACAATTGCGCCAGTAGCGTGCGGTCCACATTGGCGGTGAAGATCGCCGGCGACGGGCGCTTCACGCCGCTCTCGACCGGCTTGCCGGCCGCGCGCCAGGCGGCCACGCCGCCATCGAGGATGGAGAGCTTGTTCACACCGGCAAGCTTGAGCGTCCAATACACGCGCGCCGCCGAGCCGAAATCGGTGAAGCTGACGCCGGCCGGCACCACGACGACGCGGCTGTCCTCGTCGATACCGAGTTCACCGATCAGCTTCTCCAACTCCGGCACGGTCGGCAGCATGAAGGGGACGTCGTGGCGGCGCACGCGCCAGCCGGCCTTGTCGTAGTCGCTGTGCACGCTGCCGGGGATATGCGCGGCGGCGTAGGCCTTGCTGCCGCCGCCGTCGATGGCCGAGCGGATGTCGAGCACCACCAGGTTCTTGTCGTGCAGATGGCCGGCAAGCCAATCGACGCTCACCAGCGGCGTCGCCTCGGCGGCGGCAACCGGCGTGGCCGGCGCGGCGGCGACGAAGACGAAGGCGAGCGCCGCGACCAGCGCCGGCAGCGGACGGAGCAAGCCGGAAGAGAAATTCTTTTTCATGGGTGTCACCGTGAAGCAAAAGCCGCCCGCGGGCGGCACTAGATTGGGCTTGATTTAGAATATTTTTCTCGATAAAGACAGAAGGGCAACGAAAATAAGAATTATATTCCAAATTGACGCCAAAACTAGGTTGCCGATTCTAAAACTCGAAGGAATGCGAGAATGGATGCCATCGACCGCAAGATCCTTGCCGTGGTGCAACAAGACGCCTCGCTCTCGGTCGCCGAAATCGGCCAGCGCGTCGGACTGTCATCGACGCCGTGCTGGAAGCGGTTGCAGCGGCTGGAGGCCGACGGCGTGATCATGCGCCGGGTGGCGCTGATCGATCCCGAAAAGCTCGGCCTCGGCATCACCGTGTTCGTGTCGATCGAGACCGGCGACCACTCGCAGGACTGGCTCAAGCGCTTCGCCGAGACTGTGGGTGCCATGCCGGAGGTGATGGAATTCTATCGCATGGCTGGCGATGTCGATTACATGCTTCGCGTGGTGGTGCCGGACATTGCCGGCTACGACACCTTCTACAAGAAGCTGATCGGCACGGTGCCGCTGAAGAACGTCACTTCGCGCTTTGCCATGGAACGCATCAAGTCGACCACCGCGCTGCCGATCGCGGACGGTGCCGGCGCGCGACCGTGACGGGAGCGGCAAAGCCGGCCCGCCACGCGCTTTCAATTGTTCGGGAACGATGTCGCGCCGGCGCAATCAGCTGCAGGCATAGGTCTTTGAACCGTCGTTGTAGCTCGGTGCCTGGATGCGCGGGCTCATGAACATGTGGTCGGAGAGCGTGAGGTTGGGCACGAAGGCGGTACCGACCACCGGCTTATAGGCGTAACTGACCACGGCATAAAGCAGTTGCGAGCTGTTCACCTTCAACGCCGTTTGCGAGGTACCAAACGTGAAGCTGGACAGCTTGGTGCCGCCGTTCGACGTCACGCTCCACGGCACCGTGACGGTGCCGGAGGAGTTGATGGCGATGCAGGACAGCGACATTTTCAGCGGCGCCCCCGAATAGGGCTCGATGATCGCGCTCGCCGCCGCGAAGATATTGTTCACCTCGGTGGTGCTGAGCACGTAATTGGGACAGCCGCCGGAATTCGTGTTGCTGTCGCTGCACGACGCCGTGAGGTTGGCGAGCGCGCCGGCGATCAGGCTGACCTTGCGGTCGACGGCGACGCCGTCGGCAATTCCGGCGCAGCCGAAATAGAGCGTGATCATCAGCGGCGCGACCAGCGCGAATTCGACCGCAGATACGCCGCGGCATTCGTCGATGAGACGGGCGAACGGCGCCGGCAGGCGGATCTTGCGGGTCAGGGCGCGCATCATTGGTATGGCTCGTTGCGGAAGACCGCGGTCGCGACCAAGAGCCGGTTGCCGTTGATATCGGCGAGCTTGCTGTTAAGCAGCGACACGATGATCGGCCACTGGTAGTAGAGCTGCACGACGACGATCGAGCCGGGAGAGCCGGCGGAATAGGGCAGATTGTTGATGTCGACGGTCATCTTGCCGGTCGTGGTGTTGAGCGGCGTGGTGGTGTCGGCAGCGCCGAAATTGCTGTAGGTCTGCACGCTGACATAGAGCTGCGAACAATCGAACAGGCTGGACAGGTTGGCGCAGGCCGCAGTTTTGAAATCTCCTGCCGAGTAGCCGACTTTAGTGGCGTCGGAGGGAGAGGTGCTGGTCTGCGCTTGGCCGGTCATGATCAGCCGCGCGGTGTCGGCGGCGGTGGCTTCCAGCGACTGGCTGGCGAAAAACACCAGCGCGGTCTCCAGGATGGCGAACAACAGCGCCATGAACGGCACCGCCACCAGCGCGAATTCGACCGCCGCGGCGCCGTCTTGGCGGCGCGCAAAGCTCATGAGCCGCGCCGGCAGCAGCCCTCGGGCGCGCGCAGCAATCCGGCTTCGGGCTATCTCTGGCATGGCGGAATTCTTCTTTCGACGGCGTCGAAACCCCGTCATTCTTGCTAGCACAGTCGCGTTGTCGAACCGTTGCGCGAAATGCGGAGAAACCGGGGGATCGCGTTAAGACGGCGCTAAGGATGATGGCGCGGCGGGATTGTGCGCTCTTTCGCGTCGGCGTTAGTGCGCCCCGGCCTGCGCCCCGCCATTGCGCGAACCGGTCTGCGCCAGCGTCGAGCTGAAATATGTCGACGCGTCGCCGAGCGTGATGCGTGGCTCGCATTCCGGCGCGCAGCTATAGGACTCGCGATTGACGCCGCGATAGACCACGACCATGTCGCCGGACTTGGCGCCAAGCACCTGCACGGTCTTTTCCATCAGCACGCGACCATTGCGGTCGAGCGCCAGCAGATTGGTGGCGCCATAGCCCTTGCCGGTGACGACGAGGATGCCGCCGCGCTGCAGCGAGGCGTCGGCGATCAGCGGATTGCCGATGACGATGGTGGTGACCCGCTCCGGAAGCCGCAGCACCCGCGCGCGGTCCATCGACACGGTGACGGTGTCGGCATGCGCCGGCGCGCCGATGAAGGCGGCGAGAGTGGTCAGCGCCGAGGCCAACACAACACAGCGCCAGGCGCTTCGCCCGAACACGGCCAACATGGAATTCTCCCGCACGCAATGCGCAACCAATGCCGCCGCGGCGGAGGCCAACGACGGTCGTGTGCAAGTTGACTGCAAATTCGTGAACGAAGTGCAAAGGATGCGCGGCGCGGCGGCGGCGTCATGACGATAGCGCGCCGTACGGCGCCGGTGTCCCCGCGCATGCGGGCGAACCCCTCCCACCTGGTCCAGATAAAAATCGCCGCTCCGGGTGGTAACTTGCTCCGGAACATTGGTTGACAAGGCGTTAATTCAACAGCATTTCGCGCTTTTGGCGCGGGACGCTCAAGCCCAGCGACAAAAGACAGGGTGGTAGTATCGCCCGACTGCGAAGCATTGCCGGCACCGGGCTTTAGTTATCTCATTCAATCTTGGCGGCATGGATTACAATATTTTGGCATCGCTTAATGTATTCATAAGAATAGATTGTCTATATGATCGTATTTTACCGCGATAATGGATTATTAACCGTATTATTCTTTGCAACAAGACTTATTAACTACGGCATCTCATCGATTAAATACCATTATAATCCTCCGATCATATTAACTTGCATGCAAGACATCCTCGCTACTGTGCACTCACGATCCAAGCGAGCTGGACGCAATCCAGTCAGTTGGATCCGCTCAGACAGCCACGTGTGGATCAAGGAGCTACCGATGAAGAAACTTTTCGCGCGTTTCATGAAGGACGACTCGGGCGCCACCGCGATCGAGTACGGCCTTATCGCCGCTGGCATTTCCGTCGCGATCATCGCGGTGGTCAATGGCCTCGGCTCTTCGCTGAACGCCAAGTTCGGCTCGATCTCGTCTCAGCTCGGCGGCGGCAGCTAAGTAGCCATCGCGTTCAGTTGGTGCGCAGAGGCTCCGGCTCTCGCCGGAGCCTTTTCG
Organism: uncultured Pseudomonadota bacterium; assembly: GCA_963782145.1. GTDB lineage: Bacteria > Pseudomonadota > Alphaproteobacteria > Rhizobiales > Xanthobacteraceae > Pseudolabrys. The sequence goes on from CAWAIV010000002.1 coordinate 226,737, forward strand.
TTTGCGCGCACGGCTTGAGCCGCATTTACCGTCGCGCAACCGTCCCAATGCTAACCGAAGCGCAAGGACCGGCGGCGTAGTCCTATACCGAGCCGATTTCGGAGCGTCGAGGACGACCATGCTGTTGGATGCGGTCAGGCTGCTGCTGTTTCCCGCGCTGATGGCGTTCGCCGCCTCGAGCGACCTTTTCACCATGACTATTTCCAATCGGCTGTCGCTGGCGCTGGCGGGCTGCTTCTTCCCGCTCACTGTGGTCACCGGTATGAGCCTTGCCGCGGTCGGCTGGCACCTGGCCGCCGCCGCCCTGGTACTGGTCTGCGCCTTCATTTGCTTCTGGCGCGGCTGGATCGGCGGCGGCGACGCCAAGCTCGCGGCCGCCACCGCGCTGTGGTTCGGCTTCGAGCATCTGTTCGACTATATGATCCATGCCGCGCTGTTCGGCGGCGTATTGACGCTGTTGCTGCTACAATTCCGCAAGCTGCCGCTGCCGGGCGCGCTGGCGCGCCAGCCCTGGATCCTGCGCCTGCACGAAAAAGGCGGCGGCGTGCCCTATGGCATCGCGCTCGCCGCCGCGGCCATGCTGGTTTACCCGCATACCCATTGGATGCCGGCCGGCGGGCTGTGAACCGCGCGCCGCGACCCGCGGACGCTGCGCAAGACTACATTAACTCGATTTAGATACCGCTTCTTAACCATGCCTTGACCTTTAGCTGGTGAAATCCGGTGCAAGCGGCGGTACCGGCCGCCACCTGGTTTTTGCGGCCGCTGTGGTCGCGAGTAGAGAGTGTAAGCGTATGAAAGCCGCGCGTGTTGTCGTGTTGGTCGTAGCCCTCGCCGCCGGCGGCGTCGCCGCCCTGCTGGCGGGACGATCGCATAAGCCGGCGCAACCTTCGGTCGCCGCGGCGCCGAAAATTTCCACCGTCGACGTATTGGTGGCGAAAACCCATATCGGCATAGGACAGAATGTGACGCCGCGCGACGTCGAGTGGCAGGCTTGGCCGGCCAGCGTCAATGGCGGCAACTTCATCCGCCGCACCGATCATCCGCGCGCCATCGAATCGCTTTCCGGCTCCATCGCGCGCGCGCCCTTCGTGGCCGGCGAGCCGATCCGCAACGCCAAGCTGGTGATGGCCAAGGGCTCCGGCTTCATGGCGGCGATCCTGCCCTCGGGCATGCGCGCGATATCGATCGGCGTGTCGCCGACAACCGCCGCCTCGGGCTTTATCCTGCCCAACGACCGCGTCGACATCATTCTCACCAAGCGCGATCGCGTGGCCGAGAAACAGACCGGCACCGAGGTGCACACCGCCGAGACCATCCTGAGCGATGTGCTGGTGCTGGCGATCGACCAGACGATCGAAGAGAAAAATGGGCAGAAGGTGGTGGTCGGCAAGACTGCGACGCTCGAATTGACACCGAACCAGGTCGAGACCGTCGAGCTGGCGCGGCAAACCGGATCGCTGTCGCTGGCGCTGCGCAGCATCACCGACAAGGGCAAAGGCAAGCCGCAGGCCGAGAACGACAGTAATCACGGCGATTCCATCAATATCGTTCGCTTTGGCGTGAACACGGTGAGCACACCGCGATGAGCGCGCGAGGAAAGGTGAGGGACATGGCGATAGCGAAGTCGATCCGCGCCGCCGCATTGGCGGTCCTGGGCCCGGTCCTGGTCGTGGGCGCGACGCTTGCAGCGCCGCCGGCGGTCGCCGCCGACGCGCATGTGCCGGTCATCCGCGTCGCCGCCAGCGACGCCGCTGCGCGCTTCATTCCACTCGGCATCGGCAAGTCGGTGGCGATCGACCTGCCGGCGGACATCAAGGATGTGCTGGTGGCCGATCCCAAGATCGCCAATGCGGTGATTCGCTCATCGCGCCGGGTCTACATGATCGGCGTTGCGGTCGGGCAGACCAACATTTTCTTCTTCGACGCCGCCGGCAGGCAGATCGCCGGCTTCGATATCGCGGTCACCCGCGACCTCAACGGCGTGCGCGCGGCGATCAAGCGCACGCTGCCCGGCGCCGATATCCAAATCGAGGGCGTCGGCGACGGCGTCATGCTCACCGGCACGGCATCGAGCCCGGCCGACGCGCAGAAGGCCTATGACGTCGCCTCGCGCCTGGTCGGCGACGCCAACAAGGTGGTCAACGGCATCACCGTCACCGGGCGCGACCAGGTGCTGCTCAAGGTCACGGTCGCCGAGGTGCAGCGCGACGTGGTCAAGCAACTCGGCATCGATCTTTCCGGCAGCCTTAGCTACGGCACGTCGGTGATCAAGCTCAATAGCACGAACCCGTTCAATGCCACCGGCATCACGCCTTCCTCGAGCCTCAGCGGAGCATTCGGCGCCAATCCGAACATCACGGCCACGCTCAACGCCATGGAACGTGCCGGCGTGATCCATACGCTGGCCGAGCCGAATCTGACAGCTATTTCGGGCGAGACCGCGACCTTCGTAGCCGGCGGCGAGTTCCCGATTCCGAGCGGCCTGTCGTGCGACACCTCAACCTCGCCGCCGACCTGCCAGCCGACCATCGCCTTCAAAAAATTCGGCGTCAGCCTGGTGTTCACGCCGGTGGTTCTGTCGGCGGGCCGCATCAGCCTCAAGGTCATGACCGAGGTTTCCGACATTTCGACCGATCACGCGATCTCGCTGTCGCAGGCGAGCTTCAGCGCCACCGTGCCCTCGATCGTGACGCGCCGCGCCGACACCGTCGTCGAACTGCCTTCCGGCGGCTCGATCGCGCTGGCCGGCATGATCCAGGAAAAGAGCCAGCAGGCGATAAACGGTCTGCCCGGACTGCTGCAGGTTCCCATCCTGGGCGCTCTGTTCAGGAGCCGCGACTATCTCAACCACCAGTCCGAACTGGTAATCATCGTCACGCCCTACATCGTGCACGCGGTAGCGGCGAAGGATCTGTCGCGGCCGAGCGATGGATTCGAGGATCCGAACGATCCGTCGGCCGTGCTGCTCGGCCGGCTCAACCGCATCTACGGCGTTAAGGGCAAGCGGCCCGAGTTGGCCGCGAACTACCACGGCAAATACGGCTTCATCCTGGATTGAGCGGGAGACACAGAGTTGATGACAGCAAATCTCAGGGCGATCGGCACCCGCCGCACTCGCACGGCGCTACGTCTGGCGGCTGCGGGCCTGTTCGCCGTCATGCTGGCCGGCTGCTACGAGACGCCGCAGGCTGAAAATCCTCCCTATCCGGTGGGCTACCGCGAGCGCCATCCGATCACGTTGAAGGAAGGCGTGCGCACCGTCGAAATCTTCCTCGGCCGCAATCGCGGCGGGCTCACCGCGGCGCAGCGAGCCGATGTGCTCGCTTTTGCGCATCAATGGCGGCGCGAGGCCACCGGCGGCATCGTCATCGAGGTGCCCTGGGGCGGGCCGACCGACCGTGCCGCCTCCGATTCGATGCGCGAAATCCATTCCATGTTCGCCGCCTCCGGCGTGCCGCAGCGCGCCGTCTATGTGCGCCGCTACAAGCCCATACGCAACGCCCTCGCCAGCATCCGCATCAACTATTCCAAACTCGTCGCGCAGGCCGGGCCGTGCGGCAAGTGGCCGGACGACCTCGGTCCGGCGGCCGGGAAACCGTATCTCGAAAACCGCGAATATTGGAATTTCGGCTGCGCCACGCAGCAGAATCTCGCCGCCATGATCGACAACCCCAGCGATCTGGTGGAGCCGCGCGTCGAACAGCCCGCCTACGAACCGCGTCGCGCCGTTGTGCTCGACCATTATCGCAAGGGTACGGCCTCGGCCGGCTCCTATACCGGCTTTGACAAGGGCAAGATCAGCGATCTCGGGAAATGATGAAACACGCCACACAACTCGCCGATGACGACCACCAAGCCATCCCGTTGGCGCCCACCGCCATCGGCGACGACGACGAGCATATCGCGCCGGCGCCGCGTGTCTCCATCCAGGCCTTTTGCGAGACGGTGGAAACCGCGGCCGCCGTGCAGGCGGCCGGCGAGGACCGGCGACTGGCCAAGGCGCATGTGAAGATCCAGATGGGCGGCGCCGCCGCCGCGGTCGAGGCCTATCGCAATTCGCCGACGCCGAACATCATCGTCATCGAATCGGACAGTCGCGCCGACGAGATCCTCACCAGCCTCGACCACCTCGCCGAAGTCTGCGACGCCGGCACCAAGGTGGTCGTAATCGGCCGCATCAACGACGTGACCCTATATCGCGAACTGACGCGGCGCGGGATCAGCGACTATTTGATCGCGCCGATCGCGGCCATCGACATCGTGCGTTCGATCTGCGGTATGTACGCGGCGCCCGATGCCAAGCCGGTCGGCCGCATCATCGCCGTGGTCGGCGCCAAAGGCGGCGTCGGGGCATCGACGGTGGCGCATAATATCGCTTTCGCGATCGGGCGCGATTTCTCGCTCGATGCCGTGGTGACCGATCTCGATCTCGCCTTCGGCACCGCCGGTCTCGACTTCAACCAGGACCCGCCGCAGGGCATCGCCGACGCGGTGTTCTCGCCGGACCGCATCGACACCGCTTTCATGGACCGGCTACTGTCGAAATGCACCGACCATCTGAGCCTGCTGGCGGCACCGGCGACGCTCGATCGGGTCTATGATTTCGGCGCCGACGCTTTCGACTCGATCATCAATTCGCTGCGCACCTCGATTCCCTGCATAGTGCTCGACCTTCCGCATCTGTGGTCGGGCTGGACGCGGCGGCTGCTGGTGGGCGCCGACGACATCCTGGTGGTGGCCACGCCCGACCTCGCCAATCTGCGCAACGCCAAGAACATCGTCGACCTGCTGCGCGCCGCGCGGCCGAACGACCATCGTCCGTTCTATTGCCTCAACCAGGTGGGCGTGCCGAAACGTCCGGAGATCACGCCGGCCGACTTCGCCAAGGCGCTGGAGGACCAGCCGCTGGCGGTAATTCCGTTCGATCCGCAGACCTTCGGTACCGCCGCCAATAACGGACAGATGATCGCCGAACTGTCGGGCGGCCATAAGACCGCGGAGATGTTCCGCCAACTGGCGCAGGTGTTGACCGGGCGCACGGAAGCCAAACGCGCCCGCGGCGGCCTGTTGGCGCCCCTGTTCGCCCGCTTCAAAAAATGAACGGATCGAAAGAATAGTTAGGAGTGTCAATTCGTGTTCGGTAAGCGTAGCGCAACCAGCGAGGCCCGCGGTGCGGCGCCGGTCGCCCGTCCGGCCGTGCCAACGCCGGCGCCGGTAGCGGCGCCGGAACTGGCGGGAGCGGCGGCGGCACCGGTGGTCGACAAGGCCCCGGCCGAGAACGGCCGCACCCCGTTCCCGTCCGACGGGCTGGGCGCGGCGCTGGTGTCGGCGCCGACCGCGAACCGTCTGGCGCCGTCCATCATCAACGTCCCGACGGCTGTCGATACGCGGCGCTCCGAAGCCTATTACAACGTCAAATCGGTCATTTTCGGCGCGCTGATCGAGGCCATCGATCTCGCCCAGCTCGCCCGTCTCGACGCCGATAGCGCGCGCGAGGAAATCCGCGACATCGTCAACGAGATCATCGCGATCAAGAACATCGTGATGTCGATCGCCGAGCAGGAGGAACTGCTCGACGACATCTGCAACGACGTGCTCGGCTTTGGCCCGCTCGAACCGCTGCTGTCGCGCGACGACATTTCCGACGTGATGGTGAACGGCTCCGGCACGGTCTATATCGAAGTTCAGGGCAAGATCCAGAAGACCGGCATCCGCTTCCGCGACAATCAGCAGCTTCTCAATATCTGCCAGCGCATCGTCAGCCAAATTGGCCGCCGCGTTGACGAATCGTCACCGATCTGCGACGCGCGCTTGCCCGACGGCTCCCGCGTCAACGTGATCGTGCCGCCGCTCGCCATCGACGGCCCCGCCCTCACCATCCGCAAGTTCAAAAAGGACAAGCTGACCCTCGATCAGCTCGTAAAATTCGGCACCATCACACCGCAGGGGGGGGAAGTCCTGGAGATTATCGGTCGCTGCCGCGTCAACACGCTGGTGTCTGGCGGCACCGGCTCGGGCAAGACCACGCTGCTCAACTGCCTCACCGAGTTCATCGACCACGACGAGCGCATCGTCACCTGCGAAGACGCCGCCGAACTGCAACTGCAGCAGCCGCACGTGGTGCGCCTGGAAACGCGGCCACCCAACCTGGAAGGCGAAGGCCAAGTCACCATGCGCGACCTGGTGCGTAACTGCCTGCGCATGCGGCCGGAACGCATCATCGTCGGCGAGGTGCGCGGACCCGAGGCCTTCGACCTGTTGCAGGCGATGAACACCGGCCACGACGGTTCGATGGGCACACTGCACGCCAACAATCCGCGCGAGGCGCTCTCGCGCCTGGAATCGATGATCACCATGGGCGGCTTCTCGCTGCCGTCGCGCACCATCCGGGAAATGGTCTGCGCCTCGGTCGATGTCGTGGTCCAGGCCGCCCGCCTGCGCGACGGCACGCGCAAGATCACACACATCACCGAGGTGATGGGGATGGAAGGTGACGTCATCGTCACCCAGGACCTGTTCGTCTACGACATGATGGGCGAGGATGCCAAGGGCAACATCATCGGCCGTCACCGCTCCACCGGCATCGGCCGGCCGCGCTTCTGGGAGCGCGCCCGATACTACGGCGAGGAGCAGCGCCTGGCTGCCGCGCTCGACGCCTCCGAAGCCACCAACGAATCCTTGCGGGCCTGAGGCTGCCATGCCGTTCGACACCCTCGCCGTATTCTTTCTCGCAGCGACTGCGATGGGCGGCGTCGCCTGGGTCTTCATCTATCCGATCCTGTCGGGCGAGCGGAAAGCCGAGCAGCGCGTGGCCAGCGTTGCCAGGGCGGAGCCGTCGGCACGCGTTTCCCGCCATCCCCAGAAATCGCGGCGCGACGTCATCGAGGCCACGCTCAAGGAGTTCGACGAGCGCAACAAGAAGAAGAAGCGGCGGCCGCTGGCGGTACGCATCGCGCAGGCCGGCCTCAAATGGTCGAAGCGTCAATTCATGATCATCTCGGCCGTCATTGGTGTCGGCTTCGCCCTGCTCGGCCTGTTCGTCGGCGCCGGTCCCGCAACCTCCGCCGTGCTCGGCTTCGCCGGCGCCTTCGGCGTGCCGGTCTGGCTGTTGTCGTTCTTGAAAAAGCGGCGCGAGGCCAAGTTCCTCAATGCCTTTCCGGACGCAGTCGACATTATCGTGCGCGGCATCAAGGCCGGATTGCCGTTGCTCAATTCGCTGAAGATGATCATCAGCGAATCGCCCGAACCGGTGAAATCGGAGATGCGCTCGATCGTCGAGACCCAGGCCATCGGCCTGCCGCTCGGCGACGCCTGCGGCAAGCTCTATGAAAGCATTCCGGTGCCGGAAGCGAACTTCTTCGGCATCGTCATCTCCATCCAGCAGCGCGCCGGCGGCAACCTCGCCGAGGCGCTCGGCAACCTTTCGCGCGTGCTGCGCGACCGCAAGAAGATGCAGGCCAAGATCAAGGCGATGTCGCAGGAGGCCAAGGCTTCGGCCGCCATCATCGGCGCCCTGCCCATCGCGGTGATGCTCATGGTCTATGTCAGCAGCCCCTCCTACATATCGCTGCTCTTCACCGAGCCGCTCGGCCACCTGATGCTGGCCGGCTCCGCGCTGTGGATGGCGACGGGTGTGATGGTGATGAAGAAGATGATCAACTTCGATTTCTGACGCATGCGCGGCGGCACGCCAATGCGTCGGACGGAATAGCGGACGAGGATCAATGCTCGAACTCCTGGAAAAGGTGCTCAACATCCAGACCATGACCATGGTCTTGGCCGCGATCGCCGCGGGCGCGACGGTGCTGACGCTGGCCATGCCGCTGGTGTTTTCCGATCCGCTCGACAAGCGCATGCGCGCGGTCGCCGTCGAGCGCGAGAGGATCCGCCAGCGCGAGCGCGAGCGCATGGCGCAGGATCACCAGAAGATCTCGCTGCGGCAATCGCCGAAGCAATATGTGCAGACGATCGTCGACCGCTTCAACCTGACCAAATGGGTGGGCCAGGAGGAGGCGCGGCTCAAGCTGGTGCAGGCCGGCTACCGCGGCCAGGCGCCCTACGTCACCTACCTTTTCTTCCGCATGGTGATGCCGGTCGCCAGCCTCCTGTTTGCCGTGGTCTATCTGTTCCTGGTGCTCCACCTCAAGCAGTCGCTCCCCGTCAAGATCGGCATCTGCATCGCGGCCGCCTATGTCGGCATGCATCTGCCGCTGATGTTCCTGAAGAACCGCATCCAACGCCGGCAGATCTCGATCCGGCGCGCTTTTCCCGACACGCTCGATCTGCTGCTGATCTGCGTGGAATCCGGCATGTCGATCGAGGCGGCGTTCAAAAAGGTGAGCGAGCAGATCGGCACGCAATCGGTGGCGCTGGCCGAGGAACTCACGCTCACCATGGCGGAACTGTCCTATCTGCCGGAGCGCCGTCAGGCCTATGAGAATCTGGCCAAGCGCACCGACATCGACGGCGTCAAATCGGTGTGCATGGCTTTGCAGCAGGCCGAGCGCTATGGCACGCCGCTCGCCTCAACGCTGCGCACCATGGCGCAGGAAAACCGTGACATACGCATGTCGGAAGCCGAGAAGAAGGCCGCTGGCCTGCCGCCGATGCTGACAGTACCGATGATCGTGTTCTTCCTGCCGGTGCTGTTCGTGGTGATTCTCGGCCCGGCGGCGATCCAGGTCATGCGCGTCATGAACTGAGGCGCGCGGCACGGATGGCAAAGCCGCGCCCGCTCATTCCCGCGCAAGCGTAAATTCAGAGCCACGATCACAGGAACGGTAGGGCGCGGGTGTTCGCTCAGGTGCCCGGATTGGGCGGCGGCATATAGGGCTCGTGGCCGAGCTTCTTCCACTTGTTCTGCTGCGCCAGCATCTGCCGCAGATAGCTGACATTGGCGGCCGCCTCATCGGGCGGCAGGTCGGCGCTGGCGAGGCGCTCGGCCTCGGCGAAGCGGCCTTCGAGCCCGATCACCAGCGCCAGGTTCTGCCGCACCTTCGGATTGGCGTTGGGCTGCGCGACGGCGAGCCGCAGCGTCTGCTCGGCGCGCTTGAGATTCTTCTGCAGCGCATAGGACAGGCCGAGATTGGACAGGATGTCGGGCTCGTTGGGCATGATCTTGAGCGCGGCCGAGTAGTGCCGCTGTGCTTGCGCGTGCTGGCCCATCTGGTCGAGCACCGCGCCCTGCACATTGAGGATGCGCCAGTCCGGATTATCCGGCGTGTGGGCGCGGCCGAGCACGGAAAGGGCATGGGCGTATTCGCCAGCATCGGCCAGGGCGCGGCCATAGGCGCCGAGCAGCGGCCGGTTCTCCGGATTGCGGATCGAGGCCTGTTCCAACACCGCCACGGCCTGGGCGCGCTCGCCATTGGCGCGCAGCGCGCGGGCATAGCCCATGGCGGCGGCGGCATCGCCCGGATTGGCGCGGTAGCGGGCCCCCCAATCGTCGATGGCGTGGCGGGTATCGGTTTCGCTCATCGGTCCGCGCGGGGTGCCGAGCGAGCCGGTCACGTCGTCGTTGGTGGTTTTGCAGGCGGCCAGCGACAGCGCCAAGACGGCGGCCAGGGCGGTCGAGAAGATGATGCGATGAGCCGGGCGGTGGGGCATGCGAATCCGGGGGCTGGCAGACCGGTCCTCCTGCAATAAAAGGTTAACCCTAACGAGAGGTTAACCGGGGCCGCCGCGCCGGCACTCCTCCCCCCGGCGCCGCCGCGCGCAGGCCCCGCAATGGCAAATTCTGTGTAATATCGCCCCATGTCCCTCGGTCTCTCCCCCGAAGAACTCGCTTTGCAGGCGCGCGCGCGCCAGTTCGCGCAAACCGTGGCGCGGCCGCGCGCGGCGGAAATCGACCGCAGCGAGCAATACCCCTGGGATATCGTCACCGCGCTGGCCGAGGCCGGCTTTTGCGGCATGACCATCCCCAAGGCCCATGGCGGCCAGGGCCGCTCCTTCCTCGACGCCGCGCTGGTGGTCGAGGAGATGGCCAAGGCCTGCACCGTCACCGCGCGCATCGTGGTCGAGACCAATATGGGCGCGATCTCCACGGTTATGGCCTATGGCAGCGAAGCGCAGAAGAAGCTGGCGGCCGAACTGGTGCTTGCCGGCGACAAGCCGGCGATCTGCATCACCGAGCCGCAGGCCGGCTCCGATGCCGTGGCCATGACCACGCGCGCCGACAAGCGCGGCGACGTCTACGTCATCAACGGCAGGAAGCATTGGATCACCGGCGCCGGGGTGTCGAAGCTGCATCTGATCTTCGCCCGCGTCTTCGATGAGCAGGGCGCGGAGCTCGGCATCGGCGGCTTCCTCGCCGTGCGCGGCGAAGCCGCGGGCCTCAACGTGACCAAGCGCGCCTCGACCATGGGGCTGCGCGGCATGCCGGAGGGCGAGCTTGCCTTCGACAATCTGGAAGTGCCGGCAGACAGAGTGGTGATGCCGCCGTCCGGTTTCCGCCGCGGCTTCGCCGAGCTGATGAACGCCTATAACAGCCAGCGCGTCGGCGCCGGCACGGTGGCCATGGGCGTCGCCGCCGGCGCGCTCGAGCATGCGCTCGCCTGGGCGAAGACGCGCGAGCAGTTCGACCGCCCGATCGGCGAGTTCCAGGGTCTGCAATGGATGCTGGCCGACATGCAGACGCAGCTCACCGCGTCGCGGCTGATGCTCTATGCGGCGGCGCGCTCGCGCGGACCCGGGGCAAGCGCCTTTCCCGATCCCATGCTGGCGGCGCAAGCCAAGATCTTCGCCGCCGAGGCGGCGATCAAGATCGTCAACGACGCGCTGCAACTGTTCGGCGCGCGCGGCTACTCGCGCGACCTGCCGCTCGAACGCATGGCGCGCGACGTGCGCATGTTCACCATTGGCGGCGGCACCGCGCAGGTGCTGCGCACGCTGGTGGCTTCGCGCATGCTGGGCTGGAAACTGCCGCAGAAGCGCGACGGCTATGGGTCGCGCGCGCTGCGCGATGCCGCGGAGTGACCATGCATCCTATCTTCGTGAAGACCGGCGCGAGCGGGGCGGTGCCCATCCTGTTCGTCACCACCGCCAATTTCGCCGAGACGACGGCGATCCTCGACTCGCGCGAACACGTATTCGTGCGCGCGGCCGGCTTCGAGCCGCTGCCGGGACGCCATCTGCTGGTGCCGGGGCCGGACGGCACGCTCGCCGGCGTGCTGTTCGGCCTGGAGAATGCCGCCGAGACCAAGGACCTGTTGCGCCCGGGGTCACTGTCGAGCCTGCTTCCGGCAGGCATCTATCGTTTTGCCAATGCACCGCATGACACGCGGCTGGCAGCGCTCGCTTTCGCGCTCAACGCCTATACCTTCACGCGCTACCGCAAGAGCGAGGCGCGCGAGGTGCGCCTGGTGGTGCCCGAGGGCGTCGACGGCGGCGACCTCTCGCGCATTGTCGAGGGCGTGACGCTCTGCCGCGACCTCATCAACACGCCATCAAACGACATGGGCCCGGCGGAACTGGAGGCGGCGGCACGCGCGCTCGCCAGCAAGCACCAGGCGAGCATCGCGGTGACCAGCGGCGAGGCGCTGGAAAAGGAATTCCCGCTGATCCATGCCGTCGGCATGGGCTCGACACGCCTGCCGCGGCTGATCGATCTCACCTGGGGCGACGAGGCCAATCCGAAGATCACGCTGGTCGGCAAGGGCGTGTGCTTCGACACCGGCGGGCTCGACATCAAGCCCGATACGTCGATGCTCAATATGAAGAAGGACATGGGCGGGGCGGCGACCGCGCTGGCGCTCGGTCACATGATCATGAGCCGCGGGCTGAACGTGCGCTTACGCCTGCTCATCCCGGCGGTGGAGAATTCGATCTCCGGCACCGCCTTCCGGCCGCGCGACATCTATCGTTCGCGCAAGGGGCTCAGCGTGGAGATCGGCAATACCGACGCCGAGGGCCGGTTAGTGCTGGCCGACGCGCTGGCGCTGGCCGACGAGGAGAAGCCGGTGCTGGTGGCCGACTTCGCCACCCTCACCGGCGCCGCGCGCGTCGCGCTCGGGCCGGACATGCCGGCCTTCTTCACCGACGACGAGGGCCTCGCCGGCGAACTTGCGCGCAGTGCGGCGGGCGAAAGCGATCCCGTGTGGCGGCTGCCGCTGTGGCGGCCGTACGAGAAGATGCTGGAGTCGAAGGTCGCCGACCTCAACAATGTCGGCGCCGGCGGCCAAGCCGGCGCCATCACCGCCGCGCTGTTCCTGCAGCGTTTCGTCGCGGCCAAGTCCTGGCTACATCTCGACGTCTTCGCCTGGTCGCCCTCGGCCAAGCCCGGGCGGCCGGAAGGCGGCGACTGCCAGTCGGCGCGCGCGCTCTACGCGCTGCTGTGCGCGCGCTACGGCTGACGATGCCGCCGCTCGACCCACGCCTGCATCCGTATCGCCCCGATCTCGCTGCGAGCGAACTGCGCGGCCAGGTCGCGGCGGCGCGTTTCGTCGACGGCACACCGCGCGAGGTGATCGAGCCTATCGCCGATCTGCGGCGTGCGCCCGCGCATGAGGCGCCGCTCGACAGCCAAGTGCTGCTGGGCGAACGCGTCACCGTCTATGAGACGACCGAGGAAGGCTGGGCCTGGGGCCAGTTGGCGGGCGACGGCTATGTCGGCTGGCTGTCGGATAATGCGCTTGTCGCGCCGGGGCCGGCGCCGACGCACAAAGTGACCGCGCTACGCACGCTCGCCTTTGCCGCGCCCGACATCAAGACGCCGCCGCTCGCTGGCCTGCCGCTGGGCGCGCGCATCGCGGTGGCGCGGCAGGACGCGCGTTTCGCCGTCACTGCCGCAGGCTGGCATATCCCGCTCGCGCATCTGGCACCGATCGACGCGATGGCGCCGGACTTCGTCGCCGTGGCCGAAAAATTTCTCGGCACGCCCTATCTGTGGGGTGGCAAAAGCTCGCTCGGCATCGACTGCTCCGGGCTCGTGCAGGTCGCGCTGCAGGCCGCCGGGCTGCCCTGCCCGCGCGACAGCGACCTGCAGGAGCAGGCGCTCGGTGTCCGGCTCGCATTCTCCGAACTGCGCCGCGGCGACCTCGTGTTCTGGAAAGGTCACGCGGCAATCGCGCGCGACGGCGATACGCTGCTGCACGCCAATGCCTTCCACATGGCGGTCGCCATCGAGTCGGTGGCCGAGGCGGTCGCCCGCATCCAGGCGGCCGGCAGCGACGTAATCAGCGTGCGACGGCTATCATAAATCGTATATTTTTCTATTGCTCGTTTAGATTGAGTTGGCAACGAAAATCCCCTACGCTACCGCTGGGGATAAATCTGCTGGGAGGGCCGCATGCCGACGATGTCGCCGCGCCGCGCGTTCATGGCGCTGGGCGCGCTGATCGTGTTGACGCAACCGGGTCTGGCGCAGTCGGTGAGCGTGCCGGTCGCCGACAGCCCCTATGAATGGGAAGCCGTCACCACCGCCGCACGCAAGATGCTGGAAGTGCAGCGAGAGACCGAGCCTTGCGTGCTCGACGCGGTGCCGCAATTCCTGACCCGGCTGGCGCCGGTCTACAAGGACAAGGCGCCGGTGATGTACGGCGCCATGGAAACCGCCGGCCAGCAAATGCCGGGGCGCGGGCCGCAAAGCGCCTCGCGCTTCGCCACCCTGTATCACGTCACCAGCGCGATCAGTTTCTTCACCTTCAACGTCTCCGACAATTGGAAAAAGCTAGAAGCGGAAAAACTGTCGAAGCAGAATGGCCATCCGGTCGACTGGCAATCCGCGGAAGTGCGCGCGGCCTGGGAAGATGCCGTCACCGACGGCAAGGATATCCCTAGGGACATGCTGATGCCAGACAGCGTCGCGCTGCGGCCGCTGTCCTGGGTCAGTCCCGACGCGCGCATGGTCATCGCCAGCGCCGCGAGCCGCGACCAGGGCACCGACGATTTCTTCAAGCTCTGCCACATTCTGTCGCTGGCGCCGGAATGGTATCCGGAAGGCTTGGTGAACATGAACTACGCGGCGCTGGACAAGCCGGTGATCCGCCCGGTTTCCTTCGACGGCATGCTCAGCCCGCTATGGGTGCAGCGCCCGCCCGACCAGCATGCGGCGACCGGCGGCGACGCACTGGAGGCTTTTAACAAGGACGAGATCCGCATTTCCGATAGCGGACCGCTGCAGGCCTATATCGTCTCGGCGACGATGACCGCGGCGTTGAAAGCCTCGCCATCGGTCACCGCTTATTCGGTCGACCTCACCAAGGTGGCGCGCGGCGCCGATGCCGCCACCCAGCGCCTGGGCCAGGAGGAATTAAGCATCATCCGCCAGGTGCGCGAAGCGCGCCGCGAGGCCGATGCCGCCTTCACGGTGGTGACGCCGCCGCCGATCCCGGTGCCGCCGGCGCCGCAATGCAGCGTGGCGCCGACGAAGAAATCGATGCTGCCGCCACCGCGTGGCCGCGACTTTGCCGCCGGTAAGGCGATGCAGATGGAGATGGCGAGCTGGGCCGCGGGCGGCTTCGTGCAGAACCGCGGCCAGCGCTTCCCAGCCGAACGCTTTGAGCAGACGATCGCGCAATCACCGACGGCGGCATTGCCCATCGTCGCCGCCGCAACCGCGCTGTTGCGTTCCTCCGACGACCTGGCGGTGTTGGCGATGGCGGCCGAGCTCGGCCGCGAAACCACCTATCGGCCCTATTACGTCGCTCTGCTCGATCGCTTGGCCGGGCGCCCGCGCCCGCTGCCCGCAGGTTCCGGCATTCGCACACTCACGCTGAAGACCGATCTGCTGCTGCGCCTGCAGGACCGCCTGCCGGCGCGCGACAAGGCGCTGTTCAAGCGCGCCATGGGCGCCGCCGCGCGCGCGCAACGGCCGGACCTTCGTCTCGCCTTGTTGTTGGATGCGGGGGCCGGCGACGCGCTACTGCCGGCCTTGGCCGCCACCGCGCGCCTGCGCGCCGTCGATCCCTGGCTCGCCGCGCGCGCGGGCTGGGCCATCGCGCAACGGGCGCCGGACCGCCTGCAGGCAGCAACGGCTATTGCCGCGTCGCTGTCACCGCTGGCGCGCCGTCTGTTCGTCGCCGCCGCGCAGGCTGCCGGCGACAAGCGCTTCGCCGCGCGTTAACGCGGCTTGCCGTCGCACAGCACGGCGCCGCAGCGCGCGACCGCGTCGATGATGTCGGCCAGCGCCTTGGGGCCGGGATAGCCGACGATGGCGACGCCCTTGATGACAAAACCGGGCGTCGCCTGGATCGCCAGCGCATCGCCGAGCCGCACATGCGCGATCATGATGTCGCCGAGCGAGTCGTCATTGGCGAGTTTTTCCAGCCGCTTCATATCGAGGCCGATGGCCTGGGCGATGCCGAGCGCGCGGCTGCCGTCCATGACGCCGCGGCTCCCCATCGCCTGACTGTAGAACTCGTAGAATTTGCGCGGCGTGGCGAGCCGTTGCACTGCCAGCTCGACGCGGCCCGCCTGGATCGACGGAATGCCGAGCACCGGAAACGGCACCAGCACCAGCCGCAGTCGCGGATCATTGCGTACCAGCCGGTCGATGTCGCTAGAGGCGCGCCGGCAATAGGGACAGTTGAGATCGTAGAACTCGTTGAGCGTGACCTTGCCGAGCGGATTGCCGAGCACGACCACGCCCGGCAGCTTCTCGATGCGGCTTTCCAGTTCGGCCGGCACGCGATGATTGGCGATGATGCTGCCGTCGTCGGCTTTGATTGGAAAATCGCCTTCGTCGGCGCTGGCGGCCGGCGCGACGAGGACAAAGAGCGCCAGGATGAAAAGGTGGACAATGTGGAACTTGGGCACGGGCGGCCTCTCTCGTTGCGGCTCGGTCATGCCCGATCCGCTCAATACATCGCCAGTCACGAATGTGTTATGGCACCACTGAGCCGAGCAGCGTGGCAATTCGGCCACGGTTGAGCGCCAGCCATTGCAACGCGATCAGCAGCGGGCCGTTATGCATCGCGCCGGTGGCGAGTGCCGAGAGCGCGGTGTCGACGCTGACGCGCAGCGTGCGGATCTGCTCGCCGTCGGGCGGCGCCGGATGGACAAGCGCGCGCGAGGCATCGACCGCGGCGAGGAAGACGGTGACCTCCTCGTCAGTGATGCCCGGCGTGGTCAGGTAGCTGAACAGTTCGACCAGCGCGCTCGGCGCCACGCCGATCTCCTCGGCACATTCGCGCCGCGCCGCCTCGGCCGGCGTCTCGTTCGCCTCCACCCGCCCGGCGACAGTCTCGATCAGTTCGCCGCGGCCAGTGGCGAAATGCGCCGGCAGGCGGAACTGGCGGATCAGCACCAACTGGTCGCGCGCAACATCGAGCGGCAGCACCGCCGCCACCTGGCCGGCGCGGATCACGTCGCGCTGCTGCTCGACCGGCGCGCCGTCCGCGCCCGCGAGGGTCACGTGATAGCGCCAATAGTCGCGATAGCCCTTGGCCAATAGCTGCGGCGGCGACAGAGCGATGTCGGCGGCGCGGTCAGCAAGCTCGCGGTCATCGTTCATGCGCGCGCCTATTGCGAGACCACGCCTTCCGGCGCGGTTTCCAGATTGAAGGCGGCGGCGAACAGCGCGCGGGTGTAATCGCTCTTCGGATTCTTGAACAGGTCGGCGGCCGCGCCCTCCTCCACCATCCTGCCGTTGCGCAGAACCAGGAGCCGGCTCGCCAGCGCCGCCACCACGCGCAAATCATGCGAGATGAACATGTAAGTGAGGTCGCGCCGCTTCTGCAGGTCGCGCAGCAGATCGACCATCTGCGCCTGGATCAGCATGTCGAGCGCGCTAGTCGGCTCGTCGAGCACGATGAAGGTCGGCTCCAGTACCAGCGCGCGCGCCAAGGCGATGCGCTGACGCTGTCCGCCGGAGAATTCATGCGGATAACGGTGACGCGTGTCGGGATCGAGCCCAACATCGTTGAGCGCGTCGATCACGCGACGCTCGCGCTCAGCGGGCTGCAATTGCGGCTGATGCACCCACAGGCCCTCCTCGATGATGTCGGAGACCGACATGCGCGGTGAGAGCGAGCCGTAGGGGTCCTGGAACACGATCTGCATGTCGCGGCGGAACGGCCGCATCGCCTTGAACTTGAGGCCCTGGATGGCGTGGCCCATGAACACGACGGGACCGTCGGAGGAGATCAGCCGCAGGATGGCGAGCCCGAGCGTGGTCTTGCCAGAGCCGGATTCGCCGACCACGCCGAGCGTCTCGCCCTTGCGCAATTCCATGCTGATGCCGTCGACCGCCTTGATGTGGCCGACCACCTTGCGCAGCACGCCGCGCTTGATCGGGAACCAGACCTTGAGGTTGTCGGTACTAACGACGACCGGCGCGCTCGGCCGTGGCGGCGCCGGGTCGGGTTTCGGCTCGGCGGCCAAGAGTTCGCGCGTATAAGGGTGCTCGGGCGCGGTAAACACGCGCTCGACCGGGCCGTGCTCGACGATGCGTCCGCTATTCATCACGCAGACGCGGTCGGCAAGCTTGCGCACGATGCCGAGGTCATGGGTGATGAACAGCATCGACATGCCGAGCCGCTTCTGCGTGTCCTTGAGCAATTGCAGGATCTGCGCCTGCACCGTGACGTCGAGCGCGGTGGTGGGCTCGTCGGCGATCAAGAGGTCCGGCTCGTTGGCCAAGGCCATGGCGATCATCACGCGCTGGCGCTGGCCGCCGGAAAGCTGATGCGGATAGGCGCCGAGCCGGCTGGCGGGATCGTTGATGCCGACCTGCTCGAGCAGGCCGACGATGCGCGCGCGCGCTTTGTCGCCGGTCAGGCCCCGATGCAGCAGCAGAATTTCCGCGAGCTGCTTCTCGATCGTGTGCAGCGGGTTGAGCGAGGTCATCGGTTCCTGGAACACGATGGTGATGTCGTTGCCGCGCACCTTGCGGATGTCGTTTTCAGCCATCGTGAGCAACTCACGGCCCTTGAAGCGGATCGAGCCGGACGGATGGTGCGCCGGCGGATAGGGCAACAGCTTCATCACCGAAAGCGCGGTCACCGACTTGCCGGAGCCTGATTCGCCGACCAGCGCCAGCGTCTCGCCGGCGGCGATGTCGAACGACACCCTGTCGGCGGCTAGCACCTGGCGCGCGCCGAGACCGAAGGCCACGGAGAGATCGCGGATGGAGAGGAGGGGTTCGCTCATCCGTTCACCTGAAGGTCTTGCGCGGATCGAAGGCGTCGCGCACCGCCTCGCCGATGAAGATCAACAGCGACAGCATGATCGCGATGGAGAAGAAGCCGGTCAGGCCCAGCCACGGCGCCTGCACATTGGCCTTGCCCTGGCTCAGCAATTCGCCGAGCGAGGGCGAGCCGGGCGGCAGGCCGAAGCCGAGGAAGTCGAGCGCGGTCAACGTCATCACCGACGACGACAGGATGAAGGGCAGGAAGGTCATGGTCGCCACCATGGCGTTGGGCAACAGGTGGCGGAAGATGATGACCGGGTTGGACACGCCGAGCGCGCGCGCGGCCTGGATATATTCGAAATTGCGCCCGCGCAGGAACTCCGCGCGCACCAGGTGGACCAGCGACACCCAGGAGAACAAGAGCAGGATGCCCAGCAAGACGAAGAAGCCGGGTACCAAGACCGAGGAGATGATCAACAAGAGGTAGAGCGAGGGGATCGAGGTCCAGATCTCGATGAAGCGCTGGAACAGCAGGTCGGTCCAGCCGCCGAAATAGCCCTGCACCGCGCCGGCGGCGACGCCAATGATCGAGGATACGATGGTCAGCGCGAGGCCGAACAGCACCGAGATGCGGAAGCCGTAGATCAGCCGCGCCAGCACGTCGCGGCCATTGTCGTCGGTACCGAGCCAGTTGTATTCCAGGTGCCCGCATTTGCCGAAGCCGTGCGTCGCGGCAAATTCGCAGTCCTTCTTGGTCAGCAGCCAGGTCGGCTTCGACGGAAAGGGCGACGGCGGATTGTCTACCCGCGTTGTGTAGGAATAGCGGATCGGCGCCCACACCACGGTGCCGCCCGCCTTCTTGATCAGGCCCATCAGGTAGTCGTCCTTGTAATCGGCGGCGGTGCCGAACAGGTTCGGGTCGGGCCCCTTGGCGAAGGCGGTGTCGGGATAGGTGACGACGGCGGGAAAATAGAAGTGGCCGTGGATGTCGATGAAGATCGGCTTGTCGTTGGCGATGAATTCGGCGAACAGCGAGATCAGGAAAAGCGCCAGGAACAGCCACAGCGACCAGTAGCCGCGCCGGTTGGCCTTGAAGTTCTCCCAGCGCCGGCGGTTGATCGGCGAGATGGCGATGGCGTGCCGCTCCGGCGGCGCGACCACGCCCATGACCCCGACCGCGGGGTCGTCCGGTGACTTGATGCCGGCGCGCGCGTCCACGGCTCACACCTCCCGCGTCTCGAAATCGATACGCGGATCGATCCAGGTATAGGTGAGGTCGGAGATCAGGTTCACCACCACGCCGATCAGCGAGAAAATATAGAGCGTCGCGAACACCACCGGATAGTCGCGGTTGAGTACGCTCTCGAAGCCGAGCAGGCCGAGGCCGTCGAGCGAGAAGATGGTCTCGATCAACAGCGAGCCGGTGAAGAAGGCGGAGACGAAGGCGCCGGGAAAGCCGGCGACCACGATCAGCATGGCGTTGCGGAAGACGTGGCCGTAAAGCACCTGGTTGCGGCTGCAGCCCTTGGCACGGGCGGTGAGCACGTATTGCTTGCGGATCTCATCGAGGAACGAGTTCTTGGTGAGCAGCGTCATGGTGGCGAAGGCCGACAGCGCCATCGAGATGATCGGCAAGGTCAGGTGCCAGAAGTAATCGACGATCTGCGCGTACCACGGCAGCGACCAGAAATTCTCCGACACCAGTCCGCGCAAGGGGAACAGGTTGAAGAACGAGCCGCCGGCGAACAACACGATGAGCAGGATCGCGAACAGGAAGCCGGGAATGGCGTAGCCGACCACGATCACGCTGGACGTCCACATGTCGAAATGCGAGCCGTCGTCCACCGCCTTCTTGATGCCGAGCGGGATCGAGATCAGATAGGTGAGCAGCGTCATCCAGATGCCGAGCGACATCGACACCGGCAGCTTCTCCTTGACCAGTTGGATCACGCTGACGTCGCGGAAATAGCTCTTGCCGAAATCGAAGCGGATGTAATTCCACAGCATGATGCCGAAGCGCTCATAGGCCGGCTTGTCGAAGCCGAACTGCTTCTCCAGCTTCTTGATGAAGGCGGGATCGAGCCCCTGGGCGCCGCGATATTTCGAGGTGATGGCGTCGACCTGGGCGCCGCCCTGCATGCCGCGGCTGCCGAAGTCGCCGCCGGCCGAGCCGGAAATGCGCGAGGTGGCGCCGGTGTCGGCGCCGGTGAGCTTGGCGATCACCTGCTCGACCGGCCCGCCGGGGGCGAACTGCACCACCACGAAGGCGACCAGCATGATGCCGAACATGGTCGGGATCATGAACAGGATGCGGCGGAATATATAGGCGCTCATGATTCTCTCGGCTTGTTCACTTCAGTATGTCATTCCGGGGCGCCGCCCAAGCCCACAATGACCGAATAGAAGTGCATTCACTAACCCTTTTGTTGCAGCTTCGCCGCCTTGGCGGCGTCAGCCCACCACGTGTCCGGAATTCCGCGGAAATAGCGCGGTTTGGCGGCGGGAAAGCCGAAGACGTCCCAATAGGCGATCCAGTGCGACGCTTTGTACCAATGCGGGATCCAGTAGCGGCCGGCGCGGAAGACGCGGTCGAGGCAGCGGCAGGCGGTGGTCAGCTCGGCGCGGGACTTGGCGGCGATGGCGGCGGCGATCAGCGCGTCGATCACCGGATCGGCGATGCCGGCGAGGTTCTGCGAGCCCTTGGTCGCCGCCGCCTGCGTGGAAAAATAGGCGCGCAGCGAATCGCCGGGCGTGGCCGAGAAGCTGAAGCGCTCGACGGTGATGTCGAAATCGAAATCTTCGAGTCGGAGCTGGTATTGCGACGGATCGACGACGCGCAGACTGGCGTCGAAGCCGAGAATGATGAGGTTGCGGATATAGGCGAGATGATGCGGATTGAAGGTCGGCTCGTCGATCAGGAATTCGATGGCGATCGGCGTACCGTCCGGCATCACCCGCTTGCCGTCCTTGACCGGATAGCCGGCCGCGGCCAGGAGCTGGGCGCCGCGGCGCAGCCATTTGCGGTCATGACCGGAGCCGTCGGTCACCGGCGGCAGATAGGGCGCGCCAAACACCTCCTCCGGCACCTTGCCGCGGAACGGCTGCAGCAGCTTGAGCTCGGCCGGTGACGGCGGGCCGACCGCCTTCATCGGCGAATTCTCGAACACCGACTGCGTACGGTCGTAGGAGCCGTACATGATGTTCTTGTTGGTCCATTCGAAGTCGAAGGCGTCGATCAGCGCCTCGCGCAACCGCCGGTCCTTGAACTTGGCGCGCCGCGTATTGATGAACCAGCCTTGCGCGCCCGAGGGCGTGTCGTCGGGCAGAACGGCGCGCTTGACGCGGCCGTCCTTGAAGGCGGGGAAATTGTACCGCGTCGCCCAGGTGCGCGAGGTGAATTCCTCGCGGAACAGATAGCTGCCGGCGGTGAAGCCCTCGAAGGCGACGTCGCGATCGCGGTAGAATTCGTAGCGCACGATGTCGAAATTGTTCTGCCCGCGCGCCACCGGCAGATCGGCGCCCCACCAGTCCTTGACCCGCTCATATTCGATGAAGCGGCCGGCATCGAACTTGCCGACCTTGTAGGGGCCGCTGCCGAGCGGCACGGCGAGCGTCGATTCGTCGAACTTCTGCTTGGCGTAATAGGCGCGCGAGAAGATCGGCAGGCTGGCGACGAACAGCGGCACGTCGCGCGCGCGCTTGGGATCAAAGAGCACGACGACGGTGCGATCGTCTCTGGCGTAGGCGCCGATCATGTCGCGCATCTGAAGGGTGATCAGCGGGTGGCCCTTTTCCTTCAGCGTCGTCAGCGACCAGACGACGTCATGCGCGGTCAACGGTGTGCCGTCGTGGAATTTTGTCTGCGCACGCAGCAGAAAGGTGTAACTGAGCCCGTCCTCGCTGATCTGCACGCCGCGTGCGGCCAGCCCATACATGGCGTCGGGCTCATTGCCCGAGGGCACCATCAGCGTGGCGAAAGTGCGCTCCATGCCAAGCGCGGCATCGCCCTTGAGGATGTAGCTGTTGAGCGAATTGAAGGTGAGGAAGTTCTGATTGAATTGGCGGTTGGCGCCGATCTGCGAGAACTTGCCGCCCTTGGGCGCGTCCGGATTGACGTAAGGGAAATGCTTGAAGTCCGCCGGCAGCGCCAGATCGCCGAAAGCGGACATGCCGTGGCGTTCGGCGGGTTGGGCTGACGCCGACGTTGCAAAGCGACTGGCGGCAAGGGCGCCGGCGGAAATGACGAGAACGTCGCGCCGCGTGAGGGCGCTCTTCTTTCTCCCCGTTGTCAAATCGTCATTCCGGGACGGCCCCGTCAGCGGCCGGGCCCGGAATCCAGACGATTGGCAAGGCTGATCGGCGGCTCTGGATTCCGGGTTCGCGGCCTCTCGGCCGCGCCCCGGAATGACGGCGTGGTTCTTCGAACGCGATTTCACGAGCGTCGCGGCGCCTTGGCCGCCTTGTCCTTATCCCACCACCAGATGCTGGGGAACGCGGAAAGCCCGTAGATCGGCATCACCTGCGGATGGCCGAAACGGTCCCAGCGCGCGGTGCGCATCTTGCCCAGGGTCCATTGCGGCACGACGTAGAAATTCCACAGCAGCACGCGGTCGAGCGCGCGGGTCGCGGCCACCAATTCGGCACGGTCCTTGGCGTAGATGATCCGGTTGATCAGGATATCGACTGCCGGATTCTTGATGCCGATGATGTTGCGCGAGCCGGGCTGACTGGCGGCGGCCGAGCTCCAAAAGCCGCGCTGCTCGTTGCCGGGCGACAGCGACTCGTACCAGTTGGCGGTGACGATATCGAAATCCCATTGCCGCAGCCGGTTCTCATATTGCGCGGCATCGACCAGGCGCACATTGGCGGTGATCCCGATGCGCGCCAGCGAGGGCTTGTAGAACAGCACGAAGCGCTCGGTGGCCGGATCCTCGACCAGGAATTCGACCGCGAAGCGTTCGCCGGTCTTGCCGTTGACGAGCTTGGTGTCCTTGATCTCGTAGCCGGCGGCGCGAAACAGCTTCAGCGCCTCGCGCAGATTGTTGCGCACCTTCTGGGCGTCGCCGCCGACCGGGTTGGTGTAGGGCTCGCTGAACAGCTCCGCCGGCACCTTGTCCTTCACCGTCTGCAGGATGGCGAGTTCCTGGCCTTGCGGCAGGCCGGTGGCGGCGAGCTCGGTGCCCTCGAAATAACTGGCGATGCGCTTGTACTGGCCGAAGAAGATCTGCTTGTTCATCTCCTCGAAATTGAAGGCGAAGTTGAAGGCGCGACGTACCCGCGGGTCCTGGAATTGCGGCCGCCTGATATTGAAGGCGAAGGCCTGCATCACGCCGATATTGCGGATGGGGAATTCCTCCAGCACCACCTTCTTCTCGCGCACCGCCGGGAAATCGTAGGCGGTCGCCCAGTTCTTGGCGCTGTTCTCGCTGCGCCAGTCGACCTGGTCGCCCTTGAACGCCTCGAGCGCGACCGTGGTGTCGCGATAATATTCGTAGCGAAGCTGCGCGAAATTATTGCTGCCGATGCTGACATTGAGGTCCTTGCCCCAATATTTGGCGTCCTTCTCGTAGACGATGGTGCGCCCGGGCGCGAACTCGGTGAGCCGATAGGGGCCGGAGCCGAGCGGCGGCTCCAGCGAGGTTTGCGTCACGTCGCGCTTCCTGCCCTTGGCGTCGCTGCCTTCCCACCAATGCTTGGGCAGCACCGGCAACTGGCCGACGATCTGCGGCAATTCACGGTTGCCGGGGCGGTCGAAGGTGAAGATAACGTCGCGCTCACCGCTCTTCTCCGCCTTGGTGACATGGCGGTAGTAGGCGGCGAGCTGCGGGCTGTTCTCCTTCCACACCGTGAACGAATAGATCACGTCTTCCGGGGTCACCGGCTTGCCGTCCTGCCAATGCGCGTTGGCGCGCAGGCGATAGGTGACCGAGGAGCGGTCGTCCGGATAGCTGATCGCCTCCGCCAGCAGGCCGTAATCGGTCGAGACCTCGTCCATCGCCGGCGTGGTCAGCGTCTCGATGACGAGGTTGAGGCCGTTGGCCAGGCTGCCCTTTATGCCGGCAACCACCTGGTTGAAATTGTCGAAGGTGCCGATGGCGATCTGGCGCACCATGCCGCCCTGCGGGGCCTGCGGGTTGACGTAGTCGAAATATTTGAAGTTGGCCGGGTATTTCGGCTCGCCGAAGAGCGAGAGGCCGTGCCGCCAGGTCGGCTGCTGCGCCGCCGCCAGCCGCGTGAACGAGGCCGCGCCGAGGGCGCCGAGAGCGGGCGCCGCCAGCGAGGCGGCGCTGGCGCGGATGACGGTGCGGCGGGTCAATTTCATTTGCAATGTGCTCCAACGGGCGCGCCCGGGTAACGCAATTGCCGGCGATTATGTCGCTTTTCCGGTCCACCGCCAGCGCTGGGCGGACATGTCGCGGTGGGTAAGCCGCCACTGCGCGCCCGCGCCCTGGAACGAGCCGGAATGCAAAACGGCCGGGCGTGACCCGGCCGTTATCGCACCGAGATCGGTGCCGCGCTTACTTGGCGGGCGCGGGGGCCGGCTGTGCCGCGGGCGCGGCGGGGGCCTTCTCCGGCGCCTTGGGCGCCTCGGCGGGCTTGGCCGGCGGCGCGGCATTGGCGGTGGGAGCGGGCGCGGCCGGCGGTTTCGGCAGCGGCAGCGGATTGTCGGAGAGCGTACGCAGGTAGGCGATCACGTCAGCGCGCTGTTCGTCGCGCGCCAGGCCGGCGAAGCTCATGGCCGTGCCGGGGATATAGTCGCGCGGGCTGGTGAGGAATTTGTTGAGCTCCTCATAGGTCCACTTGCCGCCCTTCTTCTTCATCGCATCGGTGAAGTTGAAGCCGCCGCGACCTTCGCCGCGATCGCTGCCGACGATGTTCCAGAGGTTAGGCCCGACCCGGTTGGGGCCGCCCTTTTCCAGCGTGTGGCAGGCCTGGCACTGCTTGGCGATGTTCTTGCCCTTGTCGACATTGGCGTGCTCCAGCAGCACCGCGATGGGCACTTCCTTCTTAGGCTCCGCCTTCTTTTCCGCGCCGCCGGTACTCACGGCGATCAGGTAGCCGGGCTTGGCCGGCTTAGGCGTGGTGAAGATGGCGCCGGCGCCGATATTGAGCGCGAGCAGGATGAGACAGGTGCCCAGGATGGCGCCAAGGACCTTGTTGAGTTCGAACGAATTCATCGAAAAACGGCTCCGAAACGGGCGTATAGCGGTGCAACGCGGAGGCGCCGCCAGGGCTCTGCCGGCGCGATCCAGATACCGGTTTGCCCGGCGGCTGGCAACCCGTATAAGCGCCACGCCGCAACGGCGCCCTGCCCGCGCGGCCCCGGCAGCAGCCCGATGGCGCAGACCATAATCCTCATCCCGGCCCGCATGGCCTCCACCCGACTGCCCGGCAAGCCCCTGGCCGATATCCACGGGCTGCCGATGATCGTGCATGTGCTGCGCCGCGCCGAGGCGGCGCAGGTGGGCGAGGCGGTGGTGGCGACGGATTCGGAGGCGGTGGCCACGGCGGTGGAGAAGGCCGGCGGCCGCGCCGTGATGACGCGCGCCGACCACGTCTCCGGCTCCGACCGCATCGCAGAGGCGCTGGAAGCGCTCGATCCCGAGCATCGCGTCGACATCGTGGTCAATGTGCAGGGCGACCTGCCGACCATCGATCCCGCCGACATCCGCGCAGCGCTAACGCCGCTGGCCGACCCCGCGGTCGATATCGCCACGCTGGCCGCCGCGATCACCGATGCGGCGGAACTGAGCAATCCGAACGTGGTCAAGGCGATCGGCACACTGGTGGCGCCCGGCCGCATGCGGGCGACGACGTTCACGCGCGCCGCGGCGCAAGGGCCGGGGCCGCACTATCACCATATCGGGCTCTACGCCTATCGGCGCGCGGCGCTCAAGCGCTTCGTGGCGCTGCCGCCTTCCATCAATGAGCAGCGCGAGAAGCTCGAACAGTTGCGCGCGCTCGATGCCGGCATGCGCATCGACGTGGTCGTGGTGAACAGCGTGCCGCTCGGCGTCGATACGCCGGAGGAACTGGCCAAGGCGCGCGCTTTGCTCGCCGGTTGACTTGCAAACGAAGGTGCGTAACGAAGCTTGGTCTTCGTGTGGGGAATGTCATGAGTATCAAGAAGATCATCTTCCAGGGCGAGCCGGGGGCGAATTCGCATCTGGCCTGCCGCGAAGCCTATCCCGACCACGAGCCGGTGCCCTGCCCCACCTTCGAGGACTGCTTCACCGCGCTCAGCGCCGGCGACGTCGATCTCGGCATGATCCCGATCGAGAACTCGGTGGCCGGGCGCGTCGCCGACATCCATCATCTGATGCCGGACTCCGGGCTGCACATCATCGCCGAATGGTTCCTGCCGATCCGCAACCAGTTGCTGGCGCCGAAGGGCGCCAGCCTGAAGACCATCAAAAGCGTCGAGAGCCACGTGATGGCGCTCGGCCAGTGCCGCGGCATCATTCGCCAACTCAAATTGAAGCCGGTCGTCGCCGCCGACACCGCGGGCTCGGCGCGCGAAGTGGCCGAGAGCGGCGACTTTTCCCGCGCCGCGATCGCCTCGCGGCTGGCGGCGGAGATCTACGGGCTCGATATCCTCATGGAGAATGTCGAGGACGAGACGCATTCGACCACGCGCTTCATCGTGCTCTCGCGCGAGAAGAAATGGGCCAAGCCCGGCAACGGCAAGGTCATCACCACCTTCGTGTTCCGCGTGCGCAACCTGCCGGCGGCGCTGTACAAGGCGCTCGGCGGCTTCGCCACCAACGGCGTCAACATGACCAAGCTTGAGAGCTACATGGTCGGCGGCAATTTCTTCGCCACCCAGTTCTATGCCGACGTGGAAGGTCACCCCGACGACCGATCGCTGGTATTCGCGCTGGAGGAGCTCGCCTTCTTCTCCAAGGAGCTGCGCGTGCTCGGTGTCTATCCGGCGCATGCTTTCCGCGACACCTTCAAGGAAGAGAAGGATTGAGCGCGCTCACGCCGCGTCGAACGCAGGGTTCCAGAACAGGAAGAGGTCATGCGAACCGCCGCCCTCGCGATTGCCGCTGCCGCTTTCCTGACCGCGGCGCAGGCGGCCGAGCCGCCGCGCCTGCACACCAACCAGGCGGTGGTCGAAGAGGCGACGCATCAATCCGCGCTCGCGCTCAACGATCCGCTGGCGGTGTTTGCCTATGTGCTCGACAGCCTGCCGGACAAAGTGAAGGTCTATCCGACCGAGAATTACTATTATTTCCGCTTCGTCGATGATGGCGTGCCCTATGCCGGTGATATCCGGCTCGATCTCGAGGACCGCGACCAGGGCAAGGTGCATTTCGGTTATTACGAGAAGCTCGCCGGTTGGAAGCCGATCGGCGAAGGCGTCGATGTCGACGTCGTCCTCGATGCCGACAAGGGCGTCAAGGTCGAAAAGACGGCGCCGCTCGCCTACCGCATCTCCTACCGGGGAAAGCAGGTCGAATTCGCGCTTAACGATTTATCCGCGGTGAAGCCGCCGGCGCAGGCGCTCGCGCCGCACGAGAAATATCTCGGGCCGATCTTCGATGAATCGGCGATTCCGTTTTATCTCCTGTTCGATACCCGGCTGAAGATCTTCCACTACATCCTCGACGAGAGCACAAAGGTTGCCGATCAGTTCGAGCGCAGCAAGCACACCGACCGCATCCTTATCGGCAAGCGCACGGGTTTTGCCTTTTACCGCGACTGGCAACGCGACCGAAAAATCCTGATCGGCGTCTATCTGCCGAATTCACGGCTGAATACTTATTACGACGGCCCGTTTGACCAGATGCCGGAAAACTTCATCAAGGGCGACGAGCTGCGCGACGCCATGATCGCCAGCGATCCGACCGCGAAAGGCCAGATCGACCGGCTCGGCCATTACTATGACGGGTCGGGCCGTTTCCTCATTCACCCCTATATGCGCTATCGGACGATCAGCGATCTTTATTCCATCGATCGCTGCGCGAGCCGGCATCGTCACTCACCGAGCTATGCCCGCTGCTTCGTGCGCCCGCTCGAAGGCGACGAGGCGCCGCCCATCCGCCGGCGGCGATAACCGAGCGCGCCAAAAAGCATGGGCCGGCGGCGCAGCGCGCCACCGGCCCGTGTCGTCAGGCGAATTCGCTTTTTACCAGTAGCGCCAGCGGCAGACCCGGTTCACCCGGCTGTGGCGGAAATGCACGCGGGTGCAGACCCAGTTGCGATGATGCCACCGGCGGCCATGCCACCGCCATTGCACATTCTGAACCGGGCTGGCAACCGCCGCGTCGATCGCGGTGCCGCTGATCGGGGCCGCCGAGGCCGCGGGAACAAGTGCAGCCATGCCGATGGCAGCAGCAAACACCGCAGCAAACACGCTAGCCTTCATGGTGATCTCCTGTTGTGAATTCGTTTCGCCCAAGCCGCCGGTTCGCGCCATCGATCCGTGAATGCCGATTAGCGTCCGGCGCAACACATTCTAGAGCGCGTTCGTCGTTTTCCGATTCAGGTGGGATTCCCAAATCAGGCGAACAGTGCGAGTCCTCTGTTGTGACAGCGATGGAGGCGGCACATGGCCCGAGCTTACAGCCAGGATTTGCGTGACCGTGTGATCAATGCGGCGTTGGCGGGAACCCCGGCACGTCGGGCGGCAGCGCGCTTCGGCATCGGAGATGCCACCGCCATTATCTGGGTGCGTCGGGCGCGCCAGAGCGGCGAACGCACGGCGCGCAAGCAGGGGCAGCCCCGGCGCTGCAAGCTCGATCCGCATCGCGATTATATTCTTGGCCTCATCGCGGCGACCCCGGACCTGACGATCAGCGAGTTGCTGGCGCGGCTTCTCGCCGAGCGCAGCGTGCGCGCGGCTCGAGCGACACTGTGGACGTTTCTCGACCGTTGCGGCCTGACGTACAAAAAAAGACCGCCCACGCCACGGAGCGGGACCGCCCGGATATTGTGAGGCGGCGCGAGGCTTGGTTCGACAGCCAGCCCGATCTTGATCCCGAACGGCTGGTCTTTATCGACGAGACATGGGCTTCGACCAACATGGCGCGGCTTCGCGGGCGCGCGCCGAAAGGCGAACGACTGCGCACCGGCATCCCGCATGGCCACTGGCGGACGACGACATTCATCGCCGGGCTTCGCCTGGCTGGGATGGTCGCGCCGATGGTCCTCGACGGGCCGATCAACGGTCACGCCTTTCAGGCCTATGTCGATCAGGTGCTCGTTCCCGAACTTAAGCCCGGCGACATCGTGATCATGGACAATCTCGGCAGCCACAAGGGGCGCGGTGTGCGCACCGCCATCGAGGCGGCCGGAGCAACGCTCCTCTATTTGCCGCCCTACAGCCCCGACTTCAATCCGATCGAGAACGCCTTCTCCAAGCTTAAGGCGCTGTTACGCAAGGCCGCCGAGCGGACCGTCGATGCCTTGTGGGATACAATCGGCACCCTGATTCCGGCCTTCACTCCGACCGAATGCGCCAACTTCTTCGCCGCCGCTGGATATGAGCCGGATTAAGGCGAATCCGCTCTAGAACGAAACGGCGGCAAAGGTGTATACCGATCGCGCTCCGGCGGCAACGGAATGTGGCCGGCGCTTTTCGGCCTGGGAGACAAGAAGGAGGCTTCATGGTCGCCGCAGCGCAAAAAGTTGCGCTGGTCACCGGCGCCGCGCGCGGCATCGGGCTGGCCACCGCCAAGCGCTTTCTCGCCGAGGGCTGGCGGGTGGCGCTGCTCGACATCGACGGCGACAACCTCGCACGCACTTTCGCGGCGCTGGGCAAGCCCGAGGTGACGCTGGCGCTGACCTGCGATGTCGCCGATCCGGCCGGCGTGGCCGGCGCCGTCGCCGCGCTCGGCGAACGCTTCGGCCGGCTCGACGCGCTGGTCAACAATGCCGGCATCGCCATCTTCAAGCCGATCCTCGAGGTCTCTTACGAGGACTGGTCGCGCGTGCTCGCAGTCAACTTGACCGGCCCGTTCCTGTGCACGCAAGCGGCGGCGCCCTTGATGCGCGACAGCGGTGGCGGCGCCATCGTCAATATTACGTCCATTTCCGGATTGCGCGCCTCGACGCTGCGCACCGCCTACGGCACCAGCAAGGCCGGCCTTGCGCATCTGACCAAGCAGCAGGCAGCCGAGCTCGCCGCGTTCGGCATCCGCGTCAATGCGGTGGCGCCCGGCCCGGTCGATACCGCCATGGCCAAGGCGGTGCATACGCCGGAAATCCGCCAGGACTATCACGACCACATGCCGCTCAACCGCTATGGCCTGGAGGAGGAATTGGCGGAAGCCATCTTCTTTCTGTGCAGCGAGCGCGCCAGCTACATCACCGGCCAGGTACTGGCGGTCGACGGCGGCTTCGACGCGACCGGCATCGGCCTGCCGACGCTGCGCCAGGACGGACGGAATAGTTAGCCGCGCGCCCCGCTCTTTCCGTTCGTCACGCTACACGCGGGAATGAACGGCGTGCGCCGCTAGACATGCTCGCTCTCGTAGCGCGCCACGAATTTCGGCGATAGCTTGCGCAAGCGTTCGAGATCGATGCGGCCGGAGCGGGTGATGTAGCTCATGGCGAAATCGACCGGCGAAAGGCGCATGGCGTCGGCGAAATGCTCGTACCAGTCGGCGCTGCCATTGGCGCCGGCCACCAGCTTCTCCAGGATTGGCCGGCGGGCGGCCTCATAGGCGGTAAGCGCCGCCGGCACGTCGCCGCCATGGCGGCTAAGCGCCTTGTCGAGCGCGATGGCGTCCTCCATGGCGAGCCGCGTGCCCGAGCCGATGGAGAAATGCGCGGTGTGCAGCGCATCGCCGAGCAACACGCAATTGCCGTGCGACCAGCGGTCGTTATGCACCAGCGGAAACTGGCGCCAGATCGAATTGTTGGAGATCAGCGCGTGGCCGTCGAGCGTCTCGGCGAACAGGTGCTCGCATTGCTTGCGCGCGTCGCGCTCGTCGAGCGTGGCAAAGCCCATGCGCTCGAAGGTGGCCTGGTTGGTCTCGACGATGAAGGTGCTCAATTCCGGCGAGTAGCGGTAGTGATGGGCGTTGAACTGCCCGTGCTCGGTTTCGATGAAGGTCTGCGTCAGCGTCTCGAAGCGCTTGGTAGTGCCGAACCAGGCGAAACGATTGCTGAGATAACCGAGGCTGGCGCCGAAGGCTTGTTCGTGGCTGCGCCGCACCAGCGAGTTGACGCCGTCGGCGCCGACCACGAGATCGGCGCCATCGAGCTCGGCCAGGCTCTTGACCGTGCGCCGGTAGACCGGCGCGACGCCGACCGAGCGCGCGCGCGCCTGCAACAGCCGCAACAGATGCAGCCGGCCGATGGCGGCAAAGCCGATGCCGTCGATGACGACGCGCTCGCCCTTGAGGTTGAGCGTCATGTCGCCCCAGGCTTCCAGGTGGGGGACGATGGCCGCGTAGGTCTCCTCGTCGTCCTCGCAGAGGAATTCGAGCGCGCGATCGGAAAACACCACGCCGAAGCCGAAGGTGGCGTCGGGCGCGTTCTGCTCGACGACGCTGACCTCGGCGCCCGGGTCGCGGCGCTTGATCAGATAGGCGAGATAGAGACCGGCCGGACCGGCACCGAGGATGGCAATGCGCATGGGCGACACTTTTGCAGAGTGCCGGCGCCCGCGAAAGCACGCGACGATCGCTATGGCTGGAAATATCCTTCCTTGGTGGAACCCTTGGTCATGGCAGCCGGACGCAAGTCCGTGCTAGAATTACGTCTTTCCCACTCCCGACAGTGAGCGCCGTCCATGATCACTCTCGCCCTCGCCGTGCACGTGCTCAGCGCCGTGATCTGGGTCGGCGGCATGTTCGCCGCCTATATGTGCCTGCGGCCGGCCGCCGGGCCGCTGGAGGCGCCGCAGCGGCTCAAGCTGTGGCGCGGCTTCTTCCAGAAATTCTTCCCCTGGGTATGGGCCTCGGTGGTGCTGCTGCTGGCCAGCGGCTACTGGATGCTGGTGACCTATTTCGGCGGCTTCGCCAATACGCCGCCTTACGTCAACTGGATGCAGGGGCTCGGCTGGGTCATGATCCTGCTCTATGTCTACCTGTTCCACGCGCCGTGGCTGAAGTTCAAACGCGCGGTCGACGCGCAGGACTGGCCGACGGCGGGCAAGCAGCTCAACCGCATCCGCCAGGTGATCATGATCAACCTGCCGCTCGGCTTGATCGTGGTGATCATCGGCGGCACCGGGCGGTATTGGTCGTTCTAGCAATCGCGTCATTCCGGGACGCCGCCGTAAGCGCGTTTACGCGCGTCTTCGACGCGCTATGGCGGCGGGCCCGGAATCCATACTCCGCAGCAGGGGTTATGGATTCCGGGTTCGCGCACTCCGTGCGCGCCCCGGAATGACCGGTGTATTCAAATCGTCTGATTATAGGCGCCCACTTCCGGATGGGTGCGCAGCACGCCGTCGACCGCGGCGAACATGTCGCGCATGCGCGCCTCCGACACCGGGCTTTCCACCACCACCACCAGCTCCGGCTTGTTCGATGACGCGCGCACCAGGCCCCAAGTGCCGTCCTCGACGGTGACGCGAATGCCGTTGACGGTGACCAGATCGCGGATCGCCTGGCCGGCGACCTTGGCGCCTTTCTTCCGGGCGTCCTCGAAATGCTTCACCACCGCATCGACCACGCCGTATTTCTTCTCGTCGTCGCAATGCGGCGACATGGTCGGCGAGCCCCAGGTCTTGGGCAGCGCGCGGCGCAGGTCGGCCATGGTCTTGTCCGGATTGCGGTCGAGCATATCGCAGACCGCCATGCCGAAGATCATGCCGTCGTCGTAGCCGCGGCCGTAGGGCTTGTTGAAGAAGAAGTGGCCGGACTTCTCGAAGCCGGCAAGCGCGTTCAACTCGTTGACCCGGCGCTTGATGTAGGAATGGCCGGTCTTCCAGTAGTCGGCCTTGACGCCGTTCGCCTTCAGCACCGGATCGGTGACGAACAGCCCGGTCGACTTCACGTCGACCACGAAGGTTGCGCCCTTGTGGCTCTCCGACATCCAGCGCGCCAGCATGACGCCGACCTTGTCGGCGAAGATCTCCTCGCCCTCGTTGTCGACGACGCCGCAGCGGTCGCCGTCGCCGTCGAAGCCCAGGGCCACGTCGGCCTTATGCTCCAGCACCGCGTCGCGCATGGCGTGCAGCATCTTCATGTCTTCGGTGTTGGGATTGTAGTTCGGAAACGTGTGGTCGAGCTCGCAGTCGAGCGGCACCACCTCGCAGCCGATGGCGTCGAGAATACGTGGCGCGAAGGCGCCGGCGGTGCCGTTGCCGCAGGCGGCCACTACCTTGAGCTTGCGCTTGATCTTCGGGCGCTGGGTGAGGTCGGCGATGTAGCGCTCGGGAAAATTCTCCACGAATTCGTAAGAGCCCCCGCCCGGCAGCTTGAATTGGGCGCCGAGCACGATCTCCTTCAGCCGCGTCATCTCGTCGGGTCCGAAGGTGAGCGGACGATTGGCGCCCATCTTCACGCCGGTCCAGCCGTTGTCGTTGTGCGAGGCGGTGACCATGGCGACGCAGGGCACGTCGAGCGCGAACTGCGCGAAATAGGCCATCGGCGTGATGGCGAGCCCGATGTCGTGCACCTTGCAGCCGGCCGCCATCAGCCCGGTGACCAGCGCCAGCTTCACCGAGGCGGAATAGCCGCGGAAGTCGTGGCCGGTGACGATCTCCGGCTTCACCCCCATCTCGCGGATCAGCGTGCCCAACCCCATGCCGAGCGCCTGCACGCCCATGAGGTTGATCTCCTTTTCCAGGAGCCAGCGCGCGTCGTATTCGCGGAAGCCGGTGGGCTTCACCAGCGGCGAGGACTCGTATTCGTAGGTATTGGGCGTCAGCGACGGCTTGGGCGTGGGAAACATCTGGTCCTCAAATCGGGGAGATGGGTCGCGGCGTGTGATAGCCTAACGCAAGAGGGCGGCAAAGCGGTCCCTCGTCATTCCGGGACGGCGCGCAGCGCCGGACCCGGAATCCAGAGCCACATGCAGGCGCTTCATTTGGCTCTGGATTCCGGGTTCGCGGGCTGCGCCCGCGCCCCGGAATGACGGGGGCAATTTATTGCTCCAGCACCAGGCGCCCGTTGGCGTATTCGTAGCGTTTGAGGCGGGAGAGAAAGGAAACGCCGAGCAGGTTCTGGCTCAGCGCCTCGTCGGGCAGGACGATCGCCGGCACGTCATAGACGGTGATGTCGCCGATTTCGATGCGGTCGAGCTTGGCGCGCGCCGCCTTGATCTTGCCGTTGGCGGTGGCCACCGTCGCCGTGTAGTCGCGCGGCACCGGGCGGATGCCGACCTCGGCGGCGTCCGATTCGCGCAGCGCCACCAGCGAGGCGCCGGTGTCGACCATGAAGTCGATGTGGCGACCGTCGATGCGCGCCTCGACCTGGAAATGGCCCTGGCGGTCGGCATCGAGCGTCAGGCTGCGGCCATCGCTTTCGACTTCTTGCGCTTGCGTCGCCGGCTGCACGGTGGCGACCTCCGCCGCCGGCTGCACCAGCACACGATTGGCGTAGCGCGCGGCCAGACTGCCGCCCGCCAGCATAACGACCGCGAAGATTAGAATCTGGCGCATCGCAAACCCGGTGACCTGGCGGGCACGCTCGCATGGGCGCGCCCAAGGACGCCTTAACGGCCGCTCGCCTCGACCGTCGCGGTTAGGCGCATGGTGAGCGGTCGGTGAAGCAATTGCCGACAATTTGAAATATTCGCCCGTGCACTCATTGCCCGCGCGGCTTGGCGCGGCGGGTGGCGGGCGCGGTCAGCGGATCGTCGGGCCAGGGATGGCGGGGGTAGCGCCCGCGCATCTCGGTGCGCACCTGCGCATAACTGCCGCGCCAGAAACCGGGCAGATCGCGCGTCACCTGCACCGGCCGATGCGCCGGCGACAGCAATTCGATGGTCAGCGGCACCCGGCCACCGGCGATCGATGGATGCGCGGCAAGCCCGAACAGTTCCTGCACGCGGATGGCGAGCTTCGGCCCGCCCTCGGCTTCGTAATCGATCGGCACCTGCGAGCCGGACGGCGCGGTGAAATGCGTCGGCGCCTCGGCGTCGAGCCGGCGGCGCAGCGACCACGGCACCAGCGCGGCGACCGCGTCGGACAGCTCGGCGGCGGAAATCTCGCCGCGCGCGGTCTTGCCCGCCAGCAGCGGCTCCAGCCATTGCGCGGCGCTGCGCGCCAGCCCTGCGTCACTGAGGTCCGGCCATTCCTCGCCTTCCGCGGCGCGCAGGAACGCAACGCGGTTACGCAATTGCGTGGCCTGCTTGCTCCAGGGCAAGCGGTCGAGGCCGAGGCCGACGAGGCCGTCGGCGAGAATATGGGCGCTGTCGGCGTCGGGCGCGATCGGCTTGATCTGCTCGCTGAGCACCAGCGCGCCGAGCCGGCGGCCGCGGCGCGCGCGCAGCGATGCCGAGCCGGCGTCGAAGGCGATCGCTTCGCGGTCTTCGATGCGGTCGGAAAAGCGCGCCTCGATCTCGGCAAGCGTAATCGGCGCCGCCAGCACGATGCGGCTGGCCGCCGCGGCGCCGGTCAGTTCGGCAACGGCAAGGAAAGGCTCACGCGCCAGCGCGGAGGCCGCATCGACATGGCCGCCACGGCCATTGGCGAGCAGGAAGCCGCCTGCCCCGCCGCCGCGGTTCTTGGCGATGCGGTCGGGGTAGGCAAGCGCCAGCAAAGCACCAGCGCTTGCGCCTTCCTTACCCTCTCCCCTTGTGGGAGAGGGTGGCGAGCGCAGCGAGCCGGGTGAGGGGGCGATTTCATTGCCATCCCCCTCACCCGCCCTCGCTTCGCTCGGGCGACCTCTCCCACCAGGGGAGAGGTAAAGAGAGGAAGCCCACCGCTTGGCCATCGCTCGCGCCTCCTCGGCGCGGCGCGAGCGGTCGCGGCGGAACTGATCGAGCCGATGGCGCAAATCGGCATCGTCGCCGCCAAGCCCGCGCTCGGTGAGCACGGCGGCGATCTCGGCGGCGCGTTGCCCTGCCCCTTGCGCCGCCGCATCGACCACCATGCGCGCCAGCCGCGGCGGCAGCGGCAGCGCGCGCAAACGCCGGCCTTCCTCGGTGATGCGGCCCTGGCTGTCGATCGCCCCAAGTTCGGACAGCAAGGCGCGCGCTTCGTTCAGCGCGGGCGCCGGCGGCGGATCGAGGAAGGCGAGCGTCGCCAGGTCGCTTGTTCCCCATTGCGCCAGGTCGAGCACGAAGGACGACAGATCGGCGGAAAGGATTTCCGGCTTGCTGTAGGGCTCGAGCGCGCCGGTCTGCGGCTCGTCCCACAAGCGATAGCAGACGCCGGGTTCGGTGCGCCCGGCGCGGCCACGCCGTTGATCGGCGGCGGCGCGCGAGACACGCACCGTCTCTAGGCGGGTGAGGCCGACGTCGGGCTCGTAGCGCGGCACCCGCGCCAAGCCACTGTCGATGACCACGCGCACGCCGTCGATGGTGAGCGAGGTCTCCGCGATCGAGGTCGCCAGCACCACCTTGCGCCGGCCGGGCGGCGAAGGCGCGATGGCGCGGTCCTGCTCGCGCGCATCGAGCGCGCCATAGAGCGCGACGATGTCGATGCCGGCGTCGTCGATGCGCTCCTTGAGCTGCGTCTCGGTGCGGCGGATTTCGCCGGCGCCGGGCAGGAATACCAGCAGCGAACCCGGCTCGGCACGCAGCGCCCGCAGGGCCGCATCGGCGACCTGGCGCTCGATCGGCGCCCGCGCATCGCGGCCGAGATAGCGTGTCGCCACGTCGAAGCTGCGGCCCTGGCTCTCGATCACCGGCGCATGGCCCAAGAGCGCCGCCACGCGGGCGCCGTCGAGCGTCGCCGACATCACCAGCAGCTTGAGATCCTCGCGCAGACCCTGCTGCAGGTCGCGCGCCAGCGCCAGGCCGAGATCGGCATCCAAGGAGCGTTCATGGAATTCGTCGAACAGCACCGCGGCAACGCCCTCAAGCGAGGGATCGTCGAGCGCCAGCCGCGTGAACACGCCCTCGGTCACCACCTCGATGCGCGTGCGCTTGGAAATCTTGGAGCCGAAGCGCACGCGCAAGCCGACCGTCTCGCCGACCGGCTCACCCAAGGTGGACGCCATGCGCGCGGCGGCGGCGCGGGCGGCGAGCCGGCGCGGCTCCAGCACCAGGATCTTCTTGCCCTTCGCCCAGGGCTCATCGAGCAGCACCAGCGGCACGCGCGTGGTCTTGCCGGCGCCCGGCGGCGCCACCAGCACGGCGGCATTATTCGCGGCCAGCGCGGCGGTGAGTTCGCCGAGCGCACTGTCGATGGGGAGCGGTGTGTCGAAGCTGCGCATGATTCTCAGCGTCATCATCCGCGAAAGCGGATGATCCCGTAATCACGAACATAAATGCTATTACAAAGGCGGTGGTTACTGGGTCCCCCGCTTTCGCGGGGGACGACAACTTCTCTGGAATGGCGCCCGCGGAAACATCACTTCCGCGCCCGCCCCACGCTCTCATAGGCGAAGCCGTGGCGGGCGACATCCTCGGGCTGATAGATGTTGCGCAGGTCGACCAGCACCGGCTTAGCCATCGTCTGCTTGAGCCGGCCGAAATCGAGCGCGCGAAACTCCTCCCACTCGGTGACGATCACCAGCGCGGAAGCGCCCTCGGCGCAACTGTAAGCGTCATCGCAGAAGGCAACGTTCGCGAAGTAAGGTTTGGCCTGTTCCATGCCCTCGGGATCGTAGGCGCGCACCTTGGCGCCCATGTCCTGCAGCGCGGTGATCAGCGGCACCGACGGCGACTCGCGCATGTCGTCGGTGTTGGGCTTGAAGGTAAGGCCGAGCACGGCAATCGTCTTGCCACGCAGGTCGCCGCCGAGCGCGGCCGACACCTTGCGTGCCATGGCGCGCTTGCGCGCGTCGTTGACGGTGACCACCGCCTCGATGATGCGCAGCGGAGCGCCGTGATCCTGGCTGGTCTTGAGCAATGCCAGCGTGTCCTTGGGGAAGCAGGAGCCGCCGAAGCCGGGACCGGCATGCAGGAACTTGCCGCCGATGCGGTTGTCGAGACCGATGCCGCGGGCGATCTCCTGCACGTCGGCGCCGACCTTCTCCGCCAGATCGGCGATCTCGTTGATGAAGGTGATCTTGGTGGCGAGGAAGGCGTTGGCGGCGTATTTGATCAGTTCCGCGGTACGCCGCTCGGTGAACTGGATCGGCGCGCGGTTGAGATAGAGCGGCCGATAGAGCTCGCGCATCACGTCGCGCGCGCGCTCGTTGTCGCTGCCGACCACGATGCGGTCGGGATGTTTGAAGTCCTGGATGGCGGCGCCTTCGCGCAGGAATTCCGGATTGGACACCACCGCGTAGTCGGCGTCGGGCCGGGTCTCGGCGATGATGCGCTCGACCTCGTCGCCGGTGCCCACCGGCACCGTCGATTTGGTGATCACCACCGTGAAACCGTCGAGCGCGCGCGCGATCTCGCGGGCGGCGTCATAGACGAAGGAGAGATCGGCATGGCCGTCACCGCGGCGTGACGGCGTGCCCACCGCGATGAACACGGCATCGGCGGCGGCCACCGCCGGCGCCAGATCGGTGGTGAACTTCAGCCGCCCGGCCTTCACATTGGCGGCGACCAGGTCGTCGAGCCCGGGCTCGTAGATCGGCATCACGCCCTTTTCGAGCGCGGCGATCTTGCCCGCGTCCTTATCGACGCACATCACCTCGTGACCGAAATCGGCAAAACAAGCGCCGGAAACGAGACCGACATAACCGGTCCCGATCATGGCAATACGCATGGCAATCCTTCGTGACGATCGTTGAATGGATCCGACCGCGGCCGGCGGCGTCTCCTTAGCAGAGCCGGTCCCGGGTGGCGAGCCCGGTCGCCGGCCGCATTTCCTGTGAGCGGGCCGCGCCCCAGATTGATAAACGCGGCGCCGGGGCCCACATTCGCAGCATGCCAGCCAGTAGCAAATCGAAGAGCAAGGCCAAGCCGGCCGCCGCCAAAACTGCCGTCAAGACGGCGACCAAGGCCGCCCCGATGACGGTGGCCAAATCGGGCGCCGCCGCGCCGGCGAACCCGGCCGCGCGGCCATTAAAGAAGGGCGACCACCTGTTCCTGGTGGACGGTTCCTCCTACATCTTCCGCGCCTATCACGCGCTGCCGCCGCTCACGCGCAAATCGGACGGCTTGCAGGTCAATGCCGTGCTCGGCTTCTGCAACATGCTGTGGAAGCTCTTGGCCGAGATGAAGCCGGAGGACAAGCCGACGCATCTCGCGGTGGTGTTCGACAAATCGGAAAAGACCTTCCGCTCCGATTTCTATCCCGACTACAAGGCGCACCGGCCGGAAGCGCCCGAGGATTTGCGCCCGCAGTTTCCGCTCATTCGCGAGGCAGTGCATGCCTTCCAGATCCCTAGCCTGGAACAGGCCGGCTTCGAGGCCGACGACCTCATCGCCACCTATGCGCGGCTGGCCTGCGAGGCCAAGGCGACGACGACGATCGTGTCCTCCGACAAGGACCTAATGCAGCTCGTCGGCAACGGCGTCACCATGTACGACACCATGAAGGACCGCCGCATCACCCGCGACGAGGTGATCGAGAAGTTCGGCGTCGGCCCGGAGAAGGTGATCGAGGTGCAGTCGCTGATCGGCGATTCGACCGACAACGTGCCGGGCGTGCCCGGCATCGGCGTCAAGACCGCGGCGCAATTGATCGGCGAATATGGCGACCTGGAAACGCTGCTCAAGCGCGCCGGCGAAATCAAGCAGGAGAAACGGCGGCAGAGCCTGATCGATTTCGCCGACCAGGCGCGATTGTCGAAGCGGCTGGTGACGCTCGACCAGAACGTGCCGCTCGATGTGGCGGTCGACGAACTCGCCGTGCACGAGCCGGACTACAAGCATCTGATCGCCTTCCTGAAGGCGATGGAGTTCTCCACCATCACCCGCCGCATCGCCGAGAAGACCGGCATCGATGCGTCGAGCATCGAGGCGGATGCATTGCTGGCTTCTGGCTCTGCGGCAAGCACTGAGCCCTCACCTCCCCCGCCTGCGGGGGAGGTCGGCGCGCGCAGCGCGCCGGGAGGGGGAACGGCCGACCTGTTTGCGCCCCCTCCCCACCCCTCCCCCGCAAGCGGGGGAGGGAGGCCCGCTGGCAGCGGCGGAGAAAACATTCTCACTCCCATCTCTCTCGCCGCCGCGCGCGCCGAGCAAGCGCGCACCGCCACCATCGACCGCTCCAAATACGAATGCGTGCGCACGCTTGACCGCCTCAAGCAATGGATCGCGCGCGCGCACGACATGGGCGTGGTGGCGATCGACACCGAGACCACCAGCCTCGACGCCATGCAGGCAGGCCTCTGCGGCTTCTCGCTTGCCGTGGCGCCGAACGAGGCCTGCTACGTGCCGCTCGCCCATCGCGAGGGCGGTGGCGCCGGCGGCACCGACCTGTTCGCGCCGGAGGCCAAGCTCTGCGAAGGCCAGATCGCGGAAAGCGATGCCTTGGCGGCGCTGAAGCCGCTGCTCGAAGACAGAGCCGTGCTCAAGATCGGGCAGAACCTGAAATACGACTGGTTGGTGTTTGCCCAACATGGCGAAAAAATTGGCGGCATCGCGCTCGCCGGCTACGACGACACCATGCTGATCTCCTACGTGCTCGACGCCGGCAAGGGCGGCCACGGCATGGACGATCTGGCCAAGCGCTGGCTCGATCACGACACCATCCATTTCCAGCACGTCGCCGGCACCGGCAAGTCGCAGATAAGCTTCGACTGCGTCGCCATCGACAAGGCGACCGAATATGCCGCCGAGGACGCCGACGTCACGCTGCGGCTGTGGGCCGTGCTCAAGCCGCGGCTGGCCGCCGAGCACGTCGCCACCGTCTACGAGACGCTGGAGCGGGCGATGCCGGTGGTGCTGGCGCGCATGGAACGACGCGGCATTTCCATCGACCGCCAGGTGCTCTCGCGCCTGTCCGGCGAATTCGCGCAGGAACAGGCCGGGCTCGAGGACGAAATCCAGAAGCTCGCCGGCGAGCCGCTCAATCCCGGCAGCCCCAAGCAGATCGGCGACATCCTGTTCGGCAAGATGAATCTTCCCGGCGGCACCAAGACCAAGACCGGGCAATGGTCGACCGGCGCCCGCGCGCTCGAAGAGCTCGCCGAGCAGGGCCACACGCTGCCGCGCAAGATCCTCGACTGGCGCCAGGTGTCGAAACTGCGCTCGACCTATACCGAGGCGCTGCCGACCTATGTCAACCCGACGACGCATCGCGTGCACACGTCTTACGCGCTCGCCGCCACCTCGACCGGGCGGCTGTCGTCGTCGGAGCCGAATTTGCAGAACATCCCGGTGCGCACCGAGGATGGCCGCAAGATCAGGCGCGCCTTCGTCGCCGCGCCCGGCATGAAGCTGGTATCGGCCGACTACTCACAAATTGAATTGCGCCTGTTGTCGGAAGTCGCCGAGGTGCCGGCATTGCGCCAGGCGTTCCAGGACGGCGTCGACATCCACGCCATGACGGCGTCGGAAATGTTCGGCGTGCCGGTCAAGGACATGCCGAGCGAGGTGCGCCGGCGCGCCAAGGCGATCAATTTCGGCATCATCTACGGCATCTCCGCCTTCGGCCTCGCCAACCAGCTCGGCATCGAGCGCGAGGAGGCCGGCGCCTATATCAAGAAATATTTCGAGCGCTTCCCCGGCATCCGTGCCTACATGGACGAGACGCGCGAGTTCTGCCGCGAGCATGGGTTTGTGGAGACGCTGTTCGGGCGCAAATGCCATTATCCGGAGATCAAGAATTCCAACCCCTCGATCCGCGCCTTCAACGAGCGCGCGGCGATCAATGCGCGGCTGCAAGGCAGCGCGGCCGACATCATCCGCCGCGCCATGATCCGCATGGAGCCGGCGCTGGATGCCGCCAAGCTGTCGGCGCAGATGCTGCTGCAGGTGCATGACGAGCTGATCTTCGAAGTGCCGGAGGACGAGGTCGCCAAGACCCTGCCGGTTGTCAAGCAGGTGATGGAAAAGGCGCCGGAACCGGCGGTGAAGCTCAACGTGCCGCTGCAGGTCGACGCCCGTGCCGCCGACAATTGGGACGAGGCGCATTGAATTCTTTCTTCACCTCCCCCTGGAGGGGGCAGGTCGCCCGCCGAAGCGCAGCGAAGGCGGGCGGGTGGGGGTGACAGCGCAAGAAAGCTACCCCACCCCGGCGCGCTATCGCGCGCCGACCCTCCCTTTCAGGGGAGAGATAGGGTCCGGGGCTGCGCCGCGCCCAGGACACGTGCGCGCGAAGCCGCGTCACATATCCTTCAAGAACGCCTTGAACTCCGGATTGACCTGCAAGGCATCGCCGCCGGCCTGCGTCAGATCGTCGATCGTCGTCGCCGGCAGCGTGAACGAGGTCGGCACCTTGTCGAGGCGCGCGGCGCGCTCCGCGTCCAGGGCATCGAAGGCGACGCGGCCGACGCTGATCTTGAGGTCGCGGCAGTTCCAACGGCCGCCGCGGTGGCGAAGGCGCGTCACCTCCGCCGGTTTCAGGCCGCAGCGCCAGCGCACGATGGCGTCGCGCCAGTTCTTCATAGTCGCCTCGAAGGCGGCATAGCTGGAGCGGCTATTGGCGTCGATGATGGCGTCGAACACCGCGCCGATCAGTTCCTTGCCGGCGGGACCTTCCAGCGTCTGGTCCCAATTGCCCTGCGGGCCGCGGCCGGCATCGACCACCAGGAACAGGAGCCGGCGCAGGTTGACGGCTTCCTCCGGCTGCAACGGCCCGTAAGGCGTGCGCGCGGCCGCGCGCATGATGGTGATGCCGGAGAGCCCGTAATTGTCGACCATGCCGCCGTCGAACAGCTTGATGTATTTCACCTTGCCGCTATGGGCGAGCACAAGCGCTTTGGCGAAACCGTGCACCAGCGGCGAGCCGGACGTGTTCTTCGCCGCCTGCACGATCCAGTCGGGCAACGGCACCTTGCATTCGCCGGGATAGGTTTTGATCACGATCGGCGCGAAGGCCGCCGGCACCGCGGCGGAGGCGGCCACCGCCTCGGCCAGCGGATAGTCGGCGATGTCGCTGCAGATCGCCGCGAAGGTCTGCGGCGCGAACACGAAGGGCGTACGGCTGTAGACGTCGGTGGCATTGATCAACAGGATCGGCCGCCGCCGCGCGATCACCGCGCCCAGGCTGGCGCCGTGAAACAGATTGGCGTTGAACCAGTCGCGCAGCCGCTCGTCGGTATTGGCGCCGCCGCCGAGCGCGCGATCGATATTGATCAGGGAGACGCGGGTGTCGAGCTGCGCCATCACGTCCTGGTCGAGGAAGCGCTGGCGGAAATCGGTCAGCGCCGCGCGCCCTTTGAGGCCGTAATAGGCCGCCATCACCGACCCGCCGGAGACGCCGGAGACGACGCCGACGCGGTCGAGCAGATCGCCGGGATCGTTGCGGCGGGTCGGCGGCGTGCGCGCCAATTGCGCCAGCACGCCATAGGCGAAGGCCGCCGCGCGCGTGCCGCCGCCGGAAAAGGCAAGCCCGATCGTGGTGCCGTCGGCGTCGCCCTGCTGTCTTTGTTCGGCGGCCGCGGCGGCGGCGGCGGCGCCGACCACGCCGGCAAAGGGATTGGCCGCCGGCGTGTTGAGCGGCAGGTTATGCACGGTTGCGCAGGCGCCGAGCGCGAGCCCAAGCCCGAGCGCCATGGCCGTCACACATACTGCGGTGCGCCTACGCATCGGCCCTACCCGAAATCCAGGGCGGGCCGCTCGCAGCCGTCACGCGATGACACTCCGGCCGCACCCCAATGCCATCCTAGGGGGCGTGGAGCGGACTGTCACCCCGCGACCGTGGCGCGATCGCGGGGCTGCTCGAAGGCGAGAAAGCCGCTCAGCCCTTGAGCCGCTTGTTGCATTCGCTCCAGTAGCCGCCGCCCTTCTGGATCCACTTCAAGCCGCCATTGGCGTTGTGCGCCTTGTTGGCATTGTACTGGTCGACGCAGGAGTGCATGCGCGCCTTGCCCGGCGTCTCCTTGGCGTATTTCGGATCGATCCCGCGCGGGAAGACCGCCGTCGTCGGCTTCATCGGCGCAGCAATGGTGGTGGTCTTGGTCTTGGGTTCGGTCTTGGTCTTCTTCTCAGTCTTGGTCTTGGTCTCGGTCGTCTTCTTCGCCGGCTCTGCAGCCGGCGCCGCCGCCGCGGCCGGTTTGGCACTCGCGCCGCATTCCGCCTTGCGGAAGTCGTTCCACTT
This sequence comes from uncultured Pseudomonadota bacterium, assembly GCA_963782145.1. Taxonomy (GTDB): domain Bacteria; phylum Pseudomonadota; class Alphaproteobacteria; order Rhizobiales; family Xanthobacteraceae; genus Pseudolabrys. The sequence goes on from CAWAIV010000002.1 coordinate 270,983, forward strand.
CATGCCCTTGAGCGTGCCGGCCTTCTGCGCGGCTTTGTACTTGGCGCTGCATTCCTTCATGGTCAGGGCCATTGCCGGGCTGGCGACGGCCATTGCGAACGCGATGGCGATGGATGCGCAGATCAGTCTCGATTGACGGTTCATCACACGATTCTCCTTCGGCCTAGCCGATCGCAGTAAAGTCGGCCCGGCATGACATGCCGAGCCGCGGTGGGCGCGCGCGCGGACGCGGCGACCCCCATTCCCATCCGACGTGACGCTCAAGAACTCGCCGGCTCTTCGAGCGTTCCATTCGGACTCATCTGGTCGACCGCCTCCGGCAGGTGTTCGGAGAGCAAGGCGAGGATCTTGTCGGTCGGCAACCCCATCGCGGTCGCGACCTGCTGGACCTTCTCATTGCCGAGCGCGGCGCGAAGCTGATCGGGCGTGATCGCAGCATTGGAGCCGTTGCCGAGCCAGGAACTGACTTGGCTGCCCAGACCGCCCTCCTGCAGCTTGGCAAGCAGGCCGCCGACGTTACCAAGGTCGGTCTTGCCCAAGACCTGCGACAGCAATGCGGGAACGGCATTGGCTTCGACTTGGCCCAAGGCCTGGCCGAGGACCTGGCCCATGGCACCCTTCAATCCGCTGCCGAGTTCGTCAAACAGACCCATCACGCACTCCTTCGTCGCCGGTTCATAGGGATGACAGCGGATCAGGCGCCAGTGGCGACACCGATGCACGTCTTGATCGAGCTGCCCTGGGCGAAGCCGATGGCCGCAATGCCGGCGATTATCGGCATGAGGAGCCTATTTTTCATGGATTGCATCCCTGGGCAGTCTTGTCGATGATCGGCCCGCAGACCTTGCCAACCGGCCGGACTTTTCAACGCCTTAAGCAAACTATATCAAGCGGCAAACATCGCCACAATCGAAACAAAGGCGCCCCCTTTGCGTCAATTGAGAAAAAACCGGGCGCGCCACAATGCGAGATTGTCATGCGACTGCAAGAGCACGGTCATACCGTCCTGAGCGCCGTTTCCGCGCGAGGGCGAAAACGACAATACGTGCCGGCAGCCGCCATTGCGCCCGACCGACCGGCGACGGTAAGCGGTCCATTGCAGGATAAACGATGACCCGACGGTTCCCGGTCACGATCGCCGTTGTGCTGATTTTTGCGCTTGCGCCGCGTGTGGCGCTGGCGGCGCCAGCGCTCGACGGAGCGGCGATGGGCTGGCCTTACGCGCTACCCTTCGCCGGCATCCTGCTGTCGATCGCCAGCGGCCCGCTGCTGTTTCCGAAATTCTGGCACCACCATTATGGCAAGATCGCCGCGGCCTGGGCGCTGCTGACGCTGGCGATCATCGCGGTGCGGTTCGGCATCGGCGCCGCGCTCGCCGGCTTCGTGCACGCGCTGCTCGCCGAATATGTGAGCTTCATCGTCCTCCTGTTCGCGCTCTATACGGTGGCCGGCGGCCTGCTGATCACCGGCAATCTCGGCGGCAAGGTGTGGAGCAATGCGCTGGTGCTCGCCATCGGCGCGGCGCTCGCCAGTGTGGTCGGCACCACCGGCGCCGCCATGATCCTGGTGCGGCCGCTGATCCGCGCCAACAGCCTGCGCGCGCATAATGTGCACGTCGTGGTGTTCTTCATCTTCCTGGTCGCCAATATCGGCGGCGCGCTATCCCCGCTCGGCGACCCGCCGCTGTTCGTCGGCTTCCTGCGCGGTATCGATTTCTTCTGGACCACGCGGCATCTCTGGCAGGAAACGCTGGTGACCGCGGCGCTGGTGCTCGCCATCTTCATCGCGGTCGATCTCTGGTTCGCGCGCCACGATCCGCCGGCCTCCACCGCGGGCGGCGCCATCCGGCTGCATGGCCTCGCCAACCTGCCATTGATCGCCGCCGTCATCGCCGCCATCCTGGTCTCGGCGGCGTGGAAGCCGGGCATCGAATTCGACGTCTACGGCACGCATGTGGCGCTGCAGAATCTGGCACGCGACGGCGTGCTCGTGCTCATCGCGCTGGCCTCGCTCTGGCTGACGCCGGACGAGCACCGCGCCGCCAACGACTTCACCTGGGAGCCGATCCGCGAAGTGGCGAAACTCTTCGCCGGCATTTTCGTCTGCATCATCCCGGTGCTGGCGATGCTGGAGGCCGGCCGTAACGGATCGTTCGGCTGGCTGCTCGATGCGGTCACCCGCGCGAACGGCGAGCACCACGAGGTCGCCTTCTTCTGGCTCACCGGCGTGCTCTCGGCCTTCCTCGACAATGCGCCGACCTATCTCGTCTTCTTCCAGCTCGCCGGCGGCGACGCGGCCGAGTTGATGACGCATCTCGCCGGCACCCTCGCCGCCATCTCCATGGGCGCGGTCTACATGGGCGCGCTCACTTACATCGGCAACGCGCCCAATTTCATGGTCGCGGCCATCGCCAATGAGCGCGGCGTGCCGATGCCGAGCTTCTTCGGCTACATGCTGTGGTCGGGCGCGGTGTTGTTGCCGGTGCTGGCGGTGGTGACGCTGTTGTTTATAGGCTAGCGTCGCCTGCGAAATTAGGTCGCGGGCACTTTCGTTGACTTGAGCCAGGCCTTGCCTGAGCGTGCCCGTCCTCTAAGGGGGGCACGCCGACCATGACCGCACACGCGGCATCCCACGTCTATTTGGGTCTCAATCCGATGTGGGTTTCGACCTGCATCCTGGCCATCACCTACGCCATCATCATGTCGGAGAAGGTCAACCGCGCCATCGTCGCGCTGGCCGGCGCCGGTATCATGGTAATCGTCGGCGTGCTCGACCAGGAAGAGGCCATCCGCGGTATCGACTTCAATACCATCGGCCTGCTCACCGGCATGATGATCCTGGTCTCGATCTCGCGCCGTTCCGGCATGTTCGAATATGTCGCGGTGTGGTCGGCGCGCGCCGCCAAGGCGCATCCCGGCGGCATCCTGCTGCTGCTGCAAGTCGCCACCGCCGTGCTCTCCGCGCTGCTCGACAATGTCACCACGGTGCTGCTGATCGTGCCGGTCACCATCGCCATCACCAACCGGCTCAAGGTGCCGCCCTATCCCTATCTGTTCGCCGAGATCATGGCCTCCAATATCGGCGGCACCGCGACGCTGATCGGCGATCCGCCCAACATCATCATCGGCTCGCAGGTCGGCCTGACCTTCAACGATTTCCTCTATCACCTCGCGCCCATCATCGTGGTGATCCTGGTGGTGCAGACGGTCATGATCCACTTCATGTGGGGCCGGGCGCTGCGCGCGACGGCGGAGGCGGAAGCGACGGTCATGGCGATGAACCCGATCGAGTTGATCAAGGACTGGCGCCTGCTCAAGCAGGGCCTGGCCGTGCTGATCGCCGTGATGGTCGTCTTCGTGCTGGCGCGGCCGCTGCATCTGGAGCCGGCCACCATCGCGCTCACCGGCGCTGCCATCCTGATGCTGCTCGACAACTGGGCGCACCACGCCGAGAAGGCCGCGCACAACATCCACTCCACCTTCGGCGACGTCGAGTGGATCACCATCTTCTTCTTCCTCGGCCTGTTCGTCGTGGTCCACGGCGTCGACGTCGGCGGCCTGCTCCGCCTGCTCGCCAACAACCTGGTGGCGGCGACCGGCGGCAGCCTTCCGGCGACCGGCTATGCCATCCTGTGGGCCTCCGCCTTCCTGTCGGCCATCGTCGACAATATCCCCTTCGTCGCCACCATGATCCCGCTGATCAAGAACATGGCGCCGGCGCTCGGCGGCGACCATGTCATCCAGCCGCTGTGGTGGTGCCTGTCGCTCGGTGCCTGCCTCGGCGGCAATGGGACCCTGGTCGGCGCCTCGGCCAACCTGACGGTCGCCGGCATTTCCGAGCGCAACGGCGTTCCGTTCCGTTTCCTCACCTACACGCTCTACGCCGCGCCACTGACCATCGTCTCCATCGCCATCTGCAATGTTTATGTCTGGTGGCGCTATTTCTGACCTTTACGCCAAGCCATCTTGACTTGATCCCGCCCTTGCCGGAGCTTCCGGCTGCTTGCGCGCATGATCCCGAAAAGTGGGTAGCGGTTTTCGGGCAAGATCGTGCGAACTCGCAAAGTGGGGGCAGGGGTGCGAAAGGCCGCATAAGGCCGGGCGCCCGCGTCAGAGGGGAGCTCGGTCATGACCGCGCAGGCGGTTTCGCACGTATATTTCGGCCTGAATCCGATGTGGGTGTCGACCTGCATCCTGGCCATCACCTACGCCACCATCATGTCGGAGCGCTGCAACCGCGCCATCGTGGCGCTGCTCGGCGCCGGGGTGATGGTCCTGATCGGCGTGCTCGATCAGGAACAGGCGATCCACGGCATCGATTTCAACACCATCGGCCTGCTCACCGGCATGATGATCCTGGTGTCGATCTCGCGCCGCTCCGGCATGTTCCAGTATCTGGCGGTGTGGTCGGCGCAGGCCGCGCGCGCGCATCCGGCCGGCATCCTGTTCATTTTGCAGATCACCACCGCGGTGCTCTCGGCCTTCCTCGACAACGTCACCACCGTGCTTTTGATCGTGCCGGTGACGCTCGCCATCTGCAAGACGTTGGAGGTGCCGGTCTATCCGTACTTGTTCGCCGAGATCTTCGCCTCCAATATCGGCGGCACCGCCACGCTGATCGGCGACCCGCCCAATATCCTGATCGGCTCGCAGGTCGGTCTCACCTTCAACGACTTCGTCTACGAGCTGACGCCGATCATCCTTATCGTCATGGTGGTGCAGGCAATCATCATCCACATCATCTGGGGCAAGGAGCTGCGCGCCTCGCACGACGCCGAGGAAAAGGTGATGAGCATGAAGGCCGTCGAGTCCATCGAGGACTGGCGGTTGCTCAAGCAGGCGCTGGCGGTGCTGACGCTGGTGATGGTGACCTTCGTGCTGGCGCGGCCACTGCATCTGGAGCCGGCCACGATCGCGCTCACCGGCGCCGCCATCCTGATGCTGCTCGACAACTGGTCGCATCATGCCGAGAAGGCCGCGCACAACATCCACCAGACCTTCGGCGACGTCGAATGGATCACCATCTTCTTCTTCATCGGCCTGTTCGTGGTGGTACATGGCGTCGATGTCGGCGGCCTGCTGCACTTGCTCGCCAATAAGCTCGTCGCCGCGACAGGCGGCCAACTATCCACCGCCGGCTATGCGATCCTGTGGGCCTCGGCCTTCCTCTCGGCGATCGTCGACAACATCCCCTTCGTCGCCACCATGATCCCGCTAATCAAGAACATGGCGCCGGCCTTCGGCGGGCCCGAGCATATCGCGCCGCTGTGGTGGTGCCTGTCGCTCGGCGCCTGCCTCGGCGGCAACGGCACGCTGGTCGGCGCTTCCGCCAACCTGACGGTCGCCGGCATCTCCGAGCGCAATGGAGTGCCGTTCCGCTTCATCACCTACACGCTCTATGCCCTGCCGATGATGATCGTGTCGGTCGCGATCTGTAACGTCTATATCTGGTGGAGGTATTTCTAATCCTTCGTTAGCCATTGCCGCAGTGCGGCGCCGTGGCCTAACGCGACCTTTACCGCCGTCGGCTTTACTGACCTGAACCTGCCGGCCGCATGCCGCGACCCATGTCGGGCGCAACCTTCCTTGCGCTTGGACGTTGGTCTGAGCGGCTCCAAACCGACCTGCGAGCCGCGCACAGGTGCAGGGCTGGCGATGCGTTGGCGCGGCAAAACAACGGCAATGGGCGTGGCGGCAAGCCTGGCCGCCGCCGTCGCGCTGTGCACGCTACCGCAGCCCGCCAACGCGGAAGGCTTGCTCGAAAGCATCTTCGGCGGCCTGCGCCGCGCCATCGAACCGGTCAGCTACCCAACCGAGACCCAGGTCGACCGCGCGCCCGCTACCAAGGTGTTTCCGGCGCCGAACCGCACGCCGGAGCGGACCGTCGAGCGCGGCGGCGGCGCGGCGACGGCTTTTTGCGTCCGCACCTGCGACGGCCATTACTTCCCGCTGCAAGCGCATGCCGGCCTCAGCGTCGGCGAGGCCTGCCGCGCCATGTGTCCGGCTAGCGAAACGCGCGTCTATCACGGGCGCACCATCGACACCGCGGTGGCGCAGGATCGCCGCCGCTATGCCGAGTTGCCGAATGCCTTCGCCTATCGCCGGCATCTGATCGCCGGCTGCACCTGCAACGGCCGCGACGCCTTCGGGCTGGCGCCGATCGATCCGCTGCGCGACCCGACCCTGCGCCCCGGCGACGTCGTCGCCACGCGCCAGGGGCTGTTCGCCTTCACCGGCGGCAAGAGTACGAATACCGACTTCACGCCGGTGCGCGACTATTCGTATTTCTCCAAGAGCTACCGCGACCAACTGTCGACATTGCGCATCACGCCGGCAAGGCCCGGCGTCCCGGCGCAATTCTCTCCGGTGGCGGCCGCGAGCGGCGACAAGTTCGCCGTTCAGTTTGTGAGATAGCCGGCGACCTCTTCCGCCAGCGACAGCGACGAGGTCAGCCCCGGCAATTCGATGCCGAACATTTGCACCAGCCCGGGCAGCCCGTGCTGGGCCGGCGCATCGATGAGGAAGTCGGCCTGCGGCTCCCCCGGACCGCTGAGCTTGGGCCGGATGCCGGCATAGTCGGGCGCGATGGTGCCGTCGCGCAAGCCCGGCCAATAGCGGCGGATGCGGGCATAGAACGCGTCGGAGCGCGCGGGATCGACGTCGTAATCCTCGCGCTCGATCCATTCCACGTCGGGGCCGAAGCGCATGCGGCCGGCGAGATCGAGCGTCACGTGCACGCCGAGCCCGCCAGGCATCGGCGTCGGATAGATCAGCCGGGTGAAGGCCGGTTTGCCGGCGTAAGAAAAGTAATTGCCCTTGGCCAGCACCAGACGCGGCACCCGCTCCGGCGAATAGCCGTCGATGGTGCGTGCCAGCGCTTGCGCGCCAAGCCCAGCGCAGTTGACCAGCGCGTCGAAGCCCGCCTCTCCCGTCTCGCTGCCGCCAAAACGAACCGACCATTGCCCGTTGCGGCGCGCCGCGCCCGTCACCGGCGTGTTGAACGCGATGGCGCCGCCGGCGTCCTCCACGTCACCGCGCAAGGCGAGCATGAAGGCATGGCCGTCGATGATGCCGGTCTCCGGCGAATGCAGCGCGCCGATACAGGACAATTCGGGCTCCAGCGCGCGCGCGGCGTTGCCGTCGATCAGTTCCAGTCCTTCGACGCCGTTCTCGCGGCCCTGCGCGGCGATGCTCTCGATTTTGCCGAGCTCGGCATCGTCGGTGGCGACGATGAGCTTGCCGCATTTGCGATGCGGCACGCCGTGCGTCGCGCAGAAGTCGTACAGCATGCGGCGCCCGGCGACGCAGGCGCGGGCGCGTATGCTGCCGCTCGGGTAATACATGCCGCCATGGATGACCTCGCTGTTGCGCGAGGAAATGCCGGTGCCGATGGCACCCGCCTGCTCCGCCACCACCACCTCGTGGCCGTTGCGCGCGGCGGCGCGCGCTACCGCGAGCCCCACCACGCCGGCGCCTATCACCAGGACCTGCATGCGACGTTCTGTCTCGAGTTCAATTGCGGCAATGAAGCATCCGGTGCGCGCAAGTCAAACCATCTTTTACCCGCGAATCGCGTTAAAGATCGGCACTTAAAGCTCGGGGGCGGTTGGGGCGCCCCCGCCTTGACCAGACCGGCGTCTCGGGCAAAGTCGAACGTCGATCCCCTGAACAGGCAGGTTCAACGATGCGGAAATCGGTATTGAAATGGGCGGCGATATTGCTAGTGACGCTGATGGCGGGGCCGGCCATGGCCGCGCGCTGCCGCAATACCGGCAGCTTCGAGCGCTGGCTCGACGCCTTCAAGAAAGAGGCGCTGGCGCAGGGCATCTCGCCGCGCGTGCTGGCCGAAGCGAGCCCCGAGCTTGCCTTCGATCCGGCCATCATCCGCCGCGACCAGGGCCAGGCGGTGTTCAATCTCACCTTCCTGCAATTCTCCGACCGGCTGGTGGGCGGCTATCGCGTGCCGCGCGGGCTTTCCGAGTTGAAGAAGCACGCCGCCATCTTCGCCAAGGTCGAGAAGGCCTATGGCGTACCGGGGCCGGTGCTTGTTGCCTTCTGGGGACTGGAAAGCGACTTCGGCGCCATGTTCGGCAAATACAAGATTTTGAGCGCGCTGACGACGCTGGCCTACGACTGCCGGCGCCCGGAATTCTTCCGCCAGCAACTGCTCGACGCGCTGCGCATCATCCAGCGCGGCGACCAGCGCGTCAGCGACATGATCGGCGACTGGGCCGGCGAGTTCGGCGGCATGCAGTTCACCGCCTCCGACTATCTCAAGAACGCCGTCGACTTCGACGGCGACGGCCGCCGCGACCTCATCCACAGCATCCCCGACACGCTGGCCTCCGCCGCCAACTTCCTGGTCTCGCTCGGCTGGAAGCGTGGCGAGCCCTGGCTGCAGGAGGTGCGGGTGCCGGCGAACCTGTCTTGGCAGGAGGCCGACCTCACCATCCAGCATCCGGTGTCGCAATGGGCGGCCTGGGGCGTGCGGGCGGCGCATGGCAAGCTGGCGCGCCCAGATCTGCCGGCGGCGCTGGTACTGCCCATGGGCCGGCACGGGCCGGCCTTCCTCGCCTATCCGAACTTCAAGGCCTTTCTCGGCTGGAACTCGGCCTATGTCTATTCGCTCACCGTCGCCTATTTCGCCACCCGCCTCGCCGGCGCGCCGGTGGTCGACCATGCCGCCGCCAAGACGGTTACCTCGCTCACGACCGAGCAGATGAAGGAACTGCAGCGTCTGCTCAACAAGCACGGCTATGACGTCGGCGATGTCGACGGCAAGCTCGGCAGCGCCACGCGCGCGGCGGTGAAGAAGGCGCAGATCAAGGTCGGCCTGCCGGCCGATTCCTATCCGAGCGCCGATCTGATCGCCAAGTTGCGCGGGGGTTGAACCCCGCAGCCCCTCAATCGTGCCAAGCCTGCGACGGGGCTGATGCCTGCCTTCCGGTATTGAAAGCGACCCAGAAGCGGCCCGTCGCCCTGAGCGCAGGGGGCGGCGGCGGCCAGATATCGCGATCGATCAACTCCGACGAAAAACGTTAAACCGTTATTATACCTAACATCCGCTAATAAGCTGCGGAGCATTCTAGTAAAAAAATTTTTCGCTTTCCCCGATACCATTACGCCAAGGTCCAATTCATCTCTTTGTCGCCCATCGCTGCATTCCTTTGAGGCTCGTCATGCGAACCAACCATCGAATTCTCTGCGCAGTGGTCGTCGCCGTCGCTTCGTTGGCCATGAGCGAACAAGTCGTGCTTGCGCACGATGCAAACTGGGATGTCGCAAAATCTTCCGGCGAGACATGGATATCGCATGCGAATGCGCAGCCGGTGTCTTTGACAAACGAGATGGTGGTCAGGCCCGGCGATACGATCCGCACCGGCGACAATGGCAGGCTGCTGCTGACGCGCGGCGACAAGTCGATCCTCGTCTCGGCGAATTCGGTGATCGAAATTCCAACATCGAATCACGACGGAATGTCGACCACGATCATGGAACGCGCGGGCTCGATCCTGCTCGAGGTCGAAAAGCGCAAAGTCAAACACTTCGAGGTGGTGACCCCCTATCTCGCCGCGGTGGTGAAGGGTACCCACTTCCGCGTCAGCATGGATGATGCCGGTTCGCATGTCGACGTGCTGAGAGGGCAAGTCGACGTCGTGGATTACAAGTCCGGCGACGAGGCGCTGGTCCTGCCCGGCCAGACGGCGCAGGTCGCCGCGACCGGGAGCACCGGCCTCAGGTTAAGCGGTTCGGGCTCGTTCAATCCCATCACCAAGGGCCCGGCGCGGCGGTCTCCGGTCAGCCCGGCGTCTCCGGTAAAACGCTCGGCTTCCGCGGAATCGCACCAGAACTCAGTTGGCCTCCGCAGCGGCCGCGCCGGCTTCCACCGACGAATGGCAAGGTCGAAAGACGTCGGACGCCGATTTGGCTCGTCTCTTCGGTACTGCCGATCGCACAAACGCCGACGGCCAGGATTTTCTTTCCAGTTTGAGCATCCCCATCAGCATCGGCTTCATGATCACCGTGGGCGTGGCGGTGCATCGGACCCGCAAGAAGTTCAAGCAGCGCGAGAAAAAGCGGTAAAACGCGGGGGAGCCGCGCCGGCTCCCGGCCACCAGCTCCGATCGACATTCGACTGCCGAAGCGGCTAACGCGATGAACGCTGAAACCATCAAACGCTTTCGGCCGCACCTCATCGTGCTGTTCCTGCTCGCCGTCGCATTGATGAGCGGCGCGCAGGTTCCGCTCAGGAACGCCCTGACCGACTTGCGCTTCGGCTGGGTGACCCGTCCGGCAACCGGCAACATCGTGCTTGTCACCATCGACTCGCCGTCGATCGACCAGATCGGCGTCTGGCCCTGGCCGCGACAGCTGCATGCCTTGTTGGTGAACCGGTTGACCAAGGCCGGCGCCGCCACCATCGCCTTCGATGTCGACTTCAGCTCGCCGTCGACGCCGTCCGCCGATCGCGCCTTCACCGATGCCCTGAAAAATGCCGGCGGCTCGGTGGTGCTGGCGGCGTTCCAGCAATTCGTGCGGCACTCGGACGGCACCAGCACCGTCCATGTCAACCGGCCGCTGCCGCAGTTCGCCGATCAGGCGTGGACGGCGGCGGTCAATGTGGACATTGAACGCGACGGTCTGGTGCGGCGCTACGCCTACGGCGAAGCCCTCGATGGAAAGTTCCTGCCGTCGCTCGGAGCGCTCCTGGCCGGCGCCTATGCGAAGAACAAGGCACCGCTGCAAATCGATTTCGGCATCAAGCCGTCGACCGTACCGCGCGTCTCCTATATCGACGTGCTTAGCGGCAATGCGGCGACACTGGCAAAGCTCAAGGGCAAGAACGTCGTGATCGGGGCCTCCGCGGTCGAGCTGGGCGACCGCTTCAATGTCCCGAATAGCGGCGTTGTCCCGGGCGCCTTGCTGCAAATCCTTGCCGCCGAATCGATCCGCCAGCACCGTGCGCTGCACTACTCCTCCACACTGGTTTCCGCCGCCGGCGTTGCGTTCATATTCCTGCTGATGACCACTTTGTGGGATCGTCTTTCGGCGGGCCGGCGCACCGCTCTGCTCGTGGCGCTGTCCGCCGGGAGCGAAATTTGCGGCCTTTGTCTGCAGGCATGGGTTCCGGTCATCCTGGACACGTCGCTCTTGCAGATCGCTCTTTTCGCCTATGCCGCCGTTGTCGCGATCGCCGAGATCGACTTCCGTGCGCTCTTGAGCCACATCGCGGAACGCCGTTTTCAAAGCATCGCGACGGCCCTGGGCGACGGCCTGGTCTGCGCCAACAAGGATGGATCGATATCGTTTTGGAACCGTGGCGCGGCGGCAATCTTCGGCTATTCGTCCGATGAAGTCGTTGGGCGCCCGCTCAACGCATTCTTGAAGTCAGCCGACAAGATTGGGGGATCGAGCGCGTTTTCGCTTCTGGCGCTGTCGCACGAGGCCTTGCGCAAGCCTGGCGGGCTGCTGATGGAGATGGAAGGGCAGCGTAAGAGCGGCGAAATTTTTCCGCTCGATGTCTGTTTTTCCGAATGGCAAGGCGTCGAGGGCGTCCAATACGGCGCCATCGTGCGCGATATCACGGCGCGCAAGCGCGAGGCCGAGCGAATTCTCTATCTCGCCGAACACGATACGCTTACCGGCCTGGCCAACCGCAACAAGCTCCATGATAGTTTGAAGGAAATGTTGCCGGCGGCCCGGCCGCATGAATGCGAGATCGCGCTGCTTATGCTGGATCTCGATCGCTTCAAGCAGATCAACGACACGCTGGGCCACGGCTGCGGCGATCAAGTGCTGCGCGGGGTAGCCGATAGATTGACGGAAATCGTCGCCGGCCGCGGCATTGTCGCTCGCTTGGGCGGCGATGAATTCGCCGTCGTTCTTTCCGGAGAAGATATCGTCGTCGAAGCAAAAGCGCTGTCGCAATGCTTTTGCGACACGTTCGGCGAGGCCACTTTTGCCGTCGGCGTGCGCCAGCTTCGCGTCGACGTCAGCATCGGCATCGCCGTTTATCCCGCCGACGGCGAAAGCGTCGACGATCTTCTCGGCAATGCCGACCTTGCTTTGTATCAGGCGAAGGCACGCGGACGCGGCGGTTACGTCGTCTTCGAGCAGGCCTTTCGGCACGATCTGGAAGCGCGCCTCTTGCTCGAGGCTCAACTGGTCCGGGCCGTCAAGAACAACGAATTCGAGCTGTTTTACCAGCCGCAGGTGGCTCTCGATGACGGCCGCCTGGTCGGCGCCGAGGCGCTGATCCGCTGGCGCCATCCCGAACGCGGCCTGGTGTTGCCGGACGCGTTCATGCCGGTCGTCAATGCATCATCCATTTCCGATGAAATCTCGCTGTGGGCAATGCGTACCGCCAGCCGGCAGGGCCGCTGCTGGGAACAGCAGGGCCATGCCATCCGGCTTGGCGTCAACCTGGCGCCGTCGCAATTCCTTGCCGACGACCTGCCGGACATCGTCAAGACGGTCCTCGACGAGACCGGTCTTTCCCCCGGCCTGTTCGAATTGGAAGTCACCGAAAGCATCCTGCTCGAGGACGACGAGAGAGCGCTGGCGATCTTTCGCCGGGTTCAGGAGCTCGGCGTCCATATCGCCTTCGACGATTTCGGTACCGGCTATGCGAGCATGACCTATTTGAAGAAGTTCCCGCTCGACCGGTTGAAGATCGACAAGTCCTTCGTGCAAAAGCTGCTTTCCAACAAGGACGACAGGGCCATCGTGGGGGCAACCATCGCACTCGGCCGGCTTTTGGGCCTATCGGTGATCGCCGAAGGCATCGAAGACGCCGCTACCGCGGAAATGCTGGCGAAGAAGGGCTGCAAGGAAGGGCAAGGCTACTACTTCGGCCAACCCGTTCCGGCGGCCGACTTCGAACGCCGCTTTCTGGCGGCCAAAGTCGAGACGACGAGCGACGGACACGTCGCGCAGTCCGCGGCGGCCTAACGGCTCGTCCGCGGGCTGAGAACGGAACGCCGGTCCATAACCGCTTGCGGAGGCGACGGATTAGCCGACTGCTTCATCCCGGCAACTCGCTGTCGAGATGCTTCATCGCCGCCGGGCCGTAGCGCTCGCCGGCGACCGCGCCATGCGGCACCGCCAGGTCGATCGCCGCCAATTCGTCTTCGCTCAATACGATCTCACAGCCGGCCAGCGCCTCGGCCAGCTGCTGGCGCCGGCGCGCGCCGATCAGCGGCACAATGTCCGGCCCGCGCGCGCGCAGCCAGGCGAAGGCGAGCTGCGCCACGCTGGCGCCGCGCGCTTTGGCGATCGCGTCCAGCGCCGCGATCAGCGCGCGATTGCGCGGAAAATTCTGCGCCGAGAAGCGCGGCATGCGCGCGCGGATATCGCCGGGCACGGCGTCCTGGCGCAGCACCGTGTCGCTGAGAAGCCCGCGCGAGAGCGCGCCATAGGCCACCACCGGCACGCCGAACGCGCGCGCCGCCGGTAATACCTCGCGCTCGATGCCGCGGCTGGCGATCGAATATTCGATCTGCAGCGCCGCGATAGGGAAATTCGCCGCCGCGCGCGTCAGCGTCTTGCCGGAGATTTCCGACACGCCGATGTGGCGCACATAACCCGCCTGCTGCAGATCGCGGACGGCACCCAACGTGTCCTCCAGCGCCACCGTGCGGTCGTAACGCGACGGCTGATAGAGATCGACATAGTCGGTCTTGAGCCGACGCAGGCTGTAGGCGAGGAAGTTCTTCACCGCCGCCGGGCGCAGGTCGTAGCCGCCATAGCTGCCGTCCGGCACGCGCATGGCACCGAATTTCACCGACAGGAAGGCTTGGCTGCGCTTGCCGCCCTTGAGCGCCTCGGCGATCAGCATTTCGTTGTGGCCCATGCCGTAAAAATCGCCGGTGTCGATCAGCGTGACGCCGGCGTCGAGCGCGGCATGGATGGTGGCAATGCTTTCGGCGTCGTCCGGCGGCCCGTAGCCGCCCGACATGCCCATGCAGCCGAGGCCGACGGCGGAGATTTCCTGTTCGCTGTGGCCAAGCTTCACTGTCCGCATTTCAATTTCCGTTACTTGCGCGCCCCGATTGTCGGAAATCATCCAACATCATCGCCTTGTCACAAACCAGGGGGCGCGCGGAAATGCGAAAAAGGCGGCCGTGACGCAGGCCGTGTGAGAACTTGGCGAGTCAGATAAGAAGGGCCGCATCGACAACGATGCGGCCTTTTTTCATGAGCTACGTTCGGGGCGAGGATCGAGGTCAGGCGGCGCTGCTGCCGGCGGCGATTGAGGACTATGTGGGCGTGGATGCGCCGGTTCGGGTGATCGACGCATTCGTTGACGGGCTCGATATGAGCGGGCTCGGGTTCGGGCGATCGGTACCGGCGGTGATGGGGCGGCCTCCCTACGATCCGCGGGACCTGCTGAAGCTTTATGTCTATGGCTACTTGAACGAAGTGCGCTCGTCGCGCCGGCTGGAGCGCGAGTGCTCGCGCAATATCGAGGTGATGTGGCTTCTGCGGCGGCTGGCGCCCGACTTCAAAACAATTGCGGACTTTCGCCGCGACAACGGGGCAGCGATCGTTGGGGCATGTCGGGCCTTTGTACTGTTCTGCCGGGATCAGGGCCTATTCACAGCACGGCTGGTGGCGCTTGACGGTTCCAAGTTCCGCGCCGCGGCAAGCGCCAAGCGCGTCATGGGCCGGCGAGAGATTGCGGAAGAGACTGCCCGTCTCGACCGTCGGATCGCCGAGTATCTGATGGTTCTGGATGAGAGCGACGCCCGCGAACCTGATGAAGCACCGAACGCGACGGCGGCAGCACTTCAAGTCCTCAAAGCACGACGCGCTGAACTCGATCACCTGGCCGCCAAGCTCGATGCCGAAGAGCGCAACACGCTGGTGGAGGGCGAGCCGGATGCGCGGCCGATGGGGATCGGCAAGGGACCGAAGCCGCCGTCCTACAACATGCAGACCGCAGTCGATGTCGATACCGGCCTCATCGTCCATCACGAAGTGACCGGCGAGCCGAACGACACTCGCCAGCTATACCCGATGGCGAAGGCAACAAAGGATACGCTCGGCGTTTCTAACCTGACGGTCGTGGCCGATGCCGGCTACTCAAGTGGCACGACAGCGGCGGCCTGCGAGGCTGACGGCATCACGGCCTGCGTGCCGACCAATCGTTCGATACACAGCCAGGGCGACGGCACGATGTTTGGCCGTTCGGCCTTCGTCTATCAGCCGGAAGCTGACACCTATATTTGCCCGGCGGGTCATGAACTTGCCCGTAAGCAGGTGATGCATCGTGACCGTCTTATCGTTTATGCGGCACGCGATTGTGCCGGCTGCTTGCTCAAGCCGCGATGTACCACCGCAGAGCGTCGCTTTGTCAGCCGCCATCTGCATGAGGAAGCCCTGGAACGGATGAATGCCCGCTTTCACGCCGATCCGACCCTGATCCGGCAGCGCCGATGCGCTGCTGAACACCCCTTCGGAACCATCAAGCGAATGACCGCTGGCGGGCAATTCCTCTCCCGCGGCCTCAAGAAAGTCAGCGGGGAAGCAGCGCTCAGCGTGCTGGCCTACAACATCATTCGGGCGATCAATCTCCTCGGTGCCGCCACCCTCCACGCAAGGCTGGCCTGAGCCAAGCAAAAGAGGCCCCGGATAACCGAAGCCTCTGACTTTTCACACGGCCTGCGTGACGGCCGCCTTTTTCCTGTCTCACGGGAGATTATGTCACTCCGCTGCGATGCGCACTTCCGGCGCCGCGGCGCGAATGTCGGGGGTGACGTGGCTTTCGTATTTGGTGAAGTTCTTCTGGAACATGCCGACCAGGTCGCGCGCGGTCTTGTCGAACTCGGCCTTGTCCTTCCAGGTCTTGAACGGGTTGAGCAGATGCGGCTCGACACCCGCCACCGAGGTCGGCACCGAAAAGCCGAAATAGGGATCGGTGCGGAACGAACCATCCCTCAACGAGCCGTCGAGTGCGGCGGTCAACAGCGTGCGTGTCGCCTTGATTGGCATGCGACGGCCAACGCCGTATTTGCCGCCGGTCCAGCCGGAATTGACCAGCCAGACATCGACCTTGTGCTTGTTGATGTATTCCTTGAGCAGGTCGGCATAGACCGACGGGTGCCGCGGCAGGAATGGCGCGCCGAAGCAGGTGGAGAATTCCGGCTGCACGCCGACCAGGCCCTTCTCGGTGCCGGCGACCTTGGCGGTATAGCCGGAGAGGAAGTGGTACATCGCCTGGTTGGGGTCGAGCTTGGCGATCGGCGGCATCACGCCGAAGGCGTCGGCGGTGAGGAAGATGATGTTCTTCGGATGGCCGGCGCGGCCGGTCTTCGACGCATTCGGAATGAAGTGCATCGGATAGGCCGAGCGCGTGTTCTCGGTCTTGGAGCCGTCGTCATAGTCGGGGATGCGCAACACCGGATCGAACACCACGTTCTCCAGTACGGCGCCGAAGCGATTGGTCGCGTCCCAGATCTGCGGCTCTGCCTCTTGGCTGAGCTTGATGCATTTGGCGTAGCAGCCGCCCTCGAAATTGAAGATGCCGTCGGGGCCCCAGCCGTGCTCGTCGTCGCCGATCAGCGTGCGGTTGGGATCGGCGGAGAGCGTGGTCTTGCCGGTGCCGGAGAGACCGAAGAACAGCGCCGAGTCGCCATTGGGCCCGACATTGGCCGAGCAGTGCATCGGCACCACGTTCTGCGCCGGCAGATAGAAATTGAGCGTGGTGAACACCGACTTCTTCATCTCGCCGGCGTAGGACGAGCCACAGATCAGCACGATCTTGCGGGTGAAATCGATCGCCACCATGGTGTCGGAGCCTTCGCGGCCGCCGTGACGCGTGTGGTCGGGACGGAACGAGGGCAGGTCGACGACGGTGAGCTCGGGCACGAAGCTCGCAAGCTCCGCCCGCTCGGGGCGGATCAGGAGCTGGTGGATGAACAGCGAGTGCCAGGCATATTCGGTGAAGATGCGGGTCTTGATGCGGTATTTCGGATCGGCGCCGCCATAGAGGTCTTGCGCGAACAGTTTCCTGCCTTTGACGTGGGCCTGGAAGTCGGCGAGCAGATTGTCGAAGTTCGCCTTCGACATTTTGCGGTTGCCCTCCCACCAGAGCGAATGCTCGGTGAGCTCATCGACGACAGTGTGCTTGTCCTTGGGGCTGCGGCCGGTGTGATGGCCGGTCTCGGCGCAGAACGCGCCGCCGGCGACGACCGCGCCTTCGCCCGCCGCGATGGCGTGCTCATAGAGGGGCGGTTCGGTCAGAATTCCAATGGATTTCGGCCAGCCCAGTGAACCCGAACTTTTCAGCGCCATAGGCGCCGTTCCGCACACCCAATTCCTGCACGCCATTTCCTCCCGCAGCCGGCCGACTTCGTCTGACCGAATAACCCTCGCAGACCCCCGCATGGGGTCCATTCGACCCTCGATCTCAGTATATCCCCTCGGCCGAAGGCGCGCGACCATAGTCAGCAGCAAATTGAATGCCAAGAAGAAATGGCGAGTGCACCGGATTGCGCCGCACCATTTTGATGGCTGATGTCTGAGACATCAGACAGATCAGTTGCCGCGCGCCTGCTCTGCCAATTGTTTCAGCACAGACCGCAATACTTCCGGCCCGGTCACCCGCCGCGGAAAGGCGAGCCGCAGTGCGGTCTGGCCGTATTGTAGCTCAAGACCCTCGGGATCGAGGCCGACGCAGCGCCAGTCGCCTTCCGCCGCGCCCAGGAGCTCGGTCGCGTAGAGATGGCATGCCTTGGCATGATCGGCGTTCATATGCGCGATGGCACTTTCCTCGGCCTCGATCAGGGCGGCAGCGTCCGCCACATCGGTGAGCAGTTCGACGGCGGCCATGTCGGCGGCGCGAGCGAAGCCGCCATTCAGATGCGCCGAGACCACGTCCATGCGCCAGAAGGCGAAGTCGCCGAAACCGGCATAGAGTTCGGATTTCGGATGTCGCGCCAGGAAACGCCGACGGATACGCGCATCGTCGGCGCCCTCGCGGTCGACCGGCAGGAACGTGCCGAGCACCGTAAGGCGGGGATGCGCCAGGGCGTCGCCCTTGCCGGTCTCGGCGAGCAGCAGCGAGGCGCGGGGGTCGAGTTCCAGATTGGCGGTATGGGTGGCCAGGCGTGACACCAGGATCAGCGGCGAGCCGTCGACATCGGTCGCCACGTTAACCAACGAGGCGAAGGGATAGCCGCTATTGCGGTCGATCGTCGCCAGCGTGCCGGCTCGAGTTCGAGCGCAACAGGGCCTTGGCCTGCGCGTGCGGGGCAAAGTCCGCCGGCGGCGTGGCATTCTCGGGGATACGGCCCGGCATGGCGCCAGGCAGGGGGCTTTGCGGGTTCATTGCTTTACGGTCTCTAACACGGGGGCTCCGACTTCTGGCCGATCGGGCTTGAAATTGCTACCGAATCACATAGTTGTTGCAAAGGGGCCACATTTCAGACCCCGTTTATGGGCTTCAAACACGCGGCACGTCACGCCTTAGCGGCACAAAAGCGAGGCTCAGAGGGGCTCATGCCGACCATCGCTCTCGTTGACGACGACCGCAATATCCTTACCTCCGTTTCGATGGCGCTCGAAGCGGAGGGGTACCGCATCATGACCTATACCGACGGCGCCAGCGCGCTCGACGGTTTTCGCACGTCGCCCCCCGATCTGGCCATCCTCGATATCAAGATGCCGCGCATGGACGGCATGGAGACGTTGCGCCGGCTGCGCCAGAAGAGCGACATGCCGGTGATCTTCTTGACCTCCAAGGACGAGGAAATCGACGAATTGTTCGGTCTCAAAATGGGGGCGGACGACTTCATCCGCAAACCGTTCTCGCAGCGGCTCCTGGTCGAGCGCGTGAAGGCGGTACTGCGCCGCATCGCACCCAAGGACGGCTCAGCGCCCAAGGAAACCGACAGCGCCAAGGTGCTGGAGCGCGGACAACTGCGCATGGACCCGGAGCGCCATACCTGCACCTGGAAGAATGAGCCGGTCACCCTCACGGTCACCGAGTTCCTCATCCTGCAGGCGCTGGCCGCGCGGCCCGGCGTGGTCAAGAGCCGCAACGCGCTGATGGATGCCGCCTATGACGATCAGGTCTATGTCGACGATCGCACCATCGACAGCCACATCAAGCGGCTGCGCAAGAAGTTCAAGGTCGTCGATAACGACTTCGAAATGATCGAGACGCTCTACGGCGTCGGCTACCGCTTCAAGGAATGAGGCACGGGCCGAGCGGACTGCCGGAACGTCCCGGTATGCGGTAAAGTCTCGGGGGCGATACGCGTGATCCCGAAAGGCCTGTCCCCGGCTTGACCGGGGCCGGGAACCGGCTTCGCAAAGGGTCATGCGCCACTAGAAGGCCAAGGATCAAACCGGTTGGCTTTTGACGTGCTCGATCGAACCGTAGAAATCATCACTCCGAACGCCGAGGCCGAACGGCCGGCCGAGCGGGGGCCGCGCGTCGCCCGCGCGCGCTTCGGCGCCGTCCGCCGTATCGGGCGCGCGGCCTGGCAGTTCTTCGTCACGCAGAGCTTCTCCAGCCTCACCCGCCGCATCGTCATCCTCAATCTCGCCGGCCTGGTGGCGTTGGTCAC
This sequence comes from uncultured Pseudomonadota bacterium, assembly GCA_963782145.1. Lineage (GTDB taxonomy): Bacteria > Pseudomonadota > Alphaproteobacteria > Rhizobiales > Xanthobacteraceae > Pseudolabrys. The sequence continues at coordinate 290,556 of CAWAIV010000002.1, forward strand.
CGGCGTGCTCTATCTGTCGCAGTTCCGCGCCGGCCTGATCGATGCGCGCGTGCAAAGCCTCCTGGTGCAGAGCGAGATCATCGCCGGCGCCATCGCCGCCTCGGCCACGGTCGACACCGACGCCATCACCATCGACCCCGACCGGCTGCTGGAATTGCAGGCCGGCCAGAGCTACGGGCCCACCGACGACGCGCTGTCCAGCGTCGAATTCCCCATCAATCCGGAACGCGTGGCACCGGTGCTGCGCCGTCTGGTGTCGCCGACCAAGACACGCGCGCGCATCTATGACCGCGATGGCGTGCTGATCCTCGACAGCCGCAATCTCTACGGCCGCGGCGACGTGCTGCGCTTCGACCTGCCGGCGCCCAATGCCGAGAAGCCCGGCTTGGTCGAACGCGCCTTCATCGCGCTGCGCCGCTGGTTCGGCCGCGGCGAACTGCCGCTCTACCAGGAACTCGGCCCGGAGAACGGCAAGGGCTATGCGGAAGTAGGACAGGCGCTCGGCGGGCTGCATGCCAGCATGGTGCGGGTCAACAGCCGCGGCGAGGTGATCGTCTCGGTGGCGGTGCCGATCCAGCGCTTCCGCGCGGTGCGCGGCGCGCTGATGCTGTCGACGCAAGGCGCCGACATCGACGACATGGTGGAGGCCGAGCGGCTCGCCATCGTCAAGGTATTCCTGGTCGCGGCCAGCGTCATGGTGGTGCTGTCGATCCTGCTCGCCGGCACCATCGCCGGCCCGGTGCGCCGGCTCGCCGACGGCGCCGAGCGCGTACGCCGGCGCATCCGCGCGCGCGTCGAGATCCCCGATTTCACCCGCCGCCGCGACGAGATCGGCCATCTCTCCGGCGCGCTGCGCGACATGACCAACGCGCTCTATACCCGCATCGAGGCGATCGAGAGCTTTGCCGCCGACGTGGCGCATGAATTGCGCAATCCGCTCACCTCGCTGCGCTCGGCGGTGGAGACGCTGCCGCTGGCCAAGACCGAGGAAAGCCGCAAGCGCCTGCTCGATGTGATCGAGCACGACGTCAGGCGGCTCGACCGGCTGATCTCGGATATCTCCGACGCCAGCCGCCTCGATGCCGAATTGCAGCGCCAGGAAGCAAGCCCGGTCGATCTCTCCAAACTGCTCGACGCGCTGGTGACAGCGGCCAACGAAGTGCGCGCCGCCACCGTCAAGGTGACGCTCGCCTTCGAGGGCGGCAAGCCCGAGGACTTCAAGGTGCCCGGCCACGACTCGCGGCTCGGCCAGGTGATCAGCAACCTCATTGACAATGCGCGCTCGTTCTCGCCACCGCGCGGCAGCGTGCGGGTCACCTGCCGCAAGCTCAAGGACGAGGTCGAGATCGACGTCGACGACGACGGCCCCGGAATCCAGCCGGATGCGCTGCAGAAGATATTCGAGCGCTTCTATACCGACCGTCCCGACCAGGGCTTCGGGCAGAATTCCGGGCTCGGACTGTCGATTTCCAAGCAGATCGTCGAGGCCCACGGCGGCACGATCTGGGCCGAGAATCGCACAGCGCCTGGCAGCGCCGGCGAAGAACCGCGCGTCACTGGCGCCCATTTCGTGGTGCGACTGCCGGCGAAGTGACCGCGATTTCCACCGCACCAGCGCGGCCCTCTGCCCCCGGGCTTGCTTGGGTTACGTAGAAGAGGCAATTGACGCGCTGCACACAATCGGGCTACCTGGGCCGCTCGCGACCTGGTTAAGGAAAATTAACCAAAACCGGCCTAGCATCGCGCCCGCCAAAAAACGGACCCACGAGCCTGACCTTGGCCCCTCCTTTCCGCAGTGCAACAGAACGCTTATATAGCGAGGCAAGCCCTTGCATTGGGGCTTCAGATGGGCCTGAATGCGCCCCCATTCGTGCGGTGCAAAAAAGACCGCGCGTGGAGTCCGGGATGATCGGCCTCGTACTTGTCACCCATGGCCGGCTCGCCGTCGAGTTTCGCTCGGCGCTGGAGCATGTGGTGGGACCACAGCGTCAGATCGAGGCGATTACCATCGGCCCCGACGATGACATCGAGCAGTGCCGCAAGAATATTCTTGAGGCCGTGAAACGGGTGGATGACGGCGAAGGGGTCGTCATCCTCACCGATATGTTTGGCGGGACCCCCTCAAACCTGGCCATTTCGGTGATGAGCCAGCCCAAAGTTGAGGTGTTGGCCGGAATTAACCTACCGATGCTGATCAAGCTCGCCAAGGTTCGCGAAACCTGCCCTCTGGCGGACGCGGTCGCCGCCGCCCAGGAAGCCGGGCGAAAATACTGCACCATTGCCAGCCGCGTGCTCAACGGCAAATGAGCGACCCCGCTCACGTTGAAGGCATCCCCGCCGGCGCCGTCGTGCGCGACATCGAGATCATCAACAAGCTCGGCCTGCACGCGCGCGCAGCCATGAAATTCGTGCAGACTGCCGAACAGTTCACGGCCGAGATCACGGTCACGCGCGGCCAGGAAAGCGTCGACGGAACCTCGATCCTCGACCTGTTGATGCTGGCAGCCGGACCGGGCGTGACCATTACCATTAGCGCCAAAGGATCCGATGCCGCCGCCGCCGTGGATGCGCTCTGCGCGCTGATCGGCAATCGCTTCGGCGAGGAAGAGTAGCGCCCGCAGGCCAAGTGGCCGGGCTGTTATTCGCGGCTATATTTCCCTAGGATACGGCCATGGCTCTTCCACGGGCGCATGAAAGGCTGGGGCCGGCCGCGTCAGTCTCAACGCAGATACACATGATCAGCGACCTTGCCGCACTGGTCTCGCCCGCGCCGGTCGCGCTCTTCCTCGATCACTTCGTGAACAAAAGCCGCCTGCATGTGCAAACCGCCGACACGGCGCGCACGGCATCGCTGCTGCCGTGGGCCGCGATCAATCAATTGATCGAATCCGGCGCGCTGCCGGCGGATCGGCTGCAAATCGTGCGCGCGAACAATGCGGTCGATCCGAGACTGTACCGCAAGGGCGGCAATGCAGCGGTGCAGGCCGGCGTATTGCAGGACCTGCTGCGCCAGGGCGCGACCGCGGTCATCAGCTACATCGATGAGGTCGTGCCGCCGATCGGCCGGCTCACCGCCGCGCTCGAGCGCGAGCTTGGCTGCGAAGCCTGGTGCAACGCCTATCTGGGCTTCGGCGAGGGCCTCGGCTTTAGACCCCATTACGACCTGCACGATGTCGTGGTCGTGCAGGTTCACGGACGCAAGCGCTGGCGCAGCTTCGGCACGCCAGTCCCCTACCCGATCGGCTTGCCGGCCGGGTCGGCCACGATCGACCAGCAAAAGCCGGTGTGGGAGGCCATGGTCGAGGCCGGCGACGTCCTCTATCTGCCGCGCGGAGAAGCGCATATGGCGCTTCTTCACGACCAGCCGTCCGTGCATCTGTCGATCGGCTTGTTGTCGCGCCGTGGCCTCGATTTCGCCGACGCTATCGTTCGGCGCGCCGCCAGGGACAGCCTCTTTCGCCAGGACATCCCCGTTACCGCCGGCGAAACCGCGATGGCGGCGTACGAAGCCGCACTGAAGACCGCGCTGCACGCGCTGATCGATCAGGCCGATTTGTCCGGCTATCTCGGGCGTGAGAACCGCGCCCGTCCGCTGCGTCCCTTCGTCAATCTCGGCATTGCCGCGCCGTTTGCAGCGGATCTGACCGTGGCGCCGGCGCTGCGACGGCGCATTCCCTTGGATATCGACAAAGAGGGCGAGGTCGAAATCACCGTCGGTGGCGAGAAATTCCGCCTGTCGGCACCCGCGCGCCGGGTGCTCGACTTGCTGCTACGGCAAGGCGAGCTGAATGTCGGCACCATCGTTTCCGCGCTTGCCGGGCAGCTGCCGGAACCGCTGGTGCGGGACGCGGTCGCGACACTGGCGCGGCAGGGCCTGGTCGGCCTGGGAAGCTGATTCAAAGTCAGTTTTGGTACCTTTCGCGCCGGTGGAGCCTCGGCAATGCCTTGGCAAAGCCGGCGTCCGCCCGTGGCCGACCGGGTCGGCCGCCCCTCCCGGCGGGCCATCCCCTTACATAAAGAAATCTTTATATATGGATTGCGGCTGCGGCCGGGGCCTGTTATAGGCACAGCCGACCCATTCAACCCCTCCGCGTTTCTCTGTTCGCGCGCGTCGAAAGGATTGTCATGACCGCTTCCGCCAAGCCGAAGGCCACGCCCACCGATTACGTCGTCAAGGACATCTCGCTCGCCCCCTGGGGCCGCAACGAGATCAGCCTCGCCGAGACGGAAATGCCCGGTCTGATGGCCACCCGCGAGGAATACGGGCCGGGCCAGCCGCTGCGCGGCGCCCGCGTCGCCGGCTCGCTGCACATGACCATCCAGACCGCGGTGCTGATCGAGACGCTGACCGCGCTCGGCGCCGACGTGCGCTGGGCCAGTTGCAACATCTATTCGACGCAGGACCACGCCGCCGCCGCCATCGCGCAAGCCGGCGTGCCGGTGTTCGCGGTCAAGGGCGAGAGCCTGGTCGACTACTGGGACTACAGCCACCGCATCTTCGAATGGGCCGACGGCGGCACGCCGAACATGATTCTCGACGACGGCGGCGACGCCACGCTCTTGCTGCATCTCGGCATGCAGGCGGAGAGCGACCCGGCGGTGCTCAACCATCCCGGCAACGAGGAAGAGGAGGTGCTGTTCGCGGCGATCAAGAAGCGCCTGAAGGAACAGCCCGGCTGGTACACCAAGACCTGCAAGGCGATCAAAGGCGTCACCGAGGAAACCACCACCGGCGTGCACCGGCTCTATCAGATGGCCAAGGAAGGCCGGCTGATGTTCCCGGCGATCAACGTCAATGACTCGGTGACCAAGTCGAAATTCGACAACCTCTATGGCTGCCGTGAATCGCTGGTCGACGGCATCCGCCGCGGCACCGACGTGATGATGTCGGGCAAGGTGGCGATGGTCGCCGGCTTCGGCGACGTCGGCAAGGGCTCGGCCGCCTCATTGCGCCAGGCCGGCTGCCGCGTGCTGGTCTCCGAGGTCGATCCGATCTGCGCGCTGCAGGCGGCGATGGAGGGCTACGAGGTCACAACGATGGAAGATGCCGCGCCGCGCGCCGACATCTTCGTCACCTGCACCGGCAATGTCGACGTGATCACGCTCGACCACATGCGCAAGATGAAGGACCGCGCCGTGGTCTGCAACATCGGCCACTTCGACAGCGAGATCCAGGTGGCGGCGCTGAAAAACCTGAAGTGGAACAACATCAAGCCGCAGGTCGACGAGATCGCCTTCCCCGACGGCCATCGCATCATCCTGTTGTCGGAAGGCCGGCTGGTGAACCTCGGCAATGCCATGGGCCATCCGAGCTTCGTGATGTCGTCGTCCTTCACCAACCAGACGCTGGCGCAGATCGAACTGTGGACCAACCCCGGCAAGTACGAGAACAAGGTCTACACCCTGCCCAAGCATCTCGACGAGAAGGTCGCGCGGCTGCATCTGGAGAAGATCGGCGTGAAGCTCTCCAAGCTCACCGACAAGCAGGCCACCTATATCGGCGTGCCGCAGGAGGGCCCGTTCAAGAGCGATAATTACCGCTATTGATCTTCCGGTCATTCCGGGGCGCTCGCGCAAGCGAGCGAACCCGGAATCCAGAGCAATACGACAGATGCCTCTTTTGGCCCTGGATTCCGGGTTCTCGCACTTCGTGCGCGCCCCGGAATGACGATCAGCGCGGCGGCACAATCACGATCGAATAGCGCTGCGGCTTTCCGGCAAAGCGCAAGAAGTTGCGCGTGATCTCGGCAACGATCGTGCGGCTCGGGCCGACCGTCGCCGCCTTCGCCGCCGCGTCGCGGCGGCAACCTGCATCCTCGGCAAAACACACCAGTACCAGGCCATCGCGTTTGAGTTCTGCCGCGCTCGGTTGCGGCAGGTCGGGCAGCGCGCGCGGTTCGTCCACCGCGGCGGCGATCACGCCATAGGCGAGGTCGGCATCGCCGCCAACGAAGCGTAAGGGCTGCGGGATCGCCGCGTGCCAGTCGCGTTCGACCTCCTGCGCCAACAGTTGCGCCTGCGCCGCCGCCGGTGGCGGTCCGCTGCGCTGCGCCAGGATCGCGATCGCCGGCGACGCCACCAGCATGACGAGCGGCAATGCCACGGCGAGGCCGAGGATGCGGCGTGTGTCGATCGGGCGCACGGCAAGCGCCGGCGGCGACAACAACAACACCGGCAACAGCGTCCAGCTTGACATCGACCACAGCGAGGTGATCTCGACGCCGCCGAGCGGCGCCACCACCACCGGCAGCAGCAGCGGCGCCCAGAACGCCGCCGCAGCCAAGCGACGCTCGCGCTCGCCCGGCCAGGCCATGTCGGCCAGCAGGGTCCGCTGCGGCCATGCCATTACCAGCGCCACGATCACCGGCACGGCGACATAGCCAAGCGAGCCGGCGAGATAGCCCAGCGCGTGCACGAGGCTCACCGACAACGGCTTGTCGGCGTGAATGCCTACCGCATAGGCAAACGGCGCGAAGTCGTGGTGCGCGAGCCAGACGAGATGCGGCGTCAGCGCGGCAAAGCCCACCGCCACCGTGATCCACGGCGCCGGCGAACGAAAATAGGCGGCGCGCCGCGCATCGATCAACGCGGCCAGCGCCAGGCCGATAAGCAGCACCGCCGACCAGTATTTCCCCAGCATCGCCGCCGCCGCGGCGAGGCCGGCAAGCGCGGCCCAACCGGCGCCGCGCGTCCGGTACGAGCGCAGGAAGGCAAAAGTCGTCGCCGCCCATAACGGCAGCAGCACCGTGTTGACGTTGTATTTGAGCGCGTGGAAGTTGAAGAACGGCACCAGCGTCAGCAGTGCCAGGCCGGCGAGACGCTTCTCGCCATCGAGATAATCCGCCGACAGCCGCCACGCGAGCCACAGCGCCAGCGCCGGCATCAGCATGGCGAGCAGGTAGTAGGACCACGCCGCGACGGGAAAGACGGAAAACCACAGCCACACCAGCACGGCGGCGACCGGCGGATGCTTGTCGAAGCCCCAGGCCAGATCGCGCGACCAGGCGATCAGCTCGGCCATGTCGTAATGCAGGCCCTGGCTCGATTTGGCGACGACCGCGTAGAGCGTCCACAGCACGGTATAAAGGGCCAGCGCGAGCAGCACGGTGCGCTCGCGCCGCGCCGGATCGATCAGGGCGGCGCGCAGGCGGGTGAGCAGGGAAGGGCGGCCGTCGGGGCGCATGGGGTTACGCCTATGGCACGGCGGAACCGGGCCGGAAAGGCCAACGCCTCCCGGTTCGTCCTCGCGAACGCTAGGACCCGGACAAACCGCAGCCGAATGGCGATTTCCAACTGGATCCCGGCTTAGGCGCGAAGGAGCGGGAGAGAGCCGCCCGCACCGGTGAGGTCCGCTTGTAGGAGGCCATCCCCGGTGTTATCTGCCGCGCCATGACGTCCGTCCCGATCCAGAATATCCGCAATTTCTCCATTGTCGCGCATATCGACCACGGCAAGTCCACGCTTGCCGACCGGCTGATTCAGCTCACCGGCGGGCTGGAAATGCGCGAGATGAAGGAGCAGGTGCTCGATTCCATGGACATCGAGCGCGAGCGCGGCATCACCATCAAGGCGCAGACCGTGCGCCTGAAATACCACGCCAAGGACGGCAAGGATTACATCCTCAACCTGATCGACACCCCCGGCCACGTCGACTTCGCCTATGAGGTGAACCGCTCGCTCGCCGCCTGCGAGGGTTCGCTGCTGGTGGTGGACGCCAGCCAGGGCGTCGAGGCGCAGACGCTGGCCAATGTCTATCACGCGCTCGACGCCGGCCACGAGATCGTGCCGGTGCTCAACAAGGTCGACCTGCCCGCGGCCGAACCGGACGCGATCAAGAAGCAGATCGAGGACGTGATCGGGCTCGACGCCTCCGACGCGATCCTGATCTCGGCCAAGACCGGGCTCGGCGTTCCCGACGTGCTGGAGGCGATCGTCACCCGCCTGCCGCCGCCCAAGGGCGACCCCGACGCGACGCTGAAGGCGCTGCTGGTCGATAGCTGGTACGACGCCTATCTGGGCGTGGTCGTTCTGGTGCGCATCGTCGACGGCACCCTGAAGAAGGGCCAGCGCATCCATATGATGGGCACCGACGCTTCCTACGAGGTCGACCGCACCGGCGTGTTCACGCCGAAGCTGACGCCGGTCGAGGAACTGGGTCCCGGCGAGATCGGCGCCATCACCGCCTCGATCAAGGAAGTCGCCGACACCCGCGTCGGCGACACCATCACCGATGCGCGCAATCCGGTTGCGGCGCCGCTGCCCGGCTTCCGCCCGGCGATTCCGGTGGTGTTCTGCGGGCTGTTTCCGGTCGACGCCGCCGACTTCGAGGATTTGCGCGCGGCCATGGGCAAGCTGCGCCTCAACGACGCCAGCTTCTCCTACGAGATGGAGACGTCGGCCGCGCTCGGCTTCGGTTTCCGCTGCGGCTTCCTCGGCCTCCTGCATCTGGAGATCATCCAGGAACGGCTGGAGCGCGAATTCAATCTCGACCTGATCGCGACCGCGCCCTCGGTGATCTACAAGATGGACCTGCGCGACGGCACGCAGATCGAGATCCACAATCCGGTCGACATGCCGGACGTGATGAAGATTCTGGAAATCCAGGAGCCGTGGATCGAGGCCACAATCCTGACGCCCGACGACTATCTCGGCGCCGTGCTCAAGCTGTGCCAGGACCGCCGCGGCAACCAGAAAGAGCTGACCTATGTCGGCAACCGCGCCATGGTCAAATACGACCTGCCGCTCAACGAAGTGGTGTTCGACTTCTACGACCGGCTCAAGTCGGTGTCGAAAGGCTATGCCTCGTTCGACTATCACCTGACCGACTACAAGCCGGCCGACCTGGTGAAGATGTCGATCCTGGTCAACGAGGAGCCGGTCGACGCGCTCTCCATGCTGGTGCATCGCACGCGCGCGGAAACGCGCGGCCGCGCCATGGTGGAGAAGCTCAAGGAACTGATCCCGCCGCACATGTTCCAGGTGCCGATCCAGGCGGCTATCGGCGGCAAGATCATCGCCCGCGAAACCGTGCGCGCCTTCCGCAAGGACGTCACCGCCAAGTGCTACGGCGGCGACGCCACCCGCAAGCGCAAACTGCTGGAGAAGCAGAAGAAGGGCAAGAAGCGCATGCGCCAGTTCGGCAAGGTGGATATCCCGCAGGAGGCGTTCATCGCCGCGCTGAAGGTGGATGTGTGACCACCTGAGAACGTCACGAACTCGGGGGATATATCAATGCCCGTATCTATGAAGCTTTCGGTCCGGCTCGGCCGCATGCCTCAGGCGTTCCAGGCGCAACGTCAGGGAAGCTGGGCTTTGATGAAATCTCGCAAGGGTAATGGCTGTGCATCGAAGTCGTGTAGGTAAATGACCTTCCCTCCCAACTTGTAGGCGTCCTTAATTGGGCCCCCCTTGCTGTCTGCTGTCAGTACCGCTGAGTGAAATGAACTAGCCGCAACGGCGGTATCGGCCATATTTTTGGTCAGACCTGAGCCAGTGCGCTTCTTACCTAAAACATGCTTTGGTATTGCAGTCGCGTACCAATTGCGCTCGTTATCAGACATGAAAGTACCTTGGTTAAACCCTGAGTAACAGCCGGCCTCAGCAAACCCAAAATGGCCAGTTGTTGTAACTGAATGCCGTGTGATCGTCTTGTAAACGTACTCCTTAAGTGCCTGATTGGAGCGTCCGTCCTTACTCACATCGGGGATAGCCTGAATTTCAATCTCAATCTCGCGCGGCATAAAAAGTCTAAACTCGCCCGGCGGAAGCTCGACCGCGAGGTTCATGCCCTTATTGAAAAAACAATCCCAGGCGTTGCAATCTATCGTTAGGGAGATGGTCATTGATGCCTCGTAACGAGAGGTCTCCTTACTCGATAACTGCATTCGATATACGCCCACTACCGTTGAGTCGCTAGATGTGGAAATGGGCCACTCCGTGGGGCGGATTTGTGCAACGTAATTTCGTCGCTTCATCGGAACTCACGGCACCCCGTAGGATGGGCTGAGCTCTTGCGAAACCCATCGCTTTCGCAAACAGACGCCTCGATGGGTTTCGCTGCGCTCAACCCATCCTACGAAGCTATCTTCACCGCCGCCGTCGCCCCGGCCTGTCGACCGCCGGCGCCACCGCCTCGATCGCGTGCCAGAATTTTTCATTCCCCTTCTTGGTGACACAGACCTTGATGCGGTGCGGCGGCGGGCCGTGCTCGCAGTTATGCGCGAGCGTCCCGGCGATCATCGCGTCGCACCAGACATAGCCATGCAGATAGTGCCGGTTGGCCCGATGCTGCACGCCGCCGCTGATGTCGGACCAGTGCCAGCCGCTCACATCCGCCAATCGATAGGCGGCGTGCCGATGGTCGTCGAACTGCCGGCGAACCCAGACGATCGGGCCGGGCTCGGCCGCGAGCGCCGCCGCGTCGCGGTCGTGCTGGCGATCCTCGGCCGTCTTGAACTGCGATCGCTTCTCCAGGAAGAACGGATGCTGCTGCACGTAAGGAACGCAGATGTTAACGCCTTCCCCGGTGGCTTCCATCATGAGATCGAACGGGTCGGCGCCGGTCGCAATGGCGCGCTCGATGGCATCGCCCGCCGCCTTGCGCAACCGCACTTTTCTTTGCGCTTTCGATTCCATTGCTCGGCTGTTCAAAGGCGTACGGGCAGGCGGGCCGTTTCCGGTCGGACAGCCTGTCGTTCGGTCATTGCCGGGCTCGACCCGGCAATCCACGAGCCAGGCTCACGAGTTCAAGCCGGACTTTCATGCGTGTTGCGTCTCACCATGGATGCGCGGGTCAAGCCCGCGCATGACAGCGGATGGGCAATGCGGCGCGATCTCTTGACTACTATCCTATAGGATGATAATCAGGTCAAGCTTCGTTGCTTCCCCGCCTGCATGCGGCGGGGACGCGGCGAAGCGGCGGGCGCCGGCGGGCCGTGCACGGCTCGCCTTGCCCGATGGGCCGGTCGCGACAATCGCGGCCGCGCCCGGGTGGAGCGCCGGGAGGCGCAGGGCCCTTCGCAAAGGGCTCGCGCGCCTCCATCAATGGCGCGCAGGACTGCCCGATCGCAAGGGCGGTCCGAAAGGGGCCTCGCAAGCCCCTGGCGCCTCCCGGCGCTCCATTCCCCTCTCGGGGAGAGGAAAAAGGGACACCGGCCTACCCGGGGCCGTCAAGAACACGGGCGCCGTCGCACAACTCGGCAAGGCGCGCGGCGTCAGCACGATTTCCACGACATGAAATCTTCCGCTGCTCCTCGCGAATGCGAAGCGGCAAACGACGCCGCGCATGGGTGGCGCGATCGCGCGACTTATGTTCCACGTTCGTTGTTTGCGATTAGCGGCAACATCGGCAAAACGCATCGCGGCGTTGCCAGGGCGCGCATTTAGCGGCAATCTAGCGTAAGAGCCACTCAAAACAATCGGCCAACAGGGAGGACTACCATGCGTACGCGCATCACGATGCTCGCTGCAATTCTGTTGTCCATGGTGACAACAGCCGCCTTCGCCGAGACACTGAAAGTCGCCATTCCGCAAAAGGGTTTCTGGGACAGCGAATTCGTGGAATTCGCGCAGAAGCTGGGCTACTTCAAGCAGGAAGGCCTCGACGTCCAGATATTCTGGACCCACGGCGGATCGGAGACGCTGAACGCGGCGATCTCCGGCTCTGTCGACATCGCCATGTCGAACGGCACGCTGGGCGTCGCCGGCGCCTATTTCAAAGGCGCGCCGGTGCGCATCATCTCCGCTGAGATGACCGGCGTGCACGAGGTCTATTGGTACGTGAAGGCCGACAGCCCGATCAAGACCATCAAGGACCTCGCCGGCAAGACCGTCGCCTTCTCGCGTCCGGGCTCCTCGACCAACCTGATGCTGCTCAACCTGCTGAAGGAATACGACGTGAAGGGCGCGAAGCCGACCTCGACCGGCGGCGTGCCCGGAACGCGCACCCAGGTCATGTCGGGCCAGATCGACGTCGGCTGGTCGGTGGCGCCGTTCGGCGTCAAGGAAATCAACGAGGGCAAGATCCGCGTCGTGGTCAAGGCCGGCCAGATCAAGGGCATGCAGGGCCAGACCATCCGCGTGAACGTCGCCAATCTCAACTCGCTGAAGACCAAGCGCGCGGCGATCACCAAGTTCATGAAGGTGGTCGCAAAGTCGATCGACTGGGCCTATTCCGGCAAGCCGGAGGTCTACACGATGTACGGCGAAATCGCCAAAGTGTCGCCTGAGGTCGCCAAGCGGACGGTCCAGGACTTCTTCCCGAAGTCGGCGCTGCAGCTCGGCAAGATCGAAGGCCTGCAGAAGACGCTCGACGAGGCGCTGCAATACAAGCGCATCACGGAGAAGAAGACCGTGAAAGACGCCGCCGGCATGATCGACATCGTCTACAAGCCGGGCAGCATGTAAAGCTCGTCGCGCATTCCGTCGTCGAATGCGGGGGAGGCGACGAACCGGCGGCTTTTGGGCGGGCGCGGACACTGAGATAGTGGTGCCGCGCCCGCCCGTGCCGTTGCGGAGATAACCGATGAGGAGCGCTTCCGCCATCGCCCGGTCGGCGACGCTTCCGTTCCTCCTTGGCGGAGGGACGTTTGTCGCTGTTCTCGTCGTTCTCGAACTGGCCATACCCCTCGGCCTGTTCAATCAATTCGTCGTGCCGCTGCCGACCGACGTCATGACCGCGCTCCCGCGCATCATCCTCGAAGAAGACGCCGTCGGCCGCTTCCTGTTCACCGCGAGCGAGGCCTTGTCGGCGGGGATCATGGTCGCGGTCGCTGGCATCGCGATCGGCGTCCTGCTCTATCGTTTCGATCTTCTGCGCGAGGCGACGGAAACCTGGGTGGCCGCCGCCGCGTCGGCGCCGACCGTCCTGCTTTATCCGCTGTTCCTGGTGATCTTCGGCCGCAGCGCCGCGACCATCGTCGCCATGGGCTTTGTCGCAGGCCTCGCCCCCATCGTCCTCAAGACGCTGGAAGGGCTTTGCGCCACGCGGGCCGTGCTCATCGATGTGGGGCGCAGCTTCAACCTGACGCCGTCACAACAGTTCTGCAAAATCCTGCTGCCGGCGGCATTGCCGACCATCTTTGTCGGCCTGCGCATCGGCTTGATCTTCACCATGCTCAATATCGTCGGCGTGGAGTTCCTCATCAATTTTGGCGGTCTCGGTCAGCTTATCAACGAAATGGCCGACCGCTACGACGTACCGGGGACCTATGCCGCAATTCTGTTCGTCGTTCTGATCAGCGTGCTGCTGTTCATCCTGATCGAGAGGCTGGAGCGGTGGGTAAGACCGAAGTCATGACCGCGCGGGTGCCGAGACCGGCGAAGCCGCTGCTGCGGCGGGTCACGCAATTGCGCATCGCACTTATCGTCGGAATTCTGACGATCTGGCAGGCGGTCTCGGTGTCGGGGCTGCTATACCGCGACGTCGTGCCATCGCTCATCGCGATCAGTCGCGCCTTGCTCGAAACGCTGAGCAATGCGGGTTTCTACTTCAACCTCTATACGACCGGCTACGAGATCGCGATTGCCATGCTGATCGGCGGCTTGAGCGGCCTCGTCGTCGGATTGTTGCTGGGTGCCAGTCCGCTGCTGTCGAAAGCCTACGAAGTCTATCTCTACTATCTCGGCCCCTGTCCGAAGATCATCTTCTTTCCGCTGATGATGCTGTGGTTCGGCGTCGGCCCCGGGTCGAAGACGGCCATGGGAGCGATTTCGTGCTTCTTTCCCATTGCGCTCAATACCGCCGGCGGCATGCGCGAGGTCGACAAAGTATTGATCCGCGTGGGACAAAGCTTTCGCGCCAATGCCTGGCAGATGGTGACCAAGATTTATCTTCCGGCCATGCGCTACCCGATCATCAATGGTCTACGGCTGGGTTTGGGCGTGGCGCTCATCGGCGCCTTGCTGGCCGAGACCAAGCTGTCGAACCGCGGCATCGGCTTCATGGTCATCCAGGCTTATGACTTCTTCAGGATGCCGGAAATGTATGCGCTGCTGATCATCCTCTTCGTGATCGCCATCGGCGCCAATGCGCTGATCGGACGGCTGGGCGGCGCCAATACCGGCAAGCGCGTGTGAGCTTCGGCAGGGCGCGCTAGCGCCGTTCCCAGTGCCGCAGCGCGCGCTGATCGTTCGCCTCCCGATCTTCGTTGAGCGATCCTTCGAATATGTTGTCGAAGTTCCGCGGCGTCCGCCGCGCGCGGGTGTGCCGGCTGCCGTGCCGGCTCGGCCGCGGCGCCGCCTGCCGGCGCTCGCCGGTGACCACGATCTGGGTGTCGTTGCGGTTCGCCTTCACGAGCGCAAACAGGATGGCGGCATTCTCCGGATGCAGGCGGATGCATCCGTGCGAGGCCGGGCGGCCGAGATGCGAGATCTCGTAAGAGCCGTGGATGGCATAGCCGCCGTCGAAGAAGATCGAATAGGGCATCGGCGACCAGTCGTATTTACGCGAGTACCATTTGCGCTCGAGCCGCTGCGGCCGGTAGGTGCCGTTGGGCGTACGATAGCCCCAGCGCGCGGTCGAGACCGGCCAGGAGTAGCGCGGGAAGCCGTCGACCACGACCGAAAGCTGCTGCGCCGACTTGTCGACGGTGATCACGATACCGGCTTCGGCGCGGGGAAGGCCGCCGAGGAGCAGAAAGGCGGCGGCGATGAAGGCAATGACATGACGTGGCATTGAAACGTCCACCATTCTCCACAAAGCGAGTTCCGAACCTGGCCACCCCGCGGCGCAACTTAGGCCGGAGCGGCAGCGCAGGGCCTTGCGCTCGCTCAAGTTATCTTCCCGCCGGCCAGCGAAGTCCTTGAAGAATTTTCAATTTCCTCGCCGAACACGGACCGGCGCGCGGCACCGATAGTGGTAAGCTTAAACCATCCACGTGCAATTTACCTGACAGGCGGGCGCAAACTCGCTAAATCCGTGCATCATGGTTAGCCGGATCGCCGTCGTGTTCGGGATGTTGCTGGTCGCAGACGCCGGCAGCTTCGCCTTTGCCGAATCGGGCAAGGCGCCGCCGCCCGTCGCGCCCGCCGTCCATGCCCCCGTCGCACCCACGACGACCGTCGCGCCCCCGCGCCGACGCCGCCCGCAGTCGTCACGGCGCCGGAGAAGCCGGCTGTTGCGGTCGTCGATCCGCCACTGCCGCAGAAGCGGCCGAACATGTCGGAAGAGAAATTGCCGGCGAAATATCTGTTCGCGCGGGTGAAGCTGCCGAGCACGGGCAAGGCCATGGCGATCGGCTACTACCCGCGCGGCTGCCTGCAAGGCGGCGTCGAATTGCCGGTCGATGGCCCGACCTGGCAGGTCATGCGCCTCACCCGCAACCGCAATTGGGGCCATCCCGAGCTGGTCAAGTTCCTGGAACGCTTCGCGCCGCTCGCCGCCAAGGCCACCGGCTGGCACGGCGTCCTCATCGGCGACATGGCGCAGCCGCGCGGCGGCCCGCTGCCCTACGGCCATATGAGTCACCAGATCGGGCTCGACGTCGACATCTGGTTCATGCCGATGCCCGGTCATCGTCTCTCAAAGCACGACCGCGACACACTCTCCGCTTCTACCCTGGTCGCGGCCGACGGAAAGCATGTCAACGGCAACTGGTCGGCGGCCGACGCCGCCTTCATCCGCACCGCGGCCGAGCAACCCGACGTCGAGCGCGTGCTGGTGAACGCCGCCATCAAGAAGAAGCTGTGCGAGATGGAGGGCAAGAAGCACCCGGCCTGGATGGACAAGGTGCGGCCCTGGTACGGCCACGACGACCACATGCATGTGCGGCTGAAATGTCCGGCCGATTCCCCGCATTGCCGCCATCAGCCGCCGGTGCCGCAACAGCGCGCAGTGCGGCAAGGCGCTCGACTATTGGTTCTCCGACCGCGTGCTGCACCCTAAACCGAGCAAGAAGCCGTCGAAGCCGGGCAAGCCGATCACGCTGGCCGACCTGCCGAAGGCCTGCAAGAGCGTGATCGACGCGCCAGCCCGGCGCGGCGATCTCACCGTCATCGGGCAGTGACGGCGCGCGCGGCAGCCCTCACGCCACCGGCAGCACATTGGTGTATTTCACCTGCTCCAGCGCAAAGCTCGATTCGATCGAGGCAATGCCTTCGAGCCGCGTCAGCTTCTGCTTGAGGAAGCGCTCGTAGGCGGCAAGGTCCGGTACCACCACGCGCAGCCAGTAATCGCGCGGGCCGGTCATCAGATAACATTCCAGCACTTCCGGCCAGCGCGCGATGGTCTTGGCGAAACGATCGAGCAGCTCCTCGCGCTGCTTTTCCAATTTGACCGAGACGAACACGCTCACCGGCAGGCCGACCGCGCGCTGGTCGAGCACCGCGACATAGCGCGCGATCACGCCGGCCTTTTCCAAGAGCCGCACCCGCCGCAGACAGGGCGAGGGCGACAGGCCCACTTTGACGGCAAGATCGGCGAGGCTCATGCGGCCGTCGTCCTGCAGATGGCGGAGGATTTTCAGATCGGTGGCGTCGAGCGCGCTTGGCATGATCAGCTCTTTTCTGCTTTTTTATTGATAGAAATCGCTAATATTCCGATGAATAATAACCAGATTTGGCAAACATCGCCACGGCGAAAACTGCATAGTTCCGCGTGTCGTCCCGGGCGAGCGAAGCGAGACCCGGGACCGAGTACTCCCGGCCAAAGTTGAACGGATGGGTGGAGGTTACTGGGTCCCCGCTTTCGCGGGGACGACAATCGGATCTGAGGCCGCGCCTATGCTCAAACAACCGACGGACGACAATTTGCCTGCCCTCGCCGCGCTCGAGCGCAAGGTGCTTTGGCTGGCGAGTTGGACGATCCACAACGCCAATCATCTGCGCGAGACCGGCGACGGGCTGAAAGTCGGCGGCCATCAGGCCTCGAGCGCCTCGCTCGCCACCATCATGACAGCACTTTATTTCGACGTGCTCAAGCCGGCCGACCGCGTGGCGGTGAAGCCGCATGCCTCGCCGATCTTCCACGCCATTCAGTATCTGCTCGGCAAGCAGACGCGCGAGCGCCTCGAAGCTTTCCGCGGCTACAAGGGCGCGCAGAGCTATCCCTCGCGCACCAAGGATGCCGACGACGTCGATTTCTCCACCGGCTCGGTCGGCCTCGGCGTCGCGCAGACATTGTTCTCCTCGCTGGTGCAGGATTACGTGCGCGCGCATGGCTGGGGTAAGCAGCGGCCGGAAGGCCGCATGGTGGCGCTGGTCGGCGATGCCGAACTCGACGAGGGCAATATCTTCGAGGCGATCCTGGAGGGCTGGAAGCAGGGTCTGCGCAATTGCTGGTGGATCGTCGACTACAACCGGCAGAGCCTCGACGCGGTCGTGCGCGAAGGTCTGTGGGAGCGCTACGAACAGCTGTTCAAGAATTTCGGCTGGAAGGTCGTTATCGTCAAATACGGCTCGCTGCAGCAGGCCGCGTTCAAGGAGCCGGGCGGCGACAAGCTCAAGACTTGGATCGATAACTGCCCCAACCCGCTCTATTCGGCGCTTGTTTTCGCCGGCGGTGCCGCCTGGCGCAAACGATTGAACGACGAGATCGGCGACCAGGGCGATGTCAGCCGGCTGATCGCCAAGCGCTCTGATGCCGAACTTGCCGCGCTGATGAACAATCTCGGCGGCCACGACCTGCCCTCCCTGCTCGCCGCGTTCCGCGCCGCCGACAACGACAAGCCGACCTGCTTCATCTGCTACACCGTGAAGGGCTTCGGCCTGCCCATGGCCGGCCACAAGGACAATCACGCCGGGCTGATGACGCCGGCACAGATGGACGCGTTCCAGCAGGCGAACGCGTGCGGCCGGGCCATGAATGGGACAAGTTCGAAGGCCTCGCGCTGTCGCCCGACACGCTGCAAGCGTTCCTCGATGCGGTGCCGTTCGCGCAAGGCGCAGGCCGCCGGCTGCAGGCGCCGGCGATCACGGTGCCGGCGGAATTGCCGCTGCCGAAACAGGCCGTGACCTCGACGCAGACCGGCTTCGGCTCAATCCTCAACGATCTCGGCCGCGGCGATGACGACTTCACCCGCCGCATCGTCACCACCTCGCCGGACGTGACCGTCTCCACCAATCTCGGCGGCTGGGTCAACCGGCGCGGCCTGTTCGCGCGCGAGGCGCTGGCCGATACCTTCAAGAGCGAGCGCATCCCGTCGACCTTCAACTGGGAATTCTCGCCGCAGCGGCCAGCATATCGAGCTCGGTATCGCCGAGATGAACCTGTTCACCTTGCTGTCGGCGCTCGGCCTGTCGCATTCCATCAATGGCGAGCGGCTGCTGCCCATCGGCACACTCTACGATCCGTTCATCGCGCGCGGCCTCGATGCGCTCAATTACGCGTGCTACCAGGACGCCCGCTTCATCCTGGCGGCGACGCCGTCCGGCATCACGCTCGCCGGCGAAGGCGGCGCGCATCAATCGATCGCCGAGCCATTGATCGGTATGGCGCAGGACGGCCTCGCCGCGTTCGAGCCGGCCTTTGTCGATGAGCTGAGCGTGATCCTGCGCTGGGCCTTCGCCTATATCCAGAAGGACGGCGACAGCGCGCCGTCAGAACAAAATTGGCTGCGCGATGAGACCGGCGGCTCGGTCTATCTCGGCTGTCGACGCGGCCGATCGAGCAGGTCGCCCGCGCCATGACGGCGGAGTTGCGCCAGCAAATCGTCGACGGCGCCTATTGGCTGCGCCAGCCGGGACCGAATGCGCAAGTGGTCGTCGCCTATACCGGCGCCATCGCGCCGGAGGCGATCGCCGCGGTCGGGCTGATGGCGGAGGACCGCCGCGATGTCGGCCTGCTCGCCGTCACCTCGGCCGACCGGCTCAATGCCGGCTGGACCGCGGCGCAGCGCGCGCGCGAACGCGGGCTCGTTCAGGCGCGCTCGCATATCGAGCGGCTGCTCGCCGAGGTGCCGCCGCATTGCGGCCTGGTTACCGTGCTCGACGGCCATCCGGCGACGCTGGCCTGGCTCGGCGCGGTGAACGGCCATCGTACGCGTGGACTTGGTGTCGAGCATTTCGGCCAGACTGGCGCGCTCGCCGATCTCTATCGGCACTACGGCATCGACGCCAACGCCATCATCGCCGCCGCGCAGGCAATCGCGCCGGGCCGGCCGATCCGGCATTTGAAAGCCCTGCCCTAGTCGGCTAGCCGACCATGGTCGGCAGTCCGAATATCGCGCGCATGATGCCGAAAAAGACGATGGCTTCGATCACGATCACGCAGAGCACGACGGCGATCGTATAGAACAGCGTCTTGTCCGCCGGCGGCTTCATCAGCGCGGCGATCCCGGTATGCAGCAGATACAGACTGTAGAGTCCGAGCAAGCCGAGGATGCCGAGAAACGGAATGAGGTTGAAAACGCCGGCGAGCCAAGCGGCGGTCGGCGCATAGGCCGCCACTTTCATCGCGTTGCCGATATTCTTCTGCCCGCCGAAGGTACCAGCCAGGAAATCGATGATGTAGGCGACCACCACGACGCTGACCAACGTGATGACGTAGACGAAGATCGCGTGGATCAGGCCGCTGAAGAATCCGATGTGGAACGGTCCGATGCCGACGATCGACTCGCCGATGAACGACACACACCGCCGGAATGGCCGCCAGGATCGCGACATAGTTCGTGAACAGATAGCCGATGTCGCCCGGCTCACGCTCGATCACCTGCCATTCCAGCTTCGGCTGCAGCAGGATGGCCTTGACCCGCGCTACGATATCCATGGTTGCGCTCCCCTGATTGGCCTGGATCAACGCTTGGCATCCTCGATAATCATCGCCGCGCCCTTCTCGGCGATCATGATGGTCGGTGAATTGGTATTGCCGGAGGTGATCGACGGCATCACCGAGGCGTCGACCACGCGCAGGCCCTGCAGGCCGATCACCCGTAGCCGGGCATCGACCACCGCTTTGGCGTCGTCGTCACGGCCCATGCGCGCGGTGCCGACGGGATGGAAGATGGTGGTGCCGATATCGCCGGCGGCATGCTCCAGGCCCGCTTCGTCGTCGTCCGCTACCCCCGGCCCGGGCAGATACTCCGTCGGCGCATAGGGCTTGAGCGCCGGCTGCGCCGAAATCGCCCGCGTGATGCGGATCGACTGCGCGGCGATGCGGCGGTCTTCCGGCGTCGCCAGATAGTTGGGATGGATCAGCGGCGCCGCCGTCGGATCGGTCGATTTGAGCTTGAGCCAGCCGCGGCTGGTCGGCCTTAAGTTTGCGACGCTTGCGGTGAAGGCCGGGAACGGATGCAGCGGATCGCCGAACTTGTCGAGCGAGAGCGGCTGGATGTGATATTGCAAGTTGGCCCGCTCCTGCGAGGGATCGGACTTGGTGAAGGCGCCGAGCTGCGACGGCGCCATGGTCAACGGCCCGCGCCGGAACAGCGCATAGTCGAGGGCCATCTTGGCGCGCCCGAACGGCGAAGCATACATCTGGTTGAGGGTGCGGATGCCGCTGACCTTGTAGATCATGCGCAATTGCAGATGGTCGTGCAGATTGGCGCCGAGGCCTGGCTTGTCGAGCACGATGGGGATGCCGAGCTGGCTGAGATCGGTGGCCGGCCCGACCCCCGACAGCATCATGATCTGCGGCGAGCCGAGCGAACCGGCCGCCATGACGATTTCGCCGCGGCAGCGTGCGCTGCGTTCCACGCCGTTCTGGCGGAAGCGCACGCCTGCGGCGCGTCGACCCTCGAAAATCAGGCCCTCGACCAGGCAGCCGGTCTCCAGCCGCAGGTTCTGCCGGTTGAGCACCGGCTTGAGGAAGCCGCGCGCCGCCGACCAGCGCCAGCCGCGCTTCTGGTTGACGTGGAAATAGCAGGAGCCCTCGTTGTCGCCGGTGTTGAAGTCGGCGATCGGCGGGATGCCGTATTGCGCCGCCGCTTGGCGCCAGGCGTTGAGGATGTCCCAGCTCAGGCGCGGAAACTCGACGCGCCATTCGCCGCCGGTCGCGTGGTGCTCGCTGTCTCCCAGGAAGTGGTCCTCGTGCTTCTTGAAGAAAGGCAGCACGTCGTCCCAGGACCAGCCAGGCAGCCCAAGCTGGCGCCAATGGTCGTAGTCGCCGGCCTGTCCGCGCATATAGACCATGGCATTGATGGCCGAGGAACCGCCGATCACCTTGCCGCGCGGGTAGCCGAGGCTGCGGCCGTTGAGCCCGGGCTCGGCCTCGGTTTTGAACATCCAGTCCGAGCGCGGATTGCCGATGGCGAACAGGTAGCCGACGGGAATGTGAAACCAAATCCAGTTGTCGCGGCCGCCGGCTTCCAGCAGCAGCACGCGCTTTGACGGATCGGCGGAGAGCCGGTTGGCCAGCACGCAACCGGCGGAGCCGGCGCCTACCACGATGTAGTCGTATTCGCCTTCGATCGGCACTGTCTGTGGCATGGCCATTCTCAATAGCTCAATCCGCGCCGGACTTCGAGTGGGGGCCGCGCGATCGACGCTGCGCCGCAATAAGGCGCTCGCGCAATGCTGACATGCACGATGCCATGCGTTTGATCTCCATCAACGTCCTCGGTTAGGGTGTGTGGAATCTGCGCACAAATTTTGATCACATAGGGGGAGAGGCGCATGAAAACGCGTGTCCGGGCACGCGCCCGCTCGTCTGTTGCCAAATCGCCGCGCGGGATAGCGGTGCTGCGCGATCCGCTGCTCAACCACGGCACCGGCTTCACCGAGACGGAACGCGATCGTCTTGGCTTGCGCGGCCTGCTGCCGCCGACCGTGCTGCCGATGAAGGCGCAAGCGGCACGCGTGCTCACCAATCTGCGCCGCCTGCCCGACGATCTGGAAAAATACGTCGCGCTCAACGCCCTGCACGACCGCAACGAGGCGCTGTTTTTCCGGACCGTCGTCGACAATATCGACGAGATTCAGCCACTCATCTACACGCCGACGGTCGGACTGGCCTGCCAGCGCTTCGGATACATTTTCCAGCGCCCACGCGGCCTGTTCATCAGCGCCAACGATCGCGGGCGCATCGCCAAGCTGCTCGCCAATTGGCACTACCCGGTCAAGCTCATCGTGGTCACCGATGGAGAGCGCATTCTCGGCCTCGGCGATCTCGGCGCCAACGGCATGGGCATTCCGGTCGGCAAACTCTCGCTCTACTCGGCTTGCGCCGGCGTGCACCCGCAACTGTGCCTGCCGGTCATGATCGACGTCGGCACCAATAACGAGGAATTGCGCAAGGATCCCTATTATGTCGGTCTGCGCCGCAAGCGGCTGAGCGGCGCCGAATACGACAAGCTGATCGACGAATTCGTCACCGCGGCACGCAAGGTCTTCCCCGGCGTACTGATCCAGTTCGAGGACTTCGCCAATCACTCGGCGTTCCGCCTGTTGCACAAGTATCGCGACCGCTACTGCGTGTTCAACGACGACATCCAGGGCACCGCGGCGGTAGCGCTGGCCGGCCTGTTCTCGGCGTTGCGCGTGACCGGCGGCAAATTGTCCGACCAAACCCTGCTCTTCCTCGGCGCCGGCGAGGCGGCGACCGGCATCGCCGATCTCGTCGTCTCCGCCATGATGGCGGAAGGCCTCAGCGAAGCCGCGGCGCGGCGGCGCACCTGGCTGGTCGATTCGCGCGGCTTGGTGGTGAAGGGCAGAGCGGGGCTGACCGAACACAAGCTGCCTTATGCGCACGAACACGCACCTATCGGCGACTTCCTGACCGCGATCCGCGCGCTCAAGCCGACGGCAATCATCGGCGTTGCCGCGGTCGGCGGCACCTTCACGCCCGACGTGCTGCGCACCATGGCCGAGATCAACAAACAGCCGATCGTGTTCGCGCTCTCCAACCCGACCTCGCAGGCGGAATGCTCCGCCGAAGAGGCCTATCGCGCCACCGACGGCCGCGCCTTGTTCGCCTGCGGCAGCCCCTACGATCCGGTTATGTTGAACGGCAAGACCTTCGTACCGCGCCAGGGCAACAACTCCTACATCTTCCCCGGCGTCGGACTGGGCGTGATCGCCAGCGGCTCCACGCTTGTCACCGACGAGATGTTCATGGCGGCGGCGCGCAAGCTGGCGCAACTGGTAACCGAGGACGACCTCAAACAGGGCAGCCTTTATCCGGCGCTGCCGCGTATCCGCGAGGTGTCCGCGCATATCGCGGCCGCGGTGGCCAAGGTCGCCTACAAGCGCGGCCTGGCGAAAGGAAAGCCGGCGAAAAACCTGATGGCGCTGGTCAAATCGCAAATGTACGACCCGCGCTACTGACTGGGGCTCTGCTGCAACGCAAAAAAGGCTTTGCCGCGCTCGCCGAGGCTTGCTAGACTTTGTTTTGACCTACGGCGCGCCCCGTGCGGGCGCCCGCGAAGACGGAACGACGGTTCCGACGTCCGGTCGCTTCCCATCTCGATCCGACGCCAGCCGGCGCACAGATGTGCGCCCGAGGAGAACCGCCATGTTGCTCCGGCTATTCGCCGCTCTCAGCCTGTTGTTTACCGTCACCGCCGCGCCGCGGCCGGCCGCGGCCGCGGACACGCTCACCGTGTTCGCCGCCGCTTCCCTGCGCAACGCACTCGACGAGGTCGATGCCGCCTTCAGCAAGGCGAGCGGCGTCAAGGTGACGGCGAGCTATGCCGCCAGCTCCGCGCTGGCCAAACAGATCGCGCAAGGTGCGCCGGCCGACGTTTTCCTCTCCGCCAACATAAAATGGATGGACTATCTCGATCAGCAGAAACTGATCAAAGCGGGCAGCCGCGTGAACCTGCTTGGCAATGCGCTGGTGCTGATCGCGCCACAGAACTCCAAGCTCAGCCAGGTCACCATCGGCAAGGGCTTCGACATCGCCAAGCTCGCCGGCGACGGTCGCATCGCCGTCGCCGACACCAAGGCGGTGCCGGCCGGGCTCTACGCCAAGGCGGCGCTGACTTCACTCGGTGCCTGGGCGGCGGCGGAGCCCAAGCTGGCGCAGGCCGAGAACGTGCGCGCCACGCTCGCCTATGTGGCGCGCGGCGAGACCCCGCTCGGCATCGTCTATTCGACCGATGCCAAGATCGAGCCGAAGGTAAAGATCGTGGGCGTGTTCCCGGCGGGCTCGCATCCCGCGATCACCTATCCGGTCGGCGTGACCAAAGACGCCAAGGGCGATGCGGCGATGCGCTATATCGCCTTCCTGCGCACGCTGCAGGCCAAGGCGATCTTCGAGAAATACGGCTTCAGCTTCCTGGTGCCGCCGAAGGCGTCGTGAGCTTTGCTTAACCTCACCGCCCAGGACTGGACCGCGATCGCGCTGTCACTGCGCATCGCCGTGGTGGCGACGCTGGTGGCGACGCCTTTCGGCATCGCGCTGGCGCTGCTGCTGGCGCGCAAGGAATTCTGGGGCAAGTCGCTGGTCGACGCCGTGGTCCATCTGCCGCTGGTGCTGCCGCCTGTGGTGACCGGCTATTTGCTGTTGATCACGCTGGGGCGGCGGGCGCCGGTGGGCGCCTTCCTCGACCAGCACTTCGGCATCGTGGTCGCCTTCCGCTGGACCGGCGCGGTGATCTCCTGCGGGGTGATGGCGTTTCCGCTGATGGTGCGCGCGATCCGGCTGTCGATCGAGGCGATCGACAGCAAGCTGGAAGACGCCGCCGCAACGCTCGGCGCCAACCCGTTCTGGGGTTTCCTAACGGTGACGCTGCCGCTGGCGCTGCCCGGCATCATCGCCGGCATGATGCTCGCTTTCGCGCGCGCGCTCGGCGAATTCGGCGCCACCATCACCTTCGTCTCCAACATCCCGGGCGAGACGCAAACCATTTCGGCGGCGATCTACACGCTGACGCAGGTGCCGGGCGGCGACCTCGCCGCGCTGCATCTGGTCATCGTCGCCGTCATCATCTCGGTCGCTGCGCTGGTCGCTTCCGAATGGTTCGCCCGCCGCGCCACCGCGCGGCTGCATGGCGTGTGACCCATGCTGACGGTGGATATTGACAAGCGGCTGGGCGAGTTTTCGTTGCACGCGGTGTTCGCCGCCGAGGGCGGCGCCACCGTGCTGTTCGGGCCGTCCGGCTCCGGCAAGACCAGCCTCATCAACATGGTGGCCGGGCTCTCGCGCCCCGACCGCGGCCGCATTACGCTGGACGAGGAGGTGCTGTTCGACGCGCAAGCGCGCATCGACCTGCCGGCCTGGAAGCGGCATATCGGCTGCGTGTTCCAGGAGGGCCGGCTGTTTCCGCATCTCTCGGTCAAGCGCAATCTCGATTACGGGCGCTGGATGAGCGGGCGGGCATTCGATGCCCAGACCTTCGCGCATGTGGTCGAACTACTCGACATCGGCCCGCTGCTCGCGCGCCGGCCGGGCCGGCTGTCCGGCGGCGAACGGCAAAGAGTGGCGATCGGGCGCGCGCTGCTGATGCAACCGCGGCTGCTGCTATTGGACGAGCCGCTCGCCTCGCTCGACACAGCGCGCAAGGGCGAGATCCTGCCCTATCTCGAGCGGCTGCGCGACGAGGCGCGGGTGCCGATGATCTATGTCAGCCATGAGCCCACCGAGGTGCAGCGCATCGCCACCCGGGTATTGCGGGTCGACGGCGGCCAGGTGGCGGCGATGGGCGGGGCGGAAGCTTTGGGCGTGTAAGCCGTGCCGCATTCTCACTTCCCTCTCCCCTTGCGGGAGAGGGTGGCGAGCATAGCGAATGCCGTCGGCATTCGCGTTCTTCTACGCCAAGACGGCCAGCGCGAAGCGGTGGCCTTTGGCGATAGCGAGGGCGAGCCGGGTGAGGGGTCCATGCCGCTCACTTAATCACTGACCCCTCACCCGCCCTCGCTCGGCTTCGCCTCCGCTCGGGCACCCTCTCCCTCAAGGGGAGAGGGGGAAGCGAGCGTGCTGCACGACCGTGTATGATGGCGCCATGTACCCACCCGCCCGCATCGTCTGCCTCACCGAAGAGACCGTGGAGACGCTCTATCTGCTGGGCGAGCAGCATCGCATCGTCGGCGTCTCAGGCTATGCGGTGCGCCCGCCGCAGGTGCGCAAGGAAAAGCCACGGGTGGCGGCCTTTATCAGTGCCGACGTGCCGAAGATATTGGCTCTGGCGCCCGACCTGGTGCTCACCTTCTCCGACCTGCAGGCCGACATCGTCGCCGATTTGATCCGTGCCAACGTCGCGGTGCACGCCTTCAACCAGCGCGACCTGGCCGGCATCCTGGCTATGATCCGTACGCTGGGCGCGCTCACCGGCGCGGCCGAAAAAGCCGAGGCGCTCGCCACCTCGCTCGCGGCGCGCGTCGACGCATCGCGCGCGCTTGCCGCGCGCCTGCCGCAGCGCCCGCGCATCTATTTCGAGGAATGGGACGCACCGATGATTTCCGGCATCGGCTGGGTGTCGGAGTTGATCGACGCCGCCGGCGGTATCGACGTGTTCCCCGAGCTTGCCGGCAAGAAAAACGCCAAGGACCGCATCGTGACCGCCGAACAGGTGATCGCGGCCAAGCCGGACATCATTATCGGCTCCTGGTGCGGCAAGAAATTCGTGCCGGCCAAGGTCGCCGCCCGGCCAGGCTTTGCCGCGATTCCGGCGGTCGCCGGCGATTGCTTACGCGAGATCAAGTCGACGCTGATCCTGCAGCCGGGGCCGGCGGCGCTGACCGAAGGGCTCGAAGCCCTCGTCGCCATCGTCGCCGAATGGGTTGCCAGACAAGCGGGCCGACGCACCCGCTAGCCGATCAGCTTCAGCACCCGCTGCCAGAGTGCCTGGGTGCGCGCGGCAAACGTCTCCGGGACCTCCGGCTCGGCGAGGCGCAGGCCGACCGTGCCGACGCGCCCGCCGTCGACCTTGTGGGCGAGCAGCGCGATCGGCCCCAATTCGACGACATCGCCAGCCTTGACCGGGCGGGCGAGCTGCTCGGCGAAATAATCCGCCAATGTCACCTCGGAATGATCGGCGGCGACCTGCAGCCCGTAGATTTCCGCCAACGCGCCGAGCGCCGCCGTACCCGGTACGAAGAAATCGCCGAGCAGGCGGGGATCGGGCGCGCGCGGCGGCGGCATGTCGACAAAGAAGCGGTCGAGCGCCTGCGCCTTTTCCGGCGGCGCCAGCAGATAGACGTAATCGCCCTCGCGCAGCGGCTGCGCTTCCCCCGGCGTCAAGATGTTTTCGTTGCGCACAACCATGGTCGGGCGCGCCCAATTGGGGATGAGGCCGCGCCGCATATAAGGGCTGTTCGGCGTCACCGGATAGCCGACGATTTCCCGCGTCAATTGGCCGGGCAGGTCGAGCTCGACGCGGCGCGGCAGCGGATCGTTGCGGGCGAAGGAGATATCGAGCTTGCGCGCCGCCAAGGCCACGGTCCAGCCTTGGATCAGCAGCGACGAGGCCACCACCACGAAGGCGACATCGAAATACAGATATGCCGCTGGCAAGCTGACCAGCAGCGGGATCGAAGCAAGAAAGATCGCCACTGCGCCGCGCAGGCCCACCCAAGAGATGAACAGCTTCTCGCGCGTCTGGAAGCCGAATGGCGCCAGGCAGAGGAACACCGCCGCCGGCCGCGCCACCAGCATCAGCACCAGCGCCACCACCACCGCGCCGACCAGGCTGTCGCCCACCCGCTGCGGCCAGACCAAAAGGCCGAGCAGCACGAACATCACGATCTGCGCCAGCCAGGTTATGGCGTCGAGAAACGCGACCACCGTGCGATGCGCGCGCATCTGCCGGTTGCCCACCACCAGACCGGCGAGATAGACGGCGAGGAAGCCGGAGGCGTGCACGGCATTGGCAAAGGCGAACACCGCCAGCGCGCTCACCGCCACGAAGGGCGCGTGCAGGCCCTGCGGCAGCTCGATCTTGTTGACCACCAATGTAATGACGCGGCCACCGGCATAGCCGATGACGCAGCCGAGGGCGACGTCGCGCACCAAAGTCATCAGCGCATGCGACCAGCTCCGGTCGCCGACGCTGAGGAATTCGACCAGCAGCAGGGTCAGGAACACGGCGAAGGGATCGTTGGTGCCGGATTCGACTTCCAGCGTGGCGCGCACGCGCGGGCGCAACCTTAACCCCCGCGCATTGATGAGGAAGAACACGGCGGCGGCGTCGGTCGAGGCCACCACCGCGCCGACCAGCAAGCTCTGCGTCCACTCGATGCCGAGCGCCCATTTGGCGACCGGCGCGGTGATCAGCGCGGTCACCAGCACGCCGACGGTGGCCAACATAACGGCCGGCGCCAGCACGTTGCGGAAGCTGGCGAAGCGCGTGCGCAAGCCGCCATCGAACAGGATCAGCGCCAGCGCGATCGAGCCGACGGTATAAGCGGTACCGACATCGTTGAACTTGAGGCCGCCGGGCCCGCCCTCGCCGGCCAGCATGCCGACCAGCAGGAATACCAGCAGCAAGGGCGCGCCGAATCGCAGCGCGATCAGGCTCGACAGTATGCCGGCGAGCACCAGCAGGCTGCCGAGCAGGATGGCGACGCTGATGAAATCGAGGGTGGCCATGCGCGCGAATCTCCTTCCGTATAGGAAGGTCTCGCGCGCGCAAGAGCAACGCAATTTGTGCGGCCAGGACCCCTCGCCCGGCTCGCCACCCTCTCCCACAAGGGGAGAGGGCAAACGAGGTTGCCGTGTGACTGAAGGCTAGGCCGCGACGCCGACTAGAAATTCACCTTGTCGCCGCCCTTGAGCGAGAGGATCTCGCGCGCCTCGTCGGGCGAGGCGATCTCCAGGCCGAGGCCTTCGAGGATCTGACGCACGCGGGTGACCTGCTGGGCATTCGGACTCGGCCAATTGCCCGGCGCCGATCCACAGCGAGTCCTCCATGCCGACGCGCACATTGCCGCCCATCGACGCCGCCATGGCCGCCACCCGCATCTGCGCGCCGCCGGCGCCGAGAACCGACCAGCAGTAATTGTCGCCGAGCAGGCGGTCGGCGGTACGCTTCATCATCATGACATCTTCCGGATGCGTGCCGATGCCGCCGAGAATGCCGAACACCGACTGCACGAACAGCGGCGGCTTCACCAGGCCGCGATCGAGGAAGTGGCGCAGCGTATAGAGATGGCCGATGTCGTAGCACTCGATCTCGAAGCGGGTGTTGTTGTCGGCGCAGGTGGTGAGGATGTATTCGATGTCGGCAAAGGTGTTCTTGAACATGCCCTTGCGCGAACCTTCCAGATACGGCTCTTCCCAGTCGTATTTGAACTTGCCCTTGTAGCGCGGGATCATCGGGTAGAGCCCGAAATTCATCGTGCCCATGTTGAGCGAGGCGACCTCCGGCTTGAAGGTCGCGGCCGGCCGCACGCGCTCCTCCGCCGTCATGGTGGGGGCGCCGCCGGTGGTGATGTTAACCACCACGTTGGAGCGCTGCTTGATCACCTTGAGGAAGGGGGCGAAGGCTTCCGGCGACTGATCGGGCTGGCCGGTCTGCGGGTTGCGCGCGTGCAAGTGCACGACGGCGGCGCCCGCCTCGGCCGCCCCGACGGCATTGTCGGCGATCTGCTGCGGCGTCACCGGCAGATACGGCGACATCGACGGGGTATGGATCGAGCCGGTGATGGCACAGGTGATGATGACTTTGCGCGACTTCGCCATGAGCGTTTGTTCCCGGTGATGAAAATCAATGAGCGCGTTGTTGGACTTGGGGCGCGATCCTAGAGTATCAGGCGGTGCCAAGTCACCCTCGCCAGGGTTGAGGAATTTGCATTGGACCTGCCCGGTCAACCGACGGCTAGGCGCGACATCCTGATCGGGGCGCTGTGCGGCGTCGTCGCGGCGCTCGGCTGGGCCGCCGGCTTCGTCGCCGCCAAGCACGGCATCGCCGTCGGCTTTTCGCCCGCCGATCTCGCCTTCCACCGCTTCTTCTGGACCGGGCTGCTGCTGCTGCCGGTGGCGCTGCGCGACGGCTTGCGCAACCTCGGCGGCATCGGCTGGGGCCGCGGCCTGGTGATGAGCGTGCTGGCCGGTCCGCCGCAGGCCATGATCGCCTATACCGGCTTCATCCTGGTGCCGCTCGGCCACGGCACCACCATCCAGCCGGCCTGCGCGGCGCTGTCCGGGCTGATCCTGGCCACGGTGATCCTCGGCGAGCCGGCAACGCGGCGGCGCGTCATCGGCGGCGTCATCCTCATCGCCGGGCTCTTGGTGTTCGGCGCCGAGTCGCTCGCCACCATCGGCCGTGGCGGCGTCGGCGGCGATCTCCTGTTCGCCACCGCCGGGCTGTTCTGGGCGATCTTCGGTACGCTGCTGCGCCATTACCGCATGTCGGGCACCCGCGCGGTGGCCGTCGTCGGCGTGCTGTCGATCGTCGTTTATGCGCCGATTTACGGCATCCTCACCGACTTTGCCGGCATCCTGCGCATGAGCCTGACCGAGAACCTGATCCAGGTGGTGGTACAGGGCCTGCTCTCCGGCGTGGTGCCAATTTATCTTTTCACGCGCGCGGTGATCCTGATCGGCGCCGGGCGGGCGGCGACCTTCCCGGCGCTGGTGCCGGGGTTCTCGCTGATCATCGGTTATCTCGCGCTCGGCATCGTGCCGAGCCTGCCGCAGGTGATCGGGTTGGTGATCGTGGTGATCGGCTTCCGGTTTGTGGTGCGGTGACGGTACTCCTTATCCTTCCCCTGAAAGGCGAGGGATAAGAAACATCACTCCGGCCCGGCGTATTTGCCCGCCGTGTCGGGGAACATGGTCTTGACGATCTTGAACCGGGAGATGTCCGTCGTCGCGTCCATGTGCAGGAAGATGACGGCGTCGCGCAGGCTCTTCTCGATGCCGAAGTCGAGCATGATGCCGTTGCCGCCATGCAATTCGACCGCATGCTGGGCCACCTTCATGATCTCCTCGGAGGCAAACAGCTTGGCCATGTTGACCAGCGTCTCGGCTTCCGGCGCATTGTCGTCGACCGCCTTGGCGGCGCGGTTGAGCAGCGCGCGCACCGCCTCGAGCTTGGTCGCCATGTCGGCGAGCCGCAGCGCCACCGCCTGATGCTTGATCAGGATCTTGCCGCCCTGCACGTAGTTCTGCACATAGTCGGCGGTGGCCTCGAAGGCGCGCACGCCGACGCCGAGATTCTTCGCCGCCTGGATGATCTTGCCGGGACGGAAATAGACGCCGGCCGAGCCGAGCGCGGCGTCCTTCACCAGCAACTGGTCGTCCGGCACGAACATGTCCTCGAACACCATCTCGCCATTGTTCATGAAACGGCAGCCCAGCGTCTCGTTGCAACGCGCTACCGTGAAGCCCTTGGTCTGGCGCGGCACCAGGAACGATGAGGTGCCCTGCAGCATGCCGACCTTGGTATTGGTGTTGGCGTAGACCACGTAGAGCGAGGCGTCGTAGCCGTTGGAGATGAACTGCTTGCGGCCGTTGATCACCCAGCCGCCGTCGACCTTCACCGCCTTGGTCTGCATCGCCGCTTCCGGCACGTTGTAGGGCAGCCAGCGGTCGGAGGCGCCGCGCGGCTCGGTCAGGCAATGCGCCATCAGGAATTGCGGGTTCTGCACGAGTTGCGTGAACCACTTCTCCTGCAGATGGCGCGGCGCCAACTGGCGCAGCAGCACCGAGACTTTCCAGTTCTGCACCATCTTGTCGGCGAGGCCGGAGTCGCCGCGCGCGATTTCCTCGGCGATCATGGCGAAGGTCGACACCTCGGTGCCCGGCTCGAGCTCGACGCCACCAAACTCCTCGGGCACGCCCAGGGTGCGAATGCCGATCTTGTCGGCCTGCTCCAGAATGCGCGGCGGCAGGCGGTCCTCCGGCACCATGGACCATTCTTGCTGCCAATTGCCGCGGATGAATGGAAGAACCACGTCATCGACGAAATCGCGGCAGCTCTGCCGCATCATGCGCTGTTCTTCCGACAAATCCCGGTCGTACATGTGTATAACCCCTTGGTGCCTGCCCGGGCGGATGCCCGGCTCTTCCCCGATCTGATATTGGTCCGCTTCAGGGACCGATTCCAAGGGGGTTACGTCGAGGCTGCGCGATGAACCGTATGCAACAAGCGATCGGCGCGATCGACGATGCCTTGTTGACGTTTGCGCATGACTTCGCCTCGATCTGGGTCTTGATCCAGTTCGGCGAGATCGTGCTGGTCGCCGGCATCGCCATGCTGGCGGCGGCGCTGCTGCGGCGACGCATCGACCTCACCGCGCATACCATGAGCTGGCCGGCGCTGCTGCGGCAGTGGGTGCGGCTGTTCATGGCCAATCTCGGCGTGGTCTTCTTCGTGCTGTTGGCGCTGATCGTGCAAACGACGATGGCCGAATTGACCTGGCCGAGCCGCTCCTACCTGCTCGGCGTGGCCGCCAATCTCGCCACCGCCTGGGTGGTGATCGCGCTGGTCGCCGGCCCGATCCGCAATCGTTTCGTCTATCGGCTGGTGGCCGGCTTCGCCTGGACCTTCGCGGCGCTGAACATCCTCGGCCTGATCGAACCGATCCGCTCGGCGCTCAATTCGTTCGGCGTGGTGATCGGCGGCTTGCGGGTGTCGCCGCTGCTGCTGATCAAGACCACCGTGCTGCTGCTGCTGACGCTTTGGGCGGCCAACGTCGCCAGCGACTTCCTGGAAAAGCGGGTGCGCGGCGTCGCCGATCTGACGCCGTCGATCCAAGTGCTGATCGGCAAGCTGATCCGGCTAATACTGATCACCTTCGCGGTTCTGATCGTGCTGTCGAGCGTCGGCATCGACTTCTCCTCGCTCGCCTTCTTCTCCGGCGCGATCGGCGTTGGCGTCGGCTTCGGCCTGCAAAAGATCGTCTCCAATCTGGTGAGCGGCATCATCCTGCTCGCCGACAAGTCGATCAAGCCGGGCGACGTGATCTCGGTCGGCAAATCCTTCGGCTGGGTGGAGTCGATGGGCGCGCGCTATACCGCGGTGGTTACCCGCGACGGCCGCGAGTTCCTCATCCCCAACGAGGATTTCGTCACCCAGCGCGTGATCAACTGGTCCTATTCCAACGACGAGGTGCGCATCGAGGTCGACTTCGGCGCCTCCTACCATTCCGATCCGCACCAGGTTTGCGCGCTGGCAATCGGGGCGACCACGGCGATCCCGCGCGTGCTGTCGGTGCCGGCGCCGGTCTGTTATCTCAAGGCGTTCGGCAATTCCTCGCTCGATTTCACGCTGCGTTTCTGGATCCGCGATCCCATCGACGGCGTCGGCAATGTGCGCGGTCAGGTGTTGATGGCACTATGGGACGCCTTCAAGCGCGAAGGCGTCGAAATCCCGTTCCCGCAGCGGGATATCAATATGCGGACGCCGGTGCGCGTGGTGATGGAAGAGCCGGGCGCTTCGGCAGACAAATAGAAAGATAGATAGATACGAATATGGCGCTCTTACCCTCTCCCCTCTGGGGGAGAGGGTGGTCGAGGCGAGCGTAGCGAGCCGCGACCGGGTGAGGGGGAGGCGCCGAAATACATCGGACGCTCCTGCAGATGAATCAACAAGTCCTCCAGTACACCGGCAGGATTTTTGAGAATGTCGATATTGCTGTAGCGCAGGACAACATAGCCTTCCTTTGCCAGCCAGCGATCACGCTCGCGGTCATATTTGCTTTCAACGTGTTGGCCGCCGTCTGCTTCCACGATCAATTTTCTGCGCAAGCAAATGAAATCAGCGATGTAAGGGCCAACAGGTGCTTGTCGGCGAAACTTCGCGCCATCCAGACGGCGGTCTCTCAGAAGCAGCCAAAGCTTGCGTTCCGCATCGGTCTGTTCGCGGCGCATAGTGCGCGCGTGTTTGGTGGCGAGCGGCGGACGCTCGTACTTGACCATGATCCCCTCACCCGGTCCGGCCTGAGGCCGGACCACCCTCTCCCCCGGAGGGGAGAGGGTAAACCCGCGGCAATGCCGAGCGATAAACCTACGCTGCCTTACGCTTGCTGAGGAATTCCCCCATGCGCTCGAGTGCTTTCAAAATATTTTCGGTCGAGTTGGCATAAGACAGCCGCACATAGCCCTCGCCCAAAATGCCGAAATCCGGCCCGCCGATGATGGCGACGCCGGCGTCGTCGAGCAGCGCGTTGGCCAGCTCCTTCGCCTTCCAGCCGGTGCGCTTCACGTTGGGGAAGGCGTAGAAGGCGCCCTTGGGCGTCGCGCAGGAGACGCCGGGCAATTTGTTGAGCCCATCGACCACAACCTTGCGCCGCTTGTCGAACTCGGCGACCATCTTCCACACCTCGTCCTGCGGCCCCTTCAGGGCCGCCAAGCCGGCATATTGCGCCGAGGCATTGACGCAGGAGTGGAAGTTGACCGCGAGCTTGCGCGCATAGTCGTAGAGCTTGCCCGGAAACACCGCATAGCCGAGCCGCCAGCCGGTCATGGCATAGGTCTTCGACCAGCCATTGAGCAGGATCAGCCGGTCGCGGATTTCCGGATAGCTCAATAGACAGACATGGGTCTCGCCATCGTAAACCATATGATCGTAGATCTCGTCCGACATCACCGCGACGTCCGGCCACTGCGCGAGCCCGGCAACCAGTTTGTCGACTTCCGCCTTGGGCGTAACGCCGCCGGTCGGATTGGCCGGCGAGTTGACGATGATGAGGCGCGCCTTCGGCGTGATCAGCGACAGCGTCTCCTCGGCGGAAAAGGCAAAGCCGTTCTCCTCGCGGATCGGCACCGGCACCGGCGTTGCGCCGGTGAACTCGATCATCGAGCGGTAGATCGGGAAGCCGGGGTCCGGATAGAGGATCTCGGCGCCCGGCTCACCGAACATCAGGATGGAGACGAACATGGTCGGCTTGCCGCCGGGCATGATCATCACGCTGTCGGGCGAGACCTCGACCTGAAAGCGCTTGTGCAGGTCTTCGGCCACCGCCTCACGCAGCACCGGTATGCCGTTCGCCGGCGTGTAGCCGTGATGGCCCTCGCGCAGCGCCTTCACCGCCGCCTCGACGATGAAATCGGGGGTGCGGAAATCGGGCTGGCCGATGCCGAGATTGATGATGTCGCGCCCCTGCGCGACAAGCGCATTGGCGCGGGCCAGCACGGCGAAGGCGTTTTCCTCGCCGATGCGGTCGAAGGCGGCGATGGTTTTCAGCATGGCAGAGACTCCCGCTGCGGGCCGGATTGGCGCGGCGAGTTCACCCGATTGGCCGGCGAAAATCAATTCGGCGCCACCAGGTCCGGCGCGATGTCGGAAAGCCGCGCGGTGCCGGCGAGCTGCATGGCGCGCACCAGTTCCACCCGCAAATGCTCGATGACTTGCGTCACGCCCTCGGCGCCGTTGACGGCGAGCGCCCACAGCACCGGCCGCCCGATCAACACGGCGCGGGCGCCGAGCGCCAGCGCCTTGAGGATGTCGGTGCCGCGGCGGATGCCGCCGTCGACATAGACTTCGGCCTTGCCGGCGAGCGCGGCCGCCACCGCGCCGACCGCGGCGGCGGTGGTCACCGTGGTGTCGAGATGGCGGCCGCCGTGATTGGAGACGATCACGCCCTTGGCGCCGCATTCGGCGCAGCGCACCGCGTCGTCGGCGCGCAGTACACCCTTGGTCAGCACCGGCAGCGGCGAACGCTTGGCCAGCCATTCCAGCTCACGCCAGGTCGCCGGATAGAGCACCTTGCCGGCGAAGTCGGGATGGTAGAAGGTGCGCGCCATCGGCGAGCCGGGCATGTTGATGTTGCGAATGACGGGCGTCGGCTCATGCTGGGCGCGCGCGGCGCGCGAGCTCCAGCCGCCGGTCGGCGCATCGACCGTGAGCACCAGCGCGCTGAATCCGGCCGCGGCGACGCGATCGACCATCGCCTCCACCTCGCGTTCGTTCGGCCAGTAATAGAGCTGGAACCATTGCGGCGCCGCGCGCCGTTCGGCGGCAACCTCTTCGATCAGCACATTGGCATTGTTTGCCATCACATAGGGCGCGCCGGCCGCGGCAGCGCCGCGCGCGGTGGCACGTTCACCGTCGAGATGAAACAGCTTGTGACGGCCCATCGGCGCGATCATGATCGGGTGCGCGAGCTGCTGGCCGAGCAGGCTGATGCTCGTGTCGATGTTGGTTACGTCATTGAGCACGTGCGGGCGCAGCCGCAAATCGCGCCAGGCGGTGATATTCTCGACCGCGCTGATCTCGTCGTCGGCGCCGGTCGCCAGGAACGCAAAAGCAGGCTCCGACAGGCGGGCGCGTGCCTCGCCCTCCAGGGCATCGAAATC
Organism: uncultured Pseudomonadota bacterium; assembly: GCA_963782145.1. Taxonomy (GTDB): domain Bacteria; phylum Pseudomonadota; class Alphaproteobacteria; order Rhizobiales; family Xanthobacteraceae; genus Pseudolabrys. Next base: position 326,608 of record CAWAIV010000002.1, read on the forward strand.
GACACTGTCCACGGCATTTCCTCGCTTTGTTTTATGCGCGCGGAGTTTGGCGCGACCGGGCGACGGACGCCAGCGCCGCGCGCCCGCCCGCAGCGGACAAACCGCGACGCCCGCATGTCGATAGCGCGGAACCGTTCACCCGATCACATGGTGAAAATTGGATGCCGGCGCGGCAAGAACAATGGCGGCGGCCAGAAACTTGAGCGGCAATGACGGCGCGGCGGGTGCCCGCGGCGGTCTGGCTCAGAATTCATTCGATGACAGCACCAATACAAGCCCGGCACGGGCCAATGGCAGCCGAATTCATCGCAGGCGACTACGCCTGCCGGGAAAAATCGGCTAAATAGCCGGCCCTGCCGACGCCACGCCCACGGCTTCGCCAGCGACGATTGGTAGTGCCGCCCATGATTGCGCCCAATACCCCGCCGGTTGGACCGGCGGTCGACCCCGCGCCCGCGGCCTTGCCAGGGCCGGTGACGCTTGCCGGGCGCCATGGCCGCGTCGAGAAGCTTGGCGAAGCGCATGCCGCCGCCCTGTGGGCGGCGGTGAAAGGCCATGATCGCATCTGGACTTATATGCCAAGCTACGGCCCGTTCGCCGATGCCGCGGCATTCGACGACTGGATCGCGGAGCGGGCCGCGCTCGTTGATCCCTACGCCTATGCGATCGTCACGCCATCGGGCAACGCCGTCGGCATTCTCACTTTGGCGGCGATCCGCCCCGAGCATCGCGTGATCGAAGTCGCGCACGTGCTCTATGCACCGGCCCTGCAGCGCACGCCGCTCGCCACCGAGGCGCAATATCTGCTCGCCGCTTACGTGTTCGAGACGCTGGGCTACCGGCGCTACGAATGGAAATGCGACGCGCTCAACGCCGCGTCGCGCCAGGCGGCGCAGCGCTACGGCTTTGCCTTCGAAGGCATCTTTCGCCAGCACATGATCGCCAAGGGGCACAACCGCGATACTGCCTGGTATGCCATGCTCGATGGCGAATGGCCGGCGCGCAAAGCCGCTTTCGAGCGCTGGCTGAGCCCGGAAAATTTCGCGCCCGACGGCCGCCAGAAAGCGAGCCTTGCCAGCATGAACGGCCCTCGCGAATGAACGCTGCCGCGACGTCCTCGCCAGGCCTGCTGCAACAGACGCCCTTCGTGCTGTTCTGGCTGCAGCGGCTTGCCGGCACCATGGGCTACCAGATGCTGGCGCTGGTCATCGCCTGGCAGATCTACCAGCTCACCAACAGCGCGCTCGATCTCGGCCTGGTCGGGCTGATCCAGTTCGTGCCGGCGGTGGGGCTGACGCTCCTGGTCGGCCACGCCGCCGACCGCTACGACCGCCGGCTGATCATCCGCGGCGCGCAAACCATCTACGCGCTGACCGCGCTGATCATCACCGTCGCCCTCATCACCCATAAGGTCAGCCGCGACCTCCTGTTCGTCGCCGTCTTCCTGATCGGCTGCGCCCGCGCCTTCGAGGCGGCGCCCGCCAGCGCGCTGGTGACCGCGCTGGTGCCGGCGCGGCTGATCACGCGCGCGGTCGGCGCCTGGACCTCGGCCAACCAAGTGGCGTTCATCTGCGGGCCGGCGCTGGGTGGATTGATTTATGCCACGGTGAGCCCGGTGATCGTCGGCGTCATCTGCATGATCTTCTTCTCCGCCGCCATCACCCTCATCACCCTCGTCCGCGTCAAAGGCCCCGCTCCCGCCCGCGAGCCGCCGACCTTCGCCTCCGTCATGGCCGGCTTCGATTATATCCGCCGGCGGCCCCGACTGCTGGGCGTGATCACGCTCGATCTGTTCGTGATGATGCTGGGCGGCGCCACCGCGCTATTGCCGGTCTATGCCCGCGATATTCTCATGGTGGGACCGATCGGTCTCGGCCTGTTGCGCTCGGCGCCGGCCGCGGGCGCCTTGATCACCGCCGCGGTATTGTCGCGCCAGCCGGTCGAGCGCCATATCGGCCGCAAAATGTTCATGGTGGTGGCGATCTATGGCACGGCGATCATCGTTTTTGGCCTGTCGACCTGGTTTCCGCTGTCGCTCGCCGCGCTGGCGGCGGCGGGTGCCGCCGACGCGGTCAGCATCGTCATCCGCTTCTCGCTGGTGCAGATCGAGACGCCGGACGCCATGCGTGGGCGCGTGAGCGCGATCAACTATCTGTTCGTCGGCTCGTCGAATACGCTGGGCGAATTCGAATCAGGCACGGTCGCCGCCTTGCTGGGCGCGGTGCCGTCGGTACTGATCGGTGGCGTCGGCTCGCTCGTGGTCGCCGCGAGCTGGATGCTATTGTTCCCCGACCTGCGCCGGATCGATCGCTTCGAGCCGGCGGACAAAACCTAAGCGAACATAAGAGGACGTCCATGCATATCCTGATCACCGGCGCCGCGGGCATGATCGGCCGCAAGCTCACCGAGCGGCTCGTCAAGGACGGCAGCTTGAACGGCAAGCCGATCGACCGGCTGACGCTGATCGACGTGGTGGCGCCGCAGCCGCCCCCGGGCTTTGCCGGCAAGCTCGCCGCCGTGACCAGCGACCTGTCGGCGCCGGGCGCCGCGGCGCAGGCGATCGCGCCGCAGCCGGACGTCATCTTCCATTTGGCCGGCGTGGTGTCGGGCGAAGCGGAGATGGACTTCGAGAAGGGCTATCGCGTCAATCTCGACGGCAGCCGCGCGCTTCTGGAAACCATCCGCCATGCCGGCGACGGCTACGTGCCCAAATTCGTGTTCACCTCCTCGATCGCGGTGTTCGGTGCGCCCTTCCCCGAGGCCATCCCCGACGATTTCCATCTGACGCCGCTCACGTCCTACGGCACGCAAAAGGCGATCGTCGAATTGCTGCTCGCCGACTACACGCGGCGCGGCTTCCTCGAGGGCGTCGGCATCCGCCTGCCCTCGGTGGCGATACGGCCGGGCAAGCCGAACAAGGCGGCCTCCGGCTTCTTCTCCGGCATCATCCGCGAGCCGCTCGCCGGTCAGGAGGCGATCCTGCCGGTCGGCGACGACGTGCTGCATTGGCACGCCAGCCCGCGCTCGGCGATCGGCTTCCTCATCCACGCGGCGGGGCTGACGCGCGCCGAGCTCGGCGATCGCATCAGCCTCACCATGCCCGGCGTCTGTTGCACGGTCGGCGAGCAGATCGACGCGCTCAGGCGGGTGGCCGGCGACAAGGTCGTCGCCCGCATCCGCCGCGCGCCGGACGCGCTGGTGCAGCGCATCGTCGCCGGTTGGCCATGCAAATTCGATCCCGCAACGCGCGCTGGCGCTGGGCTTCACCGTCGAGAAGAGCTTCGACGACATCATCCGCGCCCATATCGAGGACGAGCTGGGTGGAAAAATTACCTAGCTCCCGCTCCCTGCTTGCGGGGCGCGGTAGGCAAGGTGCAACTTGCGCCCCGGCGCCCAAGCCTTACATTGGCCCCCATGACCTACGTCGACGCCGCCGTCGCCCCTCTCCGCAAGACCGGCCAGATCAAGCTGCACGGCTCCGAAGCCTTCGCGGGCATGCGCAAGGCCGGCCAGCTCGTGGCCCGTTGCCTGGACATCCTCACCGAGCATGTCGGGCCGGGCGTTGCGACCGATACCATCGACCGGCTGGTCTACGAATACGCCATGGATCACGGCGCGCTGCCGGCGACGCTGATGTATCGCGGCTACAAGAAATCGACCTGCACCTCGCTCAACCACGTGGTCTGCCACGGCATCCCCAGCGAAAAGCCGCTCAAGGAAGGCGACATCGTCAATATCGACGTGACGCTGATCCTCGATGGCTGGCACGGCGACTCAAGCCGGATGTATCCGATCGGCGAGATTCCGCGCCGCGCTGAACGGCTGATCGAAGTGACCCACGAGGCCATGATGCGCGGCATCGCCGTCATCCGCCCGGGCGCCACCACCGGCGATATCGGCTACGCCATCCAGACCTATGTGGAAGGCCAGCACATGAGCGTGGTGCGCGATTTCTGCGGCCACGGCCTCGGCCGCCTGTTCCACGACGAGCCCAACATCGTGCATGTCGGCCGCCCCGGCGAAGGCATCGTGCTCAAGCCGGGCATGCTGTTCACCGTGGAGCCGATGATCAATCTCGGCCGTCCGCATGTGAAGGTGCTGTCCGACGGCTGGACCGCGGTGACGCGCGACCGCTCGCTGTCGGCGCAGTTCGAGCACTCGGTGGGCGTCACCCAGACCGGCGTCGAGGTGTTCACCTTCTCGCCGGCCGGGCTTGACAAACCGCCCTATAGGCGCTGACGCGCCGCGACAGCCACCTCGTCGATTGCATCCGGTTGAACTACAATCCCGCCGTTTAAGGGGCGTGGACGCGGCTCCATGACGGGCAAGGACGACAAGACGACAGCGGCGGAGGGCCTATCCGAGGCGCCGCCGCATTATCACGGCCACCGTGAACGGCTGCGCGCGCGTTTCCGCGAAGCCGGCGCCGACGCCGTGAGCGATTACGAATTGCTCGAGCTGGTGCTGTTCCGCGCCATCCCGCAGCGCGACGTCAAGCCGCTGGCCAAGGAGTTGATTGCGCGTTTCGGCTCCTTTGCCGAGGTGGTGGCGGCCCCGGCCGCCCGCCTTGCCGAGGTCAAGGGCATGGGCGACGCCGCCATCACCGAAATGAAGATCGTGCACGCGGCGGCGAGCCGGCTTGCGCGCGGCCAGGTGCGCAAGCGACCGGTGCTGTCATCCTGGGGAAGCGTGCTCGATTATTGCCGCACGGCGCAGGCCTTCGCCGAGAAGGAGCAGTTCCGCGTGCTGTTCCTCGACAAGCGCAACCAGCTCATCGCCGACGAATTACAGCAGACCGGCACCGTCGACCACACCCCGGTCTATCCGCGCGAGGTGGTCAAGCGCGCGCTGGAACTATCCGCCACCGCGCTGATCCTGGTGCACAACCATCCTTCCGGCGATCCCACCCCCTCGCGCGCCGACATCCAGATGACGCAGTCGATCATCGAGGTGGCCAAGCCCTTAGGGATTGCCGTGCACGACCACATCATCGTCGGCAAGGAAGGGCATGCGAGCTTCAAGGGGTTGAAGTTGATTTGAGATCCCGCTTCGGTAGCCCGGCTTGAGCGAAGCGAAAGCCGGGGCGCTCTTGCCGCATGAAAACAGCCCCGGATTTCGCTTGCGCTCATCCGGGCTACTCTCTGCACCGCATCCGGGACACGCGATCTCACTGCCTCACCAGCGTGATCCTGTCGACGCTTTCCGGCAGGCGCGCCCAGCTCTTGTCGTCGATCTCCTCGAAGCGCCAGGGTGCACCGGTCGGCGCCACCAGCACCAATTCGCCGCGGTCGAGTCGCCATTGCGTGAAGCCAAGCTTGACGATGGCGGCGTCGCAGCCCGGCTGCGCAGTGAGCGTGAAGCCGTCACCCGCCGGAGTCGTATCGAGCGTGAAGGCGCAAAGCAGCGCGCCGTTGCCCCGCAACAACCGCCAAATGCCGGCGACCTGCCGCGGCTGCTTCGCCGGCGGATTGGCGGCGGCGGGGTTTTGCAGGAACAGCACGCCGAGGCCCGGCGTCGGCGCCTCGAAGATGCCGTCCTCGACCTCGCTGAACTCGACCAGCGCCTGCCCCTGGGCATCGAGCAGATAGAGCAGGTCGTTGTCCGGATATTTCCAGCCGGCGATATTGGCCACCAGCGGAAACAGCGTGGCGCAATTGGGATCAAACTCGACCTTGTAGCCGACCGCGGTCGCAGCGCCGCTGAAGCTGGCGCTGCAGATCTTGTCGCGCTCGGCGTTGGAGAATTCCCAGGTGCCGATCATCGCCTGCGCGGCGTCGTTGAGCGCCGGCGCCTGCGCGGATGCGGCGCCGGCGAGGCCAATCATGAAAAGACAAATGAGGATTGGTCGCTTCATGCGCCAATTCTAGTACATTTCCGGATCGCCAGGAATTGCCATGCGTCATGGCCGGGCTTGTCCCGGCCATCCATGCTTTTGCTTCCGTCAAGACGTGGATACCCGCGACAAGCGCGGGCATGACGACGAAATGCTAATCATCGCTTCGGCGGCCAGGGCGTCTCCGGCACCGGGGTGAGCACCGGCTTGCCCGCCGCCCAGGCCAGGATGTTGTCGACCACGAGTTGATCCATGGCCGCGCGCGTCACCTCGGTCGAGGAACCGAGATGCGGGAAGATGCAGATGTGATCCATGGCCAGCAGTTCCGGCGGAACATGCGGCTCCTTGGCGACCACGTCGAGGCCGGCGGAATAGATGGTGCGGTTTTTCAGCGCCTCGACCAGCGCCGGCTCGTCCACCACCGAGCCGCGCGCCATATTGATGAGGATGCCGTTCGGCCCCAGCGCCTCGAGCACCTCGGCATTGATCATGTTGGCGGTCGCCGCGCCCCCCGGCACGATCACCATCAGCGTGTCGACGTCGCGCGCCATGTCGAGAAGCTTGGGATAGTATTTATAAGCGACGCCGGCTTGTGGATTGCGCGAATGGTAGACCACCGGCACGCCGAAGGCTTCCAGCCGGCGGGCGATCGCCTTGCCGATGCGGCCCATGCCGACCATGCCGACGGTGCGGTTGCGCAGCGTCGCCTTGGTCAGCGGATATTGCGCCACCGGCCATTTGCCGGCGCGCACATAGCGCTCGGCCTGCGGGAATTCGCGCACCGTGCATAGCAGCAGGCCGAGCGCGGTGTCGGCCACCTCCTCGTTCAGCACCTCCGGCGTATTGGTGACGGTGATGCCGTGTTCGCCCGCCCATTTGGCGTCGACATGGTCGTAGCCGACGCCGAAGCTCGCCACCAATTCGAGCTTGGGAAAGCGCTGCATGAAAGCGGCATCGATCTTATCGGCGGTATAGGCGACCGCGATGGCGCGCACCTTGTCGGCGATCGATGCGAGGAAGGCTTCCCGGTCCGCCGCGTCGATCAGCGTGTGCAGCGTGACCTTGCCGTCGAAGCCCTTCATCATGACCGGCTTCTTGTTGCCGACCAGCAGCACATCGGGCTTGTCGCCAGCCATCGCGGTACTCCTCTCAGACCATGAAGGTGACCGGCTTTTCGATCAGGCTCTTGAACGCCGCCAGCAATTGCGCGCCAAGCGCGCCGTCCACCACGCGGTGGTCGCAGGACAGCGTCACCGTCATCTGGCTTACAAATTTCATGCCACCGTCGGCGGTCTCAACGGCTGCGCGGCGCGAGGCCCCAATGGCGAGGATTGTGGCATGCGGCGGATTGATGATGGCGGCGAATTCGCGCACGCCATACATGCCGAGATTGGAGATGGCGCTCGATCCCCCCTGGTACTCGGTCGGCTTGAGCTTCTTGTCGCGCGCGCGGGCGGCAAGTTCGCGCATTTCCGCCGAAATCGCGGTGAGCGATTTCGCCTCGGCCTGGCGCAGCACGGGCACGATCAGCCCGCCATCGAGCGCCACGGCGACGCCGATGTCGGAATGGGTGAAACGCAGGATGCGGTCGGCAGCAAATACCGCATTGGCGGCCGGCACGCGCTGCAGCGCCACAGCCCAGGCCTTGATGATGAAATCGTTAAGCGAGAGCTTGAAGGTCGGCTCGCCGTCGGCGCCTTTGGGCGCGGCGGCATTGGCCTCCTCGCGCAGTGCGATCAGCCGGTCGATCTCCAGATCAGCGGTGAGATAGAAATGCGGGATGGTCTGCTTGGCCTCGACCAGGCGCGCGGCGATGGTGGCGCGCATGCGTATCGAGCGGCACTTCCTCGTAAGCGACACCCTCGTAAAGCGCCTTCACCTGCGCGGCGGTTGCACCGGTCGCGACGGCGCGGGCGGGCGCCGACGGCGCGGCGCTTTCGACATCGCGGGCAACGATGCGGCCATGCGGGCCGGAGCCGGCAACGCGGGTCAGGTCGATGCCGCGCTCGCCGGCGAGCCGGCGTGCCAAGGGCGTCGCCACGGCGCCGCCGGGCAGCCTGGCCGGCCCGAAATTGCGCTCGGGCGTGTGCACCGCGTTGAACGGATCGAGCGGCGCGCTGCGCGGCTTGGGCGCGGCCTGCGCGACCTGCTGCAAGGCCGCGGCGATCGGCGCCAATGACACCTGCGGCGGCGGCGCGACGGGTGCCGGTCGCGGCGCGGATGCCGCCGGGGCACTGCCGTCATTGATTACCGCCACCACGGCGCCGACCTTGGCGGTCTCGCCGACTTGGAAGCGGATGTCGGTGAGCGTGCCGGTCGAGGTCGCCGGCACCTCCATCGAGGTCTTGTCGGTCTCGATCTCGAACAGGTTTTCGCCCGGCTTCACCGCGTCGCCGGCCGCTTTGAACCATTTCACGATCTTGCCTTCGGCGACGGTCTCGCCGAGTTGCGGCATCAGGACGTCCATTCATTCCCCTCGTTCACTTGATGCGTTCCCAAGTGACTTCCAGTGTCGAATTGGGCGACCGCAGGACCAGCCGATCGCCGGTGAATTCGTATCGACGCACCAGATCGCCAGAGGCACCCGGCTGAAGGCTGGCTTGGCGATGATGGGTGACCGTCCCGGCCTCCGCGTCGACCGAGTAGGTGCCGAAATAGGCGATGTAATCGGTGAGCGCGCGCTTGGCCTCCTCCGCCGTCATCACCTTGCCGGCGCGCTTTCGCTCGACATCGGGCGCGATTTGCACCGACATCTCCCCGTGGGGGCCATAATAGATCATGCCCTTCGGGTTGGCGCCGCGATCCCAGTTTCCGCCGTTGAGGCGCGTGCCGAGATAGCGCCACGCGCCCATCAGCTTCCTGGCGACGTCGTCCTGCGTTGCCGCGCTCATGCGCTACCAGCCCGCCCTGTTACCACGCCACCGACACATATTGCGTCTCGAGGAACTCCATCATGCCCTCATGCGCGCCCTCGCGGCCGAGGCCCGATTGCTTGGTGCCGCCGAACGGCGCCGCCGGGTCGGAGACCAGGCCGCGATTGAGCCCGATCATGCCGTAATCGAGCTTCTCGGAGACGCGCAATCCGCGCGACAGGTCCTTGGTGTAGAGATAGGCGACCAGACCGTATTCGGTGTCGTTGGCGCGCTTGATCGCCTCGTCCTCGGTCTTGAAGGTCTGGATCGAGGCCACGGGGCCGAAGATTTCCTCGTTGAGCATCTTGGCGTCGTTGGACACGTTGGTGAGCACCGTCGCCGGATAGAAGAAGCCGGGGCCGTCCGGCGTCTTGCCGCCGGTCAGCACTTTTGCGCCTTTTGACGTGGCGTCCTCGACCAGTTCGATCACCTTGTCGCGGCCCTCCTTGTTGACCAGCGGCCCCAGATTGATGCCCTCGTCGAGGCCGTTGCCCATCTTCAGCCCGGTCATCTTGGCGGTGAGCTTCTTGGCGAATTCATCGTGCACCTTCTCGTGCACGTAGAAGCGGTTGGCCGCGGTGCAGGCCTCGCCCATGTTGCGCATTTTGGCGACCATGGCGCCTTCGATGGCCGCATCGATGTCGGCATCCTCGAACACCAGGAAGGGCGCGTTGCCGCCGAGTTCCATGCCCGCCTTGACGATATTGTCGGCGGCCTCGTGCAAGAGCTTGCGGCCGACCTCGGTCGAGCCGGTGAAGGAGACCACGCGCACGCGCGGGTCATGCAGCATGGCGCTCACGACTTTGCCCGACGAGCGTGAGGGAATGACATTGACCACGCCGGGCGGAACGCCTGCTTCCTCCAGCGCCGGCATCAGCGCCAGCATGGTGAGCGGCGTGTCGGAGGCGGGCTTGAGCACCACCGGGCAGCCGGCGGCAAGCGCCGGGCCGATCTTGCGCGTCGCCATGGCGGCGGGGAAGTTCCACGGCGTCACCAGCACGGCGATGCCGGCCGGCTTGTGATGGGCGAGAATGCGGGCGCCGGAAGCGGGCGCGCGCGAGAAGTCACCGATATTGCGCACGGCTTCCTCGGCATACCAGCGGAAGAACTCGGCGGCATAGGCCACCTCGCCGCGCGAGTCGGGCAGCGCCTTGCCGTTCTCCAGCGTGATCAGCTTGGCGAAGCGCTCGGCGTCGCGCATGATCAGTTCGTAGCATTTGCGCAGAATCTCGCCGCGCTCGCGTGGCTTGCGCGCGGCCCAGCCTTCGAAGGCGGCGTCGGCGGCGTCGAGCGCGGCCTTGGCGTCGTCGACGGTGGCGCTGGCGACCGAGGCGATCATGCGCTCGGTGGCCGGATCGATCACGTCGAAGCGGGCATTATCGGACGCCTTGCGCCACTTGCCGCCGATCCACAGGTCGGTCGGAACATTGGCGAGAAGATTGTCGTACATGGCATTACCTCTCAACTTTCTCCGTTCATTCCCGCGCAAGCGGGAATCCAGGACTGGGTCCCCGCTGGCGCGGAGACGAGCGGGAAACTAACTTTCGAGCGACCGCCGCACCGTCTCCGCGATCCGCTGCGCCGACGGCAGCACGAGGTCTTCCAGCGTATCGGCGGCCGGCAGCGGAATATGCGGCGTGGTGATGCGCACTGGCGGGCCATCAAGGTCATAAAATGCCTCGTCGGCGACGATCGACACGATTTCCGCGCCCCAGCCGCACAACCGCGGGTTTTCCTCGACCGTGAACAGCCGATGCGTCTTGGCCACCGAGCCGAGAATCGTCTGCGTGTCGAGAGGCACCAGCGAGCGCACATCGACAACTTCGGCGTCGATGCCGTGTTCCGCCTTGAGCATCTCGGCCGCCTGCAGCGCGCGCGGCACCATCAGCGCCAGCGCCAAGATGGTGGCGTCCTTGCCCGGGCGCAGGATCTTGGCCGTGCCCAGCGTGTCGACGATCTCGCCATCGGGCACCTCGCCCTTGGTGGCATAGAGCGACTTGTGCTCGAGGAAGATCACCGGGTCGGGATCGCGCACCGAGGCCGCCAACAGGCCGATGACGTCGACCGGCGAGGACGGCGCCACCACCTTCAGGCCGGGGATCATCATGCACCAGTTCTCGACGCTCTGCGAATGCTGGGCGCCGAACCGCGAACCGGCGCCGTTGCCGGTGCGCACCACCAGCGGGCATTTGACCTGGCCGTTCGACATGTAACGGCTCTTGGGGAACTCGTTGGCGATATAATCGAAGCACACCGCGAAGAAGTCGGAGAACATGATCTCGGCGATCGGCTTCAAGCCGGTCATCGCCGCGCCCATGGCCGCGCCCATGATCGCCTGCTCGGAGATCGGCGTGTCGCGCACGCGCAAGGGCCCGAACTGCTCGTAGAGACCGACGGTCGCCTTGAACACGCCGCCGGCCTTGGCCACGTCCTCGCCGAGGAACACGACGTCGGGGTCGCGCTCCATCTCCTGGGCGATGCCGCGGATCACCGCGTCGCGATAGGTCAGTTCCGCCATGCCCAGCCTCCATCGGCGTACACATCGGTAAAGATGATCTCGGCGGGCGGCGGCGGCGCCGCCTTGCAGGCCTCGGTGGCGTCGTCGACCATCTTGCGCACCTCGGCATCGATGCCGTCGATCACGCTGTCGGGCACGCCGAACTGCAGCAACCGCTCGCGATAGATCTTGATCGGGTCGCGCAGCTTCCAGCGATCGAGCTCGCCCTCGGGCCGATATTTGGCGGGGTCGGCGCGCGAATGACCGCTGTGGCGATAGGTCAAGGCTTCGATCAGCGAGGGGCCTCCGCCGGAACGCGCTTTGGCATAGGCCGCCTGCGCGGTGCGATAGACCACGTCGGCATCGTTGCCGTCGATGACGATGCGCTCGAGCCCGTAGGCTGAGGCGCGATCGGCGGCCGGCTGCGGCACCGCGGTCACCTCGGCGATCGGGGTATATTCCATGTACAGATTGTTCTCGCAGACAAAGACCACCGGCAGCTTCCACACCGCGGCGAAATTCAGTGCCTCATGGAAGGCGCCGATATTGGTGGTGCCGTCGCCGAAGAAGCAAACCGAGACGTCCTTGGCGCCCTTGTACTGGGCGCGCCAGGCGGCGCCGCAGGCGATCGGCAGATGCGCGCCGATGATGGCGTAGGAACCCATGACGCCGTGGTCGACCGACGTCAGGTGCATGGAGCCGCCCTTGCCGCGCATCAAGCCGTTGTCGCGCTGCATCAGCTCGCCCAGCACCTTCTCGACGCTGACGCCGCGCGCCAAAGTATGGGCATGCCCACGATAGGTGCAGAACGACAGGTCGCCGGCGGTCATGGCGCCGGCAAAGCCGGCCGCCACCGCCTCCTGGCCGAGCGAGAGATGGCTGGTTCCCTTGACCAGGTTCTGCAGGAACAGGTCATAGGCGCGCTGCTCGGCCTCGCGGAGGACCACCTGGGTCCGGTACAGGTCCAGGCGCTTCTGCTCGCCGATATCGTCGTTCAAGCCGGCCGGCCCCGGCGCCCGGTCGTTCACTGTGGCCATGAATGATCCTTTTGAGGGTCGTTTTAGGGGCGCATGATCTTATCCGAAAACCGGTATCCACTTTTCGGGACCCTGCGCGAGCGCGGCCGGAACTTAGCCCCGATGAACGCAGGGCCGCAACTCTCCTATTCCCCCAGGATGACATTTCGCGCGCACGGCGGGCATGACAAAACGAGCGCTATTCCAGTGGGCCCTCGACCACCCCTTCGCTGGTGGTGCTCTTGCCCAGCTTGCGCTCCCGGTACAGCAGAAACAGGCCCGAGCTGACGACCATGGCGGTGCCGCCCATGGCCCAGGCGGTCGGCACATGGTCGAACACCAGGTAGCCGAGGATCACCACCCAGATGAGCTGGGTATAGACGAAGGGCGAGAGCACCGAGGCCGGCGCCAGCCTGTGCCCGGCGATGAGGCAGAAATGCCCGAGCGCGCCGAGCACGCCGATCACCATGAGCAGCAGGCCGATGAACCAATCCCGCGGCGTCTGCCAGACGAACGGCATGATCGGCAGCAGCAGCACGGTGCCGACCGCATTATTGTAGAACAGCGAGGTCTGGTTGGAATCGACGCGGGAGACGATGCGCGTGATCACCGCATAGAAGCCGTAGCAGATGGTGGCGCCGAGCGAGAACAGCGCCGCCGGCTGCACGCCGCCAAGACCCGGACGGGTGATCAGGAGCACGCCGGCGAAGCCGAACAGAATCGCCGACCAGCGCCGCCAGCCGATCCATTCGCCGAGCATCGGGCCGGCGACAATGGCCACGATGAACGGGAAGGTGAAGATGATCGCCAGCACCTCGTCGAGCTGCATCCAGCGCAGCGCCAGGAAATTTCCCACCGTGGCGCCGATCAGCAGCACCCCGCGCACGAGTTGCAAGAGCGGGCGGCGCGTGCGCACGATCGTCGGCAGCTTCAGCGGATTGAACGCCAGCACCGCCACCGCCAGGGCGGCGGCATAGCGCGCCCAGGCGATCTGCAGCGTATCCATCTGGATGCTGAGATATTTGGCGATCGTATCGAGAAAGGCGAACAGCCCCACCGCGCAGCACATCAAGGCGATGCCGGTCAGCCGCTGGCGGCGCTTAAGGGCGATGTCGTTCATTACTAGCTTTCGCGCCTGACCGCGCTTTCATGCCAGCGGCGCAGCGCCAGATAGGACAGCGCCGCGAGCGCGAAATAGATGGCGATGCCGGCGAGCGACAGCAATAGCAGCGCAGCGAACATGCGCGGGATATTGAGACGGTAACCGGACTCGGCGATGCGGTAGGCAAGGCCCGAGCCGGCGCCGGCGGAACCGGCGGCGATCTCGGCCACCACCGCGCCGATCAGCGACAGCCCGCCGGCGATGCGTAGCCCGGCCAACATCTGCGGCAGCGCCGCCGGCAGCTTCAGGTTCCACAGCACCTGCCAGCGCGAAGCCTTGTACAGATCGAACAACGCGATGAGATTGTGGTCGACCGAGGTAAGGCCGAGCGTGGTATTGGCGAGCACCGGGAAGAAGGCGACGATCCAGGCGCAGGCGAGCACCGCCAGCGGCTGCGGCAGATAGATCAGCAAGAGCGGCGCGATGGCGACGACCGGCGTCACCTGCAGCGTCACCGCGTAAGGATAAAGCGAATATTCCACCAGCCGCGACTGGCTGAACAGGATCGCCAGGCCGATGCCGCCGACGGCGGCGAGCGCGAAGCCCTCGAAGGTGGTGACCAGCGTCACCCACAGCGAATGCATCAGCAGTGCACCGTCTGAAATGAGCGTCGCCAACACCAGGCCGGGACCCGGCAGCACATAAGGCGGGATGGCGTTGAGGCGCACCACCGCGGCCCATAGCGCGATCACCAGCGCCAGGACCAGGACTGGAAGGGCGATGCGGAGCAGGCGCTCGCTCATGACGGGCCTCTCTCCGCCCACCGCCTTTCTGCTCCCCTCCCCCCAGGCGCGTTAGCGCATGGTGGGGAGGGGTCGGGGGTGGGGGGCGCTTTCGCGAATCCTGACTTCGAATGAACCGGCCCCCCACCCGACGCGTCGCCTTCGCTACGCTTCGGCAACGCGCCACCCTCCCCACCGCTTCGCGGGGGGAGGGAAAGAAACCGCGGCGCGCGCATCGCTAAAACGACGCTCCTCAGCATGAGGCCGGGAGAGGGCGACGCGGTCGTCATGCGACCCGCTCCTGCGCCATCGCCTGCACCAGCGCCTCGGAGACATGGCGGCAATGGCCGGCATAGTCCACCGAGGTGCGGAAGGCCTCGTCGCGCGGATAGGGCGCGGGGATCGCGATCTCGGCGAAGACCCGCCCCGGTCGCGGCGTCATCACCACGATACGCTGCGACAGGAACACCGACTCGAATACCGAATGGGTGACGAAGATCACCGTGCGCTTGAGCATCTGCCAGAGCGTCAACAAATCGTTGTTGAGCTTGAAGCGGGTGATCTCGTCGAGCGCGGCGAACGGCTCGTCCATCAGCAGCAATTGCGGATCGGTGACCAGCGCGCGCGCGATCGAAGCGCGCATCTTCATGCCGCCGGATAATTCGCGCGGGTAGGCGCCGGCGAAATCGGTGAGGCCGACGCGCGCCAGCGCCTGCGCCACCGCGGCACCCGTCGCCGTCTCCTCGGCATGCGCCAAAGTCAGCGGCAGCCGCACATTGGCGGCCACATTGGCCCACGGCATCAGCGTCGGCTCCTGGAACACGAAGCCGATGCGGCCGGCCTCGTGCCGCGTATCCGCCCAGGCGACCGTACCGGCGGTCGGCGCGCTCAAGCCGGCGATGATGCGCAGCGCCGTCGACTTGCCGCAGCCGGACGGGCCCAGCAGCGACACAAATTCACCTTCCCCCACGGCAAGATCGAATCCTTCAAGCGCGACCGTGCCGCGCGCGAAGGTCTTGCCGACGTGGCGCAGGGAGATGATGGGCGATGCTCGATCGGTGTCAGCCACGAACCCCCGCTGTCGTCCCCGCGCAAGCGGGGACCCAGTATTCACCGCCTTTGTTGGATACCCGGCGGCTCAAAATGCAATGATCGAGTTTACTGGATCGCCCGGTCAAGCCGGGCGATGACATCGGTGCTAGTTTTTCGGCCGCAGGTTCACCCCGACGCCCTTGTTGACGAACTGCAGCGTATAGCCGTGCCGGTAGTCGAGGCCGGCCTTGACCACGCCCGCCTTCACCATCTTGTCGTAGAAGCTCTTCCAGCGCGCGTCGGTCATGGCGCCGATGCCGAGCTTGAGCGTGTCGCCGGAATCGACGATGCCGTCCTCGCGCATCTTGGCAATGGAATAAGCGAGCTGGTCGTCGGTCATTTCCGGGTTCTGCTGCTTGATCAGCGTATTGCCCGGCGCCGGATCGCCATAGAGATAGTGGTACCAGCCCACGGCCGAGGCGTCGACGAAGCGCTGTACCAGGTCGGGCTTCTTCTCAACCAGGTCGCGGCGGGTCTCGATCAGCGTCGAATAGCTGTCGAAGCCGTGGTCGGCGAGCAGGAACACCGCCGGCTTGAAATGGGCCGCTCGCTCGATGGCGTAAGGCTCCGAGGTGACATAGCCCTCCATGGCGGAATTCTTGTCGGCCAGGAACGGCTGCGCGTTGAAGGTATAGGGCTTCACTTTCCTCTCGTCGAAGCCGTAGGTCTGCTTCAGCCACTGGAAATAGGTGACGATGCCTTCCTTGGAGACGAACAGTGTGCGCGTCTTCAGCTCCGCGAGCTTGTCCACGCCCGGATGCGCGATCAGCACCTGCGGATCCTTCTGGAAGCTCGCCGCCACCGCCACGGTGGGGATGGCGTGCGCGACCGCGTCGAAGGTCTGCAGCGAATTGGCGCTCATGAAGAAGTCGAGCTTGCCGACCGGCAGCAGGATGCGGTTGTTCACGTTCGGCCCGCCAGGGACGATGGTCACGTCCAGTCCGTATTTGCGGTAGGTGCCGTCGGCGAGTGCCTGGTAGTAGCCGCCATGCTCGGCCTCGGCCACCCAATTGGTGCCGAAGCGGACCTTGTCGAGCGCTTGCGCCTGGGCGGCGGATAGCCCGGCGGCAAAAATCGCTAAAATCGTCGCAAATTTCATGATCCCTGACCTTTTCCGCCACTCTCCCATTGTCGCGCCGCAAATTCCATCCCTCCGCCGCCAGTCTCAAGAATCCAAACCGCTGGCTCGCTGCTCCCCTCCCCGCCACGCGCTCTTGCGCTTGGCGGGGAGGGTCGGGGGTGGGGGGTTGCAGCGTTGCCGCGAGGCCAGCGCGTCATGTCCAGCGAAGCACCCCCCACCCCGATCCACATCGCTAACGCGATGTGGATCGACCCTCCCCGCCGCTTCGCGGGGGGAGGGAAAACGAAAAAATCGTTGAACCTTTCTTACGGACCCCGCGACCCATGGCTATCGCGGCCGGACTGGCCGCCCCCTTTAACCGGATGGAGCCCGCCATGACCAAGTCCAAGACCCTGACCAAGACCCTCACCGGCGCGCTTGCCGCCCTCACCCTCGCCGCCGCGCTCACGGCGTCCAGCGGCCAGGCCCAGGCGCACTCGCATCACTTCGGCCCCGCGCTCGGTATCGGCCTGGCCTTCGGCGCCCTGGCGGCCGCAGCCGCCGCCTCCAACGCTTATGCCGAGCCGGTCTACGAATGCCGCTACGTCGAGCGCTACGACCGCTGGGGCCACCTGCGCGTGATCAAGGTCTGCGACCGCTACTGAGCCCAGCATTCTCCGTTCGATCGGCGCCGGCCCCCCGTCCATCCTTGCGCCGATCCGAAAGACCCGCCCGGTGTGTCCCCGCCCGGGCGGGTCGCTTTTTTGCGCCGCGAAAAGGCGCGACCACGCGGCTGCTTGCCATGGCCGCGGTGATTTGTATTGATGCCCGCAACGATAACGTCCGCGGCCATTGCCGGACTGCGGAACCCTCATCCGGGAGGATATCCATGCCACTTGCCAAAGCATTCGCCACATTTGCCGTCGCGACCGCGCTGTCGGTCGGGGTCGCCAGCGCGCAGACCGAGATCAAGCTCGGCCATGTCGGCGCGCCCGGTTCGCTGTTCGACCGCTCCTGCCAGGAATTCGCCAAGCGAGCCAATGCCAAGCTCGGCACAATGGCCAAGGTGGTGGTCTACGGCTCGAGCCAGCTCGGCAAGGATTCCGAGATGCTGAAGAAGCTCAAGCTCGGCACCATCGACCTCGCTTTGCCCTCGACCGTGATGTCGTCGCAAGTGCCGCAGTTCGGCCTGTTCGAGATGCCCTATCTGGTGAAGAACCGCGCCCACATGGCGCGCATCCGCGAGCAGATCGTGTTCCCCAAACTGGTGCCGCTCGCCGCCAAGGACGGCTACCACATCCTCGGAATCTGGGAGAACGGTTTCCGCCAGATCACCAACAACAAGCGGCCGATCTACAAGCCGGCCGACCTCGCCGGCATCAAACTGCGCACGCCGAAGGGCGAATGGCGGGTGAAGATGTTCAAGGCCTATGGCGCCAATCCGACGCCGCTCGCCTTCTCCGAGGTGTTCGTCGCGCTCAAGACCGGCGCCATGGACGGCCAGGAAAACCCCTACGCGCAGATCTATCCGGCGCGCTTCTATGAAGTGCAGAAATATCTGTCGATCACCGACCACGTCTATACGCCGGCTTACCTGACCGCCGGCGCGAGCTTCGCCCGCCTCGATCCCAAGGTGCAGAAGATCCTGAAGGATACCGCGGTGGAGATGGAACCGGTGGCGTTGAAGATCGGCGCCGATCTCGACACCGAGCTGCTCGGCAAGCTCAAGGCGGCCGGCATGAAGGTCAACGAGGCCGACAAGGCCGCCTTCATCAAGGCCAGCAAGCCGATCTACGACGAGTTCGCCAAGGAAGTGCCAGGCGGCAAGGAAATGGTCGACCAGGCCCTGTCGCTCGGCTCCGGCTCGTAATCGCATTGGAGAGCGGGCGGCCGCGGCGCGCGCCGTCCGCCCGTTCTCCCCTTCCCCTCGCCGCCGGTTGACCGGCGGCACCCAAGGCTTTCCGCAATGTCCCTGTTCGAGACCCTCCGCGCCGCCTTCGAGCGCCTGTTGGAGTGGATCGTCGTCGTCTTGGTGGTGGCGCTGACCGCGCTGGTGATCGCCGGCGCCATCTTCCGCTATAGCGGCGATGCCCTCGACTGGTACGACGAAGTCGCCGAGGTCGGCTTGGTGTGGCTGACCTATTACGGCGCCGCGCTGGCGGCGTTGCGCGGCGCCCATATCGGCGTGGCCGGCGTGGTCAATACGCTGCCGCCGCGCTGGCGCCTGGGGCTCGCCATCGTCGCCGAAGCCTTCGTCTTCCTCTTCTTCGGCGTGCTCGCCGTCACCGGCTTCCAAGTGCTCGACGTGCTCAAAGGCGACCATCTGGTCAGCCTGCCGCGGGTGCCGCTGACCATCACGCAATCGGTCATCCCCATCGGCGCCATCCTGTTCATGATCGCCGAAGCCTTCCGGCTGCCGCAGGTGCTGCGCGACGCAAGATATGGCGGCTTTGCCGACTTCGAGATCAAGGAGGCGCTCGAACAGATCGACCAGGCAGCCGAACCGGCGCCAGCCCCGGAGGCGCGGCCGTGACCATCACCCTCATGCTCATCGGCATGTTCGCGCTGTCGCTGATCAACGTGCCGATCGCGGTCGCGCTCGGCCTCACCGCCATGGCGGCGGTGGTGATCGTGCAGGGTCCGCAGATGCTGGTGAATTCCGCGCTGGTCATGTTCGACGGCGCCTCGAATTTCCCGCTGCTGGCGATCCCGCTGTTCATCCTCGCCGGCTCGATCATGAACGTGTCGTCGATCTCGCGCCGGCTGATCGCCTTCGCCTCCGCCTGTTTCGGCTTCATGCGCGGCGGGTTGTCGATGGTGGTGATCGGCACCTCGATGTTCTTCGCCGAGATTTCCGGCTCGGCGGTGGCCGGCGTCGCGGCGCTGGGCACCTTCCTGATCCCGGCCATGCGCTCGCGCGGCTATTCCAAGGAATTCGCCGCCGCCATCTCCTCGTCCTCCGCCAGTCTCGCCATCATCATCCCGCCGTCGATCCCGATGATTCTCTACGCCGTCATGGCGCAGACTTCCGTGGTGAAGATGTTCGTCGCCGGCATCGTGCCCGGCATCATCGGCGCCGCCGGCCTCGCCGTCGCCGCCTATATCCAGGCGGTGCGGCACAATTTCCCGGTCGAGGAGAAATTCCAACTATCGCGGGTCTGGCAGACCTTCAAGGAAGCGTCCTGGGCCTTCCTGTTGCCGGTCATCATCCTCGGCGGCATTTTCGGCGGCTTCGTCACCGCGACCGAGGGCGCCGGCGTCGCCGTCGCCGCGGCGCTGTTGATCAGCGGCTTCATCTACCGCGACCTGCGCTGGCGCGAACTGCGCAAGGCCTGCATCGACGGCGGCGTGCAGACCGCGGTGGTGATGCTGCTGGTGGCGGCCTCGGCGCTGATCGGCACCTTCCTCACCGAAGCGCAACTGCCGCAGGCGCTGGCGCACGGCATCACCACCATCACCGACAACAAATATGTCGTGCTGCTGCTGCTCAATATCGCCTTCCTGATCCTCGGCATGTTCCTGCACTCGGCCGCCGCCATCATCCTGGTGGTGCCGATCGTGATGCCGATGGTGCAGGCGGTCGGTATCGATCCGGTTCATTTCGGGCTGGTGGTGACGCTCAACCTGGCGATCGGTCAGCAGACGCCGCCGGTGGCCAGCGTGCTGATCGCGGCCTGCGCCATCGCCAAATCGGACATCTGGGAAACCACCAAGGTCAACTGGCCGTTCATCCTGGCCTTGCTCTTGGTGCTGTTCATCTGCACCTATGTGCCGTCGATCTCACTGGTGCTGGTGCATTTGTTCTACGGCTGAAGCTCGCGGCGCACCAGCGCCGCTCCCGCGACCATCGCCTGCATCTTGCCGAAAGCCACATCGCGCGGCAGGTATTTCATGCCGCAGTCGGGCGCGATGACCAGCCTCTCGGCCGGCACATGGGCGAGCGCGGCGCGGATGCGCGCGGCCACCGTCTCCGGCGTCTCCACCGCCCTGTCGGCGAGATCGATGACGCCGAGGATGACGGTCTTCGACGGCAGCTTGCCGAGCACGGCAAGGTCGAGCTTGGGCTGCGCCGCCTCGATGGAAATCTGCGCCGCCTTCGAGCCTTCCAATTCCGGCAGGAACGAATAGCCGGAAGGCTTGTCGTGCACCACCGCGGCATAGCCAAAGCATAGATGCACCGCGACCGTGCCGCTGACACCGTCGAGCGCGCGATCGAGCGCGGCCAGCCCATAGGCGCGGGCGGCATCGGGGTGCTGCTGCATCCACGGCTCGTCGATCTGCACAATGTCGGCGCCCGCCGCGAACAGGTCCTTGATCTCGTCATTGACCGCGGCGGCATAATCGAGCGCCATCGCCTCGTCGCTGGCATAGAACTCGTTCTGCGCCTGCTTCGATAGGGTGAAGGGGCCGGGCACCGTCATCTTCACCGGCTTGTCGGTGTTGGCGCGGAGGAATTGCAGGTCGCGCAATTCGACCGGATGTTTGCGCACGATCTTGCCAGTGACGCGCGGCACTGGGATCGGCTTGCCGGTGCGGTTGATGGTGGTGCCGGGATGTTCGGTATCGACGCCGGCGAGCGCGGTGGCGAAGCGGTTGGAATAGCTTTCGCGCCGCTGCTCGCCGTCGGTGATGATGTCGAGGCCGGCGCGCTCCTGGTCGCGGATCGCCAGCAGCGTCGCCTCGTCCTGCTTGGCTTCCAGCTGCGCCGGTTCGGGCAGCCAGAGATCGTCCATGCGCACGCGCGGCACCATCTTCGACAGCCGCACGCGGTCGATCAGCCAATCCGGCTGCGGATAGGAGCCGACGAGAGACGTGGGAAAGAGCTTTTGCGCCATGCTCACCGTCCTCCGCTCGCTTCCAGGCTCATCCCCAGCACCCGCGCAACGTGCAGCGCTTCGCGGCCGGCGCCGTCGTGGATCTGATGCCGGCAGGAGGTGCCGTCGGCGACGATGAGCGCGTCGGCCGGCGCCTTGCGCACCGCCGGCAGCAGCGACAGCTCGCCCATCTTGAGCGAGACATCGATGGTCTCGGCGTCGTAGCCGAAGGCGCCGGCCATGCCGCAGCAGCTCGATTCGATGGTTTCCACGGCAAGCTCGGGGATCAGCTTCAGCACGCTTGCAGTCGCCCCCATGGCGTCGAAGGATTTCTGATGGCAATGGCCGTGCAGCAGCGCCTTCCTGGGCAACGGCCCGAGCGGCAGATCGAGACGGCCTTCCTTGTGCTCGCGGGCGAGGAATTCCTCCAGCAGCAGCGCGTGTTCCGCCACCGCTTCAACCGCCTCGCCTGTGAACAGCGCCGGTGCTTCGTCGCGCAGGGTCAGCAGGCAGCTCGGCTCCAGGCCCACCACCGGCACGCCGCGGCGGGCATAGGGCGCCAGCGCATCGAGCGTGCGCTTGAGTTCGCGCCGCGCCTCCTCGACCAGACCGACCGAAAGGAAGGTGCGGCCGCAGCAGAGCGGACGGGCGTCGCCGTCCTCGGGCAAGGCGGCGTGCACGCGATAGCCGCCGGCGACCAGCACGCGCAAGGCGGCGTCGAGATTCTCGCGCTCGAAATAGCGATCGAACGTGTCGGCGAACAATACGACCTCGCGCTGCGGCGCAGCCGTCGCCGCGTAGCGCCAATCGGTGCGGTCTTGATAGGTGTCGGCGCGCCATCTCGGCAGGCTGCGCCGCGCCGAGAAACCGGCAAAGCTTTCCGAGGCGCGCCGCAGCAGCGGGCTGCCGTCACGCAGGTTGAACAAAGCGGGATAGCGCGCGGCGTAAGGCGCATAGCGCGGCAGATAGCCGACCAGCCGGTCGTGCAGTGAGAGCCCGTGCTTGGCGACGCGCGCGGCCTTGGCCTCGATCTTCATGCGCGCCATGTCGACGCCGGTCGGGCACTCGCTGCGGCAGGCCTTGCAGGAGACGCAGAGCTGCAGCGTCTCCGCCATCTCATCGCTGGCGAGCGCATCGGGCCCGAGCTGGCCGGTGAGCGCCAGCCGCAGCGTGTTGGCGCGCCCGCGGGTGACGTCACGCTCGTCGCGGGTGACGCGATAGCTCGGGCACATCACGCCGCCGGCGAGCTTGCGGCAGGCGCCGTTGTTGTTGCACATCTCGATCGCGCCCTGGAAGCCGCCGCCCGAGCCGCTATAGGCCGACCAGTCGAAGCGCGTTTCGATTTTCTCGCCGTGATAGCCGGGCGCGTAGCGCAACAATTCGCGCGTATCGAATTTCGGCGGCCGCACCACCTTGCCCGGATTATAGAAGCCGTCCGGGTCGAAGCGGTCCTTCACCTCTTCGAAGGCGCGCGCCAACCGCGAACCGAACATCACCTCGTTGAATTCCGAACGCACCAGCCCGTCGCCATGCTCGCCGGAATGCGAGCCCTTGTATTCGCGCACCATGGCGAAGGCCTCTTCGGCGATCGCGCGCATGGCGACGACGTCCTTCTCCAGGCGCAGATTGAGCACCGGCCGCACATGCAGGCAGCCGGCGCCGGCATGCGCATACCAGGTGCCCCGCGTGCCGTGCCTCTCGAACACCGCGGTCAGCCGCGACGTATAATCGGCGAGATGCTCGAGCGGCACCGCGCAGTCCTCGACGAAGGAGACCGGTTTGCCTTGCTCCTTCATCGACATCATGATGTTGAGGCCGGCGGTGCGCAACTCGGTGATCGCCGCCTGCAGCGCGGGATTGAGCACCTCGGCGACGCCGCCCCACTGCGCGCCGCTCTTGTCCCAGGCAAAGCCGAGGTCGCCGATCAACTGCTTCAAAGCGCGCAGCCGGCGCAGATTCTCCTCGTGATCGTCCTCGCCGAACTCCACCAGCAGGATGGCCTCGGGCTCTCCGCGCACGAATTTCTCCAGCGTCGGCCGGAACATCGCGATCGCATGGGCGAGCTCGATCATGGTGCTGTCGATCAATTCGACCGCGATCGGCTTCAGTCGCACGATGTGCTGGGCCGCGTTCATCGCCTCGTAAAAGCTGCCGAAATGCACGGCGCCGACGGCGCGGCGCGGCAGCAGCGGCGAAAGCTTCAGCTCAATGCGGGTGGAAAAGCCGAGCGTGCCTTCCGAGCCGACCAGCACATGGGCGAGGTTGATGTCGTTCTTGCCAAGATACTGACCTTGAACGAGCGCGTCGAGATTGTAGCCGCCGACCCGGCGCTGCACCTTGGGGAAACGCGCGGCGACCTCGTCGGCCTCGCGCGCGCCGATTGCCAGCAAGTCCCTGGCGAGCGGACGCAACGGCGCCGGCACGTCGTTGATGTTGCCGCCGATGCGACCGAAATGGGCCAGCGTGCCGTCGGCGAGCAGCGCGTCGATGGCGATCACGTTGTCGCGCATGGTGCCGTAGCGCAGCGAGCGGCCACCGCAGGAATTATTGCCCGCCATGCCGCCGATGGTGGCGCGCGAAGCGGTGGAGATGTCGACCGGGAACCAGAGCCCATGCGGCTTGAGCTGGCGGTTGAGCTCGTCGAGCACCAGGCCGGGTTCGACCGCGCAGCGCCGGCGCTTGACGTCGAGCTCGACCACCCGGGTCAGGTATTTGGAGCAGTCGACGACCAGCGCCTCGCCCACCGTCTGCCCCGACTGCGAGGTGCCGCCGCCGCGGGCGAGCACGGTGACGCCTTCTGCCCGGGCAATCCCTATCGCCCGTTCGGCTTCTTCTATCGTTCGCGGAACGGCCACTCCCAGGGGCACGATCTGGTAATGCGAGGCGTCGGTCGCATAACGGCCGCGGGTATAGCGGTCGAAGCGCACATCTCCGGTCAATTCGGCCTTCAGCCGCCGTTCCAGGCCGGGCCGGACTACCGCCACAGCCCTGTTCCCGGGTGGATCTTGTTCAGCCTATGCATAACGACGAGTTTGATGTGCGGAAAATCGCTTGACCGCAATGTTGCATTCATAGTTCAACGCCACAAGCGCCGCTCCCTGGCCGGGACGCGCCGCGCGGCTTATGGCCGCGAAACCCCTCAAATGCCGCGTCTAGGAGCAATTTCTATGGCTCAGAATTCCTCGCGTCCGGTCGGGCGCCATTTTCTGCATATTCCGGGGCCGACCCCCATCCCCGACCGCGTGCTGCGGGCGATGGATACCCCCATCATCGATCATCGCGGGCCGGAATTCTCCCGGCTGACCAAGAAGGTCCTGGAAGGCATCAAGACCATCTTCAAGACCACCAATCCGGTGATCATCTATACCGCCACCGGTACCGGCGCCTGGGAAGCGGCGCTGACCAACACCCTGTCGCCCGGCGACCGCGTGCTGATGGTGGAGACCGGACAGTTCGCCACGCTGTGGAAGAAGATGGCCGAACGTATCGGCTTGAAGGCGGAGTTCATCGCCTCCGACTGGCGCCAGGGCGCCGATCCCAAGGCGATCGAAGCCGCGCTGCGCGAGGACAAGGCCAAGGAGATCAAGGCCGTCTGCGTTCTGCATAACGAGACCTCGACCGGCGCGCTGACCCCGATCGCCGAGATCCGCAAGGCGATCGATGCCGCCGGTCACCCGGCGCTGCTCATGGTCGACACCATCTCCTCGCTCGCCTCCGCCGATTTCCGGCATGACGAATGGGGCGTCGACGTCGCCGTCGGTGGCGCGCAGAAGGGCCTGATGCTGCCGCCGGGCATGTCGTTCAACGCGGTCAGCGACAAGGCGCTTGCCGCCAACAAGACCTCGAAGATGCCGAAGTCGTTCTTCGCCTGGGACGACATCCTGAACATGAACAAGCTGGGCTTCTTCCCGTATACGCCGGCGACGCAGATGCTGCAGGGCTTGGCGGTCGGCATCGAGATGCTGCACGAGGAAGGCCTCGACAACGTGTTCGCCCGTCACGCCCGTCTGGCGGAAGCCACGCGCCGCGCGGTGAAGGCCTGGGGGCTGGAGAACCTCAACAAGAACGCCAGCCAGTATTCGCCGACCATCACCGCGGTGATGGTGCCGGAGGGCCACGATGCCGACAAGTTCCGCGCCCTGGCGCTGGACACCTTCAACATCTCCTACGGCGCCAGCTTCGGCCAATATGCCGGCAAGTATTTCCGCATCGGCCACCTTGGCGACGTCAACGACGCCTCGATGATCGGCGGCCTGGCCGCGACCGAAATGGCGCTGGCGCTCGCCGGCATTCCGCACAAGAAGGGCGGCGTGCAGGCGGCGATGGACTATCTCATCGGCGCGCACGGCAGTGCCACCAAGCAGGCGGCGGAGTAATCAATTGATGCTGTCGTCCCCCGCGCAAGCGGGGGACCCAGTATCCTCTGTATCTGCGATATTTTCGAAATGGTCGTGGTTACTGGATCGCCCGCTTTCGCGGGCGATGACACACTGTAGCTTTTGCTACGGCTTCACGCCGCATTGCCCCATTCATTGGCCTCTACCGTCCGCACCACGAATTCCGAAATCGCCTTCAGCGTCAGCTCCGGCGCCTCGCGCTGCGGCGAATGGCGCGCGCCCGGCAGCAGCGCCACCTCGACCGGGCAATAACATTCCTGTTGCGCCGCCTCGATCTGCTTGACCGTGCCGTACTGGTCGTCCTCGCCCTGCACGATCAGGATCGGTACGCGGATATAGGCGAGGAACTCGGTGATGTCCCATTTGCGGAAATCGGGATCAAGCCAGGCGCCGTTCCAACCCTTGAAGGCGTTGTCGACGTCGGCGTGCCAGCGCGCGAGGCGCGGGCGCAGGTCGTCGCTCTCGTAGGCCACGCGCGCCTGCTCGATGGAGGCGATGCCGGGATCCTCGGTGAAGAAATGCGGCGCGATCAGCACCAGCGCGCCGAGCCGGTGGTCCTGATGGCTGCCGGCATAGATTGCCGCGATAGAGGCGCCATCGCTGTGGCCGATCAGGAGCCCGCGCTGAAAGCCGATCGCGTCGAGCAGACGCGGCAGTACCTCGCGCGCCTCGTCATGCATGTAAGAGAGCGGGCGCGGCAGCGGCACCGGGCTCGACTGGCCGTAGCCGGCGCGCGAATAGACGAAGACGCCGCAGCCGGTCGCGTGAGCGAGCTTGGCGGGGAAGTCGTTCCACAGACCGACGCAGCCGAGCCCCTCATGCAGCAGCACCAGCGTCGGCGCCTTCTCCGGGCGCGGGCCGATCATGCGGTATTCGAGATGCTGGGAGCCGATGTCGAGGAAGCCGGAGTCTTCTAAAGGCATTTCACGTTTCCACCGAAGCGCAGCAATCTCTCTTCCCTCTCCCCTTGCGGGAGAGGGGACAAGGGCGCAGCCGTTCCTGACTTACACCCGGTCCTCCGCCCGCAATTTGAACCGCTGAATCTTCCCCGTTGCCGTCTTCGGCAGATCGCTGCGGAACTCGATCCAGCGCGGATATTTGTAGGGCGCCAGCAAATGCTTGACGTGGTCCTGCAAGGTGCGGGCGAGTTCCTCGCTCGCCTTGTCCGGCAGCTTGAGCACGACAAAGGCCTTCGGCTTGACCAGTCGCTGCTCGTCGAACCAGCCGACCACCGCGGCCTCCAGCACCTCCGGATGCGAGGACAGCGCCGCCTCCACCTCGAAGGGCGAGACATAGATGCCCGACACCTTCAGCATGTCGTCCTGGCGGCCGGCGCAGACGTAATAGCCTTCCTCGTCCTGATAATACTTGTCGCCCGAGCGCGTCCACTCGCCCTGGAACGTTGTGCGCGACTTCTCGCGGTTGTTCCAATACATGATGGCGCTGGTCGGCCCGCGCGCATAGAGCTCGCCCAACTCGCCCTGCTTGACCGGCTGGCCATCCTCGCCGATCAGCTTGATCTCGTAGCCCGGCACCGCCTTGCCGGTGGTGCCGTATTTGGTCTCGCCCGGCTTGTTGGTGAGATAGATGTGCAGCATCTCGGTGGTGCCGAGGCCGTCGGAAATCTCGACGCCGTAGCGCTCCTTCCAGCGCCGCGCGATCTGCTCGGGCAGTGCCTCGCCGGCCGAGATGCAGCGGCGGATTTTCACCTCCGCTTGCGTCGGCGTGTTGGGGCTGGCCAGGAAGGCGGCATAGAAGGTCGGCACCGCGCAGAACAGCGTCACCGGATATTGCCGCAGCAGCGCGGCGACGCCGTCCGGCGTCGGCCGTTCCGGATTGAGGATCGTGGTGGCGCCGACGCTGAGCGGGAAGGTCATCGCGTTGCCGAGGCCATAGGCGAAGAACAGCTTGGCCACCGAATAGACCGTGTCGCTTTCCTTGAAGCCGGCGATCGGCGTGCCGTAGAGATCGGCGGTGAGCTTGAGGCTGGCATGGATATGCACCGCGCCTTTCGGCTTGCCGGTCGAGCCCGAAGTGTAGAGCCAGAACGCCATGTCGTCGCAGGTCGTCGGCGCGGTGTAATCCTCCGGCTCGTCGGCGCCGATGACGTCCTCGAACAGCCGGTAGCCGTGCGGATTGTCGCCGGAGACGATGACGTGCTCGAGGTCGGGGCTTTCTCCGATGATCTTCTCGAATTTCGGATAGAGCGCTTCCGACACCACCAGGCATTTCGCCCGGCTGTCGGCGAGCATGAAGCGGTAGTCGTCCTCGGTGAGCAGCGTGTTGACCGGCACCGCGATGATGCCGGCCTTGAGGCAGCCGAGAAAGGCGGTCGGCCAGTCGACGGTGTCGAGCAAAGCGAGCAGCACGCGCTCTTCGCGATGCAGGCCGAGCCCGCGCAGCGCGGCGGAAAAGCGCGCCACCCGGTCGGTAAGCTGGCGATAGGTCAGCGTGTGCCGTCCGTCGATATAGGCCGGCTTGTCGGCGCGCCCGGCGGAGAGATTGCGTTGCAGAATGTCGGCGGCGAAATTGTAGTCACGTGGGACATCGCCCATCGCGACGGAGGCCGCAGGGACCGCGGCTGTCATGGTTTTTTCCTCCCAGGCGGCAGCACTGCCGCTTTTGCGCGAATTATGCGAGGCGTGGGCCGCCGCTGCAATGCGATTATATTTCCCCCGCGCCAAGCGGCGGTTATGGCGCCTTTTCCCGCGAGAAACCCTGTACGGCGCGGCAGGAGCGGCTATGGTGCGCGCCGCCATTCCTCTGTCACGGCGGCGCCACGGGCGGCCATGACAAAAGTCAACTCGTCGAGGAGCCACCTCCATGATCTTGAGCCGGGAACGCATCCTGACC
The DNA here is from genome assembly GCA_963782145.1 of uncultured Pseudomonadota bacterium. GTDB lineage: Bacteria > Pseudomonadota > Alphaproteobacteria > Rhizobiales > Xanthobacteraceae > Pseudolabrys. The sequence goes on from CAWAIV010000002.1 coordinate 354,966, forward strand.
ACCCATGTCGGCAGCCTGCCGCGCAACGACAAATTGTCCGACCTCCTGCTCAAGCGGGAAGCGGGCGAAGCGTTCGACCCGGCCGAGATGGCCGCCGAGATGGACAAGGCGGTCACTCACGTCGTTGACAAGCAGGTGGAAGCCGGCATCGACATCGGCAATGACGGCGAGCAGCAGCGGGTCGGTTTCCAGACCTATGTGCCGGCGCGCATGAGCGGCTTTGCCGGCGTGTCGAAGCGCCGGCGCGGCAAGGAATTCGAGGAATTCCCCGAACTGGTGGCGAGCCTGACGCGACGTTTCCCGCATGTCAGCAAGCAGCAGAACGCGCCCGAGTGCCAGGGCGAATTGCACTATCTCGACGTCAAGCCGCTGCAGGGCGAGATCGCGCGCTTCCAGCGCATCGCCGACGACCAGTTCGTCGAGCAATTCATGACCGCGCCGTCGCCCGGCATCATCTCCTCGACCATGCTCGACGCCTTCTACGGCTCGCAGGACAAGTATCTCACTGCGCTGGCGCGCGAGATGAAGAACGAATACCAGGCGATCGCCAAGGCCGGACTGATCCTGCAGATCGACGCGCCCGATCTCGCCATGGACCGCACCATGATGTACCGCGATCTCGACGATGCCGGCTTCGTCAAGGCGGTGGAGCGCCATGTCGCGGCGATCAACGAAGGCATCGACGGCATTCCGCCCGGGCGCGTGCGCCTGCACATCTGTTACGGCAATTGGGAAGGCCCGCACATCCACGACATCCCGCTGGTGAAGATCCTGCCGGCGCTCTACGAGGCGCAGGTCGGCGCGCTGTCGATCGAGTTCTCCAATCCGCGCCACGCGCATGAATACGCCGCCTTCAAGACGCATCCGCTGCCCAAGGACATGATCCTGATCCCGGGCGTGGTGGAGACCACCTCGAATTTCGTCGAGCACCCGGAAGTGGTGGCGCGCCGCATCGAGGACGCGGTCGCCGCGGTCGGTGAGCGCGAGCGGGTGATCGCCGGCACCGATTGCGGCTTCGGCACCTTCACGAACAGAGAGTGGGTGATCGAGCCGGCGGTGTGGCTGAAGCTCGCCGCCATCCGCCAGGGCGCCGATATCGCCTCGGCAAGATTGTGGGGCAAGAACGCGGCGTGATTGGCCGCTACTTCCTCTCGTCCGGCTGCGCCAGGATCAGCGACCAATACACTTTGTATTTGGAGCGCGGCGTATAGACCGCGGCGATACCCATGCGCGTCGCACCGGCCAGCAGCATATTGGCGCGATGCGGCGGCGAATCGCGCCAGCCGGAAAATGCCTGCGCCAGCGTGTGATAGCCGGCGCCGATGTTCTCCGCCGCGCGCACGGCGTCATAGCCGGAGGCCTTCAGCCGCACCGCGAAGGGCTTGCCGACATTGTGATCGAGCCTGTCGCGCTTGGCCATGATGGCAGCCTGCGCTTGCGCGAACTGCATCAGGGTCGGATCGAGCGTTACCGGCGGCAAGCCATTATTGCCGCGGTAGCCGGAAATGATCGAGGCGGCGACCGCCGTGTCGAGCTCGGCGCCGGGCCGCGCCAGGTCGCGATAAAAACTCGGCTCGCCCTTCGGCACGTAAGCGCCGGCGCAGGCGGCGAGCGCGAGCAGAGCGAGCACGGCCGCAAGCCGGCGGGACAAACTGAGCAAGGGGGGTCTCCGAATTCGCGAGGCGCGCACGCTCGCCCGCGATCATGGCCGATTGGTGGTCGAGCGCAACGCCTGCCGGATGCGCTCCGACGGCGCCGACATCTCGAATTGCGCGGCCTGCGGCAGCGGTTGCAAATGCCATGCGCTCGCTTGCCAAAAAAATATTACAGCCGGTCCTTGATGCCGGCCTTTTCATAAAGAGCGTTGATATGCGCTTTCACCTCCGGCGCAGTGGTATCGTCCGCCGGACGATGCGCCCAGCCGACTTTGGCGCGGGCATGCACGGCCATCTCCTCGTCCTGCTGCGAGGTGCCGCCGGAGATGCCATAGGCACCGACCATCTCATTGCCCCTGAACACCGGCGCGGCGCCGCCCGAGGCGGCGATGCGCCCATGGGTCATGGCGGCGAGGCTGACCAGCAATTGCTGATTGCGCTCCTTGAACCACTGCTGGATCACCAGGCCGTCGGGAAAGCGCGGGCTCATCGAACGGAAAGCGGCGACCGTATAGGCCTTGGCGATGGCGGTCTCCGGGGTGACGAAACCGGCCTCGTCCATGCGTTCGACCGCGATGATATTGCCCTCCGGACCGACCACGGCGATCGAGACCGGCACCCCCATCTGTTCCGCCTTCTCGACCACCGCCTGGATGAACTCGCGGCACTCGGCCGCGCGCAACTTCCCCATTACAAAACTCCTCCCCTTGCCACTCATCGTTTGTTAACCGGTCCGGTAACGGAAATTAACCGCAAAACAACGGGTCGGGGAATACCGTTGCGCCAAAAGCTGGAAACGCTCAATGGCCAAGGCCTCGACCGCTCTTGCCGTGCCGCGCGATTGGCGCCTGGTGGCGCTGATCGGCGTTGTCGGCTTTGCCGTGAGCTACCTGCTGGCGCCGATCCTGCTGCCGGGCTCGGGCGCGCTCGTCGCCGTCCCGGTCGCGCTGGTGGCGATGGCGGCGACGCTGTTCGTGCTTACCCAGCGGCTGCGCGCCTATAACCGGCGCATGCGCGTTGCGCTCAACAACATGTCGCAGGGCCTGTGCATGTTCGACCGCGGCGAGCGGCTGGTCGTGTGCAACAGCCGCTATATGGAGATGTACAAGCTGCCGCCTGAGGTGGCGCGGCCGGGCACGAGTTTGAGCGACCTGCTCGAATACCGCATCAGCAATGGCAGCTTCTCGCGCAATGTCGACGACTACCGGCGCGAGCTCCTCGCCTCGATGGCGCAGGGCGGCGCCAAAAGCTCCGAGGTCAAGTCCGCCGACGGACGCACCATCCTGGTCATCAACCGGCCGATGCCCGATGGCGGCTGGGTGGCCACGCATGAGGACGTCACCGAGCGGCGCGGCGCCGAGCGCGAACGCGCCTCGATGCAGGAACAGGAGCAGCGGCGCGCCGCGATCGAGCAGGCGATCATGAGCTTCCGCCGCAAGGTCGAGGACCTGCTACGCACGGTGTCCGAGGGCGCAATGGCCATGCGCTCGACCGCCACCACCCTGCTCGCCAATTCCGGCCAGACATCGAAAAGCGCCGAGGGCGCGGTCGCCGCCTCCAATGACGCCTCCACCAATGTGGAGACCGCCGCCGTCGCCGCCGACGAATTGACCGGCTCGATCGGCGAGATCGGCCGCCAGCTCAGTCTCACCACCGAGATCGTGCGCGCGGCGGTCAGCGAAGCGCAGGACACCAACCAGCAGATCGCCACGCTCGCCCAGGCGGCGCAGAAGATCGGCGACGTAATCAAACTGATCCGCGCCATCGCCGGGCAGACCAATCTGCTCGCGCTCAACGCCACCATCGAGGCGGCGCGCGCCGGCGAAGCCGGCAAGGGCTTCGCGGTGGTGGCCTCGGAGGTCAAATCGCTGGCGGTGCAGACTGCGAAAGCGACCGAGGATATTTCCAAGCTGATCATGGCGGTGCAGGCGGCAACCACGGGCGCGGTCGGTGCCATCGGCCGCATCGCCACGCGCATGCGCGAGATCGACACCTGCACCAATACGGTCGCCGCCGCGGTCGAGCAGCAGAATTCCGCCACCGCCGAGATTTCGCAGAATGTCGCCAGCGCCGCCACCGGCGCCAAGCTGGTGGTCTCGGTGCTCGACGAAGTCGCCGGCGCCGCCACCGAGACGCGTTCATCGGCGGAAAGCGTGCTCGGCGCCTCGCAGGCGGTGGAAGCCGCCGCCGCCGATCTGCGCCACGAGGTCGAGGGCTTCCTGCAGCGCGTCGCGGTCTAATCGTCCATCGTTCAGAACAGCCCGCTCAGCCAATAAAATATCGCGGCGATCACCCCGGTCGCCGGGATCGTGATGATCCAGGCGATCACGATGTTGTTGGCGACGCTCCAGCGCACCGCCGACATCTTGCGCGCCGCGCCGACGCCGATGATCGAGCCGGTGATGGTGTGCGTCGTCGACACCGGGATGCCGAGCCAGGTGGCGGCGAACAGCGTCACCGAGCCACCGGCTTCGGCGCAGAAACCCTGCATCGGCGTCAGCCGCGTGATCTTGGAGCCCATGGTCCTGACGATGCGCCAGCCGCCGATGAGGGTGCCCAGCGCCATGGCGATCTGGCAGGCGATCACCACCCAGAACGGCACGTAGAATTTCGCGCCGAGATGGCCTTGCGAATAGAGCAGCACGGCGATGATGCCCATGGTCTTCTGCGCGTCGTTGCCGCCGTGGCCGAGCGAATAGAACGAAGCCGAGATGAATTGCAGGCGCTGGAAGGTGCGGTCGACGGCGAACGGCGTCGCGCGGATGAACAGCCACGACAAAGCCAGCACCAGCATCAGTGCGAGAAAGAAGCCAATCAGCGGCGAGCCGGCGATCGCGATCACGGTCGGTACCAGGCCGCGCCAGACGATGACGCTGACGCCGGCCTTGGCGATGCCGGCGCCGACCAGCCCACCCACCAGCGCATGCGAGGAGCTCGACGGGATGCCGAGCGCCCAGGTGATCAGGTTCCACAGGATCGCGCCCATCAGCGCGCCGAATACCAGGCGCGGATCGATGACATTCGCCGCGACGATGCCGGTGCCGAGCGTATTGGCGACGTGCAGCCCGAAGAACAGGAAGGCGATGAAATTGAAGAAGGCCGCCCAGGCCACCGCATAATGCGGGCGAAGCACGCGGGTGGAGACGATGGTGGCGATGGAATTGGCGGCGTCGTGCAGGCCGTTGAGGAAATCGAAGGCGAGCGCCACCGTGATCAGCGCGATCAGGACCGGCAGGGAGAGCATGGCGTTCATCGCGGCCCGATTCCAGTCTCACGCCCGTCATTCCGGGGCGCGGCCGTCAGGCCGCGAGCCCGGAATCCATAACCCCGGCGCTGCGGAATATGGATTTCGGGTTCGCTCGCTTGCGCTCGCGCCCCGGAATGACGGAGAGGGCTACACATGCTCGATGACAATTCCGTGCATGACATTGGCGACGTCGTCGAAGCGGTCCACGACTTTCTCCAGATGGTCGTAGATCTCATTGCCGATGAAGAACGCCATGGGATCGACCTTTGCCTTGGTCTGGAACAACCGCTTGAGGCCGACATCGTGCATTTCGTCGCCGCGACCCTCGAGCGCCGAGATCTGCTCGGTGAGCGAGCTGATATGCACGGCCTCGGAACTGATCGCGTGCAGCAGCGGCACCCCCTCCTGGACGAGCTCGGCGCATTTCACGATCAGGTCGGCCATCTCCTTCATTTCCGGCTCGAAACTGGACACGTCGAACAGGATCGCGGTCTTCGCGGTCTTCTGCATCTGGTCGATGGTGTTGTCCATCGAGGTGATCAAGTCGCGGATGCTGCCGCGGTCGAACGGCGTGATGAAAGTGCGGCGCACGGCGATCAGCACCTCGCGGGTGACGTTGTCGGCGTCGTCCTCGCGCTCCATGACGGTGCGGCAGTTGACTTCGACCGCAGCGCCCCCTTCCAACATGGCGCGCAGCGCGTGCGCGCCGGCGAGCACCGCCTGCGAATGGCGCGCGAACAGCTCGAAGAAGCGCTCCTCCTTCGGCATCAAGGCGTGAAACCAGCGCATCATGGGTCCGCCACCCCTCGAATCGGATGAATGGCGGAAAGACTAGTCTTTCGCCCGCCGAAAGCGGAACCGGTCTCCCGCGGCCCGGTGGATAAACGCGGTCGTTCAGGCCCCGAGCCGCGGCGGTCGCCGGCAACGCCTCCCGGCACCCCGATCGCGATACCGGTCCTGCAAGCGGGCGGGCCGCGTCGCCGGCCCCCGCGCCAGAGGCCGCATAGCCCGGCTGGATGCGGTTTTCGCCCCCTCAAACTCACCGATTGGCATTGCGACAATCGCGCAAATGCCATTTTGCTGGGCGGGCGGGCTCGGCTAGTTTCGAGAGCGCGGACAAGCGGAGACGACGAATGCGGTTGGGCTACTTCACCATGCCGGTGCATCCGATGCATCGCGACTGGTCGCAGACGCTGCGCGAAGATCGCGAGGCGATCATTCTGGCCGACAAGCTCGGCTTCTATGACGCCTTCATGGGCGAACACCTGACCGACGCCTGCGAGAACATCACCAACAGCATGATGTTCAACGCCACGCTGATCCACGCCACCACGCAGATCAAGCTCGCCACCGGCACCACCAATCTGGCGCAGATGCATCCGGTGGTGATCGCGGTGAACGCGGCGATGTTCGACCATCTGGCGCAAGGGCGCTTCATCATGGGCGTCTCGCCCGGCGCGCTCACCTCGGACGCGGAGGCGCTCGGCATTCTCGACGAAGACCGCAACAAGATTTTCGCCGAGGCGATCGACGTCATCCTGGCGGTGTGGGAGCGCGACCCGCCTTACGACATCGACTTCAGCGACAACCGCTTCAAGGTGGGCTTCGCGCGCACCGCCGCGCTCGAGCTCGGCGTCGGCATGCTGGCCAAGCCGTTCCAGAAGCCGCGGCCGGAGATCGTCGGCACCGTGGTGGCGCCGTTCTCACCCGGCGTGGTGCTGATGGGCAAGCGCGACTTCCATCCGATCTCGGCGAACTTCCTGCTGGCCAATCATTTGAAGTCGCATTGGGTGAACTACGCCAAGGGCAAGGCCGAGGCCGGGCAGAAGGCCGATATCCGTGACTGGCGGGTGGCGCGCACCATCTTCGTCGCCGACGACGACAAGGTGGCGGCACGCTATGGATGCGAGGACGCCAACAGCCCCTATCGTTTCTATTTCGAGCAGATGCGCGCCAAGATGAAGCGCGGCAATCGGCTCTACGTGTTCAAGAGCACCAAGGAGCAGCCGGACGAGGAGATCACCCACGACTTCGTCATGCGGCACTGCGTGTTCCACGGCTCGGTCAACAAGGTGGTCGACCAGATCCTGGCGATGCGCGAGGAGACCGGCGATTTCGGCGAACTGGTCTATGCCGGCATGGACTGGGTCGACCCGGCCTTGGCCAAGCGCTCGATGCAGCTCATGGCGGAAGAAGTCATGCCGCGGGTCAATGCGGCGATCGCCAAGAGCGCCAGCGCCGCGGCGGAATAAGGACTTTCAGGAAACACGGCATCACGGGCTTGCCCCGCATTGCCGATCCGGGCGCCATGATCGAGGCGATTACCCGGTTGGCGAAGGTGAGCGGCGCCGAGCAGCCTACCGCACGGGCGGCAGCCGCGAGGTCGTGACCGCGCCGGTATTGGCGCTGCCATGGGCGACGGCGGCCGGTGCCGGGGCGCCCGGGGCCGCGGGGGCGTTCGAGGCGGTCTCCGGCGGTTTCGCCGGCAGCACCACGACGCGGCTGCCCACCTGCACGCGGCTGTAGAGGTCCTCGATATCGGCGTTGAGCAGCCGGATACAGCCGGACGACACGAACTTGCCGATGGTCGAAGGCTGGTTGGTGCCATGGATGCGGTAGAGCGTGTGGCCGAGATAGAGCGCCCGCGCGCCCAAGGGATTGCCCGGCCCGCCCGCCATCATGCGTGGCAGATAGGGCTGACGCTCGATCATTTCCGCCGGCGGGAACCAGTCCGGCCATTCCTTCATGCGCGACACGCGCTCGGTGCCCGCCCAGGTGAAGCCCTCGCGGCCGACGCCGATGCCGTAGCGCAGCGCCTGGCCATGGCCGAGGATCAAATAGAGAAAGGTGTCGGGCGTATCGATGATGATGGTGCCGGCCGGCTCGCGGGTGGGGAAGTTGACGAGCTGGCGGCGCAGATTGGGCGGCAGTTCCTTGGGATCGCCGGTTTCCGGCTGATCCTCGGGCGGCAAGGCGGCGGTGCCGACGGGCGGCGCCGGCTGCGGCGTGGCGGCGGGCGCGCTGCCGTTGACCTGGCCCGGCGGACGCATCGCGTCGGCGCCGGCCGGCGGCTTGGCACCAAGCTGGTGGCCATAGGCGAAAGCCGGTGGTGGCGGCGGCACCGCGTCGGCCTCGTCCGGATAGGGCAGAATGCGGCTCGGCCCGCTTTGGTCCGCCGGCGGCGCGCTGCTGTAATACGGCGCCGGCATCGAATTCGATTGCGCAGCCGCCGGCACGGCGGCCACCGCCGCGGCAAACGTCAGCACAACGGCACCGAAGAATCGCATCATCACACACCCTGAAGCGGCGGCTTGGGAGAATCCCCGTGGACCAGCCGGGCCCTGGATGCCTGCGGATGACGGCGCATTCAAGACAATAATGCGACTGGGGAAAGTCCAATGATCACTGGTAATTGACGCCGCCGCAGCGGTGGCCGGGAGGCCGCAAGCGAGCGCGATCTGGCGCAAGACGGCAGCGCGTCCACGCGGGGTCCGGCCGTTGCCCGGGGCGCCGCGCGAAGGCGCCTCGAATTCATCCCTGTGGCCAAGGCGGGCGATCGTGCCCGAGAGGGAGGATGCTTTGCGTGCGCGGCTTGCTTGGCGGCCCGGCGTTTTCGCCTGCGGTTTGTAAAGGCCCAAGAGATCAATACTTTACCGTCGAGCTTGGCTATGATCGCCGCGCATTGCAGAGTTCCAATCGCACAGGATTCCGGCGGTTCGACCGTTAGACAGACAAGGGCCAGGCGCTAGGATGGACTTATCCGATGGCAATCGCCCTGCGACGGATGATAGCGACGAAGCGCTCATGGCCCGGGTCGCGCGCGGCGACCGCCGGGCCTATCAGCAACTCGCGCGCCGCCATCTGCCGGCCATGCTCGGGCTTGCCCGCCGCATTCTGGGCAACGCCGCCGACGCCGAGGACGTGGCGCAGGAGGCGATGCTACGGGTGTGGACCCACGCGCCGCGCTGGCAGCCATTGGCGGCGTTCCGCACCTGGCTTACGCGCGTGGTGGTCAATCTCTGCCTCGACCGCAAGCGGCGCGCGCCCTGGGTCGCGCTGGAGGCGGCCGGTGAGATCCAGGATCCGACGCCCGATGCCGGTGTGCGGGCGGAGGCCGACGAACGCGAACGCTCGCTCACGGCGGCCATCGGCGAACTGCCGGCGCGCCAGCGCACGGCGATCATGCTCACCTATAGCGAGGGCATGAGCAATGCGCAGGTGGCGGAACTACTCGATACCACCGTTTCGGCGGTGGAGACTTTACTGGTGCGCGGCAAGCAGAACCTGCGCCGCGCGCTGGGGCATTTGATCGACGGGGATGAACGATGACCGACGAAGAGCTCGAGCGTCTGCTCGCGACCACGCTGACGCGCCAAACCGAACCAGCCGATGAAGCCGCGGTGACGCGCGTGCTGGCCCGCCTGACGACGGCGCTGCCGCGGCAGAAAGTGCCGCTGTGGCGGCTGCCTTTGGTGCTGCTCGACTGGCAGTTCGCGCCGGCTTGGCCGCGTATGGCCGCGCTCGGCGCCTGCGCGCTGATCGGCTTCTTCATCGGCATTTCCGGGCTCGACCGTCAGATCGACCGTATCGAGGGAATGACCGTAGCCGCCAACACCACCGACCTCGGCACGGTGGTGTTCGAACCCGAACCGCTGACCGGAGCGCGTCCATGAGTGTTGCCGCCCAAGCCAGCCCCACGTTCACGCGCCGCGCCGGCACGCGCTGGCTGCTGCTCAGCTCGCTCGCGCTGAACCTGTTCTTCGTCGGCGTGGCGCTGGCCATGGCGATCCGGGCGCCCGCCCCGCCACCGCGCTGGGACCCCAACGTGTTCGTCCGCGTCGATCGCCTGGCCGCCACCTTGCCGGCCGCCGACGCCAAGGTCTTGCAGAGCATGATCGCGGCCAAACACGCGGCCATCGAAAGCACGCAGGACAACTATCATGCGGCGCGTGACGCGATCCGCGCCACCTTGCGGCAGGAGCCGTTCAAGATCGAGGACATGCGCGCAGCCATGGCCAAGACGCGCGCCGCCCGCCAGAGCTTCGACCTGGTGCTGCAGGGCGTATTCGCCGAGGCCGCGGCCAAGATGTCGCCCGCCGGGCGGCTGGCGCTGGCCAATTGGCGGGCCAAGACAAAACCCACAAGCAGCCGACAATAGGGCAAACTAACGATAATTTCATCTCGCCTTGGTTTGCCCTGTCATTGAAAGTTGTCGGTATGCGCCACAGGTCAAAGCTATTGCATGTCAAGAGCGCACGCGGCGCACGATTGGTTGCGATCATGCTGCAGACGGCTCTGATCCTGCCCCTGGGGGGCTGCCTGCTGACCGGCGATCTGCCGGAGCCGGCGCTCGACATCCCGGCCGGCTATGACGGCGCCTCGCGCTCGCCGGCCGCCGCGCAGGCCGCCTTGCCCAAGCTCGACTGGTGGCGTTCGTTTCATTCGCCCGAATTGACCCAGCATCGTCGCGCAGGCGCGCGATGCCAATCTCGATATCGCCGCGGCGATCGCCCGCATCGTGCAGGCGGACGCACAGGCGCGCATCACCGGCGCGGCGCTGTTGCCGGCGATCGATCTTGCCGGCAGCGCCAGCCATGCGCGCTCCTCGCAGAGCACCGGCAGCAGCGGCAGCTCCTCCGGCGGCTCCGAGCGCGACACGCTGTCGGCCTCGCTCAGCGCCAGCTACGAGATCGACTTCTGGGGCAAGAACCGCTCGGCGCTGCGCGCGGCGGAAGAAAGCGCCGTCGCCAGCCGTTTCGACCGCGAGGTGGTCGCGCTCTCCACCGTGGTGAGCGCGGCCAATGCCTATTTCCAGGTGCTGGCGGCGCAGGACCGCCTGCGCGTCGCGCAGGAGAACCTGAAGAGCGCGAGCGACGTGCTCAAATTGATCCAGGACCGGTTCAACGCCGGTACCGCCTCCTCGCTCGACGTGGCGCAGCAGCAAAGCCTGGTGGCGACGCAGCGCGCCGCCATCCCGCTGCTCGAACAGACACTGAAGCAGAACCGCACCACGCTCGCCATCCTGATGGCGCGTTCGCCCGAACGCGTGCATGTGCGCGGCGGCAGCCTCAACGCCATCGCCATCCCGCGGGTGACGCCGGGCCTGCCCTCGCAATTGCTGGCGCAGCGCCCCGACATCCGCGAGGCGGAGGCCAAGCTCGCCGCCGCCAATGCCAATGTCTACAACGCGCGTACCCAGCTGCTGCCATCGATCAAGCTCACCGGCGAAGGCGGCTACCAGAGCGCGGTGCTGAAGACGCTGCTGCGGCCGGAATCGGCCTTCTACACCCTCACTTCCGGCCTGACGCAACCGATCTTCGAGGCCGGCAAGCTGCAGGGCAATGTCGACCTGCAGAAGGGCAAGCAGGACGAATTGCTGCAGACCTATCGCAAGGCGGTGATCTCGGCCTTCGGCGACGTGGAAAACGCGCTCGACGGCATCCGCCAGACCGCGTTGCGCGAGCGCCTGGAGCGCGAGGTGGTGCGCAGCTCGCGTCAGGCCTTCGATATTTCCCAGCAGCGTTTCCGCCAGGGCACCATCGACATGGTCACGCTGTTGCAGACGCAACAGACTTTGTATCAGGCGCAGGACACGCTGGCACAGTCGCGGCTCGCCCATGTGCAGGCGATCGTCACGCTCTATCAGGCGCTCGGGGGCGGCTGGCTGCCCAAACCCATGGAACCGAGCATGCACGGTAAGCTGCCGCTGAGCGAAACCAAGACGCCGGTCCGGCGCACGGGACGCGTGCGCCGCGTCATGGTCAGCCTCCTGGTGCTGATCGCGGTCGGCGGCGCGCTCTATTGGGTGTACCAGCCCTCGCCGGCGCCGCAGCGCCGTCCCGGCCGTTTCGCCGCCAGCGGCCCGGTGCCGGTGCTGGTGGCGCCGGCCGCCCGCGCCGACGTGCCGGTCTACCTGACCACCGTCGGCACGGCGCGCGCGCTCAACACCGTCACCATACGCCCGCAGGTCGACGGCAAGCTGATCAGCGTCAATTTCAAGGAAGGCGAGGACGTCAAGAAGGGCGACCTGCTTGGCCAAGATCGATCCCACCATCTACCAGGCGCAATACGACCAGGCCGTGGCCAAGAAGGCGCAGGACGAGGCGGTGCTCGCCAACGTCAAGAACGATCTTGCGCGCTACCAGAAGCTCGCCGCCACCAATGCCATCAACAAACAGCAGGTCGATACCCAGAAGGCACTGGTCGCACAGGATACCGCGCTGGTGCAGGCCGATCAGGCGGCGATCGAGAACGCCGCCGCGACGCTTTCCTACACCACCATCACCGCGCCGATCTCCGGCCGCACCGGCATCCGCCAGGTCGACGAAGGCAATTACGTGCGCGCGTCCGACAGCACGTCGGCCATCGTCACCATCAGCCAGATCAAACCGATCTCGGTCATCTTCAACCTGCCGCAGCAGGAATTGATGCGGGTGAACGACGCTTTCGCCAAGGGTCCGCTCACGGTCGAGGCGCAGCGCTCCGACAACAACAAGATCGTCGACCGCGGCACCCTCACCGTGATCGACAACACGGTCGATTCCTCGACCGGCACGGTCAAGCTCAAGGCCGAATTCCCCAATGCCGATCTGCAGCTCTGGCCGGGCCAGTTCATCAATGTGCGGCTGTTGATCGACACGCTGAAAGGCGTGGTGGTGATCCCGACCGGCGCGGTGCAGCGCGGCCCCAACGGCACCTTCGTCTATGTGGTCGGGAGCGACGACAAGGCCAGCATGCGGCCGATCGTGGTCGAGCGGCAGGACGAGAACCAGGCCGTGATCAAGAGCGGCATCACGCCGCCCGAGCGGGTGGTGACCACCGGCTTTGCCCGCCTCACCGAGGGCAGCAAGGTGGCGATCGGAAGCGCCGACGGCGCGCCGGCGGCGACGCCGGCGAAAGCCGCGCCCGGACAGAAACCGAAAAACGGCCGGCGCAAGCAGCGTGACGGGGCGGCTGGCGGCAGTGGCAATGGCACGGGACAGCAAAGCGGGGCCAACCGGCGGCCGGCGCAATGAGCGTCTCCTCACCCTTCATCCACCGGCCCATCGCAACCTCTTTGCTCGGCGTCGCGGTGATGCTGGGCGGCCTGCTCGGCTATTGGTGGCTGCCGGTGTCGGCGCTGCCGCAGGTCGACTTCCCCACCATCCAGGTCACCACCCAGCTTCCCGGCGCCAATCCCGACACCATCGCCGCTTTGGTCACCGGGCCGCTGGAGCGCCAGTTCGGCCAGATCCCGGCGCTGCAGACCATGACCTCGTCGAGCTCGTTCGGGGTGAGCCAGGTCACGCTGCAGTTCGACCTCAGCCGCGACATCGACGCCGCCTCGCAGGACGTGCAGTCGGCGATCAACGCCGCCGCCTCCAACCTGCCGCGCAACCTGCCCTATCCACCGCTCTATTCGAAGGTGAACCCGGCCGACGTGCCCATCGTCACCCTGGCGCTCACCTCCGACAGCGTCGATCAGCGCACCTTGAGCGACCTTGCCGACACCATCATGGCGCCGCGGCTGTCCGAGCTCACCGGCGTCGGCCATGTCTCGGTGCAGGGCGGCATCCGCCCGGCGATCCGCATCCAGGCCAATCTCGACCGGCTGGCCGCCTACGGCATCGGGCTGGAAGACCTGCGCACCGCCATCGTCGGCGCCAATGTGGCCGGGCCCAAAGGTTCGCTCGACGGCACGCATCAGTCCTACACCATCGCCGCCAATGACCAGATCGCCAGCGCCGACGCCTACAAGGCGGTGGTGGTGGCCTATCGCAACGGCGCGCCGGTGCTGCTCTCCGATGTCGCCGACGTGGTCGACGGGCTGGAGAATTCGAAAGTCGGCGCCTGGTACCAGGGCAAGCCGGCGATCGTCATCGACGTGCAGCGCCAGCCCGGCGCCAATGTGATCGAGACCGTCGCGCGGGTGACGCAAGGAGCTGCCGCGGCTGCAAAGTTCCATGCCCGCCGGCGCCAAGCTCACCGTGGTCAACGACCGCACCACCACCATCCGCGCCTCGGTGCGCGACGTGCAGTTCACCCTGGTGCTCTCGGTCGCGTTGGTGGTGTTGGTGGTGTTGATCTTCCTGCGCACCGTGCGCGCCACCGTCATCGCCGGCGTCGCCCTGCCGTTGTCCCTGGTCGCCACCTTCGGCGTGATGTGGTTCGCCGGCTTCTCCCTCGACAACCTCTCGCTTGATGGCCCTGACCATCGGCACCGGCTTCGTGGTCGACGACGCCATCGTCATGATCGAGAACATCGTGCGCCACATGGAGAACGGCGAACCGCCACTGACGGCGGCGCTGCGCGGGGCCGGCGAGATCGGCTTCACGGTGATCTCGCTGACGTTGTCGCTGATCGCGGTGTTCATCCCGCTCTTGTTCATGACCGGCCTGGTGGGCCGCATGTTCCGCGAATTCGCGCTGACGCTGACCATCGCCGTGGTCGCCTCGGCGGTGATCTCGTTGACGCTGACGCCGATGATGTGCGGCCGCCTGCTGCGCCACGGCAGCGCCACCCCGGGCCCGCTGGCGCGCAAATTCACCGGCGCCGTCGACCGCACCGTCGAATTCTACCACGTGAGCCTGCAATGGGTACTGCGCCACCAGTTCGGCACGCTGATGGTGACGCTGGCGACGCTTCGCCATCACCATCGCGCTTTATGTGGTGCGTGCCGAAGGGCTTCCTGCCGCTGCAGGACACCGGCCTGATCACCGCGGTGACCGAAGCCGGCACCGACGTCTCCTTCGCCGAGATGGAACGCGGCGCCAGCACCAGCGTCGAGGACATCGTGCGCGCCGATCCGGACGTGACCGGCGTGGTCTCGGTGATCGGCGTCTCCCCGCTCAACGCCACGCCCAATGCCGGGCGGCTCACCATCACGCTGAAGCCGCGCGACGAGCGCAGCGACCTGGTCGGCGCCATCATCGAGCGGCTCAAGCGCGAGGTCGCCGGCATTCCCGGCATGACGGTCTATTTCCAGGCCACGCAGGACATCCAGATTTCGACGCGGGTTTCCCGCGCGCAATACCAGTACACGCTGGTCTCCACCGACCGCGACGAGGTGCTGACCTGGGCCGACAAGCTGACGCAGGCGCTGCGCCGCGCGCCGGCGCTGCGCGAAGTCGCCTCCGAGGCGCAGGAAGGCGGCCCGCGCCTGCGCGTCGACGTCGACCGCGAGCAGGCGGGACGCCTCGGCGTCTCCATGCAGAGCATCACCGACACGCTCGACGACGCCTTCGGCCAGCGGCAGATTTCCACCATCTACGGCCAGGCCAACCAGTACCGCGTCATCCTGGAGGCGCAGCCGCGCTACCAGCAGGACCCTTCCGCGCTGTCAAGATCTACGTCACCGGCGCCAATACCTCGACCGGCACCGCCGCGACCGTCGGCAATACCGCGACCGGCACGACCGAATACCAACACCACGGCCACGCCCAATAGCGTGACCGGCTCCAACCAGGTGCCGCTTTCGGCCTTCGCGCATTTCGTGCGCAGCACGGCGCCGCTGTCGATCGCGCATCAGGAGCAGTTCCCCTCGGTCACCATCAGCTTCGACCTCGCCCCCGGCTATGCGCTGTCCGACGCGGTCACCGCCATCAGCCAGGCGCAGCGAGCAGATCGGCATGCCGGCGACGGTGACCGGCAGCTATTTCGGCGACGCCGCCGAATTCTCCAAGTCGCTCGCCGGCGAGCCCTGGCTGATCCTCGCCGCCGCGGTGACCATCTACATCGTGCTCGGCGTCTTGTACGAGAGCTTCATCCACCCGCTCACCATCCTCTCCACGCTGCCCTCGGCCGGCGTCGGCGCGCTGTTGGCGCTGATGCTGTTTCACTACGACCTGTCGGTGATCGCGCTGATCGGCATCGTGCTGCTGATGGGCATCGTGAAGAAGAACGCCATTCTGATGATCGACTTCGCCATCGAGGCCGAGCGCCACCAGGGCATGACGCCCGAGCAGTCGATCGTGCAGGCGGCGATGCTGCGCTTCCGCCCGATCATGATGACGACGCTGGCCGCGCTGTTCGGCGCGCTGCCGCTGGCGCTGGAAGCCGGCACCGGCTCCGAGCTGCGCAATCCGCTCGGCGTCACCATCGTCGGCGGGCTGCTGCTCAGCCAATTGCTGACGCTCTACACCACGCCGGTGATCTATCTCTACATGGAGCGGCTGCGCGCCCGGCTGACCGGCGCGCGACGCGGTGCAGCCGCATCCGGCGGAGTGAGGACCGTTCTTATGACGGCTCGAACGTCATACTCCGTTCGTTCCCGCGCAAGCGGGAACCCAGGGTCATATTTTCAGCGCGCATTGTTCGTTGCTCTGGGTCCCCGCTTTCGCGGGGACGAACGGACTGTGGGATAGGGGCGCGCCATGAACTTCTCGCGCCCCTTCATCCGGCGGCCGATCGGCACCACGCTGCTGGCGATCGGCCTGTTCCTGGTCGGCGCCGTGGCCTATGCCTTCCTGCCGGTGGCCAGCCTGCCGAGCGTGGAATTCCCCGTCGTCATGGTGAGCGCCAACCGCCCGGGCGCCGATCCGGCGATCATGGCGGCGACGGTGGCGGCGCCGCTCGAGCGGCGGCTCGTCGGAGATTTCCGGCGTCACCGAGCTGACCTCGGTATCCTCGCTCGGCAATTCGCGCATCATCGTGCAGTTCGACCTCTCGCGCAGCATCGAGGGCGCCGCGCGCGACGTGCAGGCGGCGCTCAACGCCGCGCTCAGCGACCTGCCCGGCGACATGCCGACGCTGCCGAGCTTCCGCAAGTTCAACCCGGCCTCTTCGCCGATCCTGATCCTGGCGCTCACCTCCAAGACCATGCCGGGCAGCGCCATCTACGACGCCGCCGACAGCGTGATCTCGCAGCGCCTCTCCCAGGTCGACGGCGTCGCCGACGTCACCGTCGCCGGCTCCGAGCAGCCGGCGCTGCGCGTGCGCGTCGATCCGGCGCGGCTCGCCGCCATGGGCGTCTCAGCCTGGAAGACGTGCGCACGGCGATCGCCAATTCCAACGCCATCGGCCCGCTCGGCACGTTTCGACGGCGGCAAGCTCGCCACCACCATCGGCATCAACGACCAGCTGCGCAACGCGGCGGATTACGATCCCGTGGTGGTGAAGACCGTGAACGGCACGGTGATCCGCCTGACCGACATCGCCAGCGTGCGCGCCAGCGTGCGCAACAGCCGCTCGGCCGGCTGGTACAATCACCAGCCCTCGGTGCTGCTGATCATCACCA
This sequence comes from uncultured Pseudomonadota bacterium, assembly GCA_963782145.1. Taxonomy (GTDB): domain Bacteria; phylum Pseudomonadota; class Alphaproteobacteria; order Rhizobiales; family Xanthobacteraceae; genus Pseudolabrys. The sequence continues at coordinate 372,083 of CAWAIV010000002.1, forward strand.
AGCAGGCCGACGCCAATGTGCTCGACACCGTCGACCGCATCTACGCGCTGCTGCCGCAGCTCAAGCAATGGATTCCCGCCGGGCTCGACATTTCCGTGCTCGCCGACCGCACCCAGACCATCCGCGCCAGCGTGCACGACATGCAGCTCACGCTCGCCGCCACCGTGATCCTGGTGATGCTGGTGGTGGCGCTGTTCCTGCGCCGCCTGGCGGCGACGCTGGCCGCCGGCATCACGGTGCCGCTGGCGCTCGCCGGCACCTGCGCGGCGATGTGGGCGGTGCGGCTTCTCCATCGACAACCTGTCGCTGATGGCGCTCGGCGGTGTCGGTCGGCTTCGTGGTCGACGACGCCATCGTGATGATCGAGAACGTGTTCCGCAATCTGGAGACGCGGCTATTCGCCGCTTGCGCGCCACCATGCAGGGCGCCCGGCAGATCGGCTTCACCGTCGTGTCCATCTCGGTCTCCCTGGTCGCCGCCTTCATCCCATTGTTGTTCATGGGCGGCATCGTCGGCCGCCTGTTCCGCGAATTCTCGGTCACCCTGGCCTTCGCCATCGCCGTGTCGACCGTGGTGTCGTTGTCGGTGACCCCGATGATCTGCGCCTATTTCGTGCGCGAGGCGCCGAGCAAGACCGCCACCTTCATCGACCGGATGGTGGAATGCGCTCGTGTCGCGCACGGTCCGCTTCTACGACCGCACGCCTCGGTTTCGTGCTGGAGAACCGCGCGCTGATGCTGATCGTGTTCTGTCGCCACCATCGCCCTCACCGTCGGGCTGTTCATCAAGGTGCCGAAGGGCTTCTTCCCGCAGGACGACACCGGCCTCATCTTCGGCGGCACCAATGCCTCCACCGATATTTCCTTCGACGCCATGAAGGCCTTGCAGGAGCAGGCCATGGACGTGGTGCTGGCCGATCCGGCGGTGGCCGGCGTCGGCTCCTCGGTCGGCGCCTCCGGCTTCAACGCCTCGGTCAATCACGGCCGCATGTTCATCAGCCTGAAGCCGCTCGCCGAGCGCGGCAATGTCAGCACGCAGCGGGTGGTGGCGCGGCTGCGCGCCAAGCTCAACCATATCGCCGGCATCCGCGTGTTCATGGTGCCGGCGCAGGACCTGCACTTCGGCGGCCGGCAGAGCAACTCGCAATACCAGTTCACGCTATGGAGCGCCGATATCGACGCCTTGCAGCAATGGGTGCCCAAGGTGCTCGACCGGCTGAAGGAGCTTTCCGGCCTCACCGACGTCACCACCGACCGCGAGCAGGGCGGCCTGCAGGCGAACGTCATCATCGACCGCACCGCGGCGGCGCGCCTCGGCGTGCGCATGACCGACATCGACAATGCGCTCAACGACGCCTTCTCGCAGCGGCAGATTTCCACCATCTACAGCGCACGCAACCAGTACAAGGTGGTGCTTGAAGTCACCGGCAAGAACCGGCGCGACCCCAACGATCTCTCGCAGCATCCACGTCGTCGGCCGCGGCGGCACCCAGGTGCCGCTATCGGCGGTGGCGCATGTCGAACGCGACCATCGCGCCGCTGGTGGTCAACCACCAGGGCCAGTTCCCCGCGGTGACCATCACCTACAATCTCAAGCTCGGCACGCCGCTGGAGAAGGCGACCGAAGCGATCCAGCAGGCGGTGGCGGAGATGCACCTGCCCGAACTCGATCCGCGCCGATTTCGCCGGCGACACGGCTGCGTTCAAGCAGTGCTGGGGGCGCAGCCGCTGCTGATCGTGGCGGCGCTGATCGCGGTCTATATCGTGCTCGGCGTGCTGTACGAGAGCCTGGCGCATCCGCTCACCATCATCTCGACGCTGCCCTCGGCGGGCCTCGGCGCGCTGCTGGCGCTGATGGTGTCGGGCAGCGACCTGACGGTGATCGCCTTCATCGGCATCATCCTCCTGATCGGCATCGTCAAGAAGAACGGCATCATGATGGTCGACTTCGCCCTCGACGCCGAACGCCGGCGCGGGCTGACGCCCAAGCAGGCGATCCACGAAGCCTGCCTCGAACGCTTCCGCCCGATCCTGATGACCACGCTCGCCGCCATGCTGGGCGCGCTGCCGCTGGTGATCGCCTCGGGCCCCGGCTCCGAACTGCGCCGCCCGCTCGGCATCACCATCATCGGCGGGCTGTTGGTGTCGCAGGTGCTCACGCTCTACACCACGCCGGTGATCTATCTCTTGCTCGACAGGCTGCACCGCCAGCTGGGCGGGCGAGCTTCACTTTCATGAAGCGGCATCCACTGGTCGAGCCGGCGGAGTAATTTTCAGCTGTCGTCCCCGCGAAAGCGGGGACCCTGTAATCACAAACGTCTCGATTTAACTTCTTCGAGTGCGGCGTACTGATCGCCCGCCTTCGCGGGCGATGACAGACGGAGCTAAACGCCCAGATACCGGTGCTGCACATCTTCCGCCGCCGCGAGGTCGGCGGAGGTGCCCGACCACACCACGCGGCCGCGCTCGATCATGAAATGGCGGTCGGCGGTGCGGATCAACATGCCGACATTCTTGTCGATCACCAGGATGGAAAGTCCGGTCGCCTTCAGCCGCGCCAGACAGCGCCAGATTTCGACGCGGATCAGCGGCCCCAAGCCCTCCGTCGCCTCGTCGAGGATCAACAGGCGCGGATTGGTCATCAGCGCGCGACCGATCGCCAGCATCTGCTGCTCGCCGCCGGAAAGCTGGTTGCCCATGTTGTCGGCGCGCTCGGCCAGCCGCGGAAACAGCTCACAGACGGTATCGAGCGTCCAGCCGGCGTCGCCGCGCGTCACCGCGGTCGCCACCAGGTTTTCGCGCACGCTGAGATTGGGGAAGATCTGCCGCCCTTCCGGCACCAGCCCGATACCGGCTTGCGCGATGCGATAGGCCGGCAGCCCGCGGATCTCCTCGCCGGCAAAACGGATGGAGCCGGCACGCGCGCGCGTCAGCCCCATGATCGAACGCACGGTGGTGGTCTTGCCCATGCCGTTGCGTCCCATCAGCGTCACCATCTCGCCGGGCACGATGCTGAGCGTAACGCCGAACAGCACCTGCGAGAGGCCGTAGCAGGTCTCGACGCCGTCGAGCGCCAGCACCGGTTCAGCCATGGGCGGCCTCCGCGTCGTCCTCGCCGAGATAGGCCTCGCGCACTTCCGGATCGGCGCGGATCGCCTCCGGCGCGCCGGAGGCGATCACCCGGCCATAGACCAGGACCGTAATGCGGTCGGCGAGCGCGAACACCGCCTCCATGTCGTGCTCGACCAGGAGGATGGTGTACTCGGCCTTGAGCGCCTGCAACATCTCCACCATGCGGGCGGATTCCTCCGGCCCCAGTCCCGCCATCGGCTCGTCGAGCAGCAGCATGCGCGGCCGGCTGGCCAGCGCCATGGCGAGCTCCAGCAGGCGATGCTCGCCATGGCTCAAGGCGGAAGCCGGCCATTCAGCGCGCGCTTCCAGCCCGACGCGGGCGAGCGCGGCCAGTGCCGGCTGGCGCAATTCCGCCTCGGCGCGCGCCGGACGCCAGAAGCGGAACGAGTGGCCGGCATGCGCCTGCACCGCCAGCGCCACATTGTCGAGCACGCTCATGTCGAGGAACAGCGAGGTGATCTGGAACGAGCGCGCCAGCCCGAGCCGGCTGCGCCGCGGCGGCCGCAGCCTGGTGATGTCGTGGCCGGCAAAGCGGATGCGGCCGGAATCCGGCACCAGTTGCCCGGACAGCTGGGCGATCAGCGTGGTCTTGCCGGCGCCGTTCGGCCCGATCAGCGCGTGCAGCTCGCCGGGCATGACCGTGAGCATAACGTCGTCGGTGGCGACGATGCCGCCAAAGCGCTTGGCCAGATGCGAGACCTGCAGCAGCGGCCCGCTCATGCGACGCTCCTGCGCTTGATGGCGTCGAGCAGCCCGTCGATGCCGCCGCGCGCGAACAGCACCACCAGCAGCAAGCAGCGGGCCGAGAATGATCTGCCAATATTCGGTGATGCCGGACAGCGCCTCCTCCAGCACCAGGAGCGCCACCGCGCCGAACACCGGCCCGATCACCGAGCCCATGCCGCCGAGGATGACCATGATCATCAGATCGCCCGAGCGCGTCCAATACATCATCGACGGACTGACGAAATCGGCATTGTTGGCGAGCAATGCGCCGGCAAGCCCGCACAGCGTGCCGGCGATGACGAAGCAGACCAGGCGATAGGGATAGGTGGGGAAGCCGATCGCGCGCATGCGCAGCTCGTTGGAGCGCGCGCCCTGGATCACCATGCCGAAGCGCGAATTCACCAGGCGCCAGACCAGATAGATGGTCGCAAACAGCAGCGCGAGACAGACGTAATAGAACTGCACCCGGTTGCCGAGGTCGAGCGGGGCGACGAACTGGCTGCGCTTGTAGATGGTGAGCCCGTCGTCGCCGCCATAGCGGGCGATCCCGGAGATGACGTAATAGGCCATCTGCGCGAAGGCCAAAGTGATCATGATGAAATAGACGCCGCGCGTGCGCAACGACAGGGCGCCGATCACCAGCGCGAACAGCGCCGAGGCGGCGAGCGCCACCGGCCACTGCACGAAGCCGCTATAGACATGCTCGAAGGCCAGCATGCCGACGGCATAACCGCCGATGCCGAGATAGACGGCATGGCCGAAGCTCATCATGCCGCCGAAGCCGAGGAGCAGATTGAGGCTCACCGCCGCCAGCGCCAAGATGACGATGCGCGTAAACAGCGTGAGCGTGAACTGGTCGTCGGACAGATGCACATAGACCGGCAGCAACGCCAGCGCCACCAGCAGCGCCGCGGCGACGAAATTGCGCGGCGTGAACGCGACGCTCATCGGCCGCTCGCCGAGAACAGGCCTTGCGGCTTCACCACCAGCACGATCGCCATCAGCAGATAGATCAGCATGGAGGAGAGCGCGGGCGCCAAGGTCGAGGCGCCGTCGCGGCTGAGCACCAGGCGCAGCAGGTCGGGCAGATAGGCGCGGCCGAGCGTGTCGACGACGCCGACGAAGACGGCGCCGATGAGCGCGCCGCGGATGGAGCCGATGCCGCCGATGACGGTGACGACGAAGGCGAGGATGATGATGTTCTCGCCCATGCCGATCTGCACCGTGAGGATCGGCGCCTGCATCATGCCGGCGAGGCCGGCGAGCGCGGCGCCGAGCCCGAACACCAGCGTGTAGAGCAGCTTGATGTTGATGCCGAGCGCGCCGACCATCTCGCGGTTACTGGCGCCGGCGCGGATCAGCATGCCGATGCGCGTGCGCATGACCAGGACGTAGAGGAAACCGGCGACGAGCAGCGTCACCACGATCATGGCCAGCCGGTAGGCCGAATAGGAAATGCCGGGCAGGATGGGCACCGGGACCAGCAGCCAGGACGGCAGCGGCAGGCTCATGCCGTCGGCGCCCCAGATCAGCCGCACCAGCTCATTGAAGAACAAGATCAGGCCGAAAGTGCCGAGCACGTGGTCGAGATGGTCGCGGCCATAGAGCCGGCGCATGACGATCACCTCGATCACCATGCCGACCAGCAGCGTGGCGCCGAGCGCCAGCACTGCGCCGAACACGAAGCTGCCGGTCCAGGCGGCGAAGGTGGCGGCGAAATAGGCGCCGATCATGTAGAGCGAGCCATGCGCCAGGTTGACCAGGTCCATGATGCCGAACACAAGCGTCAGCCCGGCCGCCAACAGAAACAGCAGCAGGCCGAACTGCAAGCCGTTCAAGCATTGCTCGATGAACAGCGTCATGGCCGAGGCGCTATGCAGTAAGCGAGCCGGTCGCCCGCTTGTTCGTGTCCCGGGCACGGTGGCGCATGGAAGCCCGCGCCGCCGATCCGGGACCCCGGTTCAGCAAAAATCAAGGAAGCCGGGTCCCGGGTCCGCAGCGCATCATGTCATTCTGCGCTGCGGCCGGGACACCGGTCATCACCGAGGTGCCCGCTTACTTCATCGGGCACTTGTCGTGATACATATCCTGGTCGTCCTTGACGATGGTGGCAACGGTCTTGAGCACGAACTGGCCCTTGTCGTTCTTCACCACGTCCTGCAGGTAGAAGTTCTCGATCGGGAAGTGGTTGTTGCCGTATTTGAAGTTGCCGCGCACCGACTTGAAATCGGCTTTCTTCAGCGCCGCTTCCACCGCCGCCTTGTCGCTGAGCTTGCCGTGCACCGCGGCCACCGCCGAGGCGATCAGGTTGGCGGCGTCATAGCTCTGCGCGCCGTAGAACGACGGCTTCTTGCCGGGATATTTCTTCTCGAAATCGGCGACGAACTTCTTGTTGGCCGCATTGGGCAGATCGTTGACCCATTCCTGCGCGCCGGGCACGCCGACCGCGAGGTCCTTCTGCAGCGGCAGCGACAGCTCGTCGATGGTGAAGGCGGTGTAGAGCGGGATCTTGCCCTTCAGGCCCGCCTGCGCGTACTGGCTGAGGAACTGCACGCCGGCCTTACCCGGATAGAACACGAAGATGGCGTCCGGATTGGCGGCTTTGGCCTTGGCGAGCTCGGCGGAGAAGTCGAGCTGCGTCGGCCAGGTGGTCAGCTCGCGGCCGACCACCTTGCCCTTGAAGGTCGAGGCCACGCCCGCCAGCATGTCCTTGCCGGCCGCGTAATTCGGCCCGATCAGGAACACGCTCTTGACGCCCTTCTGGTTCATGTAGAGGCCCATGGCCTGCGGCGTCTGGTCGTTCTGCCACGAGGTCGAGAAGTAATAGGGCGAGCACAGTTCGCCGGCGATCTGGTGCGGGCCGGCATTGGCGCTGATGATGAAGGTCTTGGAATCGACCGCCGGCTTGAGCGAAGCCAACAACACGTTCGACCAGATATAGCCGACCAGGAAGTCGACATGGTCGGACTGGATCAGCTTCTCGGTCTTCTGGCGGCCGGTTGCCGGCTTGAAGCCGTCGTCCTCGTAGATCACTTCGACCGGCAGGCCGCCCATCTTGCGGCCCATATGATCGAGCGCGAGCTCGAACGAGTTGCGCATGTCGTTGCCGATGACGGCGACCGGCCCGCTGAAGGTCGAGACGAAGCCGATCTTGACGGATTTCTGCTGGGCCATGGCCGGTCCCGCTGCGAGCAGCAATAAGGCGCCCGCGGCCAATAGAGTCTTGCGCATTTTTTTCCTCCCCTGGGTCCGTTACGGCCTTCAATTTCATAGGATGGCATAATCTACCGGCATCGGCGAGCAAAGGTCCACCCGACAGCAAGGCGGCGAACAAAACGGCCAACGATTGGGGCTCGTGGGCCATGCGGCCGGCGGTGCCGGTTGACCGGGATGGCGAACCGCCCGAAATATAATTCGGCAGAAACCCGGCGTTTTGTCGCACTGCATGCAAAAAACCGGGCACAAATGTGCCACCTGACCGGGCGATGCAACTAGGAACAGAGGCATGACCGACCTGAACGCGATCGTTTTCCCCTCGCTCAAGGAGCGCGTCGTCATCGTCACCGGCGCCGGCCAAGGCATCGGCCGCGTCTTCGCCAAGGCTTTCGCGCTGGCCGGCAGCCGCGTGGTCATCGCCGAAGTGAACGAGGCGCGCGCCGCCGCGGTGGCCGCGGAGATCATGCGGGCCGGCGGCGAGGCGCTGGCGGTGACCACCGACGTCGCCGACCCGGCCTCGATCGAGGAGATGGCCGAGGTGGTCAATGACCGATATGGCCGCATCGACGTGCTCATCAACAATGCGGCGATCTTCTCCACGCTGACCATGCGTCCGTTCGAGCAGATCCCGCTCGAGGAGTGGGAAGCGGTGCTGCGCGTCAATGTCACCGGCGTGATGCTGTGCACGCGCGCGGTGCTGCCGGCGATGCGCCGCGCGCAGTGGGGCCGCATCATCAACATCTCTTCTGGCGCGGTGCCGCTCGGCCGCCCCGGCTATCTGCACTACATCGCATCCAAGTCGGCGCTGATCGGCATGAGCCGCTCGATGGCGCGCGAGCTCGGGGCGGACGGCATCACCGTCAACGCCATATTGCCGGGCGCGACCTTCACCGAGATCGAACGCAAGACGGTGACGGCGGAACAGAAGGCGCGCATCATCGCCATGCAATGCGTGCCGCGCGCGGAAGTGCCGGAGGACCTGGTCGGGGCGGCGCTGTTCCTCGCGTCGGAGGGCTCCGCTTTCGTCACCGGCCAGGTGATCAATGCCGACGGCGGCGCGACACATACCTAGAGGTGAATGCATGACCTTGACCGTCGCCATCATCGCACCGGGCAATATGGGTGCCGGTATCGGCCAACGGCTGGCCGAGAACGGCGTCACCGTGCTCACCTCGCTCGCCGGCCGCAGCGCGGCGAGCGCCGCGCGCGCCCGCGCGGCGACGATGCGCGCGGTCGACGACGCGCAACTCATGGAAGCCGATTTCCTGCTGTCGATCGTGCCGCCGGGCGAGGCGCTGGCGCTGGCGCGACGGCTGGCGCCGGACCTCACCGCCGCCAACCGGAAGCCGGTTTATGTCGAGTGCAACGCGGTAAGCCCGGCCACACAGAGCGAAATAGCCGCGACGATTGCCGCCACGGCTGCGCCCTTCGTCGGCGCCGGCATCATCGGCCCGCCGCCCAAGCCCGGCTCCAGCAACACCAAGATCTACGCCGCCGGCCCGGAAGCCGGCCGCCTCGCCACGCTCAACGACCACGGCCTGATCGTGCGCGTGCTGGCCGGTCCGCCCACCGCCGCATCGGCACTGAAGATGTCCTATGCCGGCATCACCAAGGGTTTCACCGCGCTGGGCGCCGCCATGATGCTGGCAGCGACGCGCGGCGGATCGGCGGAGGCGCTCAAGGCCGAACTCGCCGAGAGCCAACCGGCACTCGCCGGCTGGCTCGCGCGGCAGATGCCGGGCATGTATTCGAAGGCCTATCGCTGGGTGGCCGAGCTCGACGAGATCGCGGCCTTCGTCGGCGACGACCATCCCGAGCACGAGATGCTCAGCGCCGCCGCGCGGCTCTACGAACGCATCGCGGAGGATTTCGAGGGGGAGAAGAAGGAGGTCGGAGATTTGGATGATTTTGTGGGGTAGTGATCGGCAAGCGGACCATGGCTTGCCACACGCGAACACATTGCGAGAAGATCGGCCAAGAAATCGGCCAAACAGGCGGCAATCTACTGAGTTCTGCTTTATTATTAGCCACTTACGCGATATGAAGATCGGCCAAAGTGGGCGTGATCGAAACGCCGCAATAATCGCTTGCGAATGCAACGACAGGCCGGAACCGACATCGCATGAATGACCCCCTGATCCTCGTCGAACAACACACCGGCTACCGCATCCTCACCCTCAATCGGCCGGACAAGCTCAACGCTTTCAACGTGCCGATGCTGGTGGCACTGCGCGAGCAGGTCGAGGCGGCCGCCGCCGACGAGGCGACGCGCGCGCTCATGATCACCGGCGCCGGCCGTGCCTTCTGCGCCGGCCAGGACCTCGCCGAGCGGCTGGCCAAGCCGGGCGAGACGATCGTGCTCGGCGTCGCGCTGGAGCAGCATTACAATCCGCTGGTGCGGCGCCTGCGCGCCCTGCCCTTCCCGGTGATCGCCGCGGTCAACGGCATCGCCGCCGGCGCGGGCTGCAATATCGCGCTCGCCTGTGACATCGTGATCGCCGCCCGCGCGGCGAAATTCGTGCAATCCTTCGCCCGCATCGGCCTCGTCCCCGATAGCGGTGGCACCTGGCTGCTGCCGCGTCTGGTCGGCGATGCCCGCGCCCGCGGGCTGGCGCTGCTGGCGCAGGACCTGCCGGCGGAAACCGCTGCCAATTGGGGGCTGATCTGGAAATGCGTGCCCGACAATGCGCTGATCTACGAGGCGCGGCGCATCTGCGAGCATTTCTCCATCGCGCCGACGCAAGGCCTGGCGCTGATCAAGCGCGCGCTCGACGCCTCGGCCAGCAATACGCTGGATTCCCAGCTCGATCTCGAACGCGACCTGCAGCGCGAGGCCGGCGCCATTCCCGATTATCAGGAGGGCGTGCGTGCCTTCATGGAGAAGCGCAAGCCGAACTTCACCGGCCGCAAGGGGAACGGCTGATGGACGCCGCCGCGCTCGCCCGCGTTTGCGCCGACACCATGTGGGCGGACGACGTCCCCGGCCGCGAGCTCGGACTGCAGCTCGTCTCGGTCGGGCCCGGCGAGGCAGTGCTCGCCATGGCCGTGGGCGCCACCATGGTCAATTGGCACGACACCTGCCACGGCGGTTACATCTTCCTCCTGGCCGACACCGCCTTCGGCTACGCCTGCAATTCGCGCAATCAGCGCATGGTGGCGCAACATTGCAGCATCAGTTTTCTCAATCCGGCCAAGCGCGGCGACCGGCTCACCGCGCATGCGGTCGAGCGTCAGCGCGCCGGGCGCGCCGGTATCTATGACGTGGCGGTTACGCGCGACGACGGCACGGCGATCGCCGAATTCCGCGGCCATGCCCGCGCCATCGAAGGCAAGTTGGTGCCAGACCCCCAATGACGGCGATCGACATTCATACCCATATCGTCCCGGCGCAATTCCCCGCCTATGCCGGCAAGCATGGCGGCGCGCATTGGCCGCAGATGGCGCCCGCGCACGACTGCCACCACAAATGCGTGATGATCGACGGCAAGAACTTCCGTACCGTCACCGATCAGTGCTGGGATATCGATCGCCGTCTCGAGGCCATGGCCGAGATGGGCATTGCGCGGCAGGTGCTCTCGCCGATGCCGGAGTTGTTGTCCTATTGGCTGCCGGCCGACGACGCGCTGGCGCTCATCCGCCACGTCAACGACACCATTGCCGCCATGGTGGCGCGCGCGCCCGACCGCTTCATCGGGCTTGGCGGCGTGCCGATGCAGGACCCCGAGCTGGCGGCGCGTGAGCTGGAGCGGCTGATGCGCGCCGGCTTCGCCGGTATCGAGCTCGGCAGCAATGTCAACGGCGCCGCGCTCGGCGACCCGAAGTTCGCGCCGGTCTTCGCCGCGGCGGAAGCGCTCGGCGCGGCCGTGTTCGTGCATGCGCTGCATCCGAGCGGCAAGGAGCGCATCGTCGGCCCGCCCGGGCTGATGACCTTCATCGGCTTTCCGCTGGAAACCGCCTATACCATCGCCTCGCTGATCACCGGCGGCACCCTCACCCGGCATCCGCGGCTGCGGCTCGCCTTCAGCCACGGCGGCGGCGCCTTCGCCTCCATCCTGCCGCGGCTGACGCATGGCTGGAAGATCAAGCCGGAATTCGCCGAGCGCATGGGCGCAGCCCCGCATGAGCACGCACGCCGGCTCTATTACGACACGCTGGTCTATGACGGGCCGACACTGCGCCATCTGATCGATACCTTCGGCGTGCGCCAGCTTTGTCTCGGCACCGATTTCCCGTTCGAAGTCTACGAGCGTCATCCGATTGAGGCGGTGGCGGCGCTGCAGCTTTCCGACGGCGAGGTGAAGCTGCTGCATCACGATAATGCCGCGCGTTTCCTGGGGGTGAGCGAATGAGTCATGCGAAGGTGCGCGCGTTGCGCAGCGTCGAGGTCGGCCTCGCCGACCCGCCGACCTCGGTGCGTTTCTTCACCGAAGTCTGGAAGCTCGGCGATCTCGGCGGCAGTAGCGGCGTGCATTATCTGCGCGGCACCGGCCCTTTCCATCACATCCTCGCGCTGCATCGGACGCCGCGACCGTGCGTCGTGCGCATGGTGTTCGACGCCGCCGACAGCGCCACGGTCGACGCGCTGCATGCGCAAGTTCTCGCCCAAGGGATTGCCACCATCGAGGCCCCGACCGCGCTGCATCAGCCGCACGGCAGCTACGGTTTCGGCTTCAAGGACCCGGAGGGGCGTAATGCCGCGGTGGTCTGCGGTGTTGCCGATCATGGCGACGGCGCCGACGAGCCCGACCGCCCGCGCAAGATATCGCACATCAATCTGAACACCGGCGACTGCGAGGCAACTTGTCGCTTTTACTGCGACGCGCTTGGCTTCACCAACACCGACACCACGCGGCGCCTGCGCTTTCTGGCGTGTAATAGCGACCACCACAGTGTGGTGCTCGGTTTGACCGGCGGGCCGACGCTCAACCACATCGCCTTCGAAGTGCCCGATCTCGACTCGGTGATGCGCGGCGCCGGCCGCATGCGACTCGACGGCCGCGGCATCGAGTGGGGCCCGGGCCGGCATGGGCCCGGCAACAACGTGTTCTGTTATTTCGTCGGCCCGGAGGAGCTGCCCATCGAGCTTACCGCGGAGATGCAGCAGATCGACGCGACGTATCGCCCCAAGACGCCGGAGCAATGGGCCTGGCCGCCCGGCAGGCTCGACTATTGGGGCATCAGCGCGGCGCCGAGCGAGCGCATCGAGGCCGCGGGGCTCAATGTGCATTTCACCGACGACGGCTGGCGGCTCGACGCCTGGCGCTAGCCCCCGCTCAGACCTTGAGGAAAATCTTGCGCCGGTAGAAGATAGCCGGCCAGCGCCACGGCGAAGGCGAGCCCCACGAGATGCGCGATGAAGCCGCCGGCGCCCGGCGTCAGCGACGCGTCGAAAAAGCGCGCAACGTCGCCGCCGACAAAGCGCCGCGCGAACGGCTCGAAACCGAACACGCCATTGATGAAATAGAGCAGTGATGGCATTGGCGCCGATCCACATGAAGGCCGTCGCCCAGCGCTTGACGCCCCAGCAGGTCGATGAGCTGATACAGCGCGCCGAGCAGGATCGCGCTCCAGCCGGCCGCCACCAGCACAAAGGACGAGGTCCAGATCGGCTTGATGATCGGGAACTCCAGCCCCCAGAATTCGCCGGCCGCCACGCAGAGCACGCCGCCGCCGATCAGCCAGAGCACCTTGTGGCTGCGGCGAACGCGGCTGTCCTGCAGCAGCAATGCCGGCGAACACGCCGGCAAGGCAGCTCGCGATCGCCGGCAGCGTGCCGAGCAATCCTTCCGGATCGCGCGTGCGGTCCCACAGCCGACCGGGCAGATAATTCGTGTCGATCCAATCGGCGAGATTGGCATGCGGCACCAGCAAGCCGGCGCCGACATCGGGCACCGGCACGAACATCATCAGCGCCCAATAGCCGACCAGCAGCACGATGAAGGCTGCGACCAAGCCGCGGCCGTTGACATTCAGGAACAAGAGCGAGGCGAACGAGATAGCAAATTGCGATCCGTTGCAGCACGCCGAGCAGACGAATTTCGTCGAAATGGCCCTTGAAGCCGCCGTAAAAGATGATGCCCGAGCACAAAGAGCAGCACCGCGCGGCGTAGCACATGCAGATGCGCCTTGGCCCGGCCTTCACGCTCGACCAGCCGCGTCAGCGACAGCGCGATCGACACGCCGACGACGAAGATGAAGAGCGGGAAGATGAAATCGTAGAAGTGGAAGCCTTCCCAGGCGGAATGGCTCATCTGTGTGCCGAGGAAGGTGCCGACGGCGGCGAGCGAGCGGCCCGTCGTTCTGCAGCATGCGGTCGAGCGCCCAGATCGCGCCGTCGCCGCCGATGATCCAGAAGATGTTGAAGCCGCGCAGCGCGTCGACCGACACGACGCGTCCGGGCGCCGCACCGGAAGCGCCGGCGCGGCCCGTTGCAAGGCCTCCGTCGCCTCGGCGAAACGCATGGTCATTGTTGATAGCGGTGGGCGGAAACCGCGGCAACCCCACGCTAGCGCATGGAGGTGCCAGCGTATTGATATGGGTCAAGCCTGCGCAAACGTACTGAGCTTGTTACTTGTTACGGCCGAGCGTGTCCCGAGCCACCCCGGTTCACTGCACTGCGGTGCCAATCCAATCGGGATCACCGGGTTACCGCGTTGCGCGCCGGCCCGGTGATGACAGCTTTTTTGCCGCCGCCAACTCGGTCGTATGCCCGCCGCAGGCCGGCCTGCTGCACCACGCGGAAATAGTTCCGGCCGACGAAACTTTCGTCGTAGTGATGCCAGGACGCGCCGTGGTCGAGCGCCAGTACGCCAGCCAGCGTGACCGCGAACACCGAGCTTTCCAGATCGCGCTGCTCGGCATTCAAATTCGGCGGCAGGTTGACGCTGGCATAGTCCACGTAGGAGACGAGCCGCACGCAGGAGAGACCCCGCGCCGCCGCGAACGCCGCCTTGGCGGTCATCAGATGGTCGGAATGGTCGTGGGGATTGATGCGTGCGTCGAGCTCGGCGGCGTTGATCTGTATGAGGCCGGCCGCGCCGCGCTCATAGGTGATGATGGCCCGTAGCGTGGCGACGAAATCGCCCCAGCCGCTGATAGACGGTCGAGCCGTCGATGGCCGCCAGCAGGTCGTTGTCACCCGCGGCCAGCCGCTGCCAGCGACTGGTAGCCGGTGTCGTAATAGCCGGTGCCCTGCGGATTGCCGTCCGGCACGCGCAGGAAATAGCTCACGGTATTGCGGTAGGCGACACGGTAGATCGAATGGCCGTTGAAGACGCGATGCTGCTCGCTCGCCACCGCCGGCGTGGCATCGGCATCGGCCATGAAGCGGATCGCCGTCTCGGCGCCGTTCTCGCGCGCGAGGTAAAAGGGAAACTTGCGCCCGCCGCGTCCCATGCCGAGCCCGGCATCGCCGGCGGTGACATGCACGAACACGGTCTTGCCGGCGCCCTTGATCACGTCCTCGAAGGCGGACGGATTCATGAAGAGCTGCCAGTCGTCCTCATGCGCGGCGAAATAGAAGGCGACCTTGTCCGGCCGCTTGGTTTCGGCTGCCGCCGGTGCCGCCATCAAGCCGGCCAGCCCTAGCCCCAGAAGGCAAGGGCCATCCATCGCAAACCCTGCATCCCCGGCTCTCCCCGACATAAATATTCTATAACCGTCATATGAGGCAGGGACGCCGCCGATTTCAAATAAATTCTGCTCCTGCCGCTCACGTTGACTTGGCGGAACCTGGATCGTTAGCATGCAAGCGATCCTTGGAGGCCCCGAGGCGTGATCGCGAAAGAGCTTGTCCCGCGCCTGACCTGGGATGGGGACCGGTTTTCGGACCAGATCACGCGCCAGGAAACACCGTGAAGCCCGCACCGTTCATCCGCCACGTGCCGAAGACGCTCGACGAAGCGGTGACGATGCTCGCCGAACTGGCGCCGCAGGACGGCCGCGTGCTGGCCGGCGGGCAAAGCCTGGTGCCGATCATGGCGTTCCGCCTGGCCAAGCCCGCGCACCTCATCGACATCAACGAGATCGCCGAGCTCGCCCGCATCGCCCAAGACGGCGCAATGCTGAGCATCGGCGCCTGCGTGCGCCACGCCGCCTTTCACCAGCCGGTCGTCGACAATCCGCTCGGCGCCCTGCTAGCCACGGTCGCGCGTTCGATCGCGCATTATCCGATCCGCATGCGCGGTACCTTCTGCGGCAGCCTCGCCCATGCCGACCCCTCCGCCGAATGGTGCCTGGTGGCGGTGACGCTCGACGCCATCATGAGCGCCATGAGCACGCGCGGCACCCGCACCATCGCGGCGCGCGACTTCTTCACTGGCATCATGTCGACCGCGCTTGCCGAGGACGAATTGCTCGGCGAGGTGCGCCTGCCGCTATTGGCGCCCGACACCCGCTTCGGCTTCAACGAATTCAGCCGCCGCGCCGGCGATTTCGCCATGAGCGCCGCGCTCGCCACCTATCGGCTCGTCGACGGAATTGATGACCGATGTTCATGTTGGCGTCGGCGGCGCCGAGCCCAACCCCCGCCGCATTGCCGAAGCCGAAGCCGTACTCGAGGGAAGGCGCCGGGCGACACGGTGTTCCGCACCGCCGCCGAAGCCGCCGCGAACGCCATCGACGCCATGGAAGACCACCAGACATCCGCCGACTATCGCCGCGACCTGGTGCGCGCGGTGGTGCGGCGCGCGCTGGAACAGTCGACAAAATGAGCGCGCAGGGCCGCGGCATGAACTGGGTCGGCCGCGCCATCCGCCGGTTGGAAGACCCGGCGCTGCTACGCGGCCAGGGCCGCTTCACCGCTGACCTGCCCGCGGCGCATTGGCTGCGTTTCGTGCGCAGCCCGGTCGCCGCCGGACGCATCGAGAGCATTCGCGCGCCCGACGGCGTCCTGCTGATCACCGCCGCCGACCTCGCCGGCGTCAAGCCGATCCGGCCCATGCTGCACAAATTTGCCTACAAGCCGGTCGGACAGCCGATCCTGGCCGACGGCGTGGTACGATTCGTCGGCGAGCCGGTCGCGGCAGTGATCGGATCGAGCGAAGCGCAGGCCGAAGATCTGGCCGACGCGGTCGAACTGTCGATCACGGAGGCCGCGCCGGTGGTGGATGCCCGCGCTGCGCTGGAGCCGGGCGCGCCGCCGGTGCATGCCGAAGCACCCGGCAACGTCATTCTCGAAGGCAACATCACCACGCCGGGGTTCAACACGGCCTGGGGCGGCGCGCATAAAATCGTCAACGTCGAGGCGATTTCGCACCGCCAGAATGCTACGCCGATGGAAACGCGCGGAGGCCACGCCGCCTACGATACCGCGAGCGGCCGCGTGACGCTGACCTGCGCCACGCAGATGCCGCATCTGATGCGCACGGCCATCGCCGACCTGCTCGGCATGCCTGAAGCTGATCTGCGCGTGATCGCGCCCGACGTCGGCGGCGGCTTCGGACAGAAAATGTCGCTCGCCGCCGAATATGTGCTGCTGGTGTGGCTGGCGCGCAAACTCAAGAGCACAGTGGCTTGGCGCGAGGATCGGCGCGAGAACCTGATCGCCGGCTTCCATTCGCGCGACCAGGTCATCACGCTGCAGGCTGCCTTCGACGCGGACGCCAAATTGATCGCGCTTCATGCCGACGTCATCGCCAATATCGGCGCTTATTCCTGTTTCCCCACCACCTGCGGCGTCGAGCCGCTGATGGCGATGGCGGAAATGCCGGGGCCCTATGACTTCCGCGCCTATTCCTGCCGTGCCCGCGGCGTGCTCACCAACACCTGCACCATGGCGCCCTATCGCGGCGTGTCGCGGCCGGTGATCACCTTCGCGCTGGAGCGCGCCATGGACAAGGCGGCCGCGCAATTCGGTCTCGATACAGTCGACATCCGCCGCCGCAACCTGATCGACACGTTCCCCTACACCTCGGCAAGCGGGCTGGTGTTCGACGAGGCAAGTTACAAGCAGACGCTGGACCTGGCGGTGGAAGCGGCGGACTTGCCGGCCTTTCGCCGGCGCCAGCAGGACGCGCGCCGGCAGAACCGCTATCTCGGCGTCGGTATCGCCACCTTTTCCGAGCGCACCGGCTATGGCAGTTCGGCCTTTGCCGCGCGCGGCGTTGAAATCGTGCCCGGTTGGGAGACCGTGGTGGTTTCGGTCGATCCGTCCGGCTTCGTCGAGGCACGCATCGGGGCCTCGCCGCATGGCCAGGGTCTGCGCACCGCGCTGGCCCAGATCATCGCCGACGAGATCGGCGTCGAGCCGCAACGCATCCGCGTCATCCATGGCGACACCGACACCACGCCCTACGGCTGGGGCACCTTCGCCAGCCGCTCGCTGGTGCTCTCCGGCGGCGCCTCGCTGATCGCGGCCAGGAAAGTGCGCGCCAAGCTGATCAAGATCGCCAGCACGCTGTTGGAAGCGGCCGAGCACGACATCGTGCTGCAGGACGGACAGGCGTGGGTCGCCGGCACCGATCGCGCGGTGCCGATCGCCAAACTGGCGCGCGAGGCCTATACGCAGACCTATCGCTATGACGGGATCGAGCCCGGCCTGACCGAGACCGGCACCTACGACCCCACCGGCACCTTCGCCAATGCCTGCCACGTCGCCGAGGTCGAGGTCGACGCCGACACCGGGCGCGTCACCATCGACCGCTACCTGGTGGCGGAGGACGCCGGCCGCCTCATCAATCCGACCATCGCTGACGGCCAGGTCCATGGCGGGGTGGCGCAGGGCATCGGCAATGCGCTGCTGGAGGAGATCGTCTACGACGAAAGCGGCGCCATCCTCACCGCGACGCTGGCCGACTATCTGCCGCCGACCGCGCGCGAGGTGCCGGCGATCGACATGCATCACCTGGAGACGCCGAGCGCAAACTCGATCACCAAGGCCAAGGGACTGGGCGAAGGCGGCACCATCGGTCCGCCGGCGGCGGTGATCAACGCGATCAATGACGCGCTGGCGCCGTTCGGCGTCGTCATTGACGAGATGCCGGCGACGCCGCAGCGCATCCGCGCGGCGCTACGTAACCTTTCTTCACCCTCCCCCTTGTGGGGAGGGTCGACGCGCGAAGCGCGTCGGGGTGGGGATCCTTCGAATCTTGCGACCCCCACCCCCGACCCCTCCCCACAAGGGGGAAGGGAGAAAGGCGCCGCATGAGCGAGAAATCCACCATCACCCTCACCATCAACGGCCGCGATCACGCCATCGCCGTCGAGCCACGGCGCACGCTGGCCGACGCCATCCGCGAGGACTGCGGACAAACCGGCACCCATATCGGCTGCGAGCATGGCGTCTGCGGCGCCTGCACCGTACTCCTCGACGGCGCCCCGGTGCGTTCGTGCCTGATGTTTGCCGCGCAGGCAGAGGGCAAGAGCATCCGCACCGTCGAGGGACTGGCCGACGGCGACACGCTGCATGTGATGCAGCAGGCCTTCATGGACCACCACGGCCTGCAATGCGGCTTCTGCACGCCGGGCTTCTTGATGCTGGCGGTCGGCGTGCTCGAGCGCGAGCCCGACATCAGCGACGAAGACCTGCTCGACGTGCTGTCGTCCAATCTCTGCCGCTGCACCGGCTATCAGAACATCATCAAGGCGGTGCGCGCGGCGGCGAAGGAGATGCGCAAGTGAGGCACAGAAAGTGCCGCGTGCAAGCCTATTGCGGCGGAAGGGCGGACGCTCAATAGCAGGAAATGAATTCCCGATAGACCCAGCCCAGCGACTGGTTGTCGCGTATCCGTTCGACCAAGGCCCAGACCCGCCCGCGCTTGTCACGGTCAGTCATGACGATTCGGACCAATTCACCGTTGGGCACCGTGCCGTCGATCTCGCCAGCGGGCGCGGCGCGGACATTCAACGGAGTCCCGGTCGGATCGGTGACCCGGCAACGACTTTGCGCCGCGGCATCCTGCACGCCCACGGATAGAAGCAGCGACAAAAGCGCCAGCGGCTTCTTCACTGGCATTCTCCCAGCGCCTGCGCCGCCGCCCTCAATCCGAAGCTGTCGCGGGCGCGAGCCTGCGTCAATGTAATGGTCAGGCTATGGCCGTTGCGGATGCGCGCGACAATATCCTTCAGCAGTTCAAGCGAATCCATATCGTCCCAGCCAAGGCGAATTTCGACGGGATCGCCTTCCGACCGCTGAACCTGAAATTTTCCGGCAAAGCGCTTGCCGTCGATCGTGATCGCCCCATCGGTCGCCCGCCCGGACGGTATGCCGCGATTGGGGAGATAGGTGATCGACTGCACTTCAGTCTTGGCGCCATCCGCGGAGGCGCCGCAATCGACCCGGAATGTCGCGCCGGCGCGGTTGGTCACGTAGGCGGCGTAGTAGCCTTGCGACATTTTGGAACGGTGCCAGGTTGCATCTTGCGCGTGCGATGGGTCGCACGCGATCACTGCCGCGGCGGCGGCCACGCAGCCAATCACGATTTTCATGTCCTGCCCCGTCCCTAAACCGGTGTACTAATTGGTGACGATCTTTACTCTCCGGTCAAGCCGGTACCGGCGGCCGGCCGGAAATATGAGGAATCGCTACGCGGCCATGTCTGAGCAGGAACACCCTTTCGTCGGCCGTTCGGTGCCGCGGCTGGAAGACCGCCCGCTGCTGATGGGCCAGGGACGCTTCGCCGCCGACATCTCGTTCCCCGGCCAATGGCATATGCGCGTGGTGCGTTCCCCCGCGGCACACGGCAAAATCAAATCGATCGACGCGACCGCGGCGCTGGCGCTGCCTGGCGTGCATGCAGTGTGGACCGGCGCCGATGTCGCGCATATTCCGCCGATTCCGTTCCGCTTGACCGGCCTCACCGCGCTCGAACCCTACCGTCAGCCGGTGCTGGCGCAAACCTATGTGCGCTATGTCGGCGAGCCGGTCGCCGTCGTCTTTGCCGAAAACGCCTATGTGGCGGAAGACGCCGCCGACCTGGTCGCGGTCGCGATCGACGCCCGCCCGGTGACGCTGCAAGCCACCGCGCCGCCGGGCGTCTACGAGCTTGAAACCGGCGACCTGAGCAGCGAAGCCTCGCTCTTGCAAAAAACCTATGGCGATGTCGAAGCGGCTTTTGCCAAGGCCCATGCCGTCGTTTCCCTAGAGCTGGCCATCGGCCGCCATTCAGGCGTGCCGCTGGAGACGCGCGGCGCCATCGCCCGCTACGATGAAGCGCGCGACGTGTTGGAGATGCACGGCGCCGCCAAGGTGCCGCACTGGAACCGCGATACGCTGGCGCAGATGCTTGGGCGCAAACGCGAATCCGTGCAGCTCTACGAGGGTCATGTCGGCGGTGGCTTCGGGATTCGCGGCGAGCTTTATCCGGAGGACGTGCTGGCCTGCGCTGCCGCGCTCAAGTTCCGCCGTCCGATCAAATGGATCGAGGACCGGCGCGAGCACCTGATCGCCGCCAATCACTCGCGTCAGCAGCTCCACCGCGTGCGCGCCGCCGTCGATGCCGCCGGTCGTATCCTGGCCATCGACGACGAGTTCTTCCACGACAACGGCGCCTATATGCGCACCCACGCCGCCACCGTGCCCGATCTCGCCGCCGCCATGCTGCCGGGGCCCTATCGGGTGCCGGCCTATCGCGCCGTCGGTCACATCCGCCTCACCAACAAGACGCCCTGCGGCACCTACCGCGCGCCCGGTCGTTACGAATCCACTTTTGTCCGCGAGCGACTGCTCGACGCCATCGCCGCGCAGCTCGATCTCGACCGCATCGACGTCCGCCGGCGCAATCTGATCGCCAAGAGCGCCCAGCCTTATGCGTTGGGTATCGGCACGCTCGGCACCGAGATCATCTATGATTCCGGCGATTACGCCCTGCTCCTCGATAGGGCACTGGAATTGGCGGGCTGGCCGGCGCTGCAGACCGAGATCGCGGCGCGCCGCGTCACCGGCGAATTGGTCGGCGCCGGACTGGCGCTGTTCGTGGAAAAGAGCGGGCTCGGCCCCTTTGACACCGTGCGCATCGCACTCAAGTCCGACAGCGTCGAGGTCGTCACCGGCGTCGCCTCCATCGGCCAGGGCGTGGAGACCGCGATCGCGCAAATCTGCGCCGACGCGCTCGGCGTCGACTACCGCACGGTCAAGGTGATCCACGGCCAGACCGACCGCATCGACAAGGGCATGGGCGCCTTTGCCTCCAGAGTGACGGTGATGTGCGGGGAGGCCACGCGGCTCGCCGCCACGCAACTTCGCGCGCAGGCCTTGCAGGCCGCCGCCGAATTGATGCAGGCAAGCGCCGATAAGCTTACGATCGTCGACGGCGTCATCCGCGGCCCCGGCCCGTCGATGCCGCTCGCCGCGCTCGACGGGCTTTCCGCCGAGGCGACATTCGAATCGCGGCACATGGTCTACCCCTACGGCGTTCATATCGCCGTCGTGCGCGTCGATGCCGACACCGGCGCCGTCGCTATTGAGCGCTATACGATAGGCTTCGACATCGGCAAGGCGGTCAATCCGCGCCTGGTCGAAGGCCAGATCGCCGGCGGCTTCGCGCAAGGACTGGGCGGGGCTCTGCTGGAGGAATTCGTCTATGACGAGAGCGGCGAACCGCTCTCGGTCAGCTTTGCCGATTATCTGATGCCGACGGCGCGCGAAGTGCCGGAGATTTCCGTGCTCATCACCGAGGATGCGCCGAGTCCGCTCAATCCGCTCGGCCTCAAAGGCGCCGGCGAGGGCGGCGTCAATCCGGTCGGCGCAGCGATTGCGTCCGCCGTCGACGATGCCTTGCAACGCCCCGGCGCGGTGACGCAATTGCCGATCACCCCACAGCGGCTGAAGGCACTGATCGCTCCACCTCGTCGATGAAATCGACGACGGCGGCGTTGAAGATGTCCGGCTGCTCGATATTCGAGATATGGCCGGCCTGCGCGATTTCGAGAAATCGCGAGCCCTTGATCATGGCATGCATCTGCCGGGTATTTTCCGGCGGCGCACCGTGGTCTTCGCTGCCGCAGACGACCAGCGTCGGCGACGCGATCTCGCCCAGCCGCGACCCGTAATTCAAACGCGACAGCGCCATGGCGCAGCCGCAATAGCCGGAGGCGCTGGTGTTGCGGATCATCTTTTGCAGCCGCGCGATGAGCGCGGGATTGCGTTCGGCGAGACCGGCGCTCGACCAGCGGCTGACGGTCGTTTCGACGATCGCCTCGATGCCGCCCTGGCGCACCGCCTCGGCGCGCTTGATCCACGCCTGGGTGAATTCCGCCGTCGTGGTATGGCGCGAATCGGCGATGACGGCACTCTTCACCCGGCGCGGATGATCGAGCAGCAGCCCTTGCGCCACCATGCCGCCCATCGAAAGGCCGGCGACATGCGCTGCATCGATCCTGAGCGCATCGAGAATGCCCGCAGCGTCGGCGACCAGCATATCGAGCGTATAGTCGCTGTCGCTCGCCGCCGAGCCGCCGTGGCCGCGCGCGTCGTAGCGCAGCACGCGATAGCGCGTCTTCAGCGCCTCGCTCAATTCGTCCCACATGCTCAGATCGGTCGCCAGACCGTGGCAGAGCATAACCCAGGCGCCGCGATCGCCGTCGACGCGGCAATTGAAACGCGACCCGTTGCTATCTATTTGCATCGGCCGTCACTTGCCTGCATTGCAGCGGGGCGGCAACGGCTGCCGCCCCGCGAGGTGCGCGTCGCCGTCGTTCATTTCATCGTCGGCAGGTACTTCTCGGTGTAGAGCTTGCTCATGTCCGGCGCGGTCGGCAGGATATGCATGTCGACATAGGACTTGGCCAGCAAGGCCAGCGCCTGCGGGTCGAACTTGCCGGTGCGATTGAACATCGGCATCAGCTCGTCATAGTTCCTTTCCGCAATCGACTTTGGCACGTTCGCCACCTGCTCGGCGACCGCGACGGTCTTGTCTTTGTGGTCGAACATGTATTTGACGGTCTCGAACCAGCCGGCCAGGAACGCGCGGACGATTTCCGGATGTTTCTCGACAAGCTCCTTGCGCGCGAAGATGACGTGCACATGGAAATGCTTGAAGCGATCGCCGAAGCGAACCAGGATCTTGCCGAAGCCGGCTTCCTCCGCCTTGAACGCGGTGGTGCTTTCCACCACCATGCCGTCGATCTGATGCGTCTTCAGCGCGGCGGTCTGCGCCGCCATGCCGCCGAGCGGCGCCATCTTGATGCCGGTCGGCCCCCAGCCGAGTTGCGTCGACAGTTCGTGACCCAGCCAATTGGTCAGCGAGCCCGCGGTCGAACAACTGATGGTGCGGCCTTTCAGGTCCTGCGGCGTCTTGATCGGCCCATCCTTGCGCACAACCAGCATGATGGTGCGCGGCTGATCCGCCAGCGCGGCGATGGCGATATTGGGCGCGCCCTTGGCGATGAAGGCCATTTCCGGTCCCGATCCCAAGCCGAAATCGATGGCGTTGGCGGTGAGACCTTGCTGCAGCTTGGCGCTGCCCTTGAAGCTCACGATTTCGAGGTCGAGACCGTGCTTCTTGAAGATACCCGCCGCGATGCCGACGTCGGCGCCCATGAAGGCGAAATTCGTCGCGATCGCCTTGCCGACACGCACTTTGGTTTGCGCCTGCACCGGCGTTCCCATGGCGCCGGCGCCGATGGCCACCGCCGCCAGCGTGACCAGACCCGCGCGAAATATTCTTTTCAGCATTTGCGTCCTCCCGTTGTTGATACCGCCGGATTGGCTTCCGGCCGTCGTTGTGCGTTTCATCGGCCGCGTCAGAGCGGGCTCTTGATCACCGTCCCGCTCGAGGTCACGAACCAGCGTTCGCTGGCAAGCGGCTCGCCGGCGAGCCGCGCCGCCATCCAGTCGGCGACCAGCGTCGGCGGATAGGGGCCGAGGCTGGTTGACGGACAGGCGCCGAGCGCGTGGCGGGCGCCCTGATAGACGACGAGCTGGCGCGGCGCCTTCATCAGCGAGAACATGCGTTCGCTGTGCATAAGCGGGCTGAGCTCGTCGGCATCGCCGGCGACGCAGAGATAAGGCGCAGCGATGCGCTCGGCATGACCTTCCCAGCTCAGCGTCTTGCAAAACGCATCGAATGTCGGCTCGTCGAGAATGCCCGCCATGTACATGAAGCGTTTCTTGAAGGCGGGCGTCGCCTCTTCGAAGATGCAATGAAAGCCGGGCTCGAGGTTGTTGGCATTGGCGACGCAGGCGCTGATGCGTGGCTCGTTGGCGGTGACGATGGTGGCGAAAAACGAGCCGAAGCTGTTTCCGAAGACGCCGATGCGATTGGCGTCGATCTCCGGGCGCCGTTCCAGCCAGTCGACGATTTCCTTGCCGACCGCAGTCCAGTTTTCCATGCTGACCTTGAGGCCAAGGACGCGCGCTTCCGCCTGTCCCGGTCCGTCGACGGCGAGCACCGCGATGCCGCGCGACAGCCAGCGATCGCCCTTGAGCGCAACAAAGATTTCCTTGAACGTGTCCATGCCGGGAAACGAAATCACCACCGGCAGACGGCCGCTGTCGTAGCCCGGAGGCAGATGGAACCAGCCGGGAATTGTCTTTCCCTTGAACGGAATTTGCACCGCCTCGATCTTGTGATCGGCGAGCCGGGCATAATGCGTATAGCACTCGCGTTTCTTGCTGTTGTTCTGCAGATTGTGTTCGTTGTTGGCGTGCAGCGTCCATTGCGACGCGCCCCAATGGACCGCCGCCATGAAATAATTGTCGCGCGCGGTGACGAGGCGCCCCTCGGCTTGCGCGCCTTGCGCGATCGCCTCGCGGCGCCGCGCGGTGGCGACGAAGGCCGGTTCGATATCGGCATATTTCTTGACGCTCTGCCGGATGGCGGCGAAATCGCCAAGCGCTTCGATGCCGCAAGCCGCGGTCAGATAATGCGAGCGCGGCTGATCCCAATCGAGCGTATTGGCTTGGATGATGTTGTCGACGATCCAGCGCTGTTCGGTCCAGCGGCGAACCTTCGGCTCGCCCGCGCTTTCGAGCTCGGGACTCATGCTGATAGTGCAATCATAAGATGGAGACCAAGTGGAAGCGGCGGAACGATAGAAGAAGCGCACCACCATTACAACACCGGGGCGCAAGCGGCATCGGTGCAATTGCTTGCAGCACACGTATCGATCACCGCAAGAAAAGGCTTAAGCTATAGGCAGATTCTGTGGCGCCAGCGGTTGCGTGAGGGAGTGTTCAATGGGTGAGAACAACGGAGGCCGCGTCGTCCTGTTGACCGGCGCGGCCGGCGGACTCGGCACGGTGATGACGACGGCGCTGCTCGAAGCAGGTCATGCCGTCGCCGCGGTCGACCGCGATCTTGCCGCGCTGGAGAAGCTCAGCGCCGCGCCGTCGATTGCGCAGCATCGCGATCGTTTCGTCGCGCTGCCGGCCGAACTCGCGCGCGTCAGCGAATGCGCCGAGGCCGTTGCCGGAGCGGTAGCGCATTTCGGTAGGCTCGAAGGCGTCATCAACAATGCCGGCATCGGGCCGAGCTCGCTGCGTCCTGATGCCGAGAACCGCCGTCCTACCATCGAGGAATTGAACGCCGACATCTGGGACCGCTTCTTCGCCATTAATGTGCGCGCCGCCATGCTGGTGACCAAGGCGGCATTGCCGCACATGAAGGCGCGCCGCTGGGGCCGCGTGATCAACAACACGACGAGCTATCGCACCATGCTGCGGGTGCTGCCCTATGGCGCCAGTAAATCGGCGCTCGAATCGATGGCCGCGGTCTGGGCCGACGAGCTCAAGGGCAGCGGCATCACGGTCAATGTGCTGGTGCCGGGCGGACCGACCGACACGCCGTTCATCGCCGATGGCTCCGGCTGGCACCGCGAACAGATGCTGCGGCCGCAGATCATGGCGGCGCCGATCCGCTGGCTGATGTCGGATGCGTCGAACGACGTCAGCGGTCAACGCTTCACCGGCGCCGACTGGAATGCGTCGCTGCCCGATGCGCAGGCTGCGGCGACGGCCTCGCGCGGCATCGGCTGGCCGGAGCTGGCGGCGCAGACGGCGTGGTGGCCGAGCGGCGGCTAGCCGCTGCGCCCGGTCAGCCCAGCTTCTTCAGCAGCCGCACCACCTCGCGCTGCTCCTCCGCCGTCAAGGGCGTGAGCGTGGCGGCGGTGATGCCGGCCGCCACCTTGATCGCGGCCGTGGTGACCTCGCGGCCGCGCTCGGTCAGCGCCACCGCGCGGCGACGGCGGTCCTTGGGATCGGCCAGCGCGGTGAGCAGGCCACGCACGCTCAAGCGGTCGACCACGCCCTTGATGGTGGCGGCGTCGAGATAGATCAGCCGGCCGAGATGGTTCTGCGAGCACGGCCCCACCTCGAACAGCTTGGCGAGCGCGGCGAACTGGGTCTGCGTCAGCCCCTCGAGCATGCGCGACATGAAGATCGCGGTATGGCGCTGCATGGCCACCCGCATCAGGAAACCGACCTGATCGTCGAGCAGATAAGGCTCCTGCCCCGCATCGGCTGCGCCAGCAGGGTCCGTCACAACCTTCAGTTTATCGTGCCGCATCGACCTGTCCATTTCCCCACGCGTTCGCCGGCCATCCTATACCGTCAGATAGGCCCGCTGCACGTCCTGATTGTTCACCAATTCATCCATGTTGCCGTGCCAGCGGATTTGGCCCTTCTCCAGCACATAAACCCTGTCCGAAACCAGTCGGGCGAAATGAACGTTCTGCTCCGAGAGCAAGATCGACAGACCCTCTTTCTTCAATTCGACGATGGTGTTGGCCATCTGCTCGACGATCAGCGGCGCCACGCCTTCCGACGGTTCGTCGAGCAGCACCAGCAGCGGATTGCCCATCAGCGTGCGCGCGACGGTGAGCATCTGCTGCTCGCCGCCGCTCATGCGGTTGCCCAGCCGGTTGGGCATTTCGGCGAGATTGGGAAACAGCGCGAACAACCGCTCCGGCGTCCAGGACGGCGCCGCCTTGCCATCGGCGAAGCGACGCGGCGCCTGGCGGCCGATGTCGAGATTTTCCATCACCGTCAGGTCGGCGAAGATGCGGCGGTCCTCCGGGGTAAAGCCCAAGCCGCGGCGCGCGATCTCATAGGGCTGGCGGCGCGAAATATCCTCGCCATTGAAATGCACGCTGCCGCGGCGTTCGCCGATGAGGCCCATGATGGCTTTGATGGTGGTGGACTTGCCGGCCCCGTTTCGCCCCATCAACGCCACCACCTCGCCGCGGCCGACATCGAATGAAAGGTCGTAGAGGATGCGGGCGGCGCCATACCAGGCGCTGAGGTTCTCGATCGAGAGCATGGGTTCGCCGGTCATGGCACCACACCGGCGAAAGTCTTGCCGCTGCCGAAATAGACATCCTGCACTTGCGCATTGTCGCGAATGGCGTCGGCACTGCCGTCGGCAATCAAGCGCCCGCGCGCCAGCACGATGATGCGGTCGGCGAAGGCAAACACCACGTCCATGGAATGCTCGGTGAACAGTACCGAGATGCCACGCTCGACCACCAGGCGCTTGACCAATTCGATCAGCGCATGGCGCTCGCGCGCGCCCATGCCGGCGGTCGGCTCGTCCATCAGCAACAGCCGCGGCTCGTTGGCGAGCGCGACCGCCAGTTCGACGCGCTTGACGTCGCCATAGGCGAGTTCGCGGCAGGGCCGGTCCGCGGCCTCATGCATACCGACCTGCTGCAGCAGGGCAAGCGCGCGGTTGCGATGCAGCGATGCCGCCGGCCGCCACAGCCGATAGACCTCGCCGGCGTGCGAGATCAGCGCCATTTGCACGTTCTCGGCGACCGTCATCGAACCGAAACTGGCGGCAACCTGGAACGTACGTCCGACGCCCAGCCGCCAGACCGCGCGCGCCTCCACGCCGGCGATATTGCGGCCCTCGAACAGGATCTCGCCGGAATCGGGCGCGAGTTGGCCGTTGATCATGTTGAAGCAGGTCGACTTGCCGGCGCCGTTGGGGCCGATCATGGCGAGGAATTCGCCGCGTGCGACCGTGAAGGAGACATCGTTCACCGCGCGCAATCCGCCAAACGCCTTGCACAGGGAGCGGACAGTGAGCACGCTCATGACGACCTCGGCTCTTGGTGCAAGACCTTGCCGAAGAGGCGCGCGAGCGCGCCGACGATGCCCTGCGGAAAGGCCAGCACCAGGACGAGGATGATGCCGCCGAGCAGCGCGCGCCAATATTCGCTGCCGCGCATCACCATGTCCTGCAGCACGGCGAACACGGAGGCGCCGACGATGGGACCGGCGAGCGTCTGGATGCCGCCGAGCAACACCATCACCAACCCGTCGATGGAGCGGTTGATGTGGATCACCTCCGGCGAGATCGAGCCCTTGGCGAAGGCGAACAACCCGCCGGCGACACCGCAGACGGCGCCGGCAATGGCGAAGGCGAGCCAGTGCACGCGCTTGACGTCGATGCCGATGGCCTCCGCGCGCAGAGGCGAATCGCGCCCTGCCCGCATGGCATAGCCGAGCGGTGCAAACAGCAGGCGGCGCAATAGCAGCACGGCGGCGACGGCGAGCGTGAGACAAAGCAGGAAATAGACCCATGATTTGTCGAAAGGCGGCGGCGGCCAGACGCCGATCACGCCGTTGGAGCCGCCGGTGATGCCTTCCCATTGGAACACCGCCGCCCAGACGATCTGCGCGAAGGCCAGGGTCAGCATTGCGAGATAAACGCCGGAAAGCCGCACCGCGAACCAGCCGAACAGCAGCGCGCCGGCGAGCGCGACGACGGGCGCGGCGAGCAGCGCCAGTCCCATGGGCACGCCGAACGCCTTCACCAAGAGCGCCGCGCCATAGGCGCCGAGGCCGAAATAGGCGGCATGGCCGAAGGAGTGCATGCCGCCGGGGCCGGCGATGAAATGCAGCGAGGTGGCGAAGATGATCGCGATCAGCACGTCGATGCCAAGGATGAGGACGTAGGGCGAGCTCTGCGCCAGCAGCGGCAGGCAGATGAGGGCGACCAGCACGACCAGGCCGAACGCCTTCAGCAGTGGCGTCGCCGGCCGGATCGGGTATTCCGGCTCGGCGACGGTGCGCACCGCCGCCTGCACGCGACCGAGCAGGCCATAGGGGCGGACGATCAACACCACCGCCATGACCAAGAATTCGGCGACCAGGGTGAACTTGGTGAAGTTGACGGCGATGAAGCCGAAATCCACCACGCCGAGGCCGATGCAGATCGCCTTGACTTCGGCGATGATGACGGCGGCGAGGTAGGCGCCGGTGATCGAGCCCATGCCGCCGACCACCACCACCACGAACGCGTCGCTGATGGCGGTCAGGTCGGTGGTTAGGCTGGCCGGCTCGCGCGCCAGTTGCAGCGCGCCGCCGAAGCCGGCGAGCGCGGCGCCCAGCGCGAACACCGCGGTGAACAGCAGTGCCTGGTTGACGCCGAGCGCGCCGACCATCTCGCGGTCCTGCGTGGCGGCGCGCACCAGGCGGCCGAAGCGGGTGCGCACCAGCGCGACGTGCAAGACCAACAACACCAACGGGCCCAGGATGGTGAGGAACAGGTCGTAGCTCGGCAGATGGCGGCCGAGCACCTCGACGGCGCCGGTCAGGCCGGGCGCGCGGGGACCGAGCAGATCTTCCGGGCCCCAGAGGTAGAGGGTCATGTCGTTGATGACCAGGACCAGGGCGAAGGTGGCGAGCAGCTGGAACAGCTCGGGTGCGCGGTAGATGCGGCGCAAGAGCACGATCTCGATGATGGCGCCGATGATGCCCACCAAGACGGCGGTCAGGACGATGCCGCCCCAGAAGCCGAAGACGCCGCCGATGCGGGTGGCGAAGGTGTAGGCGATGTAGGTTCCCAGCATATAGAGGGAACCGTGGGCGAGGTTGATGATGCGGGAGACGCCGAAGATCAGCGACAGGCCGACCGCGACGAAGAACAGGGCGGACGCGCTGGAGAGCCCGTTGAGGACCTGGAAGAGGAAACCGGAAAGGGTCATCGCAGCCCGGCCGCAAGCGCGAGAGCCAAGAACCCCTCACCCGGCGCGTTACGCTTCAGCGCTCGCCACCCTCTCCCCGAGGGGGAGAGGGGACGCGAGCGAATGGTGAGGCCGCAAATCAATCCTTCGCCGGCCGCAACTTATGCACCACCTCATCCGGCGGCATCACCGAGGCGCCGTCGACATATTTGAAGTCGACCATGGTGCCCTTGCCGTTCTCCAGCGCGATCTTGCCGACGAAGCAGCCCATGGTCGCCTGGTGGTCGATCGCCCGGTAGTAGAACGCGCCGAACGGGCTGGAGACGTAGAGGCCCTTGAACGCCGCCGCCAGCTTCTCCGGATCGGTCGAGCCGGCCTTGGCGATGGCGGCCGCCGCCGACTTGATCGTCACATAGCCGACCACGGCGCCCAGCCGCGGATAGGTCTTGTACTTGGTCTCATAGGCGTTGAGGAAGGCGAAGTGCTCCGGCGTCTTGATCTTGTTGTAGGGATAGCCGGTGACGATCCAGCCGACCGGCGCCTCGCCCTTGAGCGGATCGAGATATTCCGGCTCGCCCGAGAGCAGGCTGACCACGGTGCGGCCCTTGAAGATGCCGCGGGTCGAGCCCTCGCGCACGAATTTGGCAAGATCGCCGCCGAACAGCACGTTGAAGATGCCGTCCGGCTTGGCGTCGTCGATCGCCTGCGCCACCGCGCCGGCATCGATCTTGCCGAGCGGCGTCGCCTGCTCGGTGACGAATTCGACGTCGGGCTGCGCCTTCTTCAGCAGCTCCTTGAAGGCGGCGGCGGCGGCCTGGCCGTATTCAAAATTGGGATAGACCAGCGCCCAGCGCTTCTTATGCGCGGCGACGGTCGCCGGCATCAGCATCGCCGTCTGCATGTAGGTCGAGGCGCGCAGGCGGAAGGTGTATTTGTTGCCGTCGGCCCAGGTGATCTTGTCGGTGAGCGGCTCGGCGGCGAGGAACACGACCTTCTTCTGGCCGGCGAAATTGGTCACCGCGAGCCCGATATTGGACAGGAAGGTGCCGGCGAGCATGCTGACGCCTTCGCGGGTGATCAGCTCCTCGGCGACGCGCACGGCCTCGCCCGGATTGGCGCCATCGTCGCGCGAGATCACTTCCAGTTTCTTGCCGAGCACGCCGCCACCGGCGTTGATCTCGTCGACGGCCATCGCCATGCCGTTCTTGTAGGGCTCGAGAAAGGCGGGGAATGCCTTGTAGCTGTTGAGTTCGCCGATCTTGATGGTCTGCTGCGCCAGGGATGGCGCGGCGAGGCCGACGGTAACAATGCCGGCGAGCGCAAGAGTGAGCAGGGGTCGCTTGGATTTCATGGGGTAACTCTCCTGTCGTGGCGGCGCTCCGACGCCGTCAGGCGTAAGCTCGCTTCCCGGACACCTACATATACCGTCCTGGCGTTTGCGGCAGGCTAAGTTGTTTGCGCGCAAATAGTCCCGCTGGCGGGGCGCTCTTGTCAAGCCGAGCCTCTGGGCAGCGGTGCCGCATTTCTGCGCGGCCGCCGGGGGGAGGTCTCATGAACGAGGGGAAGTCCGCTATTGGCAGAGTTGCGGGTGGTGCGCAAACAGGCGGTGATAGCTGCTTGTGACCCTTAACGGGCGTTCCTTCGCTCTGCGGTCCGCTCCCGTCCAAACCTGACCTAAAGTGGCGAGCGGCTACTCAGCTTCGAGGCGCATCAGCATGGTGTTGAGAACGTCATTGAGAAACGAATTAAGATTATCGCGATCAAAGACCGCGCGCTTCATCGCTTCTTTGTTTTCTTCTTGATCTGCGCCATCTGCCGGTCGGCTTCCGCCTTCAGCTCTACATAATCGCTTCGCAACATCGGTGGTGACGTCACCAGCTTGCAGCTCGATACCAGCGGTGCGCCGTTGGCATCGCATTGCAGGCGCAGCACCGACACGCGCGGCCTGTTAGACGCAAGGCATGAGATTTCTCCTTGGCGCTGCATCTCGGCTTGCGACGGGTTTCCAATCCGCGTTGTCAGCCAGATTTGGATGGGGTGTTCACTGCCGAAGAGCATCCGGCGCACGGGTACCCGCGGCAACGTGTCCGCCATCTGTTGCAGCAGAGAATTCAGTTTGTTGCGGCTTTGGGCGCTGTAGTTTCGAATTTCAGCATTGATCCGCATCCACCCTTTCGGCCGATCACGGTCCAGCCGGGCGAGCGCGGCGGAAACGCGCTCGGGATACTCCTGGTGCGGGACGGAAGCCGTTTCCCAGTCTTCCTGTTCGAAGTAGCGGTCAACGGTGTCGCTGAAGGAATCCCAGGTAACCATGTCGGCTTTCTTAAGCTGTTCACGGATACGCGCCTAACCCACCCTACGGGCTGCTTCCTCTTCTCAAGGGGCACAAACGGGATTTACGCGAACGCTACGAAACCGAGATTTTGAATTTAGGCGAATTGCGTGTCGTGGTCGATATCACCACAGCGCGAAAACAAATCGCCGGTTATCGGCCAGCGGGCGGTAACGCCGCAGCGCGAAGTTCAAAATGTTTTTAAGAGCCTATTCGCTGATACCGACGACGCCGGCGACCTCATAAACCTGTACGTCAATCGGCTTCTCCAACATGCTTTGCAGCCTATTGACCGTCTTCAGCCGCCCTTCGGATTCATGCCAATCGTGAACGCCGGCCCCCTCGTCAAAAAACGATATGTTCACAACCTCATGGGTGGATGGCCGCTTGAGAAATATGTTGTGCCGTTTTTGACCGATTGCAGACTGGGCGTCCGCGAAATGCTTCGTGATTATTTCGACGCCCGCACGAAAGTGCTCCGGTTTGAATTTGTGCGTATAGATGACTACCGAATGGCCTTCCTTCGGCGAATAGACCGCAGTTGCATGTTCACCGATGTGCTTTTTCATCGTGAGTGCTCCGATTTGAATATCGAATGGCTCCAACCCGGCCCCAGATGAACACCGAATTAGTGTGAATTGTCTTCCTTTTCCGGCCTTCGCGCAACACCGGCATGCGGTGTGTAAGGCGACATCGTGGATGGCGCGTACGGCGGCGTGAAGCGGTCCACGCTTTGGGGCCCGATAAAGGCCGATCGAGGCAATCCGCTCATCCCCGTCCCGCTTGCGCGGTGACGAGCGGAAATTGAACGATTGAATTCAGGCAGGTCGGTCCCTACCCCCGCGGCCGATCGCGGAAGCGGTCCATCAGCGGCTTGTCCTGGCCGCCGTCGATCTCGATCATGGTGCCGTTGACCATGGTCATCAACGGCGACGCCAGCATGACGACGAGGTTGGCCACCTCCTCGACTTCGGCGATACGGCCCAGCGGGATCGAGGCCGGCGCCAGTTTGTCGGCCTGCTCGCGCGGGATTTTCATGTCGCGCGCCATGGCGTCGACCAGCCCGGCCCAGCGCTCGGTGCGCACCGGGCCGGGGTTGACGGCGACGAAGCTGATGCCGTCCTTGCCGTATTGGCCGGCGAGCGAGAGCGTGAGGTTTTGTCCCGCCGCATTGGCGGCGCCCGGGCAGATTTCCCAGTAGGACGGTTTGACGCCGTCATTGCCGATCAGGTTGACCACGCGGCCGCCGCCTTGCGCGCGCATGATCGGCAGCACGTAGCGCAGGCAGCGCACATAGCCCATGAATTTGAGCTGCAGGCCCTTCTCCCAGTCGTCCTCGGTCAAATGCTCGATGACGCCGCCGGCGGCCGAGCCGGCATTGTTGACCAGGATGTCCACGCGTCCCAGCGCCTTGGCGCCCTGCTCGATGAATTTCCTGGCGTCGGCGTCGTTGCGCAGATCGGCGGGGATGGCGACGATCTTGCGGCCGGTTTCCTTCTCGATCTCGTTGGCCGCGGTTTCCAGCGGACCCATGCGGCGGGCGCAGATGGCGACATCGACGCCTTCCTTGGCGAGTGCGAGCGCGATGCCCTTGCCGATGCCTTCCGAGCCGCCGGTCACCAGCGCCGTCTTGCCTTTGAGCTTGAGGTCCATGAAGAGTCCCCTATTGCGGAGGTTTATGCGCCAGCCAACGGCCGGCTTCCGCTGATGCGAACAGTTCGGCGAGCGCGGCGTTGAACGCGGCCGGCTCTTCCGACGGAATGTTGTGGCCGCTGCGCGGGATCACCAAGAGGCCGGCACTCGGCGCGATGCGCTTGAGGAACAGGCTGCCGTCGAGGCAGGGCTCGTCCTCGTCGCCGACGACCACCAGGAGCGGTACCGAAAAGCGTTTGAGCGCGTCCGCCATCTCGTACAGCGTCGGCCGCTTGAGCTGCAGATTGAGCATGGTGTGGGCGTGACCCTCGGCCGAATGCTCGGCCAGCATGCGGGCAAATTCGGCATGGCCGCGCGGGTCCTTGTGCTTCTGCGCCTGGCGCATCGGCGCGTCGGCATATTTCGCCGCGGCCGCGACGATGCCTTCGGCGGCGAACATGCGGCCGGTCTCGGCGGCAAGCTGCTGCATCGCCGCGCGCGCCTCGGCGTCCGGCGTCGAGCCCCAGCCGCAGCCGGCGGCGGTCACCGAGCGGCAGCGTTCCGGCGCCGCCAGGCCGACATGCAGCGCGGTGTAGGCGCCCATGGAATGGCCGACCACGTGCGCCTTGTCGATTTTGAGTGCGTCCATCAGCGCCAGCACGTCGTCGCGGGCGATGTCCTGTCCGTAGCGCGCCGGATCGCCGGGCACGTCGGAGGGCGGGTAGCCGCGCTGGCTGTAGCTGACGCAGCGATGGGCGCGCGCGAAAAAGCGCATCTGCGGCTCGAAGCTGCGCCAGTCGCCGGCATATTCATGCACGAAGACGACGGCTGAGCCGCTGCCGACTTCCTCGTAATACAGCCGGACGCCGTCGCGCGCGGTGATATGGGGCATCTCGTCCTCCGCCGGCCGGCAATTATTTGCACGCAAACGAAACCGGGTAAAGCCGGTTTGCCGGGGCCGGCGTTTTACGTCCGCAGTATCGCCTTGGCCGCGTCGCCGACCGCTTCCACCGTCATGTCGGTGTCGAGGAAGCAGACGATGCGGCAGGGGCAGCCTTCCAGGCCCTCATAGCGCCAGGGGAAGGCGCCGATCAGGCAGCGCTGGCCGAGCACCATTTCGATGTCGCCGCCGAGATTCTCGGCGTGCAGCAGGCCTTCCTGGAACGCCCAGCTATGGAACGGGAACATGTCCTGCGCCACCAGGCGGCCGGACTTCTTGTGGGTGTATTCGAACCGGCCGAAGAATTCCGCCGGCGTCTTGCCGTGCCGCCGCGTGAATTCCTCGGCGAGATCGGGCCGCATGGTGCGGATCGAGGTGTTCATGGCGTGGTCGCAGGAGCCGGTGTCCATGGCCCACCATTTGATCTTGCGCTCCAGCATCCAATGCAGCGTGTCGAGATTGGGCCCGGGGTGGTAGCAGAAATACTTCACCAGATCCTGCTGCGGCCGGCCTTCGTAATGGCGGTGCCAGCCGGTGTGCAGGATGAGGATGTCGCCCTCGCGGATGTCGGCGGAGGCCGCTTCGATGATCTGCGGCGTGATCACCGCCCAGTCATGCATGTGCTTGGAGATGTCGACCACCACGCCGCGGTTGACCAGATAGTCGAGCGGCAGCGACGCCATGTCGCCCTTGCGATTGTCGGTCGCGTGCATGGCGCCGTCGAAATGGGTGCCGACATGCAGCGCGGTGTCGATGCGCTGCGCCACGATCATCTGCGTCTGCAGATTCTGCGCGTAGTACATCTTGTTGCCGGCATAGCCGACCCAGCCGGGCGTATGCACATTCATGACATGGGAGAGATCGACGAGTTTCATCACCGTGGTCCTGCGAGAAGACGAGCTTTGCCGCAGTCGATCACAGGATGCCGCGCAATGCCAGATAGCTGCCGAGCAGCAGCAGGAAAGCGAAGAACGCCATGCGGAAGGTTTCTTCCGAAAAACGCGCACGCACGCGTTGTCCCAAGATCATGCCGGCAAGCGCCGCCACCAAAGCGAGCGCGGCCGGCAGGCTGAGGGCGAATTGGATCGCGTTGGCATGCGCCACGACGCCCGCCAGCACCAGTGTCGACACGGTGAAGGTGATGCCGAGCGCCTGCACCATGTCGTCCTTGCGCAGGCCGATCGCCTGCAGATAGGGACCGGACGGGATGACGAAAACGCCGGTGGCGGAAGCGATCAAGCCGGTGGCAACGCCGACGATCGGCGCCAGCCAGACCTCGTGCCGCGGCGCCACATGCAGGTGCAGCCTGAACAGTCCGATCAGGGCATAGATCGCCAGCGCCAGGCCGAGCCCGGCGCGCGCCCATTGGCTGTGCATGCCGGGCATGAGGGTGGCGCCAAGCGCGGCACCGATGCAGATGCCGACCAGCATGGTCCACAGCCGGCGAAACAACGGCTTTAGCCGCGGCCCCAGCGATTGCCAGACATTGGTCGCGAAGGCGGGCGCCACGACCAAGGCCGCCGCCTGCGCCACCGGAATCACGATGCCGAGCAGGCCGATGGAAATCGCCGGCAAGCCGCCACCGATAACGCCCTTGACGAAACCCCCGAGGAGGAATGCGGCAGCGGTAACCGTAAGGAGGTGCAGCGAATCCAAGTGCGAGGCGCCTTTCCCGCCGGAAGCAAAGCATCGTCCGGGAGGCGCACCATGCGTGAAGCGCGCCCTAGTCACAATGCGTAAGCGCGAAAGCCTGCATTCGTTTGTTGCGAACATTGCGCGCCAAACGCAATTCATTGCCGTCGTCCGCAATTCAATGCCATACTTGCCGACGCTTGCCGAGGCGCGGCAGGCCAAAATAAAAGATGTAAGATGTAATCAATAAGGGGGAACAACCGATCGATGCCCGAAATCTTCGTCGAAAAAATCGCGCAGTTTCCCGATGGGGAACGCCGAATCGTCCGCCACGACGGCGGCGAGATCGGCGTGTTCCATTGGCAGGGCGAGTTTTACGCGTATGCCAATATGTGCGTGCATCAGGGTGGGCCGGCTTGCGAAGGCCTCCTCATGCACAAGGTCGAGGATGTGATCGGGCCCGACCGCAGTTGGGTCGGACAGAAGTTTTCCGAGCATGAAATTCATTTCGTTTGCCCGTGGCACGGCTACGAATACGATCTCAAGACCGGCGAATGCGCGGCCGATCGCAGCCTGCGCTTGAAGAGCTTCGACGTGGTGCGGCGCGGGGAGGACATCTATGTCGCCGTCCGTTGAAACAGCACCGCGCGCGGCGGCCCGGCCGAGCGATGGCGAGATCCAGGCGCGGCTGGCCGAGGCGGTCCGCCTCTATGCCGAGCGCGTGACGGAAAGCGAGACCGGCCTGCCGGCTTTTCCGTCCGATGCGGCGATCACCGCCACCGACGTGATGGTCACCGCCACGGCCATGCTCAAGGCGGTGAACCTGCAGGTGTTCGAGCTCGGCATGTGGCAGACCTGGTCGGGACGATCGTGAATGAACGCCGAGCCGCGTGTGCTTCTGGATTCCGGGTTCCCGCCTGCGGCCGGCGCCGGAATGACGAGGGATAAATAATGGACCTTCCGCTCAGCGATTTCCGCCGCATGGCGGTCGAGGAATTCGACACCACCAAGCTGCTCGCCCACGCCGCGCAGCAGGCGAGCGAACGCGGCTACAAGAATTTTCCCATCGTCGATATCGACTCGCATCACTACGAGACGGAATCGCTCGGCGAAATCCTCGAATACATGGACGATCCGATCATCCAGCAGCTCGCCCTGAGCGCGAACCAGACCGGCATGCGCAGTGTCGGCATGCTCCCCGGCGGCGTCGGCTACCAGGACATGGGTGGGCGCGTCATGCGCTACGCGACGCGACGCATGGAAAAGACCTCGGGTGACAAGCATCGCGACATCACGCTGAGCAAGCGCTGGATGGACGCCATGGGCGTCGACGTGGCGGTGATGTTTCCGACGCCGATGTTGACGCTGGGCCTGCATCCGCAGATCGAGGTCGAGGTGGCCTTGGCGCGCGCCTATAACCGCTGGCTCTGCGAACGCGTGCTGGCGCAGGAGCCGCGCCTGCGCTCGATGCTCTATCTGCCGTTCAACGATGCCGACGCCTGCTATCGCATGGTGCAGGAATTCGGCGACAAGCCGGGCGTCTGCGGCTTCATGGTCACCGCCGCGCGGCACCGGCCGGTGCACCACAATGCCTACATGAAGACCTACGCGCTGCTCGAGGAGATGGGCCTGCCGCTCGGCTTCCACGCCGGCTACAACTGGACCGAACAATCGATGCAGATGATGAACAAGTTCATCTCCGTGCACGCCATCGGCTTCGTCTTCTACAACATGGTCCATCTCACCAACTGGATCGTCAACGGACTGCCCGAGCGTTTCCCCAAGCTCAAGGTGATGTGGATCGAGAGCGGGCTCGCCTGGGTGCCGTTCATGATGCAGCGGCTGGACAACGAATACATGATGCGCTCCTCGGAAGCCCCGGCGCTCAAGCGCAAGCCGAGCGACTATATGCGCGAGATGTATTTCTCGACGCAGCCGATGGAGATCACCGACATGGCGGCGCTGGAGCAGACCTTCCGCATGATGAAGGCGGACACCCAGGTGCTCTATTCGTCCGACTATCCGCACTGGGATTTCGATCTGCCCTCGACCATCTACGACCTGCCCTTCCTCGACGAGCAGGCCAAGCGAAATATCCTTGGCGGCAACGCCGTGAAGGTGTTCAATCTGAAACTGCCGGCGCAGAAGCTCGCGCGCGTTGCCTGAGAAGGCGCATAAAATGCAACAAAATGCATAAGAACGCGTAAGAACGCGTAAGAACAAGAAATTCGCGCCATATAAGAAAAGCGCCGTCGGGGCGGCCATAAATGGAGGAAACCATGCGTACAGTCTTTGCCGTTATTTCCACACTGCTGTTGTTCGCGTCGAGTGCATCGGCGGAGGACGCGGCGGCGAATTTCCCCAACCGCACGATCAAGATGATCGTCTCGGTGCCGGCCGGCGGCGGCGTCGACACGGTGACCCGCATCGTGGCGGAAGGGCTGCATCGCAAATTCGGTCAGCCGGTCGTGGTGGAGAACAAGAAGGGCGCCGGCGGCAATATCGGCGCCGAGGCGGTCTACACGTCGACGCCGGACGGCTACACCCTGCTCGCGTCGCAGCCCTCGCCGATCACCACCAATGTGCTGCTCTACAAGCACATGGCCTTCGATCCCACCAAGTTCGAGCCGGTGTCGATCATGGCCACCATCGCCAATGTGCTGCTGGTACGGCCGGATTTTCCCGCCAAGACGGCGAAAGAGTTCATCGCCTATGCCAAGGCGCATCCCGGCAAGATCAATTATGCCTCGCAGGGCATCGGCACCACCTCGCATCTGACCGCGGCGCTGTTCGAGAAATACACCGGCACCAAGATGGTGCACGTGCCGTTCAAGGGCACCGCGCCGGCGCTCAACGCGCTCATCGGCAGCCATGTCGACATGATCTTCATGGAACTCTCCAAGGCGATCAAGCTGAATGAAGCCGGCAAGGCCCGCATCCTTGCGGTGGCGACGCCGAAGCGCATCCACAACCTGCCGAACATCCCGACGCTCGACGAGGTCGGATTGAAGGGCTTCCAGTCCGGCACCTGGAACGCCATCACCGCGCCGCCGAAGACGCCGAAGGCGATCGTCGACAAGCTTAACAAGGCGATCCAAGAGGTGCTGCACGAGCCGGACGTGCTGGCGAAATTCTCCAAGGTGAATCTGCACGCCTGGCGCGGCAGCCCGGCCGATGCCGCCGCCTTCGTCAAGGAGCAGACCAAGCTCTGGAGCGGTGTCATCAAAGAGGCGCACGTGCCGATGCACTGAGGCGGCCCACCGCCCTCGCAATGAGGCGATGGGCAGGCGGGCGGGCAGGCGCAGGCGGCGCTTTGCTTGCAGCCAAAATGTCGCGCCGCGGACGTCGGTCCGCGGCGCTTTTCTTTGCCGGCTAACTCGGGCATTCTGGCCGCCAACGATATGTGGGGAACATAGCGAAGGGGAGGAACAATGATGCGACGCATCAGCCGTGCGGGCGCGCCGCGATGAGCGAACGAAAACCTCATCCCGTTTAACGACCGGCGGTAGCCCATGCTTCCTCCCGTCTTCGGCGTCCTGTTCGACGGCATCGCCTATGGCATGCTGCTGTTCCTGCTCTCGGTCGGGCTGTCGGTGACGCTGGGACTGATGAATTTCGTCAATCTCGCGCATTGCGCCTTCGCCATGGTCGGCGGCTACACCACGGTGCTGCTGACCAACAGCTTCGGCTGGCCGTTCTTCGCCACGCTGCCGGTCGCCTTCCTCATCGCCGCCGCGGTCAGCGTGGTGTTCGAGCGCACGCTCTATCGCCGGCTCTACCGGCGCAGCGACCTCGACCAGGTGCTGCTCACCATCGGCATCGCCTTCGTTTCGGTGGCGGCGGCCGCCTGGTTCTTCGGCACCACGCAGCAGCCGATCCCGACCCCGCCCTATCTGCGCCACTCGTTCAACGTGCTGGGTCTGAACATCGCGGCCTACCGGTTGTTCCTCATCGCGGTCGGCTGCGCCGTCACCGTGGCGCTGGTCGGCGCGCTCGAATACACCCGGTTCGGCGCCCAGGTGCGCGCGGCCGTCGACAATCAACGCATGGCCAGCGGGCTCGGCATCAATGTCGACCGCACCTTCGCCATCACCTTCGCGCTCGGCAGCGGGCTTGCCGGGCTCGGCGGCGCGCTGGCGATCGAGATCGTCGGGCTCGATCCCAATTTCTCCTTCACCTATCTGATCTATGTGCTGATCGTCGTCTCGGTCGGCGGCCTCGGCTCCATCGTCGGTTCGCTGGCGGCGGCGCTGTTGATCGGCATCAGCGACATCGCCGGCAAATATTACGTGCCGCAGCTCGGCTCCTTCCTGATCTATCTGGTCATGCTCGCCGTGCTGATGGTGCGGCCGGCCGGCCTGTTCGGGAGACGCTAGCGCATGGCCTTCGTCGCCGGCACCGCGGACGGACCGCTCGCCTATCTCAAGGCGCGCACGCGCTGGCACTGGAGCGAGACCGTGTTCTGGCTCGCCACCCTGCTGCCGTTCTATTTCTTTCCCGATTATCTCCAGCTTGCCAGCCAGATCGCCATCACCGCGCTGTTCGCGCTCTCGCTCGATCTCATTCTCGGCTATGCCGGCATCGTCTCGCTCGGCCACGCCGCCTTCTTCGGCACCGCCGCCTATTCCGCCGCGCTGTTCTCCAAATTCGTCTGGGGCGAGCCGCTCACCGGCGTCGTGGTCGGCACCCTCGCCGCCGCTTTGCTCGGCTATGCCTCGAGCTTCGTCATCGCGCGCTTCCGCCATCTGACGCTGATCATGATCACGCTCGGTCTCGGACTGCTGCTGCAGGAGGCCGCCAACAGCGCCAGCTTCCTCACCGGCGGCAGCGACGGCTTCCAGGGCATCGACATCTGGCCGCTGTTCGGCACCTTCAATTTCGACCTCTACGGCTACACCGCCTACAGCTATTCGTTGATCGTGCTGTTCCTGGTGTTCCTGGCGGCGCGGCGGCTGATCCATTCGCCGTTCGGGCTGGCGCTGCGCGGCATCCGCGAGAATCCGTTACGCATGCCGGCGATCGGGGCGCCGAGCCGCGCCCATATCCGCACCGTCTACACCATCTCCGCCGCCATGGCCGGCATCGCCGGCGCGCTGATCGCGCAGACCACGCAGACGGTGGCGCTCGACTCGCTCGGCTTCGGCCGTTCCGCCGACGTGTTGGTCATGGTCGTGCTCGGCGGCACCGGCCGGCTTTATGGCGGGCTGGTCGGCGCCATCATCTACATGGTGGCGCATGACCGCTTCTCCGGCTGGGCCCCGCAATACTGGTACTTCTGGATCGGCCTGCTGCTGCTCATCGTGGTGATCTTCCTGCCCAACGGCATCCTCGGCGGGTTGTCGGCGCTCACCGAGCGCTGGAGGAACCGATGAGCACGCCCGCCTTGTCGACGCGCGGGCTGTCGAAGAGCTTCGGTTCGCTCACCGTCGCCCGCGACATCGCGCTCGATCTGCCGGTCGGCGGCCGCTATGCGCTGATCGGTCCCAACGGCGCCGGCAAGACCACGCTGATCAACCTGATGACCGGCATGCTGGCGCCCAATGCCGGGCAGATATTGCTCGGCGGCGAGGACGTCACCGCGCTCGAGCCGCAGGAGCGGGTGCGCCGCGGTCTGGCGCGCACCTTCCAGATCAACACGCTGTTTCCCGGGCTCAACGCGCTGGAAGCGGTGACGCTGGTGGTGGTGGAACGGCGCGGCGAGGCGCGCGCATTCTGGCGCAACATCGCCCTGTATCGCGAGGCGGTGGAGGAAGCGCACGACATTTTGGTCAAGCTCAAGCTCGGCGATGCCTGCTATCAGCCGACGCGCGAACTGCCCTATGGCCGCCAACGCCTGTTGGAGATCGCGCTGGCGCTGGCGACCAAGCCGAAAGTGCTGCTGCTCGACGAGCCGGCCGCCGGCGTGCCGCATGAGGAAAGCGGCGAGATCTTCGAGGCGGTGGCGAACCTGTCGGACGATCTCACTTTATTGTTCATCGAGCACGACATGCATGTGGTGTTCCGCTTCGCCACCCACATCATCGTCCTGGTCGGCGGCGCCATCTATACCGAGGGCTCGCCCGCCGAGATCGCCGCCGATGCCGGCGTGCGCGAGGTCTATCTCGGGAAGCGCAAGCATGGCTGACAAGCATGGCTGAGCCCCTGCTCACGCTCGACCAGGTGACCGCCGGCTATGGCTCGGCGCAGGTTCTGCACGGCGTCTCGCTGCAAGTGCCGGAAAACGGCAGCCTGGCGGTGCTCGGCCGCAATGGCGTCGGCAAGTCGACGCTGCTGCTCACCATCATGGGCTATACCCAATTGCGCGGCGGCAGCGTTTCCTGGCGCGGCCGCGACATCTCGCGCCTGGCGCCGCATGCCCGCGCCACCGGCGGCATCGGCTGGGTGGCGCAGGAGCGCGAGATCTTTCCCTCGCTGACGGTCGCGGAGAACCTGACCGTCGCCGCCCGCCCGGGCGCATGGGATCTGGCCGCGGTGTACCGGCTGTTTCCGCGCCTCAACGAGCGCAACCGCAATCTCGGCAACCAGCTTTCCGGCGGCGAACAGCAGATGCTGGCGATCGCCCGCGCGCTGATGACCAACCCGGCGCTGATGCTGCTGGACGAGCCGTTCGAAGGGCTGGCCCCGGTCATCGTCGACGAACTGACCGAGGCCATCAAAGCCATGCTCGCCGACAGCCGTATTGCCATCATGCTGGTCGAGCAGCATACCGACATCGCGCTGGAGCTGACCGCCGAGGCGATCGTGCTCGAGCGCGGCGCGGTGGCGCACCGCGCGCCGGCGGCCGAGTTGCAAAAGGACCTGGCCACGCTCGACCGGCTGGTCGGCTTGCGCGTGGCCGCGGGCGAGTGACATTCTAGGCGCCCCACAGAAGAGGCCATCATGTCCGACCCCATGATCCCGCGCGAGCGCTGCGACTATTCCGCCATCGTCGACCGTCCGCCGCTCAAGCTGCCGGGCAAGGCCCGCATCGTGTTCTGGACCATCGTCAATTACGAGGTCTGGGACATTGCCAAGCCGATGGCGCGCTCGGTGCTGCCGGCGCCGACCGGCATCGCGCCAATGCCCGACGTGGTGCATTGGGCCTTCCACGAATACGGCATGCGCGTCGGCTGCTGGCGCTTCCATGCGCTGCTCAAGAAGCTCGGCATCCGCCCGACTCTCGCCGCCAATGCCCGCATCTGCGAGGACTATCCGCGCGTCGCCGGCGCCGCCCGCGACGAGGGCTGGGAATTCATGGGCCACGCCTACGAGCAGGGGCCGATCCATAAGGAGCCCGACCAGGCCGCCATGATCGCCCGCACCATGGATATCCTGGAGGAGTTCTCCGGCAAGCGCCCGGTCGGCTGGCTCGGCCCCGGCCTGACGCAGACGCTGGAGACGCCGGATCTGCTGGCCGCCGCCGGCGTCAAATATATCGGCGACTGGGTCTATGACGAGGAGCCGACCGTCATCCGCACCAAGAACGGCCCGCTGGTCACGCTGCCCTATACGCTCGAGCTCAACGACATCCCGATGATGCTGATCCAGCATCACGAGAGCGATTATCTGCTCAAACGGGCCAAGGACCAGTTCGACCGGCTCTATGCCGAGAGCGAGACCCGCGCCAAGTTCTGCGCCCTGGCCATCCACCCCTATATCAGCGGTCAGCCGCACCGCATCAAATATCTCGAGGCGATCTACGACTACGTGAACCAGCACGAAGGCGTGCTGCACTGGAACGGCGCGCAGATTCTCGACTGGTACAAGGGCATCAGCAAGATTGGTTGAAGTCATGTATTTTCCGCTCGTCCCCGCCCCCGCTTTCGCGAGGATAAACTCCAGCGGGGACCCAGGGCCAACGACACAACCGTCAAAAACTGGATTCCCGCTTGTGCGGGAATGAACGGAGAATGGGAGGAACCGCATTATGAACGTCCCCAAGCCCAAGGTCGGCATGCTGCCGAACGAGCGTCTTTCCTATTCGCCGATCCCCACGCGCAAGCCGCTGAAGCTGCCCAAGGGCGCGCGCATGGTGGTGTGGACCATCACCAATGTCGAGGAATGGGACCCGACCCAGACCATGCCGCGCACCGTGCTGACGCCGCCGGCCGGCGGCTCGCCGATGCCCGACATCCCCAACTGGTGCTGGCACGAATACGGCAACCGCGTCGGCTTCTGGCGGCTCTTGCAGGTCTATGACGAGTTCAAGATCCCCGGCGTGATGAACATCAACGGCGTCGCGGTCGAGGCCTATCCGGACATCGTGCGCGCCTGCGTCGAGCGCAACTGGGAGTTCATCGGCCACGGCTTCACCCAGCGCAACATGCAGAAGGTGGAGAACGAGCGCGCCGACATCAAGAAGAGCGCCGAGGTGCTGGAGAGGGCGACCGGTAAACGCCCGCGCGGCTGGCTCGGCCCCGGCCTGACCGAAACCTGGGAGACGCC
This sequence comes from uncultured Pseudomonadota bacterium, assembly GCA_963782145.1. Lineage (GTDB taxonomy): Bacteria > Pseudomonadota > Alphaproteobacteria > Rhizobiales > Xanthobacteraceae > Pseudolabrys. The sequence continues at coordinate 416,961 of CAWAIV010000002.1, forward strand.
GGATATCCTGGTCGAGGAAGGCTACGACTATGTCGCCGACTGGGTGCTCGACGACCAGCCGGTGTGGATGAAGACGCGGGGGCGTCCGATCCTCAACATCCCCTATACCCAGGAATGCAACGACGTCGCCATGATGCTGATCCAGCATCACAAGGCGAACGAGTTCTACGAGCGGGCGATCGACCAGTTCGAGCAGATCTACAAGGACGCCAAGGGCTCGGCCCGGGTGATGGCGATCTCGGTGCACCCCTACATCATGGGCGCGCCGCACCGGACCAAGTATTTCCGCAAGATTTTCGAGAAGATCAGGAAGAAGAACGACGTGCTGTTCTGGACCGGGTCGCAGATTGTCGACTGGTACAAGAAGGCCGGGCCGAAGCCGGCGTGATTCCTCCTCCGCTCGTCCCCGCGAAAGCGGGGACCCGGGACGACGTCCTCGTCTATGCATTCGGCCTGGATTCGCGCTTGCGCGGGAATGAGCGGATAACTGCAGCCGACCTCTTGGTTTACCTTCCGCCCTGGACTATCCGTTAGCCCATGACCACCCAATTTCTCGACCAGAAGACCATCGCCGAACTGACCGCGCGCATGTATCTCGACACCGGCGCGGTCCGCTTCATGACCGACAAGCCGTTCATCTTCACCTCGGGCTGGGCGAGCCCGGTCTACAACGACTCGCGCTGGCTGATCTCGTTCCCCGACGTACGCTCGACGCTGATGGATTTCGCGGTCGCGGCGATCGACCGCGACATCGGCCGTGCCGCGATCGACGCGGTGGCCGGCGGCGAGACCGCCGGCATTCCCTTCGCCGCCTGGATCGCCGACCGGCTGCACCTGCCGATGCAATATGTGCGCAAGAAGCCGAAGGGCTTCGGCCGCGGCGCCCAGATCGAAGGCCGCCTGCTCGCCGACGAGCGCGTGCTGCTGGTCGAGGATCTGGCCACCGACGGCCGCAGCAAGGTGAATTTCGTCAAGGCGCTGCGCGAGGCCGGCGGTCAGTGCGAGCACTGCATCGTGTTGTTCTTCTACGACATCTATCCGGAAGGGCGGAAGATCCTGGCCGATCTCGGCGTCACGCTGCATTACCTGACCACCTGGTGGGACGTGCTGGCGGTGGCCAAGGCCAGCGGCAAGTTCGACACCCGCCTGCTGTCGGAGGTGGAGAAATTCATGCACGACCCCGCCGGCTGGTCGAAGGCGCATGGCGGCGTGGCCGAGGTGGCGGATTGAGGCGCTGTCCGCCGACCCGTTCAGCGCTGCGCCGCCAGCTTGCGCTGCAATCGCGTCACCGCCAGATCGAGCGCCGACAGAAAGCGTGACAGATCCTGCCGGCTGAGCGGCGGCGGTCCGCGTGTCGCTCCCCCGGCCGAGCGCAGATCGGTCAGCAAGTTGCGGGTGGCCACGGCCATGCCGATTGAATCGTCGTCAAAGGGTTTGCCGGTCGGACCGATCACCGTCGCGCCGTTGCGCAGGCAACGCGCCGCCAATGGGATATCGGCGGTTATGACGACGTCGCTGGCGCCGGCGCGTTCCACGATCCAATCGTCGGCCACATCTGGCCCGGCGGCGACGATCACCCGTTCGATCAAGTCGCTGCGCGGCACGTTCATGAAGCCATTGGCGACCACATAGACTTTGAGGGCGTAGCGCTCGGCCACCCGGTAGACCTCCGGTTTGACCGGACAGGCGTCGGCATCGACGAAGAAGCGGATCTCCGCCGGCAGCTGGGGGCCTTCGCTGGTTTCGACCATCGTGATTCGATCGCGCTTGTTTTCCGACGCATGATCTATACCCGAAAACCGGTTCCCGTCTTCGCGCAAGTGGAAGTCGGGCTTTTCGAAATCATGCTTTTGAGGGAGGCATCAATGGCCAAGGCGCGCGCTCTCCTTTCAGGAGAGCGGACGAGCGATTGCCTCACGTCCTTGCGCCGATCTCACTTCTCGATGTCGTCGTCGGAGAGCACGCGCAGCGCGGCGCCCTCGACGTCGCTGTACTGGCCGCTGCGCAACGCCCACAGGAAGGCGATGAGGCCGATCAGCCCCAGGCCCACCGCCATCGGCACCAGATAGACGAGCACGTTCATCGTCGTCCTCCTTTGCCGCCCCCGCTGGCTCGCAACGCGTTCACCGTCACCATCACCGAGGAGAATGACATGGCCAGCGCCGCGATCAGCGGCGTCACCAGACCGGCGATGGCGACCGGCACGGCGATCGCATTATAGACCGCCGCCGCCCACAAGTTCTCCGTCATCAATGTCCGCGCGCGGCGGGCGACCTTGACCGCCTGCAGCACCGGCATCAGCCGCTCGCCGAGAAATACCGCATCGGCCTGCGCCTGCGTCAGCTCGGCGGCCGCGATCGGCGACAGCGAGACATGGGCGGCGGCGAGCGCCGGCGCGTCGTTGAGGCCGTCGCCGACCATGAGCACGCGGCGGCCGGCGTTCTTGAGCTCATCGAGAAACGCGATCTTGTCCGCCGGCGTCAAGGAGCCCTGCCAATAGGCGATGCCGAGCGCGCGCGCGACCGGCGCCACCGCCTCGTCACGGTCGCCGGAGAGGATGCGCAGGTCGAGCCCGAGGCGGGTCAGCCGCCGCACCACCGCGAGTGCGTCCGGCCGCAGCTTCTGCGCGATCTGCATGACCGCCGACTGTCGCCATGGACAAAGCAGATGGTGGATTGTCCGGCTTCCGCCTCTGGGAGAGCCAAGCCGCAGAAGGCGGCGCTGCCGAGCCGCGCCTCGACGCCGTCGATCAGCGCGCGCACGCCCTGCCCCGGCTCCTCCTGCGCGCCGTCGAACGGCGCGCGCATAGAAGCTTCGCGCGCCAGCGCCTGCGCCAGCGGGTGCCGGCTCGACAGCGCCAGCCGCGCCGCCTTTTGCAACAGCTCGGGATCGAGCGCGCGCGTATTCACCACGCGCGGTTCCGGCAGCGTCAGCGTGCCGGTCTTGTCGAACACCACGGTGTCGGCTTCGGCCAGGCGCTCGATGGCGTCGCCGGCATTGACGATGACGCCGGCGCGGAACAGCGCGCCGGAGGCCACCACCTGCACGGCTGGAATCGCCAGCGACAGCGCGCACGGACAGGTGATGATGAGCACGGCGATCGCGGTGACCAGGGCGTCGTGCAGCGAGGCACCGGCCACGAGCCAGCCGACGAAAGTGAGCGCGGCGGTGGCATGCACCAACGGTGCGTAGACGCGCGCGGCGCGGTCGGCGAGGCGTAAGCGGCGCGACCTGGCGCTCGCCGCCTTTTCCAGCAGCGTCTCGATCTCGTCGATCAGCGTATCGGCGCCGGCGGCGGTCACCCGCAACGTCAAGCGCGCCGGCATAATTGAGGCTGCCGGCATAGACCGTGGCTGCCGGCGCCGACACGGCGGCGCGCGGTCTCGCCGGTGATCAGGCTGTCGTCGATCTCGGAGGCGCCGCCGATGACCTTGCCGTCGGCGGGCACCCGCTCGCCGGGCTTGACCAGCACGCGGTCGCCGGCTTTGAGCGCGGCGACCGGCACGCTGACGATCTCGTCGCCGACGAAACGATGCGCGGTCTCCGCCTTGAGCGCGGCCAGATTGCCGGCCACCGCCCGCGTCTTGCGCCGCATGGCGTGCTCGAGCGCGCGCCCGACCAGCAGGAAGAACAACAGCATCAGCGCCGAGTCGTAATAGGCGTCATGGGCGTGGTTGGCGGTCTCGACCACCGACATGGCCAGCGCCAGGATGACGCCGAGCGAGATCGGCACGTCCATGTTGAGCGTGCGCTGCGCGCAAGGCGCGCCAGGCGCTCGAAAAGAACGGCCGGCCGGCATAGGCCGCGGCGGGCAGCGCGATCAGCGCCGAGACCCAATGGAAGAAGTCGCGCGTCTCCGCCGTCATGTCGCTGCCCGACCACACCGACACCGAAAGCAGCATGACGTTCATGGCGGCAAAGCCCGCCACCGCCAGGCAGCGTGTGAGCCGGCGCGCCGCGGCCGCCTCCTCCTGCTCGGCACGCAGCGGCACGAAGGGATGGCCGCGATAGCCGTTTTCCTCCAGCGTCTCGATGATGCGCGCGGGATCGAGCGCGCCGTCCGACCAGGCCACGTGCAGCCGGCGATTGGTGAAATTGAGCCGGGCGGCGGTGACGCCGGGCAGGTTGCGCACGGCGCTTTCGATGCGATTGATGCAGGCGCCGCAGGTCACGCCCTCGACCGCGAGATCCATGCCCAGCGTGCCGTCGCCGGACGGCTTGGCATAGAGCGATATGTCGAGGCTCGTATCGGTCATTTCATTACAGTTTGCATTCGCCGCCGCCTCGGGTTCCGCTCATTCCCGCACAAGCGGGGATGCGCGGACATTGGTTCAGCGCAGCGTCACGCGGCTGAGCGAGCGGAATACGCGATCCTTGCCGCGATAAAGATCGACGATCAGCTCCCACTGCCCGGGCATGGCCCTGCTTTCGCCGTGGAACTGGCCGGCGCCGTTGCGCGCGACCGCAATGACATGGTCGAGCCGCTCGTCGACCGGATGGGCGAGGCGGGCGTCGGCGGCAAGCCCGGTCACCGGCCGTCCTTGCGCGTCGCGCACGCTGATATCGAGCACAGCGTCGCCGGCGCGGTCGCGGCTGAGCTTGCCGTCGACGCGCCAATGCAGCGCCTGCTGGCGCTCGGCGCGGGCGACCTCGCTCTCGAACATCAGGCCAGCCTTGTAGGAACTCGCGGTCTCGACCCCGCCGAAGGTCGAGGTCGCCGCGTGCACCATGACGACGTTGACCACGAGGACCAGGCCGAAGAAGCCGATGAGCCAGAACAGCACGGCGCGGCCGGTCAGTTCGCGCGGGCGGCGGCGGCTTTGCGTCATCAATGGTCCTCCAACCCATGGAAATGATCGTCCGCCGAGGTGCCTTTGCCGGAGACGGTATCGATGGCGAAGAAGGTGATCGGCGCCATATAGATCGGCTCCGGTCCCTTGTGGGTGACGGTGGCGCGCACCTCGCGGGTCTGATCCGGGCCGACCGCAACCACCGGCTTGCCGTCCTCGCGTCCCTGTAAGCCGATGACGGTGAGCCTTGTGCCGGCGGGACCGGCGATGCTGAGCGCGAATTCGCGCGGCTCAAGCTTCTTGTTGATAATGCGCAGCGTGTAGCCGTTGCGCACCGAGCCGTCCTTGAGCAGCACCGCCAGCGGATTGCGGTCGTGGATGACGGCGAGGGCGAGATCGTGGCGGGTGGCGACGGTGTAGAGCATGATGGCGCCGACGAGGACGATCAGCCCGAGATAGAGCGCGGTGCGGCCGCGCATGATCTTGACGAAACCCGCTTTGCCTTCCTGCCGGCGCTTGATGTTGACGTCGGTGTCATAGCCGATGAGGCCGGTGGCACGGCCGAGCTTCTTCATCATGGCGTCGCAGGCATCGATGCACAGCCCGCATTGGATGCAGGCGACATCCGGACCTTGGCGGATGTCGACGCCGGTCGGGCAGACGTGAACGCACTGCTTGCAGTTGACGCAGTCGCCGGCCGGCTGGCCTTGCACGCGCAGTTGCTTCGCCTTGCCCGCCGCGCAGCGCGGCTCGCCGCGGTCGTAACGATAGGTGACGTTGAGCGCGTATTCGTCGGTGAGCGCGGCCTGGATGCGCGGCCACGGACACATATAGACGCAGACCTGCTCGCGCATATGGCCGGCCAGCGTATAGGTGGTGAAGGTGAGAATGCCGATGAAGGCGTAGGCGACGAACGGCGCCTCGCCGGTGGCAAGGTCCTTCACCAGCGTCGGCGCGTCGGCGAAATAGAGCACCCAGACGCCGCCGGTCCACCACGCCACCAAGAGCCAGAGGATGTGTTTCGCCGCCTTGGTCGCATAGGTGCTGACGCCCCATTTCTGCCGGTCGCGCCGCATCTGCTCGCGGCGATCGCCCTCGATCAGCCGCTCGATGGCGAAATACAGGTCGGTCCATACCGTCTGCGGGCAGAGATAGCCGCACCAGACCCGGCCGGCCACCGCGTTCATCAGAAAGAGAACCAGCGCGGCCAGGATCAAGATGCCGGTGACGTAATAGACTTCCTGCGGCCAGATCTCGATGAAGAAGAAATAGAAGCGGCGGCTGGGGAAGTCGATCAGCACCGCCTGATCGGGCGCACCCGGACCGCGATCCCAGCGCAAGAACGGCGTGAGATAATAGACGCCGAGCGTGACGACGAGCAGCGCCCATTTGATGCGGCGGAAGGTGCCCTGCACGCTCTGCGGATAGATCTTGCGCCGCGGCGCGTAGAGCGGACCGTCGTCGTCGGGCGGCAGCCGCTTCGCATCGCCGCCGGCTTTTACTTCGGCGGCGGCTACCAGCCGCGCGAGGCCCGGCGCCTCGGCGGCATGGTCCAGCGTTGCGGTGGTTGCCGCCGGCACTGTCACTTCTCGCCACCTCCCAGCGTATGCACGAAGACCGCGAGTGCCTTGATGGTCGGCTCGGACAACCGTCCGGTCCAGGCCGGCATGACGCCGCCGCGGCCGTAGGTGATGGTCTGCACGATGGTTTCCTTGTCGGAACCGTAGAGCCAGATCTTGTCGGTCAGATTGGCCGAACCCATGTCGCGGTTGCCCTTGCCGTCAGGCCCATGGCAGACGGCGCAGTTGTCGGCAAAAATCTTCTTGCCGGCGGCGAGATCGGCGCCGGGCTCAGTCGGCAGACCCGACAGCGAACGCACGTAATCGGCGACCGTCGAAATCTGCGCCGGCTTGAGCATGCCGCCGGTGCCGAAATTCGGCATGTTGCCCTGGCGGCCCTTGTCGTTGCCCGAGCGCGCGCCATAGGTGATGGTCTGCGCGATGTCGGCGAGCTTGCCGCCCCACAGCCAGTCGTCGTCATTGAGGTTGGGATAGCCCTTGGCGCCGCCGCCGCCGGCGCCGTGACAGGGCGCGCAATTGTCGGCGAAGGCGGCGTGGCCCGCCGCGCGCGCAAAGTCGAGCAGTTGCGGATCGCGCTCGATCTCGGTGAGCGACGCTTTGGTCAGCTTGTTCATCATTGGCCCGCGCAGGGCCTTGAGCTGGTCGAGATCGCCGACCACGGCGCTGCGCGCGTGCCAGTCGAATACGCCCTGGGTGGAACTAGAAATCAGCGGCCAAGCCGGATAGACGACCCAATAGCCGACGGAGAAGAGGATGCAGAGATAGAAGGTCCACAGCCACCAGCGCGGCAGCGGCGTGTTGAGCTCGCGCAAGCCGTCCCATTCGTGGCCGGTGGTCGCGGTGCCGGTCAGTTCGTCGATTTCCTGGTGTTGTTCGGCCATGGCGTCAGTCCTCCCGCAGCGGCATGCGCGCGGCTTCGTCGAATTGCTTCTGGCGCGAAGGCCACAGCGCGTAAGCGAGCACCGCCAGGAAGATCACGAAGAAATAGGCGAGCCCCCAGGACTGGGCGAACTCGGCTGCAGCTCGATAGGTCGGGTCCATCGCGGTCACCGGATGTTGGCTTTGTCGCTGTAGAGCTTGAAATTCACCTCGGTGCCGAGCATCTGCAGATAGGCGATGAGCGCGTCGGCTTCGGTGATGCGGGTCGGATTGCCGTCAAAATCGCGCGCGTTGGCCTTGGGGTAGCGGTCGAGCAAGGCGCCGGCGTTCGGACTGTCCTTGCCGGCCTGCGCCTCGACGTCGACCTTGGCATTGGCGATCATGGCGGGCGTATAGGGCACGCCGAGCTCGGACAGAACCTTCATGTCCTCGGCGATATGGGCGTAATCGAGATCGGTCCGCTCGAGGAAGCCATAGTCGGCATGATCGAGCCGGGCACCACCGAGCGCGGATCGCGCAGGTGGTCGCGGTGCCAATCGTCGGAATACTTGCCGCCGACGCGGGCGAGATCCGGTCCCTGGCGCTCCGAGCCCCATTGGAACGGATGGTCGTACATGCTCTCGGCGGCGAGCGAGTAGTGACCGTAGCGCTCGACCTCGTCGCGCAGCGGCCGGATCATCTGCGAGTGGCACAGGTAGCAGCCCTCGCGCACATAGATGTTGCGGCCGGCAAGCTCGAGCGGCGTGTAGGGCCGCACGCCCTCGACCTTCTCGATCGTGTTCTTCAGATAGAACAGCGGCACGATCTCGACCAGCCCGCCGATGGCGATGACGATCAGGATGCCGATCACCAGGAGGATCGAGTTCTTCTCGAGGATCGCGTGTTTCTGCCAAAGCGACATTGTCGTCCCCGCCTATTCCGCCGGTGCCAGCGCGGCGCCGGCGCGGCGCCACGGTTTCTGCCGCGTTCACAGTTTTCCAGAGATTGAACGCCATGATCAGCGCGCCGGCGAGGAACAGCACGCCGCCGAGCGCGCGGATGACATAGAAGGGATGCATGGCCTCGACCGTCTCGACGAAGGAATATTCGAGGAAGCCGAGCGAGGTGTAGGCGCGCCACATCAGGCCCTGCAGGATGCCCGCCACCCACATCGAGGTGATGTAGAGCACGATGCCGATGGTGGAGATCCAGAAGTGCCAGTTGACCAGCGTGCAGCGAATAGAGCCGCGCGGTTCCACAGCCAGGGGACCAGGCAATAGAGCGCGCCGAAGGAGATATAGGCGACCCAGCCGAGCGCGCCGGAATGCACGTGGCCGATGGTCCAGTTGGTGTAGTGGCTGAGCGAGTTGACGATCTTCACCGACATCATCGGCCCTTCGAAGGTCGACATGCCGTAGAAGGCGACCGACACCACCATCATGCGCAGCACCGGATCGGTGCGCAGCTTGTCCCAGGCGCCCGACAGCGTCATGATTCCGTTGATCATGCCGCCCCAGGACGGCATCCACAGCATGATCGAGAAGGTCATGCCGAGCGTCTGCGCCCAGTCCGGCAGCGCCGTGTAGTGCAGATGATGCGGGCCGGCCCAGATGTAGAGGAAGATCAGCGCCCAGAAATGGATGATCGACAGCCGGTAGGAATAGACCGGCCGCTCCGCGCGCTTGGGGATGAAGTAGTACATGATGCCGAGGAAGCCGGCGGTGAGGAAGAAGCCGACCGCGTTGTGGCCGTACCACCACTGCACCATGGCGTCCTGCACGCCGGACCAGACGATGTAGGACTTGGACGAGAAGATCGACACCGGGATGCGCGGCGTTGTTGCCGATGTGCAGCACCGCGATGGTGATGATGAAGGCGAGATAGAACCAGTTGGCGACGTAGATGTGCGGCTCCTTGCGCCGCATGATGGTGCCGAGATAGACCAGCAGATAGACGACCCAGACGATGGTCAGCCAGAGGTCGGCGTACCATTCCGGCTCGGCATATTCCTTCGACTGGGTGATGCCGAGCAGATAGCCGGTGCCGGCGATGACGATGAAGAAGTTGTAGCCGAGCACGACGAACCAGGGCGCGATGTCGCCGGCCAGCCGCGCGCGCGAGGTGCGCTGCACGACATAGAACGAGGTGGCGATCAGCACATTGCCGCCGAAGGCGAAGATGGCGGCCGAGGTGTGCAGCGGCCGCAGGCGGCCGAAATTGACCCATTGGTCGAAATTGAGCAGCGGAAACGCCAGCTCGAAGGCGATGATGACGCCGACGGAGAAGGCGGCGATGCCCCAGAACATCGCCGCCACGCTGGCGAACTTGATCGGCCCCAAATTGTAGTTGGGCTTGCCGTCGATCTCGAGCGGTGCCGGCGCGGCCGGGCGGTCGTAATAGCGGTTGATGATGACGAACACCGCGGCGATGCTGCCGGCGGTGAACAGATAGGCATGGAACGCGTATTCCGGCGTATAGGCCTTGGCGGCGATGACGATCGACAGGATCGCCAGCGCGACAAAGGCAAGTGCCGAGCCTCCCTCGCCAATGGTCATGGTCTTCTGGACAGCGCGTGCGTTCGCCATGCTGAGGGTCCGTTTTTGGCCAGTGAGGGGTGGTGAAGCCTCTAGCGTCTTTTATCGACGCTGGCGGCCGGGCCTTCTTTGATGCAAGTCAAACGCAAAGGCAGTCTAATGTGCTTGGCCGCTGGCCCGGTGCCCCGGCTACGGCGGAAATATAAAACGCGCCTCCGCGTCCGCGACGGACACGGAGGCGCGCCTTGCCGAACGCCTCCTTGGATACGCCAGATCAGGCCGCGGCCTTGACCTCGACCTTCTTGACTTGCGCCGGGGCCGGCTTCGGCACCACCACTTTCAGCACGCCCTTGTCGATGGTGGCCTTGATGGCATCGGCATCGACATTCTCGGGCAATTGCAGCGAACGCTCGAACGAGCCATAGCTGCGCTCGACCAAGCGGTAGTCTTTGTCCTTCTCCTCCTTTTCCGCTTTCTTCTCGCCACGGATGGTCAAAACGTTGTCGGCGAGATTGACCTGCACGTCCTTTTCCTCAAGGCCCGGCAGTTCGGCGGTGATCTCGATCTCCTTGTCGGTTTCCGACACGTCCATGGTCGGCAGCATCTTGCTCATGCCGTCACCGAACGTGCCGAGGCTCGGGAAACCACGCGTGAAATCGTCGAACAGCCGATCGACTTCACGTTGCAGGGAGAAGAAGGGATTGTCGGCGCGAGCGACATCGCGTTGGCGGCCGACGGGTATCAGCGATTTGAGGTTCATGGACCGCCTCCATCATATGGAGCCGTCTCATTCCATCAGGCGGCTTGTATCGCATACAACTTCCGCGAATTTTTGCATTGCGCTAGGTCAAAGCGAGCGCGGCGGCGGCCGCGCGGGGCATGCCGCCAAGTGCCTATGCAAACGGAATTTTTCAGCTCTCGACGCGCGCGACCGGCGCCGCGCAGAATGCGGCGGCGGCGGCCGGCGTTCGCGCGATTCTAATGCGCGCCGCGCGAGTGAACATCGGCCCAGGCCAGGGCCACGGCAAAGACGATAAAAGCCAGAACAACTCCGGCGACGACGAGCGCGGTTTCCATTGGCATGGCTAGGTGCCTTTCTCCCCAGACGGTTTGATGGTGATGGTCAGGCCGCAACGCTGGCAGCTGTGGACCGTGCAGGCCTCGGAGACCCTCGCCTGCATCGCCACTTGGCAGACGGGACAAGGCTTCGGCGGTGTCGGTTTCGGCAGCTGGCTCACGGTGGTTAAGTGCTACCGCAGGCCACCCCGTTTCCATTACGGATATTTACGTTACGGATGTTTACGTAATGCAGGAGCCATCAGCCGCGGCAAGCCTTGAAAACCGGCCCGTCGCCGCGCCGTCAGGGAGCCCCGGCGGCTTCCTTGTTCTCGATCACCATGCCGGAGACCGGCTCGACCCAGGCTAGATAGTCCTTGACCGCGGTGACGCCGGGGATGTTCTCGGCGGCAACCTTGAGCGCACTGCGCTGACGTTCGTCGAAGATGGTGCCCCATAGCTCGACCACGCCGTCGCGCACCACCACGTCGACCATGGAGGCCGGCGCCCAGGCCTGGCGCTGCATTTCCGCCAGCATGCGCTCGCGGATGGCGGCATCGCTCTCAGCCACCGGCGGCGCCACCCGCGCCAGGCTGACCATGGCATGCATCAGGTTGGAGCGGGTGACGATGCCGGTGAGCTTGCCGGCATGCATCACCGGCACGCGCTTGATGTGATGGCGCTCCATCAGCGACACGATATCGTCGAGGGAGGCGTCCTCGTCCACGGTCTGCACCTCCGGGGTCATCACCTCGGACACCTTGCTGCCGTGCGAGTGGGAATATTCGGCGGCCATGCGCCCGGGCCCCATGAGGAATTCGAGCCAGCGCGAGCGGCGGCGTTCGGTCTTGGTCTCGCGCCGGCGCAGGAAATCGCCTTCCGAGAGGACGCCGACGAGGTTGCCGGCGCTATCGACCACCGGCAGGCCGCTGATGCGGTGCTGCAGCATCAGCCGCGCGGCCTGCAGCACGGTGGAATCCGGATCGACCGAAATCACGTTGCGCGTCATCACATCGCGGGCTTGCATGGCGGTCCTCCATTGCGTTGCAGCAAGATCATTCCACGCGGCGGCAGGCTTACTATTGACGCAGGTCAAGCACGCAATTTGCCGCTTGCCCGCGCAAAAAAAGAAAGCCCCGGCATCGAAATGCCGGGGCAGTTTGGCCGAACAAAGTCAGGGAGAACGACGTTCGGCTTAGAGCAGGAGGAACAAGACTTAAGCATTCAGGCGGCTGAGCGCGGCGCGGTTGCGCAGCACGATGCGGCGCGAGCTCGGCACCGCGATCGCCGCGGAATTCTCCAGTTGCGTCAGGGTGCGCGACACGGTCTCGATGGTGAGGCCGAGATAGTCGGCGATGTCCTGGCGCGACATCGGCAGTTCGATCTCGTTGCCGGAGGCGCCGCGCGTGGCCATTTCGAGCAGGAAGCCGGCCACCCGTTCCTGCGCCGTCTTGATCAGCAGCAGGATGTGGTCCTGGGCGCGCTGCAATTCGCCGGCGGTCATGGTCCAGAGCTGGCGGGCGACCTCATTATCGCGGCCGGCCAGCGCCACCAGCGTGTTGCGCTTGATCACCAGCACCTTGCATTCCACGATCGCCTCGGCCGAGAAGGTATGGTCGTCGCCGACCTCGAGGCCGAAAATGTCGCCGGGGAGGTAGAAGCCGCCGATCTGGCGACGGCCGTCACTCAGCACCTTATAGGTGCGGACGGCGCCGCTTACCACTTTATAGAGATATTCGGCCGGCTCGTTCTCGCCGTAGATTTCGGCATTGCGGGCGAACGGCATGGCCGCGCCCATCAGTTCCACCGAATTGCCGAGCGTGCGCAGGGACACCGGAGCCGGGCGTTGCGGCCGCGCCGTCTGCTGATGCGAAGAACCGCGAGCGGTCAGGGTCTGACTATGCATGGCCCTCAATTCCTCGGTGAATTCGATGGTCAATCGATATCGCTGGCACCGCCGCGGCCGAAATTCAGATAATCTCCATAGGGGATTCACCGGAGGCGGCGGGGCGCTCCGGCCAGCCCCCGGACAGCGGCCGGGCTATGTCTGAAGCTATTGAAAAAACAAATGATTTTCAGCCGCACGAGCGGGGCAAGATCCTCCGCTACGGGCTGGCGCCGACCATGGTGGCGCTGGCGCTGGCGGCGCGCGCATTGCTGGTGCCCATCCTGCACGACAACTCGATTTTCCTGTATTTCGTGCCGCCGGTGCTGATCGCCGCCGGGGTCGGCGGGCTCGGTCCCGGCCTCATCGCCACCGTGCTCAGCCTGGCGGCCGCCTATTTCGGCTATGCCGGCGGACCGGCCTTCACGCACAGCGCGGCGGTCAATGCCGTCGCCTTCGCCGCCATCGGCCTCGGCGTGTCCTGGGGCGGCGAGCTGCTGCACCGCAGCCGCCGGCGCGCCAACTACATGACCCACGACGCGCTGGCGCGCGAGGCGCACCTGCAATCGATTCTCGACACCGTGCCGGAGGCGATGATCGTCATCGACGAGCACGGCGTCATCCAGAGCTTCTCCAGCGCCGCCGAGCGGCTGTTCGGCTACGAGCCGGCGGAAGCGGTCGGACAGAACATCAAGATGATGATGCCGTCGCCCTATCGCGAAAGCCACGACGGCTACATGGGTCGCTACCTGACGACCGGCGAGCGCCGCATCATCGGCATCGGCCGCGTCGTGGTCGGCCTGCGCCGGGACGGCTCGACCTTCCCGATGGAGCTCGCGGTCGGCGAAATGAAATCGGGCGACCGGCGCTACTTCACCGGCTTCATCCGCGACCTGACCGAGCGGCAGAAGACCGAGGCGCGGCTGCAGGAGCTGCAATCGGAGCTGGTGCATATTTCGCGGCTCACCGCCATGGGCGAGATGGCCTCGACGCTGGCGCACGAGCTCAACCAGCCGCTGTCGGCGATCACCAATTATCTGAAAGGCTCGCGCCGGCTGTTGGCAGGCGTGATCGACGAGCGCGTGGAGCCGATGCGCGACGCCCTGGAAAAGGCCACCGATCAGGCCATGCGCGCCGGCCAGATCATCCGCCGGCTGCGCGACTTCGTCTCGCGCGGCGAGAGCGAGCGGCGGGTGGAGAGCATCACCAAGCTGGTGGAGGAGGCGAGCGCGCTGGCGCTGGTCGGGGTCAAGGACCGCGGCATCCGCGTGCGTTTCCTGTTCGATCCCGCGGTCGACCTGGTGCTGGCCGACCGCGTGCAGGTCCAGCAGGTGCTGCTCAACCTGATCCGCAACGCCATGGATGCGATGGAGGGCGCGACAACCCGCGACCTGTGATCACGGTCGCCGCCGTCGACGAAAATCTGGCGGAGATCAGCGTGTCCGACACCGGCTCCGGCATCGCGCCGGAAATCGCCGAGCAATTGTTCACGCCCTTCCTCACCACCAAGCGGCAGGGCATGGGCGTCGGCCTGTCGATCTCGCGCACCATCGTGGAAGCGCATGGCGGGCGCATCTGGGTGGAAGCCAATCCGGGCGGCGGAACCATTTTCCATTTCACCCTGGCGGCGGTGAGCGAAGGGGATGTCGACGATGCAGCCTGAGGGGATGATCTATGTGATCGACGACGATGAGGCGGTGCGTCAATCGATCGAGTTCCTGCTCAAGACGGTCGGGATCAGCGTGCGCGGCTTCGAGTCGGCGCACGCCTTTTTCGAGGTGCTGCCGGAGATCGAGCACGGCTGCGTCGTCACCGACGTGCGCATGCCGGAAATCACCGGCATCGAGCTGCTGCGCCGGGTGCGCGAGGTGAAGCCCGACCTGCCGGTGATCGTCATCACCGGCCATGGCGACGTGCCGCTGGCGGTGGAGGCGATGAAGCTCGGCGCCGCCGATTTCCTGGAAAAGCCGTTCGACGACGACCTGCTGATCGCCTCGGTGCGCTCGGCCCTGGACCAGGGTGCCGACGCCGCCAAGCGCAGTGCCGAGATCGCCGACATCCATGAGAAACTGGCGGGGCTGTCGAACCGCGAGCGCCAAGTGTTGGAAGGTCTGGTGGCGGGCAAGCCCAACAAGGTGATCGCCTTCGATCTCGGCATCAGCCCGCGCACGGTGGAAATCTATCGCGCCAATCTGATGACCAAGATGTCGGCCAACAGCCTGTCCGACCTGGTGCGCATGGCGATGCTGGCGGGCATCCTGGAAGGCCCGGCGACGTAACGCTTGCCAATCCGCGAGTGCGATGATCGAGTACCGTCCTCATTTTCGGCAGGTGGAGTGCGCGCATGACGGCGGGTTATCGGTTGCTGAGCTACTCGGATGGCGGTACAGCGAAAGCCGGCGTTCTCATCCATGATCGCGTGCAGCCGGCAGCGGCGCTGCTGCCGGGTCTCGATATCGATCGCAGCAGCGTGCTCGGCCTGTTGCGCGCCTGGGACGCCGTGCATCCGCGCTTGCACGCCGCCGCGCAGAATGCACGGCCGGGTGACGGGGTTTCACTCTCTGAAATCAAATTGCTGGCGCCGATCCTCTATCCGGGCACGCTGTATTGCGCCGGCGCCAATTACTGGGACCATCTGGAGGAGATGGCGGAGGCTGCCAAGGCCGTCACCGGCCAGGCGCCGTCGATGACCAAGGCCAAGGAGCCGTACTTCTTCCTGAAGACGACGGCGGGTTCGATCATCGGCACCGAGACGCCGGCGCGACTGCCGCCGTTCTCGAAGAAGGTCGATTGGGAAGCCGAGCTCGGCGCGGTGATCGCGCGGCCGACGCGCAATATTTCCGAGGAACAGGCGCTCGATGCGGTGGCCGGCTATCTGATCGTCAACGATCTTTCCGCGCGCGACCTGTTGAAGCGCGAGGGTTCGCCCTTCGGCATGGATTGGCTCGGGCAGAAATGTTTCGAGGATGCCGCGCCCATGGGGCCCTGGCTGACGCCGGCGGCCTATGTCGCCGACCCCACCGACATGGCGATCAAGCTCTGGGTCAACGGCGTGCTCAAGCAGAATTCCAATACCGGACGCATGGTACATTCGGTCGCCGAGCAGATCGCTTACCTCTCCCGCCACATCACGCTGCAGCCGGGCGACGTGGTTGCGACCGGCACGCCGGCCGGCGTCGGCATGCCGCGCGGCGAATTCCTCAAAGCGGGCGACGAGGTGCGCATTGACATCGCCGGCTGCGGCACCCTCGTCAATACCATGGTCGCGGGTTAGAGTTTGATACGCGCAGATCGAAGCATCCTCCGCTCATTCCCGCGAAAGCGGAAATCCAGGAGTGTTGATCGTAAGCTTTGATTTGTGGCTCTGGGTCCCCGCTTCCGCGGGGACGAGCGGATAATGCTGTGATTCAGTCTGGTTGAACCGGACTCGAGTGGCAGCCTACCGCTTCACCCCCAGCCCCTGCATGAAGCGGGAGCGGATCTGCACCGGGTCGCGGTCGGTGGTGCCGACGCCCGGCTCGTCGTCGATGCGGGCGGCGATCAGGCTGGGGCCGCCCTCGGCAAGCGCCGCGGCGAACAGCCGGTCGAAATCCTCCTCGTCCGCCGCCCAGGCGCTTCTTGCGATGCCGGCGCCTTGCGCGATGGCGACCAGGTCGGCGGTCGAAGCTGTGGCCGTCGGCTGCGCGCCGGTGATCTGGTAGATGCCGTTGTCCCAGATGACGATGGTGAGATTCTTCGGCGCCCGCTCCGCCACGGTGGCGAGACAGCCGAGCATCATCAAGAGCGAGCCGTCGCCTTCCAGCGCGACCACGTGGCGTTGCGGTTGCGCCAGCGCCACGCCGAGCGCGATCGGGATGGTCAACCCCATGCTGCCCAGCATGTAGAAGTTCTGCGCGCGCTGGCCGCTCATCCACAGGTCGAAATTGTTGTTGCCGATGCCGCCGATGACGGCTTCCTCGTGCGTGAGCTTGGCGGTCAACCGCTGGGTCAGCGCGAAGCGGTTCATCACCTTTGTATTCGTTGCGCGGGGGGCATTATGGGCGTGCGGGACAGTCATGGTTCAGGCCGCGAACATTTTGCCGCCGGTCAACAGCGGCGACAGGATGAAAGTCACCGGGGCCTGCGTCGCCAGTGCCTGCTTGATCGAGCGGTCGACGATGAAGGCGAGCTCGTCCTGGCGGGTGATGGTGTGATGCGCGATGCCGAGCGCATCGAGCACCGGGCGCATGGTGTTGCAGACCATGGCCTGGCCGAGATTGAATTCGCCGAGCGTGCCGCGCTCGGAGACGAACAGCAGCGCCGGAATCTGACTGGGCACCACCAGCGAGGCGAGCGCGTTCGGCAGCGTGGCAAAGCCCGAGGTCTGCATCAGCACGGCGCCGCGCATGCCGCCCATCCAGGCGCCGGTGAGGATGCCGAGCGCCTCCTCCTCGCGCGTACAGGCGAAGGTGGTGAAGAATGGGTCGGCGTGCAGCGCCTTGATCAGCGGCGTCAGCACGCGGTCGGGGACATAGACCGATGAGCCGGACGTCGTTGCTCTTGAGGGTCGCCAGCACGATCTCGTGCCAGGACGCGGTGCGCGATGAGGCGTCGTTCATGGGTTTCTTGGCGTAGCGTCCGGCCAGCGTTGCCGCATGAGGCGCAAAAGCTTACCCTGATCGGAGCGCCGCGTTAATCGGAAAATCTTTTTCGCCCCGGGGTATGCCGCAGTGCACATCAAGACAATCGAGCCGTTCGCGGTCAGCCTGCCGATGCGCAAGCCGGTGATCATGGCGGGCGAGGAAGTGCGCCGCGCCGACAATGTGCTGGTGCGGATAACGGCCGACGACGGCAGCGTCGGCTGGGGCGAAGCGGCATCGGCGCCGGTGATGACCGGGGAGACGCTGGCGAGCATCGTCGCCGCCGTGCAGTTCATGGCACCGGCGCTGCAGGAGCGCGCTGCGGCGGACATCGCCGGCGCGCGCGCCGCCATGGACGCGCGCATGTACGGCAATCACGGCGCCAAGGCGGCGATCGAGATCGCGCTCTACGATCTTGCCGGCAAGGCGGCGGGCCAACCGGTGCATGCGCTGCTCGGCGGCAAGCAGCGCGGCCGCTTGGCGCTGTTGGGGGTGATCGGCGGCGGCGATCTCGACGGCGACTTGCGCGACGCCGCGGAGAAGAAAGCGGCCGGCTTCACGCTCTACAAAATCAAGGTCGGCATCGACACGCCGGAAAACGACGCCGCCCGCACCCGCGCGATCTGCGAGCTGCTGGGTGCTGGCCTGCTGATCTCCGCCGACGCCAACCAGGGCTACACCGCCGACGAGGCGCTGCGCTATGTGCGCGCGGTGAAGGGTTGCGGGCTCGACTTCCTCGAGCAGCCGGTGGCGGCGCACGATCTCGCCGGCATGGCGGCGGTCGCGGCGGCAGCGGGCGACATCGCCATCGGCGCCGACGAGGGCATCCATTCGCTCGACGATATCCGCCGCCATCATGCGGCCAAGGCCGCGCGCGGCGTCAGCTTGAAGGCGATCAAGCTCGGCGGCATCGGCGCGCTGGTGGCGGCCGGGCGCCTGTGCGCGGAGCTCGGCATGAAGGTCAACATCTCCTGCAAGACCGGCGAATCGAGCGTCGCCTGCGCCGCCGCGCTGCATGCCGGCCTCGGTCATTCCCGCCATCGCCTGGGGGCTGACGTTGACGCATACGGCACTGGGCGCGGACGTCACCGCGCAGCCGATGCCGACGGCGCAAGGGCATGTCGATGTGCTCAACCGGCCGGGCCTGGGTGTGGAGGTCGATGAAGAGCGGCTCAGCGCGCACCGGGTGGCGATTGCGGCGAGGGAGGTGGCGTAAAGCTCGCTTCACCTTCCCCTGGAGGGGGAGGGTCGGCGAGCGTAGCGAGCCGGGGTGGGGTGACGCTTAAGAGGTTCACCCCCTCCCGCGAGCCTTCGCTGCGCTCAGGCTGGCGACCTCCCCCCTCCAGGGGGAGGTGAAGAGAGCCGGCGGCGCGCCTTCCACCTACGCCGGAAAATCCGGCGTGAAGCCGTCCGCCGTCGTCTCGATGCGGCCGGCGAAAGGCGCCCCGACATGGCCGGGGAACACCAGCGCACCGCTCGCCGCGCAATCGGCGAGCACCTTGCGGCGGGAGACGCGCGCCTGCGCCGCGTCGGAATTCTTGGGGAAATTCCAGTCCGGGTAATAGACCTGCAGCAGGTGATGCCAGACGTCGCCGACGAAGACGCCGCGCGCGCCCTTGCTCTCCAGCTTGAACACCACATGGCCGGGCGAATGGCCGGGCGCCGCGTCGATCTCGATGAAGTCGTTAAGCCGGTAGGGGCCGCCGCTGACCAGATCGGCCTTGCCGTATTCGAGGATCGGCACCACGCATTCGCGGAAGGTGCCGAGCTCGGCCGGCCCTTGCTTCGGATCGGCGTCGACCTTGCAGAAATAATCGACATCCGGCTTGGAGAAGACATAGCGCGCCTTGGGGAAGGTCGGCACCCATTTGCCGTCCTGCTGGCGCGTGTTCCAGCCGACATGGTCGTGATGCAGATGCGTGCACATGACGAGGTCGATCTCGTCCGGCCGCGCGCCGGCGGCGGCGAGCCGCTCGAGATAAGGCTCGTTGAGATTGCTCCAGAACGGACGGCCGGGCTTGACCTTGTTGTTGCCGCAGCAACTGTCGATCAGGATCTTCTGGCCGCCGATCTGCAACAGCCAGCTATGCACGGCGAGCCTGATCTGGCCGGTCTCGGCGATGTAATGGTGCGGCGCCAGCCAAGGCCCATGCTCGGCCATATGCGCGTCGGTGAAATCCTTGAACACGTCGCGCAGCTGGTAGCTGCCGACATAGGTCTCCTCGACGCGCGTGATGGTGGCTTCGCCTATGGTGAACACCGGCTTCTCCCTGGCGGCGCGCCTTGTTGTCACGCGCTTGTCAATTGCGCGAAGTGTCCATCGCGCGGCGATGAGCGTCAAGCCGAGGCGCGTTCAGGCAAGGGTCTGATACTGACGCATCCAGCGCCGATCGATCCAATCCTTGAGCGTCCATACCCAGGCGCCTTCGAATTTGAGTCCGCCGCGCGAGCCGATGGCGTAGCGCTCGCCGGTCGAGATCAGCGCCAGATGGCGCGATTGCGGACGCCAGGGACGAGGGGTTTCGCCGCGTGCGCGACGCGCCAGATTGTCGGCGAGCGGCGGCCCGGCGCGTACGGCATAGACGCCGGCCTTCTCGCGCGGCGTTTCGATGAGCGTGGCGCAATCGCCGGCGGCGAAGACCCTGTCGTCATTGAGAGATTGCAGCGTCGGCGCGACGGCGACGAAGCTACGTTCGTCGAGCGTGAGACCGGTGGAGCGAAGCCAATCGGGCGCGGCCGCCTGCGTCACAACCAAGGTTGCGTCAGCGACAAGCGTCTGACCGCCGGTGAGATCGACCGTGCCGGCACCCAGGCGCACGACTTGGCGATACTCGAACAAGATGACCCCGCGTTCGCCGAAAACACGGCGAAAGGCATCGCGGACCCGTTCGTTGTGCGTCGGCAATATCTGGCCGTCCGTGACCAGCGTGAAGAGAAATTCGTCCGGATCGCGGCCGTCTTGCGTCGCCTCGGCACGCAGGCGCGTGCGCACCGACAGGATCAGCTCGACGCCACCCGCCCCTCCGCCGATGACGGCGATCCGGCGCGGACCGTCGGGCCGCCGGCAGTCGGCGCGCAGGTGATCGAATTTTTCCAGGAAGGTCCCGATCGGCTTGACCGCGATGCCGTGCTCGCGCGCGCCGGCAATACCATCGAGCGACGGCGTGCTGCCGATATCGAGCGAGGCGACATCATAGGGAATGCGCGTGCCGTCCGCGCACAGCACCAGCTTCTGATCGCGATCGAGCCCGACGGCGCGCGCCTGTACCAGGCGGGCACCGGTGACCGACGTCAGACGCGCCAAGTCGATATGCGCGGCGTCAACCTCGTAGAGCCCGGCGATGACGCCGGGCAGCATGCCGGAATAAGGCGTCTGCAACTGCTCGCTGACGAGCGTGACGCGCAGGTCCGGCGCCGCGGATTGGCGCAGCGCCGCCAGGACATGCACATGGGCATGGCCGCCGCCGATCAGCACGATGCCAGCGGCGGCGCTCGCGCTCATGACGTGCGCAAATCCTTGACCGCGCACACTTGCGAGGGATCCTCGGCCACGGGCTCGACCATGAAGCCAAGCTCGTGGCTCATGGCGAGCACGCGCTCGAGCGTCGCCGGGAATACCAGCACGGCGTGATGCGCGCCGAGCGCCGCGATCACCCGCAGCATCTCCTGCAACAGCCGCGTCGCCAGGCCCTGCTCGCGCAGATCGGCGCGGATGATGACCGCGCATTCGGCGGCGTCGGCATCCGGATCGGCGGTCGAGCGCACCAGGCCCGCCACCCGCTCGCCGTCCCAGGCAACCAGCGTCATCTCGCGATCGTAGTCGATCTGCGACAGCCGCGCCGCGGTCTCATGCGTGCGCGCGCGCAGCGGCACGAAGAACGGATGCCAGAGGTCGCGGTTGTCGACTTCGTCGGCGAAGCGGCGCAGCGCCGGCTCGTCCTCCGGGCGGATCGGGCGCACGGCGTAGACGGCGTGGTTATTGATGCGGATCGTGCTCTCGAAGCGCTGCGGATAGGGCCGGATGGCCATGCGCGCCTGCGCCGAGCCGGTCGCCGCGCGCACCCGCACGCGGCCGTCGACCGCGATGACGCCGCTTGCGTCGCAGAGCAGCGGATTGATGTCGAGCTCGCTGACCTCGGCGTGGTCGGCGACGATGCGGCTCAACTGGATGAGCACATTGACCACGCCGTCGATGTCGGCCGGCGGGCGGTCGCGATAGCCATGCAAGAGCTTGGCGATGCGGGTGCGCTCGATCTGCGCGCGCGCCAGCGCGGTATTGAGCGGCGGCAGCTCGAGCGACTTGTCGCGCATGATCTCGACCGCGGTACCGCCATGGCCGAACAGGATGACCGGCCCAAAGGTGGCATCGGTGGTGACGCCGGCGATCAGCTCATAGGCGCCGGGCCGCTGGATCATCTCCTGCACGATGAAGCCCTCGCGCCGCGCCTTGGGCAGGGCGCGGGAAATCTTCTCGTCCATCGTGCGCGCCGCCGCTTCCACCTCCGCCGGGCTGGCCAGATCGAGCGCCACGCCGCCGACATCGGACTTGTGGATCACATCGCGCGAACGGATCTTCAGCGCCACCGGCGCCTTGATGCGCGCGGCGATGGCGGCGGCGGATTTGGCGTCGGCCACGGCCTCGGTACGCGCAAAGGGAATATCGTAGCAGGCAAAAAACGCGGCCACTTCGGCGGGATCGAGCCATTCGCGCTTGTCGGCGAGCGCCTGACGCACGATCGTCTGCGCGCGCGTGACATCGGCCGGCGCGCTCTCCGCCACCGTCGACGGCGTCTCCAACAGCAGGTCCTGGCTCTGCCGGTAGCGCACCAGATACATGAAGGCGCGCACCGCCCGCTCCGGCGTCTCGTAGTCCGGCAGCTTGGCGGCGACCAGCTGCGCGCGTCCGTCCTGCACGCTGGCGTCGCCCATCCAGCAGGCGAACACGTTCTTTGCCGGACTGCCGGCGCCCTGCGCCAACGCGCCGATCAGGCCCTTGGCGGCTTCCGCCGAGGAGGAGATAGCCGTCGGGCAATAGGCGACCAGCAGCGCGTCGATGCCGGGCGCCTGCATCAGCGCGCCGACCGCCTTGGCATAGCGCTCGGCATCGGCATCGCCGATGATGTCGACCGGATTGCCGTGGCTCCAGGTCGGCGGCAGCACCGCGTTGAGCTTGTCGATGGTGGCGGCATCGAGCGATGCCAGGTGGCCGCCCTCCTCGATCAGCCGGTCGGTGGCGAGCACGCCGGCGCCGCCGCCATTGGTGACGATGACCAGGCGGTCGCCATGCTGCGGCGCGCTGCGCGACAGCGTGGCGGCGGCGTCGAACAGTTCCTCCATCTCGTCGACGCGCAGCATGCCGGCGCGGCGGAAGGCGGCTTCGTAGACCACATCGGCGCCGGCGAGCGCGCCGGTGTGCGAGCTCGCCGCCCGCGCGCCTTCCTCGGCGCGGCCGCTCTTGACCACGATCACCGGCTTGACGCGCGCGGCGCGGCGCGCCGCCGACATGAACTTGCGCGCTTCGGTGACCGCTTCGGCATAGATCAGGATGGCGTTGGTCGCCGGCATCGAGCGCGAAGTAATCGAGCAGGTCGCCGAAATCGACATCACTCATGTCGCCCATGGAGACGATGGCGGAGAAGCCGATGCGGCGCGGCAGCGCCCAGTCGAGCACCGTGGTCGCCATGGCGCCGGACTGGGTGAGGAAGGCGATATTGCCGGTGAGCAATTCCGCCGGGGCGAAGGTGGCGTTGAGGCCGATGCCGGGCACGGCGATGCCGAGACAGTTCGGCCCGACCACGCGCAACAGATGCGGGTGCGCGGCTGCGAGCAGTTGCGCCTTGCGCTCCTGGCCGACCTTGGCCTCGCCCTCGGCAAAACCCGCGGTGAGCACCACGGCGGCGCGGGTGCCGCGGCGGCCCAATTCGTCGATCAGGGCCGGCACGCTGTCGGGCGGCGTGGCAATGACGGCGAGGTCGGGGGTCAGCGGCAGGCTGGCGACGTCGGCATAGGCCATGATGCCATGCACCGCGGTGGCGTGCGGATTGACCGGCACGATCGGTCCGGAAAAGCCGGCGCGCAGCAGATTGCCCATCAGCGCTGCGCCGACCGAATGCGGCTTGTCGGTGGCGCCGATCACCGCGACCGAGCGCGGCTGGAACATCTTGTCGAGATTGCGGATGGACATGAGAACAATGCCTGCTTGGACCTGTGTATCGCGGTTCACGCTAGCGCGCGAGGCGCGACCGGAATTTGACGCATCACAATCGTTTCACGGCTATTTGTGCCACAGCCACAGCGGGCGATGGACGCGCGCGAGATGCCGGCCCATCCAACTCGATTGGCCGCGCAGCGCACGATAGATCCAAACCTTGCCGATATTGTTGATGACGAACCAGATCAGCGCATAGCCCCAGACCAGGAGCGCATAGGTCCAGCCGATCGGCGCGAAGAACCAGCCATAGACCGCGGCCAGCGTGCCGAAAATCTGCGTCGCCTCGCAGGCGCAGAACAGCCGCCAGTTCGGCCACGGCCGCTCCCAGAACCAGCCGACATTGCGCGTGAGAAAGATGGTCATATGGCCGGCAACCAGCAGCTTGAGGAAAATCAGGCTCTGGATGGTGGCGCGCGGCAGATGCAGGTAGCGCTCGGCAATCCAGAACAGCCCGAAGCTCGCCACCACGCCGAGCACGCCCAGCAGCACGCTCATGGTCAGCACGCGATGCATGTCCCAGCGCACCGGCTGCTCGGCCACCGGCACGTTGTCGTAGGCGATCATCATGATCGGCACGTCGTTGAAGATCGCCAGCAGCACGATCATCACCGCGGTCACCGGATAGAAGTCGAACACCAGGATCGACAGCGTCATGAACAGCAGCACGCGCACTGTTTCGGCGATACGGAAAGTTGCGTAGCCGGTCATCCGCTCGAAGATGCGTCGCGCCTCCTCGATGGCGCGCACGATCACCACCAGGCCGGGCGCGGTGAGCACCAGGTCGGCGGCAGCACGGGCGGCGTCGGTGGCGCCGTTGACGGCGATGCCGACGTCGGCCTGCTTGAGCGGCGGCGCGTCATTGACGCCGTCGCCGGTCATGCCGACGATGTGGCCGGCGCGTTGCAGCGCGCGCACGATCTTGAACTTGTGCTCGGGAAAAACCTCGGCATAGCCGTCGGCGGTCTCGATGCGGTCGCCGTCGCCGTCGCTGCCGTCATGGGTGAAAATTTCACGCGCCGAGATGATGTCGGTGCCGAGCCCGAGCTTGCCGGCGGTTTCGCGGGCGATCGCGGTGTGGTCGCCGGTGACCATGCGCACCTGCAGGCCCATGCGCTTGACGGTGGCGATGGTCTCGGCGGAGTCGGCGCGCGGCGGGTCGAACAGCGGCAGCAGGCCGAGGAAGCGCCATTTCCCGTCGGCGCCGGTCTCGGCGACACCGAGGGTGCGGAAGCCGCGGCTGGCGAGTTCTTCGGTGGCCGCGCGCGCGGCTCGCGCGAGCGCGGCATCCGGCTTGGCGAGATCGAGGATGACCTGGGGCGCGCCCTTGGCGGTACGGAAGCCGCGGCCGCCGCTTTCCACCTGCGCCTCGGCAAGCTTGTGCACGGGATCGAACGGCGTGAATTTGACGATCTGTAACCGGCGAGCGTGCTGCCGTCGACACCCTTGAGCACGGCGGCGTCGATGGCGTCGGGCGCGTCATGATCGCAGGTGAGCGCGGCGGCCAGCAGCAGCGTCTCCTTGTCGGCACCGCCGAGCGGCATGAGCTCGCCGAGCGTCAGCTCGTTCTCGGTCAGCGTGCCGGTCTTGTCGCAGCACAGCATGTCCATGCCCGCCATCTCCTCGATGGAGACGAGGCGCGAGACGATGGCCTTCATGGCGGCGAGCCGCGAGGCGCCCACCGCCATGGTGATGGAGAGTACCGCCGGCAGCGCGACCGGGATCGCCGCCACGGTGAGGATCAAGGCGAACAGCAGCGTCTCGATCAGCCCGTTGCCGCGGAACAAGGCGACCAAGAGGATCAGCGCGACCAGGCCAAGCGTGATGAGGATCAGGAAATTTCCGATGCGCAACACCGCCTGCTGGAAATGCGAGCGCTGCACGGCGGTCTCGACCAATTGCGCGGTCTTGCCGAAATAGGTCTGCATGCCGATGGCGGTCACCAGCCCGCGCATCTGGCCTTGGCGCACGATCGAGCCGGAATAGGCCGTGTCGCCGACTTTCTTGTCGACCGGAAGCGATTCGCCGGTCAACGCCGACTGATCGACGCTGAGGTAATCGCCTTCGCGCAATTCGAGATCCGCCGGCACGATGTTGCCGAGCTTGACCGACACCACATCGCCGGGCACCAGCAGGTATGCGGCCAGATCCTGCCACTGGCCATCGCGCAGCACGCGCGCCACCGGCGCCAGCCGCTGCTTGAGCGCGGCGATCGCGGTGTCGGCCTTGTATTCCTCGAAGAAGCCGACGCCCGCGTTAATCAACAGCATGACGATGATGATGGCGAGATCGTCCCAGCGCCGCGTCACGCCCGACAGCACCGCCGCGATCTCGATCATCCAGGGGATCGGACCCCAGAAATATCCGAAAAGTTTAGCTAAAAGACTGCCGTGCTGCTCGCGGAGAGCGTTCTCGCCGTATTGCGTGAGCCGGCGTTGCGCCTCGACATTGGTGAGGCCGGACAGTGCATTGGGTGCTGACGGGGCACCGCCCTTGCTGGTTTCCGAATGCTGCTGCTGTCCAACCATGATTGCCGGCTAGAACATTAATACGGCCTATTTTCGGTCGCCTAGCGCGCATTGGCAGGGCTGTCATTGCGACAGCGCAAGTCTGGACGCCGCTGGCGTCAAGGCGAGTCAAGCAACGTGGCCGCGCCGAGCAGCGCCGGAAACGGCCGGGTGATGACATAGGTCGGGATGGCGGCGAGGTATTCGCGGAAGCGCCCCTTGGCCTCGAAGCGGGCGCGGAAGTCGGACTGCGCGAAGGTGGCGCCCAGGCGCGGCACGATGCCGCCGGCGATATAGACGCCGCCGCGGGCGCCGAGCGTGAGCGCGAGATCGCCGGCCACGGTGCCGAGCATGGCGCAGAACATGGCGGTGGCTTCGCGCGCGCGCGGATAGCGCCTCGCCCGTGCGCGCATCGGTGATCTGGGCGGCGCTGAGCTCGGCGATCGGCTCGCCGGCGAGCTCGCACAAGCGCGGCATAGAGATTGACGAGCCCCGGTCCGGACAGCACGCGCTCGGCGGAGACATGATCGAAGCGCCGCGCGCATGAGATCGAGCACCGCGGCCTCGCGCGCATCGGCGGCCGCCATGGTCACATGGCCGCCCTCGCCCTCGATCGGAACGCTGCGTCCGTCGCTGAACGCCAGTGCGCTTACGCCGAGACCGGAGCCGGGACCGATCACCGCCATCGGCATGCCGGCGACCGCAACGCCGCCGCCGATCTGCGTGCGGTCGTCGGCATCAAGACGCGGCAGCGCCAGAGCGTTGGCGACGAAGTCATTGATGACGCGCAGCTGCGCGAAGCCGAAGCGCCGACGCAGATCCTCGATGGAAAAGGTCCAGGGCAGGTTGGTGAAGCTGACCTCGTCGCCGGACGATCGGCGAGGCCACCGCCAGCACCGCGCGCGGCGGGATCTGTGCGCGCGCCTTCGAACTGAAATAGGCCTCGATCATCTCGGCGAGGCCGGCGAATTCGTCACAGGCGAAGACGCGAATCTGCGAGAAGGAGCCGTTCGGCTCGACCAGAGCGAGCCGGCTGTTGGTCGCTCCGATATCGCCGACCAGACCCCACTCGCCCATGCCTGCTCCGTTGCAAGCGAATGGGCGCGCCTACACCCCTAGTGCAGATCGAGCGCGCCGAGCAGCATGCCGATACGGCCGTCGCCCCACATCGGCAGCAGCATGCGCGCGTAGCCGGCGCCCCGGTAGAAGGTCGGCGCGCGCGCCTCGACGGTGGCGCTCGCCTGCGCGCGCAGGAACTTCAGGCGGCCGTCGAGCGCCACCTCGTCAATGAATGCATGCCTTCAGCGCGACGCCCTCGCGCCGACGGCCGCGCCCAGCGTGTTGATGCGGAAACGCTCGGGATCGGCGAAAGCATCGAGCAGCAGCAATCGATCGGCGAGATCCGGCAGCGCCGACAATTTCACGTCGTCCCAGAACGGCATGTTGCTCTCGCCGCGCTCGAGGCTTTCCCAATAGGAAAACACCCGCTGCAAGGTCGGGCTGAGCTTGTCCGGAAGCGGAAAGGGATTGTCCATCGTCGCCATCGCTCCAGCTTGACGGGTGGGTGCGAGATACGCACGAAATGCGGATGACGCGGGCGCGCCCGCGCCACCGATCATGTGGTGACGCGGTCGGCGTCGCGCAACACGACATAAATGGCCGGGATCACCAGCACCGTCAACAGCGTGGACGAGGCGAGCCCGAACAGCAGCGAAATCGCCAGGCCCTGGAAGATCGGGTCGACCAGGATGGTGGCGGCGCCGATCATGGCGGCGAGCGCGGTGAGCAGGATCGGCTTGAAGCGCACGGCGCCGGCTTCCAAGCAGTACGTCGCGCAGCGTTTTGCCCTCGCCGCCGCCATGGCGGATGAAGTCCACCAGCAATATCGAGTTGCGCACGATGATACCGGCCAGCGCGATGAAGCCGATCATCGAGGTGGCGGTGAACGGCGCGCCGAACAGCCAATGGCCGAGCACGATGCCGATCAGCGTCAGCGGGATCGGCGTCAGGATCACCAGCGGCAGCTTGAAGCTGCCGAACTGCGCCACCACCAGGATGTAGATGCCGATGATCGCCACCATGAAGGCGGCGCCCATGTCGCGGAAGGTGACATAGGTGATCTCCCATTCGCCGTCCCACAGCATCGCCGGCTTGCTCTCGTCCTCCGGCTGGCCGTGGAAGCGGATGGTCGGGGTGCCGAGCTTGCCCCAATCATGCGTGTCGACCAGTTTGTCGACGGCGAGCATGCCGTAGATCGGCGCTTCATAGGCGCCGGCCAACTCCGCCATCACCATGTCGGCGAAGCGGCCGTCGCGGCGGAAGATGGTGGGCGAGCCGACCTCCTTGGTCACCCGCACCACGTCGCCAAGCTCGACCACGGTCTTGTTGCCGGGCACCGTGTTGGCGGGCACCGGGGTCGAGGCAAGCAGCTGACTCCACGAGAGATTTCGCTTCGGCAGGCGCACCACGATCTCGATCGGATTGCGCCCCTCGCCGCGGTGCGAATAGCCCACGGCGGTGCCGCCGAACAGCGCCTGGATGGTGTCGTAGACGTCGCGTTGCTCGACGCCGAAATATTCCAGACGATCCTGATCGATGGAAATGCGCAGGCGCGGCCGCGGCTGGCCGATCGAATCGTCGACATCGACGATATAAGGCACCGACTTGAAGATCTGCTCGAGCTCATGCGCGACGGCGCGCCGCGTCTTGGAGTCCGGGCCATAGACTTCGGCCAACAGCGTGGAGAGCACCGGCGGTCCCGGCGGCACCTCGACCACGCGCGCCACGGTGCCGGGCGGCAGCGTCAGCTTCTTCATGCGCGCGCGCAGATCGAGCGCGATCTCGTGGCTGGAACGGCTGCGCTCGTCCTTGGTCGCGAGATTGAGATGCAATTCGCCGAGCTCGGGCGATTCGCGGAAGTAATAATGCCGCACCAAGCCGTTGAAGTTGAACGGCGCCGGCGTGCCGGCATAGGTCTCGATCGAGCGCACCTCCGGCACCTGCCGCGCCACATCGGCGATATTGAACAGCGTGCGCTCGGTGTCTTCCAGCGTCGCGCCCTCGGGCAGGTCGACCACCACCGACATTTCCGACTTGTTGTCGAAGGGCAAGAGCTTGACCGTCACGCTCTCGGTGTAGAACAGCACGCACACCGCCACCGTCGCCACGCCGACGCTGATGAGGAAGATCCAGGCGCGCTTGCGCGTGGCGAGGACCGGGGTGGCGAAGCGGCGGTAGAGCCGGCCGAGCTTGCCTTCGCCATGCGCCGCCTCGTTCTCGTGCACCGGCTTTCCTTCCGGATGCAGTTTGACCATCAGCCAGGGCGCGATCACCATGGCGACGAAGAAGGAGAACAACATGGCGGCCGAGGCATTGGCCGGGATCGGCGCCATATAGGGGCCCATCAGGCCGGAGACGAAGAGCATCGGCAACAGCGCCGCCACCACGGTCAGCGTGGCGACCACGGTCGGGTTGCCGACTTCCGCAACGGCCTCGATGGCGCCCTGCATGCGCGAACGGCCGTCCTTCATCGCCCAATGGCGGGCGATGTTCTCCACCACCACGATGGCGTCGTCGACCAGGATGCCTATGGCGAAGATCAACGCGAACAGGCTGACCCGGTTGATGGTGTAGCCCATGATCTTGGAGGCGAACAAGGTGAGCAGGATGGTGGTGGGGATGACCACCAGCGTCACCGCCGCCTCGCGCCAGCCGATGGCGAAGGCGATGAGGATGACGATGGAGACGGTGGCCAGGCCGAGATGGAACAGCAGCTCGTTGGCCTTGTCATTGGCGGTCTGCGCCGTAGTCGCGGGTGACCGTGACATTGAGATCGGGCGGCACCAGGCGGCCTTCGACGCTCTTTAAGCGCGCCAGCAGGTTCTCGGCCACCACCACGGCATTGGCGCCGGGGCGCTTGGCGAAGGCGACGCTGACCGCCGGCACACGCTGCCATGAAGCGGCCTTGTGGCCGTTCTTTTCCGGCGCCTCCATCCAGACCCGGTGTTCCTGCGGGCTCGGCCCGATCACCACCTTGGCGACATCGCGCACATAGACCGGACGGTTGTCGCGCGTGGTCACCAGCAGCAGGCCGATATCGGGAATGCCGATCAGCGTCTGCCCGGCGGCGACGTCGCGCATCCGATCGTTGTCGCGCACCTGGCCGGCGAGGAAGGAACGGTTGGCCTGGCGCACCTTGTCGACGAGCTGCTGCAGCGTGACGCCGTAGAGTGCGAGCTTCTCCGGGTCGGGCTCGACGCGGATCTGCTGCGGATTGCCGCCGGAAATGTAGTTGAGGCCGACATTGTCGGTCTTGTCGAGCTCGAACTGCAATTCGCGCGCGACCTGATAGAGGTCCTTTTCGGTCCAGCGCGACGCCGCGTCCGGCTTGGGCGACAGCGTGAGCACCACTACGGCGACATCGTTGATACCGCGGCCGACGATCAGCGGCTGCGGAATGCCGACCGGGATGCGGTCGAGATTGGCCTGGATCTTCTCATGGACGCGCAGGATGGCGTCGTCGGCCTTGGTGCCGACAAGGAAACGGACGGTGACCATCACGCGGTCGTCGACGGTCTGGCTGTAGACGTGCTCGACGCCGTCGATGCCCTTGACGATGGCTTCCAGCGGCTTGGTCACCAGTTCGACCGCGTCCGGCGCCTTGAGGCCGTCGGCATTGACGCGGATGTCGACCATGGGAACGCTGATCTGCGGCTCTTCCTCGCGCGCGATGGTCAAGAGCGCGACCAGGCCGACGGCCAGCGCCGCCAGCAGGAACAGCGGCGTCAGCGGCGAGCGGATGGTGGCTTGGGTCAGCCGACCCGAAAGTCCGAGTTTCACGGGTGCACCAGGATGTCGCCGGCCTTGAGGCCGGAGAGGATTTCGAGCGCGTCGGGCATGTCCGGCCGCGGCATCGAGCGCCCGCGCTGCACCGGCACGTCGATGACGTCGTTGCCCTTGCGCAGACGGGCATAGTCGATGCCGAAACGGGTGATGATGTAGGAGGCCGGCACGGTGATACTCTCGCGCTTGCCGGCGGAAACCCAGACCAACACGCGCTCACCGACGAAGTAATCGCCGAGCCCGGCCACATTGGCGTCGGCGATGACGCGGCCGTCATTGATCTGCGGATAGACCAGCTTGATGGTGCCGAACTTGGCGCCGGTCGCGCCCAATTCAGTGCTGTCGACGCGCACGGTATCGCCCGCCTTCATGTAAAGCGCGTGGCGCTCCGGCACGCGCAGGCGCAGCACGAAATTCTTTTCGGCGATGGTGGCGATGGTTTCGCCCGCCAGCACCACGGTGCCGGTAGTGACCGGTACCGTGAGCACGCGGCCGGCGGTCGGTGCCAGCACCTTGCCCTCGGAGAGCTGCTGTTCGACCACCGAGCGTTCGGCGATCTTGGCGCGGTGCGCGTTGCTGGCGACGTTGAAGGCGGTGCGCGCCTGGTCGAGCGTGGTCTTCGGAATGGTTCCCCTGGCGAACAGGTCTTCGGCGCGGGTGAGATCGGTCTGCGCCTGTTTGAGCTGCGCCTCGAGGCCGGCGATCTGGGCGTCCAGCGACGTCATCTGCAGCACCAGCTTCTCGTCGCCGACGGTGGCGACGAGCTGGCCCTGCTTGACCTCGTCGCCTTGCTTGACGCCAAGCTCGGCCACGGTGCCGCCGATGCGGGCGCGCGCCGGGACGATGTTGGCGCTTTCGACGGTGGCGAAGACCGCCTTCTCGTCGGCGACCGGCTTGGGCGCGACGGTGAAGGTATCGGCGGCAAGGGCCGGCCGAACAGCAAGGGCGACGAGAAGTGGGATGAGGAATTTGCTGCGCATTTCTTTCTGTCCCCCTCGGGTCAGTACTTACATCGCCGCGCTAGGTTTCGCGCGACGCATGGCTGGCCGTCATTGATGTGACGCAAGTGTCCGGCGCCGCACCCGTACCGGCTTGCGCGCCAAGCCCGGCCGCGCCACGCCTGGCTGCGTTAAGCCCGGCGCGCAGGCGGAATTCGGCGCGCAATAGGATCGGTACAAGGTCTCGATCAGGTTGCGCGCAGGCGCGCTGCCAATTCGATACCAGATGGTCTGTCCGTCGCGCCGCGCCGTGACCAGCCCGTCGCGCCGCAGCACGGCGAGGTGCTGCGACACCGTCGAGTCGCGCAGATGCAACAGCCCCGCGAGCTCGCCCACCGAGCGCTCCTTGTCGATGAGCTGACAGACGATGACCAGCCGGTGACGGTTGGCGAGCGCCTTGAGCAATTCGCTGGCCTCGTCGGCGGCGGCGAGCATGGTGTCGGCCCGTATCTTCATAGTTTCGTAGATACGAATGTTTGAATATTATGTCAAGGCCGCGGTGCGGACGGGTATTGGGCCGGCGTCAGGCGCGCACGGCGTTCAAAATTCTATCGATGGTATAGTGGCTTACCGCCGACTGGCGCGTGGAGGCGCGCGGACGAGCCAACCCAGGCGTCGACGATCCATGAAATCGCCCGGCGCATTGTGCGCCGGGCTCCGAGAAGACAGGCAGGCAGGCGGCTACCGCCTCCCGCCTGATCGCAGGTTTAGTGCTGTTCGTCCGCGGCAAACGGTCCCGACGCGTAGACAATCTTGCCGCCGACCATGGTCAACTGCGACTGGATCGTGGGGACGGCATCGACCGGAACCGTCAGATAGTCACGATCGAGAACCGCAAGGTCGGCCAGCTTGCCGCTTTCCAGCGAGCCGCGCTCGTTTTCCTCATAGGTCAACCACGCGCTGTTCCAGGTGTACATCTTGAGCGCTTCGAGACGCGACGGTAGTTGATCCGGCCCCCGCGTCAATTGGCCGGTCAAGGTCTTGCCGGTGAGCAACCAACGCAGCGAGATAAATGCGTTGTAGGGCGCCACCGCGATCGAGTCGGTGCCGGCGCCGACCACCAGGCCGGAGTGCAAGGCCGTCATGATCGGCGGGGCGCGGCGCGCAACCTGCTCGCCATGCAGCTTGATATAGGCATTGCCGCCGAAATAGAGGCGATCCTGCACGGCGTATCCCATGCCCAGCGCCTTCATCCGCCGCAAGGTCGCATCGGTCGCGTCCTCGATGTGGACGATTACCCAGCGCAGCTTGGCGATTGGGTGCGCCTTGTTCACCTGTTCGAAGATATCGAGGATTGCTTCCGCGCTATGATTGCTGGAAGCGTGGATGTGCACCGTATAGGAATTCTGCGCCGCCCAGTTGGCGAACTCGAGCAGCGCTTTCTTCGCCTCTGGCGAGGCGTTGAAGGGCTTGGTGGCGTTGACACTGCCATCATGCATGCCCCAGATCGGGATCTCGCCGAGGCCCAGCACCCGAAGCCACGCATCCCCCCAGCGCGGCGGGATCATCTGCATGATGTTCTGGACATCCGCGAGCTCATGCCCGCGCTTTTGCGACATGACGTCGAAACGCACGCGCACCGGGAGCTGGCCGTGTTGCCATAGATCGAACAGCGGCCGGTACTGGGGCGCCGACAGCCCGCCGCCGACCTCGTCGAGAATGCCGGTGACCGCGGAGCGGTTCAACGCGCGAAAGAACTTGCGAGTGCCGGCGATCTGGTCCTTGCGGCTCGGCTTGGGCAGGCGGCCGGCGAGCCGCGCCAGCGTAGGCACGTTACCGCCCGCGGTGATGACACCGGTGGGTTTGCCGCTGGAATCGACTTCCACTTTACCGGCAGGAGGCACTTTGCTCTCGGCCGTGATGTTGAGCGTCTTCATCGCCAGCGGGCTCAAGACGGCGAAATCGTAAAGATGCTGGACATAGACGGGATGGTCGGGTGCGGCCTCTCCAAGCTCCTCGGCCGTCGGCGCGCGGTGCTCGGCGAATTGGTCCTTATTCCAGCCGCCGAGCACCATGATCCAGGTGCCGGGCGGCGAGGTGTGCGCGGCTTCGTGAATGCTTTCCAGCGCCTCCTTCACATTGCCGATGCCGGACCAGTCCAGCGTTGTCGAGAAGGTAAGGCCCGCGCGTATGGCGTGAATGTGCGAGTCGATAAGGCCTGGAATGACGGTGCGGCCCTTGAGGTCGATCGTCTTGCTCTGTGGGCCGGACAATTTCTTGATATCGCTTGCCGTTCCGACCGCGAGGATTCTGCCGTTGCGAACGGCAATTGCTTCGGCAATCGTGTTCTTGGTGTCGAGGGTAACGATCTTGCCGCCGGTAAGAATGGTGTCGGCAGCAAGGTCTTCAGCGTTTGCGAACAGCGGATACAGCATTAGCGCGCTGGCAATGCCCAGCGCGACCAGGTGACGTTGCATTGAATTCTCCCCAGAGGCGTTTGTTATTTTAGCCCTCCGCCGTGGAACGACGCTGGGCGAACCGTTTTTAGCCGATACGTGTGAGACACCCCGACTTGGTGCGATATTCACGATTTTCTAAGTATTGCACAAGGCAGCACACCGCTCCAGGTCCGCCGATCATCGCCACGCAGGTTGCGGTGCGTGCGGCATCACATTTTTTGTGGCACGCGACGTTGTGCGGGAATGCGTGATTGTGCTCGTTCAGCGCCATCGCCACCACATCGCGTAACGATTGCTTGTGGCGCTCTCCTGGCTTCGCCGAGTCGCACTCAGAGTTGCCGGTCGCGGTGTGGCCCATCACGACGTGCGGTCCTGGAATGACGCCAACCGCTTTCGGTGCAAGCGGGCTCAACGCGCATCGGCGCCTTGATGCGCTCACTCAAAACCCGGCGCTTCATTCGCGCATTCCATGGTCGCCTGCTTCACCCGTCAGGCTCCGGTGAGGCGCCCCGCAAGGGCAAAGCCCAGGATTGACTCTCCCCGCCGTCCGTCCATAATGAGAACAAATAGGGAACAATGTAGTTGACGCCATGTCCTTGTCCGCGGCAACCAGCCTTGCCGCGCTGCGCCGGAGGCTTGCCGCGCTGGAAGCGGCTCCCTCCCGGACGCGGGCGCGCGGAAGCGGCCTCGACGCGGGGCCGCTCGCCTGTTGCGGCATGACGGTCGCTCCTGGCGTGCTGCATGAGGTGGCGGCGCGCGCCGAGCCCGACATGGCGGCGGCAAGCGGCTTCACGCTGACGCTTTCGGTCCGCTCGGCCGGCAACCGCGCCACGCTATGGATCGCCGAAGACATGGCGCTGGCCGAAAGCGGCGCGCTCTACGGGCCGGGGCTGGAAGCTTTCGGCCTTCCGCCGGAACGGCTGATCCGCGTCGCGGTCGCGCATGAGCGCGAGGTGCTGTGGGCGATGGAGGAGGCGTTGCGCTGCCGCGGCGTCGGCGCCGTCATCGGCGAGACGCGCGGGGCCAGCCGCGGCACCGGCCTCATCGCCAGCCGCCGTCTCGCGCTCGCCGCCGGCCGCGAGGGTGCGGCGGCTTTTCTCCTGCGCGCCGTGCCGGTGAGCGAGCCGCTCGCCGCCGCCACGCGCTGGGTCGTCGCCGCTGCGCCCTCGGAAATGAGCGCGCATGGGCCCGGGCCGCCGCGCTTCGATGTCCGTCTCACGCGCAACCGGCGGGGCAGCCAGGGATCGTGGGTGTTGGAGTGGAACAGTGTCGAGCAGCGTTTCAACCTCGCAGCAGCGGATCGCCAGCCTGTGGCTGCGACGGATGGCGATCGACCGGATCGCGCGGCAGCGGGCGCCTGATCCGCGACCGCTGGTGATCGCCGGACGGCGCGGCAATGCCGAGGAGCTCATCGCCGTCGACGCGGCGGCGGAACGGGTGGGGCTGCGACCGGCGATCACGCTGGCGCAGGCGCGCGCCATGCATCCCGATCTCACGGTGGCCGCGGAGGACGCCGCCGCCGACGCACAATTGCTGGAGCGGATCGCCGACTGGTGCCGGCGCTATACGCCGCTGGTGGCACTCGATCCGCCCGACGGCGCGCTGCTCGATATCGCCGGCTGCGCGCATCTGTTCGGCGGCGAGACGGCGCTGATCGGCGATCTGGCGACGCGCGTCACCGGCTTCGGCTTTGCCGTCCGCATCGGCGTGGCCGACAGCATCGGCGCCGCCTGGGCGCTGGCGCGCTTTGCCTCCACCACCATGATCGCGCCCGGCAACGAACGCGACGCGCTCGCGCCGCTGCCGCTGAAGGCGCTGCGCATCCCCGAGGAGACGGCGGCCGGCCTGCGTCGCGTCGGCTTCAAGTGTATCGGCGACATTCTCAAGGTGGCGCGCGCGCCGCTTGCCGCGCGCTTCGGCAGTGAGTTGCTGCGCCAGCTCGACCGCGCGCTCAGCCTGGAGCGCGAGCCCTTGCAGCCCTTGCTGCCGGTCGCGCCCTATGTCGCCGAACGGCCCTTCGCCGAGCCGATCACGCGCGTAGAGGACGTGCTGGCGGTGGCCGAGCAATTGGCGCGGCGGCTCGCGGGCATGCTGGAGCGGCGCGGCGAAGGCATGCGTCGCATCGCGCTCGACCTGTTCCGCACCGACGGCAAGGTCTGCCGCATCGAGGCCGGCACCTCGCGGCCTGTGCGCGAAGCGCGCGAGGTGCGCGCGCTGCTCAGCGAGCGGCTGGCGGCGCTTACCGATCCGCTCGATCCCGGCTTCGGCTTCGATCTCGCCCGCCTCAATGTCGTTGTCGCCGAGCCCTGCCCGCCGCAACAAGTTGCGCTGGAGCAAACGCCGGACGACGGCGACGTCGATCGCCTGGTCGATCGCTTGAGCGCGCGGCTCGGCGCCCGCCGCGTCAGCCGGCTGGTCGCGCAGGACAGTCATATCCCCGAGCTCGCCGCGCTGACCGTGCCGGCACAGGCCGCCGGCGCCGAGCGCGGCTGGCAGGCGTTCCGCTCTTTCCGCGACGCCACGGCTTTGAGCCCGCGGCCGCTGCGGCTGCTGACACGGCCGGAGCCGATCGAGGCGGTGGCGAGCGTGCCGGACGGCCCGCCGCTGCGCTTCCGCTGGCGCCGCGCATTGCACGAGGTGGCCGCGGCCGAAGGGCCCGAACGTATCGAGGGCGCCTGGTGGAACGAGGAGGCCGGCAAATCAAACGCGAACTTGGCGCGCGATTATTTTCGCGTCGAGGACGGCGCCGGCCACCGTTTCTGGATCTTCCGTGCCGGGCTTTATCGCGACACCGCGACACCCGCCTGGTTCCTGCACGGACTGTTCGCGTGAGTTCTTAACCTCTCCCCTTGTGGGAGAGGGTTGTGCCGTGCATGTGGAAAGTAAGCGCCATGCGCTACGTCGAATTCGCCAGTACCTCGAACTTCTCCTTCCTGCGCGGCGCCTCGCACCCGGAGGAACTGATGGCGCAGGCGGCCAAGCTCGGGCTGGCCGGCCTGGGGCTTTGCGACCGCAACAGCGTCGCCGGCGTGGTGCGCGCGCATGTGGCCAAGCGCGAGAGCGGCTTGCCGCTTGACTATCACCCCGGCGCGCGCCTCGTTTTCGCCGACGGCACGCCCGACGTGCTTAGCTTTCCGCGCGACCGCGCCGGCTGGGCAAGGCTCTGCCGGCTGCTCACGCTCGGCAACCGGCGCGCCGAAAAGGGCGACTGCATTTTGTATCGCGACGACCTGCTCGCGCATGTCGAGGGGTTGGAGCTGGTGGTGATGGAGGCGTCTTCGCTTCCCTCTCCCCGCACTCTCTTCGACCTCTCCCCGCCTGCGGGGGGAGGTCGACCGCTTGAGCGTAGCGAAGGCGGTCGGGTGAAGGGGCTTTGCCGCGATTCTGAGACTATCGAAACGCCCCCTCACCCGGCTCGCGACTTCGCTGCTCGCCACCCTCTCCCCGCAAGCGGGGAGAGGGAAAAGCGCGCATGCGGAGAGAACATAAAACATCTTCTCCTGCGCCTTCACGCCGCCGCGCCCGGCCGCGTGCGGCTGGCCGCCAGCATGCTCTATCGCGGCGACGACCGCGCACGCTTGGCTAAGCGGGCGCAGGCCGCGCGCGAGACCGGCGTACCGCTGCTCGCGGTCAACGACGTGCTCTATCACGCGCCCGAGCGGCGGCCGCTGCAGGACGTGCTCACCTGCATCCGCGAGCATCTCACGCTGCAAAGCGCCGGCCGCCGGCTGACGGTCAATGCCGAGCGCCACTTGAAGCCGGCCGCCGAAATGGCGCGGCTGTTCCGCGATTGTCCGGAGGCGGTCACCGAGACGCTGCGATTGTCCGAGCAACTCAGCTTCTCGCTCGACGAATTGCGCTACGAATATCCCGACGAGACACGCGAAGGCTTCGCCACGCCGCAGGACGCGCTGGCGCATTTCACCTATGCGGGCGCCGCCAGGCGCTACCCACAAGGCATTCCCGACAAGGTGAAGAAGAGCCTCGACTATGAGCTCAAGCTGATCGCTTCGCTCGACTACGCGCCCTATTTCCTCACCGTGCACGACATCGTCCGCTTCGCCCGCGGCCAGGGCATCCTCTGCCAGGGCCGCGGCTCGGCGGCGAATTCCGCGGTGTGCTTCTGCCTCGGCGTCACCGAGGTCGACCCCGACCGCATCGATCTCCTGTTCGAGCGCTTCGTCTCCGCCGAGCGGCGCGAGCCGCCCGACATCGACGTCGATTTCGAGCACGAGCGGCGCGAGGAGGTCATTCAATACATCTACGGCAAATACGGCCGCGAGCGCGCCGGCTTGGCGGCGACCGTGATCAGCTATCGCGGCCGCTCAGCGGTGCGCGAAGTCGGCAAGGCCTTCGCGCTGTCGGAGGACACCATCGGCGCGGTGACCTCGAGCATCTGGGGCGGCGGCGGCGGCCGTCTGCGCGAGGACGATTTGCGCCGCGCCGGGCTCGATGCGCAGAGCAGCGCGGTGCGCAAGATGCTGACCATGGTCGGCGAGATCGTCACCTTCCCGCGCCATCTGTCGCAGCATGTCGGCGGCTTCGTCGTCACCCGCGGGCGGCTCGACGAGGTGGTGCCGATCATGAACGCGGCGATGGAGGAGCGCACCAATGTCGAATGGGACAAGGACGATCTCGACGCGCTCGGCATTCTCAAGATCGACGTGCTCGGGCTGGGCATGCTCACCTGCCTGCGCAAGGCGCTGGATCTGGTAGAGAAGAATTACGGCGAGCGACTGACCCTCGCCACCATCCCCGCCGAAGACCCCACGGTCTACCGCATGCTCGCCCGCGCCAACTCGCTCGGCGTGTTCCAGATCGAAAGCCGCGCGCAGATGAGCATGCTGCCACGGCTCAAGCCGGCGAATTTCTACGACCTCGTCGTCGAGGTGGCGATCGTGCGGCCGGGACCGATCCAGGGCGACATGGTGCATCCCTACTTGCGCCGGCGGCAGGGGCTGGAACCGGTGAGCTATCCGTCCAAGGCGCTCAAGGCGGTGCTCGGCAAGACGCTGGGCGTGCCGCTGTTCCAGGAGCAGGCGATGAAGATCGCCATCGTCGCCGGCGGCTTCACGCCATCGGAGGCCGATAAGCTGCGCCGCGCCATGGCCACCTTCCGCCGCGTCGGCACCATCGGCACCTTCCAGCACAAGATGATCGAGGGCATGGTCGCCAATGGCTACGAGCGCGACTTCGCCGAGCGCTGCTTCCACCAGATCGAGGGCTTCGGCGAATACGGCTTTCCGGAAAGCCACGCGGCGAGCTTCGCGCTGCTGGTCTATGCCTCGGCCTGGCTCAAATGCCATTACCCCGACGTGTTCGCCGCGGCCTTGCTCAATGCGCAGCCGATGGGCTTCTACGCTCCGGCGCAGATCGTGCGCGACGTGCGCGAGCACGGCGTCGAGGTGCGCCCGCCGGACGTGAATTTCTCCGACGTTGACGCAACGCTGGAAGCCGGCCCGATCGCCGCCGAGCGCCTGCACGAATTGCATCGGGAAATGGCGGACGACATTCGCACGACGCACGCGATCCGGCTCGGCCTGCGCGCGATCAAGGGGCTGAAGGAAGACGAGGCGACGCTGGTCGAGCAAAAGCGCGGCCAGGGCTACGACTCCTTACGCGATCTGTGGTTGCGCACGGGGCTTTCGCCGCGTGTGATCGAGCGGCTGGCCGATGCCGATGCCTTCGGCTCGCTCGGTCTCACGCGGCGCGATGCGCTGTGGGCGGTGAAGGCGCTTGGCCGCAGCGGCGATCACGAGGACCTGCCGCTATTCCGCGCGCAAGTTGCCGCCGCGCGCGAGCCCGATGTCGCGCTCACGCCGATGCCGCCGGGCGAGGAGGTCGTCAACGACTACCGCTTCCTCAAGCTGTCGCTGCGCGCGCATCCCTCGTCATTCCTGCGCGCCGACCTGGCGCGCCGGCACATTGCGACCAACGCGACGCTGCGCAGTACGCGGAACGGCGCGCGGGTGCGCATTTCCGGACTGATCACCGTGCGCCAACGCCCGGGCACCGCCAAGGGCGTCATCTTCATGACCATCGAAGACGAGACGGCCATCGCCAATATCATCGTCTGGCCGAAACTGTTCGAGCGCTTCCGCTCGGTGGTGCTGGGCGCGCGCTATGTCGCCGTCAGCGGGCGCATGCAGGCGGAAAGCGGCGTCATCCATGTGGTCGCCGACAAGCTCGAGGACCTGACGCCGCTGCTCGGCCGCCTCGCCGAGGGCGGTGCCGAAATCGATGGCTTTGCGCGCTGCGACGAGGTGCGTCGCCCGGTGCAGGACGACCCGCGCGACATCGCCACGCGCGGCGGCCGCAAACCGCTGCTGGCGACGCTCATCGCCGAGATGCCGGAGCTCGCCGCCGATCTCGACGTGCCGGCGCATGCCTCGCGCCACGTGCCGGCAAAGAAAAGGAGAGTCGGGTAGCGCGCTCTTCACCTCTCCCCGCTTGCGGAGAGAGGTCGATCTGCCGAAGCGATAGCGAAGGCAGTCGGGTGAGGGGGCGTAACAACGATTCTGAGCCTATCGAAACGCCCCCTCACCCGGCTCGCATTTCGCTAACGCGCAATGCTCGCCACCCTCTCCCCGCAAGCGGGGAGAGGGAAGCCTCACTTCTTCGGATACACCGCGATCATGTCGAGTTCGACGCGCGCGCCCGGCGTTGAGAGTTGGTTGACGCAGACCGTGGTCGAGGCCGGCGTCCAATTGCCGAAATACTGCGCCAGCACCGCGACCATGCCGTCCATGTCGCGCATGTCGGTCAGATATTTTGTCACCTTCACCACATCGGTCCAGGTCAGACCTTCGCGATCGAGAATGGTCTTGATGTTCTCCATGGCCAGCCGCGTCTGATCCTCGATGCGCACCGGATGATTGTGCTCGGAGAACACATGCGGATGCTTGTGATAGAGCGGCGACGGCGTGGCGCCGGAGAGAAACAACAGATCGCCCGGCGCCTCGACCCGAATGGCCGGCGCATAGGGCATGTCCGGCTTGCGCTCCGGCTGCGTCTGAATCTCACCGAGCGAGGGATTGCTCGGCGACGTGGCGAAAACCGGCGGTCTGGCACTCATGAAAAATCCTCCCCGCAGCGTGATCCGCGGCGCCTTTATAGCAACGGCTCACGCGCGAGGCATCAACCGCCTTTGCGGCTCATGGATTGCCGGGCGCGGCCGGCTTTCCGCTGACGGCTTGGCGCAGCTTGGCAACGTCCTGCGCATTCGTCAGGTCGCGCTTAGCGTCATAGACGCCGTCCATCAGCAATTCCGTGGGGCGCTCGGTCCCCGAGCGATAGGTCGCCGACGTTGTGCCAAAACGCAGGATGCCGAGCTTGGCGAGCAGGTCCAGGAACTTCATGGCCGCAGACCTCCCAGGTTGCAAACTCCTCAATTGAACTCATTGAATTCAATAGCCGAAACGCGCTTGCCGCGCCTTGATATGTCGCAACCGGCGACGGTATCGCGCGGGAAGCGATCCTTGTCCTGGAGGGATGGATAAGGTTGTCTGGCTTCGCCAGAACACGGTCAAGTGCGTACGCGCACCCTCTTGTTCGGTTCGTTCCGCGGCCCAATGCTTTGGCCGACGCCATTTTCGACATTCGCTTTGGAACGTCCGCTTGCCGCCAACGCGCGCTGGGGGTTCTCGTGCTGCAGACCGAGCATTCCGCCAGATGCGGATCGTCGTGCACCGGCGATTCCCACCATATCCGGGTGGTCCTTCGCATCCGACCAGGCGGTGCGGAATCGTCTGCGGTATTCAAGCGGCGAAATGCCGATATTGCGAACAAAGGCGCGCCGCATTCCATCCAACCCGCCGAATCCGCAAATATGTGCAATACTTTGCAACGGCTTAGCGGTATCGACAAGCATGCGGCGAACGGCATCGAGTCGGGCAGCCTCGACAAATTCGGCCGGCGTCATTTCGATCTCGCGGCGAAAAACCCGCGCGAAATTGCGCGGGCTCATCCCTGCAAGCGTCGCGAGAGCTTCAATCGATAGCTCGGCCGACAGATTCTCAAGCACGTATTCCTGCACCTTCTGGATGCTCGTCTTGCTCGACATCTGGGCGGCAAGATGGGCGCTGAACTGCGATTGCCCGCCGGGCCGCTTGAGGAATACAACCATATAGCGGGCAACGATCAGCGCGAGCTCGCGCCCATAGTCCTGCTCGACCAGGGCGAGCGCGAGATCGATCCCGGCGGTGACGCCGGCCGCCGTGCACAAGCCGCCTTCGATGATGAATATCTGGTCCGGGTCCACCATCAGGTTCGGATATTCGTTGCGCAACTTGTCGGCGCATTCCCAATGGGTGGTGACGCGGCGCCCATCAAGCAGGCCGGCAGCCGCGAGAAAAAAAACGCCGGTACAGATCGAGCCGTAGCGGCGAACCGACGGCACGCGGCGCTTGAGCCAGCCGATGATGGCCGGATCGATCTCGTCGAATGCGGGATCGCCGGCGACCAGCAAGGTGTCGATCGGCTGGTCCGGATCGTAGATGGTGCTGTCGGCGAGGAACCGCAGGCTGCCGGTGCCGCAGACCGGCCCCGGCCGGGTTCCCATGACCTGCACGTCATAGGCCTCGGGATCGCCGAGCCGCCGCGCCGCCGCGCCGCTTCCCAAAAGACCTCAGCCGGTCCGACCACGTCAAGCGATTGAACGCCGGGAGGCGACAGCAGCACCACGCGCCTTGACTTCTTGCGAAGACT
Organism: uncultured Pseudomonadota bacterium; assembly: GCA_963782145.1. Taxonomy (GTDB): domain Bacteria; phylum Pseudomonadota; class Alphaproteobacteria; order Rhizobiales; family Xanthobacteraceae; genus Pseudolabrys. Next base: position 459,943 of record CAWAIV010000002.1, read on the forward strand.
GTCCGGCATCTGACCCTGCCTCTCTTGCCATCTGTCTTGCAACTTACATGCCAGCGCATCTCAAATACGCGGCCGCATGCTACTTTCGCGGAACGATCGATCGGTCCCTTTCACCCGGGAACCCTGCATTGCCTCGCGCATGTGCAAGCCGTCACGGCTGCTGCCCGGCGAGCCTCGGTGCCAGCCAGCGCCTGCTTCGGTAGATGGCATAGGATGCCGCCCACGCGGCAAGGAAGATGGCGATGATGATGAAGCCGAGATTATTGAAGTTGGCATTGATCGAATCGATCAACGCGATCACGCCGCCGCTCATTCCTAACTTGTCGGCAATCAGGCCGGCCGCTTCGATGCCGCCGATCAGCAAAGCAACCATCACCGAGATCAGCGTGATCGCCATGTTGTAGTAGAGCTTGCGCATCGGCTTGAGGAACGCCCAATTATAGGCGCCGAGCATCATGACGCCGTCGGTCGTGTCGATGAGGGACATGCCGGCCGCGAACAGCGCCGGAAAGACAAGGATGGTCAAGAGGGGGACGCCCTTGGTCGCCTCGGACGCCGACGCGCCTAACATTGCGGCCTCGGTCGCGGTATCGAAACCGAGCCCGAACAGAAAGCCGAGCGGAAACATGTGCCAGCTTTTCGTAACCAGCCGGAACAAGCGGCGAAATAAGCGGGCAAGCAGGCCACGATTGCTGAGCAGAAGGTTGAGATCTTCCGCGTCATAGCTTCCACCCGCGCGTACCCGCCGATAGGTCCGGTAGACCGACGTGAAGATGAAGACGTTCATCGTCGCAATGGCCAACAGGAACAGCGACGACACCGCCGTGCTGATCGCCCCACCGATTTCGTGGAAGCTCTGAAAGCGACCCAGCATGGAGGCCGCACAGGCGACCGCCACGGTAATGATGACGACGATCGCCGAATGGCCGAGCGCGAAGAAGAAGCCGACGGCGACCGGCCGCTGCTTCTCCTCCATCAGCTTGCGCGTGACGTTATCGATGGCGGCGATGTGATCGGCATCGACCGCGTGCCGCAGCCCCAGCCCATAGGTGACGAACGCGATCCCGAGAAATACTGGCCGGTCGTGGAACATGAGGAAGGCCCAGCCCCAGGCGCCGAGATTGAGCGCGGCGAGCACGCCATAGATGGCGACCAGGCGCCTGCGCAGATCGGAGCCGCTTGGAGCGGATATTCTTTGCAACGTGGCGAGCATGGCGGAGCTTGTTCTATTGCTGAATGTGAAGGGCGATCCGGATCGGGTTAAGCCTGTGCTGACTGCGGTTGGCCGATGTGGCGGCCTTCCAGCGCGGCGCCGATTTCAGCGGCGGTGGACAGGCCGGCCTGGACGACCACGGCCTCAAGTGCCGCAAGCCAGCATTCGTAATAGCTCCAACCTTGATCATCGAGCGCGTGCGTGCTTTCCCAGCGGGAGATCGCCGCGATGAGCTGCTGGCGGAACTCCTCCCACTCGAAATAGCCGGCACGAGAGAGGCCCAAGGCCACGCCGAATGCCGTACGTTCCCAATCTGCGCCGAAACAAAGGGCACCGTTGTCGCGCGGGGGTCGGTCCTCGTTGCCCATCATGCAGGTGACGGCGAAGTGTTCGAAACGCATCAGCATTGGCGTGTGTCCTTATGTCGTGGCGCGTTACGCCGCTTTGGCGACGGCAACGCCCATCATGGACTCCGGGGTGACGAGGGCGGCGAGACTGGCCTCGCTCATGCCTTCGGTGCCGGCCGGCCGTTCCGGCACGACAAACCAGCGGATTTGCGCGCTGCTGTCCCAGACCTTCACCTCGATCGTGGTCGGCAGATCGAGGCCGAACTCCTTGAGCACCGCACGCGGCTCACGCGCCGCGCGGCTGCGGAAGGTCGGGTCCTTGTACCAATAGGGCGGCAGTCCGAGGACCGGCCACGGATAGCAGGAGCACAGCGTGCAGATGATCAGATTGTGCACGCCGGGCCCGTTGGCGACCGCGCGCATATGCTCGCCCTCGGCGCCGGCCATGCCTTCGGGCAGATCGAGCTCGGCGATGGCGGCCGCCGTGTTCTTGACCAGCCGCTCCTTGAAGGCGGGATCGACCCAGGCGCGCGCGACGATCTTGGCGCCGTTGAAGGGGCCCATCTTGGTTTCGAAGAAGTCGAGTACGGTGTCGACGGTCTTGTCGGTGATGACGCCCTTCTCGATGAGGAGGGCTTCGAGCGCCTTGGCGCGCGCCGCGCTCGTGGTCTCGCGGTCGGTCGGGTAATCGAAACGATTGGACATGATCGGCTCCTGCGTTCAAGCGGCGGTCGACAAGGCGACGGCCGGCGCCGTCACATAGGCCGCATAGAGATCGGCGTAGAAGGTGAAGTTCGGCTCGGTGTTGCCGGGCCAGATCTGCTGCGGGTCGAATTCCACGCAATAGACCGGCATGGCGGCGCCGACGCCGTCGGCTCCGGTGTCGCACAGATAGGTGTAGGCGCCGGGATAGACGGTCTCGACCACGCCGACATGGCCGCGCAGAAAGCCCGGCAGCCGGGTGTGCTCGACCGAGGGCACGTCCTTCACCACGAGGCTGTCGCCGACGGCAAATTGCGCCTTCACCGGCACCTCGCGCTTGGGCGAGTCGCCTTCAACCAAGTATTGCACCACGCGCGCGTCGATTTCCTTGGCGCCGCCCTTGGGCAACGGCTTGGTCGGATCGGCGAGGTATTCCGCGGTCTTGGCCTCGAGCTCCGCCTCGGTGATGTAGCCGTTGGCGATGAAATAGCCGGAAATGCCGCCCAGCCATTTCTCGTAGTAGCGGAACTTGAAATAGTCGAAGGGATTGAGCGATTCGGCACCTTTGCGCAGATCGGCCCAGGTCCACACCGTATTGAAGGTGCTTGGCGTCTTCGGCAGCGGCAGTTGCGGGCTCAGCGCCATCATCGCCGTGTGGATGCCGAAGATGCGCTCTTCCCATTTTTCGACGAAGACGCGCTTTTCGAAGGCGACCGGGCCGAGACCTTCAAGGCCGCCGAGAAAGTGTTGTAGTTTCATGAGATGTCCTTTCGATTTCCGGTAGAGGATTGGCGCGATCACGCCGTCAGCGGCTTGCGGGCGAGAACATTGGCTCCGACCTCGGAGACGAATCCGAAGCAGGCACCTACCAGCATGGCCACCGCGGCGATAATGGTCGGGTGGGTGACGTCGGTTGTGATGATCGATTTTCCGGTCGCCGCCATGGTGCCGACCACCGAGGCGAAGCCGAAAACGACGGCCGGCGTGAACGACAGCAGCGGCACGATGGACACAAGCGCCATCGCGGCAGTGCCGATCCCCACGCAGATCGCGGCATACATCGGGTCCTGGACGCCGAAATGGATGGCCAGCAGCGTCAGCGAGCCGATGACGATACCGGTCCAGTTCGACCCGACCGACTTGACGAAACCACCTTGGCCGCCGCCGCTGGCGAAGAACGACGCCCAGGCGATGAAGGTGACCCACACGGGAACGGGCAAGATCGTGGCCGTGAGATAGGTGTCGATGGTGGCCAACACACCGAGGCTGATCATCGTGGCGATAAGGGCAGGCATTTGCATCTCCGGGGTTGAGGATCCGTTTCGGGAGAGGTGCGTTTCACTCCGCGGCGTCTTGGATTGTCGTTTCTGGATTGCCGGCAAGGCAGGCGGCGACGCCGGCGCGCAGCTGCTCGGCGTCGAGGTTACGGCCGATGAAGACGATTTCGCTTCGCCGCTGGTCGTCGGTTTCCCAGGCGCGGCCCGGCCGTCCGTCGAGCGTCATGTGCACGCCGTGCAGCACGAAGCGGCGTCGTTCGCCCTCGAGATCGATGATGCCTTTCAGCCGCAGCAGATCGCGGCCCTTCGACTGCACCAGCGCATAAAGCCAGCGATTGAAGGCGACGGGATCGATGCCGCCGGACAGGCGCACCGCGACGCAAGCGATGTCCCGGTCGTGCTCGTGCTCATGTTCGCCGAGCAGGTTGGGCTCGATCGCCAACACGTTCTTCAGGTCGAAAGCGCCGACGTCAAGCACGCGGGCAAGCGCAAGCTCGCAATCGCGGGTGCGATGGATGTGCGCCAAGCAGTTCAGGCGCCGCAGCTCGGTCTCGACGCTATCGAGCACGTCCGTCGGCGCGAGGTCGGTCTTGTTGAGCAGAATAACGTCGGCAAAGGCGATTTGCTCGCGCGCCTCGTCGTGCTCGAGCTGCTGCTGCAGATGCCGAGCATCGACGACGGTGACGATGGCGTCGAGCGCAAAGCTCTGCCGGAGCGTCTCGTCGAGCACGAATGACTGAATGACCGGCGCCGGATCGGCGAGACCGCTGGTCTCGATGATCATGCGATCGAAATGACGACCGGCGGCGACGAGAGCGTTCAGCGCAGAAACAAGATCGCCGCGCACGGTGCAACACACGCAACCATTGTTGAGCTCGACAACGGTTTCCGGCGGCGTCGTGACCAGTTGGCCATCAACGCCCACATCGCCGAATTCATTGATAATGACCGCGATACGCTCGCGGCGACGCTCGTTAAGAATGCGGTTCAGCAACGTTGTTTTGCCGGCACCGAGAAAGCCGGTGAGCACGCTAACCGGCGTTGGCTGCTTGACACGGCAGGCGATTGAGCCGGACGCGCCGTTCGCGCGTGACGCTGCAGGTTGCATTGGCCATTTCCGTCAGGAGAGCACCGCGTGTGCGCTCTCAAAACATTGGCCCGGCACCCTCATTGCAACGCAACATCGCCGCCGGAACAAGATGATGGCGGCGGCCTTTCCGGACAAACAGAACGTCATTTTCGGCCAAATGTGTCGAACGCCCGCACGCGACAAATAAATCAGCCTGCACGCCACTGCTTCACAACGCAGTCAATAGCAGCAATGACGGAGTTGAGTTCCTCTTTGTGCAACCTCTCAGCGCGCTCGTTCGTGCGCGAGTTCATTTCGGGCGCCCGCTGCAACCAAGCGAACTCGACGGTAAAGCTAAAAGGTAGATGCATGCATCCACGCTTGATACGCCGCGTGAAAAGTCTGAAGGCCATTATTGCGGGCTGAGAGACGGTGAGCGGCCGGATTGTTTGCCAGTTCGTATTTAACCGCGGGGATTTGTGGTTAGGTTTAAGGCCAGCAACGGCGCGCCGGGAGCGTAAATTGCAAGCGTGCCACTCTTGGCCCCTTCGCGGCATGGCGCCGCGCTCGGCATATGCCCGATTGGGATGCAAAGCCGACATCGAATGCGCCAGCTTGCCGATTGTATTTTTCTGTCCAGAAAACGCGTTAACGCTTACCGTCCCGCTCGCGCCGCGAGGTCGCGGAAACGTCCTCGATCCGGGCCAGTTCAAAACGGATTTTCCAGTCGGGAGCGCGCCAATCCAATTTTTTATCGAACGGACCAACTCCGCGTCAGATTTCCCCTGACAAGGAGGCCGATGCCCGGCGCTACAGGATGGTGGCGGAGGGAGAGCAACTGGGATCCGACGATCTCCAGATACCGCGGCCAGTGGGTGCTGGTGCACGACCACTACAACGACGACGGTATCTCTGGTGCGATGTTGGAACGACCCGGGCTGCAGCACTTGCTGGCCGACATCGAGGCGCATCGGCGGAATTTTGCTCTGCCGCGAAGGCGCGGACCGTCAGAATGTCACGCCAACCTGGCCCCGCCAGCCACGCTGGCGTTGATCACTTCCTACATTGAACACATAGCCAACTTGCAAGCTCAATATCGCATCGTAAGAGCGGTATTTGTCGCCGCCGAGCCAGATATAGGACAGCAAGCTCGGCCCCATGCCACCAGCCCATGGTGTCGAGGCCAGATTGTCATAGCCAGCCGTGGCAAGCACCGTCGGCCCGATAGCGGCGCGGATTGGCGAACGGAATTCATACAGTAAGCCGGCGTTCGCGCGCACGTCTTCGAGCACGCGCCGATCGGCGGTGCGCCAGGCGCCGAAGGTGCCGAAATCCCAATAGGGCAACCAGCCCGTCACATAGGGATAGGCGTCCGAGCCAAGACCGAGCCCCCAGTTCAAGACGAACTCGTTCTCCGAGTTTGGCTCGAAGAAGTGATCGAAAACGCCACCGATGTAAAGATTGAGATCGCGAATGGGACGATACCGCAACCCTATTGCGGCATCGGTTTCTCTCTCGCCATTGGCATCCTTGTCGCTCAATCCGCGCACGACGGCTTCAAGGCGCGGAACCGATGGTAGGTAACGACCATCGAAACGCACCCGCGTCTCGCCGCCGATGGCGTTGTTGCTGCCGCCCGCCGTCACCGGACGTCCGGCAATTGCGCCGTAGGACAGGGTTGTACTGACCGATGCATCCGCTTGGACGACTTCGTTCTTAATGCGCTCAATGTCGGCCGCGGATCGGCCGGCAAGGCTGTTATCGTGCGCGTACCAGCGGTCCAAACCGTCGCGATAGAATTTCGACGCCAGCGGCGCGTTCATGAAAATATAGGCATTGGCGGCGTCGAGATAGGCGGTGGCCACCGGACGGATCGCTAGTCCCTTGGCCAGCGCTTCCGCGCCTTGTGCACGCTCTTTGTTTTTCAGTCTCAGATATCCGAGCCGATACCAGGCTTCCGCTTGCGCAGGCTCCGTTTGCAGAAACTCCCGGTAGGACGCTTCCGCCTTTTTCGGATTACCCTCACGTTCGGCCAGCATCGCCACCGCATCGGCACGCGCATAGCGGATATTCGGGATCGACCTCGGGTCCAGATCGCCCCGGCCAAGCGCGGCATCGAAATCCCGCACCGCGCCTTGCAGATCGCCGGCATCGCGCCGTGCGAAGCCCCGCTGCGCATAAACCCAGCCTGGCGCGTGTCCGCGCGCGATTAGCTGATCGAATTCCACCTGCAGTTCGGCTTTGCGTCCGGCGCGGGATAGCACATCGATACGCATCCGGATCGCAGCATCGGAGTTCGGGTCGCGCCGGGCAATAGCCGCGCCGCTTCTGGACCCCGCTTTGGGGCGCCCCGGATCTAGCCTTGCCCGAGCATGAGCGATTTCGGCTTGCCGTTGTGCCGTTCGCGCCTCCCTGATGGCCGCTTCGACATTGTGGCGTTGCTCGGCGGAAAGCGCCGGACGGGCAAGCGCCGCGGTAAAATCTTCGATCGCACCCGCCGTGTCGTGCAATGCACGGCGAAGGAAGCCACGTTGCGCCTGCAATGCCGGGCTGGCTGTATTGTGAGCAATGAACCTGTTCGCTTCGTTCACGGCCTCCCGCACGCGGCCCATATGCGATAGCGCATCGAGACGAATCAGCAAAGCGGCTTCGGATTTTGGATCGCGCTGCAACACCCGCTGGCTCGCGTCTGCCGCCGTCTTGAAATCGCGTTGCTTCAAGGCGGCCTCGGCACTGTCGAGTTGACCGAGCCCTTCGGCCGTCCTCGCCTCGGCGAGGCCAGCCTCGACGTTGCGGCGCTGCGCGGCTGTTAGCCGATCGCTGGCAAGCGCGGCGGTAAAATCATCCACAGCGCCAATTCGGTCATTCAACTCCCGCCGAAGGAACCCGCGTTGCGCCCGCAACAGCGGATCGGCCGCCCCCCGCCGCACGAATTGGTCGGCGTCCGCCAGGGCTTCGCGCTTTTTCCCGGCGCCGATCAGAGCGGAGATGCGGACGCGCATCGCCGGCTCGGAGCCCGGATGGTTGTCCAGAATGAGCTGGGCCTCGTCGACCGCACGCGCATAATCTCCCCGCAACAGATCGTTTTGCACGTGATTAACCTCTTTCTGGACTTCCGCGGTGCGGGCCTCAGCCAGGCCGGCTTTGACATTGCGGCGCTGATCGTCGGTCAGGCCGTTGCCCGCCAGAGCAGCGGAAAAATCCTCCGCCGCGCCGCGCGGGTCGTTCATTTCCCTTCGAATAAATCCCCGTTGCGCACGCAGTGCCGCGCTTGCCGTCCCGCCTTTCACGGCACGATCAGCCTCCGCCAGCGCCTCGCGCTTGCGCCCGGCACGCGCCAAGGCGTCGATCAAGGCGCGAACGGGCGCTTCAGCGCCCGGGTGGACCGCCACCGCGTTCCGCGCGGCAAGAACATCAATCTCGGTCTTGGCATCGAGCGCCGTGGCATTCGAGGGTTGATCCAAGGCTGCCGTGGGACCGGGTACGAATGTGATTTGCGCCAGCGCTGGCGACAGTTCGCACCAGACTGCAACCAAAGCCGCCGATAGCAAGAGCTTGCGGCGGTGGCGCCGAAATGGAGCCGATGCAGGAAAAACTTGTGGGCGCAATAGCGGAGTCACCCATGGCGGCCGAACAACGGCCGTCACGGTTCTTAGCGAGAGGCAATCTGAGAGGCTGCGCCGGTTCATGGCGTCACCTCCACGGCCAATTCGCGGGTGGACTCCGGCGCGGCCCCGTCAGTCGGGCCATTGCTTGGGTTCAGCGGATGCGAGTCCGCGCTCGGCGGCTCAGTTTCGATCCGCAACCTGACCGGATAGGAATGAGAGGTCTTATCCCAGATCAGCGGCGTTCCGGTTACGAGGTGGCCGAGATACGTCCTGGTGGCGCGCGTCGCGGCAAAGAAGTTCACGAAATTAGCAACCACCAGACGCGGCACCGCCAAAAGGCCGTGGCGTAAATTGTAAATCCTTGCCGTAAAAAGCACGCGGTGCGCGAGGCGCCATAGTAGAAAAATAATGTTCACAATGAACAAATCCACCACATAGTTTCGTGACAGAAAGATATAATCGAATCGAGCGCCGTGCCCGTAACGCACCAGGTACATCCCGATCAACAGCAAATTCACCATAGCAAAATAGCCCAGAACGATCGTCGGACCGTTGAAGATGCCTTTCCGATCGCGCAGCAGGAAATACTTCGTCCCCCAATTGCCTTTCCAGCCGTGCGTTGACGTTCCTTGGAATACGATTCCAATCAGCCAACGAGCGCGCTGCCGAGCGGCCTGACCAAATTTCGACGGGAAGAATTCCCGCGTCGAGATGGGCGGTGTGCGATTGAGATAAACCGGCGCAATTATTTCGTGGTCCATGTCGATGGTGTAGTTCACCGGGCACGACACGAAAGTGGTTTTCAATGCGAGCGCACGCAGCCGGAAGGCGATGTCGTAGTCTTCGGTGAATGAGGCCGTCTGAAAGACACGGCCCTGGTTGTTTTCTGCAAGTGCAATGACGGCTTTGCGGCTGAAACATGCCGACACACCCGCACAGGGGATCAGCCCGCTCATATGTTTGCGAACAAGAAGGTCCTTGGTATGAACTTCGGCGAACTCATCCATGTATATGCCGCCGACCACGTCGCCGAAGCTTTGGCTGAACGAGTACACCGGAAGTTGGACGAAATCGTATTCGCCAATGAGCGAATTGAACACCTTGAATTCGTGCGGGTGAATAAAGTCCTCGGCGTCGTGTAGGGTGATCCCCGCAAATTCGGAGCCGATTTTTTCTTCGTACTCCCGAATTGCCACTGAGAGCACATTGAGGCAATCGGCTTTGCTGGTCGGGCCGTCGCGCGGAACGATCACGATTTGGATATTCGTGTGAAGGGCCCGCGCCCGTTTCACCTCCGCAGTCGTCGCATGGTCGTTCTGATAGACGCCGATGAAATAGATGTAGTTCCGGTATGCCAGCAAGCGGGTATTTGTCGTCAGCATTGCATAGATCACGTCTTGCTCATGCCAGGCGGGCACCATGATCGCAAACGGGCGCTCCGGCAGGTCCACCTCTGCCTGAAGCGTGCGCGCCAAGGCGAGGTCCTTTGCGTCCTGTTTCCCGAAGAGTTTGAGGCACCAGTAATAGATATCGACGAAGACATCGTCGATACCGGAGAGCGCCGTTAATGAGGCGATCACGATCGCGAGAATCTCGATGTAATAGCGATATTCCAGGATCGGGGAGATCAATTTATCCATGCCACATCACCCTGAAGTCCTGCCGTCGCCAACATTTCCGGGCCTGCCTGACCTGCCATCTGGCTTTGCAAGGCCGCGACAATTCGTTGCGCGGCCCGACCGTCACCATAAGGAAAGACCGGGCGCGCCATTCGTTTGTAGGCGGCGGCATCTCCATGAAGATCTGCGATCGCTCGAAAAACCGCGCTCCGTCTGGTGCCGATCAAGCGAACGGCGCCGGCAACGACGGCTTCCGGCCGTTCGGTGACATCGCGCAGCACCAGGACCGGCTTGCCCAGCGCCGGCGCTTCTTCCTGCAGGCCGCCGCTATCGGTGACGACTAGCCAGGCCCGCTGCATGGCGCCGACCATCTCGCAATAAGATGCGGGCTCAGCCAGCACGATCCTTTCGTGATTGGACAAAACCTGATGCGCGATCGATCTTGCGGACGGATTTGGATGAACGGGAAAAAACACCGCCGTATCGGGTTTTGCGTCGACAAAATCGCGAATGGCCATCAAGGATTCGCGCAGCGGTTCGCCGAGATTTTCGCGCCGGTGCGCAGTCAAAAGAATGGTGCGTGACCCGTTCGGAAATCCGCGCGGCGGGGCCGGCCGCCCGGCCGCCATTTCCAGCAGCGCATCGATCACCGTGTTGCCGGACACCAGAATTTGGCTCGCGGGGATGTTTTCGTCCCTGAGATGCCGTGCCGCCGTCTCCGTCGGCGCGCAATGCAGCGCCGTCGATACGGCGATGGCGCGCCGATGAAGCTCCTCGGGAAAGGGCGCGTAAAGATCGCCGGTACGCAAGCCGGCTTCGATATGCACGAACGGAATGCGGCGGTAGAATGCCGCGAGCGCGGTCGCAAACACCGACGTCGTGTCGCCTTGCGCGATGGCGAGCTCCGGCTGGGTCTGGTCGAAGACAGCGTCGAGTTTGTCAATTAGCGAACTCAGAATTGGGCCGACATCGGCGCCCTTGCGGTCGTAAGGAATCCGGCAATCCGGGAGAATGCGGAAGTCGTTTAGCGCCTGTACAAGCAGATCGTCCTGTTGCCCCGTCGCGACGACGAACGGTGCCGCCCACGTCGTTCGCTCGAGCTGCCGTATGATCGGCGCCATCTTGATGACTTCCGGTCGCGTACCGACGACGCACGCGCACCGAAGACGTTGTGCAGTGTGGGTGTTCATTCGCGCGACAACCGTACACGGTCGACGGACGCGACCGCATGAACGGCGGCCGTCTTGCCGCGAAGCCATCTTACGCACGCAACAAGCACTACACCCTCCCCGCCACTGAAGGTGCACATGGCTAGAGGGAGATCGGAATGCCGACAATTCGTGTAAATACCGCGCGTATTATTACTACGTTAGGTCGCCTCGGCTTGACGAGCGACTAGCCAACTTGAGCGCGGCCGCGGAGTTCCTGATCCCGGAATAGCCGAAAATACTGCCGGACCCGGTTAGACCGAGAGCAACATTTCTATTCCAGCGAGCGTCGACGGCGCAGCCGTGCCGTGCTTTAGCGCCGATCGATGCTCCGCCAACGCAAAGACGTCTTCGTTAACGCTCCTCAGGAACACGCCACGCACGGCGGCGGCACGGTCATGCTCCATGGGCCTGATGCATGTAACTGCGCACCGAAACGGAGAGCGTTATCGGATCGAATGGTTTGCGGGTCACGCCGGCGGCCCCCATCGACTTAAAGTATTCGCACGTCTGCGCACGACCGCTCAAAAAGCCACAGGGATGTCGCCTGTCTGTGGATTCTCGCGCAAATGTGCGAACGTCGTTTGCCCGTCCATGACCGGCATCATGAGCTCCAAGAGGATGAGGTCGGGCCGCCATTCCGCGGCGGCCACGAGTCCATCTGCGCCCGAAATGCAATTGCGAATCGCGAACTCGGGATCAAAGCTGAGCGAGGTCGCCACGATTTCAAGGATATCGGGCTCGTCGTCGATGTGAAGCACGCGAATTGAACTCATAAGGCATCTTTATCGTTTGAGGGAAAAGCGCTACTCATGCATTCAGAGTTGCGAAATTTGCGAACGCTGGCATGCCTATACTCTTGCGGCGTTACGACACCGAGAAGCCGATCAGCAGGCCGACCTGCCACATCGAAACTTTCGCGCCCCCGTCACGAGATGGCCAATTCATATAAAGAGACGCGTGCTAACGTAAAACGCCAAGCACGTTCAGCAGTGCCGCAACGACGGCCAAAATCGAAACGGTGAGGCCAGCTGCGATAAATCCAAACTCAACCGCCGTGGTGCTCTTTACGAAGCGTATGATGGGACTGTTCATACTTCTAGCACTACTTTGGCAGAATCTATTTGCGCCATTGTTTTTCAAGGATTTGTTTTCGGCAGTATGGACACCGTTGAGGCGGCGGCCGAAGGATGAGATCGACGATGGCGTGACGTACGGCGGGCGTGGTTGGCTGAGGCGGAGGTCCGTTGATTCTTTTTTTTCCGCCCCGCGTGCGCGAGGCGACGATGTTGCAGGAAGGCGTAGGCGATCATTGTCATCAGAGCGTGGCGATGAAGACCCTGCCATGATCGCCCCTCAAAGTGATCAAGTCCAAGCTCCTCCTTCAACTGCTGATGGGCCTGCTCACAAATCCATCTGGCCTTGATGGTGGCGGCTAGTGTGCGCAGATCCGTCGCCGCAGGGAGATTGGCAAGATAGTATTTCTTCTCCCCTGAGGCGCGTTGCTCGCCAATGAGCCAAGCTTCGTCGCCCGGGAGATGCTGCTGACCTTTATCCCAAATGCGCTGAGGAGGGCCGTCGGCGGTGCGGACACGGAGAGCAGCAAATCGGGCTTTCAGCCGACCTTTCGTCCCGCTGCGCCAACTCACGGTTTTCCATTTGGCGCTGGCCAGCATTTGTTCTGCCGCAATCGATAAGATATCGGGCACATGGTGCTTTCGTGGTTTCCCGCGGACTTTGGTAATCGGCCAAATAAGCTTCACATCGACCGGATACACCTTCAGGTGCCGAGGAATGCCGACAGCCCAGGCCAGCCCGCGCTCTGTTAGCCCTTGTCGAAACGGTGCGCTAAGTCCGTATCCTGCATCCGCCAGCACACATCCAAAGCGCACGTTGGCAGCCATCGCGCGGTCAATCTCGGCCAAAGCAATTTCCGGCTTGGACCGTGGCGTTCGATGTTCGACTGGCACGCGAGCGCGCTCCAAACGAGACACGTCGCTTGTCCAACTGTCAGGCAAAAAGAGACGCAACGCGACCATCACTGGCACTTCGCCGCGCGCAAGCGTCAAAGATACCAGCGTTTGGCAATTTGCGGTTTTGCCGAGAGCCGACGCGTATTGAGCCGCAACACCAACCGAGCGTTCGCCCTTCTTCGGCAGTGAGGTGTCATCAATAACCAGCACCGCATCCTTGCCACCGACAAGTCGGTCCGCCTGGTTGAGCAGCTCTGTCTCCAGCGGCGTCGCGTCCCAGACACCGTCCGCAATGAAATGGTGCAGCTGGTCGTAGTTGCCCGTGGCAAGGCGCTCCGCCATCGGCTGAACGCTCTTGCGATCGCCAGGACCGATCAATCCTGCAACATACAGAGGACACATCCGCTGCCGGGTCTTATGACCCAACCGGTCCAAGAACGGCATCAGCCAGCGTTCGAGTTCGTCTTTCCATCCCGCCATGGTCAGCCCTCCAAGAGCCGACCACCCATGAATCATTGAAAAATTGATTCGGGAATCCTATAAAGCAGGGCAAAATAGGCAATTTGCCAAAGTAGTGCTAGGGTCGGGACTCATTAGATCCACCAGACGATAGCGACAACGAGGCAGACGGAGGCGAGGAAGTTTCTGGCTAGCCTGTCGTATCGGGTCGCGATGCGTCGGAAGTCCTTGAGGCGGCAGAAGGCGTTTTCGATGCGGTGGCGTTGTTTGTGGGAGTTCCTGTCGAAGCTGAAGGGTCGCTTGCGGTTCGATTTGTTGGGAACGACGGGTTTGGTGCCGCGTTCGCTGAGCCATTGTCGCAATTCGGGGCTGTCATAAGCTCTGTCGCCGAGCATCTTTTTGGCTGCTTTGGTGCGCCGGATCAAGCGCTGGGCTGGCGGACAATCGTGCGCCTGACCGCCGGTCGGCAGGATGGAAAGAAGACGGCCCTTAGCATCTCCGATTGCGTGGATTGGCGCGAAGTCTCGGCATCGACATTCCTTGGGAGGGACTCGTCGACAGTGTCCACGGACTCGCCCCGAGTTTTGGACACCACTAGACCTCGCTCGACTGGAAGCAGCTGAATGCCGTCTTTAGTCTATGAATAAGTTGTAGCTCAACGATTAAAGCGCTTTACGTACAAATACTCCCTTTCAAAGACTCCGCTTCACTGGCGATCGAGCGGCTCTTGCGTTGAGGTGACCCAAATCGGCACTGGCAACCACGCATACGATGCGCCCGAGCAACCTGAACGGAGTCGACCTGCTCCTACGCGAAATTCTCCAACGATTTCTGCCGATACGGCCTGTTCAAAATTGCACAGAGCCGGCCTCACTTTTTATTGTATCGTGAGTTAATGGCGCGGTATTTTTGTAAGGGTCGAAGCGAGACAGGCGGAAGTCTTCCCGGCGTGGTGTGGACGGGGTTTTTACCCATCGGCGGGTATTTCACGTAACATAGCCGAACGCTATACGCCGCAACTCCGCTGGTAAATTGTGATCGCCTCCGCGAAGCACATGTGCCTGCGGCGGTCCGGAGTGGCTAGTGGAATTGCTCTGGCCGCAATGACCAGGAGTTCGGCAAAGAGCGGCGTTCTGTCGTGCGGAAGTCGGATATCTAATCCGACGCAATTTGAAATTGACTTTCAAAGCGCCTGCCACGAGGACGCTCCCGATGAAAAACAAGAAGAATGAATTAATGTTCCATTCCAAAGCATGCTTCTGGAAATCGCACGCAGGGCTAACCGTAACGACATTTGCGATAAATCAAATTATTTATCAGCAGGGCAATCCTGCGAATGAAATATTTTACATTCTTAAAGGCAAGGTCAAGTTAACCGTGATCTCCGAGCAGGGCAAAGAAGCAGTTATCGCTGTTCTGAAACATGACGAATTCTTCGGAGAAGCGTGTGCGAACGGGGATGCTCGGCGTTTGTCGACAGCGAGCGCTCTGACGCTATGTACGTGTGTGCGAATAACAATGGCTGCGTTGCGTAACATGATTCATAACGAGGAAGGGTTTGCGGATTTCTTTATTTCGCACCTCTTGGTTCGCAGCAGTCATATTCAGGCTGATCTGGTCGATCAATTGTTCAATTCAAGCGAGAAACGCCTGGCGCGGGTCCTTCTTCAGCTTGCGAATTTTGGCAAAGACAGTGAGCCAGAGCCGGTGTTGGCAAATATCAACCAAACGATGCTGGCGGAGATGGTCGGTACGACACGAACACGCATCAATTTCTTCATGACCAAATTCCGGCGATTGGGCTTTATAGATTATAACGGCCGAATAGAGGTCCACCGTTCCTTGTTGAACATGGTCCTGCATGACAAGCCAGAAATCAAAAGTTGAGCGGAGCAACCCCGCCGATCCGAACGGCGGTCAATTCAGTGTGGTCGCGTGCTTGTCAGCAGGTGCATAACGATGGTCACGTCGAAACATCAAAGAGACGTTACGCGGCACAATCGATTGCTCGGCGCCTTGGAGCCTGCCAGCAGCAAGCGGCTTGAACCCCATCTTGAGCCTATCAGGCCTAAGCTTGGTACAATCATCTGCGAGGCGGGCGGGCTCCTCAAGCACGCCTATTTCCCGGAGGGCGCCGTGCTCTCGCTGTTAACCGTTTTAGAGAACGGCGCGGCAATTGAGACGGCAAACATAGGGCGCGAAGGAGCGTTCGGCATCTTCGCCGCGATGTACAGCCGCGTCTCGTTTAATCGATGTCTCGTACAGTTGGAGGGTGGCATCGTTCGCTGCCCGATCGAATTGTTGCAATCGGAATTCAATCGCAGCGAACACGTGCGCGATCTCTTTGTCAGCTATTCGGAGACGCTGCTGGCGCAGGTTCAGCAGACTGTCGCGTGCAACGCCTTGCATACGACAGAAGAGAGAATGTGCCGGTGGCTTCTCATGATGCATGATCGGGCCGAAGGAGAATCCCTGCCATATACGCATGAGTTCTTGTCGCACATGTTGGGCGCCAATCGAAAATCGGTGACGCTTGCAGCGCAGTCACTGCAGGCGGCCGGGCTTATCAGCTATCACCGTGGGAAGATTCGGGTTCTCGACCGACCCGGTCTCGAAAAGGCGTCATGCGAGTGCTACGCCATCGTAAAGGAGCGGTTCGATGCGTTCTTGACGCCACCATCAACGGCGGTTCAGGGCGATTCAAGAGGACGGCGCAAGAGTTGAGAAACCGTGGGACGCCAGCAAATATGTGAGTCGCGCATGGCAAGATCAAACGACCGCACTCGCTGCGCCTTGGTCAAACGAATTACCGCACGTTCCGCGGCGGGCGAATAGGCTAGTGCAGGCGCGCCGAGGGCTGCCGTCGCGAAGGCCGCGTGCGGGCCGGGATAGCCCGACGAGTTCGAATTCGTAGTCTGTATGTCGGCGCTCGGTCCCCGCTCCGCCAGGGTTTGCCATACCCGCGCCGTCTGAACGAAATGCGACTGCAAAGCAGGGTTAGGACTCTCGCTTGCCAACTGCATACAGTCTGACGCCAAACGCAGGCACTCCAACTCATACCTTCGCAAGTCGTTTGAGCCGGACACGGTGTGCTTCCTAAAAATACCGATACTGTGTATTGCACGGCATCGCGTGTCCTGTCGGTGGTCTACGCCACAGAGAAAGACAGAAATAATGCGGCCTGCCCGCGTACTTGAGCAGGAGCCGGCTGTTTCGGCGCCTGAAGAGTGGGCCCCACGGACAGCTGGGGCTGGTTCTATCTCAGCACGGTACTGGATGACTTCTCGCGCTACATCATCGCCTGGAAGCTGTGCACGACGATGAAGGCGCAGGACGTGTCTACCCCGCGATATTTTTGCAAAGTGCGGAGGCTCGGCTCTCGAAAAGCGATTCAAAATCAGGTGCTTACGAGAACCGTACTAAATCCGCGTAGTCGGGAGGTGTGGAGACAAACGGGCCGAGAGAGAGAACTTCGGGCTCCGACGGGGTCAGCCCAGGGCTGAGCTTTTCGCGCGATGGGCCGCCGTTATCGGCGTTTTGAGTGCGCTGAAAGCCGGGCGGAGAAAGTTGGCCGCAGATGGAGTGGCGGAGGGAGAGGAACTGCCAGCTAACGCTCTCTGAATTTGTAGGCGTTAAACCGGTCGAGGGAAAGCGACTAGAGTCCAACTGCATTATTCCATAGCCTTTGCGATAGCAATCGCATGGGGAATAACTTTCCGCGCGTGCGCCGACGTGTCTATACAGGCCATGACATGGCGAAGTGCCGGTTAGGAGTTGGCGGCAGTGTTGGGGCGCTCTACCGGCCCACCTTCGCGATGAAGAGAGCGTACTGACATGATTGGCTCTCCACTTTGCGCGACAGCGAGCTGTTTTTAACTACGACCCAAACAGCCCCCCCAACGCCCGCGACACGAGCAGTCTGTCTTTATAGATCAACCGTAACACGTGCATTCCTGCCCTATTTTACCCCGGCCGTAGATTGAACAATTCATCATTAAATTGGGCAACCCCTCCACCTAAATTACCACAGTGTTCGGCATTTTGTGGTTATGTTTCATGATGCATGACTGCTCATGACCGCAATTTTCATAAACGAGTATCTCGCTATCCAAATCAAGTTCGCGGTTGGCCGGTTCAACCAGCTCGCCACAGCAAAGCTCGCAGTGCGACGATGGCGGCGGTTGGGTAATAGTACGCATGGGGTTTCCTTTCGCCCGACATGCTTCCTTCAGAGACAGAGAAAGGGGGCGCTCAAAAGCGCCCCAATATAAAAGTTCGATTGCAACCCCGAACGTCTTGCGTTGACATATCTTTTTAAAAAGCTGAAATCGAGTTGTCTCTGACGCATTGATCCACATCAATTAATCCCTATTTTTAATGAGTTTTAGTGGGGCGGCGTTATCGTAGGTTATAGACTCCTCTCCGCTGTTGGGCGTGGCGTAGCATCCTCGATGCCATCTTCAGCAGGGTCCTCGGGATGAGCGGGCATTTCGCCTATCTTGAGGGGGGGTTGGCCTGTGATCCTAGCATCCCAGCCGATTGTTCAGCCTCCCGCACGACGGCGATGGTGCGCAACAGGCTAGATGGGTTGACGCTGATCGAATCAATGCCGATGCTGGCGAGGAAGCGGGCGATTTCGGGATAGTTGGCCGGCGCCTCGCCGCAGATGCCAACCTTGCGTCGATTGCGCTGCGCGCCGCTAACCGCAAGCCGCAGCATCTCCAGCATCCCCGGATCGCGCTCGTCGAAATCGAAGGCGACGATGTCGGAGTCGCGATCGACGCCGAGGGTGAGCTGGGTGAGGTCGTTTGAGCCGATCGAGAACCCGTCGAACACCCGGGCGAACGCATCGACCTGGATCACGTTGTTGGGGATCTCACACATCACGTAGATTTCGAGCCCGTCCTCGCCGCGTATGAGGCCGTGCCGCGCCATCTCCGCCAGCACGGTTTCCGCCTCCGTCACCCGGCGGCAGAACGGCACCATCACCAGCAGGTTGGCGAGACCCATCTTCGCGCGCACTTGGCACAGTGCGGCGCACTCAAGCGCGAAACCCTCGGCATAGGCCGGATGCGCATAGCGCGACGCACCACGGAAGCCGAGCATCGGATTAGCTTCGTGCGGCTCGAATGCGGCACCGCCGACCAACGCGGCGTATTCGTTGGTCTTGAAGTCCGACAGCCGCACGATCACTGGCTTCGGGTAAAACGCAGCGGCGATGGTGCCAACCCCTTCGGCGAGCGTGCGAACGAAGAACTCGCGCGGTGATGGATCGGCGCTGGCCAGGGCAGCGATACGCGCCCGGTCCTCTGCGCTCACCCGCTCCGGATGGACCAGCGCCATCGGATGGATGCCGATATGCTCGTTGATGATGAATTCCATGCGCGCCAGCCCCACGCCCGTGTTCGGCATCATCGCAGTGCGGAACGCGAGATCAGGGTTACCGAGATTGACCATGATCGCGGTCTTCGGCATCTCGAGCGTACTGACATCGACGCGGGCCACGTCAAACGGCAGGCTCCCGGCATAGACGGCGCCCACTTCGCCGCCGGCGTAGGAGACGGTGACCGCAGCGCCAGTACGCAGCGTCGTCGTCGCGTTACCGGCGCCGACCACGGCGGCCACGCCGAGTTCGCGCGCGACGATCGCCGCATGGCACGTGCGCCCGCCATGGTCGGTGACGATAGCGCCGGCGGTCTTCATCACCGGCTCCCAGTCGGGGTTAGTCGATTCGGCGACCAGCACCTCGCCGGGGCGGAACGCCCGTAGGTCGCCGGTGTCATGGATCACCCGCACGGTACCGGCTGCGATCTTCTCGCCGACCGCCTTGCCGCTAACCAGCGGGCTTGCGGCGCCCCGCAGGCTGTAAGTCTCCAGCATTCCCGGCTGCTTGCGGGAGGCCACCGTCTCCGGCCGCGCCTGCACGATATAGAGTTTTCCGTCCTCTGCGTCTTTGGCCCACTCGATATCCATCGGTTCTGGATAGCCGGACGCGGCTGAGTAATGTTCCTCGATACAGATTGCATAGTCGGCCAGCGTCAGCACCTCGGCATCGGAGACGCAGTAGCGCGCCTGAAGTTCTGGCGGCGTGGGTTCGTCGCGCGTGGTGGCGCCGGTATGGCCCGACGCCAGGACCATTGTCAGCTGCTTGCTACCGAGCACGCGGCGCAGCACCGCGCGGTGGCCTTGCCGGAAGGTCGGCTTGTGGACATGGAATTCGTCCGGATCGACCTTGCCCTGCACCACATTCTCGCCGAGCCCGTACGAGCCGGTGATGAACACTACGTCGCGGAAGCCGGACTCGGTATCGAGGGTGAATATCACTCCGCTCGAAGCGCGGTCGGAGCGCACCATCTTCATCACGCCGACCGACAACGCGACCTTGAAATGGTCGAAGCTGTTGTTGATCCGATAGACGATGGCGCGGTCGGTGAACAAGGAGGCGAAGCAGCGCCGGCATGCCTCGAACAGGTCGTCGACGCCGCTGATGTTGAGATAGCTCTCGTGCTGACCGGCGAAGCTCGCGTTCGGCAGGTCCTCGGCGGTGGCGGAACTGCGCACCGCGACCGCCACGCCAGGCCCGTACTTGCGCTCCAGCATGGCATAGGATTTGGCGATCGCGTGGCGCAGCGCCTCAGTCCCGGTTGCGGCATAAACGATCTCGCGTGCCGCCGCCGCCGCGCGCGACAGGGCCGCCACGTCCGTCACGTCCAGTGGATCGAGTAGCGCATGCAGTTTGGGAAAGGCACAGGCCTCGGTCAGCGCCTGCCGATAAGCGCCGGCGGTGAGTGCGAACCCGTTCGGCACCGGCACCCCGGCCTCTCCAAGCCGGCTGTAGAGCTCGCCAAGCGAGGCGTTCTTGCCGCCCACCTCGGGAACATCAGCGATCCCGAGCGTGGCGAACCAGCGAACAATCGGAGACGCCGCGGCCATTTCAGGCTCCTCCCTCCAACAATCATTAACGCTATCACCCGCCCGCCCCGCCGCCAGCATTGATCGCAGGTCATCTCGTGTTCGAAATTACGGATGGACGATGCAGTTGTCTTGGCGACCTCCCTGATATTTATTTTACCACTTCGAGGCCGGGACAATAGTGCTGAGTCGAATTACTGGTGCGGCGATCGGCATTGATCCTGATCAAATAGGCCGACCATTTTTTGCCCATGTAGCTTTGACGGCGGAGTAAGAAACGCGTACTCAAAATCAAGCTTGAGAATCCGGCTGCCGGCCTATTTATATAACGTGAGGGGTCGCCGCGATGAAACCGTCAACGCAGCCCATAGGAAAAGTTCTCGCCGTACGCGGAGCGGTGGTCGACGTCGCCTTCGAACACGCGCAACTCCCACAGCTTGACGAAGCCCTCATCATCGATTGGGACCAGCCTGGAGTCCTCATCGTCGAGGTCCAGGCACATCTCGATGAGAGCACTGTGCGCGGTGTCGCGCTTCAAGCAACCGCCGGACTTAAACGCGGTGTGCCGGTTCATGCGACCGGACGTCCGATAACCGTTCCGGTCGGCGATGCGGTTCTCGGTCGTCTCCTCGATGTCGTCGGCAATGCTCGTGACAATGGACCGCCGCTGCCTGCCGGTATGACGCGCATGCCGATCCACCGAACCGCCCCACCGCTCGAAGATCGAAGTCCAGCCACCGCAATATTCGAAACCGGCATCAAGGTCATCGATCTTCTGGCTCCGCTCGCGCAGGGAGGAAAGGCTGCCATGTTCGGCGGCGCCGGTGTCGGCAAGACCGTCGTAATCATGGAACTGATCCACGCGATGGTAAAAAGCTACCAAGGCATCTCTGTATTTGCGGGTGTCGGGGAACGCTCCCGCGAAGGCCACGAACTCCTCACCGAAATGCAGCGATCCGGTGTGCTCGATCGAAGCGTGCTGGTCTATGGCCAGATGAATGAGCCGCCCGGAGCACGCTGGCGGGTCGGACTGACGGCGTTGACGATTGCAGAGTATTTCCGCGACCAGAAGCGACAAAACGTCTTGCTGCTGATGGACAACGCGTTTCGCTTTGTCCAAGCGGGCAGTGAAGTCTCGGGCCTGCTGGGACGCCTGCCGTCGCGAGTAGGCTATCAGCCGACGCTCGCCACCGAAGTCGCCGCCCTGCAGGAGCGGATCGCGTCAGTCGGGGGCGTGGCGGTCACGGCGATTGAAGCCGTTTATGTGCCCGCCGACGACTTCACCGATCCGGCGGTGACCGCCATTTCGAGCCATCTCGACAGCATGATCGTTCTGTCCCGATCAATGGCAGCCGAAGGCATGTATCCCGCCGTTGATTCGTTGAGTTCATCATCGATCTTGCTCGACCCGAGCGTCGTCGGCGAGGAGCATTACCAGATTGCTGAACAGGTTCGCGAGACGATCGCGCACTACAAGGACCTTCAAGACATCATCTCACTTCTCGGAATCGAGGAACTGAGCGCTCGTGACCGGCTTATTGTCACGCGGGCTCGCTTGCTGCAGCGCTTCCTTACGCAGCCTTTCGCCGTCACCGAGGCCTTTACGGGTAAGCCCGGCCGGTCCGTACCGCTTGGTGAGACTCTTAAAGGCTGCCGGGCGATCCTAGACGGCGCCTGCGACAAGTGGGCGGAAAGCTCTATCTATATGGTCGGCACGATCGATGAGGCGCGCGAGAAAGAAGCCGTTTCAAAGCGCGAAGTAATGCCGTCATGAGACTGCTGATCACAACCCCCACTGCTGTTGTCGTTGACGATTCGAACGTGATTGCGGTTCGCGCCGAGGATGAGAGCGGAAGCTTCGGCATTCTTCATAATCACGCCGACTTCCTGACGGCACTGACGGTAGCGGTCGTGAGTTGGCACCACTCGGATGATCGCCAGCGCTTCTGCGCGGTGCGCCGAGGCGTTCTGTCGGTAACCAATGGAAGCGAAGTCGCGATCGCGACGCGCGAAGCGATCCCAGGCGACGACCTCGATCAACTCGAACGGGTGGCTCTAGCGGAGTTCCACGAAGCGATTGAGTCCGAGCGAATCGCACGGACCGAAAGTCTGCAACTGCAGATGAAAGCGATACGGCAGATCGTCCGCTATCTGCGCCCTGAGCGGCCCGGCATATTCGGAGGCGGATCATGAACGCCAAGGCCGTTGAGCGCGAAGCGAGCAGCCCGGATGGCATGGCCGAAGCGGTTCGAAAACGGCAGGAACGTCGAAAGGATTGGGTGAATGAGGGCGAACCATCGATGGCGCGGCATGTCGGTCAAATTGGCGTTCTTGGCTGGATTATTGTTACGCCGACTTTGATTGGCCTATTCATTGGGCGATGGCTCGACCACCGGTTCGGGACCGGCATTTTCTGGAGTGCTCCGTTGCTGCTGTTAGGCGTGGTGGTTGGTTATTGGTCCGCTTGGAAATGGATGCACAGGCAATGACGATCTTCCACTACACCGAACGCGAGCTGATTCTGTACTTCCTTACAGCCAGCGCATGGCTCGGCGTTGGGACAGTCATCGGCGCGTTCCACCTTCTGTCGTTGCGATGGAACGTCCGAGACTTTGAAGCTCGCCAGTCACTCTTGCTGGCATTTGCGATACAGCTCGCTCGACTTGCACTCATTGCAGTCGTGCTTGGCGTTATCGCCAGTCAGTTCGGCGCCTTGCCACTGCTCGTCGCCACCGCCGGCATCCTGGCCGCGCGGCCGGCGATCCTACGATTTGGAGTACAGACGTGATCGGATCGCCCCTCGCGACGAAGACATTATTCACAATCGGCCCGGTTCCGATCACCGAGCCCGTCGTCGTGACCTGGGGCCTTATGGGAGCGCTGGCGCTGGGGGGCTGGCTTGCCACTCGCTCGCTCACGCTCACACCTTCTCGCAGGCAGACTATCCTCGAACTAATCGTTGGCGCCATAGAGGATCAGATTCGAAACACGATGCGTGCCGAGCCGAAACCCTACGTGGCAATGATTGGCACGCTATTTCTTTTCATCCTGATCGCGAACTGGTCATCCTTGGTTCCAGGGATCGAACCACCGACGGCTCACATTGAGACAGACGCCGCACTTGGCCTGATTGTGTTCTTTTCGATCATCTATTTTGGTATTCGTGCCCGTGGCTTCGGTGGCTATCTGAAAACATTCGCCGAGCCAACCATAGTCATGATTCCGCTCAACATCGTTGAAACGTTTACGCGCACCTTTTCTCTTATCGTGCGCCTGTTCGGCAACATCATGAGCGGCGTTTTTATCATTGCCATCATTTTATCGCTCGCTGGCCTGCTCGTGCCCATTCCGTTGATGGCGCTCGACCTGCTCGTCGGAGCTGTTCAGGCCTACATATTTGCGGTGCTTGCCATGGTGTTTATTGGCAGCGCCGTGAGCGAAGGACAAACTGGCGACCGCAAGGAAAGGGGAAAGCCATGAATTGGATCGAGATCGTCAGCATTTTTGCCGCGGCGATGGCGGTATCGTTCGGCGCCATCGGCCCAGCACTGGGCGAAGGGCGGGCCGTTGCCGCTGCAATGGATGCTATTGCTCGCCAGCCGGAGGCCGCCGGCACGATATCGCGGACGTTGTTCGTTGGCCTCGCAATGATCGAGACCATGGCGATCTACTGTCTGGTGATTGCGCTGTTGTTATTGTTCGCCAACCCCTTCATCCACTAAGCCCATGCATATCGATTGGTGGACGCTGGCGTTCCAGACCGTCAATGTCCTTGTTCTCATCTGGATTCTTAGCCGGTTCTTTTTTCGACCGGTGGCCAATATCGTCGTCAAGCGGCAGGAAGAGGCTAATAAGTTGCTGGCCGCCGCGGCTGCAGCCCGCCAGCAGGCCGCTGACACGCGTGCCGACGCGGACAAAATGCGCGCCGAAATCAGCGCAACGCGGGAGCAACTGATCGCCGAAGCGCACAAGTCGGCACAGGCAGAGAAGAAAAATCTGCTTACCCAGACATCGCAAGAGCTTGCGAAGCTCCGCAGCGAAGCTAAAGTGGCAATCACTCAGGACCGAATAGCGGCGGAAAAGGCAATCATCGCCCGTGCGGGTGAACTTTCCGTAGAAATTGCACAGCGTCTGCTTGGGCGCCTCCCATCAGAGATTGCTCTATCGGCATTCCTCGATGGGCTCTGTCAGAAAGTGCGCGCGCTGCCGTCCGAGGCAAGAGAGAGCTTCTCGTCGGCGACGGCGAAAGATCATACCATTGAGGTTGTGACCGCAACACCGCTTTCCAAGGAAGAGACGGGGCACGTTCTTGATGCGCTCAAAGCGGCGTTCGGTTCTGAACTGCCATTCGAGTTTCACGTTGATGCAACCTTAATTGGCGGTATCGAGCTTCACAGCCCTCACGCCATTGTGCGCAATAGTTGGCGGGCAGATCTCGATCGAATTCGCGAGGAGTTGGGCCGTGACGAACACTCCCGCGATTCTTGACACTTGGCTGAGGGGCGCAAAGGAGCGCGTTAAAGCGGCGCCGCTTGCACCTGTTGCCGAGCAGGTCGGCCGTGTCGAGGCGATTGCCGATGGAATTGTGCACGTGTCTGGGCTGCCCGATGTAAGGCTGGACGAGCTCGTGCGCTTCGAACATGGCCAGGTCGGCTTCGCAATTACCCTGGACCGCGATGTTCTTGGATGCGTTCTGCTCGACGAGACCAAAGGCATCGAAGCGGGGGACCGGGCCAGCGGCACCGGCAACGTAGTACGCGTACCTGTAGGGCCAGCCTTGCTCGGTCGCATCGTCGATCCGCTGGGCCGCCCACTCGACGGTGGCGGGACAATCGATGCCGAAAGCCAAGAACCCATAGAGTGTCCCGCCCCCTCAATTATCGACCGAGATTTCGTCAACGAACCGGTCCAGACAGGCTTGCTCGTCATCGATTCTATGTTTGCGCTCGGGCGCGGCCAACGCGAACTGATTATCGGGGATCGTGCAATCGGCAAGACGGCGGTTGCTGTCGATTGCATTATCAATCAGAAAACCAGCGACATTATCTGTGTCTACGTCGCCGTCGGTCAGAAATCGTCAACGGTGAAACGAGTCATAAATGCCATTCAGGCGCATGGTGCGCCTGAACGGTGCATTTTCGTCGTCGCGAGCGCGTCAGCGGCTCCCGGGTTGCAATGGATCGCTCCCTTCGCCGGCTTCACGATGGCGGAATACTTTCGTGATCGAGGCGGGCATGCTCTCGTCGTCATCGACGACATGACCAAACACGCCGCCACGCATCGCGAAATCGCCCTTCTCACGCGGCAGCCCCCGGGGCGCGAGGCCTATCCTGGTGACATGTTCTATGTCCATGCGCGGCTCCTCGAACGGGCCGCGAAGCTTTCCAAAGCCAAGGGCGGCGGGTCATTGACCGCCCTTCCTATTGCCGAATTGGATGCGGGTAATCTCAGTGCTTACATTCCAACCAATCTGATCTCGATCACCGACGGTCAGATCGTTCTCGATACGCGGTTATTCCACGAGGGCCATAAGCCGGCGGTTGATGTCGGGACGAGCGTCAGCCGTGTCGGCGGTAAGACACAGGCGCCGGCCTTACGGGAGGTCGCGGAAACGGTACGACTTGACTACGCCCAGTTCCTGGAACTTGAGATATTCACGCGGTTCGGCGGCATCACCGACGTCCAGGTCAAAGGCAAGATCGCGCGCGGGCAGCGTATTCGGGCGGTCCTCTCGCAACCCCAGTACGCACCATTGCGACTTGCGGATGAAGTTGCACTTGTCCTGGCATTGCAGGATGGCCTTCTCGATCGTTTGCCGCTGGAGCAAATCGGAAAGTTTCGATCGGAGCTTCCTGGTTGGCTTGATCGTAACGGGGCACCGATTGTCGACGAGATCGAGCGGACCGGACGCATCGACGATGAAAAGAGCGCTGAGCTGAAGACGCGGCTCTCTGCGCTAGTGGCGCAACTCGTGCCGCTGCAAGCCGCATCCGAGCAAAGGGTCAAGTGATGGCCGAGCGGCTCGCTGATATCGTCACACAAATCCAAAACGTCCATCAGTTGCAGGCGGTCGTTGCGGCCATGCGCGGAATTGCGGCTTCTCGCGCGCAGAAGGGTCGAGCGCTGCTTGTTGGCATCGAGGCCTATACTGACGTTGTGTCGCGCGCCATAGGCCAAGCATTGAACCTGTTGCCGCTCGACGTTACTAGCTCACCCCCGCTACAGAAAGCCAAGCTCGGCCTCATTTTGTTTTGCGCGGAGCAGGGCTTTGCCGGAGCCTTCAGCGAGCGCATTTTTGAGGCGGCAGCAGACGTCATCGACGGCGCAGCGACCTTGATCGTCGGCACTCGCGGCGCGGTCGTAGCGAACGAGCGAGGAATAAAGCCAAACTGGTCGACGCCCATGGCTACCCACGTCGACGCGATTCCGAGTTTCGCAAACCGGCTGGCGGACACCTTGTATGGCTATGTCTCAACTGGCGCCATTGCCAGGGTCGATGTCTTCTTTTCACGCTCGTTATCCGGCAGGGGCATCCAAATTGATCGTCATTCTGTGCTTCCGATCGACTTCGGACGTTTCAAACGCCCGATTGAGGAACAGGCCCCATTGACCACGCTCGCGCCCGAACTTTTGCTGGAACGGCTGGCGGCCGAATATGTATACGCACAGCTTTGCGAAGCAGCCATGCACGCCTTCGAAGCAGAAAATGAAGCGCGCATGCTGGCCATGGCATCGGCCAAAACCAACATCGATACGAAGCTCGCCGGCCTTTCACAGCGGGAACATCAATTGCGGCAAGAAGAGATTACGACGGAGATAGTAGAGCTTGCCGCGGGCGCGCAGGCCTTAACGGAGGGTAATCGTTGATTTGCGGCACTGCTTGATTGAGCAGTGGAACGTAAATAACAGTCGGCCTTTTAGATGACCTCACATGAGGAAACAGATAGGGGTGAACAGTGAACCGTATCCTGGTGGCGACGGACGGATCCGATGGTGCGGATAGAGCCGTCGATTATGCAGCGTCTTTGGCAAAGAATAGCAAGGCGGACCTCTTAATCGTCAATGTCATCGGCAGCGAAAGTATTTTGGATAATGTGTTCGGCCGCATCACCAATGCACAGCAAACCTGGTTTAAAGAGATGTTCGCGTCGAAGTCGGCTGAAATACTGACCAAGGCGAGAGACCGCGCCCGCAGTGTTGGTGCTAGCACGATCCAAATCGAGTCCCGCACTGGCGATCTCGCACAGACGATCATCGAAATTGCGCGCGAGAAAAAGATTGATGTTATCGTCGTCGGCAGGCGCGGCGCCGGGCGCATTGCCGGCCTGTTGCTCGGAAGCCTGTCACAAAAGCTGGTAAGTCTCGCGCCGCAGCCTGTGACCGTCGTACCCTAGTCCTGGGGACCCGCATCGGCTGTCGCTCTTTACGCGATGTGTCAAAGACGGACCTCGTTGGCGACGATCGCAGCGTCAGGGATTTGTCTGATACCGATTCATTCTCCGCCAATTTTTTCGCAGGCTATTGAAATCACGGAATGGTCCGACGCAGTCTACGCGCTGTACCGTCGCAGGGGATTGCCGGAACCTGATCGAGCAATCGTTGCCGACCCTTCTGCCGCATTTAAGGAGGAAAGTCTCTTTCAAGTATTGCTGGCGATACATGCTCGACAAGCAGAAAAGCTAGTGAGCAGGCCGGACGGCCGCAGCTATCGTAGCCATTCAAGTCATCGCTTTGAACACACAACAAGTCGGCAGACCGCAACCATTTTGGTGAATCGCTCACTAACAATTCATTCAAACCATTTATTAAAGATCACTAGAAATAGAGACCGCCCAATTCAGTCAATTAGAAATGTATATATGCGATTAATTGGCCACTTGTGCTCTTGGCTGCGCTTGACGGCTTCTGGGCTGCAACCGATGTGGCGTCCAAATTTGGCTCTGACGCAAATCCGATGATGAAGCCCTGCGGTTAAGCGTTGCCGATCAGTCTGGCTTGCAGTAGGTCGATCTTCGCCCGACCATACATCTGGCGTTTCACCAGCTTGAGCTTTGTGATCTGTCCCTCGGTCTGGCCGTTCGACCAAGGCTCGGTAATGGCCGCGCAGACCGCAGCTTTGTCTTTGAGGATGCCACTGGCAAAGGATGCGATCAGACCCGCGCCGGCGGCGGCGATCCATGGTTCGAGTTCGGCAACAACTTTCTGACGGACCATGGCCTGGAACCTTTCGATCAGGGTGCGCGCACCGACGAGCGTAGGGACGCCCGCCTCGATTGCAGCGATGGTGACGGTATCCGCTTTGCTGAGATGATCGCGTGCCGTGGTCATCAGTCGCGCGATTGTTCTCGCGGACGGTACTTTCTGAAGCTGTTGATCGGTCGCCTTCTCTGCTCGTTGCCGCCGTGTCCTCCATTCGCCGACGACACGCAAGGAACCTTGGAAGCCTTGCACTTGCAGACGGCGCCAGAGTTCTGCCCCGTTACGACAGCCCGCGGCCCATTGCGCGTCCAGGAACGGCAAGTGAGCGTCGAGTGTGCTCTGCCGGGTACGGAAGATATCCGTGCTTTGACCGCGGCTGACTTGGCGAACGACTTGCCGGCTGTGCCCGGTTCGGCGGACGATCTCTTTGATTGGGACCCCGTCTCTGACGAGCAAAAGGATCGCGGCATTGGTCTCCTGGCGTCGCAGATAGCCCTCATATTGCAGCCTTTCCGCACAGGTGAGCAGCTCCGGATTGATCGTGGTCGAGCCGATCGCTGCACGGATCAAGCGCATGGACCGACGCACCGCCCCGAGGAAGGCCGCGCTCGCATTCTCCATCAGGTGCCAGCGATCGGCGACCTGGAGCGCGTCAGGCAGCGCCTTGGCCGCGGCCTCGCCGTAGCCGCCGCCGCGATCGCGTGACACGACCCTGATTTCCGGATGCGCCGAGAGCCAAGCCCGCACAGTTGCAATCTCGCGGTCGGGCAGCAGCGCCACGATCCGTCGCCTCTCCAGATCGCAGACGATCGTTCCGTAGCGATGGTTCTTGCGGAAGGCCCAGTCATCAATGCCGGCAACGATCATAGGCTCGGTTGGCGGACAGGTTCGTCGCCGGACAACCCGCAGCAGGGTATCGTTGCTTACGGGCAGCATCAGTCTTCTGGCAAAACTTGCCGCAGGACGGCCGCCGAGCGCCAAACCCAGGTGATGAACGACGCATTCCAGCCGTGCCGTCCGGCGCGCTCGGACCGGCAGTGAGCCGCCAAAGCGCTCGGCGAAGATCTGCCGCCGACAATGCCGGACCTCGCAGGTAAACCGCCGGGAGATCACCAAGAGGCGCACCGCCCTGCCGGCGCAGGGCAGATCCGCGACCTGTCTGGTGTAGCGGCTATGAATTCGGCGCGACACCGAGCCGCACAACGGGCACCTGGCCGTCACCGCTGCCGACCGAACGGTCAAAATAACCGAGTCCGATGAATCACTTACACTCTCAACCGCCAACCCACTCGGTACAAGGGACGAAATTCGAAGTCCGGTCCGCATGGCGCTGATTCCCCCATTGGAGAACCGCAAGCCCGCCAGCGAATTTCATCGAAAGTGAGTCAGAGCCAAACTTGGGCGCCGATTGACATGCTCGACATCGAACTTGAAGATGTCCTCATCGATTCGCGCATGCAGCGCCTGGTCGAAGGCCTCATTCTTGTCCGCCCAGGCGAAATAGAACGGTCCAATGCTGCCGATTCGAGGGCGCGCGCGCAGGCTCGCCTGATCGGTAAAATGGGAATTCATTTTTCTTCGAGATCCATCGACCAAGCGATCTGCGCGCCGTATTCGTCGCGCGACAGCTTGAAATCGGTGACGATCATGGTCAGACGCGGCCGGTAGAAGGTGAATCCGGCCTCGGAGAACGACGAGCCATCGACGACCGTGCGCTGCGGCGAGCCGCCCTCCGGGTAGGCCAGTTCCTCGATGCAATCGACGACAACTTGCCGGCCGGGCCAGACACCATCGCAGGACGGCGGGCGCTGGTCGGTGCCGCTGATGGTCGACTTGTATTTGCGGAACTCCGCCCGCGACAGATCGATCAGCTCGCCATTGATCGTGCGCTGTAAGTTCTTTGCCTGGTCGAGCGGCTCCAGGGTTTGCGTCAAGCCGCGGGCCGAATAGGGCGGCACGCCGAGCCCCAGAAGCGAGAGCACGGTTTCGCCCGCCATTTACGCTTCCTCTCTAGCGATTCCAGCCCGGCTTGCGCCCCGACGACCGCAATTGCGCCCGCACGGCAAAGCGGGTCAGCCGCTCCATGGTGTCCTCATCGGCAGCCAAGCCGGAAAACGTCTCATTGCCGATGGTCAAGTTGAGAATGCGCGACGGTGAAGCGGCGGCCGGCGCCGGTTGCAGCATCGTGAGCGACGGCATGAGCGGGCTCATCAAGGCATTCGACAGGCCATCGATAAGGCCGCCGGTCGCAAAGCGCGGAATGGGGAAACGCAACGTGCGAACCGCCTCCATGAAGGAGAGGCCGTAGTGGCGGACCGCGCGCGCCGGGTGCATGAATTCGCCGCGCGAACCCCACAGCAGAACGGAATCCGATGTCGCCGTGCCAGGCCCGCGAACGGGCCCGCCGCGCGCCATCCCGGCGGCACCGCCGTCGGTGGCAACCTCCTGTATCGCCGATTGCGCCGCCCGCGCGGTCGCCGCCGCTTGCTGGAGCGCTGCGCTCAATTGATTCACGGCGGCGGTGGCGCTGGCGACAGCGGCATTGATCCGCGACATCGCGGATTCAGCCACGCCCGCCATCTGGTCCCACAGCGGCAAGGCGGCTTGCAGATCGCTCGCCAGCTGGTTGCCGAACAGATAGCCGATGATGTTGGCGAACAGCGTATTGATTGCGGACGCCGCGCCCTTGGCGCCGGCCACCAGCGTATCCCAGGCGGTTTGCGCCCCCGTGGTCAGGCCAGACCACAGCGCGGAGACGGCCGCGACACCGGACGACCAGACGCTTTGCAGCCCGGCCCACAGGGTCGAGGCGCCTTGCGTGATCAGTAACCAGGCCGATTGCGCGCCGGAGACGAGCAATTGCCACAGGCTGTTAAGGG
This sequence comes from uncultured Pseudomonadota bacterium, assembly GCA_963782145.1. GTDB lineage: Bacteria > Pseudomonadota > Alphaproteobacteria > Rhizobiales > Xanthobacteraceae > Pseudolabrys. The sequence goes on from CAWAIV010000002.1 coordinate 491,408, forward strand.
CGCTGACGCCGGCATTCCATGCCGCCTGGATATCGGTCCACAAGGTGGCAGCGCCGTTCTTGATCGCGGCCCAGGTCGCCTCGGCTGCGGCCTTGATCTGCGGCCAATACTCGTAGGCGAGCACGCCGAGCGCGGCAGCCACACCGGCAATGGCGATGCCGAGCGCGACCCACGGGGCCGCAACGATTGCGGCTGCGACCGCGCTGCCGAATGCCGCAATGTCGGCAACGGCGCTCGCCAGGGCACCGGGGATAAGCCCGATCAGTGTGATGATTCCGGCAATGGCGGCGGTCGCGACGGCACCCGCCACTACTGTCCAGGCGTCGCCGAACTTGTCCTTCATCCACTGCGTTGCGTCGGCCACCGCCTGCTTGATTTCCGGCCAGTACTTGTAGGCGAGGTACCCCAGCGCCACCAGGACCGCGCCGATGGCGACCACCACCAGCGTCCAGGGCGAGGCCAACGCGCCGATGCCGGTCGCAACCGAGAACAGCAGGCGGAAGGCGCCGATCAATTGCAGAATGGCCGCATAGGCGACGACCTCGCCGGCCGTGATCTGGGTGCCGAACAGGTCGTTGACCGCGTCGGTCACCGGCTTGATGGCGGCCACCATCAGCTTGAACCCGCCGACCACCGCCTGGACCGCGAAGCCGATGGCCTTGCCGATCCCGAAGATCGCATCTCGGAACGCCAGGATATTCTTGTTCTGGACTTCTCTGTCGAGGCCGGCAAAGGCGCGCGCCAGGTCGACCAGTACTGGCCTCGCCTTCGACGCGAGATCGGCTGCCCATTGCTGGATCGCCCGCGAATTTTGCAGGATGAGCCCGGTGACGACGTCGATCGCGCGCGAGAACGGCTCCGTGAATTGAGCGCCGATCTTGTTCTTCAATTGCCCGATGATAGTGGTCAGACGCGACCACGCCATGATGAACTTCGTCGCGTTCGCGTCGTCCAATTTATCGAACGCAAGCCCGGCCATCCGCGTATCGCCGGCCAGTTGCCGGAAATAATCGCCACCCAAGCGCAATTGCGGCAACAGCTTGCGGCCAAGTTCTTGCCCAAGGGCCGCCTGCGCGACCTGCAACTGCTTGCCGGGGTCGAGATTGAGGGCGACCTGATCGGCCAGTCGCGCGAAGGCATCCGATGCCATATCCGCCGCGCTGGACGAATCGGGGCAGGAAGCGGATGCCGAAGCGCGCCATGTTCTTCGACAGCGCCGTGATCGCCGCGTCGGCATCCTCGGCGCTGAGACCAAACGCCATCAGCGCCGTGCGCAGCGCGCTATAGCTGCTGACCGACATCCGCGCATTGCGCGCCGCCTCGCCGACGGCATTGATCGCATTGGCCGCCGACTTCGCCAACGCGCCGAACGCCGCAATAGCCGCCGAGCCGAGCAGCGAAACGACCGTGACCAGCTTGAGGATTTGGCTGGCGACCTCGATAGCCATCAATCCCATGTCGCCGATATTGCGGCCAAGATTGAAAGCGGCTTGCGACGCGGCGGTAAGCTGCGGGCCGGTGGGCGCGACAGATTGCCCGAACTTGGTCGTATTGAGCGCCGCATCCCGCGATGCCGCCGCCCAAGGTATCGACGGTGCGCCCGAGCGCGGCGATAGCCTTGCCAAGCTGCGGGATCTGGACGCCGGCCGGTTTTCGCCATCAGGCTCGTGGCTTGCAGCGAGCGGGTCAATTCCGAGAACACGCCGCCGCCGATGGTGCCGGCATTGCGGAAGGCGCTACTGATGCCGGCGAACACGTTGGTCACGATGTTGCCGGTGTTCTTCATCGACGAGGCGAACCGCTGGCCCGCATCGGTCAGCGATTTCAGCCCCTTCTGGGGTTCGATGAAGTCGAAATTGAGCTGGACGTTCTGGAGATCGGCGAAAGTCGCGTCGGCCGCCTTGCCGACGCGCTGGATGCTGGCAATCGCTTCCTTCTCGCCCTCAAGGACGATCTCGGTGATGATCTTGTCGGACATCGCCGGTCATTCGTCCAGGTAGGAATGGAAATATTCGCCCGCGAGCTTGGCCTCGTCGTCGGCGATCTGGCGGATGTGGAACAGCTTCGGCTCGGTGACCGAGCGGACGCCGAAATATTTCGGCTTGCCTTTCGCGGTGATCAGCAGCGGCGTGCCGCGCTTGCTCGTGATCCGGAATAGCGGGAGATTGAATTTACGCGCGCGGACGCCGACCGCGTCCTTTTCCGTGCTGATCGGAATCCACAACAGCGGCCTGCCCTTGACGACGCCGCCTTCCTCGAAGATCTCGGCGAACGGGATGTTGTGCTTGACCGTGACGACCGTGCGGCGCGTGCCGGCCTCCTTGCGCTGCTTGAAGGCGCGCAAGCCGAAAATCCAATTCGGCCCGAAGCGGCCGGCTTGCGCGATGTCGACACGCCCGCGCTGCTGGACTTCCGAGGCGATCTTGTAGGCGGTCGAGGTGATCGCCTTGCGCAGGCGCGCGCTTTGCGCCTTGGCGGCATCTTTCGGGCTTTGGCCGGGCTTCGGCCGCAGGCTGATCGAGGTCATTGCGATTCGTCCTGCAGTTTGCGCAAGAACGCCTGGAAATGCTTGTCGTCGCCACGCGCGGCGCGCATGAGCGTCAGCAATTGCGCCTGCTCGCCGAATTTCCGGCGCATCGCCAATTGCGGCCAGGCGGCCATCTGCCGCGGCGTCATTTTCCAGACGTCGGCGCGCGCGTGGCCGCTGTGGATCAGTTCTTCGACGGCTCGGGCGATTTCGTATCCTGAGCCCATCCAGACGCGCCGTCGGCGCTTTTGAGCAGGCCGAGCGCGTCCAGCTTTTGAACGAAAGGGCCGACGCCCTGCGGGAAGGTCAGCTCGAAGATCGCCGCGAGCAGATCGAGCTGCTCGCCGAGGCCGAGCCGCGCCGCGACCGCCTCGGCTTGTTCGTCGCCGGCCGAGCCGGTGCCGGCGGCGATCGCGGCGGCGACGGCGCCGGGCGCCAGCTTGAGCAGCGTTTCCGGGGTGAGGTCGGCCTGCTTGCCGGACATCAGCAGGCGCAATTCGGGGAACTTGCCGAACAGATAGACGATGTCCTGGGCAGAAATGCCGAAGACCGCCACGTCCTTGTCCCGGATCGTGACGGTCTTTTGCTGATCGGCGATGTCGAGCAGGCTGACCATGTTGCAGGCCCTCTTGGTTTCGAGATCACGGCGAGGCCGGCAGGTTGGTCAATTGCGCGATGCCGATCTTGCCGATGTTTGCGCCGCTGGTCGCCAACAGCACCTCGCCGGTCACCTCGATCTGATTCCACTCGTCCGAGATCGGGTTGAACGAGCCGGACGGGCTGAATTCGACATTGTAGAACTGCAGATCCCAGCGCGGGCCAACGTCGTTGGTGGCGACGAACTTCACCTCGCCGCGGATCGAGTCCGTGCGATGATGTCGATGGTAGGCCCGCCGACGGCGGCGTCATCGACCGTGCCCATCAGCAGCATCGACAGGTTTTGCGCGGTCAATTCCTCCATGAGGATGCGCAGCGTGCCGCTGCGGGTCTGCACGACGGATTTGTCCTTGGTGCGGGTGCCGGCGCGGCTCGAATAGTGGTCGAGCTTTTCGATGTTCGGGCGTGTATTCGAGCTCGGCGACGTTGCCGAGATCGATATAATCGGCCGCGCCGTCCGGCTTGAACGACACGATGCCCTTGCCGACCTGATAGTTGTCGGCATCGGGCGCGATCAGGGACACAGGCATGGCTCAGGCTCTCCTTCAAAGTTCGGCTGGGCGCAGCACGTAGGTGAAGGTGAATTGCACGGCCATGAGGCCCTCTATGGAGCGGCCGTGACGCAGATGCGTGCTGCAGCCGGCGTAGCGCATGCGTCCGTTCGGACCGGTGAGCGCAGCCAGTTGCGCGTCGCTGAGCACCGCCTTGACCAGTCGGGCCCGCAGCTCGTTGAGCGCGCTGCCGACCCGCTCCGGCAGGGCGCCGAGCAGGATCATGACCTCGGGCGTCATCTCGACGATGTTGGGTGCAGCCCCCGCGTGGCCCCGTTGCACGGCGCGTTCGTCGGCGGTCTCGTCGGCATCGAAGACGACGATGGCCGGGCGCGCGTGCTCGGAGATTTCGTCCTGGTTGCGCACCGCCGTGACGACGCCGGGAAGGCCAGCGGCGATCTCGGTGAGCCGCTGCAGGATGGCTTCGCGCTTGTCCGTCATGCGTCCTGCATCACGACCAGGCGGACCTCGAGGCCGTTCTCGATCACGGTCTTGATGCGCCAGGCGTCGCGCCGAGCAGGACCTCGCCGCCGACCAGGTCGGCGATGGCAATGCCAAGCGCTGTGAGCGCGCTGCGCCGCAGGTCCACAGCCGGGCGGATGGTCTGGAGACCGATCCCGCCGTCCTCGACCTCGACGCCCTCGGTGTGGTCGATGACGGTTACGTCGTAGCTCGCCGACGAAAGCGTGAGGACGGCAGGCTCGCCGAACGCGTCATAGACGGGCCCGAGCACCAGGGCGTCGAAGTCGATCACGGATATTCGCCAGGCTCAGTTGCTGGTGAGAATCTTCACCGCAAGCCGCGGGCGCTTGTTGACCGGCAGCGGCGAGGCCTCGGTCTTCACGTCGATCGCGCTGCCGTCCTGCCGCGCGATCTGCCGGGCATAGATCGGCAGGCCCACGGTGTTGACGGTCTCGATCAGGTTTGCCGGGGCGCCATAGGTCACGAAGGTGTCCATGGTGCCGAGCGGGAAGGCGATGCCTTCGCCAGCCGGGATCAGCGTCTCGGTCGCGCCGGTCGAGAGCGTGACCGTGGCGTTGTATTCCTCGAACACGATGCCGGCGAAGGGAAAGCGCCGGCGGGTGTCCTCGCGCAAGGGCTGGGCGCCGGTCGAGGAGAAGTATTTGTAGGCCTCCTCGACCTTGGTGTGGCCGATCAGCTTGTCGAAGAAGCCCGGGCTGACCAGCGCCAGCACCCCGTTCATGGTCTCGCCCTTGAGCTCGGTCTCGATGTCGCGCAGCACCTCGCGACACTTGGCCTGCACGTTGGTGCCGGCGGTCCCGAGCACCAAGTCGACGGACTGCTGGGCAAGCCCGAACTCGTCGAAATAGTCGTAGAGTTCGGTGCCGGCGCCGTCCTTGACGATGCCGCGCAGCGCGTTGACCTCCATGTATTCGCGGGTCTGCGCGTGCTTGCCCCGCATGCGGGTGAGCTTGCGCTCCATCACGGTCGCGAGCGGGTCGGCCGCATCCGCGACGCCGAAGCCGCGCACGCCCTGGATGTCCTGCGGCGTGATCACGTCGTCGTGCGGAATCCACGGCACCGTGAACGAACGCATCGAGCGCGTGTCGCGGTTGGCGACCGTCGCCGGCCCGCCGAGCGGCACGGTCGGCAACAGGTTCAGCACGCCCTCGGCCTGCTCGATGATGACGCTGCGCTGGGTGATGCCCTCGAAGCGGAACAGGCCGAGCTCGCCGAGGCGCGTGTAGACATTGGGCAGGATGTTGATGGCTTGGGTCATCTCGGCGAGCGTGTAGCCGCCCGCGTCGAAGGGATTGATCATCGGGGCCATTGAGGTCTCCTTGAAAAAGCTTCGGGCCCCGACGGGGATTTCCGTCGAGGCCCGTTGTGTCGGGTGGGGTTAGAGCGTGGTCAGATCAGGCGGTGTCGCGCGGGACGATGCCCTGCCGCGGAGAGCTCGCGCGTGCTTGGCCCCCTTCTTGGTGTCGTCGTCGACCGAGGCGTCGAACACGAGCGCTGCCTTGGACACGATGGCGGGGCCGCGCGCGACGATGAGCCCGGTCTTGTCGGCGGCCGTGGCGTCGACCGCTTCGAGCAGCACGGCGACGGCCGTCTCGGCGCCCTCATCGCCAACGACCTCGGCTGCGGGCGAGAGCCGGTACTTGGCCGTTGCGGTAATCTTCCCGAGCACGGAGCCGAGCGCGTAGTTGGTGCCGGCTTTGAGCGTCACGGTCTCGCGGCTGTAGCTGCCATTGAGCTCATACTTGAGCAGGTCGCCGAGCGTCGGCGCCATGGTAAGCGTGGGCATGTCGGGTGCTCCTTGAGTTGATCAGGCGCGCGATGCCGCGGCGCGTTCCTTCGCGCGCCGCACGATCGGGCTTTCGCCGGCAGTGGGTGTGGGCGGCGTCGCGGCAATCACGCTCGTCGCCTCGGCGCGTGCGGCAAGCGTATCGAGCACGCTGCGGCGCAGCGCATCAGGCGCGACGCCTTTCTTCAGCGCGTCGGCGGCATCGAGCGTGACGCCAAGGCGCGCCGCTTGCGCCGCAATGGCGGCGACTTCGGCGAACTCCGCGCGCAGCTTCTCGGCCGTGCCCGCCTCGGGTGCCGGTTCCGCAGCGGCTGGCGCAGGTGCGGGATCGGGCGCCGCATCCGCCGGTGCCGGGGCAGGCTCGATCGGCTGCTGCGGTTCCCTCGGCTGTTCCTGAATCTGTTCGGTCTCGTTCGTCGCCATGGAGGGGCTCCTCTTGGCTGTCGGGTTGATAGGCGTCGCGCGCTGGTGCCGCGCGATCGAGCTCGGCGGCCATTTCCGCGACGGCGAGGTCGAGCGTGCCGAGCCGGTCGGCGAGGCCTGCGCGGATCGCAAGCTCGCCGCGATAGATCGCGGCGTTCGTGCCTCGCACGGTCTCGACGGCCAGGCCGCGATTGGCGGCAACCAGGGCGCAGAACTCGGAATAGAGCCGCTCAACATCGGCCTGGATCGTTAAGCGGGCGCGCTCCGAAAGGGGCTCGTGCGCATTGCCGTCGACCTTGCGGTCGCCGGCAAAGACGAAGGTCCAGGCGAGGCCTGCTTTCGCGTCGGCCCCGCTCTCGTCGATGTGGACCGCCACGACGCCGATCGAGCCGGCCTCGCCGGTGCGCGTGACGTAGAGCCGATCGGCGGTGCTGGCGATGGCATAGGCAGCGGATAGCGCGCTCTCGTTGGCCACCGCCCAGAGCGGCTTTGCGCTCGCGCTCCTGATGGCCTGAATTTGCTCGACCAGGTCGAACAGGCCGCCGACCTCGCCGCCCGGGGAATCGACATCGAGAATGACGCCGCGCACGCTCGCGTCATCCATCGCCGCTGCAATGGCATCCGCGATATCGCCGTAGGCCTGGAGGCCGCTGGCAGCGTCGAGATAGCCCGAGCGGCTCACCAGTGTTCCAATCACCGAGACCACCGCAATTCTTTCGACGGTGATCGAGGTGAGTGGCGCCGGATCGGTTTCCGGCTTGACCACCTCCAGAGCGCCACCGGCAAGCCGCGGCCCGAGGACGCCGAGAATGACCTCGAGCTTCGCCCGCGCGATCATCAGCGGCGTCCCGAACACGCGGGACGCCAGGTGCGGAAGGTCAAGCATTTGCGTTGTTCGCATCCCCAGCAAATGAGGTGTCGGCCGGCAGCGGCGCCGATGCTGTCGCCGACTGAAAACTCAGCCCCAGCGACTTTTCGCGTGTGTGGTCGGCCGCGATCTCGGCGTCGACCTGCTCGGCGTCGTAGCCGCGCTCGGCGAGCGCCTGCGTACGACTCTTGAGCCCGGCATCGATCTGCTCGATCTCGGCGCGCGCGTCTTTGAGCGGATCGACCCAGTCCCACTTCGGCGGCAGCCAACCACAGGCGAGGTACTCACGCCGGCGCTGGTCGTAGTCCGGAAGATCGAGCGCGCCCGCAAGCACCGCGGTGTCCATCCAGCGCGCCCAGACCCGTCGGCAGAGCTGCCAGACGATCACGGCATGCTGGTAGGCTTCGATGCGGCGGCGGAATTCGAGCAGCGCCAGGCGCGAATTCGAATAGTTCGCCTTGAGCATGTCGTTCGACAGATACGCATACGGCACGCCGAGCGCCGCCGAGACCTGCAGCAAGGTGCGGTACTGGAACGGCTCGTAGGTCTGCACCTGAGTCCGCCGGCGCCGAGGTCTGCACCTCCTCGCCCGGCTCCAGCATGGTGATCTGCCCGGGCTGCAGGTCGATCGTGCGCTCATCGTTCTCGTCACGGCCTTCCGCGGCATCGAGCGGTTCGGCCGGCGCCGGCGTCGTGATGAAGAGCGCGTGCATCGCCGCGACCTTCTTCCGGTCGAGCTCGGCGTCGTCGTACTGGTCGAGCAGGAAGAGCTTCACGATGCCGGCGGCGAAGCGGGAGACGCCACGCAACTGTCCGGCATCGACCGGGTCGATGACGTGCACGATCTCGGAAGCCGGCACCCGCACGATGTCGCCGGCAAGGCCGGGGTCGGTCATGTCGCCGGGATGCCGGCGCAGGAAGTGGTAGGCGACGCGCCGTCCGATCGCATCGAACTCGATGCCCTGGCGGATGACGTTGCCGCCGGGCATGACCTCGTTGCGGTTCAGCGGCAGCATCTCCGAGGGGAGCATTTGCAGCTGCAGCGGCACCGTGAGCCCGTCCTGCGGCCGGCGCGGCCGAAACCGAAAGAACACCTCGCCGGCGATGAACACCTCGCGCGCGGCGCGCCGCTGCAGGCCATAGAGATCGGTGAAGCCTTCGGCGTCGGCCTCGTCGGTCCAGTCGAGCCAGAGCTTCTGCACCCGTGCCTTGAGCTCGGGGTCCGTGATCAGCGAGGACGGCTTGATGCCGGCGCCGACCACGTTGCCGGCCCAGCTCTCGATGGCAT
>CAWAIV010000003.1:0-691220 GCA_963782145.1 uncultured Pseudomonadota bacterium
ATGATCCTCCCCCTTTGAAGTGGTCCGACCTGAACTATGTCTTTTGACATGAAGGAGGACCGAGATGCCAAAGAAGAGGTACAAGCCTGAAGAGATCGTCGGGAAGCTACGACAAGCCGATGTACTGATATCGCAGGGTCAGGACATTGCCGATGTCGTCCGTCAGATTGGCGTAAGCGAGGTGACCTATTATCGGTGGCGCCAGGAGTACGGCGGGCTGAAGACCGAGCAGGTCAAGCGCCTGAAGGAACTCGAGATGGAGAATAGCCGTCTGCGCAAGGCGGTCTCCGATCTGACACTGGACAAGCTCATTCTGCAGGAGGCCGCCCGGGGAAACTTTTAAGCCCCGCGCGCCGACGCGCCTGTATCGAGCAGGTCATGGAAGTCATGCATGTCTCCGAGCGCCGCGCCTGTGCGGCGCTCGGGCAGCATCGCTCGACGCAGCGCAAGGTCCCGCGGGGCCGTGATGACGAAGAACGGCTCACTGCCGATATCATCGAGCTTGCTCGGCAATACGGCCGCTACGGCTATCGCAAGATAGCCGGGCTGCTGGAGCAAGCAGGCTGGATCGTCAACGACAAGCGGGTCGAACGGATCTGGCGGCGGGAGGGCCTGAAGGTCCCCCGTAAACAACCCAAGCGCGGCCGGCTTTGGCTGGCAGACGGATCGTGCATCCGGCTACGCCCCGAGTACCGCAATCACGTCTGGTCCTACGACTTTGTCGAGGATCGCACCCACGATGGACGGAAGTATCGCATGCTCAATGTGGTCGACGAGTTTACCCACGAATGCCTGGCGATCCGGGTTGCCCGCAAGCTCAAGGCCATCGATGTTATCGATGTTCTATCGGAACTCTTCATCCTGCGCGGTGTGCCTGGCCACATTCGGTCCGACAATGGACCGGAGTTTGTGGCCAAGGCTGTGCAGGAGTGGATCACAGCGGTCGGCGCAAGGACTGCCTACATCACACCGGGTAGCCCTTGGGAGAATGGCTACGTCGAGAGCTTCAACGCGCGCCTGCGCGATGAACTGCTCGATGGTGAAATCTTCTATACGTTGCGGGAGGCCCAGATCGTCATCGAAAGCTGGCGGCGGCACTTCAACACAATCAGGCCGCATGAATCGCTCGGCTACAAACCGCCCGCACCGGAAGTGTTCGTACCAGCATTCGCTGCGTGGCCGGCTGCGCTATGCCGACCAGCTTCGCCCGCCACGCTAGCGCAACAGCCAACTTTAAACTAACATTCCACCCGGACCACTCGATGGGGGCCTATCAGTGGCGAGCTGGCCACTTGGTCTCGCTCTGGGACTGTTATTGTTCACGCCTCTGGCGGTATCACAATCATGGAACGCGGTGATGTCCGCGGCTGCATTAATGGCACTGGCGAGCTTGCTGCTGGTGGCGTTGACCTACCGCGATCCGCCCGGGATCCCCGCTGGGTCGAGTTCGGGTCTCAATCTCGCACTCAACCGGGACGAATGGTTGTCCGTTTCGCTCGCCGGCAGCATATGGACGACTTACAATGTTGGCTTCATCGTCCTGATCAGCTTTTTGCCTGAACTTTTTACGGCACATGGCTACTCGATAACGGGAGCCGGTCGTGTCGTCAGTTTTTTGGGTTGGATGCTAATTCCTGTTATTCCGTTGGCCGGCTATCTCGCCGAACGGTTCCGTCAACCAAACTTGTACCTGATCGGAGGCTTTTTGATCGCTGGCTTGGCAGCGGCCGCGCTGCCGTTTACGGATGAACCGATAATCGCGTTCAGCACCCTTGCCGCGGTTGTCGGTGCACCAGCTGGCCTAATCATGGCGTTGCCGGCGCAAGCACTACGGCCGCAAAATCGCGCTGGCGGCATGGGCATTTATTTCACATGGTATTACGCCGGAATGGCTTTTTTGCCGGGCCTTGCTGGTATGGCACGCGATTTGACCGTAAGTCCCGCCGCGCCGGCGCTGTTTGCGGCGGGGATGATGGCGCTCGCACTCGCCGGCTTGGCCGGATTTCGCCTCGCCAACCGTTTCGCGGTCGCTTGATCAATTTGCAGTTGGCCAATTGGTCGTTATTGACGTGGTGGACGGCGCCCGCTCCCGGCATCGAGGTGCCCTAGGGTGATTCGTGGGAGAAGGTGAAGCGATCTCTGCTTTATTTGCATCGCAGCGAACGACGCAAGTGGACCTTCGCGACCTGTTGCGTTGCCGAACAATTCCGGTCGCAAACGGGGAATAGCGAAAGTCGGTGTGCAGTGGCCTGTCGCCGATGGCGACGCGATTTGACCCGAAGCGGACATGCTGAGACAGCTGCATTCTAGCGTCTCGACAATCAATGATCAGGCGACAATAGCTATTGGTAGATTAATCCAAGTGAGTGTCCTTCGCGGCTTTTCGGAACAGCGCCGCGGTCTCCGGGCCAAACTGGAAGGCGGTCAGAAAATCTTCGATGCCATAGTCCGGCAGTCTACGTCGGATCGCGGCGAGTTGCGCATCCGCCTCTGCCCGCCGGCCTGCGAGCGCTAGACTATAGGCGGCGATCCCGTGCGTATGAGCGTGCGCATTGGGGCGGGCGACGCCTTTCACTGCCCAATCGGCAGCCTCCTCGAACTTACCGAGGCGGACGAGCGCCATCGCGCGCGAGCACAGGATCGCAAAAAGAAGCGGATCGAACGGGCTCAGATGACGCGATTGATCGGAGTATCGCACGGCGGCGCCGGGATCTCCGGTCTGCGAATGAACGAAAGCCAGCGTGTAATGGCCTAGGGCAAAATTCGGACTGAGGTCGATCGCCCGCTCCAATTCGACAAGCGACTGATCGTGGAAACCGCGCAGCCACATGGCGCGGCCCATGGCCCAGTGCGCCGCCGGATCGCGATCATCAGCCATCAGGCTTTGCCCGGCTGCGGCGTAGGCGCGCTCGATCTCCGTCTCGCGCTGCGTCCATCCCTGGAAGGCGTTCTGCCAATGCGTGAACGACAGGCCTGCGTAAGCGCGCGCGAAAGTGGGATCGAGCTGCACCGCAGTCTTAAAGAAATGCTGCGCGCGCTCGTTGTCGTCCTTCTGAAACCGGTACATGTGCCATAGGCCGCGGTGATGCGCCTCCCAGGCATCCAATGAATTTGGCGGTTTGAGAATGGCCCGATTGCGTTCGTTGGTTTCGATCTCGTTGGCTATCGACGCGACGATGCGGTTGCCAATCTCGTCGAGCATCAGAAATGCATCGTCGAGGCTGTGATCGAACACCTCTGCCCACACGATGCGCGCCGTGCGCGTCTCACTGAGCTCGATCGTGACGCTGAGGCGCTTGTCCAGGCGCTGCAGCGATCCGCTGACAACATAATCGACATTGAGGATGCGTCCGGCTTCATCCGAGCCGATGCCACGTTCTTGCAGTGCGAAGACGGTGCCTTGCGCGATCACGAACAGGCTGCGCAGCTTGGCGAGGCGGGTGATCACGTCATGCACGAGGCCATCGGCGGAACCGCCGCCGGTGCCGCCGCCTTCACTGCGATCGACGAAGGGCATCACCGCGATAGAGGCGCGGCGCGCGCCTGCAGCGGCGTCGGCATCCGGCTCCGGCGCTGCTGTTGTCGTTTGCACGCGCGCTTGGTTCTCGGCTTGCGCGCGCGCCGCTTTCCACGCGCGCTGAATATTCGTGTGATCGAGCCCTTCCGCGTCGAACAGGCGGGCGGTCGCCGCCAGATGTTCCTCGCCCTCGCGGATACTGCCGCGACGCGCCAACGCGTTCAGCAGGAATTCGTGGACGTGCGGATCGAATGGCGCCAGCGCGAGCCACTTATCGAGATAACCGAACATCGCGTCGTCGGATGCGCGCTTGACCAAATGCTCCAGCAGTGCGGCGTGGATGCCACGCAAGCGGCGGCGCTGCGCGGTGAGCCAGCCGTAGAACGCCGGGTTACGGTCGATCTCCAGGCCTTCGAGGAATTCGCCTTGAAAGAGCGCTGTGAGCGCCTGTAGCCGATCGGGTGAAAGCGTGGCGATGCCGGCCTGCGCCGCACGTTCGATCTCGACTGCATCGACGAAGACATCGCCGACGTCGAGTCTGACTTTATCGCCGTTGGTCGTCACCCGCCGGCGGCCGGGCTCATCGAGGATGCTTCTGACCTTACTCAGACACCAGCGGAGCTCGCCGCGCGGATCGTTCGGAACATCCCACAGCAATTCGCACAACTGACCGCGGGTGAGCGCGCGCGGCGCGACCGCCAGATAGGCCATCAGCGCCCGCACCTTCCGCGAGCTGGGCAGCGCTATCGCCTGCCCGTCGCGGCTGACGGTCAAAGGCCCGAGCAGCCGAAACTGGATCGGGCCCTGAGGGCTCGTCCGGTGCGATTCCACGCTCTTTCCCACGCCATCTCCCTCGTTCGGCTCTACGCGCCCCTGTTACGAGCCAACCGATGCCCGGGTACAGCCAGAGCCGCGGGCTACTGGAAGAATAGCGCATCAATCGACCGAAGGGAGAACAATCATGGTCAATTCGACAGCCGCCGTCAGCCAAGACCACACCTCCGCACAACCCTTTCCTGATTGGCAGGCGCTCAAGACGCGGCAACACGCCGCATGGTCGTCGGGGGACTACGGCCTAGTCGGCATCACGCTGCAGATTGTGGGCGAGCAGCTTTGCGAGGCGCTCGACCTGCGCTCAGGCCAAAAGGTGCTCGACGTCGCTGCCGGAAATGGCAACGTCACGCTCGCCGCCGCGCGGCGTTTTTGCGAGGTCACCTCGACAGACTATGTGCCGAGCCTGCTCGAGCGCGGCCGCGCCCGCGCCGGTGCCGACGGCCTTCGCATCGAATTCATGGAGGCCGACGCCGAAGCTTTGCCGTTTTCCGCCGACGCGTTTGACGCGGTGGTATCGACCTTCGGCGTCATGTTCACGCCCAACCAGGACCGGGCCGCTGCCGAACTCGAGCGCGTGTGCCGGTCCGGCGGCAAGATCGGGCTCGCCAACTGGACGCCGGAAGGCTTCGTCGGCCAGATGTTCAAGACGCTCGGCAAGTATTTACCACCGCTAGCCGGCGCGAAATCGCCGGCGCTGTGGGGTACGCGAAACTGGCTGATCGAAAGGTTCGGACCGGTGGCGGCCTCGATCTCGGCAGAACCGCGCAACTTCAATTTCCGCTACCGCTCGCCGCAGCATTTCGTCGACTTCTTCAAAACCTACTACGGCCCGATGCTGAAAGCATTCGGAGCGCTCGATGCCGAAAAACAGAAAGGCCTGAACGCTGATCTCATCGCGCTGATCGACAGCCTGAACGTCGCGAAGGACGGCACGATGGTAGTGCCGAGCGAATATCTCGAAGTGGTGATCGTGAAAAAGTGACGCGCAATACTTGAGCAAACTAGAAGGAATGTGATCATGACCGCATTATCGTTATATGACCGGCTCGGCGGCGCGAAAGGCATCGCGCAGATCGTAGACGACGTCCTGGCCAATCACCTCAAGAACCCGGTGGTCAAGACGCGGTTCGAGAACGGTACGGACCTGGCGCATCTGAAGAAGATGGCGATGGAGTTCTTCTGCGCCGGCGCCGGCGGGCCCGAGGCCTATACCGGCAAGGACATGATGGCCGCGCACAAAGGTATGAACATCAGCGAACAGGAATATCTGGCGGTGATGGACGACATCGTAGGTGCGCTCACGAAGAACAAGATGGGCGACGACACCGTCAAGGACGTCATCAGAATTCTTTACTCGCTCAAGGGACAGGTTATTCGCGTGTAGTTTGGCCTCGTCCGAACCTCACGCGGCGCGCGGTGGATGTCACAGCCGGCAATCGATCCTGCCAAGGCACGAACGATGGTCACACCGGCTGCTTAGGATTTATTGTTGCGTTTTTCATACGCGGCAGCTTGAAGCCTCGTGTCAGTCCATCGCGTCAGAACCCTATCGGCGTAAACGGAAAAGGACGGACTGGATGACTTGAGTCGGCGGTGACCCGATCCATTGCCGCACAGTTGGCCGTCGATTTGCGCATCAAGATTAGAGGCCGCCGCATTTGGCGACCTCTTTCGTTTGAGTAGACAATGTCGCTTATTGGCACTTAACGACATGTTGCATCGCCCATGATTTCGGTCGCAAACGGGGCATAGCGGAAGTCGGTGCGCAGCCGCCTATTGCCGCGAGCGATGCGATTGACCCAATAGCGACATTCCTTGGATTCGCAGCCGACCTATGGTTGCCGACGAAACGCCAGTTATCCTACTGTGGCATAGATCACGCGGTGTTCCGCCGCGAAAGCCTGTGGGGGAGATAATGAGAAGATGGGGTATCTGGATTGCCGCATTGGCGGCGGTGGCGATTTCATATACGGCAGCCTCGGCGCAAAACAAATCTGGCGTCGACAAACTCTACATCCTCAATTGCGGCGAAGGCGTCGCCGGTGACATTTCTCGCTGGTCGCCTGGCGTCGATGTCGGCAAGTCGATGGAGATGTCGGAAAATTGCTATCTGATCCATCACACGCAGGGCTGGCTGCTGTGGGACACCGGCATCCCTGACTCGATTGCCGCTATGCCGAACGGGCTCGCCCCGCCCGATCCTCGGGCGATCCATTGGCGCGTGACCAAGACGCTCGCCTCGCAACTTGAGATGCTCAGCCTGAAGCCTGCTGACATCAAATATGTCGCCATCTCACATAGCCATCCTGATCATATCGGCAACATTATAATGTTCCCGCAATCCATCGTGCTGGTTCAGAAGGCCGAATACGATTGGCCTGCGCCCTTCGGGCAGAAACTTCGAGCCATAGCATCGCCGGTCAATAAACTGGAGGGCGACCACGACGTGTTCGGTGATGGCAGCGTGACAATCATCGCGACACCCGGGCACACGCCAGGCCATCAGTCACTGCTGGTGAAGTTGCCGAAGACCGGCGCACTCGTGCTCTCGGGCGACGCCGTCCACTTCAAGAGCAACTGGGACAATCGTCGCGTGCCTTCAATCAACAATGACAAGGATAAGACGCTGGCCTCGATGCAGCGAATTGCCGATGTGATGGCGAAGGAACACGCCGTGCTCTGGATCAATCACGACGCCGCGCAACGCAAGACCTTAAAGCTTGCGCCGGAGTTCTACGATTGAGTGTATATCGGCGATGCCCGCACTTCGCGCGGCCATTCTCGATCAGTAACTATAGGTGTGCGAACTGCAGCTTATCGGCGCTTCTTTCGTTTGGCCGCTTTGGTTTTAGCACGGCGCTTCTTCGTTGCTGACTTCGACGCGGCCAACTTGACCACCACTTCACCTGAAATAGGATCGGTAACGCCAAGTCCAGGTCCTAAATCCTCGAGATCATCGCGAAACGTGTCGAGGATTTCAATCATCTTCGGCCGAGCCTCGGCCATCTTTCGATGGCTAGTCCATTCCCCAACGATGCAATAACTGCGTTCGCCAGTCTTAACCAAAGCGCCGCCGCGGAAGCCTTTCACCCCAAGCCTACGGCCGCGATGGGCGGAGATGAAATGCTCCTCGTGACCAGGTTTGACGCGGAACCGAACGATGTTGAGTGCTGTCATGTAGCCCCTCCCAATTATTTAGGGCAAAAGCTGCTCTGTTTTTTGTTAGCGTGCAAGACGCGTCCCCTGCCAGGGTCGCCCTTTTTGCGCCAATCATATTGCAGTGCGTTTGGTCGCGAATGGCCCAAAGGCCAAGTGCAGCGACGTCCGCATTCGCGCCGCCAACGGGGGTAAGCAGACACAGGGCGGCGGATAGGTTCCGACAGGCGACACCGTCGATCACCGAAGGAGCGGCTCGCCGTCACTCGCTCGGCTGACGGCGACGACGAGCACGTCACGGTCGGCGATCACGTCCCAGAACTCGTTCATGCGCGAGACGCGGTCCTCGAGTAGGACCTCTGACGGCAGCAACACCGTCGCGAGGTCGAAGCCGAGCGCACTCGCGGTGACGACGTCGCCGGCCGACAGGTCGGGTGGTCCCTCGGGAGATCCGTCCAGCCGCCTCAAGAATTCCCTCAGTCTGAGCAAGCTCGCTCCCTCCTCCTGCGCCGCACGAGGCGGCGAGCTACTTAGGCGCGCCGCCGCCGGACATAGCTAAGCCGATATCGACGGCCGGCGGCTGGGCGGGGGGAGCCGCCAGTTGCCCACGGCCCTAGAGATGTCCCTGGAGGGCGCCGGCCGGCCCAGGCATGGTCGAATACCGCGGCTCCCGCCAGAAGCCCTCGGAGGGTATCCGGCGGGCTCGTAGGCTGGTTCGGACTAGGATCGCAGGTCACGCGGCGATTGCCTCACAACTTGACTGGATACAAGCTCACGAGGAGAATTTACGCCTTTGTCGGGGGTTGTCTCATGCGGTTTGTTTTCTATGACACTGAGACGACTGGGACTGACACGAGCTTCGACCAGATACTTCAATTCGCGGCGATCTATACCGACGAGCAGCTCAACGAAATCGAGCGCCTCGAAGTCCGAAGCAGACTCCTGCCCTACGTCGTGCCGGCGCCCGGGGCGGTGA
Source organism: uncultured Pseudomonadota bacterium (assembly GCA_963782145.1). GTDB lineage: Bacteria > Pseudomonadota > Alphaproteobacteria > Rhizobiales > Xanthobacteraceae > Pseudolabrys. The sequence goes on from CAWAIV010000003.1 coordinate 8,484, forward strand.
AGGTGAACGGGATCTCCGTCGCACAGCTACACGATCCCAGTCTGCCGTCACACTACGGCATAATCAGGCAGGTCCAAGAAAAGCTGCGCTCATGGTCACCCGCGGTGTTCATCGGCTACAACTCAATCGGCTTCGACGAGCACATCTTTCGGCAAGCGCTGTACCAGACACTGCATCCCCCGTACCTGACGAACACCGGCGGTAACTGTCGCTCCGACGCGCTGCGGATGGTTCAAGCGGCGTCGCTCTTTGCACCAAACGCGCTTGCAGTTCCTGTCAACGAGAAGGGTCAGGCCGTCTTTAGGCTTGACCAACTCGCTCCCACGAACGGATTTAACCAGCACAACGCTCACGACGCGCTCGGAGACGTCGAGGCGACTATCTATCTCTGCAAGTTGATTAGGGACCGCGCCCCCGGCCTCTGGTCCTCGTTCCTCAGGTTCAGCCGAAAGTCGGCGGTTCAAGCCCACTTGATGCGAGAGCCGATCGTGTCGGTGTCAGACTTCTTCTATGGCAGACCATACAGCTGGCTTGCCACTGCTATTGGGCGCAACCCTGAGAACGACAACGAGGTCTGCGTCGTCGACCTCGCACAAGAGCCTGAAGCACTAATCGACCTCAGTGACGCCGCTCTCGCCGCTCACCTCAGTAGATCACCGAAGCCGGCGCGGTGGGTGCGCTGCAACGCGTGCCCCGTCATCATGCCTTTCGAAGAAGCTCCCTCGATAGCCGTCGCCAAGCGGATCAACCCCGATGAACTTTACCGGCGCTCCCAGGTCTTTCGAACTAATAAGTCGCTTGCAGATCGGTTGCTGACCGCCTTAACCGTTGCGCGAGAGCCGCGCGAGCCCGCTATCTATGTCGAGGAACAGATCTATGATGGCTTCTACTCCGATGACGATCAAGAGCTAATGGCTTTGTTTCACGAGCTTACATGGGACAAGCGGGTGGAGTTGGCCCCGCAGTTCAAGGACGTCCGACTGCAAAAGATTGCGCTCCGTCTGATTTTCGTCGAGGCGCCAGATGCGCTCCCGGATCAGCTACGGTTGGCTCAAGAACTCGAGTTCGCGGCGAGATTGACTGGGTCTGACCGCGACGCAGCGTGGCTCACTCTGCCGAAGGCTATGGAAGAGACAAACAACATGCTGGAATCTGCCGACCTCAGTGCACGGCCGTTTTTGATTGACTACCGCAACTACCTATCTCGTCGCCTTAACCAAGCGGCGGAGCAGATTGTATGAGACATGAGGGCCCTGAATGAAAACTGATGATATCGAATCTGTGATCAGTGAGTTGTGCCAGATCGGGGCCCGTGCCGTGGCAAGGTATGTCGAGATCACCGGCTCGCCGCCGGGAGATATGCCCGAGTACTTCATGCCAGCTTATATCTTCGATCACATCGGCGATGAAATCACGATGACACTCGAAACGAGCTTCCTAAAGCTCCTAGGATGGAGCATGGACGCCAATGGTGCGCAACGCTCCCAGACAACTACACAGGATGTCAAAGCGCTGACCGAGGCCGCCAATCTAGGCTCGCCGCGCGTAGACCTCGTGGTCTTCAAAGATCCGCATCTGCCTAAGGATGAACAACGCATCCTGGCACTGGTTGAATTTAAGCGCGGATGGATCGATGGCGCACAGATTCCCGGCCGGCGAAGCGATCGGGATAAGTTGCTGATGTTACTCAATCACATCGATACTAGCCAGTACGGGGTGGTGTGCGGATGGGCGCCAGCAGCGAACAGAGACTGGGCTCGAAACGACGCCATGACGGTAGGCGACAGCTGGTTTGAACATCAATTTGAACTCGAAGGCTTCCCCACGTCATACTATTTTTGTGCGCGACTCTTTGGGCAAAAACACAGACAATTCCAGCCGCATGAGACCACAGCACCCGAGGCCCCTGCGATGCTGCCCACGTAGATTTCTTTTGCCGCCCTATCGTCGTCAGGGTCAAGTTCGATGGAAAATTTGACGGAACATGAAGTTGGCATAGCTGAGCTGCTATCGGATGCATGGAGTGGGAGCTTCTTTCATAGCTTCATAATGCCGAGACCGAGGGGTCCTTTTGCAGCTAAGTGGGTGAAATGGCGTCGCTGTCGGAATCCTCTTAGTGGCGAGGAGTGGAGAAGTAAAAATATCCAGGACGCTTGCTCGCAATATGCATGGGACGACATCTCGGAGACGAAATCTGAAGATTGCCGAAAGGAAATGACTAACGCGCTTCAATGCCAAGATGCAGCGGCACTACGGGAAGCGTGTCTTAAGACCTTCTCATGGGGAGGCGTCGGAAACCGCAAGACTGACAAAAGCAGAACTTGGGTTTACGGGACGAAAGATGAGCTCTTGGTCGAGCGCATATCGGCCGCAGTGAGTTTGCTGAAGCAGCTGACCGATCCGTCGGAACACTTCGATGGGCGTGAGCTACTAATTAATTCTGCGATGACAAAAGTCTATACGTTTGCAGATTCCAAACGATGGCTATCGATCTATGACGGTCGCGTGGGGGCTGCTCTCGCGCTATTCGCTGCAAGATACTGCCGCAAGTGTAAGCTCAAACAGGTCCCTAGCGAGCTGTTGTTTCGGTGGGGCGATACACGAAACGCAAACAGAATAGGCTCAAGAAATCCATCGTCGCCAGACTTTCAGTTCCCTAGACTGAACAGCAAAGGCGACAAGCGTCACGCCTATTGCATGTGGCGATCCAGCCGCATCCTCAATAAGGCTGCTTTGTTAGCGAAATGCTCGTCTACTGATCTTGAGCGAGCTCTGTTCATGATCGGCTATGACGTTAGTAAGTCAGTGGCGAGCACGACGAGGTGATCACCGAAGAAAAGATAACTCTCGCTGCGCAGCAAGACTGCCTACACCACACTAGGTAGCCCCTGGAAAATGGCTACATCGAAAGCTTCAACGCACGCCTGCGCGATAAACTGCTTGATGGCGAAATCTTCTACACGTTGCGCGAGGCCCAAATCGTTATCGAGAGCTGACGGCGCCACTTCAACACGATCAGGCCACATTGAATTGCTCGGCTAACCTAAGCGACCCACGCAATAGGCCGTTCCGACTCAGTAACAAGAAGTCTTCTTAGCTGAGTTGGTACGGTGCTTATGTCAGCCAAATCAAGCGTCGCAATGACAAGTTGGGTATCATCGGTACCGCTAACTTTAAAATCGGCGATTCGGCCAGCCTCTTGGTGAATTCCATGGTGCTGTGGATAAAGTAGCATGAGCCTTTTGCAATGATGAACCTGCGAGTAAGCCATCATCTGATACACGTCAGAGTGTGCGACGCCATACTTCGGATCATCAATGCTTTTGAGCCGTTTCCACTTCGTGTCGATAATCCAAACATCATGACCGAGCGACTCGACAACGATGTCGGGCACCGTCGCAAAGCGTCCCTTGCCATCTGATGCAAGGAGGGCGTGACCTTTCATGCGCTGTAGCCGCACGTGCGCGCCACCCCGAAGCAGCGCCGCCTGCAGACTTCGACCAACAAACTCCTCAAACAGGGTATTCATCTCAAACAACAGGCTAAAGCCTGCATCGGCACCCGAGCTTGTTGTCTGAAAACGATCGCCGAGGAGCAGTTGGGCAAGTTTTAACAAGTCGGCCCAAGTGCGATTAGTGCGATCAAGGATGACCTCATTCCATGGCAGACGGCTTGACGAGACACCTCTCACTTCCGCAAAAGCCAATTCAAGCTCATTCAATCGGCGCTGATTAATGGGTGCATGGGCAATGCCTCGTAACCTAGCTACGGCCGCCTTCATAATCTGATTGAGTGGGATATTAGGGCTAAGCTCCTCATAGCGACAGGCGAGCCTTTGGGGCATGCCAGCGTTTATCGTGAACTGTCGAATTGCATCGAGACGACCACGCAGCAGCGGCAAGTCGTCCACAAATGCAATATAACGCCGAGTCAGGCCCCTATGTATTGCTTCAAACAATCGGTCACAAAATAGTCGAATGAGAATTTCAAGCAGATCGTAGTGCTGCACTTCTAAATTTGTGAGCATTCCGTCGGCAATCGGCAGGTCCAATGTTTTTGACAGCATGCGGACGAGGTTTTCTCGTATTCGTCCGGTACCGCTCCCATCAATCTTAGGCAGTATCTCAAGTGTGACGTCACGCGTGACGACGAGCCCGACGACTTGTCCGGCTCGCAATCGATCTCGCCCGTCTGTGAGGATACGTCCTGCGTCTTCGCCGCCCAGCCCAATAGAGTTTGACGCCTTGCGTGCGACGCTAAGCAACCGATCAGCCTGCGCGCGAGTGACAGATGCCGCGTCGCCAGAACTTCTCTAGCGATCGGTAGATATTCCCATTCGCGGATCAAGCGACTTATCATTATTCGAGCTGTTTGAATCCTTCGAGAGTGAACGAGGCATTTACCGAGTAACGCCAACGTTCTCCATTGGCGTCCCATTCATCGTTCGAATTTTGCGGCGGCATTATGACCTCACGAGTAACAAAAGCGCCTTCGTTTTGTGCTTCATTGAGGGCCGCGCGAACCTTCTCCCAGTTTTCATAAAAATACTCAACGAGCAGCGGGATCACCTTATCGCGCATTACCGTCTCCAACTCAACGCGCGTTATGCAACCAAGAAAATAGGCGTGTCCGATCTGGTGATCGCGATCAAAAAGATATTCAATTCTAGCATTGAGGCCACGTAAGACGGCTCTTAGGTTTATGCCTTCGATATCTTCCCCCAACAGATCAGCGTTCGGCATCAACTCGTGAAAGCGGAATTCGGCGGCGTAATGCCGTATCGAGCAGTGCAATTGACCGATCGGCGGTGTTCATTGTGCCGATAACATGGAGATTAGCCGGCACTCCGAAGCTCCTCCCCGAGTAGGGCAGGGTTAGAGTTATGGCATTCTCCATGCCTATTCGCTTGTCGGGCTCAATTAGTGTGATGATTTCGCCAAATACTTTTGAGATGTTAGCGCGATTTATTTCGTCAATCACTAAAACATAAGGCTCAGGCTTGCCGGTACCGGAAGGGGCTTTGCCGCTGGTCACGAGCTGCGCGAGTGCGGGCATTTGCAGATGTTCGGGATTGAGCTGGTATATCGAAACCTGGCTAAAGCTCTTGTTGTATATTTCCTCACGAGGCAGGCCATCTGGCTTAACCCAGAGCCATTCGACATCACGCTGATGATGATAGGCGTCGTGCTCGCGATCAACATAGTGATAAGGACCGGTAACCTCGCCGATAGCTCGAAAGCGCCTGTTGCCGTCCGAGACGACGACGAAATCCCCTATCTTTAGCCAACTCCGCAAGGCAAAAATTTGCTGCACATTGGGGTCGTTGCCTTTCGCCTCGGGGTCAATTTTTTGCCAACGCTTCTTGATCGCCCCAAAGCTTTCATACGCCGGGTCAGACCAGTCAACCTCGCCGCCATAACCAAGAATTACATAACCTCCAGCTATCGCTTCGTCGAAGAGATACGCTTCGGCGTCGTTCGCAGAACGACCAAGAGACATCTTGAATACTTTGCGGCCCTCAAAATTCGTCGGTGAGGGCGCGACAGCGCCGCGATTACTTGCTGCACGATCGGCTATTAACTGAAATATTCCAGGTTTAGGAATAAGGCGAAATCCAGATGTCGCATCCTCCTCGCCACCTTCAGCGACGCCCGTTTCTGGGCGCAGACCCTCGATGAAATCCTCGTAGCTGTAGGATTGATGAAAGGTCACAAATTCAATTCTCTTTCGATCGACCAATTGTCTATAACGAACCATGAGTTCAGCGCGGCCACCTAGGGGAGCTACGCCATCGCATAATTCAACGGCTTTCTTGGCGGTTATGTAAGTCTTCCCGGTCCCTGGCGGACCATAAAAAATAAGATTAGTTGGTAGCCTCATATCATCTGCGGTCGTCATCATATCGATTGTCCGATCCTCGACGCTTGCGTCGATCTTCTCTTTACAGGTTGCCCAAATGAAACCCTGTACATCCCACAAGTCGCGCGGCGCCCACCCCCACTCATCACGCATAACATCAAATATTTTTTTGGCCATATCGAGCACATCGGCGTACTCGCCCTCACTTAAGGGCTGATTGCGGAAGATAGAACGATGGAGAAGTGCGATTCCGGCATTGTGCGTCCGCTGATATCGGGCGGTAATCGCCTCGTCTGGTTTTGCTAGGGCTAACACCATTGTAGAAATGTCCCGAATGTCGCCGTAGGGGAGACTTTCCTCGTGTCCTTCAGCAAACAATGGCCACACATCATTCACAAAATGAACGACGGCCCGCGCCGGAGCGTCGGCGCTCCGCGCAAGCTTGCCACTGGCAATTTCGATGGCGTCTGGATGTGCCGCACGAATTTCTGCTAATCGGGCTTGCGTGCGCCAGTCCAGCAAGTTCGATGGCTTATCAATCAGAGTTGCGAGCAATCGACGTCCCAGCTCAAGGTCGGATAACAGAGGCCGCGCAGCCAAATACTCGCGTGCATGGTCGAGCATTGTTTGCTTGTAGGCACGCTCGTCATCCCAATATGAGCCTTGGCTGCTAGTAAATGTGAGTGTGGAGAAATCCTGATGCCGATCCAGAAACCGCGCCTTAAGAATCTCTAACGCTTTCCGATCGAACATCTCGCCAATTCCCTCGTACCAGCTGAGGGTTGTTGCCAATTGAGCCAGACTTTGAATCAACATCCTCACGACGGATCGGGGAAAACCTTTCGCACGGAGCGCCGCGGATGGATTATGTGAAAGACGACCGGGGAGATTCGAATTGCGGCCCTGCTCAGGTTCATACAATGTGAATTCTTCAGCCAACGGAGGCGTTGAGCTATCAATAATTTCCATCCAAATCTGGACCTTGGCTCCTTGCTCTTCGAGGGCCAACTCACGGCCGTCGGGTAAGGAAAAAGCTGTGACATATTTTCCACGAGCGGCAACCGGGGGCCCATATCTGCGCTGAAGTTCAGTTCGCGCCGCATCAATAGTCAAAGCAAACGGTGTACCCATACCGAACCGAAAAAATACATTTGCACCTGCACTTGGCCCGGTCCTCTCGAGCAGTTTGACTTCGGCTAGATTGGTAAAACGCTCGCTGCCGAGAGCGCTGCATATCGCGGGATACGCGTTGCTCAGATTTATCGCCTTATGAACGTCGCCAGCGCGGATGGTTACTTCTGGCTCGGCCATATCCCTGGCTGGTTTAATCCAAGTCTTTACGGCGAACGCTCTGATATCGTCAGCTTGGCTCAATTTATATGCCCATTCATAAAGACTTGCGGGTAGAACAATATCGCACTTCAAGGACTTCGTCGAAGCGTAGACAGCTGGAGAGCGCCGGCCGGCCCAGGCATGGTCGAATACCGCGGCGGCCGACGAAAACCCTGGCAGGCCACGTGGCGGGCCGCGCGGGTGGTTTGGACCAGCGCCTCAGGACAGGGCGGTCATTTCCGAGGAACCTGATTTGACTGGATGATCTTGATAGCCGTTCGCTTACGCCGGCGCAGCGGACGAGAACGCCTGCGAGAGAATCTCTTCCACCCGCTCAATCAGCGTGCCGGCGTCAAACGGCTTCGTGACGTAGCCGTCGGCGCCGTCAAGCCACGCATCATCGTCTTTGCCGCGCAGCGCTGTTATCAGGATCGTTCGAACCCGCGAGAGCCTCGGGTCTCGCCTGATATTCTTAATGAGCTCTGGGCCGCTGACGGGCGCCATCTGCCAGTCGGTGATGACGAGGTCATACTGCCGCTGAGACAGCATCTTGAGCGCGCTCAACCCGTCAAGCGCCCGGTCAACATGAACGTAGCCTGCGTCCTTCAGCATCTTTGCCACGATCTCGGTCATCGTCTTCGAGTCGTCGACGATCAGGATCGAACAAGTTCTGTGCATGATCAGCATCCACCCGAGTGTGCGAGGCCCGGTGGAAGGGTTGGACAAACTCGTTAACGAACGGTTAAGCGCCGGACCGAGAACGCTCGGTTAGAAAAAGCAAATACCGACTTTGTCGTCGTGCTGCCAGGCCAAGCGGCATCGCCTCATTGAGCGAAAATTATCGAAACTCAGTTCAAACAATTTTGGGGCGTTTATGTTGAGTGCGAGCTCTATACCTGCCCCGTGGTTCGTCAAATCAAATACGGTGCAATCGAGTGCTGGGCTGTCCTCGTGGAAAAGGACCCGCGCACTCTTACGCACAGCCTGCCTTGTAAACCGGCGCTGTTCTTCCATCACGATCTCTGTCTGCTCGTTGTGATATCTGATACAAATTATACCTTTCTTACAGTACGTCTCAATTTAGGCGATGAGCGGCATATATATTGTTAACTAAATTAGGAAGAGCCAAATATGGCTACGATGGCCTACGACAGAGCGGGAGGCTACCCCCAAGGGGCGAGGTACGATCGTCTCACTCATGTTGATTTCATCGACGGATATGGCTCGATATTCTTGAAATAATTGCAATTGCACATGAACGCATTCCGTCCGCCCGAAGCGAGCGCAGCAGAGTATTATCAGGACAGGTTACAGAGGACAATAAAAAATTGCCTTTAAAGGCGGACCAGTCGTCTGTAGGTGTCATTAGGTAACCGTCAAATCAATACTTCGGCACGTAGTCCTCTTTCTCAACGCGCCGCAATGATGCCACTCGCACATGATTTTCGGAGTCTACAATGTGTATCCTTAACAACTTCAGGCGCCTGACTTTCGATCTCGTTAGCAACTTCCGCCAAGGTATCGATAACTGTATAGATCGCCGACAGAAGCAACCTGGTATCGACGTGACGATTGCGGCGGGCGTGTTCAGACAAAAACCATCTGCCGCGAGACGACTCCATCATCGCGGATTCGATGACGTCGTACTCACTACTGGCAAACTCTCGTTGCGACGCGAGGGCCTGAACTCGATGGACAGCCATAATCGGCTCCCAATGCTATTCTCAGGCTGGAGCAAAAACGTAAAAGGTCCATTAAGAATAACGGATTTCGACCCGGCTCTCGTCTTGGTACGACAGAGCCCAGCAATTTAACGCCAAGTAAATTGCGATACCAATCCTGTTTTATTGGATCGAACCCGCCAAATTGGGTTCTCGCGAACTAGCATTAACCGGTGAGTTCAACGCCGCCCCTTCGGGGCGGGGCGTTCGGCCTTCGGCCTCACGCCTGATTGGTCTTAAGTTATGAAGTTCAACGTTCTTGCTCGTCGCAATTACTATCAAAGCCAACATCAAATCTCATCTGTTTTGTTTCATGGGTTTGTTCGGAGCATAGAACGCCCTACACAGGGAACGTTTACGCTCCGAAGGTCCTGTTTCATTGGGACGTCTCGTCGCATTACTCGGATCGCACGCTCGTCTTCGTCGAGCACGGGAGGCTGCGCTGTCTCCGTTCACTGTGCGGGCACGCCCGGGACTCTAGTCCCGGCGCAGCGGTCGTCTAGATCCCAGCCATCCGAAGCGACTGGGCAGACTAGGTGGTCGATGTCTCCACCATCTTGCCGACTAGATTTTACGGACGTATCGGCTTCGGTCCGTCGTTCCTATGATTATCGATAGAGGCACACGCGTCGCTACGCGATGCTTACGGGGATTGCCGACCATCCCTGGGTCCGGGCGAGACGCCCGAGTTGTGCATGATGTTAAAGAGGTGATCAGCAATGCTGATTCCGAATTTATTTATCAGGCGCAATCGCGACAAGCGACAAAAAAGTTTGCGATTTAGGTCCGCTCTGCAGAAGCGGTCGCGCCGGGTCGATCTTCCGCGAATAAGCTCAGCAACGCGCTCGGTGGGTCCGAGACCTTGGCCAGCTCTTGTGCGCCGGGGCCATGCGCGCGGTACCAATAGGGTCCCTTCAGTCGCCCGCGGTTCGACCTGGACCTGAGCGCCCTGAGCGACTCGCGAACAGCTACGAGGATGGGCACCGGCTGAAGCGTGTAGCCGACGTTCACGGCGTTAACGCGGCCGCTGCGCTCGACGACGAGACTGGTGATCCCGCGAAGGGACCGCCCAAACGCACCGCTTTTGAGAGAGCGCGCGATCCAGTCGCCGGCCTGCATCTCTCGCCGACCAGTGAGATTGATCGCCCTGGCTTGCATGCCCTCGATGGGTGCAAACGCGACCGCCGGTGCCGACGCCAACAGTCCCGCCGCCGTCGCATCAAGCGCCTCGCCTGCGATAACCGCGTCGAGTAGCTGAAGGAGCTTTTCGTCGCGCCCGTTGCAGATCATCAGCGCCGTCTGGCTCTCGAAATTGAGCATGAGCGCCGCGCTCTCGACGTCAGCGCGCCGGATCTGCCGAAGTAGCTGGTTGACAGTCAGACGCGGGCGAGCGAGCCGCATCTCGGGATTCCCGGCAGACGATCGCGGACTAGTCGCCGCGATGCCGGCGTCACCGTTTTGGTCATTTGCGTGATCGTTCACGACGCTCACAAGTAAACGGCTTCGTCATCGATGGCGAGGGGTAAAAACGACGTTGCCGCTGAATTTTCGACATCGACTCGTTTCCAGAGAATTTTATGGAGACGATCTCATGACTAATACCGCCCACCATTAATCGCCGCCGGTCGATAGACTCGACCGACAGCGATGTGACATTTGGAGCGGCTCACTAGCATGAACAAGCGGACGCTTCAGCTTGCGTCACATTTATTCTTATGCTGCGAGTTGCTCCGGCAATTCGATCTGGAGAAGGAACTTGCCAGTATCCAGATCGTGGTGCGCGATACGCATCGTAAAGGACGCTGGAATACAGTAATCGATCTTGAGCTCCTTCGCTCTCCGGTCACGGGCAAAGGCCCGGATAATATGCACCCGTCTGCCGCAGTGCGTGAGCGCCCATTGCAGGTTCCTGCTGAGTTCCTGCGCGCCTAGCTTCTCCATGTCCGGGCTCCCCTCGAAAGAGTACCGACCTCGCAACGTGCGGAACTCATGATCCCACACGGTCACCACTACTGTCTTGGTTTCTTCAGATCGAGCCGACCAGCTCCATTGGATATTGGTCGGCTCAGTACCAAAGTACTTGAACGCCTCTGTGTGATTGTATCTTCCCTTGCACTTCATGCTCTCTCTCCTCGGTTAAAGTACGGGATTGCCAGCGATGTCCTGTGGTATGTCACGGGTTCGCAGCGCTTGGGGTAGTGCGATGCTTCACGGCGATGTAGCCGACGAACAGCTTGCGGTGGAAGAATCGCTGCAAGCCGCTGCGCACGAAGCCGGCCTGGCAAAGCGCAGTGACGAGCTGCTCCTCGGTCCAGAGACGCATCTGGCCGCGCAGGCGTCGTTCTTTGTCGAGAATCCCGTTGGCGGTGAAGACCCGCCGCTTGAAGTCGTAGTAGTCGAACGTGAGCATCTCCTGGAACAGCGCGCTGTTCGCCAGGATCTTCTCGGCGATGATCATCGCGCCACCGATCACCAGCCCGTCGAACACGCGCCGCAGAAGTTCGAGCTTTCGCCGCTCCGGCAAGAACTGGAAGGTGAATAGGCTCAGCGCGAGCGACAGGTTCTCGTAGCCGTCGGACGCGAGCGCGTCGCCGACCTTGTAGCGTAGGCGATCGCAGCCCAGCTGACGCCAGTGGTTTTCGAACGCCGGCTCAACGTCGATACCAAGGTACCTCGCTCCAGGGCGCGCGTCGTCGTTCGCGTCCTTGATCTCCTTGAGGAGCGAGCCTGTCGTACAGCCGATGTCGATCACGGTGGTGCCGTTTTCGACGAAGCGCCGTGAAAGCGAGACGCACTCATCGCGAAGGTCTCGGTATCCCGGTATCGACTTACTGATGTGCTGGTCGAAGTCGCCGGCGTGATCACGGAACGAGAAGTCCTGAAGGGTCATGTCTGCCCTCCCGAGTAAGGCTTGAGGATGCGCTTGTGGATGCTTTCGGCGAGGGCCTGCATGACGAACGGAGTGACCATGCGACCGACACGCTCGGCAGCCTGGTCGAGAGTGCCGGTGAGGACGAAGTCGTCCGGCAGTCCGGTGAGGCGCTTAAGCTCGGGCAGACTGAACAATCGGTCTTGGTCGGGGTGCACGACCCCGGTGAAGGCGTCGCGGCGCTGGCCCGAAGCGGTAAGAGTGGGCGCAGGCAGGTCCCAAGCCGCTCGGACGAGCGTAAACCGCGTCTCTGTTGAAAAACCGGCGTGCCGAAGTCGTACGCAGTTGACCGAGTCCCGGGGCAAAACATGCACGTAACGACCGAGCGATCGCGTCATCGCCGCCGTGCGCCAGGGCGCGACGTCGGCCTCGGTCTGTCCCAGGTCCGCGAGGGCAGAGCGAACGCTGACTGGCAAGTGGGTGGAATCGGGGAAGACGAAAGACACGGCCTCGTCGCTCGTGATCCCGACGGCCTCGGCGACGTCTTGCCTGATCCCGACCACGAACAATCGGTTTCGAGCCTGGGCGACGCCGAAGTCCGCCGAGGAGAGAACCGCGTGGGCGACGTAGTAGAGCCGCTCGCCCGTCTCGGCGAACCGGAGCTCGTGGACCGCGCGGCGAAACAGCGTGCCGTACCTAGACACGAGTGCCGGCACGTTCTCGGCGATCACCACCCGCGGACGCGCCATGTGGGCGAGTTTGATGAAGTCGTAGATCAGCGTGCCGGTGCCGGCTTGCCTCGTGTCGGAGTATGTCCTCATCCGGTGCTGATCGGAGAAGCCTCGTCCTGCCGTACTAAATTGGGCGCACGGGAACGAGCCGCTCAGGACATCAAACTCGCCAGGCGTCAACCCACCCTGCGCCAGGAAAGCTTCGACCTCTTCGGGCTTAGGGGCGATCAAGCGGATATCCCGCTCGTCGATCGGCACTTCTGGAAAGTTAGCGCGATAGGTTCGGGCTGCCTCGCGCACAAACTCGTTTGCAAGCTTAACCTGGCCGCCCGCGAGCCTGAAGCCGACGCAGGAGCCGCCACCGCCCGCGAAGGTCGCGACAACGGTGAACTTGGCGGCGGCGGAAGCGCGCCGCACATTCTCCATCGTATACGGCGTGTATCGCGGCGGGCACAAGGTGGTCGTCACCGCGGCCGTGGGAGCAGGGAGCGATTGCAGTTCCGACTCAAACTTATCCGGGTCGCTGGCTACCTCGCGGCCCCACCTCTGGCATAGCGCTGAGACCGTGCCGTAATTCTTCTCGAACCGGTTGACGCGCTCGTCGCCCAGCAGCTTATTGAACATTTCGCAGACGCGGCCGCCGGTCTGGAGAAGAACGCCGACGACTAGGCTGCTCCGCGGCAGCCGAGCGAGCTCCGACGCAAACTCCGTCCTGACCAAGGGCTTGGTTGGCGCCGACAGCTGCTGATGGTCAAAGTGGAGAAAGTAGTCGCGGACACGCTCGTCCAGATAGGGGTCGAGCAGGCGCTTGCCACAGTCGGCGGCCACGCGCTGAGCGAAACACCAAGTGTCACCGCAATCCGGGTCTGACACCAAGGCCTCGAACTTGGCGCGCCGCTCGGCATCGAACGCCTCTTTGCGCTTCGCGCGCGACACGCGGCGCTCGATCAAGCGGCGCTGGCGGAAGATTGTCTCGCGGTCGTTGCCGTAGTAGTCGTCCGCATTGAACCCGGTGAGGACCTCTCGCTCCTTGATCGCGCCTAATAGATAGAGCAGGGGCAGCGTGACCTCGAACTGCGTCTTCTTCTTGCACCGGTGCGTGACGGCGAGGCGCAGGAAGTCATCTGCCGCTTGCGCGGTCGGAACCTTAACCACGGTAAGGGGCCAGCCGAAGTGTGCCGTGATCGCGCCCGCTTTCTTGAGGTCGCGCGAGGCATAACCTTCCAGACAGAAAGTGTACGCGTGGATCTTCTTGCCGACCTTTTCCGCGGCGATAGCGATGGTCACGCTGTCGAGCCCGCCGGAGAGGAGGACCGCCACTTCAAATTCCTGGCACTGAGTTAGGATGCTGTCGCGGAGCAGGTCAAGGAGCTCGCTCATCGCAGCGAGGGCTCCTTGACCCAGGTCCTGTCCTCGCCAAGAAGGCATTGCCAACCGGCCACTTGCGCTTCGGCAAAGGCGTGCAGTCTCCGCGTCGCCGCCGGGTAAAGGCGCTGTGCTAGGGCAGCGACGCTGACGGGCTCATCGCCGGGAATCCAGTCCGAAAGCGCCTGCAGATCAGGCCCTTCTCCTCCCTCGTGCATGGCGATGAGGATCTCGGCCTCGGTCACCAACGGGGACGTTGGCTGTCGCGGCATCAGGACTTCGGGCCGGCGCCGGAACCCGCACGCCGGCAACAACTTGGTCTCGATCGCCGGAAAGTCGGAGATCTTAGCGAGGACCACGATCGCGCGGTGGTCGGCCATGACCTTGTACAGGGGCAGGCAGTCTTCTAGCCCGTAGCCCGGCGCGTATTCGTCGCCGAGGAGCTTGCATCGACCTGTCACGTCCATGGCGACTAGGTCGAACTCGGCGCGGGCCTCGATGAGCGCCGAGAGCGTCGAATCGTCGGCTCCGCCGGGGGTCTCGGGGTGAGCAGGGGCTCGCGACTTCTTCGCCCGCTTCTTCTGCTGCTTCACGGCCGCCGTCTGACGTGCCAGATACTCCCGGGTCACTTCGGTCCGAACACCCTCGAATGCCCGGTCGCCGGCGGGTTCGAGTATCTCCAGCAAGCTCCGCAGCTTCTGGTCTTCCTCGCCCGGCAGCTCGTTGAACAGCACGGTGAGCTGGTACAGCTTCGGGTAGCTCGGACCCAGAACGCGAGAGATCTCCGGCCGGCGCAGCAGCATGGCGTGCTCGCCGATCGAGCGAAGTTTGCTCAGTTGCGACGAGTGGAGGCCGAGCCTTGCCTCGTTTCTGGTGAGTACGTCGAGGTCTTCCAGAGCCCTGATGAAGGTGTCGGTGCGCTCGTCGTTTCCCTCAAACGCGCGGAGGCAGTCATAGACGCGAACCCCAACGCGAATGATGGCTTCGAAGCCGCCTTTCCAGTCAGCCGCCACCATGTTGGCTTCGTTCACGGGGTCGCGACTCGCAGCCGCTGCTGGAGCGGCGGGCTTTCTTTTACGCCGTGAAACAGATCGCCTGCTGGGGGCCGTCATAAGCTTGTGAGCGTGGCGGGTCATCGGATACCCCGCGTGCTCGAAGTCGAAGTTTGGGCAGGACCGAGCTTTGCATCGACCCACTCGTCGAGGTCAGCAGGCCGATAGACGGGGAAGCGACCGAACTTGCGGAAAGTGGGCCCGCCGCCGATCACGGCCAACTTGGCCAGCGTCTGCGGGGCGATCGGAACCCCGCGCACTTCGGCCAAGTAACGTGCCGCTTCCTTGCGGCGAAGCATCCGGCCATTCACTCCTTCATTGTCCATGATGATATCTCGCCAGATTGGGCCAGCGCAGCGGCCGCTGTATGCGGCGGATCGGTGGCGCGCAGCTGTCTAATGCGGCTAAACTAAGTAGGCGAATCGTTGCTGTCGTTACTGATGTAATTCCAAATCGGATTAGTACTTCCGGATTTTCGCGAGAACGACGAACGAGGAGGAAGCATTTGGAACACGGCCCGTCAGTATTTCATTCCTTTGAAAAGCCCACGGAATTGGGTGACGATGTATTTAAAGAAATTCAGCGGTGCATGCCGACGCTCGACATTTCACCAGAAACGAGAAGCGCTATCCGGCTGATTGTTTCTGTCTATGAGGGCCAAGTTACAACGCGTAGGTCGTTACGTGGATCAGTTGTTGATCGTGATCGCGCCCGACTAATATCGGAATATTGTGCCAAGCTCCTGCAGAAGATTGCCGAGTTGCGTGAAGACAATCCGCTTCTTGCGCACACCCTGCTCGTGCCGAAATCCGTTTCCCTGAGCTACGATGACATATTATCAGCTTTGGAATATTACCGGGGAATCTTTGAAGCATTCGCAGCGAGCGCGAAGAAAGGTCCGGTAGCGCGCCGACCGCAGTTGCATCGACTGCTGGATAGTCTGGCCCTTCATTACCGACAAAGTGGGGGCGTTAGCACCGCAGTATCGAATAGTCGGGAAGAATCCGAGTTCATCGATTTTGCCTGGGCGATAATCAAATGTCTTCCCACTATTAAGCGACCGAATGGAAGAAAAGGGCTAGCAGAAGAATGGGAAGCTTGCCGCGCAAACCATAATGTTCCGCACGCGAGCGATAGCAAACCGGATGAGCGGCAGCAGGGCAAACGAGTAGCCAAGAAACCGCGGCAGAGAGGTTGAGCTATCTTAAGGCCTCAGCGATTCGGTTGGCGACCTCATTAGAGGCTACACGAACAGGATTATCGGCAAGATGGGCATATCTCTGGGTCGTCGACGCTTGGGTATGGCCAAGTAATTTCCCAATGATCACAAGGCCGAATCCGGCGCCAGCCGCCACCGACGCGTAGGAGTGTCGCAGGTCATGGATGCGAAGGCCGTTCAGGCCCGCCCGCTTGGTGATGAGCGCCCACGGCCTCTTGAGATCCGAGCGCGGCTTCTTGCCGTCTGCCCCTGGGAAGACGCAGTCACCGACGCGCGGTAAGCCGCTCAGGATCTCGACTGCCGCAGGACCCAGCACCACGGTCTTTCGCCCGGTCTTCAGTCCGCCAGCAGCAGGAGCCCGCGCTCGAAGTCGACCTCCCGCCAGCGCAGGTTCAAGACCTCCCGCAGCCGGCAGCCGGTAAGCATCAATAGCCTGATAGCAGCCACTGCATCCGGCGCCACCACGACGCGCCTGTTCTCAGGCTTCGGCGCGTGTTTAGCGGTGGGCCTGGTCTCGTCGACCGAGTAGGGGATACCGATGGTCTCGCCATCGCGCAGCGCGGCGCCGATGCGGGCGAACTCCTCGCCACTGAGGAACCGCTCTCGTCGATGTTCGCGGAACTTCTCGATGCGGCGTGCGGGGTTATAGCCTTCCGCCAGGAGCCCCTCGCGCTCAGCCCAGCCATAAAGCGAACTTAAGACCGTTGTGACATAGTTCGCCATGTACGGCGTTGAGGCAAGCGATAGGTGGAGTCTAGTCACATCGGCTCTTGTCAGATGCGTCAAGAGTTGATTCCCAATTTTTGGGATGATGTGATGTTCGAGTGCGTGGCTGTATGAGACAAGTGTCTTGGGCTTGCGCTTTGGAGCGACATGATCTGCAAGAAAGTTGGCTGCTGCGGTTGCCAAATTCGGTATGCTTCGCTGCAAATTTGCTTCGTATGCCGGATCGTCACCATTCGCCACTGCACCTAGTAACCGTTTGGCACGTTCTCGCGCTTGCTCTACAGTCACGACACCATGGCGACCCAAGGACACGTATCGCTTTATTGATGAGCGTCCCTTTGGCCTATATCGAAGGAAGAATGTTTTGACACCAGAGGAGGTAATGCGGACGCCAAACCCTGCCAACTGCGCATCCCAGATACAGTATCGGGAGGCAGTCGGTACTGCGCCGTCAACTATTCGTTTTGTGAGTCTTTGGGTCGACAAGCGAAAGCTCCACGCCCGCCGGGTGACCACTGGGTGACCACAAGAGCGGAAATTGGCGGAATATTCAGCGATCGGATGTAGCGTCGAATTTGCCGAAGAACAGGGTTATTCAGTGAGTTAGGAATTATCGGGAAATATCGGCAATCTCAAAATCTTGAATTCGCAATGAGGAGGTCAGGGGTTCAAATCCCCTCGGCTCCACCAACCTTCGCGTCGCGAAGGTTGCCCGTCAGGGCGGAGGCGGGCCGCATAGCCCTCAAGCGGCAAAGCCCTCAAATCGACCAATCCGCCGCGGCGCCCGGCAGGGGCTCGATGTCGAGCTTGGCGGCTGCCAGCGGGATGTTGAAGTCGCAGCGTAGGCCATCGCCGGCGAACTCCAGACTCACTCGGCCGCCGAGCTCGGCGGCGATGCCGCCTTCGATCAGCCGCGTGCCGAAGCCGCGTTGCGCCGGCTCGGAAACCGGCGGCCCGCCCTGTTCCCGCCATTCGATGTGCAATAGGACGCCGCCCGCTGCCGCGACCGGTTCCCAGTGGATCTCGATGCGTCCGGCCGGTGTCGATAGCGCCCCATATTTCGCGGCATTGGTGATCAGTTCGTGGAAGGTCATGGCCAGCGTCAGCACCGCGCGTGGCCGCAGCACCAGGCCCTCGCCGCGCAATATGACGCGATCCGGGCCGGCGCCATACGGCGCCATGCCGGCCATCAGCAGCGCGCGCAGATCGGCGCTCTCCCAGCGATGCTTGGTGAGCTGGTCATGCGCCTTCGACAGCGCGATCAGCCGGCCCTCGAAGCTTTCGCGAAACGCCGCCGGCGACGGCGCCGAGCGCGCGGTCTGCGCGGCCAGCGATTGCACGGTGGCGAGCGTGTTCTTCACCCGGTGGTTCAATTCGTCGATCAGCAGCCGCTGGCGCTGCTCGGCTTCCTTGCGCTCGGTGATGTCCTGCAACACCCGCACCAGATAGAGCAACCGGCCGCTGGCGTCGCGCACCGGCGAGGAGCGCACCGAGACCCAGATCACCCGCCCGTCACTGCGGATGAAACGCTTCTCCACCGAATAGAAATCGAGTTCGCCGGCGATCTGCCTGCGGAAGGCCTCGCGGTCGGACTCGATGTCGTTGGGATGCGAATTGCTATACAGCTTGTGGGCAAGCAGGTGCTCGCGGCTGTAGCCGCTGATGACGGAGATCGCTTCATTGACGCTCAGGATAGTGCCGTCGGGTGCCACCTCGGATATGCCGATGGCGACGTGTTGATAGGTGGCGGCCAGGCGCTGCTCCTGCTCGAGCGCGTGCAGGCGCGAGCGTTCGAGCGCGTCGTCCATGCGTTTGCGCTCGGTGATATCGCGAAAGCAGTAGACCGCGCCGATCAGTTCGCCGCCGGCGCCGCGTAGCGGATCGATATTGATCGACACCGCGATCGTGTCGCCATTGCTGCGCTCGACGACGCGCTCGACGTCGCGCGCCGGAGCGCCGGTCGCCAGCACCTCGGCCAGCAGCGAGCGCGGGACCGGCGTGCCGTCGGTGGCGATGAAGCGGGAACTCGCGGTGAAGTCGTCATAGGTCTGATCGGGCCTGGGCACGCGGCCCCATATTTCGACGGCAGGGTGGTTGTATTGCAGGATGGTGCCGTGGGCATCGCAGATGAAGGTCGCGACCGGCAGTAATTCGAGGATCCCGTCGGCCGCGCGCAGCATCGTCGCCAGCGCGGGGGCGATGGCGGTCGTCCGCGGCCTATCCCAGGTATCGCTCATTCGCCGGCTCCGCGCATGGCTGGCCAATGCTGGTGGGCCCCGCCAGACGGCAATCGACCAAGCCCGGTCGTGGTTTGTCAATGCTCGCAGCCAGGCGGCGCGCGGGCGCGCGCCGGGGCCGGCTCAGGATGTCGCCGCAGGCGCGGTGGCGGGCTTGCGGCCGAGCCAGTGGTCGATGAACCCGGCCAACCAGTTGCGCGAGGCAAAATCATGCACCGCGCGCCCGGCGATGTGGTCGGCGCGCTGCTTGGCGCCCGGCAGTTCCATCCGATGGGCGCCGCGCACCAGCCAACGATACATCATGGCGTGGGTGACTTCCGGATGGAACTGGATCGCGTAGCCGGTGCCATGGCGGAAGGCCTGCACCGCGAAGGCGTCCTCCCCCTCGGCCAAGAGCTCGCCGCCGGCCGGCAGCTCGAAGCCTTCGCGATGCCATTGATAGACGTGGTCCGGCCATTCGGGGCAAATCGTGCGGCCGGCCGCGGTCGGGCGGATCGGGTAGTAGCCGACCTGGGCATGGCCCTGCGGGTGCGGGTAGACCCGGGCGCCGAGATGGCGCGCCATCATCTGCGCGCCCAGGCAGATGCCGAGATAGGGCTTCTGGTCGCGCAGCGGCACGCCGATCCAGTCGGTTTCCAGCTTGAGGAACTCGTCGCTGTCATTGGCGCTTTGCGGGCCGCCGAAGATCACCGCGCCGGCATGCTCGTCCATCGTCGTCGGCAGCGGATCGCCGAAGCGCGGACGGCGGATGTCGAGCGGATGGCCGAGCTTAGTGAGCACCTGGCCGACCCGGCCGGGCGAGGAATGTTCCTGGTGCAGGATGAGGAGGACCGGCTTCAACATGGCGGTTCGGGCGCGCAATCCACGCGCGTCGCCTGAATTACTAGCCGCTTCATTTCGATTTGCCTAGCGGAGCGGCGACCAACGGCTATGCCCCTCGCGCGGATCTGCGCCGGCTCTGGCGGCGGTCCACCGCCCACAGCACCAGCCGGCGCGGGATCAGGCGCACCATGACGGTGATCACCCGGTTCACCGTGCCGGGCACAATGGTGCGGTGGCCGCCCATCAGGCCGCGATAGCCGGCCTCGGCGACGTATTCCGCGCTCTTGGTCATGAAGCCGGGGGCGAGGCCGCCCTTGATGCCGGCGCGCTCGGCGAATTCAGTCGGCACCGGGCCGGGGCAGAGCACGGCGACCTTGATGCCGCGGCCCTTCAACTCGCTGTGCAGGGCTTCGGTGAAGGACAGCACATAGGCCTTGCTGGCGTAATAGACTGCCATGCCCGGACCCGGCAGGTAGCCGGCCATGGAGCCGACATTGAGGATGCCGCCTTTGTGGCGCGCCAGGCTGTCGACAAAGGCCAGCGACAATTCGGTGAGCACACGCGCATTAAGGTCGATCATGGCGAGCTGCTCGGCGCGGTCGTGGTGGACGGCATGTCCCACCAGGCCGAAGCCGGCATTATTGACGATGTACTGCGGCTCGGCCCCGGCGGCGGTGAGCGCGTCGCCGAGCCGGCGGGCGAGATCGGGCTGTGTTAGGTCGGCGGGGATGACCAGCGGCCGCGGCGCGCCGCTCTTGGACGCGCTCTTGGCGATCTCGTCGGCGAGCGCCTCGAGCCGATCCCTGCGCCGTGCCACCAGCGCCAGCGCATGGCCGTGCCGCGCGAACACGCGCGCCAGCGCCACGCCGATGCCGGCCGAAGCGCCGGTGATGACGGTGACCGGCTTGAGCTCACTCATGCGCTAATCGCCCCCGCCGCTGGCGCCGGTTACCCGCGCCCGCAGCGCGATGCGTTCGCGCCGCGAAATACCCAGCAGGTCCGCCGCCCGCCAGATCAGGTTATCCTCGAACTCGGTGATGATGCCGTCGGCATAGACGACCTGCCACATCATCTCGATGATGCGGGCGCGGCCCGCTTCGTCGAGCGAGCGGTTGAGCTTGGCGGTGAAGGCATAAAGGTCGATTGCTTCCTGCTCGACCGCGCTTGCCTTGGCGATCAGCTCGTCGGCCGCGTCGTCGTCGAGATCGAAGCGCTGCACGATCAGCGCATGCAGCTTTTTGCGCTCGACCTCGGCGAAATTGCCGTCGATGCAGGCGGCATGCACCAAGAGCGCCGCCGCAGACAGGCGATAGTCGGTATTGTCGAAACGGCTGGCATGCTTGCCGCCGTCGCCGAACTCAGTCACCAGCTTACGAAGCGATTCGAACATTGCGGCGATGATTCCTCAGCAGACTGTCGCCCATCAACCCTAGTTATGAACGCCGACGGCCGTCCGCCAGCGCGAACGGCCGCCATATACCCCTTATATCGCCGTTCCGGGGCACATGCGCGGCACGCGACCCCGGAATCGGCGGCGAAAGGGCTCACGCCGGCTGGGCGGCGACGTCCTCCAGCGCCCGGTTGCGCGGCTCCACGCCCCAGACAAAGACCACCACGATCTGGATGACCAGCAGCCCGATCATCAGCCAGAGCACGCCGGGCAGGTGATAGCGCACCATCAGCGCGCCGACCACGAAGGGCGAGACCACGGTCGCCGCCCGCCCGATGGTGTTACAGATGCCGTTGGCGCGCAGCCTGATCTCGGTCGGAAACAGCTCCGGCGTGTAGACCCCGAACAGCAGCGCGGTCTGCACGTAGATCGCCACGATGAGCACGAAGCCGACGCTGAGCACCGTCGCCGGATCGGAGGCGGCATTGAAGCGCGCATAGAACCAGCCGAACAGGATGGTGGCGATGGAGGCGCCGATGATGCTCCAGCGCCGGCCGATGAAGTCGGCGGTCCAGGCGCCGAGCGCGCAGCCCACCAGTGAGGCGACCGACAGCACCACCGTATAGGCGAGCGAGTGGGCGATGTTGAGGCCCTGGCGCAGGAAGAACTGCGGCAGGAAGATCACGAAGCCGAAGATCAGTGTGTTGATGGTGATCAGCACCCAGGAGCCGACGATCATGCGCTGGAGCATGGGCGGGCGCAGCATGTCGCCGGCGGTGAACAGCGGCACCGCGGCCGGCGCTGCGGCCGGCGCCGGCAGGCCGCCGGCGGGGGCGATCTCCTTCTCGATGGTCGTCATCAAGGCTTCCGCTTCGGCGGTGCGGTCCTTCGATTCCAACCAGCGCGGCGATTCCGGCAGGCGCTTGCGCAGATACCAGACGATGAGCGAGCCGATGCCGGCGATGATGAACATCGGCCGCCAGCCCCAATGCGGGATGATCAGGTAGCTGAGCACGGCGGTGACCGGGAAGCCGGCGACTACGATGAAGGCCATGAAGGCGAGCCAGCGCCCGCGCGTCTTCGGCGGCACGAATTCGGTCAGCGTCGAATAGCCGACCACGATCTCGGCGCCGAGGCCGAGTCCCTGCACGAAGCGGCAGACGATCAGCCAGCCCATGCTCGGCACGAAGGCGGCGGCGAGCGAGGCCAGGCCGAAGATCAACAGGTTGATCTGGTAGGTGAAGCGGCGGCCCAGGGCATCGCCGACATAGCCGGTGATCAGCGCCCCCAAGGTCATGCCGATGAAGGTCCAGGACAGGAATTTCAGATTCTGCGGCAGCGTCGAGAAATGGGTGTGGATCACGTCGGCGAGCACACCGCCCGCGACATAGAGATCGTAGCCGTCGAAGAACATGCCGGCGCCGACCAGCCAGAAGATACGGTAATGGAACGACGAAATGGGCAGCCGGTCGAGACGCGCGCCGGCGTTCACGGGTGTTGCCATGATGAGATTCCTCCCTGGGGATTTTTCCGGTCTTCAAACGCCGGTTAAGCGCGGGATGCTAATCGAGCCGGCGCGTGGGCGCTACCGGGTGGGCTCGGCGCTACGCAAGCCTGTAGGGTCGGCTAAGCGAAGCGAGCTCACTGTCAACAAGCTAAAACCGGCCGCGACGTGCCTATTGGATCGCCTTGCCCAGGCGCGCGCTCTCGTTGAGTAGCCGCATATTATTGGCGACGTATTTGTTGTTCGGCTCCAGGCGGTGCGCCGCCGCGAGCTTGGCGCGGGCGCGGGTGTAATCGCCGCGCAGCATGTAGGAATAACCTTGGTTGTTCAAAATCTCCGCCGTCGGTCCGACGATGCGGATGGCTTGCGCATAAGCGCGGTCGGCGAGGTCGAAGCGGCGCAGCCGGTCGTAGGAGGCGGCGAGCCCCAGCCAGGCCTCGGCGTCGCGCGGATGTAATTCGGCCGCGCGCTGGAAATAGCGTTCGGCCAGCCCGTAGTTCTGGGCGCGGTATTGCCGCTTGCCGAGCGAGAGATCGTCGTAGGCGTCGCTGCCGAGCAGGCCCTTCTCGACTTCCGGCGACACGCCCAGTGGCGGCGGCGCCGGATCGGCGGAGGCCAGGGCGTTGCCGGCGTCGGGCGTGCCGGCTTGCGACGCCGCGGGAGCGGTGGACGCGAAGGGATAGACGCCGCTGCCGGTGGTGTTGCAGGCGGCCAGCGCCAGGCCGGCGGCGGCAAGGGTCAGGGCTCGGATCAGACTTCGACGCATCACAAAGCCCTAGGGGGGACCGCTCCGGTATCGGGGCGCCGTCAGGCTAGGCGAGGTTGGTTAAGAATTTGTTCAGGACTGGCGGCGGCGCGGGGTCAGAAGTAATGGCCCTCATGCAGGCGCACGAAGACCGGCAGCAGGATGACGACAAAGATCACCGGGAAGATGCACACCATCATGGGCACCGCTAGCTTGGCGGGCAGCGCATAGGCCTTTTCCTCGGCGAAAGAGAGGCGCTTGTGCCGCATGTCGTCGGAATAGACCCGCATGGCGTCGGTGATCGAGGAGCCGAGGTCGAGCGACTGGTTGATCAGCGTGGCGAAGGAGCGCGCCTCGTCCAGCGCCAGCCGCTCGGCGAAGCGCTCGAGCGCGTCCTTGAGCGCGCGGCCGGCGCGGATTTCGAGGTTGGTCATGTGGATATTGGCGCTGAGCGAGGGGTAGCTGTCGCCGAGCTCGCGGCCGACCCGCTCCAGGCTCGCCTCCATCGACAGCCCGGAATCGGCGCAGACCACCAGCAGGTCCATGAAGTCGGGGAAGCCGGAACGATGCTCCAGCCGGCGCGCGGCGATGCGGCGGTCGATGTATATGCTCGGGCCGACATAGCCGCCGATGCCGCCGACGATCACCATCAGCCAGAAGAACGTCGTGCCTTTCTGGATCACCATGGGGAACAGGCCGAACACCAAGGCGGCGAGCAGGATCGCCAGCCCGGTGCGCGCGATGAAGAAGAAGGCGACGCCGCGCGGGTCGTAGATGCCGGCCTGCACCAAGCGCTGGCGCAGTACCTTCATGCTGCCGTCATTGGTGCTGGCATAGTGCTTGGTGGTGTATTCGATGAGCTTGGCCACCGCCTTGACGCTGGAATAGCGCAGCGAGCGTTCGGCGTGGCCCTGCCGTTCCGCCTCGTCCATGATGCGCGCGGTGCGCCGCTTCACCGAATTGCGCACGCGCACGAAGGCCATGAGCGAGAAGGCGAGCGTCCCCGCGGCGAGGAACACCATCACGGCCACCAGCAGCGTGCCGCTGTCGCCGATCATGTTGCCGAAGATCGCAGCGACCTCGCTCATGGGTCAGATCCTGAAATTGACCATGCGGAACATGATGAGAATGCCAATGAGCATCCAGCATACCGCCAGCGCCAGCACAATCTTGGTCATATCGTATTGCCAGACGCTGCCGTAGAAGGTCGGCACCACGAGATTGACCATCGCGAACATGCCGATGGGCAGCGAGGAGAGGATCATCGCCGAGGCGCGCCCTTCGGCGGCGAGCGCGCGAATCTTGCGACGCATCTTGAAGCGATCGCGGATCACCTTGGAAAGGTTCTGCAGGATTTCGCCGAGATTGCCGCCGGTCGAGCCCTGGATCGCCACCGCGGTGACGAACAGCGGCAGGTCGTCGGTGCCGACGCGGAAATAAAGATTGCGCAGCGCCGATTCCAGATCGGCGCCATAGGTGATCTCGTCGGTGACGATGCCGAATTCGCTGCCGACCGGATCGGGCATCTCACGCGCCACCATGGTGACGGCGATCGGCACCGGATGGCCGGCACGCAACGAGCGCACAATGATGTCGATCGAGTCGGGGAACTGGGCGCTGAATTTCTTCTGCCGGCGCCGACGCAAGATACTTGAGCACCAGCACGGGCAGGACGAGGCCGGCGAAGCCAGCCGCCATCAGGGCATGCAACGGCTTGCCATCGAACATCATGGTGACGGCGAAGGCCGCCACAATGCCGATGCCGATGAACAACAGCAGCCGTCCAAGCCGATAGTGAGGCCCGATTGCAGCACGAGCTGATTGAGATTGATCAGCGGCAGCCGGTACTCGCCGCCGGAGGTCAGTCCGCGTTCGCGCCGGAGCTGCACCAGCACGCTTTCGCGGTCGGTCTTCGCGTCCATCACCTTGAGGCGGCGGTTGATGTTCTTGCGGTAGGACGACTTGTTATAGGCCAGCAGATAGGCCCCTTCCGCGAACATCGCGGCCGACGCGCCGATCAAGAGATAGAACAGATAGATCGGGTTGATGTCGAACATGACGGCTACAGCGGATTGGTCGGGTCGAAATTGCTGCCGGGCAGTTTGATGCCGAGATTGACCAGGTGGCTGAGGAAGCGTGGACGCACGCCGGTGGCGGAGAAATGGCCTTGCACGGTGCCGTCGGGCGCAGTGCCGGTGCGCACGAATTTGTAGATTTCCTGCATCTGGATGATGTCGCCTTCCAGCCCGGTGATCTCGGCGATCGAGGTGACCTTGCGCTTGCCGTCGGACTGGCGCGACAGCTGCACGATCATCTGGATGGCGCCGGCGATCTGGCCGCGGATCGAGGCCACCGTCATCGGCAAACCGGCCATGCCGATCATCTGCTCGAGGCGCGAAATGGCGTCGCGCGGCGTATTGGCGTGGATGGTCGCCATCGAGCCTTCATGGCCGGTGTTCATCGCCTGCAGCATGTCGAAGGCTTCCTCGCCGCGGCACTCGCCGAGGATGATGCGGTCGGGCCGCATGCGCAGGGCGTTCTTGACCAGATCGCGCTGGCGGATTTCGCCCTTGCCCTCGATATTGGGCGGCCGCGTCTCCATGCGGCCGACATGCGGCTGCTGCAGTTGCAATTCGGCCGCGTCCTCGATGGTGAGCAGGCGTTCCTTCTCGGAGATGAAGGCCGACAAGGCATTGAGCATGGTGGTCTTGCCGGAGCCGGTGCCGCCGGAAATGATGGTGGTGACGCGCGCCTTCACCGCCGCCGCCAACAGCTCGGCCATGGGTGGGCGCAGCGCGCCGACCTCGACCAGCCGTGAGAGATCGAGCTTCTTCTTGGAGAATTTGCGGATCGAGACCAGCGGGCCGTCGACGCCGACCGGCCGCACCGCGACGTTGACGCGGGAGCCGTCCAGGAGACGTGCGTCGCAGAGCGGGTGCGATTCATCGACTCGACGGCCGACCGCGGAGACGATCTTGTTGATGATGCGCAGTAGATGCTGCTCGTCCTTGAAGCGTACCGCTAGCGGCTCGAGAATGCCGTTGCGCTCCACGTAGACGCATTCGTGGCCATTGATCAGGATGTCGGCGATGCTCGGGTCCTTGAGCAGCGGCTCGAGCGGGCCAAGGCCGGTCATCTCGTCGAGGATTTCGGAGACGAAGTCGTTGAGTTCCTGGGCGTTGAGCGCCAGCCGCTCGACCAGCACATATTGCGAGACGAGCCCTTGGACGTGGGCGCGGATCTGCTCTTCCGGCAGCTTTTCCAGTGCCGAGAGGTTGATCTCCTCGATCAGCCGGCGATGCAAGCGCACCTTGGCGTCGAGTAGCTTGTCGCTGAGCAGCGGGTTGGTCGCCGGCGGCTGCGTCGCCGGCGCGGTCGGTTGCACCGCCGCCGGTGTCGGCGGCGTCACTTGCGGCGGTACCGGCTCGGACGGCGTCTCGGGATAAACCGTCCAGGCCACGCCATCCATCACCGAAGGCGTCGGTCCCTCAATACCGGCAAGATCGGAGCCGACAACCCGTCGGGCGGTGAAGCGGCCGGCCATGCCTAATCCCTCATCCTATTTTGCCAGCGACAGCTTCAGCTTCTTCAACAGCGGCGCGGACTTGGCCTCGACCACCGTCTTGGCCTCGCCGGTCTCCAGTAACTTCTTGAGATGGACCATGATCTTGTTGCCGGGCTTGACTTCGTCGAGCGGCACGCCCCGGTCGATCGCCTCGCGCACCAGATTGTAGTCGTTGGGGATCACCGCGCCGAAGGCGTCGCCCAACGTCTGGTGCAGGTCGGAAAGCCGCAGGCTGGTCGAGAACATGTGCTGCGTAAAGCGGTTGACGATCACCTGCGGGTTGGGACCCTCGCCCAGTCGTTCCTTGATCGCCGCCACCAATTGCTTGGCATGGCGCAGGCTCGGCACCGTGGTCTCGCTGACGATGAACAGCTTGTTGGAACCGAGCAGCACGCTGTCGGTCCAGGAGAACCAGGTGCGCGGCATGTCGAACACGACATATTCGAAATTGGTGGAGACGAGATCGAGCAGGCGCGTCACCATGTCCGGATCGAAGCTGCGCATCTCCGCCGGCCGGTTGGGCGCGGCGACCACCGCGAGCCCGGAGGCGTGATAGGTGAGCATGATCTCGAGCAATTGCCGGTCGAGACGGTCCGGCCGCGGCTCGATTTCAGCCAGGTTCAGGCGCGGCTCGAGGTCGAGATAATCGGCAACCGCACCGTTCTGGAAGTTGAGATCGACCAGGCAGGTGGAGCGCTTGACGCGCGGGCCGGCGCTGTTGAGCAGGATCATGGCGGACTCTACCGCCAGCGTGGTGACGCCGGCGCCGCCGACCGCGGGCAGGAAGGTGTAGATCTGCGCCTCGGTCGGCGCGGTGCCGGGTGCGGGCCCCTTGGCGACGCGGGCGCAGGCGCGCACCAGCTCGAGCGGCTTGACCGGCTTAACCAGGAAATCGGCAACGCGCATCTGCATCAGCGTGCGCGCGACGGTCTCGTCTAAAACCTGCGTGATGGCGATGACCGGCGGCAGGCTGCCGATGCGCGCCATCAGCCGCGCCAGCGCCGCCATCTCCTCCGCATGTCCGGCGTCGAGATCGACCACCAGGACGGTGGCATCCGCCAGCTCCGGCGCGTCGCAATGCTCGATCAGCGTCCCCGAGGTCACGACCAAATCGATGGCATCGGAAGCGCCGAAGGTCTCGCGCGCCGACGCCTCGAAGGCGCCGTCGGCGGTGACGATCGCCACCCGGGTGCTGGTCGTGCTGGAGTTGCGGGAGATGCGCATGGCTGGCCGATTCCGCCTACTTCACCGCCGACTGCTGGTTGACCTGCGGCCCCAGTGGCGCGGTGTTGTTGGCCGGTGCCGCTCCCCCCGAGGACCCGCTCTGGCCAAAGGTGCCGGAAGTGCCGGTGCCGACTGGCTCGATAATCCGGTGGGTACGGTAGCGCTCGACCGCGGTCTGCATGCGCACGCCGCTGAAGGCAATATTGTGATTGGCGGAATCGCGCGGCCAGGGATCGACCACCTGGGTGGCCTGATTGCTGGCGAGCGCGTTGCCGCCATTGAGCGAAACGGTCTCGCGCCGGTCGAGATATTCAGAGCAGGCGGTAAGCGACAGGGCGAGCGCCACACTCAGCGCCAAGACGCGCAAGGCGTTAGTGGATGGCCGCATCGGAAACCCCTCTCGGCTTGGGCAGATCGAGCATGTGCCCGGTGAACGGTTGGTTCTCCGCCTCGGCGAAACGCGCGGCCGCCGGCGGCAAGCTCTTGTTGGCCTTGGCATGTGAGATCTCGGTCCTGCCGAGCAGGAAGAAGTCGGCGTCGTTGGGCGGCAGCGAGTCGTCGGCCGGCGAACGGATCACGTCGCCCGGACGCGCCGGCTGCACCAGATGCGGGGTGACGATGATGGCGAGATCGGTCTGGTTCTTCTGGTAGGACTTGGAGGAGAACAGCGCGCCCAGCACCGGCACGCTGCCGAGCCAGGGAAGCTGCTCGATCGAGTTGTGATTGTCGGTCTGCAGCAGGCCGCCGATGACGAAGCTCTGGCCGTCGCGCAGTTCGACCGTGGTGGAAGCGCGCCGCACGATCAGCGCCGGCACCGAGATGCCGTTGGCCACCGACACCGAGTGGGTGGTGTCGATCTGGCTCACCTCCGGCTCGATCTTCATGTTGATCACGCCGTGGTTGAGCACGGTCGGCGTGAAGGCGAGGCCGACGCCATATTTCTTGTAGTCGACCGATATCTGTCCGAAGGAGCCGGCGACCGGGATCGGATATTCGCCGCCGGCGAGGAAGCTCGCGGTGTCGCCGGACAGCGCCACCAGATTGGGCTCGGCCAGGCTGCGGGCGATGCCCCTCTTCTCCAGCGCGTTGATCATCACGTCGGTGGTGACACCGTTCGCCACGATGCGGCCGATCATGAAGCCGAAGGGCGCTGCCGCCCGAGAGCACGCCGGCGGCGGTCTCGCTGGCGATGTCGGTGGCCGTGACCGGCAGGCCCGACGCCGGCACGCGGTTGCCGACATTGGTGATGCTGTTGCCGCCGAACCGGTTCCACTGCACGCCCAGATCGCGGCCGGCGTTGCGCGCGATCTCGATGAAGCGCACTTCCAGGAGCACCTGCTGCGGCTGCATCACCGAGACGGAATTGATGATCTCCGGGCCGAACTGGCGCGCGATGGTGACCGCCTGGTCGAGGGTGACCGCATCGGCCACCTCGCCCGACAGCATGATGCGGCCGTTGACCGCGGAGGCGACGATATGCGAGCGCGGGAAGCGGCGCTTGAGCTCGTTGGTCAGACGCGTCACGTCGTAGGTCACTTCCACGTCGAAAATGCCGATCAGCTTCTTGCCCTCGGCATAGACCGAGACGCGGGTGGTGCCGATCTTCTTGGCCAGGATCGAGAGCGAATGATCGGTGAGCGGATTGACGTCGGCGACCTGCGGATCGCCGACCATCAGGTCGACGAAGCTCTGATCGGTGCGCACGTCCTGCGACTTGCCGATGGCGACCGACACCATGGCGGTGCGGTTGTTGCCGCCAATCCTGATCATATGCGCCTGCACCTGCGCATGGGCGTCGCCGACCATGCACACGAATCCGGCCGCGAGCGCGATGGCCAGCGCCAGCGCCAGATCGCGCAGCCAGCTGCCCGTGGTCCTGTTCCTGTCCGCACGCCGCCAGGCAAAGCCCGCGGCCATTTCGTTTTTGTTATTCACGACACACTCCCCGCCCCTTTTATGAACGCGCCTGCGCTTACCAGGCCGCCAACCCCCGCTTTGCCGCAGCGGCCGAGGCCCCATCACTTCCCTCGACCGGCACGGTGTATGACTGCTGCGACGACGCCCGCGTGACCACCACCGTGGTGGTGGCGCTGTCGTTGCCGACGATATTGTTCGCAAGATCTTTGAGCGTGATCATGCGAGTCTTGAATTCGGACGTGTCGCCGGCCTTGCGCAGCAGCAGCGACAGGCTGCCGACCGAGGACGCGAGCCACAATTTCTGTGCGTTGATCGTGGTCACTTCCAGCGTCACCGACTTCGCCACTTTGGCCTTGGAGTCGCGCTCGTCGGCGGTCTGGTCGATCGCCAACACCTTGGTGTTCTGCAGCACGACGTCGGTGGTGGCCGAGCCCTTGTCGATCTGGCGCGTGAGCACGATGTCGACATGATCGCCGGGCTGCACGAAGCCGCCGACGCCGTCGACGTCGTTGACGCGAATGGTGACCGCCTTCATGCCGCGCTTGACCAGCGCCGAGAGCGTGGCGCGCTGGCCGGGGCCGGTGATCTTGAGCGCCAGCACCGGCTCGTTGGCTTCGATCGCGCTGAGCACGACGCGGCGGCCGCCGGAAAGGATGTCCTTGATCTTGGTGAAGGCGCCGGCCGGCACCGATTGCGACGGCCACGGCTGCTCGCGCAGCATCGCGGCATTGAGTTCGGTGCCGAAGCGCAGCGGCTTGGCGGCGACGACAAGGGTTTGCGTCGCCATCGGCTTCTGCGTCTCCATGGTGTGCGCGTTTTTGTTGGCCTGGTTGTTGAGCCAGACTTGCGCGATGAAGACCGCGAGTACGCCGAACACGACGGCGAACCCGATCATGACGATGGTGCTGGCACGCACGGTGTTTTTTCCGTTTGACGCGACGTGAAAATCTTCTTCAGTCTTTTCGCTGACGAAGACTAGTCGTCAGAAAGTATTCAATTGCTAAAGCGCAGGCCGCAAATGGCGCTATGCTGAAGAGCGTGTGAATTACTAGTGTTTACGAACGGTAGTCGCGCGCTATAGAACTTTAGCGATGAGTTGCGACTCATTAACAATACTGCTTCGTATACGGTGCTTGCCTGTAACGCTTGATTCAGCCTAACGCTTTCCTGCGTGTGGCCGGGCAGGCGAAATGCGTGCTCGGCTCGCGCAATGCCAATGTTTCGGAGCTGACGCGGCCGTTGCCCGGCGGGCTGGGTTGCGGCAACATGCGCCACGCCGTAAATGGCGCAACAACCGGCGCATCGTTGCAAAACGGTGTGTTTTGACAAAATCGCGGGAGGAATTCGCCGATGTCGTACCCCTTCGTGGCCAAATTCGTGTCCGAGGCGGTCGCGTGAGTACGCCGCAGACGGCGGCCTCCGCCAACCGCCCCACTGCGGCCGCTTCGGCCGGCAAGGGCGAAGCGCGCATCAGCGTCAAGGGACTCGGCAAGCACTACGGCACGCTGGAGGTTTTCCGCAATATCGACTTCACGGTCGGCGAGCGCGAGATCGTCGCCATCGTCGGCCCGTCCGGCTGCGGCAAGACGACGCTGCTGCGCTGCATCGACGGGCTCGCTGCCGCACGATGTCGGCGAAATCTGGGTGGGCCAGGAGCGGGTCACCGAGCCGATCGCCGGCGTCGCCATGGTGTTCCAGCATTTCGGCCTGTTCCCGTGGAAGACGGTGTACGAGAACGTCGCCTACGGCCTGCGCATGGCCGGCGCCTCCAAGACGGAAATCGACCGCAAGGTGCCGGAATTCATCAAGATGGTCGGCCTCTCCGGCTTCGAGAAGGCCTTCCCCTATCAGATGTCCGGCGGAATGCAGCAGCGCTGCGGCCTGGCGCGCGCGCTGGCGCTGGAGCCGAACGTGCTGTTGATGGACGAGCCGTTCGCGGCGGTCGACGCGCAGACCCGCGAAATCCTGCAGTTCGAATTGCTGCGCATCTGGGAGCAGCGGCCGACCGCGATGATCTTCGTCACCCATTCGATCGAGGAAGCGGTGCTGCTCGGTCACCGGGTGATCGTGCTCAAGGGCAGGCCTTCGAGCATCCACGAGACCATCACCATCGACATCGCCCATCCGCGCACGCGCGCGACCTTGCAGCGAGCCGCGCTTCGCCGAACTGCGCGAACGGGTCTGGTCGACGCTGATGCGCGAGGCGCGCGAGGCCGAATTCCATCTCGAACGCTAAGCGTACGATACCGAAAAGCGTGGATCGCTTTTGGCAAAGTTCACGCGCAAACACCAGACGACATAATAAACGCCAACAACGTGGAGGAGATATCCAATGAATCGTAAATCATCGATCTTGCTCGCCGGCGGCGCTCTCATTGCCGATGCTCGCCGCCGCGCCGCTGCCGGCCTTGGCGCTAGGCAAGAAGATCATCGTCGCCACGCCGGGCATTCCGCCGATCTATTCGGTGACCATCGCCTTCGTCGCCGAAAAGCAGGGCTTCTTCAAGAAGTACGGCGCCGATGTCGCTATCCGTCCGTTCGACAACGGCACCGCCGCCGCGCGCGCCGTGGTGGCCGGCAATGTCGACATGGCCTGGGCGCCGACGCCGCCGGTGATCAACCAGATCTCCAATGCCGGCGTGCCGCTGGTGGCGGTCTACGGCATGCAGAACCCCGACTGGGTGCTCGGCACCACCGAGGAAGGCAAGACCTGCAAGGATCTCGCCGGCCAGGATGTCGGCGTCGACTTCGATCGGCGGCGCCCGCTCGATCGCGCTGCGCTCCATGCTCGCCGGCGGCTGCAAGGAAGTGAAGCTCAATCAGGTCAAGCAGGTCGCGCTCGGCTCCTCGACCGGACCGGCGATGATCGCCGGCCGGCTGAAATACGGCGTGCTGCATCTCGACGATCTCGCCGAGATCCAGCATCAGGGCAAGAAAGTGCACGTCCTGCTGGCGATGAAGAACACCAACCCGACCAGCCATTATCTGCATGCTGGTGGTGCGCAAGGACAATCTGGCCAAGAACCGCGACGCCATCGTGCGCACGGTCGCCGGCCTGATCGAGGCCGCGCATTTCATGCAGGACCCGAAGAACGCCGACGCGGTGGCGGACGCCGCCTGCGCGTGACCGGCCACAGCAAGGAGGTCAACAAGCTGGCGCTCAAGGAATTCCTCGCCATCGACTTCTGGGCGGCCAAGGACGACGGCTATGCCGCGCAATAAGCTGGAAGCCGTCGCCAAGCTGATGAAGAAGGTCGGCGCCATCAAGCCCGACAAGACCGCCGGTGACCTTCGACCAACTGGTCGACCCGAGCGTCTGGAAGGACGCCAACGCGATGGTGAAGTGAAGCGCGGCGCGAGTTGACTGCGCAACAACGAACAAAGACTGTCGTCCCCGCGCAGGCGGGGACCCAGTAATCCCCGTCTCAGTGCTTGAATTCGCAGCGCCGGGACTACTGGATCATCCGCTGTTGCGGATGATGACAGCGGAGATAGGTAGCAAACGTGCACACAATCCCTCCGCCGCCACGCGCCGTTCTGGCTCAAGCATCCTGGTCGGTCTCGCCATCTGGGAGATCGCCGGGCGCAACTCGAGCCCGGCCTTCCTGGTGCCGTTCTCCGAGACGCTGGTACGGCTGTGGCAACTGATCGCGGGCGGCAGCTTCATTCCCGCCTTCATCGACTCCAGCGAATTGTTCCTCACCGGCTTCGTGCTGGCGCTGATCGTCGGCGCGCCGCTCGGCCTGTTGCTGGCGCGCGTGCGTCTGCTGCGCGTCGGCATCGAGCCCTATCTGATGACGCTCTATGCCACGCCCATGGTGGCGCTGATCCCCTTCATCCTGTCGCTGATGGGCTTCGGCTTCGCCCCCAAGGTGCTGGTGGTGTTCCTGTTCGCGGTGTTCCCGGTGCTCTACAACACGGTGGAAGGCGCGCGCAGCATCAAGCCGGAACTGATCGAGGTGGCGAAATCCTTCCGCTCCGGCGAATGGGCGCTGTGGAGCGAGGTGATGCTGCCCTATACGTTGCCCTACATCATGACCGGCGTGCGCCAGGCGATCGGCCGCGCGCTGGTCGGCATGGTGGCGGCGGAGTTCTTCCTGTCGTCGACCGGCCTCGGCCAGCTCATCATGGGCGCCTCGCAGAATTTCGACACCGCCGGCGTGTTCGCCTCGATCCTGGTGATCGGGCTGATCGGCGTCGGCCTGATGCGGATCGGTCTTGCGATCGAGCAGCATTTCGCGCGGTGGAGGCAGTAGCGCATGATCCCGAAAAGTGGATACCGGTTTTCGGATAAGATCATGCGCAAGGAAATTGAGTGATGACCGAAGCAGCTCTTTCCGCGCCGGTAGCCGCGAAGCGTCCAAGCCCGCTGCGCGGCGCGCCGGCGGCACCTTTACTGCCGCGGCTGATCACCGGGCTGGCGATCGCCGCCATCTGGGAATTCGTGGTGCGCGGCTTCGCGCCGGCCTATGTCGCCAAGCCGACCACGGTGATCCTGGCGATCCCGCGCGTGATCGTCGATCCCGCATTCCTCACCGCCACCGGGCAGACGCTTGCCGCCGTCGCCGAGGGACTGGTGATCGCGCTCGTCGCCGGCACCATCATCGGCCTGGCGATGGGACGCAGCGTGATGGCCGAGCGGTCTCATCCGCCATTACGTCAACGGCTTCTACGCCATGCCGATGATCATCGTGCTGCCGCTGTTCTCGCTGTGGTTCGGCTATTCCGGCTCCGCGCGCATCGCCACCATCATCTTCGCGGCGATCTTCTCCATCATCATGAACGTCGCCGACGGCGCCCGCTCGGTGCCGCGCGAATTCATCGAAGTCGGCGCGCTCGTTCCGTTCCAAGCGCGCGCGCATGCTGGTGGAGGTCGTACTGCCGGCGGCGACGCCTTATCTGCTCGCCGGCTTTCGGCTGGCCGCCGGGCGCGCGCTGATCGGCGCGGTGGTGGCGGAGTTCTTCCTCTCGGTCGGCGGTCTCGGCTATTACATCCTCTACAATTCCCGCACCTATCACCACAACGAAGCCTTTGTCGGCGTGCTGCTCTTGGCCGGCTTCGGCGTCGGCTTCGAAGTGCTGGTGCAATGGGCAACGCGGCGCTTCATGCCCTGGTACCGGCGCGAGGAGAAGGCGGGGTGATGCAATTCTCTTACCAGTCATTCCGGGACGGCCCGAAGGGCCGGACCCGGAATCCATAACCCGCAGCGCGCGGGGTTATGGATTCCGGGCCCGCTCGCTTCGCTCGGCGTCCCGGAATGACGTCTGAATAAGGAACCGTCCCATGTCCTCCGACCCCTTGGTCAAGGCCGCCATCGCCGCATTGGGGCCCGCGCTTCGTCGCCAACGGCGTGGTGCTCACCGATTTCGAGGAGCTCACCGGCTCGCTCGCGAGCTACAACGACTGGTGCCGGGTCTGGTCGGAGCGCGCCGCCCATCACGAGGCGCTCGGCCAGTGCGGCACTGGCGCAAGCGGCACTTGCTCACCGCCGGCGAATGCCTGCAGCGCGCCGCCGTCTACTATCACTTCGCCTCCTTCCTGTTCGTGCACGACGTGCCGCAGATGAAGGTGGCGCATATGAAGGCGGTGGAATGCCGGCAGGCGGCGCTGCCGCATCTGCAAGCCCGCCCGGCGAGCGCGTGCTCATCCCCTATGAAGGCAAGACGCTGGCCGGCGTGCTGCGCAAGCCGGCCGGCTACGACAAGCCGCCGGTGGTGGTGATGGCGGTCGGCCTCGATTCGACCAAGGAGGAGGGCGACGCCTACGAGATGCCGTTCCTGGCGCGCGGCATGGCGACGCTAATCTTCGAAGGTCCGGGTCAGGGCGAGGCGCAATACGAATTCTCCATCCGCGGCGACTACGAGGTGCCGGTCGAAGGCGGTGCTCGACTATGTCGAGACGCGGCGCGATCTCGACGCCACGCGCATCGGCATGTGGGGCGTGAGCCTAGGCGGCTATTACGCGCCGCGCGCGGCGGCGTTCGAAAAGCGCATCAAGGCCTGCATCGCGCTCGGCGGCCCGTTCAACTGGGCGGAGGCCTGGGATGGCCTGCCGGCAGTTGACGCGCGAGGCCTTCCGCGTGCGCAGCCATTGCGCCGACGCTGGAGGCGGCGAAGCAGAACGCCGCCACGCTGACGCTGGAAGGCATCGCGCGGCAACATCACCTGTCCGATCTTCATCGTGAACGGCCGGCTCGACCGCATCGTGCCGGCAGTCGATGCCGAGCGCCTGGCGCGCGAGGTCAAGGGCCCGGTCGAATTGATGATGATCGAGGACGGCAACCACATCGCCACCAACCGCGCCTACCGCTGGCGCTCGCAGAGCGCGGACTGGATGGCGGAGCAGTTGCGATAGGTTTCTTTCTGTCATGCCCGCGAAGGCGGGCATCCAGTACGCCGCAGCGCTGCGGCTAAATCGCAAAGCTTGTGTTTACTGGGTCCCCGCTTCCGCGGGGACGACCGCCGTTTGTTGTCATGCCCGCGAAGGCGGGCATCCAGTAAACTCAGGGTCTTGCGATTTGATTGTAGAGGTCGTCCCAATTCGGGTTTGATTCTTCGATCAATCTGATCTTCCAGGCTCTGTTCCATTTCTTCATTTGTTTTTCCCGCGTAATCGCTGCTTCAACGTCAGAATGAGTTTCGAAATACACAAGTCTTGCGACGTCGTACCGTTTCGTGAAGCCTTCCACGAATTTCTCGCGATGCTCATAGACGCGACGGACAAGATTGTTGGTCACGCCGATATAAAGTGTGCCGCCAATCTTGCTGGCGAGAATGTAGACATAATATTGTTTTGCGCCGCCCATTTTACTGACGAGTTGGCGATTACTGGATGCCCGCCTTCGCGGGCATGACATCAGAGTATAACAAACCCCCGCGGCATCGCATGCAGCCGCTCGATGCCGGTGTCGGTGATCACCACCAGTTCGCCGGTCTGCACGCCGGCCTTATGATCGGGCGTGACCACATTGGGCTGAATGACCACCGTTTGGCCGGCGCGGAACGGCTCCGGCGGGACCGGTCCGGCGGGCCGGCTCAGGCTGCCGAGGATCGGCGGCAGATAGCCTCCGCCATAGCCGTGCAAGAGATCGTCGATGATGGTGAAGCCGGCCTGCTCGATCACGCCTGACGCCTCGATGACTTGCGCCGGCGTGGCGCCGGCTTTGAGCACCGCGGCGATGGCGTCGAAGGCGGCATCGGCCGCCGCGTGCAGGTCGCGATAAAGCGGCGTCGGTTCGCCAAGCGCGAAGCTGCGCAGCACCTGTCCCGGATGATCCCAGAACGCCGCGCTGATCTCGGCCACCGCCACGTCGCCGGCTTGCAGCCGCCGTGTCGTCGGGAACTGCCGCGGCACCGCGAGATCCGGCGCGGCCATCGATGTAGTGCCGATATAGTGGATGACGTTGGTGGCGCCCTGCGCGATGTAGGTGCGTTCGACGCGGTCGCCCAGCTCGCGTTCGCTGACGCCGGGCGCGAGCGCGTCGCGTAGCGCCGCCATGCCGAGATCGGAAAAATGCGCCCCGAGGCGCAGCCAGTCGAGTTCCTCCGCCGACTTCACTTGGCGCAGCCGCACATAGGCGCGATTGAGATTTTTCAGACCGTCGAAACGAGCCGACAACGCCGCGTGCTGATCGGCGCTGAGCGGGCCGAGCGTGGCAACGCGGTCGGCGCGCGCGCCGCGCTTGGTAAGCACCGCAATGGCGGCGGCGATCGAGGATTCGCCGCCCCAGTCGACGTCGGCCGCTTCGGCGAGGATGCGCGCCTGCGGCGTATGATTGACATATTGCACGAAGAGCGCGTCGCGCTTGCCCGGGGTGAGCACGCCGACCGCCTCGGCGGTTACCGGCCATTGCGTCAGCCATTGCACCGCCGAGCCGAAGCGGTTGGCGCCGCAGAACACAAGGTGCTCGCAACCGTGCTCGGCCAGCAGAGCTTCCACCGCCGCGCGGCGGCGCGCCATCTCGGCGGCGGAAAAGCGGGGATAGGTCGCCGCGAGAATGTCGCGGAGGTGGGGCGGGAGATCCGGCATGTTGTCCTCATAACCTGTCAGGGCCCGCTTGTCGCGGGGCGCTGATGACAAGTGGGAGAATTAGGCTAAGGTCCGCCCGCCAAGCCGACAGGAGCCCGAAATGCCCTCGACGATCCTCAATTCCGCTGTATTCCGCGACATTTTCACCACGCCGGCCATGCGCGACGTGTGGTCCGACGAGAACCGCGTGCAGAAATATCTCGACTTCGAGGCGGCGCTGGCGCGCGCGCAAGCGCGGCTCGGCATCATCCCGCAGGAGGCCGCCGACGAGATCGTGCGCCACTGCGACGCCGACAAGATCGACATGGCCAAGCTCA
Organism: uncultured Pseudomonadota bacterium; assembly: GCA_963782145.1. GTDB lineage: Bacteria > Pseudomonadota > Alphaproteobacteria > Rhizobiales > Xanthobacteraceae > Pseudolabrys. The sequence goes on from CAWAIV010000003.1 coordinate 47,108, forward strand.
AGGAGGCGACCCAGCGCATCGGCTATCCGGTGCTGCCGGTGGTGCAGCAGCTGGTGAAGCTGTGCAAAGACGGGCTGGGCGAGTGGTCGCATTGGGGCGCCACCACGCAGGACATCACCGACACCGCCACTGTCATGCAGATCCGCGAAGCGCTGGCGCTGATCGAAGGCGAGATCGACGCCATCTGCGACGCGTTGGCCGCGCTGGCCAAGAAATACCGCGACACGCCGATGGCCGGCCGCAGTAACCTGCAACAGGCGGTGCCGATCACGTTCGGCTACAAGATGGCGACGCTGCTCGCTTCGTTCGAGCGGCACAAGCAGCGATTCAACGAGCTGAAGCCGCGCGTGCTGGTCGGCGAATTCGGCGGCGCCGCCGGTACGCTGTCCTCGCTCGGCCAGGATGGGCTGAAGGTTCAGGTCGAGCTGATGAAGAAATTGAAGCTCGGCCAGCCGGCGATCTCCTGGCACACCGTGCGCGACACCATCGCCGAGGTCGGCTGCTTCCTCGGCCTGGTCACCGGAAGCTGCGGCAAGATCGCCTTCGACGTGAAGCTGTTGATGCAGACCGAGGTGGAGGAAGTTTACGAGCCGTTCCACCAGGGCCGCGGCTCAAGCTCGACCATGCCGCAGAAGCGCAATCCGATCTCTTCCGTCTACATCACCGCGCAGACGGCGATGGTGAAGCAGCTCGTCGCCGCGCTGTTGGAAGCGCAGATCGAGGACCACGAGCGTTCCACCGGCCCCTGGGAGATCGAATGGATCGCGCTGCCGGAGATCTTCATGCTCTCGGCCGGCGCGCTGGCGCAGACGCGCTTCGTCGTCGAAGGCATTCAGGTCAACGAGAAGAAGATGCGCGCGAATCTCGACATCACCAAGGGCCTGATCATGTCGGAAGCGGTGATGATGGGGCTGGGATCGGCGCTCGGGCGCAACTATGCGCACGATCTGGTCTACGACATCTGTCGCGAGGTGGTGAAGACCGGGCGGCCGCTGATCGATCTGTTGGCGGAGAACGAGGAGATCAAGAAGCACGCCGACCGCAAGAAGCTGGAGGCGCTGGTCGATCCGGCGAATTATCTCGGCGTCGCCGGCGAGATGGTGGACCGGGTGCTGGCGATGCGGAAGTAGCGCCGGATCATGGCACTCATCGGCCGCATCATCGTCATCATCTTCGCCATCATGGTGGCCACGCTCACCGCCGGCATCGCCATCGCCTTCGGCGTGTTGGGGCCGCAATGGCACGCCTTCAGCGGCGATTTCGCCGAGCGCGCCGATTTCTGGGTGGCGGTGTTCTTCGCCACCAGCTTCACCGGCGCGGTGGCGCTGCTGCCGGCGGTGATCCTGGTCGCGCTCGCCGAAGCCTTCAAGGTGCGCTCGCTTTTGGCCTATCTCGCCGTCGGCGCCGCGCTCATGGTGATCGGCTATTACGCCAGCGGGTTGGCGCCGCGGTCCTATGAGGAATCGATCGACCGTCCGCCGCCGCCGATATCGCGCGCGGCCGAGCTCGCGGCCGCCGCCGGCGCGGTGTTCGGGCTTGCCTATTGGCTGATCGCCGGCCGCAATGCCGGCCGCTGGCGCGAGCCGCGGCAGCCTTCGGCCTAACGCCGCGCCCACTCCAACGCCGCTTCCAGCCGGTCGTTGCCCCAAAACAATTCGCCATCGGGCGTCACGAAGCTCGGCGCGCCGAAAATGCCGAGCCGCTGCGCTTCTTCGGTTTGCAGGCGCAGGCGCGTCTTGATCTCGTCGCTCTGCGCGCGTTGCGCCACTGCGCCGGCGTCGCGGCCGAGCCCGATGAGAATCTCGGCGATCGCGTCCGCCGTGCCGATGTCGCGGCCTTCGCCGAACTCGCCGCATAGACCGCGCGGCAGAAATCCGCGCCCCAATCCTGCTCCAGCGCGACCAGCGCCACGCGCGCCGCGGCAAGCGAATTTTGCGGGAACAGCTCAGGGCGCGCGAATGGCAAGGCGAGCGCCGCGCAAATGCCGCTCCAGGTCGCGCCACATATAGGCGCCCTTCGTCGGATAGATGTTGAACGGCGAATTGTCCCAGCCCTGCGCCTTGAAGATCGGTCCGAGCAGGAACGGCCGCCAGCGCAGCGTGACGCCGGCCGCCTTGGCCAGCGGCGCGATGCGCATGGCCGCCGGATAGGAATAGGTCGAGGCGAATTCGAACCAGAAATCGAGCAGTGGGCGCGTCGGGCATGCGCGCATTATAGCCGTCCGGTCCCGGGCCGCCTTTCAATTTTCCCGAGGCTCGGCTAGACCGCGAGGCCGAAGCGAGCCGGCAGCGCGTGATCCGGGAATGGGGGTCCGGGTTTCCGGAAAAGATCATGCGCCAGGGAGAGGCATGAACCGCACCGGACTGATCATCGCGCTGGGTGTTGCCGTTGTCGTCGGCCTGCTGTTCGGGCTTTTCCCCGAGCTCGACATGCGCATCGCGCGGCCGTTCTATGCGATCGCCGACGCCAACCACAACATGTTCGCCTGGCGGCTGTCGCCGCAATTGATGCTGGCGCACAACATCGCGCTGAGGGCCGGTCTCGTGCTGGTGGCGCCGGCGGTGATCGCGCTGGTCGGCAAGCTGATCCTGCCGCGGCGGAAGATGCTGATCCCCGGCCGCGCCACGCTCTTCCTCATCGTCACCATGGCGCTCGGCCCCGGGCTCCTGGTCAATGTCGCGCTCAAGGACTATTGGGGCCGGCCGCGGCCGATCGACGTGGCGCAGTTCGGCGGCCAGCAGCATTTCGTCGCCTGGTGGGATCCGCGCGGCGATTGTCCGGCCAACTGCTCTTTCGTCTCCGGCGACGTGGCCGGCGCGGCCTGGACCTTGGCGCCGGCGGCGCTGGTGCCGCCGCCATGGCGCGCGCTCGCCTATGGCGCGGCGCTCGCGCTCACGCCTCGGCATGGCCGCGATCCGCATGATGGCCGGCGGGCATTTCCTCACCGACACCGTGTTCGCCGGCGTCTTCACCTTCCTGATCGTCTGGCTGATGTACGGCCTGATCTACCGCTGGCCGCGCACGCGGCTGTCCGACCGGCAGGTCGAGCGCGCGCTCGAATGGTTCACGCTCGTCTGCTGCGACGCCCGGCCTGGCTCGGCCATCGCGCCGCCGACGAGATCGCCGGCCCCGAGGGCGGCGACGAGGCGGACCCGCACATCAAGCGCCGCCGGCGCGGCTGGTGGTGAGGCATTTGTTGGCCAGGCAAGCTGCGTGACAGCGCCGGCCCGCCTGGTGCTAGGATCGTATCCGAGTCGAGCAAGGAGGGTGCCATGGCGGAGCCCGAAGAAGGCGTCAAACGGGTGTTGCAGATCAAGATGCGGGCGCTGGGCGAGCCGGCCCAGGTGCTCTCGCTGATCCGCAGCGCGGCGCCGTTCTACCGCACGATGGGCGGCACCGGCTTCCGCGTGCTGCAGAATGTCGACGATCCGGCGCAGCTTCTGGTCGAGATCGAATACGACGCCGACGCCGCGCTCGAGCTCAGCCGCCACAAGCTCGCCAGCGACCCCATGGTGCGCGCCTTCCTGCAGGGCTGGCGCACCATCCTTGCCGGCAGCGCCGACATGGACGTCTATCAGGACGTGACCGGGTAGGCACCGGCGCCCCTTGACCGCGGGCTCCAGCTTGAGTTCAACACAGGCCGGCAAAGGCCGGGCGCAGAACGCCTCCGGCCATGACGGAAAGAGCGGCCATGTCCGACAAGAAGGCGCCCCAAAAAGGTCGTGCTTGCCTATTCCGGCGGGCTGGACACCTCCATCATCCTGAAATGGCTGCAGACCACCTACGCTTGCGAGGTCGTCACCTTCACCGCCGATCTCGGCCAGGGCGAGGAATTGGAGCCGGCGCGCGCCAAGGCGCTGCTGCTGGGCATCAAGCCGGAGAACATCTTCATCGAGGACCTGCGCGAGGAATTCGTCCGCGACTACGTCTTCCCTATGTTCCGCGCCAATGCGCTCTATGAGGGGCAGTACCTGCTCGGTACCTCGATCGCGCGGCCGTTGATCGCCAAGAAGCAGATCGAGATCGCAGAGCAAGTCGGCGCCGACGCGGTCTGCCACGGCGCTACCGGCAAGGGCAACGATCAGGTGCGCTTCGAGCTGACCTACTATGCGCTCAAGCCGGACGTGACCGTGATCGCGCCCTGGCGCGAATGGGACCTCACCTCGCGCACCAAGCTGATCGAGTTCGCCGAGAAGCACCAGATCCCGATCGCCAAGGACAAGCGCGGCGAGGCGCCGTTCTCGGTCGATGCCAACTTGCTGCACTCCTCCTCCGAGGGCAAAGTGCTGGAGGACCCCGCGCTGGAAGTGCCCGACTACGTCTATTCGCGCACCATCGATCCGGAAGCCGCGCCCGACAAGGACACCTACATCACGGTCGATTTCGAGCGCGGCGATGCTGTGGCCATCGACGGCAAGAAAATGTCGCCGGCCACCCTGCTCAAGGCGCTCAACGATCTCGGCAAGGCCAACGGCATCGGCCGCCTCGACTTGGTGGAGAACCGCTATGTCGGCATGAAGTCGCGCGGCATGTACGAGACGCCGGGCGGCACCATCCTCTACGCCGCCCACCGCGCCATCGAATCGATCACGCTCGACCGCGGCGCCGCGCATCTGAAAGACGAGCTGATGCCGAAATATGCCGAGCTGGTCTATTACGGCTTCTGGTTCACGCCCGAGCGCGAGATGCTGCAGGCGGCGATTGACGATCGCAGGAGTTCGTCACCGGCCGCGTGCGGCTCAAGCTCTACAAGGGCAATGTCATCACGGTCGGGCGCGAGAGCCCCTATTCGCTCTACGACCAGGAACTGGTCACCTTCGAGGAAGGGGCGGTCGCCTACGACCACCGCGACGCCGAAGGCTTCATCAAGCTCAACGCGCTGCGCCTGCGCACGCTCGGCCAGCGCAAGCGCAAGCTGAAGCTGCCTTGACCCTCTTGCCTGTGGGGCGATCGCCACGTTCTGGGAGGAGACTATGACCGCAAGCCCCGCATTGCGATGTCTACTGGCGGTGCTGGTCACGACGCTTGCCGCTTGCTCGTCGACCAATGCGCCGCCGCCGGTCAATCCCAATCTGTTTCCGACCGGCTATCGCAAGCAAATCCTCGACACCATGAAGAATACGCTACCGGTCAACACCAATGTACGCGAGGCCTTTATCAGCGAGCCGGTCTTGATGACAGTGGGCAAGGACCAGCGTTATACGGTCTGCGTGCGCTCCAATTCGCGCGATATGGAGGGGGAATACACCGGCCCCAAGGACCGCATCGCGTATTTCTACGGCGGCGAACTCAATCAGCTCATCGACGCCAAGCCCGAGCAATGCGCCAACGCCGCCTATAAGCCGTTTCCCGAGTTGGAGCATATCTGCCAGGCCAAGGAGTGCGTGTAGTGTGACGGTTCTCGCCGTCACGCTGAGGTGGGCGCGGCAGGCGCGCCTCGAAGGGTGACGAGATTGCGTTATTCCTGCCTTGGCAGATACGCATCCGACCATTTCAGCATGACGTTGAAGCTGATGCTGATGCGTGGCGTCTCGCTCAGATTGGGATGCACGAAATGCGTCAGGAACGCCGGCCATAGCAGGATCTGCCCGGGCTGCGGCTCGACCGTATATTCCGGCTCGATATAGGGATCGCCGCGGATGGCGTTCATGTTCACCGCCGGCCCGCGCGGGTCGTAGAAGGTTATGCCGCCCGGGCGCACGTCCTGGCGGGTACGCAGCGGCGCGCGGTCCTTCGGTACCTGCACGTAATAGGTGCCCGATAAATAGCTGTGCGGATGATTGTGCGGATCGTGGTAATCGCCGAGGCGATTGACATTGGCCCAGCCGTGCAGCGTCCAGTCGATCTGGTAGCCCATGCCCAGCGCGCGGAAATAATCGGTCACCGTGCGGTTGATGCAATCGCGCAGCCAGGCCACGGCCGCGTGGTCGGACAGGAGCAGATTGTCGCGCAGATAGTCGGTGGTCAGCGTCGCGTTGGCGTCTTCCAGCCCGAGCACGAAGGCCGACAGTGCTTGGTTGGCGAGTTCGGCGCCGGGCAGCGTGCGGCGCATGAAGATGGTCGGCCACAGCGCCTCGATGCCGTCCGATGCGTTTCCGGCCATGCCAACCTCCCGGCTGCAAAGAGCGGCATCCTGCCATGAATTTGCGGCGGGCGCCGCCGGGACGTGTCAGGCCTGGAAAAGCGGTTTTCCGGTCATCTCCGCCGGCTGCGGCAGACCCATCAGCTTGAGCAAGGTCGGCGCGATATCGGCGAGGCGCCCGTCATGCAGCGCGACCTTGCCGCTGCCCATCAACACGACCGGCACCGGATTGGTGGTGTGCGCGGTATGTGGTCCGCCGGTGACGGGATCGCGCATCATCTCGCAATTGCCGTGATCGGCGGTGAACAGCAGCGCGCCGCCGGCCTTGCTGATGGCGTCTGCGATCTGCCCCAGCCCTTTGTCCACCGTTTCTACCGCCTTGATTGCGGCGGGCAGGCTGCCGGTATGGCCGACCATGTCGGCGTTGGCGTAGTTGAGCACGATCAAATCGTATTTCCCGAATTCGATCGCCGCCACCGCCTTGGCGGTGAGCTCGGGCGCCGACATTTCCGGCTGCAAATCGTAGGTCGCGACCTTGGGCGAGGGCACCATGATGCGGTCTTCGCCCGCATAGGGTTCCTCGCGTCCGCCGTTGAGGAAATAGGTGACGTGCGGATATTTCTCGGTCTCGGCCATGCGCAATTGGGTGCGGCCGGCCTTGGCCACGACCTCGCCGAGAATGTTGGGAAAGGTCTGCGGCGAAAAGATCGTCTGCATCAATTTATCGAGGTCTTCGCTGTACTGCGCCATGCCGACGGCGGCCGCGAAGCGAACGTTGCGCTTGCGCGCAAATCCCGCAAACGAAGGATCGAGCAAGGCGCCGAGGATTTCGCGCACGCGATCAGCGCGGAAATTGAAGCACAGCACGCCGTCGCCGTCCTTCATGCCTTGATAGCCACCGATCACCGCCGGCACGATGAACTCGTCGGTAATCTTGTTGGCGTAAGCATCGGCAATTGCCGCCTGCGCGGCGGCGAAATGCGGTCCCGTGGCGTCGACGATAGCGGCATAGGCTTTGCTCACGCGGTCCCAGCGCTTGTCGCGGTCCATCGCGTAGTAGCGGCCGATGACGGTGGCGATCGACACCGACGGCGGCAGCGCGGCGGCGAAACGCTTGAGGTCCTCGGCCGCCGATTGCGGCGGCGTATCGCGGCCGTCGGTGAGCGCGTGCACGACGGCCGGCACGCCGGCGTTGGTCAGAATCTTCGCCAGGGCGACGGCGTGATCCTGATGCGAATGCACGCCGCCCGGCGAGACGAGACCGATCAGGTGGCAGGTGCCACCGCTCTGCTTCAGCTTGCCGATCAGGTCGACGAGCGCGGGCTTTTTGGCGATCTCGCCGGAGGCGATGGCGTCGCCGATGCGCGGCAGGTCCTGCATCACCACGCGGCCGGCGCCGATATTCAGATGCCCGACCTCGGAATTGCCCATTTGCCCGTCCGGCAGGCCGACATCCTTGCCCGACGTGCGCAGGAAGGCGTGCGGGCAGTTGGCCCACAGCCGGTCGAACGTGGGGGTCTTGGCCTGGCGGACGGCGTTGTCCGCCACGTCGTCGCGCCAGCCCCATCCGTCCAGCACGACCAGCATCACAGGACGGCGTTCTTGCATTCGGTGGTTCCCGGACTTCGGCCCAATTCGCGGGGGTTGTGGCGGATCGTGCCGATATCGTCAACTTGCCGGGTAAATGGCGACCGCCTTGGCGCCCGCAAGGGCCCGATGCGTGCCCGGCGCTGCAGTGACGGTCGAGATCGGGTCTCGGCGGTAACGCCAGGCCGCTACACGAGCGCCGCTCGATTTCGCCCAGGCGATTTCGCCGGCGGTGCTGCGCCGTCAGCGCGTGTCGGTGCCCGTCCACGGCCGCTCGCGCGTCGGAAATCCTGAAATGCGCGAGCGGCCAAGCCGAGGATTCCCTGGCCGAGAGCCTATAGTCTGTCCGTCGACTGCCTGAATGCGCAAGATCCGGGGATCGCTGCCATGACCCGAATTCTGGTAATAATGCTGGCCTTCGTTGCGGGCTGGGTGGATGCCGGCTCCTTCGTCGGCCTGCACCACATCATGGCCGCGCACATCACGGGAAACCTCGTCATCCTGGCAGCCGATATCGCGACTGGTTTTCGGGCCACAGATTTCCTGAAAATCGTCATCCTGCCGATCTTCTTCGTGGCTGTCATGGTCGTAACCTTGATCCACGACCGCTACATCGCCCGCCACGACGAACCGGCGCGGCATATACGCGGTATGCTGACCGTCGAGGCGGTGCTGGTTGCCGCAACGGGGGTACTCGGTCTTGCCGTCTCCCTCAAAGGATGGTCCCTCGACTTCTGGCTCGCCCTGGCCGTTGCCACGCCGGTGACGTTCGGCATGGCGCTGCAGAACGCGATTCACCGGCTCTACCCGATGGTCGGGCCGGCGACGACGGTGATGACCGGGAATATTACGCAGTTTTTCATCGACCGAACCCGCAGCCTGGCCGGCAAGTCCTCGCGCTCGTTGATCAACGACATGCCGAAGGACGAAACCCTTCTGCCGATCCTCATCCTCGCTTTCGGTATTGGCTGCGTGCTCGGTGCTGTGACGACAAGGCAGACCGGCAACGGCGCTTTCCTGATTCCCGCGGCCCTGGTCCTTGCCACCGTGCCCTTCACCCGGAAAGCCGCTACGCCCAGCTGACGACAGTCCTCCTCCGGCGGACCCGCGATACCAGCCGCTGGACGTCCCGTGTTCGCGCAACGGAAGCGATCAGGCCTCCACCATGCCGGCTTCCCAGCCGAGCATGGCGCGCTTGCGGGTAAGACCCCAGTGGTAACCGGTGAGCTCGCCGCTCTTGCCGATCACGCGATGGCAGGGCACCACGAAACAGATCGGGTTCTTGCCGACGGCGGCGCCGACCGCGCGCGCCGCCTTGGGCGCGCCGGCGCGGGCGGCGAGATCGGAATAGGTGGTGAGCCGGCCCATCGGCACGTGGAGCAGCTTCTCCCACACCCGCACCTCGAAATCCGTTCCAATGAGCACCACGCGCAGCGGCTGCTCCTTGCGCCAGAGCGCGGCGTCGAAGATGCGGCGCGCGGTCGCCGCGGTGGCGGCGAAGTCCTCGACATATTTCGCCTTCGGCCAGCGCGATTTCATGTCGCGCAGCGCGGCGCGTTCTTTACCGGGATCGGCAAGCGCTAGGCCGGCGAGCCCGCGCGGCGTCACCATTACCAGCGCCATGCCGAACGGGCAGGGGTGGAAGCCATAGGTCAGCGTGAGACCTTCGCCGCCGGCCTTCCATTCGCCCGGCGACATCGATTCATGGGTGACGAACAGGTCATGCAGCCGCCCGGGACCGGAGAGCCCGACCTCGTAAGCCGTGTCGAGCACGCTCGCCGAGGCGCGCAACAGCTCGCGTGCATGGCTGAGCGTGAGCGCCTGCAGGAAGGCCTTCGGCGTCAGCCCGCACCACCGGCGGAACAGGTGATGCAGGTCGGTGGCGTTGACGCCGGCGGCATGGGCGATGTCGTCGATCTCCGGCTGCGCCCGCCAATGCCCGCGGATATGGGCGATGGCGCGGCGCACGATGTCATAGTCCGCCGCGGCGGTCGCCAGCGGCGCGATGACGGGGCTGCGATCAGCCGTTGAGTCGAGGGTCATGGTCATGACCGCTATCTAAGGCGTGCCCGGCAGCGTGCCCACCCGATTTCTGATTTGCTTTCTTATCCCTCCCCCCGCTCAGGGGGATTAAGAAATCACCGTCCGCGTCACCCCGCGCTTGGCCTCGGCGAGCGCGGCGCCGAGCGCCTTGGCGAAGCTTGCCTTCTCGTTCGGCGCCAGGAAATTCGCCACCGCCAGCCGCCTCCCGCGCGAGACCAGGAGCAGGCGCTCGATGCCGAATTCCTCCTGCACCACCTGCTCCAGCCGTACCCACAGCGGGTTGAGCTCCCATTCGCGCGCCCGCCCGCGATGACTGACCTTGCGCACCGTGAGCTTGCTCGAGGTCACCATTACTTCCTCATAGGCGTCGGCGGCGCGGTAGTTGAGCCGGAACGCCCAATAGAGCAGCAGCACGTCGAGCCCGAAAAAGCCGACCACCGGCCAGGCGCCCTCGGCCAGGAAAAACAGTCCGGCGAAAAAGCTCACCGTGCCGAAAATGATCATCAGCACCAGGAAGCCCACATTGTTGAGCGAGCGGTGTGGCGTGATCACCGCGGAAAAGATGGTGGGTTCGATCTCGTCATCGTTGTCGGCGGTCATGGCGCTCACTATACCGGAATCATGGCAAAAAAGGCGACCCGCAAAAAAGCCGCGCGCAAGCCGCCGGCCAAGGCAAAGACCAAGCCCAAGGCGCGCAAGGCGAAAGCCGTCAAGCGCAAGCCGCAGCGTCTGCCGGCCGCGGCCGCCGTCAAAGCCGTTCCCGGCGGCCTGCCGCGATGGACAACGGCGGAGATCACGCAAGCGTTCCGCCGCTTCGCCACCGCCAATCCCGAGCCGCAGGGTGAGCTCCAGCACATCAACCCGTTCACGCTGCTGGTGGCGGTGGTGCTCTCGGCGCAGGCGACCGATGCCGGCGTCAACAAGGCGACGCCGGCGCTGTTTGCGCTCGCCGATACGCCGACAAAGATGGTCGCGCTCGGCGAGGAGCGCGTGCGCGAGCTGATCAAGACCATCGGCCTGTTCCGCACCAAGGCCAAGAACGTGGTCGAACTGTCGCGCCGGCTGCTGGCCGAGCACGGTGGCGAGGTGCCGCGCTCGCGCGAGGCGTTGGAGACGCTGCCCGGCGTCGGCCGCAAGACCGCCAATGTGGTGCTCAACATCGCTTTCGGCGAGCCGACCATCGCCGTCGATACCCATATCTTCCGCATCGGCAACCGCACCGGGCTGGCGCCCGGCAAGACGCCGTTCGAGGTGGAGAGTAAATTGGAGCAGGTGGTGCCGGCCGAATACAAGCGCCATGCTCATCACTGGCTGATCCTGCACGGGCGCTATACCTGCGTGGCGCGCAAGCCGTTGTGCGAAACATGCATCATCGCCGACCTGTGCAAGTGGCCGGGCAAGACGGTCGTGCAATAATAAAAGCGTTCAGGGAGTGTGCGTGATGAAAGGCGCTGGCAGCGCAAAGCGAAAGATTGCCGATCAATCCGATCCGCAGATGATTTTCGGCAATGCCGGCTTGCCGCAAAAGCCTGGCGCGGCCTGGATGGGGACCCGACTCAGGTTCGGCCGCGATTTCAGAAATGACGCCGCAGCGGCCACAAAATTCTGGCGCGCCGGCACGGACTTGCTATCGAAGCTACCCAAAAAGCCGCAGCGTACGGTCAACCAACAACTGGCGGCGGATATCATTTTTTTCCGTTGCCGCGACCTGCGCGAAAAATTCCTCACCCGCCATGCCGACGCCATCTACCGCAAGCTGACCAAGAATCTCGGCGAGTTCGTGCGCGTCGAAGACCTCGTTTATGACGCCGCCAAGCTGGTGCCCGGCTTGACGCCGACGCAGAAGCAGGTCGACGCCGAAAGCGCGCTGATGCAGAGCGAGAAAGACGGCGTCGAAGTCGACCAGGGCCTGTTCCTGGCGCAGGTCCTCGCCGTGCCGGATGCCGGCATGCATCTCTGCCACGCCATGCTGCGGCCGAAACCGGAAGCGGTCGAGCGCGGCGCCGAATTCGTCGAACGCGACGTGGTCGATTTCGGCCCCGCCCGGGTGGAGCGGCGCGGCAAGGCCGCAGTGGTCACACTGTGCAATCCGCGCCACCTCAATGCCGAGGACAACGGCACGCTTGACGACACCGAGACCGCTGTCGATATCGCGCTGCTCGATCCCATGAGCGAGATCTGCGTGCTGCGCGGCGACGTCGTCGATCACCCCAAATATGCCGGGCGCAGGATTTTCTCCGCCGGCATCAATCTCACCCATCTCTATCGCGGCAAGATTCCTTATCTCTGGTACATCCGCCGCGACATGGGCGTGGTCAACAAAATGCTGCGCGGCTTGGCCATGGGAAACGCCAGTCCCGATGAGGTCTATGGCGGCACGCACGAGAAGCCGTGGATCGCCGGGCTCGATGGCTTCGCCATCGGCGGCGGCTGCCAATATCTCCTGGTGATGGACTACGTGGTGTCCGGCAGCGATGCCTACATGACGCTGCCGGCGCGCAAGGAGGGCATCATTCCCGGTGCCGCCAACTTGCGGCTGCCGCGTTTCGTCGGCGCGCGCATCGCGCGCCAGGCCATCTTGGCCGGTCGCCGGCTCGATTGCGATACGCCGGAAGGCCGCATGATCTGCGATCGTGTCGTGCCGCCCAACAGAATGGATGCCGCCATCGATCGCGTTGTTGCCGACTTCACCGGCTCCGGTATGGTCAGCGCCGCCGGCAACCGTCGCGCCTTCCGCGTCGGCGAGGAGCCGCTCGACACGTTCCGCCGCTATATGGCGGTCTATTGCCGCGAACAGGCCTATTGCCATTTCTCGCCGGCGCTAATCGCCAATCTCGAGCAGCATTGGAACGCGGCGCAGCGCAGAATCTGAGGGCTCGGCGGTCGCCGACGAAACGCGATTATCGCGCGCGCTCGATCAGCTCTACGTGCCGGCCGCTCAGGTTCTTGTGCACGTGCACCATGAAGGCCATGGCGAAGATCGGCGTTGCCAGATTGACCACCGGGATCGACACGAACAGCGCGATCACCATGCCGGCGAGGAAGACGTAGACCGCGTTGGCCTTGCGCAGCGCCTTGGCTTCGAAGGGCGGGCGGAAGCGCATGGCGGCGAGCTCGAAATATTCACGGCCGAGCAGATAGGCATTGGCCAGGAACAGCGCGATGACGCCGAGCCCGGCGAAAAAAATGAACGGTAGCGCGCAGAGATAGACCATCAGTGTCAGCAGCGCGATCTTGATGCCTTCGATCAGCGCGCTGAAGATGGGCAGCGCCCGCCCCACCGGCTCGACCGGGTAATATTCGCGCTCGACCGCCTCGGCGCATTCGTCGACGAAGAAGCTGCCGACAAAGGCGGTGATGGTCGGCATCAGGAACAGCGCGCCGGTGACGATGCCGAGCCCGGCCATGATCGAGAGCACCCAGGCCAGCGTCGACCACACCGCGTCATGCGCGAAGCCGGTGGATTGCTCGGCCCAGGTGGCGCCATGCGCGGCCAGCGCCGACAATAGGCGTTGCAACAGGATGCCGAGGATGACGATCAGGATGAGCGCCAGCCCGACGGCCTTCAACAGCACGGCGCGCAAGGCCGGCGTGAACATCTGGGCAAGCGTTTTGACGACGGCGTCGATCATGGAGGCAAGAGGTAAGCGGGCCAGGCGGTAAGGGCAAGGCCGGACCGCATACTCGCGTCCCTCCCCCCTTGCGGGGGAGGGTGCATAGCGAAAGCCGAGCTTTCGCGTTCTTTTCGGGAAGAACGGCCAGCGCGTAGCGCTGGCCTATGCGGAGGCGAAGCCGAGCGAGGGCAGGTAGGGGGTGTTTCCCTGCGTAAAGCGCTGACCCCCACCCGGCTCGCGCTTTGCTCACGCTCCGCGCGCGCCACCCTCCCCACAAGGGGGAGGGAAAGCGAGATCGCTGCGCGGCGTTGCGTCAATGCGCCGGCGACAGCGTTTCGTCCTCGAAACCTTCCGCCTCTTCGGGCGCCAGCGGCACCGTTTCCCCCGGCGTCGGCAGGTCGGCCCAGGCCATGGCCTTGTAGTCGAAGCCGCGCTCAACCGTCGGCTTGACTACCTCGAAATAGGGCGAGATGTCGAAATCACGCGGCGCGTAGAGCGAGGAATGGCGGATTTCCAGCAATTCCTGGCGCGCCTGTTCGCTGTCGATGCGCATCACCTTGGGCAGGATCGGATAGCGTACGGTTTCGAAGGCCTGCGCGATCAGCGCCGAGCAGATGATGCGGGTCGGGTGGCCGGAGCCGAGCGCGATCATGCGCCGGCGCCAGCGCTGCGGCACCGGCAGCGGAAACAGATAGCGCAACAGGTCGATGATGTTCTTCAGATCGTAATCGAAGCCGATGCGCTCGGCGGCATAGCCGCAGACGCGCGCGCGATCGTCCTCGGTCAGGCCGACCGGCCGGCAGATGCGGGTGTGGTAGCGCGCATATTTCGACAGCGGCGCCGCCACCACGCCCTGGCCGATATTGGCCTCCACCAGCACCAGCGGCTCGCCCGTCGCGCTGACGCGGTCGCCGATCGGCCCGACATAAAGCGCGGCATGCGACCAGGTCGACTGGGTGAGATATTTGATGACGCCGGAGATGTGGTTGTTGCCTTCGACCAGCAGCACGTCGCCGGGCTTCAGCATCGCGCGCAAGGCGTCGGCGTCGCTCGGAGTGAACGGCTCGTAGCCGCTTTCCGGCTCGTCCAGATAGCGGGCGAGTACATGCCCGACGCGGTCGACCATCCACCCCATGGTGCGGTCCTTGGCGTCATTCTGACGCCCGGTTCGACGCTCGTTTCCCGTGCATGCCGTTTCGAGCATGCTTGTCTTGTTGCCGCCAAATTTAATCAAGACTCATTGCAAATTGGTTCACCGGCGCGCGGGGCGCCGTTACCAATCGTTAGCCATGGGTGATTTTACCCGCCGAATTTGCCACAACAGGCGCGTTCGACGATTCTGTCGCCGTGTCCCTAAAGCATTCGGATACCATGTCGAAGATTAGCCGCCGCTCCTTTCTTGCCGCCTCCGCCGGGCTGTCTGGCGGCGCCGGCGCTGCACGCCCGCAGCGCGAGCCCCGACGTGGATGTGGCGATCATCGGCGCCGGCGCCGCCGGCATTGCCGCCGCCCGCCGCATCGCCGAGGCCAAGCGCAGCTTCCGGCTGATCGAGGCGGGACGGCGGATCGGCGGCCGCTGCGTCACCGACACGACGCCGTTCGGCATGCCCTTCGACCTCGGCGCGCACTGGATCCACGCCCCCGACGACAATCCGCTGGCCAAGCTGTCGCCGGCGGGGCTCGACGTCTATGCGGCGCCGCGCGGGCTTTCCGCTCGCGTCGGCCCGCGCGATGCACGCGACGCCGAGCTCGAGCGGCTCCTCGCCGCGATGGTGAACACGCGCCGCGCCTTCGCCGACGCGGCGCAGGCCAAGGCCGACATGTCGGCGCTGCAGGCGCTGCCCGCCGATCTCGGCGCCTGGCGCGACACCATCGCCTTCATCGACGGGCCGTTCGCCTGCGGCAAGGATCTCGCCGAAGTCTCGGCCGTCGCGCTTGGCCGCATCCCCGAGCGCGACAACGATGCCTTCTGCCGGCAGGGATACGGCACGCTGCTGGCGAATCTCGGTGCCGGGCTGCCGGTGCAGCTCGGCAACCCGGTGAGCCGGGTGGCCTGGGGCTCCGGTCTGGCGATCAATTCGCCGCGCGGCACGCTGCGTGGCGCGCGCGGCCATCGTCACCGTGTCGACCAACATGCTCACCTCCGGCAAGATCGAGTTCAATCCCGAACTGTCCAAGCGCCAGTTGAACGCCGCCGAGAAACTCTCGCTCGGCAGCTACGATCACATCGCGCTGGAAATCCCGGGCAATCCGCTTGGCCTGTTGCGCGACGACCTGGTGTTCGAGCAGGCGCACGACACGCGCACCGCCGCGATGCTCGCCAATATGTCGGGCATCGAGCTTGCATCTTGGTCGAGGTGGCCGGCTCTTTCGGCCGCGATCTGTCGGCGCAAGGCACGCCGGCGATGGTCGAGTTCGCGCGCGATTGGCTCGCCTCGCTGTTCGGTAACGGCATCAAGAGCAAGATCAAGCGCAGCCATGCCACGCGCTGGAACGCCGAGCCCTGGGCGCTCGGCGCCATGTCGGCGCCGGCGCCGGGCGCCGATGCCGCGCGGGCGGTGCTGATGGAGCCGCTCGGCGGCCGCGTCTGGTTTGCCGGCGAGGCGCTGCACGCGACAAAATGGGGTACGGTCGAGGGCGCCTGGGAATCGGGCGAGCATGCGGCCGACGCGGTGCTGCGCCATCTCGGCGCGCGCAAGGAAGAGAAGCCGCAGAAGCCGGCGCGGCATTCGCGCCGTCCCCGCCGGCGCCGGCATTAGAGGAAATACAAATGAGCCAACGTCCAAAAGCACTGATCGCCTGGTCGAGCGGCAAGGACAGCGCCTGGGCGCTGCATGAGGCGCGGCGCACAGGCGAATTCGATATCGTCGGCGCCTTGACCACGGTCACCGATAGTTTCGCGCGCGTGAGCATGCATGGCGTGCGCGAGCAATTGCTGATGGCGCAGCTCGAAGCCGCCGGTCTGCCGGCCATCGTGGTGCGTATTCCTTATCCGTGCCCGAACGAGGTCTATGAGCGGGAAATGGCGGCGGCGATGGCCGACGCCAAGACGCGCGGCGTCACCCACATCATCTTCGGCGACCTGTTTCTCGAGGACATCCGCGCCTATCGCGAGAAGCAGCTCGCCGGCACCGGCATCACGCCGGTGTTCCCGCTCTGGCTCAAGCCGACCGCGGAACTGGCGCGCGACATGATCGCGTCGGGCGTGGAGGCGCATCTGACCGTCGCCGATCTGAAGAAACTGCCGGCATCCTTCGCCGGCCGTCGTTTCGACGCCGGCCTGCTCGCCGATCTGCCCGCCAGCGCAGACCCTTGCGGCGAGAACGGCGAATTTCATTCGTTCGTCTCGGCCGGGCCGATGCTGTCGCGGAAAATATCAGTGCGCGTCGGCGACACGGTGGAGCGCGACGGCTTCGCCTTCGCGGATTTGCTGGCGGCGTGACTCTGCTGTCGTCCCGGGCGAGCGCAGCGAGACCCGGGACCC
Organism: uncultured Pseudomonadota bacterium; assembly: GCA_963782145.1. GTDB lineage: Bacteria > Pseudomonadota > Alphaproteobacteria > Rhizobiales > Xanthobacteraceae > Pseudolabrys. The sequence goes on from CAWAIV010000003.1 coordinate 63,917, forward strand.
GAGTAAGCCCGGTAAACGCGATACGGAAAGACAGGGGTTACTGGGTCCCCGCTTTCGCGGGGACGACAGTTTTTACCCCCGCAGTGTCCCGCCCGTGCGCTTGGCGACCTCGCCGACGATCTTGCCTGCCAGCGCGTCGATCTCCGCGTCGGTCATGGTCTTCTCGCGCGGCTGCATGGTCACCGCGATGGCGATCGACTTCTTGCCGGGATCTATTCCATCGCCTTCGTAGACGTCGAACACGCTGACCGTCGTAATCAGCTTGCGGTCGACGTTCTGCGCCGCGCGTAGGACGTCGGCGGCCTTGACGCCGCGCTCGACCACGAAGGCAAAATCGCGCGCGACCGGCTGGAACGGCGACAATTCGAGCAAGGGCTTGGCCCGCGTCGGCTTGGCCTTGGGCTCGGGGATTTCCTGCAGGATGACCTCGAAGCCGACCAGCGGCCCCTCGGCCTTCAGCGCGGCCAGCGTGCGCGGATGCAGTTCGCCGAAGGCGCCGAGCACATTCTTCGGCCCGATCTGGATGGTGCCGCTGCGGCCGGGGTGCAGCCAGGACGGCCCGCCGGGCACCACCTGCAATGCCTGCATCGGCGCGCCGGCAGCGGCCAGCACGGCGAAGGCGTCGGCTTTGGCGTCGAAGGCGTCCACGGGCTGCGCCGGGCTCGACCAATGGCGGCCGATGCCGTCGGGGCGCGCCAGCGCGCGGCGCACGCCCGTTGCGGCGGTGAACTGGTCCTCGGGGCGGTCGCCCTTGAACACCTGGCCGACCTCGAACAACGCGCCATCGGCGAGACCGCGGTCGGCATTTTTCTGCGCCGCCATAACCAGGCCGGGAATGAGGCTCGGTCGCATGTCGGACAATTCGGCCGCGATCGGATTGGCCAGCGCCAGCGCGCCGGCGCCGCCGCCGAACAGTTCGGCCTCGCGCTTGGATATGAACGACCAGGTCACCGCCTCGGTCAGGCCGCGCGCGGCGAGCGCGCGCTTGGCCTTGCGCGTGCGGTTCTGGATCGTGGTGAGCACGGCTTTTCGCGCATGCGCGCCGCGCGCGAACGGCGTCGACGGCACCTGGTCGACGCCGACGATGCGCACGATCTCCTCGACGATATCGGCGCGGCCGTGCACGTCCGGCCGCCACGACGGCACCGCCACCTTCATGCGCTCGCCCTGGCCGGCGGCGAAGAAGCCAAGCTTCTCCAGCACCCGGCGCACGTCATTCAAGGGGAGCTTCAGCCCGGTCGAGCCGCGGCAGCTCGCTCAAGGGGAAGTCGACGATGGTTTCCTTCGGCGTCGGATCGCCGGCCAGCACGATCTCCGACGCCTCGCCGCCGCAGAAGTCGAGCACCATCTGCGTCGCCAGCTCCAGCCCCGGCAGCATGAAGGCGTGATCGACGCCGCGCTCGAAGCGGTAGCGCGCGTCGGAATTGATGCCGAGCTTGCGCCCGGTCTGCGCGATGTTGAACTCGTCCCATAGCGCCGATTCGATCAGTACCTCGGTGGTGTTCTCGTCGCAACCGGTCGCTTCGCCGCCCATGATGCCGGAAAGCGATTCCACCCCCTGCTCGTCGGCGATGACGCAGGTGGCGGCGTCGAGCGTGTAGGTCTTGCCGTCGAGCGCCAGCAGTGTCTCGCCGTTTTCGGCGCGGCGCACGGTGAGATTGCCGTGCACCTTGGCGGCGTCGAACACGTGCAGCGGGCGGCCACGGTCGTAGGTGATGAAATTGGTGATGTCGACCAGCGCATTGATCGGTCGCAGGCCGATGGCTGTGAGCCGCTTCTGCACCCAATCGGGCGAGGCGCCGTTCTTGACGCCGCGTACCAGCCGGAGCCCGAAGGCCGGGCAGAGCTCCGGTGCTTCGATGGTCACCTTGACCGGGCAGGGGAAAGTTCCCTTCACCGGCTTCGGCGAATTCTCCTTGTAGTCGCCGATCAGCGTGGCGCCGAGATCGCGGGCGATGCCGTTGACGCCGGTGCAGTCGGGCCGGTTGGGCGTGAGGTTGATCTCGATCACCGGGTCGCCGACGCCGGCCCATTCGGCATAGCTGATGCCGACCGGCGCATCGGCCGGCAGCTCGATGATGCCGTCGTGGTCGTCGGAGATCATCAGCTCGGCTTCCGAGCACAGCATGCCGCGGCTTTCGACGCCGCGGATGCTGCCGACGGCGAGCATCATGTTCTTGCCGGGGATGAAGGTGCCGGGTGCCGAGAACACGCCTTTCATGCCGGCGCGCGCATTGGGCGCGCCGCAGACGACCTGGATCGGCTGGCCGTCGCCGATGTCGACCATGCACACGCGCAGGCGGTCGGCATTGGGATGCTTCTCGGCGGAGATGACATTGGCGATGACAAAGGGCTTAAGCAGCGCCGCCTTGTCCTCGACGATGCTCGACCTCGAGCCCGATCATGGTGAGCTTGTCGACGATCTCGGCGAGCGAGGCGGCGGTGTCGAAGTGGTCTTTCAGCCAGGAGAGAGTGAATTTCATACGTTCAGCCCTCCGGCGTGGCGGTAGTTTCGCCGGCCGTACTTTGCTTGGCCCAGCGGGAGCGTTGTGAGCCGGACGCATCACTAACGCAAACGTACGGAAGGTCGGTCTCCTGAACCAAGAACTCGATGCCATTCTTCAATCCGTGGGGGGGCGTCAGTTTCGCTTGCCGCAGAACCGATGTCTCTTGCTCCGCGATAGTCTACGATAGTGCCGTGCCTATACGACACTCGCTTTTTGCTCATGCAATGCGAGGTAGGCTCGATGTTCGAGGCTCTTGCGGGCGTTTGATTTCGGCCACAACCCAAGCGCCGCTCGCAAAGCCGACCGTCACATACTTCCGTTACACCACGTCCTCGCTCGCAGACAAAATGCTATCCAGTCACGACATCAGACGCTGAGTGCATGCGTTTGCTTCAAATGAGCCCGCTTCTTTTGCGGTGAATGCGCTCGAAGCGAGCGAGCGCGGTCGCACAGTTCAACGTAGGTCGTCTGCTCCATGCTTGAGGGCGCGTTCTCTTATCATCTCGACACTTTTCCGGTCTTGCGAGTGCCAACTTCTCGGCAGTCCACGAATGCGAAAGAGCTTTCTTTGCGGGGACGCCCGTCTGTCGCGTGTCTCTCGCGTTCACGCGCTCAATCCCCCCGCCAGCGTCGGGAAGTCGAGCGGGCGGAAGCCGTAATGGGCGAGCCAGCGCATATCGGCCTCGAAGAAGGCGCGCAGGTCATGCATGCCGTATTTCAGCATGGCGATGCGGTCGATGCCCATGCCCCAGGCAAAGCCCTGATACTCGTCGGGATCGAGGCCGCAATTGCGCAGCACATTCGGGTGCACCATGCCGCAGCCCAAGATCTCCAGCCAATCCTCACCCTCGCCGAAACGGATCTCGCCCTTGTCGCGGCGGCACTGGATGTCGACTTCCAGCGACGGCTCGGTGAACGGGAAAGAACGAGGGGCGGAAGCGCATCTTCACGCTGTCGACCTCGAAGAAGGCCTTGCAGAACTCTTCGAGTATCCATTTCAGGTGGCCGAGATGCGAGCCCTTGTCGATCACCAGGCCCTCGACCTGGTGGAACATCGGCGTGTGCGTCTGGTCTGAGTCGCTGCGATAGGTGCGGCCCGGGCAGATGACGCGGATCGGCGGCTTCTGGCTCAGCATGGTGCGCACCTGCACCGGCGAGGTGTGCGTGCGTAGCAACAGGCGCGAGCCGTCGGGCTTGGGCGGGAAATAGAAAGTGTCGTGCATGTCCCGCGCCGGATGGCCTTCCGGGAAATTGAGCTTGGTGAAGTTGTAGTCGTCGGTCTCGATGTCGGGACCTTCCGCCACCGCGAAACCCATGTCGGCGAAGATGGCGGTGAGCTCGTCGGTGACCTGGCTGATCGGATGCACGCGGCCGGTTTCGGCCGGCGGCTCGCGCACCGGCAGCGTGACGTCGACGGTCTCGCTGTTGAGGCGGGCATCGAGCGCGCGCGGCGGCGAGCTCGTCCTTGCGCGCGGCGATGGCGGCGCCGACGCGGTCCTTGAGGCCGTTGATCGCCGGTCCCTGCACCTTGCGCTCGTCCGGCGTCATCGACCCCAGCGTCTTGAGCAAGGCCGACACCGAACCACTTTTTCCAAGGGTAGCCACGCGTAACGCTTCCAGCGCCGCTTCGTCCTTGGCGGCGCTGACGGCTGCCGTAATCTCGCTCTCAAGCGCGCTAATATCACTCATTTATGGCTCCGCAAATCGCGGTTGGTTGTGGCCGTCCGGCACCGATCAGGTCAAGCCCCTCGGGTGACAGGTCCGACCCGCGGTGAGACAGTTGGATCATCGGGCCAGACAAGGAATTTGCGATGCTTGTTCGCATGATTTTGGTCTGTTTCGCCACCCTGATGGTGACCCCGCCCGGTGCTGCCGCCGACTGTCAAAAGCTTGATTTTGAGGCCCGCGGGGCGTTGCTCCGCAAGGCGCCGACCTGCGACAAGGCGATGGAGCAATTTGGAAACTGCAACGCCGGGGGTACTGGCGATGTCATTCTCGGCCAGATCGTGACCGAGAGGTGCCAGGCGGACTTCCTGAAAAAACTCAACGCCAGGCAGCGGCAGACCTACGAAGGCGAAATCAAACGCTGCAACGACGAGCAAAAGGAAGACGAAGGCACCTTGTCTCGCGCGATCGCGGCCGGCTGCCGTGCCGAGCTTGCGCAGCACTATGCGCATAAGTTCGGCAAGGCGCCTGCGCGTTAGCCCCCGCAATCGGCGTCAGGCTTGCGCCGGAGCTTCCGCCGGAGCCGGCAATGCCGCCTTGGCCTTCTCGACGATGGCCTGGAAGGCCGCCGGCTCGCGTGATGGCGAGATCGGACAGCACCTTGCGGTCGACCGTGACGCCGGCCTTGGCCAGCCCGTCGATGAACTTCGAGTAGTTCAGGCCGAACGGCCGCACCGCCGCGTTCAGGCGCTGGATCCACAGCGCGCGGAAGGTGCGCTTGCGCCGCTTGCGGTCGCGGAAGGCGTATTGGTTGGCCTTCTCCACCGCCTGCTTGGCGACGCGGATGGTGTTCTTGCGCCGGCCGTAATAGCCCTTGGCGGCCTTGTAGACTTTCTTGTGCTTGGCGTGCGCGGTGACGCCACGTTTGACACGGGACATGAGCAATCTCCTGAAGCGATAAGCGGAATGATCGACGGGATGCGCGCGGCCGTAGGCGGCCGCGAAATACGGGTCAGCCGTTGGGCAGCCAGTATTTCTTGATGGTTGTCGCCGTCGGTCTTGAACAGCACGTCGGTGCCGCGATGCTCGCGGATCGTCTTCGTCGTCCGCTTGATCATGCCGTGGCGCTTGCCGGACTGCTGGTATTTCACCTTGCCAGTGCCGGTGATCTTGAAGCGCTTTTTGGCGCCCGATTTGGTCTTCAACTTGGGCATTTGGCTCTCCTCATCGGCCTTGTGCGGGCAGGCCCGCTCGGCCGGGATTGGCTCCCGGGTGGATGACCCAGGGGCACGTGCTCGGGATTGAGCGTAAATCGCCGCCACGGCAGCCCTAACCGGCCGGGCAACGAGAAGGCGGCGTTATGGCAGAGGCGCCGGCTGTTGACAACTGAGCGCGCACGGCGGTTTTGCCGCGGCGAAGCCGGCAAAAACGACGGCGAACGGCGCCAAATCGCGTGCTTTCGATGGAATTCGCGAGCAATTCGCAAGTCTTTGAGGTTGCCATACCCGGTTAATTTTGTTTATATAGATTTTACACTGAACAAATTCGTTGAAGGAGTACCGCATTGATGACCGGGGCGGAGGTAATTACTATGAGCAAATCCGCGAGTTATGCGCGGCTTAACGAAACTAAGATGGATTTTTCCGATTTATATATTTCGAATGATCCTAGAAAGTATTTTCAATACTTAGGGCAACTCGACTATATCATCCCGCATTTGGCGCAACCGGTCTTCGAGCAGTTGATCCGCGCCCGCGCCGAGGTGCAGAGCGAGCCGGTGACGGTGCTTGACCTCGGATGCTCCTACGCCATCAACGGCGCGCTGATGAAATACGCGCTCGACTACGAAGCGCTACGCCAGCGCTACACCGCGCCGGCATTGCAGACCCAGACCAGCGCCGAGCTCAACGAGCTCGACCGCCATTTCTACCGGGCCTGGCCAAAGCATCCCGGCGTGCGGGTGATCGGTCTCGACATTTCGGAGAACGCGGTGCGCTATGCCGAGAGCTGCGGCATCCTCGACCACGGCCTCTCCGTCGACCTGGAAAGCCGCGATCTCAACGCCAAGGAAGCCGATCTGCTTTCCGGCGTCGATCTCATCGTCTCCACCGGCTGCGTCGGGTATGTCACCGCCAAGACCTTCCAGCGGCTGGCGACCACCTATCGCCGCGGCCGCACGCCCTGGGTCGCCTCCTTCGTGCTGCGCATGTTCCCCTTCGACGACATCGCCGCGACGCTGGGCGAGCACGGCCTGGTGACCGAGCCTTATGAAGGCACCACCTTCGTGCAGCGGCGCTTCGCCAACCGCGAAGAGATGGAAGCGACCATCCGCGCGGTGGAAGCGCGCGGGCTCGACTCCTATGGCCACGAGGCCGAGGGCCTCTACCACGCCAACCTGTTCGTCTCGCGGCCGCCCGAGGAAATCGAGCGGGTGCCGATCCAGAAGCTCGTCACCGTGGTCAGCGGCGTCAACAAGCTGTGGAACGTCGGCGCCAATGTGCTCGGCAGCTTCGGCCCGGCGGCGCGTCGGCGCGCCCGCGCCGAGCGGCGTCAGGATTTCGCGCAGCCGCAGGCGGTTTCGTCGTAGGGCATTTTTCGATTAGCTTGACCGCATCCATTGCAGTCATCGCCGGGCCGCTGCCAACGGGTCCGCGCGAAGCGCGGCCCGATGACAGACTCTGCAGCGTGACCCGGCAATCACGTAAGGCCAATTTCTGTTAACGCTCATCATGGATGCCCGGGTCAAGCCAGGGCTTGACGCCAAGTGGCGTTCGATTCCGCGGAGAGGAAATCGGCTCTCGGCTCAGCGCGGCGCCAGCAGCATGACCATCTGGCGGCCTTCGAAGCGCGGCTCCGACTCGACCTTGGCGAAGGAACCGGTATCGTCCTTCACGCGGTTGAGCAGTTGATAACCGAGCTCCTGGTGCGCCATTTCGCGGCCGCGGAAGCGCAAGGTAATCTTGACCTTGTCGCCTTCCTCGAAGAAGCGCTTCATCGAGCGCATCTTCACGTCATAGTCATGGTCGTCGATCATCGGCCTGAGCTTGATCTCCTTGATCTCGACGACTTTCTGTTTCTTGCGCGCCTCCGCCGCTTTCTTCTGCGCCTGGAATTTGTATTTGCCGTAATCCAGGATCTTGCAGACCGGGGGGGAGGAATTGGGGGCGATCTCCACAAGATCAAGCCCGGCCGCCTCGGCGATGCCGAGTGCGGTTTGGATGTCGACGGCGCCTTTGTTCTCGCCGTTGGTATCGATCAGCTGTACCTCGCGGACGCGGATCTCCTCGTTGATGCGCGGGCCGTCTTTGGCGGCGGGCAGCGCGGACTTCATCGGACGACGAATGGCTAACTTCTCCTCATGTTGTTGCGACTGAGCGGAGGCTGGGTCAAACCCGCCCCGGGTAGCGAAAGATTGGTAGAAACCGCGAATAAGTCAACGCGGTTCCCAACATATCTGCGCGGAAAATCCGTCAAGACAGGCTCAAATTGTTCAATTCCCTTGGATTTCAATGGATATCCGGCGCCAATGCCGGGGAACGGTCGCCCGCCGTCGCATCGCCATAGAGTTTCAGCGTCTGCCCGGCGACCACCTCGGCGATTGAAATGGCCGACCGCCCAATCGCGGCCGCGCGCGCCCATGGCGCGGCGGGTCAGCTCCGGCATGGAGAACAGCCGCAGCAGGGCGGCCGCCAGCGCGGCATCGTCGCCGGCTGGGAAGCGCAAGCCGGTGATGCGGCTTTCCGGCACTGCCGGCGGCGTAAGTACCACTTCCGGTCCGGCGGCGAGGTCGGAGACGATCACCGGCCGGGCCATGGCCTGCGCCTCCAGGATCGCCCGCTGCAGGCCTTCCGGCTGCACCGCCGCCGAGACCACGGCGGCGGCGGCGGCATAGGCGGCCGGCATGTCGGCGATCCGGGCCGCCATGCGGATGACGTCCATGGTTCCGGTCGCCAGCACCAGGTCCCATAATTCGCCGGTGTAGTGGGTGCGGCCGCGGTCCTCGCCGACGAAGACGCAGAGGAAATCCTTCAGCCCCATGTCCTTGAGCCGCCGCACCGCGCGCACCATGACGTGATGGCCCTTGCGGCGCAGGATGCGGCCGGTGACCAGGATCACCTTGGTGTCGCGCTTGACGCCCCAGGCATGGCGCATCGCCTCCACCCGCTCGCGCGTGACCGCGGTCGGATCGAAACGCTCGACATCGACGCTCATCGGCACCACCGCGATGCGCTCCCAGGGCGTGCCGTAGCGGTCGTGGATCAGTTGCGCGATCTGCTCGCTCACCGCCACCACGCGGTCGCCGCGCGCCATGATGGCGTTGTAGTGACGCTTGAGCACGTTCTGCTCGCGGAAACCTTTGTACCAACTGGTGATGAACGGCAGCTTGGCACGCCGCGCGGCGAAAAAGGCGCTCCAGGCGGCGGCGCGGCCGAGCGCGTGGATGGCGTCGCAGCGTTCCGCGCGCGCCAGCCGCGTCAACACGCCGGCATTGCGCAGCACCGTGATCGGATTGTTGCTGGCGACATCGAGGGCGACGAACGTGGCGCCGGCCGCGGTGACGTCGGCGACCCGCCGGCCGGCGCGCGACACCACGACGGCGCGATTGCCGGCGGCGCAGAGGATGCGGGTGAGTTCGACCGCGCCGGCATCCGCGGTGCCGCCGTCGAGGCTGGGAACGACGATCATCACGGTGATCGGCGCGCGGGCTTCGGCGCCGGTCCCCGTTGCGGCGGCGGCGGCGCGCCCCGCTGCGTGCTGATCGATCGCCGGCATGTCCGTTGCCGGTAAACTCGACATCAAAAACCTCGAAAATTTCCGGTCCAAACGCCCGGGCCTGCCGCAGTCTACCCGAACTTGACGACACTTGGTCGTCCGCGCGCCGGCATTGTCAGCCGGACCAAGCCTCGGTCCGGAGCGCCCTGGACTATGCCAATTGTCAGGAAATCAGACGTCGCGGGCGAGCAGGGACGTATAGACCTCGCGGATGGCTTCGGCAACGCTCTGCGGCGAGAACATGAATTCGGCGAATTGGCGCGCGCGGGCGCCAAGCGCCTCATAGGCGGTGGCATCGAGCGCGAGCGCGGCGGCGATGGCACGCGCGATCTCGCCGACATTGCCCGGCCGCACCAGCCAGCCGGTGCGCAATTCGTCGCGCATGCGCGGCGGGCAGAGCAGGTTCTCCGGCAGCACGCCGAGCGTGGTGGTAACCACCGGCCGGCCCATGGCTTGCGCTTCCGCCGCCGCGCGTCCGGACAGCGGCGGTTGCAACGACGGCACCACGATCACATCGGCGGCGGCGAGCGCCGCCGGCATGTCGGCGCAGGGACCGGGGAAGCGGCAGAGCGTGTCGATGCCGTGCGTGCGCGCGGCGCGCTTGAGGCTGCGCAAATAGCGCGGCTGCCCGCGATCGTCGCCGACAAAGACGAAGGCGATGTTGCGGTCGCCGCCCCCGATCAGCAGGCGCGCGGCGTCGATGACGCTCATTTGTCCATTCCAGGGCGCGATGCGGCCGGGCACCAGCACCACGCGGATCCGAGGCAGCAGGCCCCAGGCGCGGCGCAGCGAGGCGATGCGGTCGGCACTCACCGCCGCCGGGCTGAAGGTCGCGGTATCGACCGCGCGCGGGATCACGGTGATGCGCTCGGCCGGCAGCGCATAGCGCTGCATCACGGCGCCCGCGATATAGCTCGAGGGCGCGATCACCCGGTCGCCGCGCGTGAGCGCGCCGCCGAACCAGCGACCTGGCAACGAATGGGTCGGCAGGCGGTCGGGAAACGAGGTGACGGTGAACACCGGCTGCCTGCGGGTGGCGCTGAGCGCGCTCCAGGCGAGCGCGGCGCCCTGTGCGTGCACGATATCGATGCGCTCGCTGGCGATCAGGTGCGCCACCTGGCGGGTGATGCTGCGGATCCGCAGCGGATTGATGTTTTCGCCCGCCATCGGCAGCCATTCGCCGCCGAAGGCGCGCAATTCGCCGACCAGCGGCCCGCCGTCGCCGGCGACGATGGCGCGCGCGCCCGACTGCAGCAACGTCATCGCGATATCGACCGCGGCATGGCCGGCCGGATCGTCACGCAGCGCCGGCACCAGTTGCAGGATGGTGGCGCCGGCGAGCGAGCGCGGGCGGCGAAGCGCCATCACCGTCGCCCCCTTGCGTCCGGGGCCCGCTTGCGGCGACAAGGGTCGGCGAACCGTGTCCCTCGCCAATCGGCCAGAAGCGCGCATGAGCAATCCCCGCCTCACATCCCTGAAAGTCGAATCACCTGCGCCAGAGAGAACCATCGCCGTGCGCGTGCGCGAGGGCAAGAGTCCCGCCGCCGGGCCGGGGCTGTTCTGGCTGGGCGGCTTCAATTCCGACATGAAGGGCAACAAGGCGGCGGCGCTCGACGCCTGGGCGGAAGCGGAGGGCCGCGCCTGCATCCGCTTCGACTATTCCGGTCATGGCGAATTGGGCGGCGACTTCCTCGACGGCACCATCGGCCGTTGGCTGGCCGAGAGCCTTGCGGTCTATGCGGGCTTCGCCCGCGGGCCGCAGGTGGTGGTCGGTTCCTCCATGGGCGGTTGGCTGGCATTGCTTTTGGCGGCGCGATTACGCGAGTTGAAAGAATCCGCGCCGATCGCCGGCATGGTGCTGATCGCGCCGGCGGTCGACATGACCGAGGAATTGATCTGGAAAAAGCTCGATGCTCCGGTCAAGCGCGAGATCGAGGAGAAGGGCGTCTGGCATTGGCCGTCGGACTATGGCGGCGAGCCCTATCCGATCACCAAGAAGCTGATCGAGGAAGGCCGCCAGCATCTAATGCTCGGCGGGCTGATCGAGAACCGCTGCCCGGTGCATATCCTGCAAGGCGTGCAGGATCCGGACGTGCCCTGGCGACATACGCTCGAACTGGTGTCGCGCTTTTCCAGCGACGACGTGGTGCTGACGCTGATCAAGGACGGCGACCACCGCCTGTCGCGGCCGGAGGACCTCGAGCGCCTGATCGCGGCGGTGAAGGAGTTTTGACCATGAGGCTGTCGTCCCCGCGAAAGCGGGGACACAGTCCTCACCGAGGTCAGGACTTCTCGATGATGTGCTGGGGTTACTGGATCACCCGCTTCCGCGGGTGATGATACAGAGATTGCCGCGCACCATTCCTCGACGACTGAATCTTCAGTTTCGCTCCGCCGCTCCGCCAACAGTGCGAATGGCTCCCGCGGCAACAGCCGGCTCAGCGCCCACACCGCGGCGCCGCGCACCAAGGGCGAGGCGTCGTTCAATAATCGTTCGGCCTCGCGCGCCAACGACGCATCGCCGGAATTGCCGATCGCAATGAGCACATTGCGCACGAAACGGTCGCGGCCGGTGCGCTTGATCGCGGTCTTGGCAAAAGCGCTGCGAAATTGCGCATCGTCGAGCCGCGCCAATTCGGCCAGGCTTGGCGCGCGCAAGGCTTCGCGCGCCGCCAATTTCGCTTCGCGTCCGGCCACCGCGAACTTGTTCCAGGGGCAAACCGCCAGGCAATCGTCGCAGCCATAGATGCGGTTGCCCATCAGCGGGCGCAGTTGGCGCGGTATCGGACCTTTGTGCTCGATGGTCAGATACGAGATGCAGCGCCGCGCATCGAGCCGATAGGGTTCGGGGAAGGCCGCGGTTGGGCATATGTCGAGACAGGCGCGGCAGCTCCCGCACGAGTTCGGGCTCGGGCGTATCCGCCGGCAGATCGAGCGTGGTGAAGATGGCGCCGAGAAAGAGCCACGATCCATAATGGCGAGAGACCAAATTTGTGTGCTTGCCCTGCCAACCGAGGCCGGCACTGGCGGCGAGCGGCTTCTCCATCACCGCCGCGGTGTCGACGAACACCTTCACGTCGCCGCCGGCATGTTCGGTGAGCCAGCGCGCCACCTGCTTCAGCCGCGCCTTGATCAGGTCGTGATAATCGTCGCCCTGCGCATAGACCGAAATCGCCGCGCGATCATTTTGCGCCAGTACCGCCAGCGGATCGCAGTCCGGTCCGTAATTCATGCCGAGCATGATCGCCGAACGCACCTCCGGCCACAGCGCATTAGGCGCGCCGCGCCGCTCGGCGGTGGTGGCGAGCCACGCCATGTCGCCGTGCAGGCCCTCAGCAAGGAAACGTTCGAGCCGCGCCTTCGCTTTCGGTATCGCGTCCGGCCGGGTCACGCCGACCACGTCGAAACCGGCGGCGCGTGCCTGGTCGGCAAGCGCCGTCTTGATCGCTGGCGGATCGTTCAGAAATCGAGGTCGGCGTAGTTCTTCGCCGCCGGGATGCCGGCCAGCGCATCGGCCAGCAGCGGGCGGAACGAGGGCCGCGACTTCACTCGCGCGTACCAGCTCTTGGCGCTTTCGTCCTCGTGCCACGGCACCTCGCCCAGATAATCGGCCGCCGACAGATGCGCCGCCGCGGCGAGATCGGCGAGGCTCAGCCGCTCGCCGGCGAGCCAGTCGCGCGTACGCACCAGCCAGCCGAGATAGGCCAGATGATAGCGGATATTGGTGCGCGCCGCGCGCAACGCATCGGTGTCGGGCGGCCCGCCGCCCTGTTCCTGCGTCATATGGCGCTTGTAGACGCGCTCGGTCACCAGCGGCGCGCTGACCTCGGCATGGAACTTGTCGTTGAACCAGCTTGCCAGCCGCCGCACCTCCACGCGCTGGCTCGGGCTCGGCGGCAGCAACCGGTCTTCGTCCACCGAGGGCGGTCGCGTCTCCTCGATATATTCGGCGATGATGGCGGTGCCGGGGATCGCCGGCTGGCCTTCGGTCACCAGTACCGGTATTTCCCCCGCCGGATTGAGCAGCAGGAACTCCTGCCGCCGCTCCCAGAAACGTTCCTCCACCAGCCGCAACGCGATGTCATATTCGGCGAGGATCAGGCGCACATAACGCGAAAGCGGACAGAGCGGATGGTGAAACAGGGTGAACATGGGTCCCCAGGGTTGGCGAGCGGCGACGCTGGCGGGAATCGCCTGCGGGCACTATAGAAATACGTTCAATCAGCGCAAATTGTCGACTTTTTGCCTTTTTTCGTTGCCCCCATAAAAGAGTTGCGCCACAAGCGCTGACCCGCCGCAGTTCCCATCCGTTCTGAGCGCAACGGTCGCTCCGGAGCCAAGCCGCATGACAATCGACACTCTCCAGGTGGCCATCCCCGCGGTGGTCTCGGCCAATCTCGACCTGGTCAAGGCAGCCGTGCTCGGCTTCGTCGAGGGCCTTACCGAATTCCTGCCGGTCTCCTCCACCGGCCACCTGCTGCTGATGGAGCATGTGCTCGGCTGGGGCGATAGCGCCTTCGGTAAGTCCTTCGCCGTCCTCATCCAGCTCGGCGCCATCCTGGCGCTGCTCACCATTTATTTCGGCCGGCTGTGGGCCCTGGCCAAGAACATGTTCACCGACTGGGCGGCGGCGCGCTTCGTGATCGGCGTGCTGCTCGCCTTCCTGCCGGCAGCGGTGATCGGCGCGCTCTCCTACCACTACATCAAGACTTACCTGTTTGACGTGCGTGTGGTCTGCGTCTCTCTGATCGTCGGCGGTTTCATCCTGTTGTGGATCGACCGGCTGAACCTCAAGGCGCGCTTTCACGATTCGACCGAGTTCACGTTGCCGATGTATCTTGCCATCGGCTTTTTCCAATGCGTGTCGATGATCCCGGGCGTGTCGCGCGCCGGCGCAACGATCGTCGGTGCCATGCTGTTCGGCGCCGACCGCCGCTCGGCGGCGGAGTTCTCGTTCTGGCTGGCGATGCCGACCATGGTCGGCGCCTTCGTCTTCGAGGCCTACAAGGACCGCGCCGAGCTCGCCCATGGCGACATCACCGCCATTGCGGTCGGCTTCGTGTTCTCGTTCATCTTCGGCTGGATCGTGGTCAAGACCTTCCTGCACTTCGTCCAGCACCATAGCTTCGCGTTGTTCGCCTGGTGGCGTATCCTGCTCGGCGCCATCGGCCTCTACGCGATCTATTTCATGTGAGCGGCAAGCGCCCCATCCTGATCCGCCTCCTCGGCGCGCTGCGCCGATTACCGACCGACCGCGCGTACCGCAACCTGATGTGGCTGCGGCTGACGCGGCCCCGGGGGGTGTTCCAGTGGGTCAACACGACACACGCGAACCGCTACCCGCGCATCTTCCGCTTCGTGCGGGAGCAACTAGGCGACGACAGCACGGCGAAAATTCTGTCATTCGGCTGTTCGACCGGCGAAGAAGTGTTCACGTTGCGCTCCTATTTCCCGCGCGCGGCGATTAAGGGCATCGACATCAATGCGAGCAATATCGCCGTATGCCGCAAGCGGCTGCGCGCCGCACCCGATGCGCGGATGTCGTTCGAGACGAATGGCTCGATGGCCGACGAACCGGATGCCGCCTATGATGCGATCTTCTGCATGGCGGTGCTGCGCCACGGCGGCCTGACCCCACCGGATGTCACCCGCTGCGATCATCTGATCCGCTTTGCCGACTTCGCCGCCACGGTGGCGCAATTCCGGCGTTGCCTTAAGCCGGGCGGCCTTCTGGTCCTGCGCCACAGCAATTTTCGCCTGACCGATACGCCAGCGGCGGCGGATTTCGAGGTCGTGTTGCGCGTGAAGCCGCTGCCGCCCGAGATATTGCCGCTGTTTGGCTCCGACAACCGGCGGCTGCCCGGCGTGAGCGATCCAGACACGGTATTCCGCAAGCGGGCGCTCTGAGCGCGCCTCAGGCGATACGGCTGCGGAACTGCCCGGTCTTGCGGAAGCGCCAGAGATAGGACGACACGATCGCCTCCATCGGCTCCGGCTCGATGCCCAGACCTTGAATCGTGCGCCGGTCGGCCTTGGCGGCGTCCGACACCACATTGTCGGCGCGCAGCAGTTCGACCTGGTCGGGTGTCAGCAGCGGCTTGGGCAGGTATTGCAGGAACTGCGCGTAGAGTTTGGCGATGGCGAAGGGCAGCGGCACCAGCATCCGCTTACGCTCGACGGTGGCGAGCACGAACTCCATCAATTCCTTGAAGGTGTGCACCGCCGGCCCGCCCAGTTCGTAGACCGTGCCGGGGCGCGCCTTGCCGTCGACTGCGTCGGCGACGGCCGCGGCGACGTCGCCGACGAAGACCGGCTGGAAGCGGGTATGGCCGCCGCCGATCAGCGGCAGTGCCGGCGAGAAACGTGCCAGCGCGGCGAAGCGATTGAAGAAGTCGTCCTCCGGTCCGAACAACAGCGAGGGGCGCATGATCACCGCGCTCGGCTGCGCCGCCGACGCCATGCGTTCGCCGGCCGCCTTGCTGCGGGCATAGCCGCTGGGCGAATTCTCGTCGGCGCCGATGGCCGAGACATGCACCAGCCGGGCGCCATGCGCGCTCGCCGCCAGCGCCACCTGTTCGGCGCCGTGGGCCTGGATGGTGTCATAGCGCTGCCGACCGCGCTCGTAGAGGAGGCCAACCGTGTTGATCAGCACCGCGGCGTCGCGTGCCGCCGCTTGCACCGAGGCGGCGTTGCGCAGATTGGCTTGCACGGCATGGATCTGGCCGACACGGCCGAGCGGCTGCAAATGGCCGGCGAGGTCGGGACGGCGCACGGCGACGCGAATGCGGTAGCCGCGGCGCGCCAGCGCCCGCACGACGTGACGGCCGAGGAAGCCCGAACCGCCATAAACGGTGACGAGGGTGTCTTGGGTGTCTTTGAAGGTCATTTTCGCGCTCGCAAGGGCAACCATGGGGGAGCGGATCGTCTGCGCATTACAGGATCGCCCCGCGTCAGTCCAGGCCCCGAAAGGCATGGCTTGGCCTCGAATTGACAAGGCCCGGACGGCCCAATACCTAGTCCGGTCGAGGCCCAGGTGGCGGAATTGGTAGACGCACTAGTTTCAGGTACTAGCGCCGCGAGGCGTGGAGGTTCGAGTCCTCTCCTGGGCACCAAGGTCCTTCTAAGGCCTTGATTCTTCGACAGCTCCTTGAGAATCGTTGGTTTTCGGTCGCCCGACAGGTACAAACGGGTGGCACAAATGGTTCTCTCAATGGCGTAGTCTCCGGGGTGATCAACCTCGAATCATCCGGCGTTGAAGCGCCGGACTGGAGACCACGCCATGACGAGCATTACCACGAAGCCTGATTCCTCGCAGCCTGCAGCGGATACGGCTGTTGATCTTTTCGACCATTGGTTCGATCCGATCGAGGCCGAGGTGCGCGCTCGGGCGCGTGAGTTCATCGAAGAGCTGATCGACGGCGAGCTCGACGCTGTGCTGGCACGCCCGCGTTACGGGCGAAGCCAGATGGCCGGCGGTGAAGAAAGGGCGGGCGTTGCCTGGTCATCGCCACGGCAATCGGACGCGGTCGCTGACGGGCACCTTCGGGCCGATCGAGATCGCGGTGCCGCGCGCCCGGCTGAACACCCCCGAGGGCAAGACGACCGAATGGAAGAGCAAGGCGCTGCGGGCCTATCAGCGCCGCACGCTGGCCGCCGACGCGCTGATCGCCGGCAGCTACCTGGCCGGCACCAACACGCGCCGTGTGCGCCGTGCGCTGGCGGCGCTGTTCGGCGGCGCGGTCGGCAAGGACACGGTGAGCCGGGTCTGGCGGAAGGTGAAGAGCGACTGGGACGCCTGGAACACCCGCTCGCTTGCCGAGGAGCCGATCGTGCGGCTGATCCTCGACGGCACCGTGGTGCGCGTGCGGCTCGACCGAAAGGCGACCTCCATCTCGCTGCTCGTCGTCATCGGCGTGCGCGCGGACGGCCAGAAGGTGCTGCTCGCGATCAAGAGCATGGGCGGCGAGAGCACCGAAGCCTGGCGCGCGGTCCTCGACGATCTCGTCAAGCGCGGCCTGCGTCGGCCTGAGTTCCTCATCGTCGACGGCGCGCCGGGGCTGGAGAAGGCGATCGCCGCCGTCTGGGACGGCGTGCCGGTCCAGCGGTGCACGGTCCACAAGCACAGGAACCTGCTCGCCCATGCGCCCGAGCGGCTGCATGAAGAGATCACCGCCGACTACACCGACATGATCTACGCGGCGACGCGCGAGGAGATTGAAGCCCGCCGCAAGGCCTTCATCCGCAAATGGCGGCTCAAGCACCGCGCCGTCGCCGACAGCCTGGAGGAAGCCGGCGACCGCCTCTTCACCTTCACCCGTCTGCCGCCGAGCCAGTGGCGCAGCGCGCGGACGACGAATGCGATCGAGCGGCTGCACGAGGAGTTCAAGCGGAGGATCAAGACGCAGACCGTGCTGCCATCGGCAGACACCGCCGCCATGTTGTTCTGGGCGCTGCTCGCCTCCGGTCAGATCAACATGCGCAAGGTCGATGGATGGCAGACGCTCGCCACAAAGCCCATCGATCAGCCGATTGACCTCGCAGCCTGAACCGATACCTTCATGTTACCGGAGATCGCGCCACACCAAATTCCAACCACATTCCGGACGGCACCGTCCATTCAAACACCCAAAGACTGGCGTCTACTACTATCGCAAGGCCTTGCCGGATGATCTCCGAGCAGTCATGGGCAAGCGAGAGGTGAAGCGTTCGCTAAGGACAAAAGATCCAGCGGAAGCTCGCCACAAGTTCGCAGTCGTGGCAGTACGGGTCGAGGCGGAACTGACGGAGGTGCGACGACGGAAGGCCGCGCTGTCGTGTCCGGCTCTAAAGGAATTGGACGAGGCAACGATCAAGCGCGTCGGCGAAGCCTACTACGCGCACCTGCTGGAGGAAGACGAACAGCAGCGGATGGACAGCTTCAGTCTGTTCGGCTCGCAACACGATCACGCTGCCCGATGACCCTATCGCGGCAGACGGGATCATCACGAAGCATGGCTTCCAGCCCCCTACCTTTGATGCATCCAAGGCTAGCCAAGACGCCTTTGAGGCCACGGTGAGACACGACTGGGCCCGAGGGCTGACAGACGATTTTTTCCTGGGCGAGGTAGACGAAGTGCTGTCTTGGGATGGCTTCGAGATCAGCCTTGATCCTGTATCAGCGAGCCGCAAGCGAGTGGCTCGGGAGCTTCAAGCGGCAACCATTCGTGCAGCCGCAGCCATCCGCTCCAGGAATGACGGCGAGCCAATTGAAACGCCTTTCTTTCCGCCGCCGTTGCCTGGCCCATCATTACCGGTTCAGCCGTCAGCGACTGAAGAACCCTTGATGAGCTTGTTTAATGATTGGTGGCGGGAAGCGAAAGCAACGGGTCGCAAGCAGAGCACGTATGAGAGCTATCGGAACACGATCACCGGGTTCATTGCATTTCTCGGGCACGACGAGGCGGGCAAAGTCACCCCGCACGATGTGGTCCGCTATAAAGATCATCGTCTGCAGACGATAAACCCCCGCAAGGGAAAGGCCGTTTCTCCAAAGACGGTGAAGGACAGCGACCTCGCGGCACTGAAGGCGGTGCTTGGGTGGGCGGTGGCGAACCATCGTCTCCCCACGAACGCCGCATCAGGCATCACCATCAAGATCGGAAAACGGCAGCAGCTGCGCTCGAAGGGTTTCAGCGAAGAGGAGGCAAGGGCACTGCTACATGCCGCAGATAATCATCAGAGCGAGCGGGAGAGCGTAAAGACGCTCGCGGCCAAGCGGTGGATTGCATGGCTTTGCGCATACACAGGCGCTCGCGTAGGTGAAATAGCTCAGTTGCGTAAACAAGATGTTTGCTGCGTTGATGGCCACTACGCCATCCACATCAGCCCCGAGGCGGGAACGGTTAAGTCGGATACGGCGCGGGATGTCCTTTTGCACTCGCACCTAATCGAAAAGGACTTTCTAAACTTCGTTGCTTCGACAAGCGGAGGGCATCTGTTCCTCGAACCAGCTCCTTCCGGCGACGTGCTCGGACCGTTGCAAGGCCTGAAAAACCGGTTGGCGGAGTTCGCGAGGCAAACCGTCACTGACCCAAACGTGATGCCGAACCACGGCTGGCGTCATCGCTTTAAAACGCTGTGGCGCGAAGCTGGCTTGGACCCGCGAGTGATGGACGCCATCCAAGGACATGCCCCGAAGTCGGTAAGCGATAATTATGGTGACGTGACCATCAAGGCGCAGGTGGCGGCTTTGGCTAAGTTTCCAAGACAGGGAGAGTAGCCGGGTAACGCCGATAGCGCCGACCGCGACGCAGTCAACCAATTGTGGCCATGTAGGCCAAGCATGAAACGAAGCATGTCAACCGCATCGGCCAGACCTAATAGGCTTGTCCATAAGGACTTATAGGTATGGCCCAGGGTTGGCCATGTAGGATTGATAAACTACTCCTAAAATTCCGCTTTTGCTTCATACTCTGTCTCTAATGCAGCTGCATTTGGGAAACGATAAACGCGCGACCGCTCTGCACTAGAACCAATGCGAACCTTTTCAAACCCGGCGTCTTTCAGGGCGGCCCCCAGCTCCTTCACGTTCTTGGCTTGCGCACCGAACCCATCTTTTTGGAGCAGCCTTTGAATTTTATCCAGCGAGAACTCTTTGCCAAGCCCTTCAAAAAGATGACCACTTTGCAAAGCATCACGAATGTAGTGCCTCAGCGGGTTTACACTTGTTGCAATTATCTTGCGCTTAGCCTCCGTCACAGGGGGCGCTGCATATGGCCTGAAGCCACTAATGTCTGCGCTTCATAAGCCACGTGTAAATCGAATTCATGCCATCACTACTATCGATCCACCTGTTCAAAGCATCATAATAGTCAGTATCTTTTGCTTGCGATGCACTAGTGAAAACGAAATAACGCCTATCGCCATCCTCTAAGTCGATAGGTGCGGTATGATTTGAGAACATAATAAACCGCGCAAAATTCTTCACACTCATCTGCGGGCCGTATTTCACATTCACACTCACAGTCGGCTCGGTGAGGGCGATAATGGTTTCAATTTGTTGGCCAGGTCCCAGTTCCATATTCGTAGACCTCGTCAACCTGCACCACGAGCTTGCCATGAGCCAACCATCAAACTGGCTCTTCAAATCCTTCGACTGCGCCATGCCACTATTGCGTTCACCGACAAGCCTTCGGATGATGACACCTAGCGTGGACTTCCCTATGCGCTTGGCTTCACTGGTGATTAGAATGGCATGATTGACCGCTGCGCTGGTCGCTGGATCAGATGAGCGATAAAATCGAGCAGATGGTTTATTGCGGTCTGATCTTCATTCAGAAGGTAGCTAACATGTTCGAGAAAAGGTTTTGGCTCAGGTGCGCTTGGGATGACTTTAAAACTGGCTCACGCCACAGGTTTAAAACCGTTCTTCCTAAATCGTCTTTAGTGATCTCTAGCTCCGGGGAGAAACTCAACTGCCTCCGCGAATATAAATCCAAAATCAACAACTGGATCATCGATGGCAGAAAGAATATCCTGCATATGATAAAAGAATATACGACTGCCCTTCTTGTCTTTGTACGGAAAAGAATGGCCCGCTTTGACACGCGGTTGAAAGTCTTGTCATCCATTGGGCGCAAAGATGCAGGATTCACTCCTACCCCCAGCAACAACATCTTCTCCATCGTCTGCATAGCTGCCTGACCGATGTAACGCATGTCGACCTACGTATGCGGTAGTAAGACTTGGTCGACACTCTCATCGACCAACTGCGTCACCTCCTCGGGCCATTGGGTCCATACCGGATGACCCGGTGTTCACCCGTTTCATCCTGACCTAACCTCGGTCTTGCTATAGACCTCACGTCCCATGAACCGCTGACCGAGAGCGCAATCATGTACTCCTGCGAACAGGCTGCGGGATGGTGGGTGTGATCAGCGCATTGATCGCCAGGGCGTAGGCCAACAGATTGACACGCCTTCTGGTCAGCACTCCGCGATCCTGGTTCGCAAGGCTAGCAGAGGTGAGAACCGTTCAATCGGTGAGTATACCGACGCATGCCAAGGGCGACACGAGTTTCGACAAAGGGCGAGCAAAGGTTCTGCCGATCTGGGTGCCAATCATCGAACACCGCCTCGATCTGCTGCAATAGTGATGACGTATCAACGACTGGGCGACCGCAAGCTGATCCTTCGAGGCTTACCGAAGACGGCTCATGTCCTCCAGGAACTGACGCTCACAGAGGCCGCACAAGTTCGACCACCGTGTCGCCTTGCGCTCACATCCGACTGCCTGGCAGGGGATGTTGGCCGCAACGACCAGAGCGTTCCGTTCCGCGTTCGGGAGGGTGTGGGGGTCGTGACTTGGCGCATTCCGGGCAGGTTCTTACGATGTGTAAGGGCCTAGGTCACCTCAAAACTGACGCAGGCCAGCTACGCAGACAATCAGTTTGGCAAGGTAAACCTGCACAGTAGCGGCCATTCAGATTGCCAACCTTTAAACTCTGTCCTGGCGGGAAAACGGGCTGCTGCTTTATCGCATCTCAGTGGCGAGCCAAGCGCGACCGAGAAGGATTGACAAAACGAGCGTGAAGGACGACCGCCGGCCACAGAAGGATGCCGGTCAACCCACCTGCGAAGCCGAGGTAGGCAAGATACAGCGTGACGGCCGCGCTGTAGATCAACATGCCGACCAGCGGCGGGCCCGGCCAGCAGGCGATCCCTAACGCGATCAGGGCGATGCCGGCCACGCGCGCACCGGTATGGCGACGCCGGTAAGTTCCTCACCCAGCAACAACCGCCCGACGAGCGACGGAACAACCAGCAACGCCAATCCGGTCGCGGCTTCAGCGACAGCGGCGAAAATCAACACCTTTTTCATTGCCCCGATTTCACTCAGTCTTTCGCGCTGGCGACTCGCAATGGCTGAGCGACTAGCGCTTCGATGCTTCAATCGGATCCGGCTCCGGCGCTGCCATAGGCCCCAGTTCTGCCTTGACTCGGTGCCGCCTTAGGCTCCGGCTCGAGCTTGAAGGTCAGCTTGTTGATCTTGCCGGTGAACTTGAACGGAACATCGTAGCGATACTCCAGCATCGCGACGCCGGTGCGAGTGTCCTGGCCGACGTCGAAGGTTTCGTCCTCCGGGAACGTGATCGGGGTGGTGTGTTCCATGGATTTCCTGGCCACTTCCTTGCCGTCCACGGAGAGCACACCCGTGCCGCCCTTGCCCAAGCCTGGACCGTCGGACTTGAAGTCGAAGACGATGGTGTGCTTGCCGGCGCCCAACTCGGGCCCTTCCCAGATCGTGCGCTTGAGGTCGAGCAGGTTGTAGAGAAACACCGCCTTGCCCCGACGAATGCCCGCCACGCCCTTGCTCAGGAACAGGCCATAGCCGCCGAAGCGCCCGCCCTCGGTGACGATCATGCCTTCCGCGCCGCCCTCGGGAATCTCGACCTCGGCCGTGATGGTGTAGGACTTGTTCAGGATGCTCGGCGCAGCGCTGGCCGGCACGCCGGTCAGTTCGCCCGAATAGGTGAAGACCGTTCGTCCCGCCGTGAGGCTCGGACGCGGCGTGTTCCAGCGTGCGAGCGTCGAGTTGTCGAGTGGCAGCACGTTGTACTTCTTCGCCTCGGCAGTAGAAGAGGTCCTGCATCTGCTTGAGCTTCTCCGGCATCTTGGCGGCCAGGTCGTTGAACTCGGTGGGGTCCTCCTGGACGTTGTAAAGTTCCCAGTTGTACCCGGTGATCACATCCGGAGGCGTCTTGCTGCTCAGTTCCCACGGGAGAGTCACCGGCGTCGTGGCCGCCACCCACCCGTCGTGATAGATGGCGCGATTGCCGAGCATCTCGAAGTATTGCGTCGTGTGCCGGGTCGGGGCGTTGGCGTTCGCCTTGTCCCACGTGTACACCATGCTCATGCCTTCGATGGGGCGCTGCTTGATGCCGTTGATCGTATCGGGCGCCGGGATGCCGGTCGCTTCGAGGATGGTCGGCACGATGTCGATGACGTGATGGAACTGGCGGCGGATGCCGCCCACGTCCTTGATGTGGCCGGGCCAGGACATCGCCACGCCCTGGGCCGTCCCGCCGAAGTGCGACGGCACCTGCTTCACCCACTTGAACGGCGTGTCCATCGCCCACGCCCATTCTGCCGCAAAGTGCGGGAACGTCCGTGTCGGATCCCCAGAACGGATACCAGAGAAACTGGTCCTTGACCGGCACGGCAACGCCATTGAAGGTGGTGAACTCGTTCGGCGTGCCGTTGAGCATGCCTTCGGCGCTCGCGCCGTTGTCGCCGCCGATGTAGATGATCAAGGTGTTGTCGAGTTCGCCGAGGTCTTCGACGGCCTGGATGACCCGACCGATCTCATGGTCGGCGTAGGCGAGGTAGGCCCCATAGACGTCCGCTTGCTTGATGAAGAGCTTCTTCTCCTCCCGACTGAGCGAATCCCACTGCGGCAGTTCCTTCGGCCACGGCGTCAGCTTGGCGTTCGCGGGCATGATGCCCAGGCGCTTCTGGTTGGCGAAGATGGTCTCGCGCACTTTGTTCCAGCCCTCGTCGAAGAGGTGCATGTCGCTGATCTTCTTGATCCACTCGGGCGTGGGATGATGCGGCGCATGGGTGGCGCCCGGCACGTAATAGACGAACCAAGGCTTGCCGGGAGCGATCTCCTTGAGCTGCTTCATGTACTGGATGGCCTCATCGGCCATCGCCGTCTCCAGGTTCCAGCCGGGATTGCCCTCGGAATGGGTAGATGGCCGTCGTATTGCGGAACAGGTTCGGCTGCCACTGGCTGGCGTCGCCACCGACGAAGCCGTAGAAATAATCGAAGCCCATGCCGTTGGGCCATTGATTGAACGGCCCGGCCTGGCTCGACTGGTAAGAGGGCGTGTTGTGGTCCTTGCCGAACCACGAAGTAGCGTATCCGTTCTCCTTGAGGATCGTGCCAATGGTGCCCTTGTCAATCGGGATGATGGAGTCGTAACCCGGGAACCCCGTCGCTATTTCGCCGACCACGCCGAAGCCCACCGAGTGATGGTTGCGGCCCGTGATCAGCGCCGCCCGCGTCGGTGAGCACAGCGACGTCGAATGGAAGTTCGTATAGCGCAGGCCCTGCTTTGCGATGCGATCCATGGCGGGAGTAGGTATCACGCCGCCAAAGGTGCATGGCGCGCCGAAGCCCTGGTCGTCCGTCATGATGAGCAACACGTTGGGCGCGCCCTTCGGCGGCACGACGCGCGGCGGCCACCAGGGCTTCGACTCCGAGGCTTTCTCCTTGATCACCCCGCCGAATTTCGGATCGGGCGGCGGAAGCTGTTTTCCGTTGATCGTGGTGGTGGCGCCGGGCGAACCTGGGACGCCTGTGACCTGCTGAGCCAATGCCGGGAACAACTGAGGGCGAGAACACTGGCAACGGAAATAAGCAGGTGACTGGTTTTCATGAAAACAACTCCTATCCCGTAATTAGTCGGGCGGCCAAACGGAAGGTCACGCGCGCCAGCATTTGCGCCAGGGAGCGATCATTCAAACAAGTTGCCTAAAGCTAAATGACCCCTGACGATACTGTACCAAGGGGCAAAAGCACGGCCTGTCCGCCAAGCGGAAGTTGTAATGTCGCCTTGGGTTCAATTTCGATCTTGACGCCGCCAGCGGCGTGACCGGCCATGTCGGCTGTGCCCCGAAAGCGGAAGTGAAACCAGGCAAAAGAGCGCCTTGCACTCTACCGCCAGAAGTCCTTGAACCGCGTCGGGGCCAACTCGGTGTAGCGCACCGTGTGCTGTATGTTCTTGTGCCCTAGGTAGGCTTGCAGAGGCTCGCGTATCGTGCCCCTTGTTCGCCAATGCAAACCCACAGGCATGCCTCAACATGTGCGGGTGCGCCTTGAAGGCCAGCTTCGCCTCGATCCCTGCCCGCTCCACCATCCTGGCAAACCCTGCCGTGCTGAACGGACCAGCCCCGCTCGGTGGTGAACACAAATGGGCTCCTGGGGCTCCTGCTCCCGCTGTAACCGCCGCAAGGCCCGCAGCTCATCCCCTCGGATCGGGTGGGTGCTAGGTGTGCCCTGTTTGACCCTGCGGACATGCAGGGTGGCCGTCGTGAAGTCCACTTGATCCCAACGCAGATCGGTCAGTTCCGACACCCTCAGACCGTGCCTGTAGGCCACCAGGAGCATGGTGCTGTCCCGGTGCCCCCAGCGGTGCTTCCCGGCGGCTTTCAGCAGGCGCTCGACCTCCGCCTCGGTCAGGTGTTCGCGGGTCCTCAGCTCGGCATTGGGGCGACGTTTGGGTAGGACTGTTCGTTTTACAGTGGCTGGCGTGACCAGCTTGAGGTGCGCTTTCGCCATTGGTTTGGGCCTTCGTGATTGCTGACTACACGAAGAATGATCATAATACGAACAGTCTGTAAAGAGGCTTACGCGAGGCCGCAGGGAACGTCAAATACAGGCGGACCGTGGCTTGCCTCAACCTTGTGGCTGGGACGAGTGATGCCGGGAATGCGTGGCGAGGCGTGGGGGGTACCGGGGGAAAACTGGTAGTGCTGCACAGCGATGACCAGTTCGCAGGTTTGCCAAAAATCTAGCCTGGCCTTCGTCTGCGCATCAGGTGCGGACTTGGTCCGGTTTTCCTCTAATCGCAGACGTTATGTTGCAACACCCTGAACGGCAGAGACGGGCCACAGAACCAGACGTCTGAGCGCCTGTCCATTCCAGTCGACGTGTTCCCGAGCTGCCTGTAACGTCGCGGTGCCGTGCAGTTTAGATGGGAGAATACCGTTGCGATATCATCACTTGTACGCCGACGATGCGGGTGAAAGTCATTGGCGAAATGTAGAAGTTGTCCTTAAAGAACGCACCTTTGCCCCTCCAGCGCAGGGCATACATGTCTCGGAGCCGGAGAGTGTGACAAGCATGATGTTTCTTAAGTTGCCCACCGGGTGGAATGAGCCGGTTCATCCGACACCAAAGAAACAGGCGCTGATCTGTCTTGCCGGTGCTGTTCGCGTAACGGCCAGCGACGCAGAGGTGCGAGAGATTGGTCCGGGCGATGTCTGGCTTATGGAAGACCTAATTGGCAAGGGCCACCACACTCGAGTAACAAGCGATGCGGATTTTACGGCGCTCATCGTTCAGTACGACTAGGCCAGATGTCCGTGATAGGTCAATCACTACCGTGCCAATCCATGCCCATGCTAACCTTTGTCCGCTACGCCACCAATAGCGACATTCGGTGTTTTCCGGACAAGGCTTGCCTTGCATCTGCCAATGCCTGCATAGCGGCGCAATAGCCAACATCACGGCGAACCTATTGTATCAAGGCTCTTGGCTTTAGCTGTTGTAACTGACCCCGCTCTATCACGCCTCTGCTTACCTCCGGGTCTAAACCACGGACAGTTTGCAAGGAGGCCTCGCTTGAGCCGGGTTGCCGCAGTGGTCAGCATCAGCTGAGAAGGTAGCTACCTCATCATTAAAGTGCCGGATGCTGCCGGATAATCCGCGACGACGGTTGGGGCACTGGGGCAGTTTGCGAGAACAATATGCTTCTAGAAATGGTCTAACTCTCGCCGCCAAAGCGCCTGACCCGGCAAATATCCGCCAGGCCTTCGGCAGGGGCCGATCTAGGAGCGCTTAAATGGTCTTGCGCTTGGGTGCCACGATTTGCTGTATCGCGATTATGTTTGTCTGCTCATCTGCCGTCATGGCGCAATCTGGAATTGCTTCCATTTATGCGTATTCCAGCGAGAAAACAGCGAACGGCGAACACGCTAATCCGAATAAGTTGACCGCTGCGCACCGCACACTACCATTTGGCACCCATGTGCGCGTCACTAATCAGCGTAACGGGCGCAGCGTCACTGTACGGATCAACGACCGTGGTCCATTCGTGCGCGGCCGTGTAATTGATCTTACTCCAGCGGGAGCGCGTGCCTTGGGCTTTTCCGGGCTTGCGCCGGTTAAGCTCGAGGTCAATCCTAAGTCGTAGGCCTGCATGCGGCCGGTCATTGATCGCTGCCAAATCCGATAAATTGCAGCGAGCTATCTCACGCCTGCGCCGACCTTCATCCGTTATGCTCCATTGCACTAAACCGCTCGCACAGTTGGGAGTTGCGGCGACAAGCAACGGCCGAGGCAAAATGAGGAAAGTCCTCGGCCTTCACAGGGCGGACAAGGAGCAAGCCAAATTGTAACACAGGCGAGCAACAGTCGAGCGAGCGTCTGCCGCATCCTCGACGTGGCGGGTGGTGACGCTACACCGCGTCGAAGCGAGGGGTGGGGTACAGGGGGGAAAAGCGCAGCGCGGCGATAGCGTGAACCGGTTCAAACTTTTGCGGAAAAACTAGATGACGTTTAGCTAACGCCCGCTGTCGTAGCTGAACTGCTCAATAACTGGCCTGTCCACCTTCGGGTCAATCTTGCCAGCATAGCCGACACGTGCAAACTCGATGAGGCCGCAAATCGCTGGGTACCTTGGTTATGCACCTACACCGGAGCGCGTGTGGGCGAGATAACCCCACTCCGCAAGAGCGCCGAGGCGGAGCGCGACGGGATTGCTAAGACCTGTAACTCAGTTCTGCTTTGCCACGAGCATTATAGAGCCCGATGATTATTTCAGGACGCAGAAAAGCAAACCCCGATCCTATCGGTCGCTTTCCACATGACGCTGCAGGGATGGCTCGAGCGGAAACGATCAAAGCTTAGCTCGAATTTGTCAGGAACATTTAAGTCGGATGCAAGGAGTATACACGCGCCCTTGCTCGTCAAATCCCACACTAAGCAATCAATAAGTGACGGTTGATCACCTACGAGCAACCTCGCGCTTTTGCGAACCACATGTCTTGTAAGCTGTCGTCGTTCCCGCATGGCGTCTCTCTATCGTCGCTATACCTATAGACGCCCTTTGTTGCAGCCTAACTAACGCAAATCTCAATTCCGGATGGCAGCAATAGATCCAATCTTAACCACGCGATGTGGCGGGTAATTATTTGGCTGGCACAGGGGAGCCGACGAGAAACGTTGCTGGCGTTGCTCTCGACCGCAATGTGCGCTTTCGCGGCACACGCAGCTGGTAGTAGGTGCCATTAACTTGGGTACACGAAACGAGTACACAAACAGAGCGCTTGCGTAGGACCATAGAAAAATCAATCGTTGAGAAGCCCAGCCGCAAATCCTGCAGCTTTGCCCTGGCCAACAAGGGGCACAACAGGCGGGCGCTATAGGCTTATCTCGATCACCGAAATTCAACAGACCGTGAAGTACACCGAGTTGTCCCCAACGCGGTTTAAGAACTTCTGGCGCGATTAAGCTTCTAGTGGAAAGATTTGGCCCATGGGCCGTGATCATTCCAATTATTTGCGCCTTCCTGCTGACTGTGTCTGCAGGGGTGAGGCGCTGGAGCTGGTAAAACACTACCCACGCGTTGGTTTTATGCCGGAGCTAAAAGCTTACCGCTGCTTGGAATGCGGCCACGTGGCAACGATAGAAGTCGTTGAGCCCGAAACCCCGAAAGCGGCCTAAGTGTCGGCGCCACGGAAGCGGCTTACCCCAGCCCTGAACTTACGCCAATTTGCTCTTGCCGCTCGAAGAAAAAAGGCCGGGCACGCATAGGTGCCCAGCCGAGTAGGCTCGTGTGTCCAGCCACGTGTAATAGCCGGTCATTCCCAAAACGCTGATTTCGGCGGTTGGTTCCAGCCGTCGAGAGAAATTCTTGTCGGTCGCGAGCCTCCATTTCCGAAGAAGAAGTCGAGGCCATGCGCGGGGGTTGACAGCAAGGGTACCGCGAGCTGCGCGTTTACAGCGCAAGCGCTTTCCGAGTGAGCTATCGCTGGCGTAGCAGGTGATCCGTAAGCAATCAATTCAACGACAGCCAACTTGAACTTTTTGCATGTCGGTTAATTGAGAACAAACGATGATGATATGTGGACCCATATAAAGGTCGATAACCTCAAAGCTATCGCTACTATGCAGGCGGTCGAGGTTTTTGTGTCGGCGAACTGAATTGGAAGTTTTTGATTGTTTATTGGATTGATTGCGACCGAGTGTACCCTCGGGTGTCTTGAAGCGCAGCTTTTTTTCGCACGCAAGAGCGCGAGACACATCTTGGTTAGCAATTGCCGTCCTATTATCAATTGAAGCATCATTTCCCGGCTGTATCAGGCTCGGCACCGCCGGGTCGGGCGCGGTTGACGCGATGGCTTTGATTTTAGATTTCTCTCCATTGCTGACGGATATTCTTGTCCTGTCGGTATCGGTCAACGGCAGAGGGTGAGCCGAAGCCGTTTGTCGCTCTGGTGCTACAGGAATGACCATTTGAGCAAACGCTTGCAGCGCGCGGCTAGACTCTCGTGCTGGAGAATGTCGCGATACGGAGATAGGCCTGTATGCCGCCCAGGTCAGAGGAACCATGACAGCAATTGTCATTCCAACGACAAATAGAATTCGCATCCGCACTAGCTTAGCCTTGAAAGCAATCTCAATGCCCGCCCTTACGAGCAATCTATAGATTATGGATCAAATCCACGGTTTTTCTGAGTACACAAACGGAGTACACAAAAAGCCAGTAACGCTCCAAAAACGCATTTAGTATCAATGGCAAACCATCGAAGCGCCAAATCCTGCCGACCATTCAGATCGCTAGTGTAAACAATGACTTAGCGATCTTCCCGCCCCCCGCAAGAATACCGCGGAACATCAGTTGGCATACCTATGGCACAGGGGCGGGTTCTGCAATGGCGACTTTGAGGAAACGCGGAAAGCGTTGGCATGTCCAGGTGCGAAGCAGTGGCCGTCCGCCCGGCAAACGCTCGTACTTGCTTAAAGCGGATGCCAAGGCATGGGTGCGACGGCAGGAGCTTGAAGTCGACCGGCAGGGTCCCGGTATGCAGTTCCGATAAGGATCGTCGAGGCAATAGACGAATGCTGCATTAGCTGCTTTTTCACAATGTCTTACGGGTTGATTTGGGCACAGGCTGCTGGTACAGAAGGACAACATAGCGACCGAAAAAGATCAACAAATTCAAGGATTAGTGAGCGTAACAGCCCAATCCTCTCCTGGGCACCACAACTGCGAGCCGGAACGCTGCATGACCATCCGCCTGCACCGCGGCGACCTGCCGGACCTTGCCGCCTACAAGGGCGCGGTGGCGATCGACACCGAGACCATGGGGCTGGATCCGCGGCGCGATCGGCTCTGCGTGGTGCAGCTCTCTCCCGGCGACGGCTCGGCCGACGTGGTGCAGATCGCGCTCGGGCAGACGCACGCCCCCAATATCGAGCGCCTGCTGGCCGATCCGGCGCGGCTGAAGATCTTCCACTATGCCCGCTTCGATCTGGCCATGCTGGCCAAGGCCTTCGGCGTCATGGCGCAGCCGGTCTATTGCACCAAGATCGCCTCGCGGCTCACCCGCACCTATACCGACAGGCACGGCCTCAAGGACCTGGCGCGCGAACTCATCGGCGTCGATCTGTCGAAGCAGCAGCAGTCGTCGGATTGGGGCGCCGAGGCCCTGAGCGACCCGCAAGTCTCCTATGCCGCTTCCGACGTGCTCTACCTGCATGCGCTGAAGGAAAAGCTCGACGCCATGCTGGCGCGCGAGGACCGGACCGATCTCGCCGCCGCCTGTTTCGGCTTCCTGCCGCAGCGGGCGCGGCTCGACCTCGCCGGCTGGGCGGCCGAAGACATTTTTTCGCATTCGGCCTAAGCTGCTGTAATAAGGCCGCTATTGGTTAACGTCCCGGTTGCGCCAGCTTGCCGCGGGCGGGCCATATTCGCGCACCATGTTGCGTCGCGGGGCGTATCGTGATTTCCGGAATTGGGTCGAGACACAGGCGCCAGTCGGGCCAGGCATGAATCGTGTGACCACCGCCAGAGCCGCTCCGCAGCCCGCGCATGCCTATTGGACCATGGGCGGCGGCGGCAGCGACCGCGCGTTCCGCGCCGCCCGCCGCCATAGCCGGCTGGTGCGCGTGCTGCGCGTTGCGGTTCCGCTCGCCGTCGTGCTCGGTGCGGCCGTCGTCGTGCTGATGACCTATTTCAATCCGCTGCGCATGTTGAGCAAGCTGCCGGTCGACGTCGGCAAGATGGTGATCTCCGGCACCAAGATCACCATGCAGCAGCCGAAGCTGTCCGGCTTCACCCGCGATGCCCGCGCCTATGAGTTCACCGCCGATGCCGCGGCACAGGACATGACCAAGCCGGACATCGTCGAATTGAAGCACATCCGCGCCAAGGTGCAGATGCAGGACAAGAGCACGGTGTTGATGTCGGCGGCGACCGGCATCTACGACAGCAAGGGCGACACCATCAAGCTCAACCGCGATATCAAGTTGATCTCGACCGCGGGCTATAGCGGCGCGCTGAGCGAGGCGATGGTCGACATCCGCAAGGGCGACGTGGTTTCCACGCATCCGGTCGTGCTCAACCTGCTGCAAGGCACGCTCAATGCCAACGGCCTGCACATCATCAATTCCGGCGACCTTATCCGCTTCGAAGGCGGCGTCACCATGGTGATGAACCTCAAGCATAAAGGCGCCGCCAAACCGGCGACCGATCCGGTCGAGGCAGGCGGGGCGCGGCGGCGGTGATGCACAAATTTCGTATCCTCGCGGCAGTTCTGCTTACCGTCGCCAGCGCCGGCGCGCTGGCGCAGCCGTCGAAGGGACCGCCCAACGCGCTGCAAGGTTTCTCGCAGAACCAAAACGAGCCGGTGCATATCGAAGCGGCCACGCTCGAAGTGCGCGACAAGGACAAGGTGGCGACCTTCTCCGGCGATGTCCGCGTACAGCAGGGCGACACCGCTATGCGCTGCAAGTCGCTGCTGGTGTTCTACGAGCAAGACAGCGCGCCAGGCGACACGAATTCCAAGACCAAGACCAGGACCATGGTGGCGGATACGCCTGGGCCCGGCGGCCAGCAGAAGATCAAGCGGCTGGAAGCGCGCGGCAATGTGGTGGTGACGCAGAAAGCCGAGACCGCCACCGGCGATCTCGGCGTGTTCGACATGAAGACCAATACCGTCACCCTCACCGGCAATGTGGTGATGACGCAGGGCAAGAACGTGCTGCGCGGGCAACGGCTGGTGGTCGATCTCACCACCGGCGTCTCGCGCGTGGAGTCGGGTAAGAACGGCCGCGGCCGGGTGCAGGGCCTGTTCCTGCCGGGAGGCGTGGCGCCCGATCTCAAGCCCGGCGGCCCCACATCGTTACGGCCGCTCCATTGACGCAAGGCGACGTGCAAAGCTTGGCGGTTCGCTACCGGCGCGAGGGGAATCTGCTAAGGTCCGCCGCGCCGCCGGCGCAAAATCCCGTCGCGCCAGCCCGGGGCTCGGCTGCCGAGGGGGACCGGTTTATGCCAAGAGGTTCGCAAAGGGTTTGATTTTGCAAGCGATCATGCGTACCATCGATTCCGAGCGCATGACCGGCCGGACGGCACGATGCGTCGCGAGGTAGCCCGGTGAACATCCTTTCGCTGTTCCGACGCCAGCCGCCGCCCCGGCGTCGCGCCGCGGCACCGGCCACCGCCCGCCAGCAACAGGCCGGCCCGGCCGTCCGTCAGGCGGGCGCGGCGGCGCAGCAGCAGGCCGCGGCCAGTCAACGGCGTGCGCCCGAACCGCGCCAGCCGGCGCGCCACGCCTATCTCGCCGTGCATGGCGTGGAGAAGAGCTTCGCCGGCCGCAAGGTGGTCAAGGGCGCCACGCTCTATGTGCGCCGCGGCGAAGCGGTCGGCCTGTTGGGACCGAACGGCGCCGGCAAGACCACCGTGTTCTATATGATCACCGGTCTGATCCAGGCCGACCGTGGCCGCATCGAACTCGACGGCTACGACGTCACCGCCTTGCCGATGTATCAGCGCGCCCGGCTCGGCATCGGCTATCTGCCGCAGGAGGCCTCGATCTTCCGCGGCCTCAATGTCGAAGACAATATCCGCGCCGTGCTCGAAGTGGTGGAGCCGGACAAGCGCCGACGCGAAGCCGATCTCAACGCGCTGCTCGAGGAATTCAACATCGCGCGCCTGCGCAAGACCTCGACCATCGCGCTGTCCGGCGGCGAGCGCCGCCGCGTCGAGATCGCCCGCGCGCTGGCGACGCGGCCGAGCTACATGCTGCTAGACGAGCCCTTCGCCGGCATCGACCCGATCGCCGTCGGCGACATCCAGACGCTGGTACGCCATCTCACCAACCGCGGTATCGGCGTGCTGATCACCGACCACAATGTGCGCGAGACGCTCGGTCTCACCGACCGCGCCTATATCATTTATTCCGGAGAGGTATTGATGGAGGGGCGCGCCGAGGACATCGTCAACGACCCCGATGTGCGCCGGCTTTACCTGGGCGAGGAATTCCGGCTGTAAGGCGCTTTTTGCGCCTGCAAGAAAAATTGCTTACAATTTGTGCAATGCTGCAGTGCGGAATTACATACCGCGGCCGTGCGAAAGCTGGTATAAGCAAAAACAAGCAAGAATTAGACCAGTTTCCGCCGGGAAACCGCGATGGCATTGTCACAAAGACTCGAGTTCCGCCAGACCCAAGCCCTGGTGATGACGCCGCAGCTGATGCAAGCCATCAAGCTGCTGCAGCTCTCCAGCCTGGACCTGGCCGCCTATGTCGAGGGCGAGCTCGAGCGCAACCCTTTGCTCGATCGCGGCAGCGACGACGACGAAGGGCCGGCGGCCAATGGCGAGGCCGCCGCTCCGGTGAGCGAGGTAGAGGCCGCAGGTCCCTCGGCCGATTGGATCGGCGAGGACCTCAGCGCCAGCCGCAGCTCCATGGAGGCGGCGCTCGGCACCGAGCTGGAAAACGTCTTCCCCGACGACGGTGGGGAGAAGAGCGCGCCGGCCGAGGCGCCGCCGCCGGCCTATTCCGAATGGTCGGGCTCAAGCTCCGGTAGCGCCGACGACGACTACAATCTGGAAGCTTTTGTCTCCGCCGAGACCACGCTCGCCGATCATCTGGCCGAGCAGATGGTGCTGGCGATTTCCGATCCCGCCCACCGCCTGATCGGCCAATACCTCATCGATATGGTGGACGAGACCGGCTACCTCAGCGGTGACCTGGCCAGCATCGCCGAGAAGCTCGGTACCTCGATCGCCGAGGTGGAAGCCGTGCTGGCGCTGCTGCAGACGCTCGATCCGGTGGGTGTCTGCGCACGCAGCCTCACCGAATGCCTCGCGCTGCAGCTCAAGGAGCGCGACCGCTACGATCCGGCCATGCGCATGCTGGTCGAGCATCTCGATCTTCTGGCCAAGCGCGATTTCGCCGCTTTGCGCCGCATGTGCGGGGTCGGCGAGGAAGATCTCGTCGACATGATCGCCGAGATTCGCGCGCTCAACCCGAAGCCCGGCCTCGCCTTTGGCTCGACGCTGGTGCAGCCGATCGTGCCCGACGTGTTCGTGCGCGCGGCGCCGGACGGTTCCTGGCAGGTGGAACTGAACTCCGACACGCTGCCGAAGATCCTCATCAATCAGCGCTATTACGCACAAGTGTCGAAGGGCACGCATAGCGACAAGGACAAAGGCTATCTCGCCGATTGTCTGCAGACCGCGACTTGGCTGGTGCGCGCGCTCGATCAGCGCGCCAAGACCATCCTCAAAGTGTCGAGCGAGATCGTGCGCCAGCAGGATGCTTTCTTTGCCAAGGGCGTGCGCTACTTGCGGCCGTTGAACCTGAAGACCGTCGCCGACGCTATCGGCATGCACGAGTCGACGGTGTCGCGCGTCACCGCCAACAAATACATGGCGACCGGGCGCGGCATATTCGAATTGAAATATTTCTTCACGTCGTCGATCGCTTCTTCCGACGGCGGCGAGGCGCATTCCGCCGAAGCGGTGCGCCACCGCATCCGCCAGCTCATCGACGACGAGACCGCCGCCGATGTGCTGTCCGACGACACCATTGTGGAAAAGCTGCGCGGCGCCGGCATCGACATTGCCCGCCGTACGGTCGCTAAGTACCGGGAAGCGATGCGCATTCCGTCTTCGGTGCAGCGGCGGCGCGAGAAGCAGACGGTGGCCTCCTAGCGCCTATTGCGTTGGAGTCGACCCCAGCGTCGTTCATTTCCGAATAAGCGGAAAAGCGAAGAAACCAACCGTAAAGCCTGCTTATTTCGCGTCGGGGTGCCCGCTTGCTCGAAACAAGAGCGGCGTTTGGTCGCCGCTATTATCCGCAACACTTACGCACCACCGCGCATTGACCTTTGTGACAGAAATTTTAAGCTATCCTGGCTAGTGAGGTTGTCGGCCGGGGAACCGGCGCAGCAGGTGGCTGCGCCCAACAGGAGGCAATCGCATGCCACTGCGCGTAACGGGCAAAAACATCAGCGTCGGCACGGCATTGCAGCAACGCATCACCGATCGGGTTGCGGACGCCACCTCGAAATATTTCCGTGGCAACTATTCCGGACACGCCATTGTCGGCCGCGACGGCTTCGGATTCCGCACCGAATATTTGCTGCATCTGGATTCCGGCGCCTCGCTCGAAGCCGAAGGCGTAGCCGCGGATGCCTATGACAGCGCCGATCAAGCCGCAGTGCGCATCGAGAAGCGGCTGCGCCGTTATAAGCGCCGCCGCAAGGACCATCAGGCCCTGCGCGCGGGCCGTTAACGAATCATGCAAGAAGTTTCGGCAGGTATCGCCCTACCCCGGCCCCATTGACGGGGCGGCGGTGCCTCCCTATGGTCCCGCCGCATTCACCATCCCTTGCAGTTCGGCGCCTTCCTTTTCGATCATCGGCCATGTCCATGACGCTCACCGATCTTGTCGCACCGAACGCGATCATTCCGGCGCTCAAAGTTAACAGCAAGAAGCAGGCGATTCAGGAGTTGTCGGCGCGCGCGGCCGAGCTTACCGGCCAGAACGAGCGCGCCATTCTGGAAATTCTGCTTCAACGCGAGAAGCTCGGCTCGACCGCGGTGGGCAATGGCGTGGCGATCCCGCACGGCAAGCTGCCCAAGCTCGGCCGCCTGTTCGGTCTGTTCGCGCGGCTGGAGCGCGGCATCGATTTCGAGGCGCTCGACGGCCAGCCGGTCGATCTGTGCTTTCTGCTGTTGGCGCCGGAATCGGCCGGCGCCGATCACTTGAAGGCGCTGGCGCGCGTCGCCCGCCTGCTGCGCGATCCGGAGATCGCGCGCAAGCTGCGCGAAGTCGCGCGATGTCGACGCGATCTATGCGGTGCTGGCCATGCCGCCGGCGTCAAGCGCGGCATAAGCCGCTTTCACAAGCATATCGCGCCATCATGGCCGGGCATGTCCCGGCCATACATGCATTTGAGAGCTGATGTCTTGCCGAAGACGTGGATGCCCGGCTCAGGGCCGGGCATGACGCCGTCTGTATCGCGTCGTCGCGCGCTATCGCGTTAGTGCACGCTAACCGCCTCGAGCTCCTGGCTCCAGGCATTGGCAAGCGCGGCCTCGCGCGTGTCGGTCAGCATGATCGGCGTGCCGTCCGCGGCATGCAGCGCGAACAGTTGCAGGCCGGGCGCGATCTTCGGCGCCTGCGGGAACATGTCGGCCACGTCCTCGGAGCGGATCGCCTTGACATAGGCGAGGCGGCCGTCGCCGAGATGCGCCAACGCGTCCTGCGTGATGGCGGGATGGGTGAGGTCTGTTCGGTCGTCTTGTCGTTGGTCATTGGCCCTCAACTCCTTTTGTGAACGCTTTACGCGGTCGAGTCCTGTGCATGATCCGAAAAGTGTGAAGCGGTTTTCGGATAAGATCATGCGCGTTCGTTTGAGTTCCGTCATTCTTCTTCGTTGATGGCGATGGTCTTCACGATCCGTTCCGGATGCGGCCGGTGCAGATCGATCGACAGCAACCCGTTCTTCAAGTCCGCGCCCAAAACCTCCATGCCTTCCGCCAGCACGAAGGTGCGCTGGAATTGGCGCGCGGCGATGCCGCGGTGGAGATACTGGCGGCTCTTGTCGTCCTGCTGCCGCCCGCGGATCACCAACTGGCTTTCCTCGATGGTCACATCGAGCTGATCGCGGGTGAAGCCGGCGACGGCGAGCGTGATGCGCAAGCCGTTCCGGGTTGTCGCCGTCATTGACCAGCCGTTCGATGTTGTAGGGCGGGTAGCCGTCGGCCCCCTTGGTGACGCGGTCGAGCACGCGCTCGATCTCGTCGAACCCCAACAGGAACGGGCTGGATAGTGACGGAACTCGTGACATGGTCTCAAAGCCCTCGTTGGAAGCGACTTTGACGGGGGTCCGGTATGGCACCCCCTCTTTTGATCGGCCGGCAGTCGCCTTCCGATCGTCCCTAATATGGGCAGGGCGGGTTAAGGGTTCAAGAAAGCCGGAAAAAGTGGCTCGCCGCGGCTTTCCGGCAGCTTGGGTCGATCGGGCGGCTAGGCCTCGGCCTGTGGCGTGCGCTGGGTGGCAAGGTCCGCGCCGGCGCAAGGCGCATCGCGGTTAACCTGCATCGCGGCGTGCCACGAGGTCGGGTGCCGCGGATTAATCTTAAGCATCTTTGCATTGTTTGGTCAAAAATCTCCTAACCGGCGCGCGGCCGCGCTGCGCTCCCGTATGATCGCCGCAACAGGAATGAGGGCGACATTCGGGGGAGCGCCACATGGTGACGCGTAGCATCGATCTCGATGATCCATTCGAACTGACGCTTTCGGAAAAATTCCTCGTCATTACCCGGCGGCTCTGCTGCATCCTTGCGGGTGTGGTGCTGACGCTGTGCGCGCTCGATCTGATGGGCCAGGCCGTGGTCCAGCCCGGCGCCGAACACGGTCGTCGTT
Organism: uncultured Pseudomonadota bacterium; assembly: GCA_963782145.1. Lineage (GTDB taxonomy): Bacteria > Pseudomonadota > Alphaproteobacteria > Rhizobiales > Xanthobacteraceae > Pseudolabrys. Next base: position 101,568 of record CAWAIV010000003.1, read on the forward strand.
TCGCGATCGGTTGGTTGGCGCATGCAATCGGTACCGGCGTCGGCGATTTCTCCGTCGCGTCGGCCTCGCCGTCGGTGACGCTGACCATTCCCGACACCGACACGGTGGTCGTGGTCATCCCGCCCACTATGTTTGCCGCCGACCCGGAAGTGGATGCCATCCCCGCCATCCCGCCGCCGCCAGCCGCGGCGCCGATCGATCCGGCGCCGGCAACGGCAGCCGCTGCCTTCAAGCTCGCCAGCCTCAGTCCGGAAGCGCTGCCGCAGGCGGAGCCGATCGCGCCGGCGACCACCTTGCCGGCGATGATCGCGGTGCTGCCGATGCGCCCGCCGCCGCTGTCGCCGGCCCAACGGCTGCATCTGCATGGCGCGTACCGCGCCAAGGCCGAGGCTTGCCTCGCCAAGGCGATCTATTTCGAGGCGCGCGACCAACCCTTCCGCGGCCAGGTCGCGGTCGCCCAGGTGGTCATCAACCGCGTGTTCTCCCCGTTCTATCCGAACGATGTCTGCGGCGTGATCTATCAGAACGCCAAACGGCATCTCGCCTGCCAGTTCACCTTCGCCTGCGACGGCAGGAGCAAGGTGATCAAGGAGCGCGCCGCCTGGGCGCGCGCCCACCGCATCGCCCGCGAGACGCTCGACGGCAAGCTCTATGTGCAGGCGGTGGGAACGGCGACGCACTACCACGCGGTCTATGTGCGGCCGAACTGGGTGCGCGAGATGCACCGGCATCGTGCGCGAGGGCACGCACACCTTCTACCGGCCGATCGCCTGGGGCAGCGGCGCCAATCTGCCGATCTGGTCGACCGCCGAGTTGGCGGCCGAACGAACCACCCGGTAGCGACCGGCGCGTTCGGCAGATCTTCAGCTTGAACAGCTTCACCGCATTGTCGCGGCCGATCTTGGCGCGCGTCGGCCTCGCCGATCTCGGCCGCGTCGAACCAGGCCGCCGCCTCATCCACCGCCTCGAACGGCCAGTCGACCGAGAACATCACCCGCTCGGCGCCCAGCTCCGTCACCGCATTGTTGAGCGAGGGCGTGTGGAAATTGCCCGAAGTGGTGACATGGAAATGCTTGCGGAAATAATGCGCCACGCCGTGCTTGGCGGCGATATTTGTGCGGCGCCTGCATCCAGCCGTTGCGGCCGTCGATGCGCCAGAGCTGCACCGGAATGCCTTCGCCGAGATGACCGAGCACGATTTCAGGCCCGGGCATTCGTCGAACAGGCCCGAGCCGATCAGCCGCAGCGCGTGCACCGCGGTCTCGGCGGAAAAGGCCCAGTTGGGGCCGAGCATCCAGTCGTGGCCCTCGTAGAACTGGTCCAGCTCGGCAGCGGATTGCGCGGGTGCAGGTAGAACGGCACGTCGAGCGCCTCGACCGTGCGCCAGAACGGCCGGTATTGCGGCAGGTCGTAATAGAGCACGCTGTCCGGGTGAACCGGCCTGCGAGAAGCCGTTGACCAGCGCGCCGACCATGCCGAGCTCCTTGACGCAGCGCGTGAGCTCGGCGCTGGCCGCCTCCGGGTCCTGCATCGGCAGCGCGGCGAAAGCGGCGAAGCGGTCGGGGCGCTTGCGCACCTCACCGGCGAGCACGTCGTTGGCCTCGCGCGCCACCTCGATCGCGCGCTTGACGTCGTGGATCGCCTGCACCGCCGGCGCGTTGAGCGACAGGATCATCATCTCGATGCCGTGCTTGTCCATCTCGCGCAAGCCGCATGTCCTGCACGTCGAGCAGGCGCGGGCCGAGCTCCTCCCACACATGCGCGCCGAACACTTGCGAATCGCCGAGCGTGGCCTCGATGGCGAAGTGTTCCTCGAGCGCGATCTTGCCTTGCATGGTGTCCGTTTCCCCGATGTTTTGCCGCCATCATGCAATGCCGCGGCGGCGTTGTCATCGGCAGCCGTTGCGACGGCGCACGTATCAAAAAGCCGCCCGGAGGCGGCTGCTTTGTGAGTCTGTCCTCTTCGAGCCTGCCAACCCGAGCGCGCGTAGCGAGCGAAGGTTGGTGGAGCCAGGCGGAGTTCGAACCGCCGACCTCTTGAATGCCATTCAAGCGCTCTCCCAACTGAGCTATGGCCCCTCCAGGGAACAGGATCAGTAGTCGGTAATCGGACCGGATGCAAAAGTCCGATCCGGCGACCGCCGATCCCGCGAAATCAGCTCTCCTCCTCCTTCTCGATGCCCTCGCCGATGATGTCGCTCACGTCGGCGTCGCCTTCTTCTTCTTCCTCGATGAAGGCGGCATCGTCCAGGCTCTCGTCGATCTCGACGTCCTCTTCCTCTTCCGGCGCAGTCGCGCCCTCGGCCAGCGCCTTCTTCTTGCCCTGGGCCTCGGCGTCGGCGTCTTCCAGCGAGACGAAATCGGCCTCCGCCGTCTCCGGCGCCGCCACCTCGGCCTCCACCACCGGCGCCGGCCGCGCCGGCAGCCGCTGCCGCCGCCGCCGCTTCGGCCCGCGCGCGCGGTATCGGCGCGATCGGCACGATCTTGCCGGTATAGGGCGAGATCACCGGCGTCTTGTTGAGGTCGTAGAACTTGCGGCCGGTCTCAGGACAGACGCGCTTGGTGCCGAGCTCGGATTTGGCCACGGGCAAGGTTCCTCGGAAAAGGTCGCGAAATCGGTGCTTCACTTGGCTAGTTGCGGGGCCCCTGTCAATAGCGCCGATGCGGCCGCGATTTCCGGGCCAGGCGGCGGGATGACGCGGCCGCGCGGGCGCGTGGTAGGAGGGCGCGGCCCTTTAAGGATAGACCGCCGTGACCGCCGCCGAATTGACGCCGCTGACCGCCCGCCGCGCCGGCCCGCTGCAGGGCCGCGCCCGCGTGCCCGGCGACAAGTCGATCTCGCACCGCGCCCTCATCCTGGGGGCGCTCACCGTGGGCGAGACCACGGTCGCCGGCCTGTTGGAAGGCGAGGACGTGCTGCACACCGCCGACGTGATGCGCGCGCTCGGCGCCCGGCTGGAGCGCGGCGACGACGGTATCTGGCGCATCCATGGCGTCGGCGTCGGCGGCTTCGTGAGCCCGGCGGCGCCGCTCGATTTCGGCAATTCGGGCACCGGCTGCCGGCTGGTGCTCGGCGCGGTGGCCGGCGGGCCGGTGACCGCCAGCTTCGACGGCGACGCCTCTTTGCGCAAGCGGCCGATGCGGCGCGTGCTCGATCCGCTGGAGCGCATGGGCGCGCGCGTGCTGGAGGCGGCCGAAGGCGGCCGGCTGCCGCTGACCCTGCAGGGCGCGGCCGACCCGATCCCGATCACCTACGAATCGCCGGTGCCCTCGGCGCAGCTCAAATCGGCGGTGCTGCTGGCAGGCCTGGCGGCGCCGGGCGAGACCACGGTGATCGAAACGGAAGCCAGCCGCGACCACACCGAACGCATGCTCAAACATTTCGGCGCCAAGATCGTCAGCCGGGTGCATGGCGAGCATGGCCGCCGCATCACCCTGCAAGGCCAGCCCGAGCTGGAGCCGGCGCCGGTGGTGGTGCCGGCCGATCCGTCCTCGGCGGCGTTCCCGCTTGTTGCGGCGCTGATCGTGCCGGGCTCCGATCTGGTGCTGGAAGCGGTGATGACCAACCGCTGCGCACCGGCTTGTTCACCACGCTGCGCGAGATGGGCGCCAATATCGAGGAGCTGGAAAAGCGCGACGACGGCGGCGAAGAGGTCGCCGATTTGCGCGTGCGCGCCGGCGGCGCTTAAGGGCGTCGAGGTGCCGGCCGAGCGCGCGCCGGCGATGATCGACGAATATCCGATCCTGGCGGTGGCCGCGGCTTTTGCGCGAAGGCGTCACGCGCATGAAGGGCTTGCAGGAACTGCGCGTGAAGGAGAGCGACCGTCTGGAAGCGACCGCCGACATGTTGCGCGCCAACGGTGTGCACGTCGAGATCGAGGGCGACGACATGATCGTGCACGGTCGCGGGCGGCCGGCGGGCGGCGCCGAAGTGGCAACCCACATGGATCACCGCATAGCCATGTCGGCGCTGGTGCTGGGCCTGGCGAGCGAGCACCCGGTGCGCATCGACGATTCCGCCTTCATCGCCACCAGCTTCCCCGGCTTCGTCGAGCTGATGCGGACCCTGGGGGCGGATTTGGCATGAGCAGCGCCGCAAACTCTCTTCACCTCCCCCTGGAGGGGGAGGTCGATCGCGCTTCGCGTCAGCGAAAGCGCGATCGGGTGGGGGTGATCTTCAAAGCTCACCCCACCCCGACGCCTCGCGTTCTCTCGGCGTCGACCCTCCCCCTTCAGCGGAGGGTAAAGAAACGCTGCCGGGTGCGTCAGATGATCATCGCCATCGACGGGCCGGCCGCCTCGGGCAAGGGCACGCTCGGCAAGAAGCTGGCGGCCCATTACGGCTTGCGCCATCTCGACACCGGCCTGATCTACCGCGCGGTGGCCAAGCACCTGCTCGATGCCGGCCGCCGCCTGGACGATATCGACGCGGCGGTCGCGGCGGCGCAAGCGCTCGATCCGGCGCGTTTCGACGAGGCTGCCTTGAAGCTTCCGGCGGTCGGGCGAGGCGGCTTCCGTGGTCTCCGCCATCCCCGAGGTGCGCGCCGCGCTGATCGCCTTCCAGCGCGACTTCGCCGCCGCGCCGCCAGGCGCGGTGCTCGACGGCCGCGACATCGGCACCGTCATCTGCCCGCGCGCCGACGTGAAGATTTTCGTCACCGCCGCGCCGGAGGTGCGCGCCAGCCGCCGCGCCAAGGAATATCGCGCCGCCGGCCGCGCGAATCGACGACGCCAGCGTGCTCGCCGACATCCGCACGCGCGACGAGCGCGACATGAACCGCTCCGCGGCCCCCTTGAAACAGGCCCAGGACGCGCACTTGCTGGATACGACAAGTTTGGATATAGACGCGGCCATCCGGGCCGCCATCGACATCGTCGAGGCCACCCGAGCGGGCCGAGGGCGCGGCTGACCGCCCCTCGCTGTTGGAGGACAAAGCCCCGCTCGGCGTCTCTGCGAAGGCCGCCTGACCGAGACAATCGTTCCAAAAGCACGGTATTTGCGCCGGCCATCCGGGATTCCGAAGGCCGCCGAAGCTCTGCGGATACTTCGGCCCGCGCTTTTCGAACGCCATTCCAACCCGCCGGCGCAACCGCTCAACAGGAGAATTCATGGCCACAGCTACCGCTCAAAGCTCCTCGCGTGAAGATTTCGCCGCCATGCTGGAAGAGTCCTTCTCGCACGGCAGCCTGCAGGAAGGCTCCGTCGTCAAGGGCATGATCGTCGGCATCGAAAAGGACATGGCCGTCATCGACGTCGGCGCCAAGACCGAGGGCCGCGTCGCCATGCGCGAATTCGCCGGCCCCGGCCGCCAGGCCGACCTCAAGGTCGGCGACGAGGTCGAGGTCTATCTGGAGCGGGTCGAGAACGCGCTCGGCGAGGCGGTGCTGTCGCGCGACAAGGCGCGGCGCGAGGAAAGCTGGGGCAAGCTGGAGACCGCCTTCAAGAACAACGAGAAGGTCACCGGCGTCATCTTCAACCAGGTCAAGGGCGGCTTCACCGTCGATCTCGACGGCGCCGTGGCCTTCCTGCCGCGCTCGCAGGTGGACATCCGGCCGATCCGCGACGTCACCCCGCTGATGAACGTCAATCAGCCGTTCCAGATCCTCAAGATGGACCGCCGCCGCGGCAATATCGTGGTTTCCCGCCGCACCGTGCTGGAAGAGACCCGCGCCGAGCAGCGCCAGGAGCTGGTGCAGAACCTGGAAGAGGGTCAGGTCATCGACGGCGTGGTCAAGAACATCACCGACTACGGCGCCTTCGTCGATCTGGGCGGCATCGACGGCCTGCTGCATGTCACCGACATCGCCTGGCGTCGCGTCAATCACCCGACCGAGGTGCTGTCCATCGGCCAGCACGTCAAGGTCAAGATCATCAAGATCAACCACGAGACCCACCGCATCTCGCTCGGCATGAAGCAGTTGCTGGACGATCCGTGGCAGGGCATCGAGGGCAAATATCCGGTGGGCACCCGCTTCAAGGGCCGCGTCACCAACATCACCGACTACGGCGCCTTCGTCGAACTGGAGCCCGGCATCGAGGGCCTCATCCACGTCTCCGAAATGTCGTGGACCAAGAAGAACGTCCACCCCGGCAAGATCGTCTCCACCTCGCAGGAAGTCGAGGTGCAGATCCTCGAGGTCGATCCGGTCAAGCGCCGCATCTCGCTCGGCCTCAAGCAGACCATGCGCAATCCGTGGGAAGTCTTCGTCGAGAAGTATCCGCCGGGTTCGGTGGTCGAAGGCGAGGTCAAGAACAAGACCGAATTCGGCCTGTTCCTCGGCCTCGACGGCGATGTCGACGGCATGGTCCACCTCTCCGACCTCGACTGGAAGCGTCCGGGCGAGCAGGTGATCGACGAGTACAAGAAGGGCGACATGGTCAAAGCCCAGGTGCTCGACGTCGATGTCGAGAAGGAGCGCATCGCGCTGGGCATCAAGCAGCTCGCGGGCGATCCGATGGCCACCGCCGGCGACCTGAAGAAGGGCTCGGTGGTGACCTGCGAGGTGATCGAGGTGAAGGAGGCCGGTATCGAAGTGAAGATCGCCGGCACCGACCTGACCGCCTTCATCCGCCGCGCCGACCTCGCCCGCGATCGCGGCGAGCAGCGCCCCGAGCGTTTCGCGGTCGGCGAGAAGGTCGACGCCCGCGTCACCCAGTTCGACCGCAAGACCCGCAAGGTCGCCGTCTCCATCAAGGCGCTGGAAGTCGCCGAGGAGAAGGAAGCGCTGGCGCAATACGGCTCCGCCGATTCCGGCGCCTCGCTCGGCGACATCCTGGGCGCTGCCCTCAAGCAGCGCGCCGGCGAGACCGAGAAGGCGGAGGAGGAGGAGGAAAAGGCCGAGGAATAGGCCTTTCCGCCCGCCGCAGCGCGGCCCGATAATCGAACCCCCGGGCTTGACCCGGGGGTTTTTCGTTGTGACATGAGGACGCCAAGAATCACTCGAATAGGTAAGCTTTGCCGTCATTCCGGGACGGCGCGCTGGCGCTGCACCCGGGATCCAGATGCAATCGCTGTCAGGGTGTCTGGAATCCGGGTTTGCTCGCCATAGCGCGTCAAAGACGCGCGTAAACGCGCTTAGGGCCCGCGCCCCGGAATGACCGGCTTACAAAGGAGCGCCCCCATGTCGCTCGATGCCGATGCCATCGTCGATCGCCGCCGGCTGCGGCGAAAGCTCACCTTCTGGCGCGTGAGCGCCCTGGTCGTCGCCGTCGTCGCCATCGCCGGCGCGGTCGTACTGCTGGTGCCGGGCGCCCGGCTCGCCCCGCGCGCCGACAGCATCGCCCGCATCCGCATCGAGGGCCTCATCCGCGACAACCGCGACCGCACCGACGCCCTCGCCCGCCTGGCCAAATCGCGCGCGCGCGCGGTGATCGTGCATATCGACAGCCCCGGCGGCACCACCGCGGGCTCCCAGCAGCTCTACGATTCGTTGCGCGCGCTGCAGGCCAAGAAGCCGATGGTGGTGGTGGTGGACGGGCTTGCCGCCTCAGGGGCTTATATCGCGGCGCTGTCGGCCGACCACATCATTGCCCATGATACCTCGCTGGTCGGCTCCATTGGCGTGCTGTTCCAGTTCCCCAACTTCACCCAGGCGCTGAAAACCCTCGGTATCCAGGTCGAATCGATCAAATCCACGCCACTTAAGGCCGCTCCCAACGGATTCGAGCCCACCAGCCCGGAAGCCCGCGCCGCCATCGAGGCGATCGTGCTCGACTCCTATGCCTGGTTCAAAAACCTGGTGAAGAGCCGCCGCGGCATGGACGACGCGCAGCTTGCCGCCGTCGACGACGGCCGCGTCTTCACCGGCCGCCAGGGCCTGCCGCTCAAGCTGGTCGACGCCTTGGGCAACGAGCAGACCGCGCTGGCCTGGCTGGCCAAGGAAAAGCACGTGCCGGCCACCACCCCGGTACGCGATTATTCGCTGCAACCGCGTTTCGATGAACTATCGTTTCTGCATGTCGCGGCCTGGACCTTCCAGGCGGTGGGCCTTTCGGCCGTGGCGCAGCGCATCGAAGATTGGGGCGGCGTGCAGGCAATTGAACGACTTAATCTTGACGGTCTGTTGGCGCTTTGGCACCCTCCGCTATCGCATTGAGCGGACAGGGCGGGGACATGATCAAGTCGGAACTGGTGCAACGTATCGCCTCGCAGAACCCGCATCTCTACCAACGCGACGTCGAGAACATCGTCAACGCCATCCTCGGTGAGATTACCGCCGCGATGGCGCGCGGCGACCGCGTCGAATTGCGCGGCTTCGGCGCCTTTTCGGTCAAGCACCGGCCGGCCCGCACCGGGCGCAACCCGCGCACCGGCGCCCATGTTTCGGTCGAGCAGAAGTCGGTGCCCTTCTTCAAGACCGGCAAGGAAATGCGCGAGCGGCTGAACAACAACAAGCCCGAAGGCGCGGTCTAGCGGCGGCGGTTTGTTGGATTGCCGAGGGTGCTATTGTGCTGGCCGGGGTGAGCCCGGCCGTCGCTTTTCTGGAGAGGCATGACCTCCGTGTTGCGCAAGATCGTCACCACCGTCATTGTCGTCCCGATCGCCATCGTCATCGTCGCCTTCGCGGTCGCCAACCGCCAGGCCGTCACGGTCTCCTTCGACCCGTTCTCGGTGGCCAGCCCGGCCTTTGCGGTGACCGTGCCCTTGTTCATCCTCTTGTTCGTCGTCCTCATCCTCGGCGTCGTCGTCGGCGGCATCGCCGCCTGGTTCAGCCAAAGCGCATGGCGCCGCACCGCCCGCAAACTCGATGCCGACATGCGCGCGCTGCACGATGAGCTGGAGGCCCTGCGCCACCGCCAGACCGCTGCGGCGGCCCCCCTGCCGGCGATCCCGCCGCCGACATCCTGACCCCGCCTGATCCACTTTGCGGGCGCCGGGATAAGGCGGTAGAAGGCGCCCCATCATGGCATTGACGATCAAAATCTGCGGCCTGAAGACCCCGGAGGCGCTCGATGTCGCGCTCGACGCCGGCGCCGACATGGTCGGCTTCGTCTTCTTTCCGCCCAGCCCGCGCCACCTCGGGCTGGAAGCCGCGCGTGCGCTTGGCGCGCACGTTGCAGGCCGCGCGGCCAAGGTTGCGCTCACCGTCAATGCCAATGACGAGACGCTCGCCGACATCGTCGCCGCGCTCAAGCCCGACCTGCTGCAACTGCACGGCACCGAGACGCCGGAGCGCGTCGTGGTGGTGCGCACGCGCTTCGGCCTGCCGGTGATGAAGGCGCTGCCGATCGCCGAGCGGCGCGACCTGTCGCCGATCCGGCTCTATGCCCATGTCGCCGACCGCTTGATCTTCGACGCCCGCGCGCCCAAGGAGGCGACGCGCCCCGGCGGCCTTGGCAAGCCCTTCGACTGGACGTTACTCGCCGGGATCAATCTCGGCATTCCCTTCATGCTGTCGGGCGGGCTTAACGCCGACAATGTCGCCGACGCAATCGCCATCACCAAGGCGCCCGGCGTCGACGTCTCTTCCGGCGTCGAGCGCGAGCCCGGCGTCAAGGACCCGGACAAGATCCGCGCCTTCATCACCGCGGCGCGCGCCACCGAGGCGCCGCTCGATCTGACACAGGCGGACATCGCATGACCGTTCTTAAACCTAACTCCTTCCGTACCGGCCCCGACGAGCGCGGGCATTTCGGCATCTATGGCGGCCGCTTCGTCGCTGAGACGCTGATGCCGCTGATCCTCGATCTGGAAAAAGCCTATGTGCAGGCCAAATCCGATCCCGCCTTCCAGAAGGAGATGGACGGTCATCTCGCGACATATGTCGGCCGGCCGTCGCCGCTTTATTTTGCCGAGCGGCTGACCCAACATTTGAGAAAGACGGCCTCCGGTCTTTCGGCGGCGGGCGCGAAAATCTATTTCAAGCGCGAGGAACTCAATCACACCGGCGCGCACAAGGTGAACAATGTGCTCGGCCAGATCATGCTGGCGAAGCGCATGGGCAAGACCCGCATCATCGCCGAGACCGGCGCCGGCATGCACGGCGTCGCCACCGCGACACTATGCGCCAAGTTCGGCCTGCCTTGCATCGTTTACATGGGCGAGGTCGACGTCGAGCGGCAGAAGCCGAACGTGCTGCGCATGAAGATGCTCGGCGCCGAGGTGCGTGGCGTCAGCTCCGGCTCGTGCACGCTCAAGGACGCCATGAACGAGGCGCTGCGCGACTGGGTCACCAATGTCGGCGATACGTTCTACTGCATCGGCACGGTGGCCGGCCCGCATCCCTATCCGGCCATGGTGCGCGATTTCCAGTCGATCATCGGCCGGGAGACGCGCGAACAGATGCTGGCCGCGGAAGGCCGGCTGCCGGATTCGCTGATCGCCTGCATCGGCGGCGGCTCCAATGCTATGGGCCTGTTCCACCCGTTCCTCGACGATCCGGGAATCGAAATCTATGGCGTCGAGGCCGCCGGCCTCGGCCTGAACAGCGGCAAGCATGCAGCCTCCATCGCCGGCGGCCGTCCCGGCGTGCTGCACGGCAATCGCACTTATCTGTTGATGGACGCCGACGGCCAGATCGAGGAGGCGCATTCGATCTCAGCCGGCCTCGATTATCCCGGCATCGGGCCCGAGCACGCTTGGCTCAACGACATGGGCCGCGTGAAATTCCTCTCCGCAACCGACGACGAGGCGGTGGCGGCGTTCCAGTTGTGCAGCAAGCTCGAAGGCATCATCCCGGCGCTGGAGCCGGCGCATGCGCTGGCGCGCGTCATCGACCTGGCGCCGACCAAGCCGCAGGATCATCTGATGGTGATCAATGTCTCCGGCCGCGGCGACAAGGACCTCGCCAGCGTTGAAGCATTCCTCGAAAGCAAGAAGAAATGACCACCCGTATCGAACGCCGCTTCGCCGCGCTCAAGGCCGAAGGCCGCGCCGCGCTGGTCACTTTCACCATGGCAGGCGATCCCGACACCGCGACATCGCTGGCGCTCGCTAAGGCGCTGCCCAAAGCCGGCGCCGATCTGATCGAACTCGGCATGCCGTTCACCGACCCGATGGCCGACGGACCGGCGATTCAGGCCGCCGGCCAGCGCGCTCTCAAAGCCGGGCAGACGCTGATCAAGACGCTCGCCCTGGTACGCGACTTCCGCAAAGACGACGACTTAACGCCCATTGTGCTCATGGGTTATTACAATCCGATCTATATCTACGGCGTCGACAGGTTCCTCACGGACGCCAAATCAGCCGGCGTCGATGGGCTGATCGTCGTCGACCTGCCGCCGGAGGAGGACGAGGAGCTCTGCCTGCCGGCACTGAAGGCCGGCCTCAACTTCATCCGCCTCGCCACGCCGACCACCGACGACAAGCGGCTGCCGACGGTGCTCAAGAACACCTCGGGCTTCGTCTATTACGTCTCCATCACCGGTATCACCGGCTCCGCCGCGCCCGATGCCGGTAAGGTCGCCGCGGCGGTTGCACGCATCAAGCGCCACAGCTCGCTGCCGGTCGCGGTTGGCTTTGGCGTGAGGACCGCCGAGCAGGCGCGCGCCATCGCCGCGGGCGCCGACGGCGTGGTGGTCGGCTCGGCGCTGGTGGACGTATTGCGGGCGAGCCTTGATGCGAACGGCAAAGCCGGCGCCGGCACGGTCAAGGCGGTGACCGATCTGGTGGTGCAATTGGCGCAAGGCGTGCGTAGCGCGCGCCGGGTGGCGGCAGAATAGAGTTGCCCTCGCCCGTCCCCGCCTGCGCGGTGACAGGCCCTGGCGAGTAATCACATGATGTTCACTGTGGCACTATAGACGACGGTTACCTATCTCTGGGAATACTGGATGCCCCGCCCGCGTGGGGCATGGCAGCGGAGCGGATATGAACTGGATCTCCAACGTCGTGCGGCCGAAAATCCGCAGCTTCCTGCGTCGCGAGACGCCGGAAAACCTCTGGATCAAATGTCCGGAGAGCGGCCAGCTCGTCTTCTACAAGGACGTCGAGGCCAACCAGTTCGTTATTCCCGCCTCCAACTACCACATGCGCATCTCGGCGCCGCTGCGCTTGAAGACGATGTTCGACGGCGGCGAATATGAAGAGATCGACGTGCGCGACGTGGCGCTCGACCCGCTCAAATTCCGCGACGAGCGCCGCTATGCCGATCGCCTCAAGGACGCACGCACCAAGACCGGACTGCAGGACGCGGTGAAGCTCGGCATCGGCCGGCTCGACGGGTTGATGGTGACCATCGGCGTACAGGATTTCGATTTCATGGGCGGCTCGCTCGGCATGGCGGCGGGCGAAGCGGTGATCGCCGGACTGGAGACGGCGGTGCACCGGCAGACACCGTTCATCATGTTCGCGGCCTCCGGCGGCGCACGCATGCAGGAAGGCATCCTCTCGCTCATGCAACTGCCGCGCACCACCGTCGCGGTGCAGATGCTGCGCGAGGCGAAGAAGCCCTATATCGTCGTGCTCACCAATCCGACCACCGGCGGCGTCACCGCCTCCTATGCCATGCTCGGCGACGTGCATATCGCTGAGCCGGGCGCGCTGATCGGTTTTGCCGGCCCGCGCGTGATCGAGCAGACCATTCGCGAGAAATTGCCGGAAGGCTTCCAGCGCGCCGAATATCTCGCCGAGCACGGCATGGTCGACATGGTGGTGCATCGCCACAAGCTGCGCGCGACGCTGGCGGAATTGTGTCGGCTGTTGACCAAGACGCCGCCGCTCGGCCCGCGCGAGCAACTGCCGGTGCCTGCGAATGCGTGACTTCACATAGGCCGTCATCATCCGCGCAAGCGGATGATCCAGTTGCACCAGGATCGCAAGAAGCGGAAAGAAAGTGAATACTGGGTCCCCGCTTCCGCGGGGACGACAGCATAAAATGGATCAAATCGACTCCATCGTTAACCGGCTGACAGCGCTGCATCCCAAGCGCATCGATCTGTCGCTTGGCCGCATCGAGCGCCTGCTCGCTGCGCTCGACCATCCCGAGCGGCATTTGCCGCCGGTGATTCATGTCGCCGGCACCAATGGCAAGGGCTCGACCATCGCCTTCCTGCGCGCCATCCTGGAGGCCGCCGGCTTGCGCGTGCACGCCTACACCTCGCCGCATCTGGTGCGCTTCAACGAACGCTTCCGCCTGGCGGCAGAGTCGACATCGGGCGAGCCCGACTTCGGCCACTCGATGATGCCGAATGCGGGCGAGCCTGCAGTTCGGACAATGAAGGCAAGCTTGTCTCCGACGCGGAGCTTGGCGCCGCGTTGGAGCAATGCGAACGCGCCAATGCCGGCGAGCCGATCACCGTGTTCGAGATCACCACCGCGGCCGGGCTGTTGCTGTTTGCGCGCCATCCCGCCGACGTGTTGCTGCTGGAAGTCGGCCTCGGCGGCCGCCTCGACGCCACCAATGTGATCGAGCGCCCGCTCGCCACGGTGATCACGCCGATCTCCATCGACCATATGGATTTCCTCGGCGACACGTTGGCCAAGATCGCCGCCGAGAAGGCCGGCATCCTCAAGCGCGGCGTGCCGGCGATCGTGGCCGCGCAGCCGCGTGAGGCGCTGGTCGCGATCGAGCGGCAGGCGGCCAAGCTACGCGCGCCGCTCAAGATCGCCGGCGAGGACTGGACCGCGACGGAAGAACGCGGCCGTCTGGTCTATCAGGACGAGGTCGGGCTCATCGATCTGCCGGCGCCGCGGCTCTATGGCCGCCATCAGTTCGAGAATGCAGGGCTCGCCATCGCGACCTTGCGCGCGCTGCCGCGCTTGCGGATCGCACCCGCCGCCTACGAGGCCGGCATGGTCAAGGCCGATTGGCCGGCGCGGTTGCACCGGTTGGCGCAGGGGCCGCTGGTGGATCTGGCGCCCGCCGGCAGCGAAGTCTGGCTCGACGGCGGCCATAATCCCGACGGCGGCCGTGCCGTCGCCGCCGCGCTCGCCGATCTCGAAGAGCGGGTGTCGCGGCCGCTGGTGCTCATCGTCGGGATGCTGACGAGCAAGGATTGCGCCGGTTTCTTAAGCAATTTCACCGGGCTGGCCCGCCGCCTGATCGCGGTGCCGGTGGCGCTCAAGCGAGAACGGCATGCCGGCGGAAGCGGTGGCCGATGCCGCGCGCGCCATCGGTCTGCCGGCGACCAGCCGCGACAACGCTCGCCGAAGCCTTCGAGGCCGCGCGCAAGCTCGACCTCGAGCCGCCGCCGCGCATTCTCATCACCGGCTCGCTCTATCTCGCCGGCGACGTGTTGCGCGCCAACGGCACGATCCCGCAATAGACAAAAAGAAAACGGCCGGCGCAGCGGCCGGCCGTCCATCAAACCAAACAAGACGCGCGATCAAACCGCGCCGTTGATCCACTGCGCCAGCTTCTGCTTGGGCGCGGCGCCGACCTGGCGCGAAGCGATCTCGCCGTTCTTGAACAGCATCAGCGTCGGGATCGACATGATGCCGTATTTGGCGGCGGTGTTCGGGTTCTCGTCGACGTTGAGCTTCAAAATCTTGACCTTGTCGCCAAGCTGGCCGGCGATCTCTTCCAGCGCCGGGGCGATCATGCGGCAGGGTCCGCACCATTCGGCCCAGAAGTCGACCACGACCGGCTCAGCCGATTGCAGAACGTCCAATTCGAAGCTTGCGTCCGACACCTTGCCGACGGCCATGGCACTACCTCTTGTTGTGGGTCGGCGCTTGAGTCCGCGCCATCAATGGGAGCGCAAAACCTATGGACGCCACCGGCCAGCGTCAAGGCGGCTCACGCGCTGGTGACAGGGGCGAGCGCGGCGTCCAGCGCCTCGCCAGAAAGCTCCATGAGATCAGGTATTTCAGTCCAGATCAGTGCGGCGCGCACGGCCCTGCCGGGATAGAGCCGAAGGAGCACGGCGCGGTAAAGGGCAAGCTGCTTCACGTAAACGGGCGGCACGTCTTCGACGCGGCGCGGGGCCGGCCGGTTGGTCTTGAAATCAGCAATCAGAACAGAGCCTTGGGTCACGGCCAGGCGGTCGACCGTGCCGCTGACGGAAGTTGATTCGCCGCCGATTCGCGGCCGCCCGACGATCGGCACTTCGGCCCGGCTGCCGGGCGAGAAAAGCGCGTCGAAAGTCGGATCCTCGAGCACGCGCAGCACCTGCTTGGCGATCGCCGCGCGTTCCTTGTCATCCAGTTTGGCGCCTGTGCGCGCGAGGTAATCGTCCATCGCAGATTTGCGATGCGCTGCCGGAATATCGGGCAACGCCTGCAGCAGCCGGTGGGTGAGCGAGCCGCGCAGCAGCGCCTTTTGCCGGGCCGGCGCATCGCGCAGCCAGTCCACAACAGTGCCTGCGTCCATCGCCGACGGCCTGACCGGGGCAAGCCGCGGTGGCGTGACCGCGACCGGCTGGTGCAGCCACGACGGGGTGGATTCGCCGGTCTCGACCGCGCGCGTTTCCACGGCGGGTGGCGCCGCCACGTCCGGCGTCTTGCGGAACCGCAACACCTCGCCTGTGCCGTCATCGGCCGGCTCCAGCTTGCAATGTTCTTCGAGCGCATCGCGCACGAGAGCGTACCAGCATCCTTCCGGTAGCTTCCTGCCATTGTCGACGCCGCACACCACCAGCCGCTCGATAGCGCGCGTCATGGCGACATAGAGCAGCCGCCGGTATTCGTCTGCCGCCGCGCCAAGCGCGGTTTGGCGCGCCGCAGCCATCGGGCCCGACGTCGTTGTCTTTCGCTCCGGCCCAGATCAACCGATCGGGCGTGCCGGGCGCCGCCGTCGCCGGCGGCAGACGCAGCAGCCGCGGCGGATGCCAGCCCTGCGGCGGCGTCGTGGTATCGGCGAGGATGACGATAGGCGATTCCAGGCCCTTGGCGCCGTGCACGGTCATCACCCGTACCTCGTCACGCTCCATCTCCATGTCGCGCTTGACCTCGACTTCCGCCGCGCGCAGCCAGGCGACGAAGCCTTGCAGCGACGGTGTCTCGCGTGCGCTCATAGTCGAGCGCGAGCGTGAGAAACTCATCGAGCGCGTCGGCGGCCTCGTGGCCGAGCCGCGCCAAGATTTTCTTGCGGCCCTGCTCGGCGCCGAGCAGCCAGGCGTAGAATGCAAACGGCGACATGGTGCGCGCCGCGTCGCGCAGGGCGTCGAAGCGGCCCGCCAGCGCCGGCTGTCGCGCCTGCAGCGCGGCGTACAGGCTGCCCTGGCGATCCCAGGCAAGCGCGAACAGCGCCTCGTCGTCGAGGCCGAACAGCGGGCTCTTGAGCACCGTCGCCAGCGCCAGATCGTCTTCCGGCAAGAGCATGGCTTCGGCGAGCACCATCAGGTCCATCACCGCGATATGGTCGGTAAGCGTGAGCCGGTCGGCGCCGGCCACGGGGATATCGTTGCGCTTGAGCGCGCGGATGATCGCCTCGAACAGCACGCCGCGCCGGCGCAGCAAAATGAGCACATCTTTCGGGCGCCGGCCCTGCCGCCGCCAGGCCGCGACGGTGGCGGCGATACGGTTGGCAAGCTTGGCGATGCCGCTGGTAATGGTCTGGGTGTCGAAGGGCGCGGCCCAGCCTTCGATCTTGTCGCGCTCGTCGGACTTCTCCAGCTCCCAGATTTCAACCAGCCCTGGCGCCTTGGCTGGCAAGGCCTCATGGACGGGCGCCACCGCATCGGCCGTGAGCCCGGCAAAGGCGTGCGCCTGCGCGAACACCGTATCCACCGCGCCCAGGACGTTGGGACCAGAGCGGAACGAGTGCTTGAATTCGGTGGCGACGAATTCCAGGCTGGCGTGCTGGTGCGCCTGCTCGAAATGCCTTCGCATCGCGGCGAATTCGCGCGGCGAGGCGCCCTGAAACGAGAAGATCGACTGCTTCTCGTCGCCGACCGCGAAGATCGTGCGCGGCCGCTCGTGGGCGCCGCGGCCGGCGAAGAATTCGCTCACCAGGGCCTTTACGATTTCCCACTGCTTCTGGCTGGTATCCTGTGCCTCGTCGATCAGCACGTGATGGATGCCGCTGTCGAGCTTGTAATGCACCCAGGCCGCGCGCTCCTCCTTCAACAGATCGAGCGTCTTGTCGATCAGGTCGTCATAATCGAGCAGCCCGCGCCGGTTCTTTTCGGCGCGCAGCCGGGCGATCACCGCATGCGCGATGGTGAACAGCGCAATGCTGCGGTCGCGCGCCTCGATGGCGCGGTTGCGCTGCACCAGGTCCCAGACCCGGTCGCGTTCCTCGTTCAAACGCTGGCACAGCGCGGTGTCGGCTTTCTCAACCGCTTTGGTGGCGATCCGCTCCTTGGTTTTCTCGCGCTTCTTGGTGCAGAAAATATCGATATAGGTGTCGAGCTGGGCGGCGCCGCTCAAGGCGGCAAGCGCGGCAAAGCGTTTGCCTTGCTCCGCGTCGGTCTTCGATCCTCGCAGCAGGGTGGCGCCGATTGCAGACCATTCCGATGCGGCGATGATACTGCCGTCGAAAATAGCAGCGTCGATGTCCGCGGCGGTCTCCGCCGGGCCGACGCCGAGTGCCTGCGAGAGCTGCGCCATCGCCTGCGGTAGTCCGCCGGCGTCATCGACCCAACGGGTCAGGGCGTCGCGCGCGCGGATCGCCGCGCGCACCATGTCCTGGAAGGTGGTGTCGGCGGCAGCGAGCACGGCTTGCGCCAGCGCGCGGCCGAGCGCGCTGTCGGGCGCCTCCGCGGCCTGCAGCAGCACGTCGAGGCTGAGCGTACCGAGCATCTGCGTCTCGGTGATCTCGTCGAGCACCTCGAAGCGCGCCGGCACATTGGCCTCGAACGGAAACAGGTGCAGCAATTGCGTGCAGAAGGCGTGGATGGTCTGCACCTTCAGTCCGCCCGGCGTTTCCAGTGCTAGCGCGAACAATTGCCGCGCGCCGTGCCCGCAGCGCGCGCATCGATCGTCTTGACCCCGGCGTTGCGCATGGCGGCGTCGAGGTCGGCGTCATCGAGCAGCGGTCCAGTCGCGCAAGTCCTGGAACACCTTGTTCGCCATATTGGCGGCGGCGGCCTTGGTGAAGGTGATGCAGAGGATGCGCGCCGGATCGACGCCCCGACAGCAGCAGCCGGATCACGCGCTGCGCCAGCACATGCGTCTTGCCGGAGCCGGCATTGGCGGAGACCCAGGCCGAATGCTCCGGATCCGAGGCCGCCGTTTGCCGCTCGATGACGGCGGACGGGATGGTGCGCGGCTGCGCTCATGCGTCGCTCCCGTCGTCCTTGGCGCCGCCGGTGAGCGACCATTCCTGCACGCGCGCGAGATGATCATAGGTGCCGTAATGCGTCGACCACATCGGGTGCAGCAACGAATAATAAGGCTGTGGCCGGGTCGGCGAATTGCTGCAGCACCTTGCTCAATTCGGCAAATGCGCGATCGGCCTGCTCGTCGGGCGTCCCTTCCTTGAACGTGATGGCGATTTCCTCGCCGGCCACGGCACCACCGCGCAGCCGCACATAGAGCGAGTTCGGCTACCGAGCCGCCGGCCGGGATATCCTTGAAGCCGCCCCGGCGCAGGATCGCGGCCTCGAGCGTGAGCTGCGGCGACAAGCCCGGTGCGCACCTGCGGCTCGGTCGGCGGCGCACCGGTCTTGTAGTCGAGAATCGCATAGCGCCCGTCGGCGAGGCATTCGATGCGGTCGGCGCGTACCGTCAGCGTGAAGCTCTCGCTGCCGAACGGAATCTCGATGCGCCCGCCGATCTCCACGGCAAGATTTTTCAAGTTGCGCGCGGCGCGCGCTTTCAAAGCCGGCGAACCATTGCGCGATGCGTTGGAAGCGCGGCCACCAAAAGGCGCGCACCTCGGGAAATTCCGCCAGCGGCTTGAACAAGCCGCGGCCGATCTCGGTCAGCGTCTGTGCCGGATCGTCGGGCAGCGCAGCGGGATAGGCTTTGCCGAATGCGCCGATGGCGTCGTGGATCGCGGTGCCGCGCTCGGCGGCGCCGGGCGGCGTATCGATCGCCTCAAGCGCGGGCAGCTTGAGCACGTGCTTGGCGTAGATCGTATAGGGATCGCGCAGCAGGTCCTCGATCTCGGTGACGCTGAGCTGCCGCGGCCGCGCCTCAAACCGCGGCGTCGGCGTCGGCCGCTTGGCGGGTTCGGGCGTGCCGGTCGCATCGATCTGGCGGGCGAGCGCGGCGTAGCGCGCGCCGCGCTTCAGCGCCGCATCCCAACGCTCCTTGCCGGCGACCGCGGCGAGGCGCTGCACGAAACGCGACGGCACCGTCGGCGCGCCGCCGAGCTTGGCCGCGCGCGAAAGGATCACCTCGGGAGCGCCGAGCGCCTGGGCAAAGTCATGCGCGGAGAGGCCGATGCGTCGTTCCGGCAGGTCGAGCCCAAGCGTGTGGCGCATCGGGCGGCTGAGCCAGGGATCGCCGCGCGTCTCCGGCGGCCAGACGCCTTCGACCAGGCCGCCCAGCACCAGCCGGTCGACCGATTGCAGGCGCGCCTCGAGTAGGCCGAAGATTTGCAGGCGCGCGCCAATTTCGGCGTCGTAGACCTTGGTGTCGGCAATCGCGGCGTGGAACAATGCGGCATAATCCTCGGCGGCGACGTCGAATGCGTCGGCTTGTTCGATCTGGACGAATGCGGCGGCGAGCACCGGCGTCATGCCGCCCAGCGCGGCGACAACTTGCGCGTGGCGCGATGCGATCGTTGCGATCGGATGCGCGCGGCGCGGCAAGGTCTCCAGCGGCGCCAGCGCCGTTTGCAGCAACGCGACAAGGGTCTGCGCGCCGTCGAGTTCGGCATCGGTCAGCGTGCGCCGCGGATCGGAACGATGCAGCGGCGACGCCTTGCCGGCGCGCGAATTGTCGAGCGCGGCGCGGAAGCTCGCCAGCGCGCCCTGCAGGCCGGCGCTGCCGTGGCGCGGGCGCGGTCCGCGCAGGATCGCGCGCTCCAGCGCGCCGACGGCACGCGCGTCGAAAGCGGCGGAGGGATGCTTAAGCAGCGCCAACAGCGGCACCGGCGCCACCCCGCCGAGCGCCACTTCGGCGGCGAGCCGCGCGAAGATGCCGGCCGGCGTGTCTGCGAGCGAGACGCCACGCGAATCGTCCACAGGCGCCTTCCAGCGCGCCAGCGCCGCCATCACGCGGCGGCCGAGCGCAACGTCCGGGGTCACTAGCGCTGCGGTCTTGGCAGGGTCGGCGAGCGTCTCGCGCAGCGCCACCGCGATCGCCAGCGCTTCCTCTTCGGCGGTGGCGGCTTCGATCATGGCGATGGAGCCCATCGCCGCGTCGGCGTGCTCGCCGAAACCGGGTTGGCGCAGCCGCTCGTTCCACAGCTCGCTCGCCGCGGCCGGCCGCAGCGCTTCCGAGACGAGCGGCTCGCGGCCATGCGCGGCCGGCGGCGCCAGTGTCTGCACCTGTTCACGTGCCAGCCCGATACGTGCGAGTAGCGCCGCCATGGCGAACTGCGGATGGTTGTGGCCGCTCTCGGCATCGTCGGCGATGGTCGCCCAAGTCTTGTCGTCGAGATCGGTATCGAGGCCGGGCAGCACGACGGCGCCATGCGGCAATGCCGCGATGGTCGCGAGCAAGGTAGCGGTTGCCGGCATCGAACCGGTGGAGCCGGCGGCGATCACCGGGCCGGCACTTTTGGCGAGCCGCGCGGCTTCGGCCGCGATCAATTTGTCGCGGCGGTCGGCCGGCTCCATGCGGCCCTGCTCGTCGAGAAAGGCCGGCCAATGCGCGCGAATGAATTTGAGGAAATTGAGCGTGACTTCCCAATACTTGTCATATTCTTCCGGCACCAGGTCGTCGAGCCGGTCCCAGCTCACCTGACGCGTCGTCATGTCGTCCATCAGCCGCGCCAGCTCCTGCGCCAGCGCCAAAGCGGTCGTCGGGTTGTTGGCGACGAGCGGCGCATCGCCGCCACCGGGCGGCGCGATCGCCTTTGCCCAGCGCAGGATCAGCGCCGCGAGCGGCATGATGCGGTTGAGCCCGCTCAGCGCCGGCGGCAGGCGAAGCACCTCTTGCGCCAGCTCGGCCGTGGTTGCTTCGGTAAAGGCGATCTCGTCCTCGTCGATGTCGCCGAGCGGCACGATGCGCGGCAGGATGGCGGCGTCACCCGGCAAGGCATCGAGGAAGGCGTCGCGCGCCAGCCGGCAGGCGCGCCGCGTCGGCAGATAAAGCGTCGCGCGCGCGAGTTCGAGCGGATCGTCGCTCGCCGGGAAGCCGGGCACTAGTGTGCCGGCGCGCAGCGCCGCGATGAGCACCGGCAGGAACGGCGCCGAGGCGGGGATGGTGAAGACGTGGGGCTTTGAAACCGGCATTTTTGCACAGTGTCATCGCCCGGCCTGACCGGGCGATCCAGTAGACGCGATGAGTTGTTTTGATTCCTCAGTCCATTGTAGCTGCAGGTGAATGCCGAATGCCGCGCTTTCGCGCGGCATGACTGCAAAACTTAAGTGCCGCAAGTTAGCCGGCGCTGGTCCTGATCGCGGTTTCCGCCTGGTGAATCGCTTCCGGCGTACCGACATGCATCCACAAGCCTTCCAACCGCAGCCCGTGCAGGCGGCCGTGCTCGGCAGCGCGGGTAAACAGCGCGGTGAGCGGGAATTCGCCCTGCGGCGCGTCGGCAAACAGCGCCGGCGACAGGATCGCGGCGCCGGCATAGACGAAGGGCGCCACGTCGCGCTCGCCGCGCTGCTGCAATGTGCCGTCCGGCGCCATGGTGAAATCGCCGCGCCCGCCATAGCCGATGCTGCCGGCGGTGGGTGCGAGCAATAGCAGCGCGTCCATGCTGGACCGCATCGAAGGCTTGCGCCAGCCGCGCGAGATTGGGCTGCACGCCGTCGATCCAGATGGTGTCGGAATTGATCAGGAAGAACGGCGCCGGGCCCAGTTTCGGCAGCGCCTGTTTGATGCCGCCGCCGGTGCCGAGCAGCAGGCCGCGCTCGTCGGAGAGCACGATATGCGGGCGCGTGCGGGTGGCGAGATGCCGCTGCAGTGTATCGGCCAAATGATGGATGTTGACCACGGCGCGGTCGACGCCGGCTTGCGCCAGGCGATCGAGCACGTGGTCGATCAGCGCCTTGCCGGCAACCGGCACCAGCGGCTTTGGCAGCGAGTCGGTGAGCGGGCGCATGCGCAGGCCCAATCCGGCAGCGAGCACCATCGCAGTGTGGGGATGTTCGGTCATGCAGGTCAGATCGTCTTCAGCGCCGGCACATGGGTGCCATACCAGGTCTTGAGCGCGGCGAGGGAGGGGTGTGCCAGCGCGCGCTGGAGATAGGCCCATACGCGCGGGATGTGACGCAAATATTGCGGCTTGCCGTCGCGCATGTCGAGGCGGGCAAAGATGCCGAGGATCTTGGAGGCGCGCTGGGCGGCAGAGCGTCGCATAGACGCGCACAAAAGCCGGCGCGTCGAAATCGGGATCGGCCGCCAGCCGCGCGCGCGTATAGCGCGTCAACAGCGCGATCTCCAGCTTCTCCGGCACCGCGACCCGCGCATCCTGCAGGAGCGAGGCGAGGTCATAAGCCGCCGGCCCCATCACCGCATCCTGGAAATCGAGCAGGCCGAGCGCGCGCGATGCCTTCGCGCTCCGGCAGCCACAACAGATTGGGTGAATGATAGTCGCGCAGCACCCAGGTCGGCGGCGCCGCGAGCGCCGGCGGAGCGCCTCGTGCCAGAGCGCGCGATAGGTCGCGCGTGCGCTCGAGGAGAGACCGGCACCGAGCTTGGGCAACAGCCAGTCCGGCAGCAGGTCGACCTCGATCAGCAAGGCGTCGAGATCGTAGCGCGGCAGTCGGTAGTCGACGCCGGGCTCGACCGGCAGCACCTCCGGCAGCGTCTGCACATGCAGCGCCGCCAGCAGGTCGGTGGCGGTCTCGTAGCGTGCCGTCGATCGGCGCCGGCGGATCGCCGGCGACCACCGCATCGTCGCCGAGGTCTTCCAGCACAACGAGGCCAGCCGCGCGGTCGGCGGCGAAGATCGCCGGCGCCGATAACCCGCGCGCGCGCAAGGCGCCTGCCATGGCGAGGAACGGGGTCACGTCCTCGGCCAGATGGGCGATGGCGCTGTAGGGCTTGCCGTCGCGCACCGGCGGGCCGTCCGGCCGCCGCGGCGAATTCATCAGGATGTAGCTCACGCCTTCGAGCGTGAGCCGCTCATAGGAGCGGGTCGAGGCGTCGCCCTGGATACGCCGGCGCGTCGCCTCGGCGAAGCCGGCACCGGCGAGGAAGCGGCGGATGGCATGGATACGCTCGACGCGCGCGGCAGGCCGCCCAAAGCCGGTGACGCGGGCGTCGCGGAAATTCGGCCCCTGCTGCGGCGACAGCGTGAAAGCGATGTCGATGCGGTCGGCGGGCAGCTCGCCGGCGGCCCGATCGGGCCATTCCAGCAGCATGACCGTGCTCGGTGCCGAGGTCATCGAAGCCGAGCTCGGCCAGTTCCGCCGGCCCCGACAGCCGGTAGAGGTCGGCATGCACCAGGTTGAAGCGCGGCAGCTCATAGGCCTGCATCAGCGTGAAGGTCGGGCTCGGCACTTCCACGGTCTCGTCGCCGGCGAAATGGCGGATCAGGGCGCGCGCGAAGGTGGTCTTGCCGGCGCCGAGATCGCCGGACAGCGTGATCAGGTCGCCCGGCTCGATCAGGCCGGCGATGTCGGCCATCAGGCGGCGCGTGGCCTCTTCGTCGGTCGAGCGAGGCGACGAAGCTGTAGCTGGCGGAGGGGGAAGGGGACCATCGAATCATCCGTCACAAGGCTGCGCTCTTATAGGCACTCGCGCGCCTTTTTTCCTCTCCCGCTGCGGCGCGGCGAGACGGGTGAGGGGCGCTTCGATGCGTTTTGTAAAACATCGAGTTCCCCTCACCCGGCCTCTTCGCTGCGCACGGAAGAAGTGCGAGCTAGGCCGCGCTCTGCTTGCGCGCCTGCCCGGCGGGAAATACGCAGGTGACGGTGGTGCCCTGCGCCGGGCGTGGAATCGATCGTCACCGTGCCGCCGTGCAGCTCGACGAAGGAGCGCACCAGCGACAGGCCGAGGCCCGGCCCGCGATGCTGCGAGCCGCGCGGGTCGGTCTCGAACCAGTCGAACACCTTGTCCTTCTGCTCGGGCGGGATGCCGGGGCCACGGTCGGTAACGGTAAACACCACCGCGTCGGCTTCGCGCTCGGCAGAAAGCGTGACGGTTTCGTCTGGCGGCGAGAAGCCGACGGCATTGGACAGGAGGTTGAACAGGATCTGGCGCAGCCGCCGCTCGTCGGCGGTGAAGCTGCCGATGCCCGGCGCGACGCGGATGTCGAGTGTGAGATGGTCCTTGACCAGCCGGTCCTGCACGCCTTCGGCGGCCGCCTCCATGCTGGCGCGGATGTCGACCTCGCGCGAGGTTGAGCGTCATGGCGCCGGCGTCGATGGTGGCGAGGTCGAGGATGTTGTTGATGATGGCGAGCAGCGCGTTGGTCGAGGCGGTGATGTAGCCGAGATATTCGCGCTGCTTGTCGGTGAGCGGGCCGAAGGCGGGATCGCCGAGGAAATGGGCGAAGCCGATGATGTTGGTGAGCGGCGATCGCAGCTCGTAGGAGACGTGGTGCACGAAATCGATCTTGATGGCGTCGGCGGTCTCCAGCGCCTCGTTGCTCTTCGCGCAGCGCGCGCTCGACATTGACGCTGTCGCTGACGTCCTGGAAGGTGACCAGCGTGGCGCCATCCGGCAGCGGCATGGTGGTGAGGTCGATCACCACGCCGTCGCGCCGCTCGATGCGTCCGACGATCGGCTCGCGGCCGTCGATGGCGGTGACGGCGGCGCGCAAGTTTCGCCACACCGCGCCGTCGTCATGCAGCGCCTGGCACCAGGCGGTGACCGCCTCGACATGCGGATGCTGGTCGAGCGTCTCGGCGTTGAGCTTCCACATGCCGCTGGAACGCCGGATTATGCAGGCGCACGCGGCCGTCCGAGCCGAACACCGCCACCGCTTCGGCGAGATGATCGAGCGTCTCGCCCTGCACCTTGATCAAGCGCGTCGTAGCGACGATGCAGATCGAGCCGCTCGGTGACGTCGTCATAGAGATAGGTGACGCCGCCTTCCGGATTGGGCGTGGTGACCACGCGCAGCGTGCGGCCGTCCGGCAGGTGCCACATGTGCTCCTTCGGCTCGACCGCGGTATAGGCCTCGTAGAGCTGCTGTTTCCACAGGCGGAAGTCTTGTTCTTCCGGCAACTTGCGGCCGGTGCGCAGGGTATCGAGCACGGAGGCGTCGGTCGGCGTCTGATCGAGGAAGCTGGCGTCGAGCTCGAACAGCGAGCGGAATGCGGTGTTGTAGAAGGTGAGCTTGCGGTCGACATTGAAGATGGCGACGCCGGTGGCGAGCTGGTCGAGTACGCGGCGGTGCGCTTCGATCATGCGCGCGAGCTCGGCGCGCATGGCTTCGGCCTCGGTACGGTCGATCGCCATGCCGGCGCTGCCGTTGTGACTCGGTGCGTCGACCACATCGAAAATGCGGCGCGTGCCGGCGACGATCGCCGGCAGCCGCGCGGCATAGGGCTTGGCCTCGGCGCGGGCCTGCGCCACCTGCTCGCGCGCGGCGTGGTCGAGCAGTTCGAGGTCGCGCGCCACCGCGTCGGCGGCGTCGGCCGCCTCCACCGCGCGCGCATAGGCGGCGTTGACGAAGATAAGCCGGCCGCTCTCGTCGCGCGCCCAGACCGGCGCCGGCAGCGAATCGAGCAAAGTGGTCAGCGTTGACGAGGTCGGCGGCCAGCCGATCGTGACGGCTGGCGAGATCGACCAGTTCCTGCTCGATGCCGCCGACATCGCGCAGCCGCAGCACCGCGCGACCGGCCACAGCACGGCCCTCGGCTTCGGCCGGCCGCCCGGCCGCGCTGGTCGAGCGTCATGGTGAAACCGCGGCCGTCGCCGCGCAGCGTTTCCACCGCATGCTCCAGGCGCTGCGCCGTCGCCGGCTCCAGCCAGGTACCGAAGGCGAGCACGCGCTCCGGCCGGCGCGCCCGGTATGAACAGCGCGGTGTCGCCGAAGATCTCGGGGCTGTCGGCGCCGGCGCGCCATTCCACCAGTACCTGTGGCTCCGACAACAACAGCGCCTTGAGCCGGTCGATCTCGGCATGCAGGTCCATGACCTCGTTGCGCGATGACGTGGCGATGCGGTCGGCGCGGCGCCGCGTGCGCAACAGCGCGATGGTGGCGAGCACGCCGAAGCAGATGAGGCCGAGCGTGAGCGACAAGGTGGCGAGATTGGCGCGGCCGGCCTCGGCAAGCGCCTGCTGCGCGGCAACGGCATAAGGGATCGTCGCGCCGGCGGTGGCTGGCGTGCCCAAGATGAGCGCGAGATTTGCGATGACGAAGGCGACGAGGATACCGCCCCGCCGCGGCCGAGAACGCAGCCTCCCGTTCGCCGTCCGGATCGTCTCCGGCATTCAGGCATGCCCCAGGATTTGCCGACAGCGTCCGCCACGCCGCCCGCGAATCGTTGGACATTACTCCCAACAGGAATCGCGCCGTAAGAGTCCAGATCGTGAACGTGTTTTTCCCGCGCAACTCAAGCAAACAGAGGTGAAGCGCGGCCGCTACTTCAGCGTCTCGGCCCGTCGTGCCAAGTCCTCGACATTGATACGGCCGAGGGCGGTGGAGAACATGCGCTCGGCTTCCGCCAGCGCCGGCTGCACTACGTCATTGACCAACGGCGAACCGGGCAGCGCCGGTTCGTTGGCCTCATCGGCAGCGCTGGCCGCGCGCAGGATGTCTTCGGCGGTGATGCTCTGATGGTCGCGCGCGAGCTCGTAGCCGCCATGCGGCCCGCGGATGCCGCGCAGGATACCGTCATGCACCAATGCCTGCAGGACCGGCTCGAGATGACGCGGCGGCAGCTTGTGGCGCGCCGCCAATGCCTTTGCCGATACCGGGCGGCTGCGGGCGTTGAACCGCAACATCGATCACAGCGGCAATGGCGAGAATGCCCTTGCGGGACACCAGCGGCATGGGCGGCCCCAGTCGCGACCTATTTGGGCGGTAATAGGCTACAGTCGCGCAGTCGTCTAGCGCAAAACGAAAGCTTTGTCGCTCAACTTCCGGTCGAGCCGAAACCGCCGCTTCCACGGCCTGTTTGATCAAGCGCGGGTACCTCGCGGAGATCAGCGCGTGTAATTGGCGCGATCACTAAGCTGGGCGATGCGCATGCCGCGGGTCACGTGAGCCGAATCAGCTGCCGAGATTCACCAGCAGCACCTGGACCTCGCCGCGGTAGTCGGCATCGATGGTGCCAGGACGTGTTAAGCACGGTAATACCATGGCGCACGGCGAGACCGGAACGCGGCCGCACCTGCGCCTCGAAGCCGGCCGGCAGGGCGATGGCGATGCCGGTGGGGACCAGCGCGCGGGCGCCGGGCGCGATGGTGAGCGGCGCATCGTCCGCCAGCGCGGCGAGGAGATCGAGCCCGGCGGCGAGCGCGCTGTGATAGGCGGGCAGCGGCAAATCCTTGCCGTGCGGCAGGCGCGTGATGCGGACCTCGATGCCGGTCACGCTTTGTCTCCCTCGAGCGCTTTGGCGACACGCGCGATCAGCATGGCGGCAACATCCTCCTTGCTCTGCGGCGGCCATGGCTCGATGCCGTCCGCCGTGACCAACTCGATGGTGTTGCGGTCGCCGCCCATAATGCCGGTCTGCGGCGATACGTCGTTGGCGAGGATCCAGTCGCAGCCCTTGCGCGCGAGCTTGGACTTGGCATTGGCGGCGACGTTTTCGGTTTCGGCGGCAAAGCCGATGACCAGGCGCGGCCGTTGCGAGCGGCGATGCGCGATGGTCGACAGGATGTCGGGGTTTTCGGTCAACGATAGTGCCGGCGCCGCTTGCCCGGGCACTTTCTTGATCTTCTGCGCGCCGGCATTCGCTACTCGCCAGTCGGCAACCGCGGCGGCGAAGATAGCGACATCCGCCGGCAAAGCGCGTTCCACCGCGCGCAGCATTTCGCGCGCGCTTTCGACATGCACGGTGGTCACGCCAGGCGGGTCGGGCAGGTTGACTGGGCCGCTCACCAGGGTCACGTCGGCGCCTGCCGCGGCGGCGGCGGCGGCAATGGCGTGGCCCTGCTTGCCCGAGGAACGGTTGGCGATGTAGCGCACCGGATCGATCGGTTCGTGAGTCGGGCCGGAGGTGATCAGCAAATGCTTGCCTTGCAGCGCATGCGGCGTTTCGTCCGCGGCGAGCAGTCGCTCCACCGCGGCGGCGATTTCCAGCGGCTCGGCCATGCGGCCTTTGCCGCCTTCATTGGCCTCCGCCATCTCGCCTTCGTTGGGACCGACCAGCGCGACACCGTCGGCGATGAGCTGCTTGAGATTGCGCTGGGTCGCCGTGTTCGCCCACATGCGCGTATTCATCGCCGGCGCCAGCAGGATCTTGGCGGTGGTCGCCAGCAGTACGGCAGTGGCGAGATCGTCGGCATGACCGCCGGCGATCTTGGCCATCAGATCGGCGGTGGCCGGCGCCACCACGATGAGGTCGGTCTCGCGCGCCAACCGGATGTGACCGATGTCGAATTCATGCGCCGGGTCGAACAGGTCGGTGTAGACGCGCGCGCCGACCAGCGCGCCGGCGGCCAGCGGCGTGACGAAATGCTCGGCCGCCTTGGTCATGATGCAGCGAACGGCCAGCCCGCGCTCCTTGAGCCGGCGGATCAGGTCGAGCGACTTGTAGGCGGCAATGCCCCCGCCAATGATCAGCAGCACGCGTTTGACGCCGGCCGGCGCGGCGGCCGGCCGGCTTGTCTGTTGCGCCGGTGAGGTGAATGCTTCCAGCGCGGCGCGGCCGGTTTCATCGGCGGCCTCGCGCAGGATGGTGCGCACTTCGTCCTCGACCGAGCGGCCGTTTTTCGCGGCACGCAAGCGCAGCAGTTTCTTCAGGCGCTCGTCGAGCTGCCTTACGGTGAGCGAGGCCATAGCGAAATTCCTGACGGATAGGCCATTTAGCATTGAATTGATGGCATTGCAATCAATGCAATCACACTGCTCCGATGCGGGCGCTTAAGCGGCCACTTGACGCGACCCCGCCGATCTCGTATTTAACCGAAAGGTTATTTAACTCGATGGTTCAATACGAATGCCGACAACCGACGCTCTCTCCGCCACCTTCGCGGCACTGGCCGATCCGACGCGGCGCGCCATTCTGGCACGTCTCGCGCTGGGTGAGACTTCGGTGTCGAAGCTGGCCGAACCCTTCGCCATGAGCCTGCCCGCCGTCTCAAAGCATCTCAAGGTGCTCGAGCGTGCCGGCCTGATTACGCGCGGACGCGACGCGCAGATGCGCCCCTGCAAGATCGAGGTCACCGCGCTGAAACAGGCCGACGATTGGCTGGAGGAATACCGCCGGCTGTGGGAGCAGCGCCTCGATCGCCTCGACGACTATCTGCAAACGCTGCAAGCGCAAGAAAAAGCCAACAGCAAGCCGAAGGCAAAACCAAGGGAGAAGAAGGGTGGCCGACACTCATAGTATCGATCTTGAGTCCGACCCGCGCGCAATCATCGGATCGCGCGTGTTCAACGCGCCGCGCGATCTCGTCTTTGCGGCCTTCACCGAACCGCAACACCTGGCGCAATGGTGGGGGCCGAACGGCTTCACCACAACGACGCTCGCCTTTGACTTCCGCCCCGGCGGCGTCTGGCGCTTCGTCATGCACGGGCCGGACGGCCGCGATTACCAGAACCGCATCACCTATGACGAGATCGTGCCGCCGCAGCGCATCGTCTACCGCCACGGCGGCGGCGAGGATGTAGAGCCGGTACAGTTCAGCCAGACCTTGACCTTCGCCGATCTCGGCAACGGTAAGACGCGTTTGACCTGGCACGGCACCTTCCCATCGGCGGAAGAGCGCGCCCGCGTGATCAAGGAATACGGCGCCGACAAGGGCCTGGCGCAGACCATGGCGAGGCTCGCCGACTACGTCGCGGGGCAGGCGTAAGATGCCTTGCAAGCGTCGCCTCCCGCTCCCTTCAATCCCGCGCAAGTGGGAGTCCGGAAACACTCTTGCACCGATTGCAATCTGCTGTTCCGGGCCCCCGTTTTCGCGGGAAGGATCGGGTCAGCGTTTACGACAGCGCACGCAGGGCCTCGCGCAAGGCCTCGGCATTCTCGCCGATCAAGCGCTCGGCCGTCGCATGCGCTTCTTGCCACACCGGGTAGGCACGCTTGAGCAGCGCGCGGCCGGCCGCGGTGATGGCCAGGCGCCGGCCGCGGCGATCCTCCTTGTCGACGGAAACTTTCACCAGCTCGCGGCGTTGCAACGGCTTGAGCGCGGCGGTGAGCGTGGTGCGATCCATGGCCAACAAGGCGGCGACGCTGCCCATCGTCGGCGGTTCCGGCCGGTTCAGCGACATCAGCAACGAAAATTGGCCGTTGGTCAGCCCAAGTGGCCGCAAGACCTCATCGAATCGCCGCGCCAACGCGCGCGCTGCCCGCTGGGCATGCAGGCACAGGCAGGTGTCGCGGACCACGGGGGTCGCGTCGAACGGCAAGCCTGGAAGCTTTGACATGGGACAAATATGTTGATATCAACGTATTTGTCAATGACCGGTTCCGGGCGGCGCGGCGTTATCCCCCGCGCCGGAACAACCCGGCAAAACAAAACGAGGAGAACGACATGCAAATCCAGCCCTATCTGTTCTTCGACGGCCGCTGCGACGAGGCCATCGAATTCTACAAGAAGACGCTCGGCGCCACGGTGGAAATGCTGATGCGCTTCAAGGAAAGCCCGGAAAAGACGATGTGCGTGGCGGGCAACGAGGACAAGGTGATGCACGCCAGTTTCAAGATCGGCGAGACGTCGGTCATGGCCTCCGACGGCCGCAACACCGGGCATCCGGATTTCAAAGGCTTCGCGCTCTCGCTCAATGCCAAGGACGAGGCTGACGCCGACCGGCTGTTCAATGCCTTGGCCGACGGTGGCCAGGTGCAGATGCCGCTGGGCAAGACATTCTTCTCGCCGCGTTTCGGCATGGTCGCCGACAAGTTTGGGGTGGGCTGGATGATTATCGTCATGTGAGAAGAATTCGATGGGACCAGGGAGGCGACGATGAACGTGACCACGCAAGCCAAGGACTTTGTCATCTCGCGCGTGTTTGACGCGCCGCGCGATCTGGTGTGGCAATGCTTCACCGATCCGGAACGCATGAAGCACTGGTGGGGCCCCAAAGGCTTCACCGTCATCGCCTCGAAGATGGACCTTCGCGTCGGCGGTACCTACCACTACGGCATGACGGCGCCGAACGGCGCACCGATGTGGGGCCTGTTCACCTATCGCGAGATCGTGCCCGGCGAGCGCCTGGTCTTCGTCAATTCGTTCTCGGACGAAAAAGGCGGGGTCACCCGCCATCCCGGCCACGAAAAATGGCCGCTGCAAATGCTCTCCACCTTCACCTTCGAGGACGTACCCGGTGGCAAGACGCGGTTCACCGTGCGCTGGCGGACGCTCAACGCCACCGCCGAAGAGCAGAACACATTCGACACCATGCACGACAGCATGACACAGGGCTGGAGCGGCACCATGGAGCAGCTCGACGCCTATCTGGCGAAAGCGAAATAAGCACAGGGAGTGGAAGCGATGCTGTCCAAGATCATGTCACGCGAGGACTGGCTGGCCGCCCGCAAATGGCATCTCGCCCGCGAGAAGGAGCTGACCCGACTGCGCGACCAGGTGATGGCCGAGCGGCGTGAGTTGCCCTGGGTCAAGATCGAGAAGACTTACGTCTTCGATACGCAGCAAGGCCGACGCAGCCTGGCCGATCTGTTCGGCGGCCGCAGCCAGCTCATCGTCCAACATTTCATGTTTGCGCCGGACTGGGAGGAAGGTTGCACCGGCTGCTCGTTCGGCGCCGATCATATCGACGGCGCCAACCAGCATCTCAAGCATCATGACGTGAGCTTCGTCGCGGTCTCGCGCGCCCCGCTCGCCAAGCTCATGGCCTACAAGCGTCGCATGGGCTGGCAGTTCGATTGGGTCTCGTCGGCCGCCAGCGATTTCAATTACGACTTCAACGTCTCGTTCAGGCGTGAGGATCTCGCCAAAGGCAAGGTGCTTTACAATTTCGAGATGATCGAACCCACGATGGAGGATCTGCCCGGCTGCAGCGTGTTCTATCGCGACGCGGCGGGCGACGTCTTCCACACCTATTCATCCTATGGCCGCGGCAACGAAGAAGTAATCGGCGCCTATATGCTGCTCGACATGACGCCCAAGGGCCGCAACGAGACCGGCCCGCACGGCAATCTCATGGATTGGGTCAAGCGTCACGACCGTTATGACGACGCGCCCGCGCTCACGTCCTGTTGCGCTTGAGGAGGGCAGCCATGCAGCTTAAGCACTCGATTACGCCCTGTCTGTGGTTCGACACCGAGGCCGAGGATGCAGCCAATCTCTATTGCTCGGTGTTTCCCAACTCGAAAATCACCAGCATCAGCCGTTTCCCGGACGCAGGTCAGGAGGTCCACCACAAGCCGGCCGGATCGGTGATGGTCGTCGCCTTCGAACTCGACGGACAACCCTTTGTCGCGCTCAACGGCGGTCCCGATTTCAAGTTCGACGAGGCGGTCTCGTTCCAGATCCACTGCGAGACGCAGGACGAGGTCGATCATTTCTGGAACGCGCTGACCGAGGGTGGTCAGGAAGGTTCCTGCGGCTGGCTCAAGGACAAGTTCGGCCTATCCTGGCAGGTCGTGCCGAGCGCCATCCCACGCATGATGTCCGATACGGACACGCGGAAATCCGCGCGGGTCATGAACGCCTACTTGAAGATGAAGAAGGTCGATATTGCGACGATCGAGCGCGCCTATGCGGGGCAGGCGTCATGAACAAGCCGGCGCAATTCGGCGAACGCACAGTCACGCTGACCCGGCTGTTCGACGCTCCGCGCGACTTGGTGTGGCGCGCCTGGACCGACCCCAAGCACCTGGCGCAGTGGTTCGGGCCGCGCGGGTTCACCAGCTCGGTGCCCGAGTTGGATGTGCGCGTCGGCGGCGCCTTGCGCATTGTCATGCATGGGCCCGACGGCAACGACTATCCGATGAAGGGCATCTTCCGCGAGGTGGTGCCGCCCGAGCGATTGGTGTTCAGCAATATCGCCATCGACAAGGACGACAACCATCTGCTGGAAGGCGAGACCACCATCATCCTCGAGAAGCAGGACGGCAAGACCAGGCTCACGCTGGTTGCGCACGCCGTCGGCCTCGTGCCCTACGCGCCGGCGATGCTGGCCGGCATGGAGGTGGGCTGGAGCCAAAGCCTCGACAAGCTCGACGAACTGGTGACAGGAGCGTGACCAATTTCCTGCTGCCGTCCCCGCGAAAGCGGGGACCCGGTAAATACCGATGCTTTGGGGGTTACTGGATTGCCCGCTTGCGCGGGCAATGACAGCTTTAAAATCACAAAACCAAAAATGCGATCCATGCCAGCAATGCCGCGATCGCCCATAGTGCCGCCACGTTCCAGCGATTGCGGCGTGCTTCCGCGGCGCCGATCGCCTTGACCGTCTCCGGCGACAGCACCAATCCGTTGCGGTTGATGTCGTCGATCTGGTCGAGCAGCGTGCCGGCGCGCGTCAACAGCGCCGGTACATCGGCGATGAAGCGGCCGATGATGCCGGCGCCTTGCGCCGCGCCTTCGAGCTTGCCGATGGGGCCGAGATTGCGCGCGATCCATTCGCGCACCACCGGATCGGCGGTCTTCCACATGTCGAGCCGCGGGTCGAGCGCGCGCGCCACGCCTTCCACCACCACCATGGTCTTCTGCAGCAGCAGCAGTTCCGGCCGCGTGCGCATGTCGAACAAACCGGTGACCTCGAACAGCAGCGTCAACAGCTTGGCCATCGATATGTCTTCGGCGGTGCGGTTGTGGATCGGCTCGCCGATGGCGCGCACCGCTTGCGCGAAGCTTTCCACCGAATGATGGCGCGGCACATAGCCGGCGTCGAAATGGATCTGCGCGGTATGCATGTAGTCGCGGGTGATGAAGCCGAACAAGATCTCCGCCAGGAAGCGCCGCTCCTTGGGCCCGAGCCGGCCCATAATGCCGAAGTCGACCGCCACCAGACAGCCCGCGTCGTCGACGAACAGGTTGCCGGGATGCATGTCGGCGTGGAAGAAGCCGTCGCGCAGAGCATGGCGCAGGAAGCTCTGGATCACGGTGCGGCCGAGCCCCGGCAGGTCGAAGCCCTTGGCGGCGAGCGTGACACGGTCGTTGAGCTTGGTGCCGTCGATCCATTCCAGCGTCAGCACTTCGCGCGCCGTGCGGTCCCAGTCGACCGCCGGCACGCGGAAGCCGGGGTCATCGCGGGTGTTTTCGGCGAGCTCCGAGGCCGCCGCCGCCTCCAAGCGGAAATCCATTTCGATGGCCACCGAGCGGGCCAGCGTCGCCACCACCTCGGTGAGGCGCAGCCGCTGTGCCTCCAGCGACAGGCTCTCGGCCGTGCGGGCGACGAAGAAGAAGGCGTCGAGATCGGACTTGAAGCGGCGCTCGATGTCGGGCCGCAGCACCTTCACGGCCACCGGCTTGCGGACGCCATCCTCATCGACCTCGGCGCGATGCACCTGCGCGATCGAGGCGGCGGCGACCGGCGGGCCGAAGCTGGCATAGGCTTTGGCTACCGGCTTGCCGAGCGCGGCGGCGACGGCGGCTTCCGCCACGGCCTGCGGGAACGGCGCCATCTTGTCCTGCAGGCTTTCCAGATCAAGCGCGATCGCTGCGCCTACCACGTCGGGGCGGGTGGCGAGAAACTGGCCGAGTTTGACGTAGCTCGGCCCCAGCCGCGTCAGCGCGGCGGCGAGGCGGCTCGAGCTGGCGCCGGCGCCGCGGCGTTCCATGAGGCGGGCCAGCGCGATTAGCCATTTGACCGACACCGGCAAGGGCCGCGTATCGACCAGCGCCAGCACGCCTTCGCGTGCGAACACGAAGCCGGCGCGGGCAAGCCGCATGAGATGGGAAAGAGCGGAGATCACGCGGCGTCCATCACAACTTCCAACCCGAATGCAGCGCCACCACGCCGCCGGTCATCGCCCGGAAGCTGATGCGGCGGAAGCCGGCCTGTTCGATCATCCTTGCGAATACCGTGGGCTTGGGAAATTTGCGGATCGATTCGACCAGATACTGATAGGCCTCGCGGTCGCGCGCGACCACCTGGCCGATGCGCGGGATCACCTGGAACGAATAAAGCTCATAAAGCGTATCCAGCCCCGGTACGTCGACACTGGAAAATTCCAGGCAGAGGAAATGGCCGCCGCGCTTGAGCACGCGGTAGGCCTCGCTCAGGGCGTGTGGGATTCGCGGCACGTTGCGGATGCCGAAGGCGATGGTGACCGCGTCGAAGCTCTTGTCGGGATAAGGCAATTCCTCGGCATTGCCCTGCTCGAAAGTCACGCGATCGTCGAGCCCGCGCTCGCTGGCGCGCTTTTCGCCGACCGCGAGCATCTCGGCATTGATGTCGCAGACGGTGACGCGGGTACCGATACCGCCTGCTGCGACGACGCGGAAGGCGATATCGCCGGTGCCGCCGGCAAGATCGAGCAGCGCGAAGGGGCGGTCCGATCGGGGCGGATGCACCGCCGAGACCAGCGCATCTTTCCAGGCCCGGTGCAGGCCCCCGGACATCAGGTCATTCATCAGGTCGTAGCGCCGCGCCACTGAGTGGAACACGTCGTCGACCATCCCCTGCTTTTCCGCCAGGGGCACGGTTTCGTAGCCGAAATGGGTCTCTTCGGGAGTTTGGGTCATCGCCAATTGTCCTTGTCGGGCAGGACCATAGCGCGGCCGGAGCAGGCGCGCTATGTGTCATGCAGGGGGTCAACCATGCCCGAACTTCCCGAAGTCGAGACCGTCCGCCGCGGACTGGAGCCGGCCATGGAAGGCGCGCGCTTCAAGCAGGTGGAGGTTCGCCGGCGCGACCTGCGCTGGCCGCTGCCGAGGGATTTCGCCAAGCGGCTCGAGGGGCAGACGGTGACCGGGCTCGGCCGGCGCGCCAAATATCTCCTGGCCGATCTCTCCTCCGGCGAGGTGCTGCTGATGCATCTCGGCATGTCGGGCTCGATGCGGGTGCGGCGGGACGGCGAGGAATTGCTCGGCGATCCCCGTTATTTCGAACAGGCCAAGGACGCCAAGCACGACCATGTCGTGTTTCACATGTCGAACGGGGCGAC
Organism: uncultured Pseudomonadota bacterium; assembly: GCA_963782145.1. Taxonomy (GTDB): domain Bacteria; phylum Pseudomonadota; class Alphaproteobacteria; order Rhizobiales; family Xanthobacteraceae; genus Pseudolabrys. Next base: position 137,593 of record CAWAIV010000003.1, read on the forward strand.
CGTCACCTTCAACGACCCGCGCCGCTTCGGCTCCATGAAGCTGGTGCCGCGCGCCAAGCTCGATCAGGAGCCGCTGTTGCGCAGCCTCGGGCCCGAGCCCTTGGGCAATGAATTCGATGCGACCATGCTGGCGCGCGCTTGCGCGGGCAAGAAGACCTCGCTCAAGGCCGCGCTCAGCGACCAGCGCGTGGTCGCCGGCCTCGGCAATATTTATGTCTGCGAGGCGCTGTTCCGCGCGCACCTGTCGCCGAAGCGGGTGGCGTCCACCATCGCAGACCGAAATGGCAAGCCGAACGGGCGCGCGGTGGAACTGGTCGAGGCGATCAAGGCGGTGCTCAAGGACGCGATTAAGGCGGGCGGCTCCTCGCTGCGCGACCATCGCCAAGCCGACGGCTCGCTCGGCTATTTCCAGCACAATTTCCAGGTCTATGACCGCGAGGGCGAGCCCTGCCCGCACTGCAAGGGCACGATCAAACGCATCGTGCAGCAGGGGCGCTCGACCTTCTATTGTCCGGCGTGCCAAAAATAGCCTGTCCACCGGGAGACCGCCATGACCTACCAGAATATCCTCGTCGAAACGAAAGGCCGGGTCGGCATCATTCGGCTCAACCGTCCGCAGGCGCTCAATGCGCTCAACCGGGAGCTGATGATCGAACTGGCCCAGGCGATCGATGCCTACGAAGCCGATGACGCTATCGGTTGCCTATTGATTACCGGCAACGACAAGGCCTTCGCCGCCGGCGCCGACATCAAGGAGATGGCGGACAAGACCTTCATCGAGGTCTACCTGTCGAATTTTGCCGGTCCCTGGGACTGCGCCGCCCATGCGCGCAAGCCGATCGTGGCGGCGGTGGCCGGCTTCGCGCTCGGTGGCGGCTGCGAGCTCGCCATGCATTGCGATCTCATCATCGCCGCCGACAACGCCAAGTTCGGCCAGCCGGAGATCAAGATCGGCGTCATCCCGGGGATCGGCGGCACGCAGCGGCTGGTCCGCGCGGTCGGCAAGGCCAAGGCGATGGAAATGATCCTCACCGGCCGCATGATGGATGCCGCCGAGGCCGAGCATTCCGGTCTGGTGGCGCGCGTGGTGCCGGCAGCGAGCCTGATGGAGGAAGCGATGAAAGTGGCCGACACCATCGCCAACTTGTCGCTGCCCTCGGTGCTGGCCGCGAAGGAAGCGGTCAACCGCGCCTTCGAGAGCCCGCTGGCGGAAGGCGTAGTCTTCGAGCGGCGCATTTTTCATTCATTGTTCGCCACCGAGGATCAGAAGGAAGGCATGAAGGCCTTCGTCGAGAAGCGGAAGCCGAAGTGGAAGAATAGATAGTTCGCTACTGTGCCGCTTAAATTCTGCTGTCATGCCCCGCCCAAGCGGGGCATCCAGTAATCACGGAAATACAGGGAATACTGGGTCGCCCGCTTTCGCGGGCGATGACAGGCCGAGAAAATGCGCGGGTAAACCTATTTCCGCACGCAAATCACCCGCACCACCGCGTCGCGCGCTTCGGCGGCCGGCGTCTTCGCCGCCGTCACATGATGCGCATTCAGGAAGTCGCGGATCGTCGTCGCGCGCACCAGCCATACCGGCGGCGCTGAGGGCGCGGTGCTGGCGACGACCGCGTTGCGCGTCTGCATCATGCCGAGCACATGACCTTGTGCATCGAGCGCGGCGGCGCCGGAGAACCCGGCAATCGGCACCGGCTGGCGCAACTCGATGGCCGAGCCGGCCAGCCGCGCCTTGACCTCGGTGATCTTCTCGCGGCCCTGCTGTTCCTTGGGATCGGGAATGCCGATCAGCGTCAGCTCGCCCGTTTTCGCCGCGTCACCCGCCAGCGCCAGCGCCGACAGCTTATGCTGGCCATAGACGCGCAGCAGCGCCAGCCCGTCCGTCTTGTCCTCGGCCACGCGGTCGGCATCGCCGAGACCGGGCACCACGATCACCTGGCAGGCCTCGGCAAGTCTGCGCGCGGTGACGATGTGGCCTTCGCCGCTCACGATCAGGCCGGTGCCGTATTCCACCGACTTCGCCAGTGCCGCGAACGGCGCGCTGCGTTCGGGAAACGGTGAGAAGGCGCTCGCCATTGCCGCCGTTACCGGCGCCACGATGCCTTCCATGGCCTGGTCGTAAAGGACGGTGACGCCGCGCACCTCGCCGTCGCGCATCTCGGCGTGCACCGAGAAATATTTCAGCCCCTGCATGCCGCCGATGATGAAGCTGTCGTCGTGCAGCGTGCTTCGTTCGATCTTGCGCGTGCGCGGATGGTGCTCTTCCTGCGCCAATACGCTGGCCAGCTTGAGGCCGGGCTCCTTGATGCGGAAGGTCTCGACCTGCACCTCGCCATGCGCCGAGCTCCAGCGGGTGCCGCGCGCGGCGTCGTGGGCGTGCGGCACCAGCTTGGTCGGCAGGCCGAGACGGATTCCGGTCGCCGGATCTACCACCACGCTCCAGCCATAGGCGTCCTCGTGACTGTGGGCGGCGGCCAGCAGCGTGTCGCGCTGCGCCGGTGTGAGCTCGCCGGTGACCTTGGCCTTGTGGCGCTTCTGGAAGTTCTTGATGGCGGCGACCAGCGGGTCCTCGCCCTTGGGCACGCCGGTAAAGTCGCCGGCCCATAGCAGCGCCGATTGGATCTTCCAGTGCTGGTCGGAGGCCACGCCGGCGATCGCGGCGGGAGCAATGGCGGGCTTTGCCGGCTTGTTGCTGCCAGTGACCGGCTGCGGCGGCGGCAAAGGCACGCTGGTGGTGCTCGGTGGAATCGAGGCCAGTGTGGCGCGAGGCGCGGGACGCGGCAGCGGTACCTTGCGGGTGGCGGGCACAATTTTGGCGGATTTGGCCGGCGCCGGCTTGGCGGCTTTGGCCGCGACCGGCTTGCTGGCTTTGGCCGCAGCGGGCTTGGCGGCCTGATGCCGCACCAGGTGCGCCCGCGCGGCGTGGTGCTTTGCCGCATGCTTGCCAACGGGCTTCGCCGCCGGCGCTGCCGGTGCGATCGGCCCCGGCGTGCCGGGGCGTATGCTTTCCTGCGCCGGCGCCGGAGCGGTACCGGCGGCGAACGCGAGCATCAGCAGAACCAGGCCGCAACGCATCGCCATTCACGCCACGCTAACTATGACTTTAGGCAACCTTAGCCCATCGCCTTAGGGGTGCAAGCGGGCCGCGAATTCCCCCTTAATCGGAGTGCCGGAGGTTCGCCGCGCAGCCCCGGCGGATGCTAAGGTCACCGATAATGCTCGATGCCCCAGAACTCGAACGCTATGCCCGCCACATCGTGCTGCGCGAAGTGGGCGGCCCCGGACAGGCCAAGCTCAAGGCCGCGCGCGTGCTGGTCATCGGCGCCGGCGGCCTCGGCGCGCCGGTGCTGCTCTACCTCGCCGCCGCCGGCGTCGGCACGCTCGGCGTCATCGACGACGACACGGTGTCGCTGTCGAACCTGCAGCGACAGGTGATCTTTGGCACTGACGACATCGGGTGCCGCAAGGCCGAGCGCGCCGCCGCTGCGGTGCAACGGCTCAACCCGCATGTGGCGGTCGAGACACATTACGCGCGGCTGACCGCGACTAATGCGCTCGACCTGATCGGGCGTTACGACTTGGTCGCCGACGGCTCCGACAACTTCGCCACCCGCTATCTTGTGTCCGACGCCTGCTATCTCGCCGGCAAGCCGCTCATCACCGCCGCCGTGGGCAGTTTCGACGGCTCGCTCACCACGCTACGGCCGCACGAGCGGCGCGCCGACGGCACACGCAATCCGACCTATCGCTGCCTTTTTCCAGAGCCGCCGCCTCCGGGCGCGGTGCCGGCCTGCGCCGAGGCCGGCATCCTCGGCGCGCTGCCCGGTGTGCTGGGCTCGATGATGGCGCTGGAAGTGATCCGCGAGATCGTCGGCTTCGGCGAGGGTCTTGTTGGCAAGCTGTTGATGGTCGACGCGCGTTCCATGCGCTTCGAGACGCTGGATTATGCCTGGGACCCGGCCAATCCCTTGAGCGGCGAGCATCCGACCATCACGGACTTGGCGAGTCACACGTGAGTCTTATGGCAAGGGGGCGATCCGCACGGATCGGCTTCTTCGAACGGCACAGTGGGCGGCGAATGGGAAAAATCGATATTGGTCGCGCTGAACAACCGACACGCGCGCGCGTTGGCGGAACCGATGCCGATCGTGCGGCCCGCTTTCGCCATCGCATGCCGCCCGCCGCCAAGCGGCGCCTCTATATCCGCAATGAGATCCTGCAGCCGGCTCGCCGGCCACCGGTCAATCCAAACCGGACTGAAATCGTCGACGTCGCGGCAACGTCCGAAGAGATCAAGAAACTTGTTCTCGAGATGGGCGCGGACATTGCGGGGATTGCCGATTTCGATAAACGCTTCGCATTCACCCAGGCCGACGAGCCCACCGACACCAGCGTGGTGGTGTACGGAATTGCCATGTCTTACGCCAACATGGCCGATATCGGTCCGCGCTCGCAGGACGAGGTGCATCGCGTCTATCACAAGCTGGATGATATCGGCGTCCGGCTCGCGCACGAAATTGCCGCTTATGGCTACAGCGCTTGCATGCAGCCTAATGAGGGCGACGTCCCGCTGGTTGCCATGGCCTATCTCGCCGGTCTCGGCGAGCTCGGCAAGCACGGCTCGCTGATTTCACCTGAACTGGGATCGTCGTTCCGATTGGGCGCCGTTTCCACTGCGATGCCGTTGCGCGCCGATGGCGTCAAGGATTTCGGCATCGACGAAGTCTGCGTGAAATGCGGAATGTGCGAGCGCTTCTGCCCCGGCGATGCCATCAAGTCGCAAAAGAAACTCGTCAACGGCATTGAACGCTGGCATGTCGATACACCGGCCTGCGAGCCTTATTTTCATAAACTCTTCGGCTGCAAGATTTGCTTGATGGTGTGCCCGCTCAACAGCCGCGGAATTTTCGGCGATGAGTTTAAAAGAGCATCGAAATTCTTGGTGAAAGCCAAGGATGCTAACGGGATGTTGCGGGAAATCGAGGCGCAGGTCGATATGCGTTACGAGGATTTCGACTAGGCCGCGACCTATAACATGGAGGGAAGGACTCGATCCGGCGGCCGATGCCCGTCCATGAAGGTGCGGATATTGATGATCACCTTCTCGCCCATGTCGACGCGGCCTTCCAGCGTGGCCGAGCCCATATGCGGCAGCAACACCACTTTGCCGGCGCGCGCGAGCTTGACCAGCTTCGGGTTCACCGCCGGCTCATGCTCGAACACGTCGAGCCCGGCGCCGGCAATGTCTCCGCTTTCGATCAGCCGTGCCATGGCGTTCTCGTCGATCACCTCGCCGCGCGAGGTGTTGACGATGAAGCATTCCGGCCGCAGCAGCTTGAGCCGGCGTGCCGAGAGCAGATGATAGGTCGCCGGCGTGTGCGGACAATTGACCGAGACGATGTCCATGCGGGCGAGCATCTGGTCGAGGCTTTCCCAATAGGTGGCCTCGATCTCTTCCTCGATCTTGGGCGCCACTTTGCGGCGGTTGTGATAGTGGATCTGCAGGCCGAAGGCGCGGGCGCGCCGCGCCACCGCCTGACCGATGCGCCCCATGCCGATGATGCCTAAGCGCTTGCCCCAGATGCGATGGCCGAGCATCCAGGTCGGCGTCCAACCGGCCCAGTCCTTATCGGTGGTGAGCACGGCGGCGCCTTCCACCAGCCGCCGCGGCACTGCCAGGATCAGCGCCATGGTCATGTCGGCGGTATCCTCGGTGAGCACGCCCGGCGTATTGGTGACGGTGATGCCGCGCTGAATGGCGGTGGCGACGTCGATATTGTCGACGCCATTGCCGAAATTGGCGATCAGCTTGAGTTGTTCGCCGGACTTCGACAGCACCGAGGCATCGATGCGGTCGGTGACCGTGGGTACCAGCACGTCGGCGGTCTGCACCGCCTCCTGCAGCTCGTGATGGCTCATCGGCTTGTCGTCGTCATTGAGGCGGACGTCGAACAGCTCGCGCATGCGCAGCTCGACGCGGTCGGGAAGCTTGCGGGTGACGATAACCAGCGGTTTCTTGGTCTTTGGCATTGGGTCTCGACCGAGGCGATACGCCGATTCAGCCCTCTTTAACCGTGCTCGCCCACACTCCCGAGCGAATCCCGCGTGAAGGCCTGTAATCCGTACGTTTTCCTAGCAGATGGCAGTAGTAACACAAAGCTTTCGCGCCGTGTCCCGCGCCTTACGCTGCGCGGCCCTGACCCTGTGTTTGCTGGCGCCGCTGGCCGCGCCGGCCGCCGCCGCTGGCCCCAACGGGGATATCGCCACCGGCGCGGTGAGCGGGCTGCCGGTCCCGCGTTTCGTCAGCCTCAAGGCCGACCGGGTCAATGTGCGGCGCGGCCCCAACAAGGACCAGGACGTGCGCTGGGTCTATACCAGGGCCGGCATGCCGGTGGAGATCACCGCCGAATTCGAGAACTGGCGGCGGGTACGCGACTGGGAGGGGGCGGAAGGCTGGGTCTACCACTCGCTGCTATCGGGCCGGCGCACCGCCATCGTGGTGCCGACCTTGAAGGACGAGCTGGTACCGCTCTACGAGGACCCCAACCTGAAATCCGCCGTGGTGGCCAAGCTGCAGGCCGGCGTTTTGGGTTCGCTGAAGTCCTGCACCGGCACCTGGTGCGATTTCGTCGGCAAGGGCTTCGCCGGCTGGATCCGGCAAGATCGGCTCTGGGGCGCCTATCCGAACGAAAAGGTCGATTGAGGCGGCAATCCCCGCCCGGTAAGGCACCACCAAACCCCAAGAATCGAAATGGCCGGGCTTGTTTTTCAAGCCCAGCCATGACGACCGTCGTTGCTCCCTGTCAGCTTTTCCGCTTGAGCCGCACCACCACTTCGACGCGGGCAATCTCGTAGCCTTCCGGCGGCGTCGGGGTCTTGCCGACGACCACCTCGGCGCTCGGAATGTCGAGCAGGGCGTCCTCGCCCTCGAGGAAGAAATGGTGGTGGGCGGTCACGTTGGTGTCGAAATAGGCCTTGTTGGAGCCGTCGACCGCGACCTGGCGCAGCAGGCCGACTTCGGTGAACTGGTTCAGGGTGTTGTAGATCGTGGCCAGCGACACCGGCACCTTGGCGCGGGTCGCCTCCTCATAGAGTTTTTCGGCGGTCAGGTGGCGGTCGCCCTTGCCGAACAGGATCCAGCCCAGCGCCATGCGCTGGCGGGTCGGACGCAGACCGACCTGGCGCAGCATCGCCTTGACGTCATGCCAGGGGCAGCCGGTCAGCGATTCGGCGCGAACCCCCGGCGGCGTGCCGACGGGTTGGAGGCCGATAGTGCCGCGGGTCGCGTCTGGCTCATCGTACCGCTCAAAAGGTCCGCCTTCCGCATCTAGCCGGCGGGCAAAGGCTCTTCTTTCACCATATACGAATTGCCGAATTAGATGCAACTCCCTCGCAAAAGCGCTTGCCCAGCGTCTCTTGGCCATTTTGTCGCGGATTCCCGGCTTTCCCCACGGATTACCGCGAGGGCGGCGGCGTCGCACCTTTGCCGAGGTAGCGCTCTATGTTACGAATTCGCCCATGGGCATCCAATCAACCCCCGCGCGCGGGGATCAAGCGCCAATGGCCGACCGCCGTCACAGTTTCGAATACGAGGACTTGCTTGCCTGCGGTCGTGGCGAGCTATTCGGTCCCGGCAATGCGCAATTGCCGCTGCCGCCGATGCTCATGTTCGACCGCATCGCGGAAATCGCGGAGCAAGGCGGCGGGCATGGCAAAGGCCTGATCCGGGCCGAACTCGACGTGAAGCCGGACCTCTGGTTCTTCCTCTGCCACTTCAAGAACGATCCGGTGATGCCCGGCTGTCTCGGCCTCGACGCGCTGTGGCAGCTGGTCGGCTTCTTCCTCGGCTGGCTCGGCGCGCCCGGCAAAGGCCGCGCGCTCGGCCTTGGGGAACTCAAATTTTCCGGCCAGGTGCTGCCCAGTGTGAAGAAGGTGATCTACGGCATCGACATCAAGCGGGTGATGCGCTCCAAGCTGGTGCTCGGCGTGGCCGACGGCTGGCTTTCGGCCGATGGCAACGTGATCTACCGTGCCTTCGACCTCAAGGTCGGCCTGTTCAAGCAGGGCGAGGCTTTGGCACCAAGCGGCGCGTAAGCCATTCGCCGGCAGCCCTTGCAACATTGCCAGGGCAGCTTGATCTATGTCCCATAAGCGCTTGCCGCTTGCCTGATTGAGGGATTTGCGACTATGCGACGGGTCGTCGTCACCGGGATGGGCATCGTCTCATCGATCGGCAACAATACGCAGGAAGTGCTGGCCAGCCTGCGCGAGGCCAAGTCCGGCATCACCCATGCCGAGGAGTTCGCCAAGCGCGGCTTCCGCTGCCAGGTGCAGGGCATGCCGACGCTCGATCCGGCGGGATCGGTGGACCGGCGCGCCATGCGCTTCCTCGGCCAGGGCGCGGCGTGGAATCACGTCGCCATGGAGCAGGCGATCCGCGATTCCGGCGTCGAGGATAAGGACATTTCCAATCCGCGCACCGGCATCGTCATGGGATCGGGCGGACCCTCGACCGCGACCATCGTCGAAGCCGCCGACATCACCCGCGAGAAGGGCTCGCCCAAGCGCATCGGACCTTTCGCCGTGCCGAAGGCGATGTCGTCGACAGCTTCTGCCACGCTCGCCACCTGGTTCAAGATCAAGGGCGTGAACTATTCGATCTCCTCGGCTTGCGCCACCTCCAACCACTGCATCGGCAACGCTTCCGAGCTGATCCAGTGGGGCAAGCAGGACATGGTATTCGCCGGCGGCTGCGAAGAGCTGAGCTGGACCATGTCGAACTTGTTCGATGCCATGGGCGCCATGTCGTCGAAATACAACGCCACCCCGGCGACGGCCTCGCGCGCCTATGACCGGGATCGCGACGGCTTCGTCATCGCCGGCGGCGCCGGCGTGCTGGTTTTGGAAGAGCTCGAGCACGCCAAGGCGCGCGGCGCCAAGATTTACGCGGAAGTTGCCGGCTACGGCGCCACCTCCGACGGTTACGACATGGTGGCGCCTTCGGGCGAGGGCGCGTTGCGCTGCATGAAGTTGGCGTTGGACACCGTGAAGGCGCCGATCGACTACATCAACCCGCATGCCACTTCGACGCCGGCCGGCGACGGGCCGGAAATCGAGGCCATTCGCAATGTGTTCGGCGGCGGCGACAAGTGCCCGCCGATCGCGGCCACCAAATCGCTGACCGGCCACTCGCTCGGCGCCGCCGGTGCGCAGGAGGCGATCTACTCCCTGCTGATGATGCAGAACGGTTTCATCTGTAAGAGCGCCAATATCGAGACGCTCGATCCCGCCTTCGCCGACATGCCGATCGTGCGCGAGCGACGCGACGACGTCGCCCTCGGCGCGGTGCTGTCGAACTCCTTCGGCTTCGGCGGCACCAATGCCTCGGTGGTGTTCAAGCGGCTGGATGCGTGAGGTTGTTTCCTTGCGCAATTCTCCGCTGTCATGCCCCGCGAAAGCGGGGCATCCAGTAATCGCCGGTCTTGCCATCACATAATCACAGGGGTTACTGGATCGTCCGCCTTCGTGGACGATGACAGCCTGTAAGGACGAGATCATGCCGGGACTGATGCAGGGAAAACGCGGCCTGGTGATGGGCGTGGCCAACGACCATTCCATCGCTTGGGGCATCGCCAAGACGCTGAACCAGCATGGCGCCGAGCTCGCCTTCACCTATCAGGGCGAGGCGCTGGGCAAGCGCGTGAAGCCGCTCGCCGAAGCCGCTGGTTCCAGCTTCGTGATGCCCTGCGACGTCGAGGACCTGGCTTCGGTCGACGCGGTGTTCGACACGGTCAAACAGCGCTGGGGCGGACTTGATTTCCTGGTGCACGCGGTCGCCTTCTCCAACAAGGACGAGTTGAAGGGGCGCTATGCCGATACCACGCGCGAGAATTTCGTTCGCACGCTGGTGATCTCCTGCTACGCCTTCACCGAGGCGGCCAAGCGCGCCGCCGCGCTGATGCCGAATGGCGGCGCCATGCTCACGCTCACCTATAACGGCGGCGACCGCGCGATGCCGAACTACAACGTCATGGGCGTGGCCAAGGCGGCACTGGAGGCCTCGGTGCGCTATCTCGCGGTCGATTTCGGCCACCAGCAAATTCGCGTCAACGCCATTTCCGCCGGACCGATCCGCACGCTCGCCGGCGCCGGCATCACCGATGCGCGCTACATGTTCGCCTTTCAGCAGAAATATTCGCCGCTCGGCCGCGGCGTGACGCTGGAGGATCTGGGCGGCGCCGGGCTCTATCTGCTGTCGGATTTGTCGACCGGCGTCACCGGCGAAATTCATTTTGTCGACAGCGGCTACAACGTCATCGCCATGCCGCAGCCCGACGCGCTCAAGGCGGCGGGCGGCAAGGTCGAAGGCAACGGCACCTGATGGCGACGCGCGCTAGGCTTCTGTCGCCACCATGTTGTAGATCCAGGCGATGATGAGGCCGGCGACCAGGCCGTCGACGAAAGCCCAGATCGCACCGACGATGGCGCCGAAGAGCGAGGCGCCAAAGCCGATATAGAACGAGGCGAGCGCATTCACCAGCGCGACGCCCCAGCCGAACATGGCGGCAATCCCGACGCAGAACACATAGAGCGCCCACAGCACGCCGATGGCGATGCCGAGTGCCAGAGGCTGACACCTATTCATGATGACCTCCGCTTGAAAAGCCGATCGAAAAGCGGTCGGTGCATCTGATGTAATTGCGGATCGGCAGAGCGCCAAGACAGCTTGATGGATCAACCGGCGTGCCCGCGGTTGGCTTCGGGCATGCACCATCGCCCGTGTTCTTGATCGGCCCCGGGGAAGCCGTTTCCCTTTTCCTCTCCTCCAAAAAGGAGGATGGAGCGCCGGGAGGCGCCAGGGGACTGCGCTACGGTCCCCTTTGGCAGGAGGGCGCTAACCCCCCGCCGCGCGCCGTGCGAAGGCGCGCGCCCGCCTGCGAAGCGGGCTGCGCCTCCCGGCGCTCCACCGCCGGCGCCATTGTCGGGCGCCGAGGCCTGGCTCCTTCCGCATCCGTCCTCGAGACGACGGGTGCGGGCCGAGCCAGGCAATGACAGGATATGTTCCTATAGGATTATTGTCAAGACGGGGTGCGCATCGCGCGGGCCGGTCGGCACCGGCTGCGCGCCCCGCCGACCGCTTGGCTCAGTCGGGCGGCGGCTTGTCGCTCCATTTCCAGACCGGATGCGTTTGCGTGAACTTGACCGTATTGCGCATCGCCGCACGGCTGATCGTTTTGTATTCATGGCCGTTGCCGGCGAAGAGGCGCACTTGCGCGTCGACGTGCAGCCATTTGCCCTTGAAGTCGCAGTCGTAGGGCGCAACGCGAAAGCCGCCGAGCTCTTTCCAGGCGCTGGAAAAGCGCATGCCGGTGCAGATGATCTCGTCCATCTTCTTGTGCTTTTCGGCGAGCAGGCGGCCGACTTCCTGCTTCAGCCGCGGCGCCTGATCGATCAACGACGACATGTCGTCGAGCATCAAGGAGCCGCCCTGGTCGAGTTTCGTCGAGTCGAAGGCCATCGCCGGCGTGGCGGCGAGCAGCAAGGCGATCAAGAACAGGCGCGTCATGGTCCGCCCCACGTAGAGGTTCCCCGACCGGTTAGGCTGCCGCGTCTCGTCCTTCGAGGCAAGCCGGATGGCATCGTCATGCGTACATCCGGATCGCGGCGGCCAGGCCGATTACTTCCGCGCCACATAGGTTACGTGCACGAATTCCGAGGCGTCGACCACGCGCCGGCGCAGCTTGCTGGTGTCTGATCCGGCCGGCGCCGGCGAATAGGTGATGCGCAGCGCGGCGTTCGACAGCCATTCGATCTGCGGGGGCGTTGCCGGGCTTGGCCGGCGTGGCGCAGGGCGTGGCATAGACCTGATAGGCCTTCTCGTTCTCGGCGAAGGTGTCGGGATAGACCGCCAGGAAGATCGAGACACTCTCGAAGCAGAACGGCGCCGCGCCGCTGCGCGCCAGCGATAGCCTCACCGCCTTGTAGCGTCCGTCCGGCGAGACGAAAGCGGTGAGGGATTTATCGACCTTGTTCGACGGTCGCGCTCGACGTAGAGTGAAATGGCGGTGGCGATCGGCCATGAGCGCGATGAGGCCGGCAATGAACGGCTTCGATCTCACTCCGCCGCGGTCCGCGTACCACCGGTGCCGAACCGCCGCTCGATATAGTCGATCACCATCTGCTTGAAATCGGCCGCGAGCGTCGGCCCGCGCAGGGTCGCCGCCTTCTTGCCGTCGATGAACACCGGCGCGGTCGGCTGCTCGCCGGTGCCGGGCAGCGAGATGCCGATATCGGCGTGCTTGGACTCGCCCGGGCCGTTGACGATGCAGCCCATCACCGCGACGTTGAGCGCCTCGACGCCCGGATAGCGCGTCTTCCAGGCCGGCATCGAGTTGCGGATGAAGCCCTGAATATCCTGGGCCAGTTCCTGGAACGTGGTCGAGGTGGTGCGCCCGCAGCCCGGGCAGGCCGCCACCAGCGGCACGAAGGTGCGCAGGCCCATGGTCTGCAGCAGTTCCTGCGCCACCTGCACCTCCCGCGTGCGGTCGCCGCCCGGCTCGGGCGTCAGCGAAATGCGGATGGTGTCGCCGATGCCCTGCTGCAGCAGCACGCCCATGGCGGCCGAGGAGGCGACGATGCCCTTGGTGCCCATGCCGGCCTCGGTGAGGCCGAGATGCAGCGCATAGTCGGAGCGGCGCGCGAGTATGCCATAGACCGCGATCAGGTCCTGCACCGCCGAGACTTTCGCCGACAGGATGATGCGGTTCCTCGGCAGGCCGATCTCTTCCGCGCGCGCCGCCGACAACAGCGCCGATTGCACCATGGCCTCGTGCGTCACCGCGCGGGCGTCGCGCGGCGTCGCCGACTTGGAGTTCTCGTCCATCAGCTTGGTGAGCAGTTCCTGGTCGAGCGAACCCCAGTTGACGCCGATGCGCACCGGCTTGCCGTGCTTGATCGCCATCTCGACGATTGGCGAGAACTGGCGGTCGCTGCTTGTCCTTGAAGCCGACATTGCCGGGATTGATGCGGTACTTGTCGAGCGCCTCGGCGCAGGCCGGATGATCGGCGAGCAGCTTGTGTCCGATGTAATGGAAATCGCCGACGATCGGCACGCTGACGCCCATCTGCGCCAGCCGCTCCTTGATATGCGGCACGGCGGCGGCGGCCTCGTCGCGGTCGACGGTGATGCGCACCAGCTCGGAGCCGGCGCGGGCCAGCGCGGCCACCTGGCGCGCGGTTCCCTCGACGTCGGCGGTGTCGGTGTTGGTCATCGACTGCACGACGATCGGCGCAGCCCCGCCGACCATGACGCCGCCGACATCGACCCCAATTGTCCTATGCCGCTCTGCGCTGCTGCTCATTGGATGTTCCAGTAACGATGGTGCCGGCCAGGAGTTCCGGCCGCCCGGAGTGCCAGACAAATATGACACGGTCAATGCAGGCGAAAGGGCCCTATTTCGCCCGGTTCACCAGCACCAGCCCGGCGACAACCAGCGCCACCGCCGCGATGAAGGCCGGGGTCAGCGGCTCGCCCAGCACCAGATAGCCGGCGGCGACGCCGAACAGCGGGGTGAGGAAGGAGAAGGCGGACACCCGGTTGGCGGAATAGTGCTTGATCAGCGCGAACCAGATCACGAAGGTGACGCTGACCACCCACACCGTCTGATAGGTGAGCGCGCCGACGGCGATCGCCGAGGGCGTGTGGACGATGCGCTCGCCAGCGATGACGGCGGCGACGGCCAGCAGCGGCGCCGATACCACAAGCTGGTAGAGCATCACCTTTTCCGGCGAGATGCGGTTCAAGTTGCTCGCCTTCAGCAGCAACGTGGTGGCAGCCCAGAACAGCGCGGCGCCGACGCAGAGCAGGTCGCCGAGCCCCTGGCGCGGATCGAGCGCCGGCGTCGGCACGCCGAAGGCCACCAGCATGCCGGCGAAGGACAGGCCCAAGCCCAGCCATTGCCAGCGGCTGAAGCGGTCGGCCGGCAGGTAGATGCGCGCGCCGATCACGACAAAGAACGGCGCCAGATACATGAACAGCACCGCGCGCGTCGCGGTGGTGTAAGCGAGGCCCTGGTAGATGCAGAGGAATTCGAAGCCGAACAGCACGCCGGCGATCAGCCCGGTCCATAGCGTGCCGTCGCGCGCGAATAAAGGGATGCCGCGCGCTTTGCACCAGCCGCCGACGATGAAGGTCGCCAGCGTGGAGCGGATGGCGCCCTGGATCAGCGGCGGGATGTCGTGGATCGCAAGCTTCACCGACACCTGGTTGAAGCCCCAGGACAGGCACAGCACCACCACCGTCACCGCCGCCAAGGCGTCGAGCGGGCGGGTAACGTGGTGATGGGTGGAAGTGGTGAATGACATGTGAATTCCCGGCGGCGTGTTTTAGCGTACCAACTCAACACGTGTCATGCCCCGCGCAAGCGGCGCATCCAGTTTCCACCGAAGCTGTCGTGATTACTGGATCGCCCGCTCTCGCGAACGATAACAGCCGGGTTTTCAAGCCGCCTGGCAATGCGCGCAGATGCCGGAGATCTCGATCACCGGCGTCTTCGGCGTAAATCCAGCGGCGCGCGAGGCACGCTTGATGGTGTCGGCCACTGCCGCGCTCGCCGCCTCGCCCACCGCGCCGCATTTCTCGCAGATCAGGAATACCACCGGGTCGCCGCTGTCGTGATGATGCACGCAGGCGATGAAGGCGTTGCGGCTCTCGATGCGATGTACCAGGCCCTGCTCGCGCAAGAAATCGAGGGCGCGATAGATGGTGATCGGCGCCGGCCGCCCGCCGTCTTCGGCCAGCCGGTCGATCAGCTCATAGGCGCCGAGCGGGTGATGACTGGCGAGCAGCGCCTCCAGCACCCGCCGGCGCACCGGCGTCAGTCGTTGCGCGTGCGCCGCGCAGATCGCCTCGGCATGGGCAATGGCGTCGCTGGCGCAGCGGCCATGGTCATGACCGGGGGCCGGGAAGATCGCCGGGGCTGTGCTCCTTCGGGTCACAAACTGCTCCAATTCTCCTTGTAGTCTAGCGCGATTCCAGCAATTTCGCGAAAGTCGCCCCGCCTCGCAGATATACATATTGCACCGCAGCAAGAATAGAGGCAGGTTTCCGGCCCGCATCCACCCCCAGAGTTCCGGCCACGAGCCGCGTTTGCAACGAGGTCACTCATGCTGAAAGGCAAAACCGCGCTGGTCACCGGCTCCACGTCGGGCATCGGCCTGGCCACCGCGCGGGAACTGGCGCGCGACGGCGCCAATATCATGCTCAACGGTTTCGGCGAGGCGGCCGCCATCGAAAAGGAGCGCAGCGGTCTGGAGAAGGAGTTCGGCATCAAGGCGCTTTATTCGCCGGCCGACATGACCAAGCCGGCCGAAATCGCCGCCATGATCGCCGCGACCGAAAAGGAATTCGGTTCCCTCGACGTGCTGGTCAACAATGCCGGCATCCAGCACGTGGCGAATATCGAGGATTTCCCCATCGAGAAATGGGACGCCATCATCGCCATCAACCTGTCGTCGTCGTTCCATACCATCCGCGCCGCGGTTCCCGGCATGAAGAAGCGCAAATGGGGCCGCATCATCAACATCGCCTCCGCGCACGGGCTGGTAGCGAGCGGGCAGAAGGTTGCTTACGTGTCGGCCAAGCACGGCCTGGTCGGCATGACCAAGGTGGTGGCGATCGAGACAGCCAATTTCGGCATCACCTGCAACGCCATCTGCCCCGGCTGGGTGCTCACGCCACTGGTGCAGAAGCAGATCGACGATCGCGCCAAGGCCTCCGGCAAGACGGTGCGCGAGGAGGAGATCGCGCTGCTGTCGGAGAAGCAGCCGATGCATCAATTCACCAAGCCGGAAAACATCGGCGCACTCGCCGTGTTTTTGGCCAGCGATGCGGCTGCCAGCATCACCGGCTCCGCCTATTCGATCGACGGCGGCTGGGTGGCGCAGTGACTAACCGCTCGTCCCCGCGCAAGCGGGGACCCAGAGCCAAACATCCGCGTCTTTCGGTCCTGCCTCTGGATTCCCGCTTGCGCGGGAACGAGCGGAGTTTGTATCGGCGCCGCGGAAGAACGGGCTAGCATCATGATCGACTTCCTCTCCCGCGCGTTCGGCAACGGCGACAAGTCGGACAAGCACAACGGACAAAAGCTCGTCAACCTCGCCTTGCAGGGCGGCGGCGCTCACGGCGCCTTCACCTGGGGCGTGCTCGAACATTTGCTCGAAGACGGCCGGCTCGCGGTCGAGGGCATTTCCGGCACCTCGGCCGGCGCCGTCAATGCGGTGATGCTGGCCGATGGGCTGCGCCGCGGCGGCGCCGACGAAGCGCGCAAGCGGCTCGCCGATTTCTGGCGCGCTGCCAGCCTCGATGGCGACCTGCCGCCGCTGCAGCGCGCGGTGATCGACCATTTGTTCGCGCTGGCGCCGAAACCGGACTCGCCGACTTTCAACTGGCTGCAGGCCTGGTCGCAATACCTGTCGCCCTATGACGTCAACCCGCTCAACATCAATCCGCTCAAGGACCTGGTCGAGCGTTTCGTCGATTTCGAGGGGCTGCGCGCCGACGCGCGCAAGATCTTCATCGCCGCCACCAATGTGCAGACCGGCCGCTTGCACATCTTCCCGCGCGAGAAGATTTCCGCCGAGGCGGTGATGGCCTCGGCCTGCCTGCCGGCGGTGTTCCGCGCGGTGGAGATCGACGGCGTGCCCTTCTGGGACGGCGGCTATCTCGGCAATCCGGTGCTCTACCCGTTCTTCCGCCAGACCGCGACCGAGGACGTGCTGGTGGTGCAGATCAATCCGCTGGTGCGCAAGAAAATCCCGCACTCGACGCGCGAGATCATGGGGCGGGTCAACGAGATCACCTTCAATTCCGCGCTGATGGCGGAATTCCGCGCCATCGAATTCGTCAACCGCCTGATCGAGCAGGGCCGGGTGCCGCACGGCACCGGAAAGAACGAATACCGGCAGATCAAGGTGCACCGCATCGTGATGGAAGGCCTGGGCGAACGCTTCTCCAGCGCCAGCCGGCTGCGCAACGACTACGAAACCTTCGACCTTTTGCGCAAGCTCGGCCACCGCGCGGCGCGGCGTTTCCTCGACGCCCATTACGACGATATCGGGGTGCGCTCGAGCATCGACCTCAAGGCCGAGGTTTATTCGGAATGGGGGTGACGGCGCTGCCGTCATTTGCCGGCGCGATATGATCGCGATCATATGCGGGCGCGCGGCAAAGGCTTACCAAGCACACGGAGCATGACGCTCCGTGGAGTGCTTGCCTTGCAGCCTGCGCCGTCCGATCTGAACGGACCAGCCGAAGCCCATAGGGACGATTGCTGTGCCGGGCGCCGCGATCAGGCGGTCGCGTCGAAAATGGGCGGCGGCACCGCCGCGATCAGCGCCATGCTACTGGCATTTCTCGCCAGCCAGCATCACACCATCATGATGATGCTTCTGGCGTTTGGCCTGAGCGACGCGGCGATGAGTTTCATGACGGCCATGCCCGCGGTGCGCGATGCCATGTTGGGCATGTCGTTCATGATGGTTGGCGTTATCGGCTGGCAGATCAGGGATTCGCGGCGGCCGAAATCGATGCGCGTCATGGGCGCCGCATCCATCGTCGGCACGCTCGGTCTGGCGGCGTGGTCGATCCTGCATTTCGGTGTGTGACGGAGGTTCAGCGTGCAGCAGGCATTCAAGAAGGACTTGAGCCATTCCACCTGGGACGAGGTTTATGCCCGGCAGGTGCAACGCGCCGCGCTTGTGCCGACCTGGATGGAGGCGCTCGGTTTGAAAGCAGGCGATCGCGTGCTCGATGTCGGCTCCGGGCCCGGCTATGTCAGCCTCGGCCTCGCCGAACGGGTTGGCCGGGACGGAATCGTCTATGCGGTCGACCGCTCGCGCGACGCGCTCGCTCATCTGCAGCGCCTGCAGCAGGAACGCAAGATTTCACATATCCGGCGCATGGTCGCCGACGTCGGCACGCTGGAGGCCGACGACATGCGCGCCGACTGCGCGCTCGTCAGCATGGTCTTGCACCACGCCGACGATCCGGCCGGCGTTCTGCGCAGCGTGCATCGGCTGTTGCCGCCACGCGCGCGCGCCGTGGTGGCCGAGTTCCATCCGGAGGGACCGTGCGAGCAAGGGGCGCCGCGGGAATTTCGTTTGGCGCCGGAGAAAGTGCAGGAATGGTGCGAGGCCGCCGGCTTTACCGTGCAGGATTATCGGCGCCAAAGCCCGGAATGCTACATGCTGGTCGCAGAACGCGCTGCGTGACCTGTCCGCGCGGGATGCGGACGTCTCGCGCCGAGCAGTTTTGCTGCGGTCATTCGCTCGCCGGCAGGCGTATGCGCACGATCTTGTCGTCGGACCGCGTTATTTCTCCGTCGCTCACCATGCGCGCCAGCGTTCGATAGAGCGCCTCATGGGTGAGCCCGAGCTCGGCGGCCAATTCCTTGAGTGTGCCCTTGAGAACGACCGTCATTCCGTCGGCGCCGGCGTTGAGCGCGAGATAATGGCTAACCCGATCCCGGGCCGAATGGATATTGCGCAACTCCATGCGCGTGCGCAGATCCATGACCTGTCGTGCGAGCCGCGTCATGAACGCCTTGGCGGCGTCGGGATTATGTTGGAATTCCTCCAAGACGGCGTCTTTTGGATAGAGGCAGACCGTCGCCGCCGTACTCGCAATGGCGTCGCAATGATAGACCGAGGAAAACAACGAGGCTTCGGCGATCAAGTCTCCGCTGCCGGCGGTGTACAAGACGGTCTCGCGTCCGGAGGCGTCGACGCGTGCAAGCCGAATCCGGCCATGCAAGACCTGGTACGGCCCGATCGTTCGCTGGCCGGCCCTGAACAATGTCTGACCGGGCTCCAGCGCGCGCTCCCGTGCGCTGATTTGAAGGCCCGAAAATACTCCATCCGGCCCGGACATTGTCGTTAACCTGCCATTACGCGTGACGATACCGAGTCTACACGGAGACGGTATGGATTGTCCCCGGGGACGGCAAGTCTGCTAGGCTCGCACTCATGCCAGAACTCGTCGCCGAGATCGGTCCGACCGCGCTCGACATCGTCGTCGCCGATATCACCACGCTCGATGTCGCGGCAATCGTCAATGCCGCCAACCGCTCGCTGCTCGGCGGCGGCGGAGTCGACGGCGCCATCCATCGCGCCGCCGGGCCGGAATTGCTCGCCGAATGCCGCACGCTCGGCGGCTGCGAGACTGGCTCGGCCAAAATCACGCGCGGCTACCGGCTGAAGGCGCGCTACGTCATCCACGCGGTGGGACCGGTCTGGGGCGGTGGCGACCAGGATGAGGAGGCGCTGCTCGCCGGCTGTTACCGCGCCGCGCTCGATCTTGCTGCGGCGCATCGGCTCGCTTCGATCGCCTATCCGGCCATCTCCACCGGCATCTACCGCTTTCCCGCCGATCTCGCCGCGCGCATCGCGGTCGGTACGGTGGCCGCCGAGATTGCCGCGCAGCCGCGCGGCATTACCCGCGTGACCTTCTGCTGCTTCGCACCGGAAAGCGCCGAGCATCACAAGTCGGCTTTCGCCGATTTGGGGCTAAGTTAGTCTTCGGCGATAGGTTGAATTAAACGGCCTCCCCCCTGTGATACGGCCGATGTTACGTTTTTGTGTCATTGTTTGGCACACTGACAGGTTTGTTTCGTTGGCAGCACCCGACACCGGCGGATAGAGTGCAAATGCAAGCACGAACGACCATTTCAGGGGCGAGACAAATTATGACATTGAGATCGCTGTTGGTCGCAGTGGGTGCCGTCCTGTTCATGACGGCTTTCGCCGCTGCGCAATCGTTGCCGGCCGGCTCCTACCAAGTCGCGGCGGCTGGTTCGTGCCAGAGCTGGTACCGCAGTTGCGCGTCGCGCTGCAAAATCCGCGTGCCGAACGACCGCAATTGCGTATCGGATCACTGCTCGCCCAAACTGGCCGCGTGCCGCGCATCGGGTTGCTGGCGGGAGGGCAAGCTCTATGGCGGTGGCCGTCATTGCGGGCTGGCCAGATAGCGCCGGGCGCCTTCGTCTGGCCGCTTACGCTTGCGTATCCAACCTTGCGACCCAACCCTCCAGCCCGGGCTTGGCCGCCGGATAAAGGTTGAGCACTTCGGGGTCGTGACCGGGTATCATGTGCTGGCGCGACGAGGCGAGCTTGAGCAGCGTCTTATAGCCCTCGAGCGTCTCGCCGACGCTGTAGGTGATCGGGAATACGCGGCCCTCATCGATATGCGAATAGAGGTGGCAGCAGTCGGAGGCGACCACGACATAGCCGCGCTTGGTCTTCACCCGCACGCATTGCAGACCCTTGGAATGTCCGCCAACCTTGTGCACGGTGATGCCCGGCGCCAGTTCCTCGACACCGTCGTGGAATTCGACGCGATAGGCGAAGATCTTGCGCACCATGGCGTGGACGTCGCTTTCGCTGAACGGGATGCGCAGCGTCGCGTGGCACATGCAGCGGCCGGTGGCGTAGGCCATCTCGGCATCCTGGATGTGATAGCGCGCATTGGGAAACAGATCGTAATTGCCGGCATGATCCCAATGCATGTGGGTGCAGATCACGTGATCGACGTGATCCGGCTCGATGCCGAGCGCCTTCAGCCCCTCGCCCACCGGCTTGATGATCTTGCGCCCGCGCTCTTTCGCTGCTGTTTGATCGAAACCGGTGTCGCAGACGAAAATGCCGTGCGGACCGGTGATCACCCAGACGTAATAGGCGATCGAGGTCATCTCGTCGTGCGGATCGCCGAAAATATAGTTCTCGCTGCGTTTGCGCGCATGGCTGGCGTAGCGGACGGCAAAGACCTCGTGGACGTCATCGCTCATGACTTACCCTCCGTGCCGACGGTGACGCCGGCGCGCTTCTCGATCATCTTGACGATCATCGTGAAATCACTGTCGCCGCCGTATTCCGCATTGGTCGTTTCCCATTGATCGAGCACGGCGCTCATCACGGCATGCGGGGCGTCCAGGCTCTTGGCTTCCGCCACGCATAGCCGCACGTCCTTCAGCATCAACGCGGTGGCGAAGCCGTAATTGAAGGTACGGGGCAAGATCGATTCCGGAAACTTCTGGTCCGACGCCCGCGAGCGGCCGGAACCGGCATTGATGACGTCGATCATGATCGCAGCGTCGAGGCCGGCTTTCACGCCCATGGCGATCGCTTCCGCGGTGGCCGCCATCGCGCTGGCGGAAAGGAAATTATTGGCGAGCTTCATCGTCTGCGCCATGCCCGGCTTGTCGCCGATGACGAAGACGCGGCCGAAAACGCCGAGCACGTCCTTCACCCGCTCGATTTCCGCCGTGGGTCCCGAGACCATGACGGCGAGCGTGCCTTTGCGGGCGCCGCCGACACCGCCCGACACCGGACTATCGATCTGCACGATGTCCTTCGTCGCCAATGCGCCGGCGATCTTTGCCGCCATCGGCGCGCCGGTGGTGGAAAGATCGATGAAGCGCTTGATGCGCTTGCCGTGAATGACGCCGCCATCGCCGGTGGCCACTTTTTCGGAGATCGGTAACGACGGCAGGCTCGCCATCACCGTCTCGACGCGGTCGGCGACATCGGCGGGCGAGGACGCGAGCTGCGCGCCGAGCGCGACGAACGGCGCCACCGCGTCGTTGCGGGTGTCGTAGATCACCAGTTTGTGGCCGGCCTCGAGCAGCCGGCGCGCCATCGGGCCACCCATATTGCCCAGTCCAATGAAACCGATGTCCATGATTGCTTCCTTCCCGGTAACCCTTTTTGCAAACATTGCCTGAGGCCGGCGGCGGCGTCATCAATCAGCCAAAAGACTCATTGAACTTATTATAAGCATGCTTATAATATGGCCCCATAAGAGAGGGGAAGCGACCATGCCGCTGGTGCCGGTCAATCGAGAAATTGCTCTTGTAATCAATGAAGTAGCAAGAATGCTCAAGACCTATGCGGACCAGCGCGCCCGCTGCCTCGGCGTTTCACGCGCCCAGTGGGTGGTATTGGTCCGGCTCCACCGTACCGAGGGGCTCAAGCAATCCGAGCTTGCCGAAATCCTCGAAATGCAGCCGATTTCACTCACGCGCCTGCTCGACCGCCTGGCCGAGAACGGCCTGATTGAGCGGCGCGCGGACCCGAACGACCGCCGTGTCAACCGGCTCTACCTCACCCCCGCCGCCAAGCCGCTGATCGCAAAGCTCAACGACCTCGGCTCGGAAGTGATGGACGCCGTGCTCGACGGGCTCGACGAGAAAGGGCATGCGCGGCTGCTGCGCGACCTCAATCTGATGAAGGACAACCTGCGCGCCGCCATCAACCGCAACGCCTCTGCACCGCATCAACCACAGCCCGAAGCCGCACTGAGTTAAAGAAAAACATCATGAGTGAGAAGGTTTTGAAGATCGTTCCGGCGCCCGAGATCAAGGACGAGGCACCGACCGAGGCCAAGAGCCGGCCGCAACAGGCGGCGGGCGTCGGAGCGCCGGCAAAATCGGCGCCAGGCGGCCGCAAGCGCCTGCGCACGATCCTGCTGGTGGTGCTGCCGCTGATCGCGCTCCTCGGCGGCGCCGCGTTCTATCTGATGGGCGGCCGCTACATCTCCACCGACAATGCCTATGTCGGTGCGCAGAAGGTGCTGATCACGCCGGACGTGTCGGGCAAGATCATCCATATCGCCGTGATCGAGGGCCAGCACGTCAAGCCGGGCGACGAATTGTTCACGCTCGATCCCGACGGCTACCGGCTGGCGCTGGCTCAAGCGCAGGCCAAGCTCGACGCCGCGCGCGTCGACTATGACAAGCTGAAGACGACCTATACGTCGCTCACCACGCTGGTCGGTCTCGCCAAGAAAAACGTCGAGATCAAGCAGCGCGAGGTCGAGCGCAAGAACCGGCTGGTCGAATCGCATGCCGGCTCGCAGGCCGATCGCGACACCTCCGCCGCCGGCTTGGTGACGGCGCAATTGCAGACGCAATTCGCCACCCAGCAGCGCGCGATCGCGCTGAGCCAGTTGCTCGGCGACCCCGATCTGCCGCTCGCCAAATTCCCTGAATATGCCCAGGCCGAGGCCGCGCTCGGCGACGCCCAACGCAACCTGCGCCACACCGTGGTGCGCGCACCGATCGCGGGAACCGCGACCCAGGTCGATAATATCCAGCTCGGCCGCTTCATCGCCGCCGGCACGCCGGTGTTCAGCGTCATCGACGACAAGAACCTCTGGGTCGAGGCCAATCCGAAGGAAACCGACATCACCTATCTGCGCGTCGGACAGTCAGCGACGATCGATATCGACTCGTTTCCTGACCATACTTTCGCGGGTCACGTGATCGCGGTCAGCCCGGGCACCGGCGCCCAGTTCTCCATCCTGCCGCCGCAGAACGCCACCGGCAATTGGGTGAAGGTGGTGCAGCGCGTCCCAGTGCGCATCGCTTTCGACAAGGACGAGGACACGCACCTTCTGCGCTCCGGTATGAGCGTGGTGGTCGACATCGACACCCACCACAGCCGGCTCGGCTTCCTCTCCAGGCTGACGAAATATCTGCCATGAGCGGCCGCTTCGCATCGCTGTCGCCGAAAACATTGCGCATGCTGATCACGGTATGCGCGATGACGGCGACCATCATGCAGGCGCTCGACACCACCATCGCCAATGTGGCGCTGCCCTATATGCAGGGCTCGCTGTCGGCTTCGCTCGACCAGATCAACTGGGTGCTCACCTCCTATATCGTCGCCGCCGCCATCATGACGGCGCCGATCGGCTGGCTGGCCGACCGTTTCGGCCGCAAGAAGCTGTTCATCATCTGCGTCGCCGGCTTCACCGTCGCCTCGTTGCTCTGCGCGCTGGCGCAGAACATCGAGGAAATCGTGCTGTTCCGCCTGCTGCAAGGCATGGCCGGCGCGGCGCTGGTGCCGCTGTCGCAATCGGTGCTGCTCGACGCCTATTCGATCGAGGAGCGCGGCGGCGCCATGGCGATCTGGGGCATCGGCGTGATGCTGGGGCCGATCATGGGGCCGACGCTGGGCGCCTGGCTCACCGACAATTACTCCTGGCATTGGGTGTTCCTGATCAACCTGCCGATCGGCGTCTTCACCGTCATCGGCATGCTGCTGTTCATGGACGAGACCAAGCGGCAGGAGCATCTGCGCTTCGACTGGTTCGGCTTCATCGCGCTCGCCGTCGGCATCGGCTCGCTGCAACTGCTGCTCGACCGCGGCGAGCAGGTCGGCTGGTATGGCGCCAGCGAGATCTGGATCGAGACCATCGTCTCGGCGGCCGGCTTCTATTATTTCTTCGCCCATTCGCTGACCACACCGGAGCCCTTCGTGCGCTTCGAGATGTTCAAGGACCGCAATTTCGTTTCCGGCGTGGTGTTCATGGTGGTGATCGGCGTGGTGCTGTTCGGCACCATGGCCCTGGTCACGCCGTTCATGCAGCAACTGCTCGGCTATCCGATCCAGACCGCCGGTTTTCTGCTCGGCTCGCGCGGCGTCGGCACGCTGATCACCATGATGGTGGTGCCGCGGTTGATGCGGCTGATCGAGACGCGCTACCTGATCCTGATCGGGCTTCTGCTCACCGGCGGTACGCTCCATTTCTTCACCAAGTTCTCGCTCGACACCACCCAGCAGACGATCGTGATCACCTCGATCGCGCAAGGAATCGGCCTCGGCCTGCTGTTCGTGCCGATCAGCACCGCCGCCTTCGTCACGCTGCCCGGGCATTTGCGCAACGGCGGCGCCGCCATCCTGACGCTGGTGCGCAATATCGGCTCCTCGGTCGGCATTTCCATGGTGATCGCCAATCTGACCAGCGAGACCACCTATATGCATGCGCGGCTGGCGGCGCAGGTGACGCCGTTCAACAACGCGCTGCAGTTCCCAGACGTGAGCGCGATCCTCGACATGGCAACCGAACGCGGTCGCGCGCTGATGGACACGATCGTCACCCAGCAGGCGACGATGATCGCCTATATCAACGACTACAAACTGTTGATGCTGATCACCTTCGCCATGATTCCGCTGATCTTCATCATCGGCTCCTCGCGTAAGCGGCCGAGCGAGGAAGAGCTGGAAGAGGCGGTGGTGTTGGAGTGAGCTGAGCCATTGCAGCATTCCCTCTTCCCCTCTCCCCTTGCGGGAGAGGGGAAGAGGGCGAGCTTCGCGCTCAGCGCCTTGAGAATTCCTTCTTGACCATCTCCGTATGCTCGCCCAGCGCCGGGATCGGGCCGTAGCGGCGCGCTTCGCCGGCACGCAGCGGCGCCGGCGCCGGCATCGATACCGGCCCGCTTGGCGAACCGACGCTGATCCGGCGCAGATGCGGATGTTCGGCGAGCAGCGCAGTGTCGTTGACGCGCGCGAAGGCGATGTCGGCGGCGGCCAATTTGCCTTCGAGCGCGGCGACATCCATCGAACCGAACGCGGCCTGCACGCGGCCGTCGGTCTCGTTGCGGCGCTTCATGCGCTCGACATTGGTGGCGAAATCCGGGTCGGCGGCGAGCGCCGTGTCGCCCATAACCTCGCGCGCCAGCACCCGCCATTCGCGATCGTTCTGGATCGAGATCAGGATGTCGGCGCCATCGCGGCTCTTGAACACGCCATAGGGCGAGATCGAGGGATGCGCGAGGCCGATGCGTTGCGGCGGCTTGCCGCCCTCGGTTTGCAACAGCGGCACCGTCATCCAATCGGCCATGGCATCGAATAGCGAAACGCCGATGGCGGCACCCTCGCCGCTGCGGCCGCGCGCGATCAGCGCCTCCAGGATTGCCTCATAGGCGTTCATGCCGGTGGCGACATCGACCACCGAGACACCGACCCGCGCCGGCGCCTCCGGGCCGCCGGTAATCGAGGACAGGCCGCTGTCGGCCTGGATCAGCAAGTCGTAGGCCTTGCGCTGCGCGTAGGGGCCGCTCTCGCCATAGCCGGAAATCGAGCAGCAGATCAGGCGTGGGTAATCGCGACGCAACCGTTCGACGGCAAAGCCGAGCTTTGCCAAGGCGCCGGGCTTGAGGTTCTGCACGAACACGTCGGCTTTCGACAGCATGGCTTCGAGCAGTATCTTGTCCTCATCCTTGGTGAGGTCGAGCACCACCGACTGCTTGCCGCGATTGAGCCAGACGAAATAGGCGCTCTCGCCGTGCACCAGCGTATCGTAGCCGCGGGCGAAATCGCCTTCCGGCCGTTCGACCTTGATCACGCGTGCTCCGGCATCGGCCAGACGGCAGGTGCAGGTCGGCGCCGCCACCGCCTGTTCGAGCGAGACGACGAGGAGGCCGGAGAGAGGGAGAAGTCATTCTGTTCACATGCCATCCGTTCGGGTGTCATCATCCGCGCAAGCGGATGATCCAGTAACCACGGACGCCGCAATCTTCAACTGACGCTGCGGCGTACTGGGTCCCCGCCTGCGCGGGGACGACAGCTCTCAATACGACCTCGGCAAACCGAGCACATGCTCGGCGAGATACGACAGGATCATGTTGGTCGAGATTGGCGCCACCTGATAGAGCCGGGTCTCACGGAACTTGCGCTCGATGTCGTATTCCTCGGCAAAGCCGAAGCCGCCATGGGTCTGCAGGCACATATCGGCGGCAAACCAGGAGGCGTCGGCGGCAAGCAGCTTGGCCATGTTGGCTTCCGCCCCGACATCGGCGCCGGCTTCGTATTTGGCTGCGGCCTCGTGCACCATCAGCTCGGCGGCGCGCATCTGCGCATAGGCGCGCGCGATGGGGAACTGCACGCCCTGGTTCTCGCCGATCGGCCGTCCGAACAGCACGCGTTCTTTCGCGTAGGCGCTGGCCTTGGCGATGAACCATTTGGCGTCGCCGATGCATTCGGCGCCGATCAGGATGCGTTCGGCATTCATGCCGGCGAGGATATAGCGGAAGCCCTGGCCTTCGACGCCGATCAGGTTCTCCGCCGGGACGCGCAGGTCGTCAAAGAAGATCTGCGTGGTGGCGTGGTTCATCATGGTGCGCACCGGCGTGATGGTCATGCTGGTGCCGAGCGCGAGACGCATGTCGACGAGGAACACCGAAAGGCCGTCGGTGCGCTGCTTGGCCTGGTCGCGCGGCGTGGTGCGCGCCAGCAGCAACATCAGGTCGGAATGTTCCGCGCGCGATGTCCACAGCTTCTGCCCGTTGATGACGTAGTGGTCGTCTTCGCGGCGCGCGGTGGTGCGCAAGGAGAGCGTGTCGGTGCCGGAGGTGGGCTCGGTCACGCCGAAGGCCTGCAGGCGCAATTCGCCGGCGGCGATCCGGGGCAGGTAGGTCGCCTTCTGCTCGGGCGACCCGTGGCGCAGGATGGTGCCCATGATGTACATCTGGGCGTGGCAGGCCGCGCCATTGCCGCCGGCGGCATGCACTTCCTCCAGGATGGCCGCCGCGGCGCTCAGGCCCAGCCCGCTGCCGCCAAAGTCTTCCGGGATG
Organism: uncultured Pseudomonadota bacterium; assembly: GCA_963782145.1. Taxonomy (GTDB): domain Bacteria; phylum Pseudomonadota; class Alphaproteobacteria; order Rhizobiales; family Xanthobacteraceae; genus Pseudolabrys. Next base: position 165,006 of record CAWAIV010000003.1, read on the forward strand.
AGGGCGGCGAGGTAGCCGGCTTCAGTGAGCGCAGCGACGAACTCGGTCGGATAGGCGCGCTCGCGATCGAGCGCCCGCCAGTATTCGCCAGGGAATTTGGCGCAGAGCGCGCGCACCCCGGCACGGATGTCGGCGTGGTCGTCCTGGGTGTCGCTGCGCTTTCTCATGTCCATTCGCCTAGGCGACCTCGGCCCGCCCGTTATTGATCGCGACCGCGTCACGTTCAAGCACGCGGGAGCGGAAACTGACGGTACCGCCGTCGCGCCAGATCTCGGTGCGGATGGTCTCGCCTGGGAACACCGGCGCCGAGAAGCGGCCGGCGATCGACTTCAGCCGCGCCGGATCGTAGCCGCAGACCGATTTGAGCAAAGCATGGCCGGCGATGCCGAATGTCGCCAGCCCATGCAGGATCGGGCGCGGGAAGCCGGCCGCTTTGGCTACCGCCGGATCGACATGCAGCGGGTTGGGATCGGCGGTGAGGCGATAGATCAGCGCCTGCTCCGGCCGCGTGGTGAGGTCGCACGTCGTGTCCGGCGCGCGCTCCGGGACCACATGCACCGGGGGCTGCTCGCGCGGCGGGCCGCCGAAGCCGCCGTCGCCGCGGCAGAAGGTGGTCTGCACAATGGTACAGAGCAGGTCGCCGCTGGCTTTGTCGGAAATGGTGCGCTCGGAATAGACCAGCGCGCCCTTGCCAGCGCCTTTGTCGATCACCTCGAGCACGCGGGTCTTACCGATCACGGTGCCGCTTGGTGACAGCGGCTTGTGCATCACCATGCTGTGTTCACCATGCACGACCTTGACCCAATCGACGCCAGTATCGAGATCGCGCAGCCAGAAGCCGGGATGCGCCACCACGGTGCCGAAGGTCGGCAGGACTTTGAGATTCTTCTCGTAGACGAAGGCGAGCTCGTGCTCGCTCAACGGATCGTGGCCGAGACCTAAGCCCAGCGCATAGAGCATGCAGTCCTTCGCCGTGTAGCTCTGCTCCACCGCGGGAATGTCGAGGGCGAGGAATTTGTCGTAGTCGATAGGCATATCAATTTACTCGGTGTCGTCCCCGCGCAGGCGGGGACCCAGTAACCCCTGTCTCACCACATAACACCCACCGGGCTTATGGGTCCCGGCTCGCGCTCGCTCCGCTCGCTTGGCCGGGACGACGGCAATATCAAATCGGGTCCCAACTGAACACCTCGCCGGAGCGCTCGAGCGGCGTGAACGACGGGCCGAACGCACCCTTGAGCTGCTCGGCCAGTTTCTCCGGCGTCCAGCCGTCGGAACGGTGGATGACGCGGATCGGGCGCGGCTGGTTGAACAGGAAGATCTCGTTGTTGCGCACGGCGAAGACCTGGCCGGAAATGCCCTCGGCGGCGTCGGCGGCGAGATAGACCGCGAGCGGCGCGATCTTGTCCGGCGTCATCTGCGCCAGCCGCTCGACTCGCTTCTTCTCCGCTTCGGTCTGCGCCGGGATCGACTCGATCATGCGCGTGAAAGCGAACGGCGCGATGCAGTTCGAGCGCACGCCGAAACGCTGCATATCGAGCGCAATGCCGCGCGACAGGCCCATGATGCCGAGCTTGGCCGCCATGTAATTGGCCTGGCCGAAATTGCCGATCAGGCCGGAGGTCGAGGTCATGTGCACGTAAGATCCCGCGCCTTGCTCGCGGAACAGGCCGGCAACCGCGCGGCTCATGTTGAACGAGCCGTGCAGGTGCACGTTGATCACGTCCGACCAGTCCGACCAGCTCATCTTGTGGAAGATGACGTCGCGCAGGATGCCGGCGTTGTTGACCAGAATGTCGACGCGGCCGAAGGCGTCGACCGCCGCTTTGACGATCTGCTCGGCATTCTGCGGCTCGGCGATGGAAAGCGTGGAGGCGATGGCTTCGCCGCCGGCCGCCTTGATGGCGGCGACGGCTTCCTGCGCCGGGCCGGCGTCGAGGCCGGCGCCCTGCAGGCTGGCGCCGATGTCGCAGACCACCACACGCGCGCCTTCCTGGGCCAGCAGTTCGGCGATGGCGCGGCCGATGCCGCGCCCGGCGCCGGTGACGATGGCGACTTTGTTTTCGACAAGACCTGGCATGGATTGATTCCGTCTATTCTCTCAGCGGTCATGCCCGCGAAAGCGGGCATCCAGTAACCCCTGTCTAACAGTAAAAAACGAAGGCCGGGAGTACTGGGCCCCCGCTTTCGCGGGGGTGACAGCAGAAGTCAGCCCCATACTTCCCGCGCGATCTCCACGACCATCGCAAGCTTGGCCCATTGCTCGTCCTCGGCCAGCGCATTGCCCTCCTCGGTGGAGGCGAAGCCGCATTGCGGCGACAGGCAAAGCTGATCGAGCGAAATATATTTCGTGGCTTCCTCGATGCGGCGCTTGATGACGTCCTTCGCCTCGAGCCGCCCGCTCTTGGTGGTCACCAGGCCAAGTACGACCTGGCGATCCTTCGGCACCAGCCTGAGCGGCTCGAAGCCGCCGGCGCGCTCGCTGTCGTATTCCATGAAATAGCCGTGCACCTTGATGCGGTTGAACAGGATTTCCTGCTCGGCCTCGTAGCCACCCGAACCCATGAAGGTCGACTTATAGTTGCCGCGGCACAGATGCATGGTGATGGTCATGTCGGACGGGATATCCGCCATCGCCGTGTTGATCAGGTCGCCATAGAGCTCGCCGAGCTTGATCGGATCGTCGCCGCGCGCCGTCATCTTGGCGCGGTAACTCGGGTCGCACAGCATGGCGATGAAGACTTCGTCGAGCTGCAGATAGCGGCAGCCGGCATCGGCGAAGGCGCGCACCGCCTTTTTGTAGGCCTCGCCGAGATCGGCGAACATTTGCTCGCGGCGCGGATAGATCTTCTCATCGATCGGCGGCAGCACCGGCCGGCCATAAAGTGCCGAAGGCGCCGGAATCGTGATCTTAGGCGTGCGTTTGGTGTGCGCGGCGACGAATTTGAAATGCTCGATCATCGGATGATGAGAAGAGCCGATCTTGCCGGTAACTTTGACGCCTTCGTTGCGCGTGTTGACGCCGGCGAAGGCGACGCCGGAATCCATCACGTGCTTGTCGACGCCGTCGAGGCCCCAGAGGAAATCGAGATGCCACCAGGAGCGGCGGAATTCGCCGTCGGTGATCGATTGCAGGCCGACCTCTTCCTGCTTCTTGATGATACGCTCGATCTCGCGGTCTTCCACGGCCTTCAATGCGGCGGCGTCGATCTCGCCGCGCGCGTGTTGCTCGCGCGCTTGCTTGAGCGCCGCCGGGCGCAACAGGCTGCCGACGTGATCGGCGCGAAAAGGGGGGGTGCTGCGTTGAGACATCGTTGGTTCACTCCCTATTCCCCACTGTCATGCCCGCGAAAGCGGGCATCCAGTAAACACGGGCGTCGCAATCTATCGGAAACACCGGGGCTACTGGGTCCCCGCTTTTGCGGGGACGACAGCATTATTGTGTTGCTGCGCTCAACTCCCCCAAACCTCTTTCGCCAACTCCACGATCATCTTGAGCTTCGCCCACTGCTCTTCCTCGGCCAGGATATTGCCTTCCTCGGTGGAGGCGAAGCCGCATTGCGGCGACAGACAGAGCTGATCGAGGTCGATGAATTTGGACGCCGCCTCGATGCGGCGCTTGAGCTCGTCCTTGGATTCGAGCCGCCCCGACTTCGAGGTGACCAGCCCGAGCACCACCGTCTTGCCCTTGGGCACGAAACGCAAGGGCTCGAAGCCGCCGGCGCGGTCGCTGTCATATTCCATGAAATAGCCGTGCACGTTGATGCTGTTGAACAGGATCTCCGCCACCGGCTCGTAGCCGCCCGAGGCGACGAAGGTCGACTGGAAATTGCCGCGGCACAGATGCATGCAGATCGACATGTCCGGCGGAATGTCGGAGATCGCGGCATTGATCATGCCGGCATAGATCGCCGGCAGTTGCTCGGGATCGTCGCCGCGATTGGCGACCTGGGCGCGCAGCTTGGGATCGCAGAGATAGGTGAAATTGACCTCGTCGAGCTGCAGATAACGGCAGCCGGCATCGGCGAAAGCGCGCACCGCCTTGCGGTAAGTCGTGCCGAGGTCGCGGTAGAAATCGCTCATATCCGGATAGATCGCCTCCGGCACCGCCTCGCGGCCATAGCGGAAATGCAAGGACGACGGCGAGGGGATCGTCATCTTCGGCATCACCCGCGTATGCGCGGCGACGAACTTGAAATGCTCGATCATCGGATGCGTGGTGAAGGTGCCCAGCTTGTCGATGACGCGCAGCACGATCGGCCTTGGATTGGCGCCCTGGAACTTGATTTTGCGCTCGCCGCGATAGGCCTCGACGCCGGGCAGGGCGCCGAGGAAATCGTAATTCCAGAAGGCGCGGCGGAATTCGCCGTCGGTGACCGCTTGCAGACCGACGTCTTCCTGCCGCGTGATGATCTTTTCGATCTCACGGTCCTCGACCGCCTTCAGCGCGCCGGCATCGATCTCGTCGCGCTCGCGCTGCGCGCGGGCCTGCTTCAGCGGCGCCGTGCGCAACAGGCTGCCAACGTGATCGGCGCGAAAGGGGGGCTTGGTGCGTTGAGACATTTCTGAGGACCTCTCCCTCCGTTCGTCCCCGCACAGGCGGGGACCCAGTTCTTTTTGCTGGTTTCCCGCTGGAGCCTGTGCTCGGGCCGGCCGAAGGCCGGACCCGAGTACGGGAATGAACGGTCATTTGCCGAAATGCGAAACGGCCGGCGCTACGTCAACGCCGGCCGCCAATTTACCCGCCGAAGCGGCAATCGCCAGTGCTATTTCGCGATCGCCTTCTCGTAGGGATAGATCACGTCGCCGCTCTTGTATTGCGGCGGATAGAGGATCACCTCGGTTTTCAGATCGCGGAAATCGTCGATGCTGTTGCCCTTGATGTTCTGGAACTGCGCGGCCAGCGTGCGCTCAACCGCCCACTCGCCCAACTTGCCGAACTTCACGTCGCCCACCACGGTATGGAAAGTGGTCTTGCGGATATAGGCGGCGAGCGTGTCGTCTTTGAGGCTCTTGGTGCCGGCAATGGCGTCGCCGAGCACCTGCAGATCGGCATAGGCCCACACCGGCATGTAATAGCCGAGCGGGTCGACGCCCTGGCCCTTGGCGCGTTCCTGGTACTTCTTGATCAGCTCCAGCGAGCCCGGGAAAGCCATCGACTTCACCGGCAGCCAGGTCTCGTAATTCACGATACCGTTGAGCAGCGTGCCCAGCTTGGTCTTGAATACAGTTGCCTGCAGGCCGACCATGGCGCCGCCCCACATTTTCGGCTTGAAGCCGACCTCGTGCATGGCTTGCACCATGCCGACGGTGTCGAGCGGATAGGAGCAGATCACCAGCAGGTCGGGATTGGCCGACTGGATCGCCCGCACGATCGGCGTGAAGTCGGTGGTCGAGGGCGGATAGCTCTTGTCGTAGACGATCTTGAAGCCGGAGGTCTTGGCGTTCTCGCGCGCGCCCTCGCAGGCATTGCGGCCGAACTCGGCGTCGGCGGAAGCGAGCGCGATCGTCTTCGGCTTGGGCTTCTGCACCTCGGCGATCTTGAAGAAGCCGCGGGTAAAAGCCGGCTTGGGCGTCGGCCCGTTCGGGATCATCGAGAAATATTTGTTGTATTTGAACTTGTCGTTGATGCCGGTGCCGAACAGGCTGATCAGCAGTTTGTTCTTGCGGATGGCGACGACCAGCGCCGGCGCGATCTGCGTCGAGGCATAGCCGCTGACGATGAGGTCGACTTTGTCGATGTCGATGAGCTTGGTGTAGATGCCGGGCACGTCCGCCGGCTTGCTGTGATCGTCGTAGTAGACGAGCTTGACCGGGCGGCCGAGCAGCCCGCCCTTGGCATTGACGTCGTCCTGCCAGATCTGCATGGCCAGAAGCGACATCTTGCCGTTGGCCGAGAGCGGCCCGGTGAGCGCCATGCCGAAGCCGATCTTGATCGGTTCGGCTGCCTTGGCCGGTACCGCCGCGAAAATGAACGCCGCCGCCGCTGTCGCCGCGGCCAGGCGGCCGAGGCTAAGCCATTGCGATTTCTTGAACATTTCCACCCCCATAAGGACCCGCGCGGCCGCGGCGGCAGCCGCGACCGGTCGGGCCTCTGTTTTGTGACGGGGGAATGCTAAGGGCGCGCCGGGCCGGCGCACTTGGCAAAGATCAAGTCCCACCCCAAACTTCGTCGGCCAATTCCACGATCATCCGCAGCTTCGCCCACTGCTCCTCCTCGGCCAGCACATTGCCTTCTTCCGTGGAGGCGAAGCCGCATTGCGGCGACAGGCAGAGCTGCTCGAGCGGGACATATTTGGTGGCCTCGTCGATGCGCCGCTTGATGTCGTCCTTGGGCTCCAGGCGCCCGCTCTTGGAAGTGACCAGGCCGAGCACGAGCTGCTTGTTGCCCTTGGGGAAATAGCGCAGCGGCTCGAAGCCGCCGGCGCGGTCGGAATCGTATTCGAGGAAATAGCCGTCGAGATTGGTATGGCCGAGCAGTTGTTCGGCGACGAATTCGTAGCCGCCCGAAGCGATGAAGGTCGAGCGGAAATTGCCGCGGCAGGAATGCATGGTGACAGCGAGATCCGCCGGCTTATCTTCGAGCGCCGCATTGGTCATGCGGGCATAGATCGCCGGCAGCTTGTCGGGATCGTCGCCGCGCTTCTTGGATTCCTCGCGCTCGTGCGGATCACAGATCATCGCCCAGGCGGTGTCGTCGAGCTGCAGGTAGCGGCAGCCGGCATCGTAGAAGGCGCGGATCGCCTTCTTCCAGGCGGCGGCGGAATCGGCAAAGAACTGATCGAGATCGGGATAGGCCGCCTTGCTCACCATGGCGCGGCCTTGCCGGAAGTGGAAGGTCGAAGGCGCCGGGATGCACATCTTCGCCGTGGTGCGGCAGTGCGCCTTGAGGAATTTGAAGTGCTCGATCTGCGCATGGCCGGCAAAATCGACCTTGCGGTTGATCTGGATCGCCTCCGCCTTGGTCACGACGCCGTGGAATTTGATCGGCGGCGCGCTGATCGAGTCGACACCCTGCAGGCCCTTGAAGAAATCGAAATGCCACCAGGAGCGGCGGAACTCACCGTCGGTGGCGAGCTTCAAGCCCACCTCCTCCTGCTTCTTGACCACGCGCTCGATCTCGCGGTCCTCGACCGCCTTGAGCGCGGCATCGTCGATCTCGCCCTTGGCGTGTTTGGTGCGCGCTTCCTTCAGCGCGGCCGGCCGCAGCAGGCTGCCGACGTGATCGGCGCGGAACGGCGGCTTGGTGCGTTGGGTCATGGGCAATTCCTCCCCGTATTTTCAGGCTGTCATGCCCCGCGAAGGCGGGGCATCCAGTAAACACCAATCGAGCGATTGATCGGAAGCACCGGGGCTACTGGGTCCCCGCTTGCGCGGGGACGACAGCAGCATCGTGCGGGGAAGTTACTTCCCCCACACCTCTTCGGCCAGTTCCACGATCATGCGCAGCTTGGCCCACTGTTCGTCCTCGGCCAGCACATTGCCTTCCTCGGTGGAGGCAAAGCCGCATTGCGGCGACAGACAAAGCTGATCGAGCGCGACGAATTTGGTCGCTTCCTCGATGCGCTTCTTGATGTCCTCGCGCGGCTCCAGCCGTCCCGACTTGGAGGTGACCAGACCGAGCACCACGATCTTGTTGCCCTTGGGCAGAAAACGCAGCGGATCGAAGCCGCCGGCGCGGTCGGTGTCGTATTCGAGGAAATAGCCGTCGTAGTTGCACTTGGCGAGCAGGCTCTCCGCCACCGGCTCGTAGCCGCCCGACGAGATGAAGGTCGAGCGGAAATTGCCGCGGCAGACGTGCGTGGTGATCGCCATGTCGGCGGGCTTGGCTTCCAGCGCCTTGTTGATGCACTTGGTGTAGCTGTCCTGCAGATGATCGACGTCGAGGCCGCGGTCACGCGCTTTCTGCAACTCGGCTTGCGAGCACAGATAGGCCCAGGCGGTATCGTCGAACTGCAGATAACGGCAGCCGGCGTCGTAGAAGGCGCGGATCGCTTTTTGATAGGCCATCGCCAGATCGTCGAAGATGGCGTCGCGGCTGGCATAGGTGCTCTTGCTCACGGCGTTGGGCTCGAGCCGGAAATGGAACGTCGAAGGTGCCGGGATGCACATCTTCGGCGTTACCTTGGTGTGCGCCTTGAGGAACTTGAAGTGTTCGATCATCGGGTGATCGGAGAAGCCGATCTTGCCGGTGACGCGAATGGAGCGCGGCTTGGTCTGCACGCCCTGGAACTGGATGCCGTGGTCGAGCTCGTAGATCTCCACGTTGTCCATCATTCCGTAGAAATCGAAATGCCACCAGGAGCGGCGGAACTCGCCGTCGGTGGCGAGCTTGAGGCCGACCTGCTCCTGCTTGGCGATGATCTTGACGATCTCGGCGTCCTCGACCGCCGTGAGTTCGGCGGCGCTGATCTGGCCCTTCTCGCGCTTGGCACGCGCTTCCTTGACCGGGGCGGTGCGCAGCAGGCTGCCGACTTCGTCGGCGCGGAAGGGTGGCTTGGTTCTTTGGGTCATCGTTGTCTCCCGGGATGGCCCGCCTCGGCGATGCGGGTCTTAATGTTGAGCCATGACACGGCCAGCGCCGTGCGTTCGGCGAGCCACTTCGCACGCATAGCGCGCCGTTTCAATGGGTCCGCCGAAGGAAAAATAGTGCGGTGCGATATCGCCGAGATCGTGCGCGGCGGCAAGCACGTCGATGATGCGGTCGGGACCGACATGACCGATGAGGCTGGCGGCGGCGCCCGACATCAGCCCGCGCAGCGAGGCGTTGACGCCGCAGCGGCGGGCAAAGCGCAGCAGCGCCGGCACGCTGGTCGGGCCGGCAAGCCCGACCTTGACCGGCCAGGTGATGCCGGAGGCGCGCAACTGCCGCAGCCAGGCGAGAATGCCTTCAGGCGAGAACGAGAATTGGCTCACGATGTGGACGGAAAGGCCGAGCGCGACGGCGGTCGCGATCTTCTCGTCGAGGGCGGCTTCCAGCCGCGCCGGCGGAATGCGCGGATGGCCTTCCGGATAGGCGCCGATGCCGACATCCTCGATGCCGGCCTCGCGCAGACGACCCTTCTGGATCACCGCCAGGGCATCGGCAAAGGGGCCGGCGGGATCGATATCGCCGCCGACCACCAGGAGCCGTTGCACATCGGCTTCGGCGCGCAGGCCGGCGAGCAGATCCTGCAGATCGGCGGCGGCGCCAATGCGCCGCGCGGCAACATGGATGACCGGCTCGAGGCCGGCCTTGCGTAGCATGGCGGCCCCGGCGATCAATTCGCGCGGCGTAATGGTCGGCACCGCGGAGAAATAGACCGGCGTGCCCGCCGGTAGCACCTCAGCCAGCGCGGCGATTTCATCGGCGCTCGGCCGCGTCACCTCGATGGAAAACCTTTGGGTGAATATGGCGGTCATGCCTTAGCCGCTCGTCGCCGCGAAAGCGGCGGGTGGGGAGGTAGCGCTGCCGCCTCTGCGAATGCAGAACCGGATTCCGGCTGGAGCCTGTGCTCGGGCCAGCCGAAGGCTGGACCCGAGTGCGGGAACGAGCCGAGGATGTTGCGACAGCGCCATCTGGCTGCTCACTCGCGCCGGTGCGAGATCACGAAGGATTTGTCGTAGAACCACAGGCCGTTGTGCTGCTGCAGCACCTCGCGCGTCGCCTCGATGTAGCGGCGATCGCTGTTGACGTCGGACAGGCGGTCGTCCTCGACCTGCGCCACGTAGATCGCCGCGTTCCAGGCGGCGAGCAGTGTGGAGGTGCCGATCGCGGAGCCCGTCACCGACGAGATTTCCGACGGCAGCGTGTGCATGACGTAGCGGAATAGCGAGCGCTGATCGGAATAGGCGTTGAAGTTGAGGTCACGGCCGGCTGGCCCGAGCTCGTGCTTCACTTCCTTGAGCAGGTCGTGGCGGCTGTGGGTGAAGGGCTCGTCCTCCGGCCAGACCTTATGGATGATCTCCATGCCCGGATCGTGGCCGTAGGAATGGATGGCGATCAAACGCCCGCCGGGGCCGAGTGCGCGGGCGAGCGGTGCCAGCACGCGCTTGGCCTTGAATTGCAGCGACGCGCGGGCGCGGTAGGGCTGCGAGGCGATGACCAGATCGTAATCGGCGACCGTGCCGCCTGGCTTGGGCACGATCTGGTCGAGCAGGAAGCGATGGTCGTTACGGTAGATGACCAGGATCACCGGCCGCTCGTAGACCGGATTGCCGCTCTTCGGCGACACGCCGGCCTTCCAGTTCTCGGCCAGGAACGGCTCGAGATCGGTGATCTGCTTTTCGAAGGCGTGGGCGGTGTCGCCTTCCATCGCCAGCTCTTTCCACACCAGGCTGGTGGCGGCGCTGAGCGTGCGGGCGGCGAGCCACGGCGCTTCGGCATAAGCGAGGTTGGTCAGCACCAGCACGGTCGATGGATGCTCGACGAAGCGGTCGGCCATCTTGTGCAGCGTGAGCCGCACATCCTCGAGGCTGATCTCCTTGCCGGCGACGTAGAACGGCATGGTCGGGAAACGGTCGTGCATGGTGCGCATCACGCGCGCGAGCACGGTGCCGTCGCCGACGCCGGCGTCGAACACGCGCACCGCCGGCGGCCGCGGATGGATATTGGCGAGTTCGAGGCCGACGCGGTTGGCGACCTCCCACTTCTCCGAGCAGGTGTTCACGAACAGCAGATATTTCTGCCGGTTGTCGAAGAAGCGAAAATTGCGCTGCGGGTCGTCGCTGGCTTGGCTGGCGGCGACCGATGGCGCAGCGGGGGTCACCGCCGGCAGGATTTGCGGCGGTGGCACGTCGAACAGCACGCGGCGCCGCGCCGGCGCGGCGTCGGTATTGCGCGCCATGAAGGAACGGATGCGGTCGAGTGTGTCGGTGGTGATGCGGCCGCCATTGCGCAGCCGGCTGGCGAGCTTGCCGTCATTGACGGCGCGGCGGCCGAAGGTGGATTCGGCCAAGCCGCGCGTGCGACAGAAATCGGTGATTTCCTGGAGGATTTGCTCGTTCATGGCGGCGTTTCCCTCTCCGGCTCTGCAACGGCCGTGTTTGCAAAGGAACCAACTCCGCCTGTGCGCGTCAAGTGGTGGGAAAGATGGGCGGCGTGGGTGGGCAAAGATATTTTGCTCAATTCGGCCGAATTATCGATAACAGGCCACTTTCTGAACCGGATGACGGATCACGCGCAATAGCGTGCATGGGCAATAGCCCATCAATTTAGGCAAAGCAATGGGCGCGAGTGGGCGCAACATTGCGCGCTCCCGTGCCGTCGCGCCGGTTTGAGCCGCTAGATGTCGAAGAAAACCGTCTCGTTTTCGCCCTGCACGCGAATATCGAAGCGGTAGAACGGCTGGCTGCCGCCGTCCGCTTTGTGGGCAATGAGAGTCCCCCGGCGCTCCTCCGGTACCAGCGCCAGGATCGCGTCGCCGGCATTGGCGGCTTCGTCGGAGAAATACAGCCGCGTATAGACCTGCCGCAGCATGCCGCGCGAATAGATGCAGACCACGATATGCGGCGCCTGCATCTTGCCGTCCGGGCCCGGCACCGGCCCCGGCTTGATGGTGTCGAAGGCGAACACGCCGTCCTTGTCGGTCGCCGAGCGGCCGAAGCCCTTGAACTGCGCGTTCGGCCGCGCGCGGGTATCGCGCGGCGAGGCGTAGCGGCCTTGCGCGTCGGCCTGCCAGATCTCGATCATGGCGTCGGGGATCGCGGCGCCGTCGCCGTCGCTGATGCGGCCCTCGATGCGGATGCGGGTGCCCGAGGCGTCCGGCGTCACCAGATTGGTGTCGACCGTGTTCTTCCAGTCGTAGCCGTCGTTCGGCTTCCAATCGCAGCGATTGTGCGGGGTGAGCCCATAGGCGAAGAACGGGCCGACGGTTTGCGAGGGGGTGATCTCAGACATTTTCTTCATGGCCCCTGTTAATGCTTGTCCGCATCCTGCGGCGTGGCTTCGCGGCCGCGCAGCACGATGTCGAAACGGAAGCAGAGCGCCCAGTCGGGAATGGTGTTTTCCAGGTCGAAGCTGGAGACCAGGCGCTGGCGCGCCTTCTCGTCGGTGACCGAATTGAAGATCGGGTCGAACGGGAACAGGTAGTCGCCGGGGAAATACATCTGGGTGACCAGCCGCGACAGGAACGAGTGGCCGAACACGGAAAAGTGGATGTGGTTCGGCCGCCAGGCATTGGGATGATTGCCCCACGGATAGGCGCCCGGCTTCACGGTGATGAAACGGTAATAGCCGTTCTTGTCGGTGATGGTGCGGCCGGCGCCGGTGAAATTGGGATCGAGCGGCGCCGGATGCTGGTCGACATTGTGCACGTAACGGCCGCAGGCATTGGCCTGCCAAATCTCGACCAGCGTGTCGGGCACCGGGCGCTTGTCCTCGTCGAGCACATGGCCGTGCACGATGATGCGCTCGCCCAGCGGCTCGCCTTTGTGCTGCTTGGTGAGGTCGTTGTCGCCTTCCTGCACGGCGTCATGGCCGTAGACCGGGCCGGTCAATTCCGACAGCGTATGCGGCACCACGATCAAGGGCTTGGCCGGCGAACGCTTGATCGTGCTGCGATAGCCGGGACTCAAATGCTTGGGAAAGGCGTCGAGGCTTTCCTTGGGATAGATGAGCGACATTGTTGTTCCTTGTTTCTCTTTTTCGTTTCCCTGAACGTCCCCGAAATCAGATGCGTGCGAGCGCCAGCGACACGCCCTGGCCGACGCCGACGCACAAGGTGGCGAGCGCGAGCTTGCCGCCGTTCGCGGCGAGGCCATGCGTCGCGGTCAGTGCCAGCCGCGCCCCCGACATGCCGAGCGGATGGCCGAGCGCGATGGCGCCGCCATGCGGATTGACGTGCTCGGCGTCATCCGGCAGCCCGAGCTGACGCAGGCAGGCCAGCGACTGCGAGGCGAATGCCTCGTTGATCTCGATCAGGTCATAGTCGGTGATCTTGTGGCCGAGCCGCGCCATCAGCTTGCGCGTCGACGGCACCGGACCGATGCCCATGATGCGCGGCGGCACCGCCGCCGAGGCCATGCCGAGCAGGCGCGCGCGCGGCTTCAGGCCATGCGCGGTCACCGCCGCTTCCGAGGCGATGATGAGCGCGGCGGCGCCGTCATTGACGCCGGAGGCGTTGCCGGCGGTGATGGTACCGGGATTGCGCACGAACGGCTTGAGCTTGGCGAGCTGCTCCAGCGAGGTCGCGCGCGGATGTTCGTCGGTGTCGACCTTGACCGTTTCCTTGCGGGTGGCGATCTCCACCGGCACGATCTCCTCGGCGAAGAAACCATCTGCCATGGCTTTGGCGGCGCGCTGCTGCGAGCGCAAGGCGAAAGCATCCTGATCGGCCCGCGTGATCTGGAAATCCTCGGCCACGTTCTCGGCCGTCTCCGGCATGGAATCGACGCCGTATTGGCTCTTCATCAGCGGATTGACGAAACGCCAGCCGATGGTGGTGTCGTAGATTTCCGCGCTGCGCGCGAAGGCTTCCGCGCTCTTTCCCTGCACGAAGGGCGCCCGCGTCATCGATTCGACGCCGCCGGCCACGGCGAATTCCATCTCGCCGGCGCGGATGGCGCGCGCGGCGGTGCCCACCGCCTCCAAGCCGGAGGCGCACAAGCGGTTGATCGTCACGCCGGGCACGTTCACCGGCAAGCCGGCGAGCAGCAGCGCCATGCGCGCGACATTGCGGTTGTCCTCGCCGGCCTGGTTGGCGCAGCCCAGATAGACCTCGTCGAGCTTTTCCCAATCGATCTTGGGATTGCGCGCCATCAGCGCCTTGATCGGCACCGCGGCGAGATCGTCGGTGCGTACCTTGGCGAGCGCACCGGCATAGCGCCCGATCGGGGTGCGCACCGCGTCGCAGATGAAAACCTCACGCATGGTCATGACCTTTCCCGGCTCATGCCGCCTCGGCATGGGCGCGAGCTGGTGCGCGCCTGCAGATCGCGCAGCACCTCCAGTTCCTGCGCCGTCGGCGCCGGCGTTTCGGCGATTTGCGCGGCGAACTTGACGGCCCAGCCGGTATTTTCCGCGATCTGCGCGCGGGTCACGCCGGGATGGATGGAGACCACCGTCATCTCCTTCGTTTCCGGGTCGGGCGCAAACAGCGCCAGATCGGTGATCAGCTTGGTCGGCCCCTTGGTCGCAACGCCCAGCCGTGCGCGGCTGTCGCCACCCGTCACGTGGCCGATGGAGGTGACGAAATCAAGCTTGTCGACGAAACCGCGCTTGCCCTGCGCCATGATGATGAAGATTTCGCCGCACGAGGTGGCGATCTCCGGCGCGCCGCCGCCGCCCGGCAGCCGCACCTTGGGCGCCGCATAGGGGCCGACCACGGTGGTATTGAGATTGGCGTATTTGTCGATCTGCGCGCCGCCGAGGAAACCGACTTTGATGCGGCCGCCCTGCAGCCAGTAGCGGAACATCTCCGGCACCGCCACGGTGGTGAGCGCGGTCTCGCACAATTCGCCGTCGCCGATGGAGAGCGGCAGCACTTCCGGCTTGGTGGCGAGCGTGCCGGATTCGTAGATCAGCGTGATGTCCGGCGCGTGGGTGAGGCGGGCGAGGTTGGCCGCCGCCGACGGCATGCCGATGCCGACGAAACAGACGTCGTCGTTCTTCAAGGCGCGCGCCGCCGCGATGGTCATCATCTCATTGGGCTTGTAGTCGGGCATGATCCTCTACTCCGCCGCGGCGCCGGCTTTGCGCGCATATTGCGCGAAAGCCTCGGGGCCCTGGTCCAGCACGTTTTCCCGCATCCAGGCCAGGAACGTTTCGCGCTCGCGCGCGATCGTGTCCCACCGCTTGTAGAAGCTGTTGTTGCGCGGATAATAGCCTTGCGCATAGGACGGGAAGGCGCCGCCCGGCACCGCCGCCACATAGCCGATGGCCCAGGTCGGCAGCACCACGGCGTTGAGGCTGCGCGCCGGCAGTTCGTCGACGATCTCCTCGACCGTCACCACCGATCGCTTGGCCGCGAGCACGGCCTCCTTCTGCACCCCGAGCACGCCCTCGATCATGACATTGCCGGCCTTGTCGGCGCGCTGGGCGTGGATCACCGCCACGTCGGGCCGGTGCGCCGGAATGGCGGCGAGTTGCTCGCCGGTGAAAGGACAGGTGATGTATTTGATCTTGGCGTTCACCTTGGGCAAGTCGCCGCCGATATAGCCGCGGAAGATGGCACAGGGCAGGCCGGCCGCGCCCGCTTCATAGGCGTTGGCCATGGCGGCGTGCGAGTGTTCCTCGATCGCCAGCGGCTGTGGCCAGTTGTTCTCCACCGCATCGCGGAAGCGGTGCAGTGAGCCGACGCCTGGATTGCCGCCCCATGAAAATATGAGCTTGTCGACACAGCCCATGCCGATGAGCTGGTCATAGATCAGGTCCGGCGTCATGCGGATCAGCGTCAGGTGTTTACGTCCCTGGCGGATGATCTCATGGCCGGCGGCATGCGGGATGAGATGGGTGAAACCCTCGAGCGCCACGGTGTCGCCGTCGCGGACGGTTGCTTCGATTGCTTCGGCGAGAGAGGTGATGCGGGCCATGCACAATGTTACCGGTTTTGCGGGTCCGTATTTACGGCGGCGCCCCGAAAGGGTCAAATGGCGAGGTTTCCATAAGTTGGGGCTCCAACCGATGACCGCAATCGTCAGCAGTGCACCGATCTTCACCATATCGGCCGGACTCGAAGCCATCATGGATTTGGGCCGCACGCCCTATGGCGGGCGGCGCATCATCGGCATTCTCGACGGCACGGTGCGGGGACCCAAGCTCAACGGCCGCATTCTGCCCGGCGGCGCCGATTGGCAGATCATTCGCGCCGACGGCGCCGCCGATATCCAGGCCCGCTATACCATCGAGACCGAGAGCGGCGGGCGCATCCTGGTCACCAGCGACGGGTTGCGCCACGGGCCGGCCGAGGTGCTGGCGGCGCTGGCGCGCGGCGAGCCGGTCGACCCGGCGCTCTATTATTTCCGCACTTTGATGCGGTTCGAGACCGCCGATCCGGCGTCCGACTGGCTCAACCGCATCCTGGCGCTGGCGCGGGGTCAGCGCGAGGCGCGTGCGGTGCGACTTGATGTGTATGAAGTAATCTGACCGCCTTCGGTCAGCCGAATTCCCGCAGCGAATCCATCAGTTGTCTATGCAGCTTGTGCCCGAGATGGTCGGCGAGCAGAGCTTCGTGCTGCTCGGCCATGCGCTTTATTTTGGCCAGCGCCTTTTCGCCGTCCACGGTCAGGTGCAGGCAACGCAAGCGTGCATCGTTACCGGAGGCAAGCCGGGCGATCCATTTGCGCCGTTCCAGCTCGTGCAGCAGGCGGGAAAGACGCGCCCGTTCGATGCCGAGCGCCTGGCCTATTGCCGCCTGCGAGCGGCCCGGATTGGCCTCGATGATGAGGAGGACGGAATATTGCGCCGGACGTATCTTGAGGGTGTCCAGCGTCTGGATGAAGTTCTGGAACACCCAAATCTGCAGGCGGCGCAGGAAATACCCGAGATGACGATCAAGCTGGCCTAATTCAAGCTTTTCCGCCGGCGCTGCCGCCGTGCGGCCATTTACCTTTGCCGCGCTCGCGCCGGCCCGCCGAGGCTTCATGGAGGCTTGCTGGGATCGCATTCTGTGGGCTTCCTTAGCACAACCAGCTTGACGCAGATTGTTGTCAATGACAACGTTATTTGGTAGTCGCCAAAGTTGTCAAAAGTGAATGGAAGTCCCCAGGGCCGTCAGCACGATTTGCCAACAGTCTGCGAGGTTGAATCGAAGCGCGGCGCTACTCGTACTTCATTTGGAAATTAAGGGAGCCATCGAATGGGCGAGGTGGTCAGCACTTGTTTGAGCGATGGCATCGCGGTGGTGCGCGTCGACAAGCCTCCAGTCAACGCAATGGACCAAAGCGTCCGCGCAGGCCTTAGGCGGGCATTTTCTGAAGCGCGGACAAACCCTGACATTAAGGCGATCGTGCTCGCCTGCGCCGGCCGGACCTTTATCGCCGGCGCGGACATCAAGGAATTCGACACAGGGGTTCAAGAGCCCGCCTATCACGATGTTTTCCGCCTTATCGAAAACTCCCCCGTGCCCGTAATAGCCGCGATTCACGGCACTGCGCTCGGGGCTGGCACGGAAGTCGCGCTCGCCTGCCATTATCGCGTTGCCGGCGAAGGGGCCTCTTTAGGATTGCCCGAACTTTCGCTCGGCATCATTCCTGGCGCGGGTGGTACGCAGCGAATGCCGCGCCTGATTCCGTTCGAGGCAGCCGCCGATATGATGCTATCCGGCCGGCCATTGAACGCGACCCAGGCGAAAGAACTCGGTCTGGTAGATCGGGTGGTCAAGGGCGAGGTCACCGAAGGCGCCATAGCCTACGCTAAAGAGCTTGTTGCTGCGGGCGATGGACCACGCAAGACGCGCGAACGGCCGGTCGTCGGCGCAGAAAAAGTCGCGGAAATACTGAAGGCCAAGCGCGCACAGGTGGCTAAGACCATGCGCAACCGCCAGTCTCCGATCAAGCTGCTCGAAGCATTGCAAGCCGCGGCCGAAAAGCCGTTCGACGAAGGATTGAAAGTCGAAAAGGCGGTGAGCGCCAGCCTGGAACAGGCGACTGAGTCGCGCGCATTGCGACATTTGTTCTTCGCCGAGCGCGAGGTGCGCAAAATTCCCGGCCTTCCTTCCAGCGTGACACCACGGCCGATTGACCGTGTTGGCATCATCGGAGCCGGCACCATGGGCGGCGGCATCGCCATGGCATTCGCCAACGCCGGCTTGCCCGTGACCATGATTGACGCCAACCAAGAGGCGCTCGACCGCGGCCGTGCCACGATTCGCAAGAACTACGAACGATCCGTTTCGCGCGGCAGTCTCACTGCCGACAAGATGGACGCGCGCATGGAGTTGATCACGCTTGCGCTCGATTATGACGCGGTTTCAACCGCCGATCTCATCATCGAGGCGGTGTTCGAGAATATGGATTTGAAAAAGAAGATCTTTGTCAAACTTGACCAAATCGCCAAGCCAGGCGCGATTCTCAGCACCAACACCTCGACACTCGACATCGACGCGATCGCTGCGGTTACGAAGCGGCCGCAGGACATGGTCGGCCTTCATTTCTTTAGTCCGGCGAATGTAATGCGGCTCCTTGAAATCGTGCAGACAAAAAAGACAGCTGACGATGTATTAGTGACTGCGCTGGAGATCGCAAAAAAACTGCGCAAGGTCGGAGTCGTGGCGCAGGTTTGTTACGGCTTTATCGGCAACCGCATGATGGACCCTTATGCGCGCGAGGCCGAGCATTGCGTCCTGGAGGGCGCGACACCGCAAGAGGTGGATTCGGCACTGGAAGATTTCGGAATGGCGATGGGCATCCTCGCCGTCTTCGACATGGCTGGAATCGACGTCGGCCACCTCACCCGCGTGGCGCTTGGCAACGCGTTTCACAACGACCCCACTTTCTATCGGCCATCGGCAATGCTGACCGAGCGCGGCTGGCTCGGGCAGAAAACTGGCCGCGGCTACTACCGATACGAGGACGGCAAACGCGTCGTCGATCAGGAAGTTATCACGTTGATTCATGCCGAGGGCAGTCGTCTCGGCGTACCGCAACGCAAGCCGAGTGCCGAGGAAATTCGCGAACGCTGTCTCTACGCAATGATCAATGAAGGTGCGCGGGTGTTGGAGGAAGGCATCGCCTTTCGCGCTGGCGACATCGACGTCGTCTATACTTCGGGCTACGGATTTCCGCGCTACCGCGGCGGGCCCATGTTCTACGCCGATTCCGTCGGCCTCAAGAAGATCTATGACCGCATTCTCGAATTCGAGCGCTCGCTCAATTCGCAATACTGGCGACCCGCCCCGTTATTAGAAAAGCTGGCTAAGGCTGGATCTTCCTTCGGTCAATGGCAGGCCGAACAGGCCGGCGATTGAAAGGTAAGCCGATGAACAAAGCCTACATTCCGTACGGCGCGTATTGGTCCACGCCATTCGCAAAGTGGCAGGGCTCGTTAGGCCACCTTCACAGCATAAAGCTCGCAGCCAACGTCGCGCGCGATACGCTGGCGGCCAAGAATTTCCCCATGGAGGCGATCGACCTCGGAATTCTCGGTATCACTAATCCTCAGCCGAGCAGCTTTTATGGCCTGCCGTGGGTGACCGGGATGATTGGAATTCCCGACGTGCCGGGCCCTACCGTGAGCCAAGCGTGCGCCACGAGCGCACGTGTCTTGCAGATGGCGGCGGACGAGATCGGACAGGGATCGGCGGCCTGTGCGCTCGCTGTGACCGCGGACCGCTGTTCGAATGGCGCAACGCTCGTTTATCCCAATCCAACCGGACCGGGAGGCACAAGTATTACTGAGGCGTGGGTGCTCGATAATTTCAGCAACGATCCTTTCGCCATGAACGCCATGATCGACACCGCCGAAAACGTCGCCATGCGTTATCAGATTACCACGGCCGAGCAGCATGCCGTCGTGCTGCGACGCTACGAGCAATATCAAGGCGCGCTCGCCGACGACCGGACTTTTCAGCGCCGCTACATGGTCGATGTGCCAATAACCGACGCAAATTTCCGCAAACCCGCGGGCACGCTCGCCGGCGATGAAGGCGTGTTCGGAGTTACGGCTGAAAACCTGGCTAAGCTGAAACCGGTGAAGCCGAACGGCACCGTCACCTTCGGCGGCCAAACTCATCCTGCCGACGGCAATGCCGGCATGATCGTGACGACAAAGGAGCGCGCCGCCGAGCTGGCCCAGGATAAGCTCATTGAAGTACAGCTCCTGGGCTTCGGCCAGGCGCGCGTCGAGAAGGGGCACATGCCGATGGCGCCTGTGCCGGCTGCGCGTAACGCGCTCAAAGCGGCCGGTCTCGACATCAAAGACATCGACGCCGTAAAAACCCACAACCCGTTCGCCGTGAATGACATCGTGTTCGCGCGCGACACCGGCTTCCCGGTCGAAAAAATGAACAACTACGGCTCGTCGCTGATTTTCGGGCACCCGCAGGGGCCAACGGGAATGCGTAGCGTGATAGAGTTGATCGAAGAGCTTGCGCTACGCGGTGGCGGCAATGGTTTGTTCACCGGCTGCGCCGCGGGCGATACGGGCATGGCTGTGGTGCTGAATGTCAAAGATTCTCGCAAGCACTGAACAGTTGTCGGAGCGGCGAATGCCGCGCGCGCGGCGAACCTGCCACCGACCAAGGGGCAGCTAGATTCTTAGAAGGTGCAATCATCCGCGCGCCAAGAATAAGACGTACTTAATATAGGGGGGTGGCGCTATGGTTTTGGTCAAACGATGAGAGCCGGTTCCATGTCCAGCTCTACTCGGCCTCATTTCGCCCAGCAGGCGGCCTTGCGCCCGGTGCGCCTCGGGGCCCCCGACGCGCTGGTCGAGCGCCGCGCCGACGGCTGCATTTTGATCCGCGCCCAGGCGCCGCTGGCGCCCTATCACCGCACGCTGAGCGAGCCGCTGGAGCGTTGGGCGCGTGACGCGCCCGAGCGCGTGTTCCTGGCGCAGCGCGATGCCAGTGATGCGTGGCGCCGGCTCAGCTATGCGCAGGTGCTCGACATCGTGCAACGCATCGGTGCCGCGCTGTTGCGCCGCGGTCTTACGCCCGAGCGGCCGATCGCCGTGCTGTCCGGCAACGACATCGAACAGGCGCTCATCGGGCTTGCCGCGATGCATGTCGGTATTCCCTATGCGCCGATCTCGCCGGCCTATTCGCTGATGTCGAGCGACTTCGGCAAGCTGCGCGCCATCCTCGGTCTGCTCACGCCCGGCTTGGTCTTTGCCAGCGACGGCCAGGCCTTCGGCCGCGCCATCGAGACCGTGGTGCCCGGCGACGTCGAACTGGTGCTGACGCGCAATCCGCCTTCCGGCCGCAAGGCGACGCTGTTTGCCGATCTGATCGGCGCCGAGGATGCAAGCGGCGTGGCCGCGGCTCGCGCGTTAGTGACGCCCGACACCATCGCCAAGTTCCTGTTCACCTCCGGCTCCACCGGCGCGCCTAAGGGCGTGATCAACACCCAGCGCATGCTGTGTTCGAACCAGGCGATGATCGCCGCCGGCCTCAGCTTCGTCGCCGACGAACCGCCGGTGGTGGTCGACTGGCTGCCCTGGAGCCACACCTTCGGCGCCAATCACAACTTCAACATGGTGCTGGTCAACGGCGGCTCGCTCTATATCGACGACGGCAATCCGACGCCGCCCGGCGTGCCGAAAACCGCGCGCAACCTGCGCGACATCGCGCCCACCGTCTATTTCAACGTGCCCAAGGGCTACGAGGCGCTGGTGCCGCATTTCCGCGCCGACGATACGCTGCGCAAGAACTTCTTCAGCCGCCTGAAAGTACTGTTCTATGCCGGCGCCGGCTTGAACCAGACCACCCGCGACGACCTCACCGCGCTTGCCGTTGAGACCACCGGCGAGCGCATCATCTGCCTGTCCTCGCTCGGCTCGACCGAGACCTCGCCGTTGGCGCTCGCCTGCTCGTGGGACTTCGACCGCGCCGGCAATATCGGGCTGCCGTCGCCCGGTTGCGAACTCAAGCTGGTGCCCAACGAGGGCAAGCTGGAGGCGCGCCTGCGCGGGCCCAACATCACCCCCGGCTATTGGCGCCAGCCCGCTCTCACGCGCGCCGCCTTCGACGACGAGGGCTATTACAAGATCGGCGACGCGCTGAAATTCGCCGATCCCGACGATCCGCAAAAGGGCCTGTTGTTCGATGGCCGTATCGCCGAGGACTACAAGCTCGCCACCGGCACCTGGGTCAGCGTCGGGCCCTTGCGCGCGCTGTTTATCGACCAATTCGCGCCCTATGTGCGCGACGTGGTGCTGGCCGGCGTCAATCGCGATTACATCGGCGCGCTGGTGTTCCCCGAGATGGAAGCCTGCCGCAAGTTGGCCGGGCTCGATGCCGAGGCAAGCCCGGCCGCGATCGTGGCGCATGAAAAAGTGCGCGGCGCTTTCGCCGAGCGCATGGCGCAACGCGCGGCGGCAAGCCGCGCCTCCTCGCGCCATGTCGAGCGCGTCATCCTGATGACCGAGCCGCCGTCGCTGGACAAGAGCGAGGCAACCGACAAGGGCTCGATCAATCAGCGCGCCGTGCTGGCCAACCGCTCTGGCCTGGTCGAACAGCTCTATGCCGAGCCGATGCCGGCGGAAGTGATCGGATTATGACAGCGGAAGTTGCACGCGCGCGCGGCACCCCAGCCGGTATCCGTCCGGTCCGGCTCGGGCCGCAGGAGGTGATCGCCGAGCAGAAAAGCGACGGCAGCGTGCATCTGCGCGCACCGCAGGTGCTCGAACCCTATCCCGACAAGCTGACCGAACGGCTGGAATACTGGGCGCTGCACACGCCGGAGCGCGTCTTCCTCGCCCAGCGCGACGGTGCCGGCGGCTGGCGCACGGTCACTTATGCGCAGGCGCTCGGTTACGCGCGCAGCATCGGCGAAGCGCTGTTGCGGCGCAATCTTTCCGCCGATCGCCCGATCGCCATCCTCTCCGGCAACGATATCGAGCACGCGCTGCTGGCGCTGGGCGCGCTCTATGTCGGCATTCCGCACGCGCCGATCTCGCCGGCCTATTCGCTGATGTCGAGCGACTTCGGCAAGCTCACCGCGATCATGCAATTGCTCACGCCCGGCATGGTTTTCGCCGCCGACGGCGACATGTTCGCGCGCGCCATCGAAGCGACGGTGCCCGACGACGTCGAACTGGTGTTCACGCGCAACCCGCTGTCGCATCGGCGCAGCACCGCCTTCACCGATCTCCTGCGCGATGCGCCGGGCCGCGGCGTCGATGCCGCCCATGACGCGGTCGGCCCCGACACCATCGCCAAATTCCTGTTCACCTCCGGCTCCACCGGCATCCCCAAATGCGTGATCAACACCCAGCGCATGTGGTGCGCCAACCAGGTGATGATCCGCCAGGCGCTCACTTACTTTGTCGACGAGCCGCCGGTGATCGTCGACTGGTCGCCCTGGCATCACACCGCCGGCGGCAATCACGATGTCGGCCTGGTGCTCTACAATGGCGGCACCTTCTATATCGACGAGGGCAAGCCGCTGCCCGGCGCCATCGAGGAGACCGTGCGAAACCTGCGCGAGGTGGCGCCGACCTGGTATTTCACCGTGCCCAAGGGCTACGAGGCGCTGCTGCCATACTTGCGCGCCGACGCCGCGTTGCGGCGCAATTTCTTCTCGCGGCTGAAGCTGTTCTGGTTCGCCGGCGCCGGCATCGCCCAGCACGTGTTCGACGAAATCCAGCAGCTTGCGGTCGACACCTGCGGCGAGCGCATCCTCTTCCTCACCGGCTTCGGCTCGACCGAGACCGCGCCCTTCGCGCTGGCGCGTACCTGGCATGCCGATAACGCCGCCAATATGGGCCTGCCGGCCGCCGGCATGGAGCTCAAGCTGGTGCCCAATGCGGGCAAGCTGGAAGCGCGCGTGCGCGGGCCCAACATCACGCCGGGCTATTGGCGGCAGCCGGAATTCACCGCGGCCGCCTTCGACGAGGAAGGCTTCTACCGGCTCGGCGACGCCTTCAAATTCGCCGACGCCAACGATCTGCGCCAGGGCCTGTTGTTCGACGGCCGCATCGCCGAGGACTTCAAGCTGTCGACCGGCACCTGGGCGAGCGTCGGGCCCTTGCGCACCCGCATCATCGACGTTTTCGCGCCTTATGTACGCGACGTGGTGCTGGCCGGGGAAGGGCGCGACGACATCGGCGCGCTGGTGTTTCCCGATCTCGCCGCCTGCCGGCGGCTGGCGCCCGACCTCGCCGCCGATGCGCCGGCGCAAGTATTGCTCGACGATCGCCGCCTGCGCGCCTTCTTCGCGCAGAAGCTCGAGGAATTGGCGCGCGAGAGCACCGGCTCGTCGAACCGCGTCTTCCGCGCGCTGCTGATGGCGGAGCCGCCTTCGCTCGACAAAGGCGAGATGACCGACAAGGGCTCGATCAACCAGCGTGCGGTGCTTGGCAGCCGCGCCGCGCTGGTCGACGAGCTTTACGCCGCCGCGCCAGCGCCTGGCGTGCTGACGCTTAAGGAGTAGCCGTCAATGTCCACGAACACGTCCGCGAAAAAGAGCAAAGCGCCCGGCGCCACCTATGCCGATGCCTGGCTGATCGACGGCATGCGCACGCCGTTTGCCGATTACAACGGCGCCTTGGCGCAAGTCTCGCCGATCGATCTCGGCATCAAGGCGGCGCGCGCGGCGTTCGCGAAAAGCGGCGCGGCGCCCGCCGATGTCGGCACCGTCATTACCGGCTCCATGGCGCAGGCAAGCTTCGACGCCTACATGCTGCCGCGCCATGTCGGGCTCTATTCCGGCGTGCCGGGGGAGGTGCCGGCGCACATGGTGCAGCGGGTTTGCGGCACCGGCATCGAGGCGCTGGCGCAAGGCGCCGATGCGGTGTCGCTCGGTCGCGCCGAGCTCGCGCTCTGCGTCGGCGCCGAAAGCATGAGCCGCAATCCGGTGGCGGCCTATACCCATCGCGGCGGCTTCCGCATGGGCCAGGTCGAGTTCAAGGATTTCCTCTGGGAGGCGCTGCGCGACAGCGGCCCCGATCTGACCATGGGCGACACCGCCGAGAACCTGGCGCGGCAATACCAGATTACCCGCGCCGAGGTGGACGCCTTCGCCGCGCGCTCCTTTACGCGCGCGGTCGCGGCGCAGGCGAGCGGCTTCCTCGCCGGCGAGATCGTTTCCGTCGCCAGCGAGCGCTTCGAGGCCGATGGCTTGAAGGCGCGCGGCATCAGGATCAAGGACGAACTGACAGCCGACACCCATATCCGGCCTTCCTCGATGGAGCAGCTCGCCAAGATCAAGCCGGCCTTCGGCGGCGTGCAGACCGGCGGCAATTCTTCCGGCATCGTCGACGGCGCCGCCGCCATCCTGGTCGGCAGCGCCGATTACGCCCGCCACCTCGGCAAGCCGGCGCTGGCGCGCATCCTGGCCAGCGCCACGGTCGGCGTGCCGCCGGCGATCATGGGCATCGGCCCGGTGCCGGCGATCCGCGCCGTGCTGGCGCGCGCTGGCCTTGCGCTCGCCGATATCGACCGCTTCGAGATCAACGAGGCTTTCGGCGCCCAGGTCATGGCCTGCGCGCGCGAATTGGGGCTCGACGAGGACAAGCTCAACGTCAATGGCGGGGCCATCGCCATCGGCCATCCGCTCGGCGCCACCGGCGTCCGGCTGGCGCTGACGCTGGCGCGCGAGCTCAAGCGGGCGGGCTTGCGTTATGGTATCGCTTCCGCCTGTATCGGCGGCGGCCAGGGCATCGCGCTGCTGATCGAGAATACCGAGGTGGGCAGCAAGAATTAGATTGTCATTGCCGGGCCGCCGCTCCGCGGCGAGACCCGGCAATCCATCTTCGCGTAAATGGATGGATGCGCGGGTCAAGCCCGCGCATGACGGAAGGAGAAGAGACATGGAAGTCAAAGGACAAGCCGCCATCGTCACCGGCGGCGCTTCGGGCCTGGGTGCGGCCACCGCGCGCACGCTGGCAGCAAGCGGCGCCAAGGTGGCGATCATCGACGTCAATGCCAAGGCGGCCGCCGAGGTCGCCATCGACATCAACGGGCTGGCGATCGCCTGCGACGTCGCCGATGCCGCCGCCGCCGAAGCCGCCGTGAAGCAGGCCGCCGCCGACCACGGGCCGGCGCGCATCCTGGTCAATTGCGCCGGCATCGGGCCGGCCAAGCGCATCGTCGGCCGCGACGGGCCGATGCCGCTCGCCGATTTCGAGCGCGTCATCCGCGTCAACCTGATCGGCAGCTTCAACATGCTGCGGCTGGTCGCCGCCGCCATGCAGACGCTGAGCCCCGTTGCCCGACGGCGAACGCGGCGTCATCGTCTCCACCGCCTCGGTCGCCGCCTTCGAGGGCCAGATCGGCCAGGCCGCCTATTCCGCCTCCAAGGGCGGCATCGCCGCTTTGACGATGCCGGCGGCGCGCGAATTCGCCCAGTTCGGCATCCGCGTGCTGGCGATCGCGCCCGGCATCTTCGCCACGCCGATGCTGAAAGCGCTGCCGCAGGAGGCGCAGGATTCGCTCGGCGCCGCGGTGCCGTTTCCCAAGCGCCTGGGCAGCCCGAGCGAATACGCCGCGCTGGTGATGCATTGCATCCACAACGGCTATCTCAACGGCGAGGTGATCCGCATCGACGGCGCGCTGCGCATGGCGCCGCGTTAACGCATGATCCCGGTCGACTGGACATCGCTGTTCGAACCCGTGCCAGTCGCCACGCGCGCTTACGCGGTCGAGCCACGTCGCGGCGTTGCGCAACAGCCGCACGGTGCGCATCGAGTGGGGCGACTGCGATCCCGCCGGCATCATCTTCTATCCGCGCTATTTCGCAATGTTCGACGCCTCGGCGGCGCTGCTGTTCGAGCGCGCGCTCGGCATGACCAAGTATCAGGCAGCTCAAGGCCTACGATTTCGCCGGCTATCCGCTGGTGAAGCACGCGCGCGCGCTTTCTCAAGCCGACGCGCTTCGGCGACGACGTGATGATCGACAGCGCCATCAGTTTCGGCCGCTCCAGCTTCGACGTCGAGCACAGGTGATGCTGCACGGCGACCCATGCGTGGAATGCTCGGAGACGCGGGTCTGGGTGGTGCGCGATCCGGTCACCGGCGGCATCAAGTCGCATCCGCTGCCGCAGGCGGTGCTGGAGAAGTTTGGCCAAGCTTGAAATTGCTTTGTGCGGCGCAACGTGCGCGCTTCGCCTCTCCCCGCAAGCGGGGAGAGGGAAACTTCACTCGATCTCCGCCGCGATCTTCTTCAACAGCGTCAGGAAGCGCTTGCGGTCGCGCATGCCGATGACGCGGTCGAGCTTGCGCTCGTGGCGGCGGGCGCAGCGCGTGAGCTGCGTCAGCGTCTTCTTGCCCTCCGGCGTCAGGTTGAGCCGATAGGCGCGGCGGTCGCTGTCCACGCGCTTGCGCTCGATCAGGCCGCGCCGCACCAGGTCCTCCACGACCGGGGTGAGGCTCGACTTGTCGCGGCCGGCGGCGTGGGAAAGCTCGGTCTGGCTGATGCCCGGATTGCGCGCGATGATCGTCAGCGTGGCGAAGCGGCCGGGGCTTTCGCCGATTTCCTGCGAGCGGCGCGAAAAGGCCTCGAACGCGGCCTCCTGCGCCATGCGCAGATTGAAGCCGATCCATAGCGCCAGCGGGCCGAATTTTATCGATTCGGCGACGGTTTCGCCGTTTCGCCCGCGCCGGTGCACCCCCGTCCCATTGCTCCCACTCACCGCGTTTTCCCTCAATTCGGCTCCGTTCGCCCAGCTCCCCCGTCGCCGGCGGCGATATTAGTTTGGCATCAAACCAACTTTACATTCTCGCCGAGTTCCGGCTCAATTGCGCAAAACTTGGCAGTCCGACAGCCAACCCATAACCGAGGGAGGTAACAATGAAAACCCGTTTCGCGGCTCCTGTCTATGCCGCCGCCCTGGCCATGCTGGTGTGCGGTGCAACCGGCGCGCTGGCGCAGGAGAAGACCTTCGACCTCAAGATTTCGCACTGGGTTCCGCCGTCGCACCCGCTGCAGAAGGCGCTCGAAGGGTGGGGTGCCTCGGTGGAGAAGGAATCCGGCGGCACCATCCATTACAAGGTCTACCCGTCGCAGCAGCTCGGCAAGGCCTTCGACCATTACGACATGGCGCGCGACGGCATCGCCGACTTGACCTACATCAATCCCGGCTACACCCCCGGCCGCTTCCCGATCATCGCCGCCGGCGAACTGCCGTTCCTGATGTCGAACGGCTCGGGCGGCTCGGTCGCCCTCGACGAGTGGTATCGCAAATACGCCGCCAAGGAGATGAAGGACGTCAAGTTCTGTCTCGCCTTCGTGCATGATCCGGGCGCGCTGCACATGGTCGACAAGAAGGTCGAGGTACCAGCCGACGTCAAGGGTCTGAAGATCCGGCCGGCGCAGGGCACCATCGCCGAATTCGTGCGCTTGCTCGGCGGCACCAATGTGCAGGCTTCGGCGCCGGAAGTGCGCGACGTGCTGGCGCGTCATGTCGCCGACGGCGTGACCTTCCCCTGGGGCTCGATCGTGCTGTTCGGCATCGACAAGGTGACCAAGTATCACATGGAGCTGCCGTTCTACACCACGACCTTCGCGCTGGTGTTCAACAAGGCCAAGTACAATCAGATGGACGCCAAGCAGAAGAAGGTGATCGACAACCACTGCACCAGCGAGTGGGCTCGCAAGATCGCCACGCCCTGGGCCACCTTCGAGCATAACGGCATCGCCAAGATCAAAGCCGAGCCGGGCCAGAACGTGTATACGCTGACGCCGGCCCAGGTCGCGCTCTGGCGCAAGGCGGCGGCCCCGCTGACGGCCAAATGGGAGGCGCAGGCCAAGAAGGCCGGCATCGATCCGGCCAAGGCGCTGGCCGAGCTCAAGGCCGACCTGAAGAAAGAAAACGCGGCCTATTAAGGTCTGGTTCGCTTGGGTCAACGCATGAACGTGCCGCAAACTCTGCGTGTTCCCCTCCCCCTTGTGGGGAGGGGTCGGGGGTGGGGGTTCTTTTGAAGGCCCCCTCCCTAGCCCTCCCCCAGCAAAAGGGCGTTCACACCCGTCTTCGACGGGCTATGGGGGGAGGAAACAGGCCGAGATTGCCGCGTGCACCAAATTCAACATCGACGGACGATGCCTGATGGCTGATGCCACGCACGCGCGCAGCCCGGTCGACAGCTTCATCGACCTGATCGAGGTGACGGCGGCGGGATTTCTCGCCGTCGTCACCTTGCTCACCTTCGTGTCGGTGATCCTGCGCTATTTCTTTTCCTGGTCGATCCCCGATTCCTACGACATCACCCGCCTGCTGCTCGGCATCCTGATCTTCTGGGGCATGGCGGTGGCGAGCTATCGCGGCGACCACATCACCGTCGACCTGCTGTGGGGCGCGGTGCCGCCCGCGGTGCAGCGCGTGCTCGACGTGTTTTCCGCGCTGGTGACCCTGGTCGCCATGTCCGCCTTCACCTGGATGTTCGCCGAAAAGGTGATCGATATCCGCGCCGCCGGCACCGGCACTTTCGACCTGCGCGAGCCGGTGTGGATCTATTACCTGATCGCCTGGGTCGGCCTGGCGGCGGCGGTGTTTCTGCTGGTGCTGCGCACGCTGCGGCTGGTGTTCTGGCCGCAGAAGCTGGTGCGCTATCCGCAAACCCAGTCGGTCGAGTGAGGCGGCCGCGATGGGGACCGATGCGGTCGCACTGACGGGTTTTCTCGCGCTGTTCGCGCTGATGCTGCTGCGGGTGCCCGTCGGCATCGCCATGGGCACGGTCGGCGTGGTCGGCTT
The DNA here is from genome assembly GCA_963782145.1 of uncultured Pseudomonadota bacterium. Taxonomy (GTDB): domain Bacteria; phylum Pseudomonadota; class Alphaproteobacteria; order Rhizobiales; family Xanthobacteraceae; genus Pseudolabrys. The sequence continues at coordinate 194,272 of CAWAIV010000003.1, forward strand.
CGGCTACATGATCGGCGACATCACGCCGGCGCTGAAGATCCTGTCGCAGTCGCCGATCCGCACCGCCACCGACGCCGAATTCGCCGTCATCCCGTTGTTCCTGCTCATGGGCGCCTTCGCCTCCGCCTCCGGCATGAGCCGCGAACTGTTCCGGGCCTCCAATACCTTCCTGGGCCACCTGCGCGGCGGTCTGGGCGTGGCCACCATCGCCGCCTGCGGCGGCTTTGCCGCCATCTGCGGCTCCTCCGTCGCCACCGCCGCCACCTTCTCCAAGGTCGCCTATCCGGAGATGCGGCAATACGGTTATCCGCAGAGCTTCGCCACCGGCGTCATCGCCGCCGGCGGCTCGCTCGGCATCATGATCCCGCCCTCCACCGTGTTCGCCGTCTACGGCCTGATCACCGAGCAGGACATCGGCAAGCTGTTCATCGCCGGCGTCATTCCCGGCGCGCTCGCCGTCTGCATGTATGTCATCACCATCAACATCATCGCGCTGGTGCGGCCCGGCTTCCTGCCGAAGACGCCGCGCCATAGCTGGGACGAACGCAAGGCGGCGCTGCGCGATGTGTGGGCGGTGCTGCTGTTGTTCATCTTCATCATCGGCGGCCTTTACGCCGGCATGTTCACCGCCACCGAAGCCGCCGGCATGGGCGCCTCCGGCGCCTTCATCATCGCGGTGGTGCGGCGCAAGCTCTCGCGCGCGGATTTCTGGCGCTGCCTGATCGAATCCCTGCGCACCACCGCGGCGGTGTTCACCATCCTGATCGGCGCCCTGATCTTCGGCTATTTCCTCACCATCACCCAGGTGCCGCAGAAGCTGACTGCCTTCTTGACCGGACTCGGGCTCGGCTCCTACGGCGTGCTCATCTTGATCATGCTGATGTACCTGGTGCTCGGCTGCATCATGGACGCCATGGCCATGATCATCCTCACCATCCCCATCGTGTTCCCGGTGATCAAGGCCCTCGGCTTCGACCCGATCTGGTTCGGCGTCATCATCGTCATGACCGTGGAGTTGGGGCTGATCCATCCGCCGGTGGGCATGAACGTGTTCGTGATCAAGAGCGTGATCCGCGACGTCAAGCTATCGACGGTATTCTATGGGGTCATGCCTTTCGTGCTCACCGACATCCTGCGGCTCGCCATCCTCATCGCCTTCCCGATCTTGGCAACCTGGCTGCCCTCGCATATGTAGCGGGAACACGCTAGAATACAAAAAACAGTTTGAGATCAAACCATCGGTGGGAGAACGCGGTGGAACGCTCCTTTAAGAAGGAAGTGCAGGCGCTCAAATTGGGCGACGGCGAGACCTTCCGTGGCGAAGGCATCCTCGCCGTCACCAAGGCGCTGCTGCAGTCCGGCGTATCCTATGTCGGCGGCTACCAGGGCGCCCCGGTGTCCCATTTGCTCGACGTGCTGGTCGACGCCGAGGACATTATGGGCGAGCTGGGGGTGCACCTGGAGACCTGCGCCAACGAGGCCTCGGCGGCCGCCATGCTCGGCGCCTCCATCAATTACCCGCTGCGCGGGGCGGTGACCTGGAAATCGATCGTCGGCACCAATGTGGCGGCCGACGCGCTCTCCAACCTGGCCTCGACCGGCGTGGTGGGCGGCGCCATGATCATCCTCGGCGAGGATTACGGCGAGGGCGCCAGCGTCATCCAGGAGCGCTCCTATGCCTATGCGCTCAAGTCGACGATGTGGCTCGTCGACCCGCGCCCCGACCTGCCGACCATCGTGCGCATGGTGGAGAAGGGCTTCGAGCTGTCGGAGGCGACCCACGCCCCGGTGATGCTGGAACTGCGCATCCGCGCCTGCCACGCCACCGGCGAGTTCGCCGCCAAGGCCAACCGCAAGGCCGAATTCTCCGGCCTCAACCCGATCGCCGCGCCGGCGCGCTTCAACTACGCACGGCTGGCGCATCCGCCGGTCACCTTCGTGCAGGAGAAGCTGAAGGTGGATATGCGGCTGCCGGCGGCGCAGGCCTTCATCGCCAAGCACAAGCTCAACGAGACCGTCGACGGCGATCTCGCCGATATCGGCATCATCGTGATGGGCGGCCTCACCAACAGCGTGCTGCGCGCGCTCGAGCGCATGGGGCTAGCCGACACCTTCGGCGCCTCGCGCGTGCCGCTCAAGGTGCTCAATGTGGTCTACCCGCTGGTGCCGGAGGAGATCCGCAGCATTCTGCGCCGGCAAGCGCGCCGTGCTCGTCGTCGAGGAGGGCTATCCCGATTACATCGAGCAGGCGGTGAACGTCGAATTGCGTCGTGCCGACATTCCGACCAAGGTCTTCGGCAAGGGGCCGCTGCCCAAGACCGGCGAATACACCTCCGCGGTGCTGCTCGAGGGGCTCGCCGACTTCCTGCAGGCCGCAAGGCCCGCCGGCATCGATGCCGACACGATCGCGGAAAAGACGCGCGGCCTGCTCGCGCATCGGGCCAAGGCCGCGGCGGCGCTCGGTCCGCTGCCGCCGCGACCGCCGGCGTTCTGCACCGGCTGCCCGGAGCGCCCGGTGTTCTCCGCGCTCAAGCTGATGCAGCGCGAACTCGGGCCCGCCCATATCAGCGCCGATATAGGCTGCCATTCCTTCGCGACCTTCGCGCCGTTCTCCATGGGCAATTCCATCCTCGGCTACGGCATGTCGCTGGCCAGCGCCGCCGCGGTCGGACCCAATCTGGCCAACCGCTCGATCGCGGTGATGGGCGACGGCGGCTTCTGGCACAACGGCTTGATCAGCGGCGTCGCCTCCAATCTGTTCAACGAGGGCGACGGCGTGCTCATCGTGATGCAGAACGGCTACGCCTCCGCCACCGGCCAGCAATACATCCCGTCGAGCACGGCGAGCCGCAGCGGTTCGGCCCAGGGCATGGATATCGAGCGCACGTTGCGCAGCATGGGCGTGAAATGGCTGCGCACCGTGCGCACCTACAGCGTCGCCAAGATGACGGCGACGCTGAAGGAGGCGATGAAGACGGCCGAGCGCGGCTTGAAGGTGATCATCGCCGACGGCGAATGCCAGCTCGCGCGCCAGCGCCGCGTGCGCGCCGAGGATGCCGAGAAGCTCAAACGCGGCGAACGCGTCACCCGCGCGCGCTACGGCGTCGACGACGAGATCTGCACCGGCGACCATTCCTGCATCCGGCTGTCCGGCTGTCCGTCGCTGACGGTGAAGCCCTCGCCCGATCCCTTGCGCAGCGACCCGGTGGCGACGGTGGTCGAATTCTGCGTCGGCTGCGGGCTGTGCGGCGAGGTGGCGCATGCCGCGGTGCTCTGCCCCTCGTTCTACCGTGCCGAGATCGTGCGCAATCCGACCTGGCGCGACCGCGCGCTGTTCAGCGTGCGCCGCACGGTGATCGGCTGGCTTGGCGGCACTGACGGCAAGGTCGCGGCATGAACACGACGCGCCCGGTCACGCTGCTGATCGCCGCGCTGGGCGGCGAGGGCGGCGGCGTGCTCACCAATTGGATCGTGGACGCGGCGGACGCGGCCGGCTTTCCGGTGCAGTCGACCTCGATCCCCGGCGTCGCCCAGCGCACCGGCGCCACCACCTATTACATCGAAATCCTGCCGCTGCCGGTGGCCGCGCTCGGCGGCAAGCGCCCGGTGCTGGCGCTCACGCCCGGCGTCGGCGACATCGACGTGGCTTTGGCCAGCGAGCTCTTGGAAGCCGGCCGCATGGTGGCGAGCGGCTTCGTCACGCCCGCGCGCACGCATCTGATCGCCTCGTTGAGCCGCTTCTATGCCATGGACGAGAAGATCGCCATGGGCGACGGCCGCTTCGATCAGGACCGGCTCGTCCAGGTGATCAAGGAATACGCGCGCGAGGCGCTGCTCATCGACATGGCGGCGCTGGCCCAGCAGACCGGTTCCATCATCAGCGCGGTGATGCTGGGCGCGCTCGCCGGCTCCGGGCGGTTGCCGCTGTCGGCCGAGCAGCTGGAGGCCGCGATCCGCGCCGACGGCAAGTCGGTCGAGCAGAACCTGCGCGGCTTCCGCGCCGGGCTCGAGGCCGTGCGCGCCAAAAGACCGGTGACGGCGCCGGCGGCGCCCAAGCAGGGCGCCGCGGCGACGCTCGCCGCGCTCGAACTGGAAGTGGCGCAGATTTTCGTGGCACCGGCGCAGCCGATCATCGTCGAAGGCGTGCGCCGCCTCGCCGCCTATCAGAGCATCGCCTATGCGCGGCTCTATCTCGAGCGCTTGAAGCCGATCGCCAAGGCCGACGCCGCGGCCGGCGCGCAAGGGCGCCTGCTGCGCGAGGTCGCGCGCCATCTCGCCGTGCGCATGTCCTACGAGGACGTGGTGCGGGTGGCGCAGGCCAAGATCGCGCCGGCGCGCATGCAGCGCATCGCGCGCGAGGAATTGCGGGTCAAGGACGAGCCGTTCTCGGTGCACGATTTCCTCAAGCCCGGCTTCGAGGAACTGACGCAGTTGCTGCCGCCGGTCGTGGCGCGTCCGATCTTGGCGCTGGCGGAACGCAAGGGCTGGCTCAACCGCGTCTATTTCGGCATGGAGATCAACACCACCTCGGTGAGCGGCTATTTGCGCTTCCTGCTGCTCGCCAAGCTGCGCGGCATCCGCCCCTACGGCATCCGCTACCGGCAGGAGCAGGAACAGATCGAATCCTGGCTGGCCTTGATCGGACGGGCAGCCGCCCGCTCCAGCCGATCTGGCGCTGGAGATCGCCGAATGCGCGCGCCTGATCAAGGGCTATGGCGACACGCATGCGCGCGGGCTCGCCAACTACCGGTTGATCGAGGCGCGCCTGATCGGTCCGGCGCTCGATGGCGAATCGGCGCCGGCACGCGCCGCCGATGCGCTGGCCAGCGCCCGCACCGCCGCGCTGGTCGATCCGGAGGGCATGAGCCTCGCCAAATGTCTCGACGAGGTCGCCGCTGGCAAGGCCAGCCTGCCGCTGGCGGCGGAGTAGGGCTTTTTTCGCCACCTGCGAAAAAGCAGTGGGCACCAGAGTCCGCGCTTTGCGGCAGCAACCTCCGTTGTCATTCCCCATCCCAGTCGAGTAAAACAGCCGCCAACCAGAACCAGCCACGGCGTCCACGCGGATGCCGTCGCGCATGATCCCGAAAAAGCCTGTCCCCGATCGGATCGGGAATTGGTCGTTGCTCTCGGAAAGATCGTGCGCAGGAAATAGGGACGAAACGCATGGCCGTCATACCGAGCGGGCGCGAGCGGCAGCCGATTGCCGCGGAAGCCTTTCTGCGCGCGCTAGCCGATCACGGCATCGATTATTTCTTCTGCAATCCGGGCACCGATTTCCCGCCCATCGTCGAGGCCTTCAGCCGCGCCGCCAAGACCAATGCCAAGGTGCCGAGGCCGATCCTGGTGCCGCATGAGAACCTGGCGGTGGCCATGGCGCACGGCGCCTATCTGATGAACGGGCGGCCGCAGGCGGTGATGGTGCATGTCAATGTCGGCACCGCCAACACGATCAACAATCTCACCAATCTGTCGCGCGACCGGGTGCCGCTGATCCTCGCCGCCGGGCGCACGCCGATCACCGAGAAGGGGTCCTTCGGCTCGCGCAGCCGGCCGATCCACTGGGCGCAGGAAATGTTCGACCAGGCCGGCATGCTGCGCGAAATGGTGAAGTGGGATTACGAATTGCGCGTGCCGGGCCAGGTCGGCGATGTGGTGTCGCGCGCGGTGGAAGTGAGCATGGCGCAGCCGCGCGGGCCGGTCTATCTGGTGCTGCCGCGCGAGCCGCTGGCGGCCGCGCTCGCCGAGCCGATCGGACCGATCAAGCCGCGGCCCCAGGCCGCCGCCGCGCATCCCGACCGCCAGGCCATCGCCACGCTCGCCGAATGGATCGTCGGCGCCGAACGGCCGCTGATCGTCGTCGGCGCGCTGCCGGCGCCCGCGACGCCGGCGCTGGCGCATCTGGCCGAGCGCTGCGCCATCCCGGTGATCACCCACAATCCGCGCAATGTGTGCCTGCCGTCGAGCCATGCCATGCATTTCGGCTTCGAGCCGGGCACGCTGCTCGCCGATTCCGATCTGGTGATCGTGCTCGAATCCGACGTGCCCTGGATCCCCAGCGCGCAAAAGCCGGGCGCCGGCGCCCGCGTCGTCGCATGTCGGCGAGGAGCCGTTCTTCGTGCGCTACCCGATGCGCACCTTTCCCAGCGACCTCGTGCTGCAGGCCGGCGCCGGCAATGTGCTCGACCGCGCTGAACGCGGCGGTGGAGGAGCGGCTGCAGATGGCGGAAGCGCGCATCGCCGCCCGCCGCGGCCGGCTGACCGAGCGCATGCGCAATCGCCGCGCCCAGCTTGTGAAGGATTCCGCACCCGGCGAGCGCATCTCGCCGGAATATCTCTCCCGCGTCATCGGCGAGACGCTGGGCGAGGACGCCGTCATCTTCAACGAATATCCGCTGCGGCCCGACCATTGCGTGCGCGAGAAGCCGGGCACCTTTTTCGCGCTCGGCCCGGCCGGCGGCCTCGGCTGGGGGCTGGGCGCAGCCCTCGGCGCCAAGCTTGCCGCGCCCGACAAGCTCGTAGTCGCCACGCTCGGCGACGGCGCCCATATGTTCGGCAATCCGACCGTCGCGCATTGGGTTGCCGGCGCGCACAAGCTGCCGGTGCTCGCCATCGTCTTCAACAACAGCCGCTACGGCGCCGTGCGCCGCGCCACGCTCTCCATGTTCAAGGACGGCGTTTCCGGCGAGAACGACGGGCGCACGCTCGCCGATCTCGATCCGGCGCCGTCCTATGACGAAATCGCCCGGGCGCAGGGCGCCTATGCCGAGCGCGTGGAGAAGCCGGCCGATCTCGCCGATGCGCTCATGCGCGCCCGCGAGGCGGTTACCGGCGGCCGCCAGGCGCTGCTCAATGTGATCACGCCCTACTGAAACAACCCACACGAAAAAATCCGTCACGGAGGAAGAAGCCCATGCGCGTCGATGCCTATACCCATTTCATCCCGGCCAAATTCTTCAACAAGATCGTCGAAGGCGGCCATGCCGATATCGGCAAGCGCGTGCGCGAAATCCCCTGCATCCACGATCTCGACGTGCGCAAGAAGGTGGTCGACACCTTCAAGGACTATGCGCAGATCCTTTCCTATTCGCAGCCGCCGCTAGAGGTGATGACCAAGGGCGATGGCGTCCTGGCCAATGAATACGCCAAGCTGATCAATGACGGCTTCGCCGAGATCATCGAAAAGGACCGCGCCCATTTCCCCGGCTGGGTGGCGCAGGTTTCGCTCGCCGCGCCCGATGCCGGCGCCGCCGAGGCCGAACGCGCGATCAAGATGGGCGCGCTCGGCGTGCAGATCTACACCAACATCGCCGGCAAGCCGCTCGACGATCCGGCCTTCGAGCCGTTCTTCGCCACCATGAACAAGCTCGGCAAGCCGATCTGGCTGCATCCGGCGCGCGGCGCCAATTTCCCCGATTACCTGTCCGAGCAGAAATCGAAATTCGAGATCTGGTGGACCTTCGGCTGGTCCTACGAGACCGCGGCGGCGATGGCGCGGCTGGTGTTCTCCAAGATCATGGACAAGTATCCGAACCTGAAGATCATCACCCACCATTTCGGCGGCATCGTGCCGATGCTGGAAGGCCGTATCGGCCCCGGCTGGGACCAGATGGGCGCGCGCACCTCGGACGAGGATTTGAGCCTGGTGCGCAAGAGCCTGAAGAAGCGCCCGCTCGACTATTTCAAACATGATTTCTACGTCGATACGGCGGTGTTCGGCGGCGAGCCGGCCACCCATTGCGGGCTCGCCTTCTACGACCTCGACAAGATCGTGTTCGCCTCCGACTGTCCGTTCGATCCGGAGAAGGGCACCATGTACACGCGCGAGACCCTGCGCATTCTCGACGGCATCGACATGCCGAAGGCGGACAAGGAGAAGATCTACCACGGCAATCTCGAGGCCATCACCGGCGTCAAGCTGGTGAAATAGAGCGCGTCTTCCCTCTCCCCGCTGGCGGGGAGAGGGTGGCGAGCGGCGAAGCCGCGAGCCGGGTGAGGGGGCGTCGCGTTTCACTCATGCTCGACGAAATGCCCCTCACCCGACGTCCTCACTGACGCTCGGACGTCGACCTCTCTCCGCGAGCGGGGAGAGGTGAAGCGAGCGCGTGGCGCAGCTCCACATCTCTGCTAACCTTCCGTTCTATGGCAATCCTTCGCCCCATCGGCCTGTCCGAGCCCGACGAGCCGCCACCCGGCGCGCGTGCGCCGGCCGACGCCGCCACCCGCGCCTCGCCGGTGATGGAGCAATATATCGAGATCAAGACCGCCAATCCGGACTGCCTGTTGTTCTACCGGATGGGCGATTTCTACGAGCTGTTCTTCGAGGACGCCGAAACCGCTTCGCGCGCGCTCGGCATCGTGCTCACCAAGCGTGGCAAGCATCTCGGGGCTGATATCCCGATGTGCGGCGTGCCGATCCATCGCGCCGACGAATATCTGCACCGGCTGATCGCGCTCGGCCATCGCGTGGCGGTGTGCGAGCAGCTCGAGGATCCGGCCGAGGCGAGGAAACGCGGCGCCAAGAGCGTGGTGCGGCGCGACGTGGTGCGGCTGGTCACGCCGGGCACGCTCACCGAGGACTCGCTGCTCGACGCGCGGCGCAACAATTATCTGCTGGCGGTGACGCAGGCGCGATTGTCCACGGCCGGCGAGGAGGCGCAATTCGCGCTGGCCTGGATCGATATTTCCACCGGCGAGTTCCGCATCGCCGAATGCGACGCGCATGGCGCTTGCCGCCGAAATCGCGCGGCTGGAGCCGAGCGAGATCATCGTCTCCGACGCGCTCTATGCCGATGCCGCGTTGGCCGCCTTCTGGCGCACGCTGCCGGCGGTGACGCCGCTGGCGCGCGACGTGTTCGACGGCGCCACCGCCGAGCGACGGCTGACATCGTTCTTCGCGGTCGCCACCAGCGAGGCCTTCGGCGACGCTGACCCGGCTGGAACTGACCGCCGCGGCGGCGATCGTCACCTATGTCGAGCGCACCCAGGTCGGCCAACGCCCGCCGCTGTCGCCGCCGATGCGCGAGAGCGCCGGCGCGAGCATGGCCATCGACCAGGCCACCCGCGGCAATCTCGAATTGATGCGCACGCTTGCCGGCGAGCGGCGCGGCTCGCTGCTCGACGCCGTCGACCGCACCGTCAGCTCGGCCGGCTCGCGCCTGTTGGCGCAGCGGCTGGCAGCGCCGCTCACCGATCCGGCGGCCATCGCGCAGCGGCTCGACGCGGTCGGCGCCTTCGTCGCCGACGCGAGCCTGCGCGCCGACGCCCGCACGCGGCTGCAGAGCGTGCCCGATCTCGCCCGCGCGCTGGCGCGGCTGGCGCTCATGCGCGGGGGCCCGCGCGATCTTGCCGCCATCCGCGACGGCATCCTGGCCGCGGCCGATCTTGCCCGCGCGCTTGCCGCGCTGAGCGAGCCGCCGGCGGAGATCGCGCAGCGCCATGCGCGACTGCTGAGCGTCCGGACGGCATGCTGGCGGCGGAGCTTGCCGCCGGGCTGGCCGCCGAGCTGCCGCTCTTCAAGCGCGACGGCGGCTTCGTGCGCGAGGGCTACGACGCCGGCGCTCGACGAAACGCGCGCGCTGCGCGATGAATCGCGCCGCGTCATCGCCGCGCTGCAGGCGCGCTATGCCGAGGAGACCGGCATCCGCACCTTGAAGGTGCGCCACAACAATGTGCTCGGCTATTTCGTCGAGGTCACCGCCCAGCACGGCGAGCGGCTGATGGCGCCGCCGCTCAATGCGACATTCATCCACCGGCAGACGCTGGCCGGCCAGGTGCGTTTCACCACCACCGAGCTCGGCGAGCTGGAGGCGAAAATCTCCAGCGCGGCCGAGCGGGCGCTCGGCATCGAACTGGAGATTTACGACCGGCTCGCCGCCGCGGTGATCGCCGAAAGCGCCGCCATCAAGGCCTGTGCCGAGGCGCTCGCCCGGCTCGACGTGGCCAGCGCGCTTGGCGCTCTTGCCGTCGAGCGCGATTATGCGCGGCCGCAGGTCGACAACGCGCTCGCCTTCGTCATCGAGGGCGGCCGCCATCCGGTGGTCGAACAGGCCTTGGCGCGCGACGGCACGCCCTTCGTCGCCAATGATTGCGAGTTGTCGCCGCCGCAGGACGCCCAGGCCGGCCGGATCTGGCTGATCACCGGTCCCAACATGGCCGGCAAATCCACCTTCCTGCGCCAGAACGCCCTGATCGCCATCCTGGCCCAAATGGGCTCCTTCGTCCCCGCCCGCATGGCCCGCATCGGCGTCGTCGACCGCCTGTTCTCCCGTGTCGGCGCCGCCGACGATCTCGCCCGTGGCCGCTCCACCTTCATGGTCGAGATGGTGGAGACCGCCGCCATCCTCAACCAAGCCGGCATCCGCTCCCTGGTCATCCTGGACGAGATCGGCCGCGGCACCGCCACCTTCGACGGCCTCTCCATCGCCTGGGCCGCCATCGAGCACCTGCACGACGTCAACCGTTGCCGTGCGCTGTTTGCCACCCATTTCCACGAGCTCACCGCGCTCGCCGGCCGCCTCGAGCGACTGCACAACGCCACGGTGCGGGTGCAGGAATGGCAGGGCGAGGTGGTGTTCCTGCATGAGGTCACGGCCGGCGCCGCCGACCGCTCCTACGGCATCCATGTGGCACAACTTGCCGGTCTGCCCGCCAAGGTGATCGAGCGTGCCAAGGTGGTGTTGTCGATGCTCGAGCAGGCGGATCGCTCGGGGCCGAAGGGCTTCGAGGACCTGCCGTTGTTCGCCGCCGCCCCGCGGCCCGCGCAGACCACGCAGGATGCCGCCTACGATATGATGATCAATGCCATCAGCACGCTTAATCCCGACGACATGTCGCCGCGCGAGGCCATGGAGGCGCTCTATATGATCAAGGAAAAGCTGGTGCGGACGGAGAAGAAGTAGAACGCGATGATGCGCTAGATGTTTAGTCCCGGCATTTGGTGGAGCGGGTTGAGATTGAACCGAACGGGCTGTTGTGCCCAGGCCTTGCAAATGAATTCGTAGGGTGTGAGGCCTTTGAGGGTCTTGAGCCTACGGCCGAAGTTGTAGGCAGCGATGAAGTCGGTGAGGTGCTGGCGAAGTTGGTTATGGCTCTCGTAGTAGAAGCGCTTGACGGTCGCATCTTTGATGGTGCGGTTCATCCTCTCGACCTGGCCATTGGTCCATGGATGTTTGGCCTTGGTCGTACGGTGCTCGATATCGTTGCTGGCGCAGGCATATTCGAAGGCATGTGCCCAGAAGAGTTCTCCGTTGGCAATCGCTTCCTTGATCAGGGGGACGGCGGAACCACCGGCGCCGGGTGTCGTGAACTGGATGCCATTGTCGGTGAGCACGGTGTGAATCTTATAGGGAACGGCCGCGATCAGGCGGAGCAGGAACTCTTTTGAGATGGCGGTGGTCGCCTTCTCATGCAGTTCAACGAAAGCGAACTTTGAGGTGCGGTCGATGGCGACGAACATATGGAGCTTGCCCTGTTCGGTCCTCACTTCGGCAATGTCGATGTGGAAGTACCCGATCGGATAGCTCTTGAACTTCTTCTTTGCGGGCCGCTCACCTTCGACATCTGGCAGCCGGCCGATGCCATGGCGTTGCAGGCACCGGTGCAATGACGAACGCGTCAGATGCGGAATCGTCGGTTGCAATGCATAGAGGCAGTCGTCGAGCGGTAGCAGTGTGTAGCGCCTAAAAGCGACGATGACGGCCTCTTCCTCGGGCGACAAAACCGTCGAGTGCGGCTCCTTCGGACCGGTTCGCAGGTCCACAACCGAGGTCCGCTTCCGCCATTTGGCGACAGTCTTCTGATTGACCCCGTAGCGCTTCGCAAGTGCCCTCAGGCTCTCTTGACTATGCTGTATCGCTCGACGGACCGCCTCTGTCGTTGTGGCGCTCCCATGCAGAACCTGGCCCATAGCGCATCCTTTGATTCGGGACTAAAGGTGCACCATCAAAGCCCGGGATCAAACATCTAGACCGCGATGCCGCGGCTTCGTGCGCTGAACACCAGCAGGCCCCAGGTGACGGAGGCCACCAACGCCAGGCTGAGGCCGATGGCGGAGCCGAAGGCGGTCGCGGCGAAGTGCAAGACCACGCAGGCGAAGGCGAAGCCGACCAGGCCGATCACCGCGTTGGCCATCACCGCCGCGGTGGGTTTGCCGCCGACGCGGCGATGCAGGATCAGCATGACGCTGATCAGGATGATCGGGAACACGGCGAGGATGCCGCTGCCGCCGGGACCGATGCGGAAGGAGAGCGTGACGGTGATGCCCACCAACATGGCCACCATGGCGGCGCGCAACGCCAGGTCATACCAGTAGGTGCGCACCGGCGGGATCGCCACATGGCGCAGCGGCCGCGCCAGCGCGATGGCTACCGCCAGTACCAGAGCATTGGCCAGGCTGGCGCTGAGCAAGGTCCAATGGGTGAGGTGGACGCCCCAGGCCAGCACGATCCAGGCCAGCATGGCGAGCGACAGGCTGACCGCCAGCGAGCGCCGTTGCGCCAGCAGCGCATAGGTGAGCGCGAAGATCACGTTGACGGTGTTGATGGCCAGACTGTTGATCGCGCCCGCCGCGATGAACGAGGCGCCGTGATCGAGCGCCAGGAACACATAGACCGGCCCGGCGCCGAGCGGCAGCGTCGCCACCAGGCCGCCGACCAGCGGACCGGCGCGCTCGGCGGTCACCGTCGCCGCCACCACGAAACCGGCGGTGACGGCCATTTTCACGATCAGGGTGAGGGCGAAATAAAGGTCGGGAGGCATTGCGATTGTTATTATACGCCAAATATTCCGCCGTCGTCCCCGCTTTCGCGCGGACGACAGCCATCATGTCCGCATTATCTTAACGTCAACCGGCGGTCCGCTCTTGATGGTCTGATAGACCACGCAATAGCGCTCGGTCAGCTTGAGCAATTGATCGAGCTTGTCCTGCGCGGCCTCGGTGTCGAGATCGAAGCGCAGGCGGATGGCGCGGAAGCCGACCGGGGCATCCTTGGCGACGCCAAGCGTGCCGCGAAAATCGAGCTCGCCTTCCGCGCACACGGTGCCCGACGTGAGCGGAATATCGAGGGCGGTCGCCACCGCTTTCAGCGTCACCCCGGCGCAGGCGACCAGCGCCTCCAGCAGCATGTCGCCGGAGCAGAGCTCGAGCCCGGTGCCGCCGCTGGCCGGATGCAAGCCGGCGGCGGCGAGCGCGCGGCCGGTTTCCAGCTTGCAGGCGATGTTGCCGCCGTCGAGCGTGCCCTTCGCCTTCAAGGTGATGACCGCGGCATCGGGGTCGTCCTTGTAGCGCTGCTTGATCGGCGCCTGCAGCGCGCGCAGTTCGTTGGCGTCCATTCCTCACTCCGTTTCTCGTCAAGGCCGCGCGCGGGCCAGGCGCGCCGGGAAATCGATAAACACCGTCTCTACGGATGAATTCCGCGCGCGGCGATACCGATCCCGCCGCGACGCGCGATCGTGATCGGCGTGTCCGCAGCGTTCACGCCGGCGTCAACACGCGGCGCCCGACCACCTTGCCGGCTTTGAGGTCGGCGATGACGTTCTGCGCCTGATCGAGCGCCACGGTCTTGGTCGGCACCAGCGGCAGCGGTCGGTTGCGCACCAGCTTCATCAGTTCCTCAAGCTCGGAAAGACTGCCGGTGTAGGAGCCTTGCACCGTCATGGCGCGGATCGGGATCAGCGGCAGCGACAGCGTGATCTCGCCGCCGAACAGGCCGACAATGATGAGCGTGCCGCCCTTGACCAGGCTGTCGACGCCGAGTTGCGCGGTCTGATTGTTGCCGACGAAATCGATCGCGGCCCAGACCGGGCCGCCGGCCGCCGCTTTGATTTGCTCGAGCGCGTCGGGTGCATTGGGATCGATAGCCGCCAGCGCGCCCTGCCGTTTGGCGGTCTCGCGTTTCACCGGATCGATATCGACGGCGATGGTGCTCTTGCCCTTCATCGCCTTGACGATGGCGACCGCCATCAGCCCAAGCCCGCCGGCGCCGAAGATGACGACCGGCTCGCGCTTGACCAGCGGTCCCAGCTTCTTCAGCGCGCCATAGGCGGTGAGCCCGGAGCAGGCCAAGGGCGCCGCTTCCGCCGGCTTCATCTTGCCGAGCGGCAGCAGATAGCGCGGATGCGGCACCAAGAGATGGCTGGCATAGCCGCCGTCGCGATAGACGCCGATAAAGCGCGGCGCCAGGCAGAGCTGCTCGTCGCCGCGCTTGCAGACCTTGCAGGTGCCGCAGCCGATCCATGGATAGACCAGCCGCTTGTCGCCGACCTTGACGCCGCGGGCGCGCGGGCCGACCGCGACCACCTCGCCGGCATTCTCGTGGCCCATGGTCAGCGGCAGCGCCACGCCGCGCTCCTGCAGCCGCAACACCTTGCCGCCGCCCATGTCGTAGAAGCCTTCCCAGATGTGCAGATCGCTGTGGCAGACGCCGGCGGCGAGCACCTTGAGCAGCACCTCGCTGCCGGTCGGGGTGGGATCGACGCGTTCGGCGAATTGCATGGGCTCGCCGCAGCGGCACACCTGGAAACTGCGCATGAGGTTTCTCTCCCGGGCCAGATTGTTGTCATGGCCGGGTTTGTCCCGGCCATCCCGCTTGGGGAGGGAACGCCTTGCCCTCCCGATCGCGATCGCCGGGACGTCAGGCGCGAAGATCGCTCTTTGCGCCATTTGCCCGGCGATGACAGGGAAACATAGTCAGTCGCCGCCGTCACCACGGGCGGTGGACGCTGGGGGGCGGCCTCTTCGCACCTGCAAAAACTGCCCAAATAATGTCCGCTCCGCCTGTAACGGCCATTTTGGCTGAATATCTTTACCGGCGGGCGGTGACTTCGTTACCGCGCTCCGGTATCCCGTGTGCCGCATGGCCTCGCTCGCCCTCGAAACCACCCCGCGCGCCGCGCCCGAGCCCTCGCCCCGCGGCGCGGCCGAGCTGCTCGATTGGCGCGTGATCGGCGCCGACGTCGAGGCGCTCGCCGCCGCCCATCGAGGCGACGACCGCGCGCTGCGCAGCGCGTTGGCGCAGCGGCTGAAGAGCGCACTCATCGACGGCCGCGCCAAGGCCGAACAATTGCTGCTCAAGGATCGTAACGGCCGCCACTGCGCCGAGCGGCTGTGCCGCATGGAAGACGAGATCATCCGCTTCCTCTACGAGTTTGCGCGCCAGCATCTCTATCCCTCGCAGAACCCGTCCGAGGCCGAGCACATGGCGGTGATCGCCACCGGCGGCTATGGCCGCGGGCTGCAGGCGCCCGGCTCCGACCTCGATCTGTTGTTCCTGCTGCCCTACAAGCAGACCGCCTGGGGCGAGTCGGTGGCCGAGGCGATCCTTTATTGCCTGTGGGACATGGGGCTGAAGGTCGGCCACGCCACCCGCTCGATCGACGAGTGCATCCGCCAGGCCAAGGCCGACATCACCATCCGCACCGCCATCCTGGAAGCGCGCTTCCTGTTCGGCGACCGCAAGCTGTTCGACGATCTGCAGGTGCGCTTCGACGACGAGGTGGTGCGCAACACCGCGACCGAATTCGTCGCCGCCAAGCTCGCCGAGCGCGAGGAGCGCATCCGCCGCGCCGGCCAGTCGCGCTATCTGGTCGAGCCCAACGTCAAGGACGGCAAGGGCGGGTTGCGCGACCTGCATACGCTGTTCTGGATCGCCAAATATGTCTACCGCGTGCGCGAGCCGGCCGAATTGATCGCGCGCGGCGTGTTCGACAAGCAGGAATATGCCCTGTTCCGCCGCTGCGAGGATTTCCTCTGGTCGGTGCGCTGCCACATGCATTTCCTGTCCGGCCGCGCCGAGGAGCGGCTGTCCTTCGACATCCAACGCGAGATCGCGGTGCGGCTTGGCTATAGCGCGCGGCAGGGCCTGAAGGACGTCGAGCGCTTCATGAAGCACTACTTCCTGATCGCCAAGGACGTCGGCGACCTCACCGCCATTCTCTGCGCCGACCTCGAGGACAGCCACGCCAAGAGCGAGCCGGTGTTGAGCCGGGTGATGGCGCGGCTGCGCCCGGTCAAGCGGCGCCAGCTCGCCGAAAGCGACGACTTCGTCGTCGACAAGAACCGCATCAGCCTGGCCCGCGGCGACGCGTTCCGCCACGACCCGGTCAACCTGATCCGTATTTTTCATTTGGCGCAGAAGTACAATCTCGCCTTCCACCCCGACGCGCTGCGGGTGATGACGCGCTCGCTGCGCCTGATCGACGCCGACCTGCGCCATAACGAGGAAGCCAATGCACTGTTCCTCGGCATCCTCACTTCCAAGAACGATCCGGAAACCGTGCTGCGGCGGATGAACGAGGCCGGCGTGCTTGGCAAGTTCGTGCCGGCCTTCGGCAAGATCGTCTCGATGATGCAGTTCAACATGTATCATCACTACACGGTGGACGAGCACCTGCTGCGCTGCATCGGCATCCTGCGCGAGATCGAGCGCGGCACCTCGACCGACACGCCGCTCGCCAACGACCTGATCCACAAGATCGCGCCGCGCCACCGCGCGGTGCTCTACGTCACGATGTTCCTGCACGACATCGCCAAGGGCCGCATCGAGGACCATTCGATCGCCGGCGCGCGGGTGGCGCGGCGGTTCTGCCCGCGCCTCGGCTTTACCGCCGGCGAGACCGAGCTCACCGCCTGGCTGGTCGAGAAGCATCTGGTGATGTCGAGCGTGGCGCAGTCGCGCGACCTCTCCGACCGCAAGACCATCGAGAACTTCGCCGCCGTGGTGCAGGACGCCGAACGGCTCAAGCTGCTCGCCATCATCACCACCGCCGACATCAAGGCGGTCGGCCCCGGCGTGTGGAACGGCTGGAAGGCGCAGCTCCTGCGCACGCTCTATTACGAGACCGAGACGGCGGTGACCGGCGGCTTCTCCGAGGTCAATCGCGTCCAGCGCGTCGCCATGGCGCAGGCCGAATTCCGCGAGGCGATGCCGGACTGGTCGAGCGAACAGCTCGACGCCTATATCGCCAAGCACTATCCGGCCTATTGGCTCAAGGTCGACCTCGCCGCACAAGATCGTGCACGCCCGCTTCGTGGTCGCCGCCGAAAAGACCGGCAATACGCTGGCCACCACCGTCGGCTTCGACGGCGGCGCGGTGACCGAACTCACCGTGCTCTGCCCCGATCATCCCTGGCTGCTGTCGATCATCGCCGGCGCCTGCGCCATGGCCGGCGCCAATATCGTCGACGCCCAGATCTACACTACCACCGACGGCCGCGCGCTCGACACCATCTCGGTGTCGCGCGAATTCGAGCGCGACGAGGACGAGCAGCGGCGCGCCAGCCGCATCGCCGATTCGATCGAAAAGGCGCTGCGCGGCGAATTGCGGCTGCCCGACGTGGTGGTGACGCGGGCGCCGCCCAAGGGCCGCATCAAGGCTTTCGCGCTGGAGCCGACGGTCACCATCAACAATGCCGTGGTCGCACCGCTACACCATGGTCGAGGTCACCGGCCTCGACCGCACCGGCCTGCTCTACGAATTGACCGCGACGCTGTCCAAGCTCAACCTCAATATCGCTTCCGCCCATGTCGCCACCTTCGGCGAACGCGTGGTCGACGTGTTCTATGTCACCGACCTGCTGGGCGCGCAGATCACCTCGCCGACGCGCCAGGCGGCGATCAAGCGCGCGCTGATCGCGCTGTTTGTCCGGTCCGACGGCGACGGCAAGGGCGGCAAGCAGGCGGGCGCGGGCGCCAGCGGGAAATAAGCGCCTCCGTCAACGGTGGAGGCGACGGCGCCTATGGCTCCGGTGTGCGCGCCAGGCGGAAGCCGAAATCGCCGCTGCGCAGCTAGGGCGCGCTGGCATAGCGCCGCGCCGCGCGGATATAGCGCGGAACGCTGCTCCAGGAGCCGCCGCGCACCACGCGCGTGCTGCAATTCGGCTTCTCATAGGGGGCGTTGTTCTTCGGCGCGTTGAGGTAGTTGCCCTCGTAGCAATCCTCGACCCATTCGGCGACATTGCCGAGCATGTCGTAGAGTTTCCACGGATTGGGCTTGTAGCGGTTGGCCGGCGAGGAGCCGACCGGCGCGGTGTTGGCGGAGCCGTCATTGCAATTGGCGGCGTTGAGGTCGGGCGCCTGCTTCTTCAAGGTCGCGTCGGCCATGTTCTCGTAGGCGCAGCCATCGGCGATGAGGTCGCCCCAGTAGCGCGCACCCGTGGTGCCGGCGCGCGCCGCATATTCCCACTCCGCTTCGCTGGGCAGCCGGTAATGGCGGGTGCCGAACAGCGACATCAGCGTGACGAAACGCTTCACATCGTTCCAGCTCACGTTTTCGACCGGGCGGAAATCGTCGCCGCTGAAACTGCGAGGGATCGGGATCGAGATAGACCATCACGCGCCGCCATTCGCCCTGCGTGACCTCGTTCTGTCCGAGATCGAAGGCCTTGAGGCAGACGCGGTGCACCGGCCCCTCGTTGTCGAAGCGCCCGACCTCGATCACCGGGCTGCCCATCTCGTAGCAGCCGGCGGGGATGGCGACGAATTTCATCTCGGCTTCGACCGCGCGCACGTTCCACCACACCGTCACCGCCCAGACCACCAGCGCGATCGCCGGCACCGCCACTGCGGCCGCCGTCGATCGAGCCGATTTGGCGCAGGCGCCGCCGCTGCGCGGCGCGCCGCGAGGCGGCAATGAAGTCCCTGACCTCCGCCGGCAAGGCGTTGCCCCAGCGCGCCAATAGCGCGCGGGCCTCGGCGAGCGGCAGGCCGTGCATGCGCAGACGGCCGGCCTTCTCGCGCCGCGGCGCCGTCTGCCAGGCGGCCGCCTCCTGCTCCAGCCGGCCGCGCAATTCGAGGTCGCGCGCGTCGGCGGCAACCTGGTCGCGCGCCCGCGGCCAATGCGTCAACAGGGCCTCGTGCACCAGGCGAAGCTAGGCGCGGCCGCCGTCGCTGTCGCTGATCAGCAGCCGCGCCTCCGGGCGCAGGAAGGCGTTGACCAGTTCGCGCCGCGGCGTGCCCTCGGGAAACTCCGACAGCGGCGCCGCGCGCGCCGCCGGCTTGCCGCTTTCCACGGTGACCAGCGCGCGCAGCAGCGGAACCAGCGCTTGCTGCACGGCTTCCGGCTGGGCCAGGAAGATCTCTTCGGCGCGCCGCCCGATCGCCCCTTGCAGTCCGCCCAACTCCTCATAAGCGGCAAAGGTCAGCACGCCGGCCGCGCTGCGTTTCTGCCAGAGCTGGTCGAGCAGGAACGAGAGCAGCGGCAAGGCGCTGCGGTCGCGCTCGGCGGCGAGCCGGATCACGGTATCGAGCGTGACGCCATTGGCGTTCTGCTCGAAGCGCAGTCCGGCCTCCTGCGCCGGCTGGCGGATGATCTGGCCGATCTCGGCCTCGTCCGGCGGCAGCAGCAGATAGCGTCCGCCCGCCGACAGCGCCGCCAGCGACGGCATCTTTTCCAGCCGGTCGAAGAAATCGCTGCGCATGGTGGCGACGATCCAGACCGAGCCGCTGCGCGCCAGCGCGGCCAGCGCCGCGACGAAACCTTCGCGGGCGGCATCGTCCATCGTCTCGTCGGTGAAGATTTCCTCGAACTGATCGATGACCAGGACCAGGCGCGCTTGTCCGATGTCGGCGAGATCGGCGGCCTTGGCGGCCATGGCGAGGCCCTGGGCGAGCGGAACGCCGGCCTCCTTCGGCATTTGCCGCAGCAGGGCGCCGAGATGCTCCGGCGGGCAGTTGAGCGCCGCCAGCTCCGGCAGCGCCGTCGGCGACGCGATGGCGGCGGCCAAGGCGGCGAAGGCATCGCCGCCAGTTCGGAGGGCCGCATCAACCCGCGCCGGACCAGCGCCACCCGTTCGATCATGCCCGGCAGCGCCAGATCGGGCAGCAGCCCGGCCTTCACCAGCGACGACTTGCCGGAACCGCTGGCGCCGAACACCAGCACGAACACCGCGCCGGCCTCGATCTGGCGCGCCAGCAGCTCACGCAACTCGTTGCGCGCGCGGGTACGGCCGAAGAAGATCGGCGCCTGCTCGAATTCGTAGGACGACAGCGCGCGGAACGGCGGATCGTGCCAGCGGATCGCCACGCCCTCCGCCGCGCCCACGGCGCGCCGCTCCAACAGCGCGTGCAGGTGCTCGTACAGCATCTGTTCGAATTCGGCGGTGTCGGCGAAGCTATGCGAGGCGGCGATGAAGCTCTTCTGGTCGGCGCTGCGGAACCAGCGCTTGATGAAATCCTCCACCTTGTCGAGCTGCTCGAGGCGTTCCTGCACCTGCCGAACGATCGCCGAGGCCGGCAACCGGCTCGGCGGTCTTGCGATAGAGCAGCAGGTCCGGCGTGCGCTTTTCACGCGCGGCGGCGAGCGCGTCCTCGAATTCCCATTCGGTGCCGGTCACCGGCCGGCCGGAGATGGCGCCGCGGAACTGGTCCGGCGGCAGGATCACGCCGAGCCGCGACCAGAGGATGACGACCACGATGTCGGTGCTGCGCGCCTGCGGGATGTTCTCCGGATCCTGGAAATGATGCGTGGCCACCAGCGGTTCGCGCTCCCACAGCACCGCCTCGACATGGAAGTGGTAGGCGAATTCGCGGTCGAGCCGGGCGACGATCTGCTCGGCCTTCAGCCGCTCGGGGCGGACATCCGAGGGCGACGAGATGAAGATGCGGACCGTGGTCTGGTTCGTCATGCAATCGGGCGCGGCGCTGCGGGTGGGAAAATTATAGGTGAAAGCAAGCACCTATTTCCAACTTTAATCGAACCGTCTTTGCTGCGAACGTGGCGAGCAAACCGCGGTTGAAGCCCCGGAAGCGCTCGCCATGGCCCGCCGAGGCGCCTAAGCCCGTGGGGGAGCGTAAAAAGCAGTGCGGCGCGATCTCACTCTTTGGCTTCCAGCGCCCGCCTTAAGCGGCGGATGACCACGCCGCGGGCGCGGTCGTCGGCGGCGGCCTCCACCGCGTCGTTGATGGCGAGGATCAATTTCGACATGTCATTGTGCCAGTCGAGATTGACCACCGCCTCCGGCGCCAGCCGCCGTCGACGCGTGCCGTCGACCGGCGTCGGCGCGCTCGTCGTCAATTCATAGATGTCGTCGAGCAGCGGCGTGAACACTTTTGCCGCCGGCACGGTGCGCTCGGCGATGCGCTCGGCCAGGCCCGCCAGGCCGCGCTCCTCGCCATGCACCAGGAACACGCCGCGCGTAATCGGCCGACGCCCGGCGATCCAGCGCGCCAGTTCCGGCCCGTCGGCATGGCCGGAATAGTCGTCGATCTGGCGGATGCGCGCCGCCACCTTGATCTGTTCGCCCTGGATGCGCACGGCGCCGACGCCGTCGGCGAGGAAGCGGCCGAGCGTGCCCTGCGCCTGGAAGCCGGAAAGCAGCACGGTCGCCTTGGCGTGCCAGAGCCAGCGCTTGAGATGGTGGCGGATGCGGCCGGCGTCGCACATGCCGCTGGCCGCAATGATGATGTGGAAGCCGGTCAGCTTGGCGATCGCCTTGCTCTCCTCGACCGTCTCGGTGCAGCGCAGATGCGGCGAGCTGAGCAGCCGCGCGACATCGACGTCGGCTTCCAGGCTTTCGCTGTGCTGGCGGAACACCTCGGTGGCATGAATGGCGAGCGGCGAATCGAGAAAGATCGGCCCCGCCGGGATATCGCCGCGTTGCATCAGGTCGACCAGATCGACGATCAGTTCCTGCGTGCGCTCGACCGCGAAGGCGGGGATCAGCAGCGCGCCGCCGGCTTCCTGCGCCGCGCGCACTTCGGCGGCGAGACGCTGGCGCCGCGACTCGCGCGTCACCGGCGGGCGGTCCTCGTCGCCATAGGTCGATTCGCAGAGCACATAATCGAGCCCGGTCGGCGCCTCCGGATCGGGCTGCAGCAGCTTGGCGTCGGGTCCGATATCGCCGGAGGCGAGCACGCGCAGCGGCTTGCCGTCTAAGCCTGCGCCGGCGAATTCGATCTCGATCGAGGCCGAGCCGAGCAGATGGCCGGCGTTCCAATAGCGCGCGCGCACGCCGGGCATGGCCTCGAACCAGTTCTCGTATTCGACCGGCCGGAAGGCGTCGAGCGAAGCGACGGCGTCGCGTTGCGTATAGATCGGCGTCACTTCAGGACGGCCGCGCGCGGCATTGCGTCGGTTGAGATAGGCGACTTCCAATTCCTGGATGCTGCCGCTATCGGGCAGCATGAAGGAGCACAGATCGATGGTGCCTCGCGTCGCGAACATCGGGCCGCGGAAACCGCCGCGCACGAGCTTGGGGATGAGGCCGCTGTGGTCGATATGCGCGTGCGTCAGCAGCACCGCATCGATGTCGGCCGGCGCGAAGGGGAAGGCGCCGTAGTTCAATTCCTTCAACGTCTTCGGACCCTGGAACAGGCCGCAATCGACCAAGACGCGGCCGGCCGGCGTCGCGAACAAATGGCAGGAGCCGGTCACCGTGCGGGCGGCGCCGCAAAAATGGACGGTCACGCTCATGCGGCAAGCTCCTGGCGCAGCGCCTCGGCGAGTACGCCATCGAGCATGATGGCATTGCTCGGATGCGGCACGCTGTCGGTCGATTTAAGCGAGCGGATGCCGGCGTCGAACAACGCCCGCGCGAGCTCCGGCGCAAACAGCGCGTGGGTGACGATGGCATCGACGGTGCTGGCGCCGGCGGCATGCAAGGCCTTGGCGGCGGTGATCAGCGTGCCGCCCGAGGAGACGATATCGTCGACCAGCAGCGCCGGGCGGCCGGCAAACAATGCAGCCTCGGCGAAGTCGATGCTCACCGAACGGTCGCTCGCCCGCGTCTTGCGCGCGACCGCGTGATCGAGGCCGAGCCGGGTGGCGAGATCGGCGACCCAGGGTCGCGATTCGGCGTCCGGTCCCACCACCACCGTTTTCGCATCGCAGCCGGCCGCGCGCAGCGCTTCGGCGATCGCTGGCATGGCCGAGAGGTTGACGGCCTCAATGCCGGGGAAGACCGCGCCAATATCCGCGGTGCGGTGCAAGTGGGCATCGACCGTGACCACGCGTTCGAAGCCTTCCGCCAGCAGATGTCCGACGACCTTCTGGCTGATCGCTTCGCCGGCGTGAAACGCCGCGTCCTGCCGCATGTAGCAAAGATAGGGCGCGACCAGCACCAGCCGCCTGGCGCCGCCGCGCCGCAAGGCTTCGACGGCAAAGAGCAGCGCCAGCAGCTTGTCATTGGGCTGATCGAGCGAGGCGAAGACGAGGGTGGTCGCCGCCGGCGCAGCGACGGCGACGCGCAGTTCGCCATCGGGAAAGCGATGCAGCGCGATCTCTTGCAGCGGCAGGCCGAGCCGCGTCGCCAATCGCCGCGCCGCCGCGGCCGAAGCCGGCAGGCATTGCAGGGCGGCGCTCATCGGCCGTTTCCGCCGGCTTGCGCGCGATTGCCGACCACATAGCCGTCGTCGGCTTTGGCGCCGGCCAGCGCCAGGCCGAATTCCGATTGGTCGGCGGCGAAAATGCGGTAGAGCGGCTCGCCCTGGTCGACGCGGTCGCCGACCTTCTTGTTGACCTTGATGCCGGCGCCCTTGTCGATCGGCGCGCCGGCGGTGCGCGCCAGCCGGTTGAGCCGCAGGCAGTCGATCGCCTCGACCACGCCGTCGCGCGGCGAGGGTACGTCGGCAGTCAGCGGGCCGACCTCGTCGCGGCAGCCGGACGGGCCCTGCGCCTCGATGATCTTGTGCATCTGCTTGAGCGCGGCGCCACTGTCGAGCAATTCGCGCGCGCGGGCATAGCCGCTGCCGCCACGCAGGTCGGGGTCGTATTCCAACAGATGCGCGGCGAGCCGCAGCGACTTTTCGCGCAGGTCGCGCGGCGCGCCGGCCTCGTTGCCGAGCACCGCCATCACGTCGCGCGCCTCCAGCACCGGGCCGATGCCATTGCCGACCGGCTGGCGGCCGTCGCTGGTCACCACCTCGACCGCGATGCCGAAACGATCGCCGACGAATTCGAACAGCTTGCGCAGCCGCATCGCCTCCATGGCGGTCGTCACCTTCGCTGCCGGGCCGACCGGGATGTCGATCAGCAGGTGGGTGGAACCGGCGGCGAGCTTCTTCGACATGATCGAGGCCACCATCTGCTCGCGCGTGTCGATGGACAGCGGCCGTTCGACCGAGATCAGGATATCGTCGGCCGGCGACAGGTTGACGTGGCCGCCCCAGACCAGGCAGCCGTGACAGGCGGTCACCACCTGCTTCATCTCGTCGACGCCGAGATCGACGCGGGCCAGCACTTCCATGGTGTCGGCGGTGCCGGCCGGCGAGGTGATGGCGCGCGAGGAGGTCTTCGGGATCATCAGCCCGTGCGCGGCGACGATCGGCACCACGATCATGGAGGTGCGGTTGCCGGGAATGCCGCCGATGCAATGCTTGTCGACGACGATTTTGCGGTCCCAGGTGAGCTGCGTGCCGGCCTCGGCCATGGCGCGCGACAGCGCGAGCAATTCGCCGCTGGTCATGAAGCTGGCCGAGCCGATCAGGAAGGCGGCGATCTCCATGTCGGAATAGCGGTAATGCGCGATGTCGGCGACGATGCCGGCAATCTCGGCATCGCTGAGCACGCGCCCCTGGATCTTGGCGCGCACGGCATCGAGGCTCTCCGGCGGCGTCGCCGGGGTGACGCTGACCAGGTTGCCGGCCGGCTCGCCGAAGCGGCGGAAGGCGGGCTCGGCCAGGCCGAGCTCGTCGGGTGCCACCAGGCCGTCGTCGGTGAGCAGCAGCGTCGCCAGCATGGTGCGCGAATTGCTGCGCAGCTCGACGCGGGAAAAGCCGCGGAATACCTCCGGCCGCAGCGCCTGGGAGCGCCGCGAAATCACCACCACGTTCTCGCGGCCGGTATCGAGATTGATGCGGCGTATTTTCAGGCGCGCCCGCTCGGAATCGGCCATTTTACCGTTCTCTTGTGATCGATAGAAACCGCGTCATGATGCTCCGTTGCCGCGACGCCGGCCGCCGCCGCGCGGTCCCGGTGCGCGCGAACAATCATGTTCGCCGATTCGCGCCGCCACGCTTTGCGATGCATCATTGCCCCGGCCAAATCGCCCTAACTGGCTGATTTGACGTAGCTCAAGGCGCCCACGCTGTCCTCGCCCTAATTCAACCTGTGAACAGGATCGTCCGACCCGACGCTCCACCGGCGTCATCCTGATCACCATCGTCGTCCCTATGCTGCGTGAGCGGATATGATCTAGCAGGCGGATGTCGGATGGCCCGGCTTCACCATCATCCCGAGAACCACTTTGTCAGCCGCATCGGCTGGCTGCGTGCGGCGGTGCTCGGTGCCAATGACGGCATCATCTCGACCGCCAGCCTGATCGTCGGCGTCGCCGCGGCAACGGCGACGCGCAACGAGGTCTTGATCGCGGGCGTCGCCGGCCTGGTGGCGGGCGCCATGTCGATGGCCGCCGGCGAATATGTTTCCGTCAGCTCGCAGTCCGACACCGAACGCGCCGATCTCGCGCGCGAGCGCGCCGAGTTGCGCGAGAACCCTGCGTTTGAGACCAAAGAGCTGACCGAAATCTACGTGCAACGCGGCGTCGATCAGGCGCTGGCGCGGCAGGTTGCCGAGCAGTTGATGGCGAAGGATGCGCTGACCGCGCATGCGCGCGACGAGCTTGGTATTTCCGAAATCACCACCGCCCGTCCGGTGCAGGCGGCGCTGGCCTCCGCGGCGACGTTTTCGGTCGGCGCCGCCATGCCGCTGCTCATGGTGCTGGTCTCGCCGGTGAATGCGCTGGTCGCGATCGTGGCGGCGGCGTCATTGGGCTTTCTCGCGCTGCTGGGCGCGATCGGCGCCAAAGCCGGCGGCGCCGACATACTGCGCGCCACGGCCCGGGTGACCTTCTGGGGCGCCCTGGCGATGGCGCTGACCGCCGGCATCGGGAAACTATTCGGCACGGTTGTCTGACGATTGAGCCGCGCAAGAGATATAAAATCATGGCTCATCGGTGGAGAGTATTCACCCTAGAATCCGGGGAGGACTGACATGCCGCTCTGGCAGAGATTATTGATCACGCTCGTTACCATGCTGCTGACCAGTCTCCTCGCCGGCCTGCTGTGGCGCTGGCTCTTCAACACGGACATCCCGAGCTATCTGAGCGGGGTTGTCGGCGGCGTGACGGCGGTGCCGATGTGGGAGGTGCTGAAAAGGGTTCAAATACGGTGACGGCTTGTCCCGGCTGGGCATCGAAAGGTTGACGCCCCATGGCGCTGCGTTTGCTGGAGATGGTGTTGCAGGAGAAGGACGGCGCGGGCGTCCGCGAACTCCTGAACGAGTGCAAGGTGCTCGAACACCGGCAGATCCGGCTGGCGGACGGCGAAGTTCTGGTCCGCATCCTGTTGGATGCGGAACAGAGCGAAACGGTGCTGGATCTGTTGGAGAAGCGCTACTCCAATGGCGAGGGCAACCGGGTGGTGATTCTGCCGGTCGAAGCGACCTTGCCACGCGCCAAGGAGGAGCCGGAACCGGAGGCAGCCCCTGCGTCAGAGCCGTTGCCGCCCGAGGAAAACCCGCCGGAGCGGATCGGCCGCGAGGAGTTGTACGAAGACATCAAGAATGGCGCGCGGCTATCGCGCGTCTATTTGGCGATGGTGGCGCTGTCCACCGTCGTGGCGGCCATCGGCCTGAATGACAACAGCGTGGCCGTCATCATCGGGGCCATGGTGATTGCGCCCTTGCTCGGGCCGAACGTCGCCTTGTCGCTCGGCATTACGCTGGGTGACCTCACCCTGCTTCGGCACGGGCTCGTGACGGCGCTGACCGGGATCGCGGCGGCGCTGGCCTTGTCGGTGATCTTCGGCGTGCTGCTGAAAGTGGACCCGATATTGCCCGAAATGGCGTCGCGCACCTGGGTGGGGCTGGGCGACGTCGCGGTGGCATTGGCATCGGGGAGCGCCGGCGCGCTGGCGTTCACGACCGGCGTCTCGGCGACGCTGATCGGCGTCATGGTGGCGGTGGCGTTGTTGCCGCCGCTGGTGACGTCGGGTCTGCTATTGGGCGGCGGGCATCCGGCGCTGGCAACAGGCGCGTTTTCGCTGTTTCTGGTGAACCTGATTTGCGTGAACCTGGCCGGTGTGACGACGTTTCTGCTGCAAGGCATCAAACCGACGAATTGGTGGGAGAAGAACCGGGCGGTGAAAGCCACGCGCATCGCCATTGCGCTGTCGGGGGGCCTGCTGGCGGTGTTGGTCGGCCTGATCCTGCTGGTGCACAAGGGCTGAAATTGGCCGGATGAAAAGCCGTCAATATCCGATCGTCGGTGCTTTGGGTTGAGCGCCAAGAAGCGCCGTTTCCGACCCGCCGGCGCCGGCGGTCAGTGGCCGTGCAGGTAAATGGCGTAGGAGGCGAACAGATAGACCAGCAGCAGCGACAGGCTGACCCAGCCGATGGTGCCACGCACGCGCGTCTCCGGCTTGAACAGCAGCGCGACGATGAAGATGCCGGACATGACCACGGCGGCGAAGGCGGAGATCGCATGTGCCGGCGATACCGCGGCCAAGAGCGGGCCCTTGGTATAGGCGATGTCATCGATCGCCAGGATCAGAATGTCGAACAGGTTGCTGCCGAGCAGATTGCCGATGGCCATATCGACGGCATTGAGCCGCAAGGCGCTGATGGTGACCACCAGTTCCGGCAGCGAGGTGGCGGCGGCGATGAGCAGGGTGCCGACGAAGCTGGTCTTCCAGCCCATGGTGTCGGCGAGCTCTTGCCCGATGAACGGCAGCCAACTGCCGGCAGCGGCCACTACCGCGGCGGCCAGGCCATAGCGGATGAGCGCGCGCGTCAGGGTCATGGTCGGATCGGACTTGATGATTTGCGGCGGGCGCGGGGTGCGGCGCTCATAAACGAAGGCGGCGCGTATCGCGACCAGATAAAGCATGATGAACAGCGGCGAATAGATGCTGATGTGCAGGATACGAAGCGGCAGCGTGTTTTGACTGAGCAGCACGACGATGCCGGCCGCGCCGATCAGGATGACGCCGAAACCCGCGGTCAGGATGTGGCCCTGATCGATGCGCCGGTAGAGCGGCTCCTCGCGACTCATCTCGTCGAGGATGACCAGCATGGCCAGGTTGAAGATGCAGCTACCGAGCGCGTCGCCGACCGCGATATTGGGCGCGGCGGCGGCGGTGACGGCGCTGATGCCGGTGAACAATTCGGGCAGCGATGTGGCGGTGGCGAGCAGCACCAGGCCGATCCAGCTGCGCGACAGGCCGGTCAGCCGCGCGATGACGTCGCCATAATGCGTGAGGAACGGGCCGGCCACGGTGATCAGCGCGGCGCAAATCGCGAATTTCAGCCAGGGCATGAGCACGGTGATCATGCGGCGCCTCGCGCGCGGCGCCAGCCGATCGCCAGCATCACCGCCTGCGTCACCATCAGCGGCGCCAGGCTCATGGCGAGAACGATCGCCCACATGGTGGCGGTCGGGCGCGCCAGTCCGAGCACATGCGCCAGCGGCGACCAATAGGGCGGCACCACCAACAGCAGCGTGCACAGCGCGAGCGCGCCCCAGACGAAGGCGTTGCGCGTGATCTCATTGCGCAGCAGGCCGGCTTGCACATGGCGCATGTCGAACACGTGCCAGAGCTGCGCGAAGGCGAGCGTCAGGAAGGTCACGGTCACCACCTTGCTGCCATCGAGCCCGAACCCGAGCCGTGCCAGCGCCAGCGCGCCGAATGTGCCGGCGGTCAGGCCCAGGCTTTGCAGCACGATGATCGTCCATTGCGCGCGGGTGAGGATCGGCTGTTTGGGATCGCGCGGCGGCCGCTTGAGCACGTCGCCGTCGCCTTCGCCCATGGCCAGCGCGAAGGCCGGGAACACGTCGGTGACCAGATTGAGATAGAGGATCTGCAAGGGCAGCAGTGGCAAGGGCAAGGTCGACAGGATCGCCAGCCCCACCACCAGCACCTCGCTCAGATTGCACGACAGCAGATAGGCGACGAAGCGGCGGATATTGCCGAAGATGACGCGACCCTCGCGTACCGCCTTGACGATGGTGGGGAAGGCGTCATCGAGCAGGATCATCGCCGCCGCCTCGCGCGCGACATCGGTGCCGCGCAGGCCCATGGCGACGCCGATATCGGCCTGGCGTAGCGCCGGCGCATCGTTGACGCCGTCGCCGGTCATGGCGACGATCTCGCCGGCATTTTGATAGCTGCGCACCAGCGCCAGCTTCTCCGCCGGGCTGACGCGCGCGAAGATGCCGACCTTGAACAGGCTGCCGTTCGCGCCATTGGTCAGGCGCGCGAGATTGGCGCCCTCGACGACGCCCGCCTCGGCATGGGCGAGCCCGACCGCGCGGCCGATGCTGCGCGCGGTGACGGCGTGGTCGCCGGTCACCATGACCACGCGGATGCCGGCCTGGTGGCAATCCTGGATCGCCTGCGGCACATCGGCGCGCGCGGGGTCCTCCAGCCCGATCAGGCCGAGCAAGGTCAGGTTCTCGTAAGGGGCTTCGTCGGCGTTCTTGCCGGTCTTGCTGGCGCAGGCGAGCACGCGAAAACCGTGATGGCCGAGATGCGCGACCCGGTCCAGCCATTCGCGCGCGTTCCTCCGCTTCCAGCGCGGCATCGCCGGCGGCGGCGGCGACGCGCGTAGCAGGCGGCCAGACACCGCTTCCGGCGCACCCTTGACCGCGAACAGGAAGCCGTCGGCTTGGCCGTCTTGGCGGTGCACCGTCGCCATCATCTTGCTGGCGGTATCGAAGGCATGTCGTTGCACGGTCGGATACTGCGCGCGCCGCGCCGGCCGTTCGAGCCCGGCCTCGCGCCCGGCGCGCAGCAGCGCCAGCTCCATCGGGTCGCCGCTGCCGTCCTCGGCGGTGCTGCCGAGCGTGGCATTGTTGCAGAGCACGGCGACGTCGAGCAGGCGGGCGAGCTGGCGGTCATTGTCGAGCCGGATCGCGTGGCCGTCCTTGCCGGCTGCCTCGGCGCCCGCGCCATCGACCTCGATCTCGCCCGAGGGCAGCCAGAACCGGCGCACCGTCATGCGGTTCTCGGTCAGCGTACCGGTTTTGTCGGTGAGGATGACGGTGGTCGCCCCCAGCGTTTCCACCGCCGACAGCCGCTCGATCAGCGCATGCTGCCGCGCCATCCGCCACATGCCGCGCGCCAGCGCCAGCGTGGCGACGATCGGCAAGCCTTCCGGAATGGCGGCGACCGCGAGCGCGATGGCCGCCTCGATCATCAGAAAGGCGTCCTTGCCGGTCAACAGCCCGACACCGGCGATCAGCGCGGCGAGGATGATCGTGGCCCAGACCAGCTGGCCGGAAAGCCGCGCCAGCTTCTTTTCCAGCGGCGAAGCGCCCGGCTCGGCTTCCTCGACCAGTTGCGAGACGCGGCCGAGCTCGGTGGCGAGACCGGTCGCCACCACGACGCCGATGCCGCTGCCGCGCGTGAGCGATGTGCCCTTGAACAGCATCGACGTCCGTTCGGCGAGCCGCGCATCAGCGGCGACCGGATCGGTCGTCTTCTCGACCGCAATCGATTTGCCGGTCAGCGTCGACTCGTCGGTGGCCAGGTTGGAGGCCTCGATCACACGCAGATCGGCGGCGATCGCATCGCCGGCTTCCAGCAGTACGATATCGCCCGGCACCATCTGCTCGGCGGTAATCAGATGTGCCGAGCCATCGCGCCGCAGCCGTGACGAGCGGGTACCGAGCGCGCGCAGCGCCTCGATCGAGCGCGCGGCCTTCAACTCGGTGAGGAAACCGATCAGTGCATTGAGCGCGAGCACCGCGACGATGGCGCCGCCTTCCTCCCATTCGCCGAAATAGAACGCCAGCGCCGCCGCGGCGCCGAGCAGATAGACCACAGGGCTCACGAATTGGTGCGCGAGCACGGCGAGCGCACTGATCCGGCGGCGCGCCACGATGCTGTTGGGGCCGTAGGCGCTGAGGCGTTGCTTCGCTTCCTCGTTGTCGAGCCCGACGGCCGGCGCGACATCGAGTCGCGCCACCACCTCGCTTGCCGGCAGCGCATGCGGGGTTTCGAGCAATGTCTCGAGCGGGGGCACCGGCTTCATCTCGCTATGATTAAGGACAACATCATAGCCGTCGCCGCTCGCGAACTCTTGACCTGGATCAGATCGATTGTCGCGCGCGGCTGTTGCGTGGCGGACGAACTCGCGGCGCTTGCCGTCAGCCGGCCCGCGCGTGCCGTGCCGGCGACTTACCGCGAATGAGGTCGGCATAGTCCGCGATCGGGCGCGGGTGGCCGATGAAATAGCCCTGTACCTCGTCGCAGCCCTTGCGGAACAACAATTCGTGCTGTTCGGCGGTCTCCACGCCTTCGGCCAGGATCGGCACGTTCAAGCTGTGGCCGAGATCGATGACCGCGCGCACGATCGCGATTGAATATTGGTTGCGTTCGAGGTCGCCGATGAAGGCGCGGTCGATCTTGATCTTGTCGAACGGGAAGGCGTGCAGATAGGACAGCGAGGAATAGCCGGTTCCGAAATCGTCCAGCGCGATGTGGACGCCGAGCGCCTTGAGTTGCGCCAGTACCGCCATTGCGCGCGAGAAATCGTCGACCAGCACGCCTTCGGTGATCTCCAGTTCGAGCCGCGCCGGCGCCAGTCCGGTTTCCAACAGGATTGTATGAACGAGCCGCGGCAGGTCGCCGAGGCGGAACTGCACCGGCGAGATATTGACCGCGATGGTGAGCGGCCGCGGCCAGCTCGCGGCCTCGCGGCAGGCCTCGCGCAGGACCCATTCGCCGATCGGACCGATCAGTCCGGTTTCCTCGGCGATCGGAATGAAGACATCGGGCGGCACCATTCCATGCTTGGCGCTTTGCCAGCGCGCCAGCGCCTCGAAGCCGACGGTCTCGCCCGAAATCTTCTTCTGCGGCTGATAGTGCAACATCAGCTCGCCGTGCTCGATCGCGGCGCCGAGATCGTCCTGCAGCGCGCGCCGCTCCCGCAATTGCTCGCCCATCGGCGGCGTCGAAGAATACCAGCGTGCCGCGCGCCTCGCCCTTGGCCCGGTACAGCGCGATGTCGGCATTGATCAGCAGCGTCTTGGCGTCGCCGCCGTCCTTCGGGATAAAGCGCCGCGCCGATGCTGGCGCCGATCGGTATACGGCGGCCTTCGATATCGACGTCCTCGCGCAACGCCTTGAGCACGCGCTCGGCCAGCGCCACCGCCGTCTCCGGCAGGCCGGGTCCGTCGACGAGGAGCGCGAATTCGTCGCCGCCGACGCGGGCAGCAAAGGCGCCGGTGGCCGCCGCCTGCAGGCGGCGGGCGATTTCCGCCAGCAGCTCGTCGCCGACAGCGTGTCCATAGGTGTCGTTGGCTTCCTTGAATCCGTCGAGGTCGAGCGAGAGAATTGCGAAGGGCTCGCCATTCTTGGCCGAGCGCTCGAGCGCCGCCTCGAGCGCGTCGTTGAAGGTGATCCGGTTCGGCAGGTCGGTCAGGCTGTCGTAATGGGCGATGCGTGCGATGCGCTGCTCGGTGCGCTTGCGCTCCGTTACGTCCTGCAGCACGGTTACCAGATATTGCGGTCGGCCGAAGTCGTCGCGAATGGCCACGCTTTTTGCCGTCGCGATGCGAATGCCTTTGGTTGGCGTATGCACCGCATGGTCGGACAGCACGATCGGTTGATGCGCGCGCAAGGCGTCGTTGTTGGCGGCGACGATGAAATCGGCGCGCTCCTTCGGATAGAATTCGGCGGCCGTCTTTCCGATCACCTGCTTGCGCGATATCCCGAACAGCTCCTCGAAGGCGCGATTGACCAGCGTGTAGCGATAGGTCACTGGCGTCCGGCGCGCCAATCGGCACTTCCTTGACCAGGATCGGGACCGGGACATTCTCAATGACCGCATCGAGGAATTTCTCGGCCCTGCGCAACTGTTCTTCGGCGCGCTTGGTTTTGGTGATGTCGAGGATGGCGCCAGGCGCGCGTCGCGACCGGCATAAGTCAGCGCCGTCGAATAGGCCGCTATATCGATGATGGTCCCGTCGGCGGTGATGTGCTCGCCGATATTTTCGACGAACTGGCTCTCCGACAAGGTGCGCAGGAAGTCGGCGAAGCGCTCGCGGTCCCCGGGCGGCCGCATCTCGCTCACGGTCATCGACATGAACTGGGCGCGGCTGAAGCCATAACGGGCGATGGCCGCGTCATTGACCGCGAGGAAACGCAAGTTCTGCCGATCGAACACCCACATCGGCACCGGATTGCGGTCGAACAACAGGCGGAACGAAGTCCTCCCGGTGTCTCGCTTCGGTAATGTCCTCATGGGTGGCCACCCAGCCGCCGTCCGGCAGCGGATGGTTGATGACCGCGATGACGCGGCCGTCGCTCAACCGGTGAATGGCGGATGTCTGGTTTCCCTGCTTCATTTGATCGAGGATATTGCGAACGTATTCCTCCGGATCGCCCAGGCTTTCCTTGTTGAATGTTCCGCTGGCGATACGGATGGCGAAAAGCTCCTGCAAGGACGCGCCCGGCTTCACCGCATCGCGCGGCAGTTTGAACATGTCGATGTAGCGTTCGTTCCAGACGATCAGCCGCCCCGACGAATCGAACATCGACAGGCCTTGCACCATGTTGTTGAGCGCGGCATTCCAACGGCGGTGCTGAATGCGGACATCGCGTGTCACCCGGCGTGCGATCAGGAAGCCGGCGATGGCGATCATCAAGGCGATGCCGAGCGCGGCGCCGGCGACATAGATGGCCGCATAGCGCCAGCCCGCGAGCACGTCGTCGAGACGCTTGGTGATGACAACCGCCATCGGATAGTTCGGCACGTTGCGGCCGGAAATGAGCAGCGCGTTGCCGTTGGTCACGCTGGCTTGTTCGACCGTGCCGTAGCGGCCTTGCGAGAGGAAATTTTTGAAGATGCCGCGGTCGGCGAACGATCGGCCGTGCAAGGTTTCGTCGGACGGAAAGCGGGCGACCAGGGTGCCGTCGCCGGAGAACAAGGAAATCGAGCGATCGTGGTCGCGCGCCACGGATTGGAAGAGCTGCTCGAAATAGCGTAGCCGGATGACTCCCAGCACCGAGCCGAGGAAAGCGCCATTTGGCGCCTCGATCTTGCGCGCCAGGGGGAGGACCCAGGTGCCGTTGACCGGGCTGTGCCGGGCGCTGCCGACATAGAATGTCTGCGTCGTGTTGCTGAAAATGCGATTGCGGGCGGCGTTGCCGGGGCGGATGGCCGGGACCGGCCAGCGCCGCGAAAAGTTGATCAGCTTGCCGTTGGGTCCGGTCAGCACGATGGCGTCGATGAAGGGTAGCGCGCTGATCTGATCCTTGAGGCGTTGATAGGTGTCCTCGCCGGACATCCGCCGCTCGAGATCGGCGGTGGAGGCGATGCCGAGGCCCTTCATGCGGTCGAGCAGGCCGTTCTGGATGATCTCGATCGATTGGAAGCTGCGTTCAATCTGGCCGGCAAGCACCAGGCTTAGGCTTTCGAGGTCGCGCTTGCTTTTGGCGATCTCCTGCGCGCGCAGGTCCAACAGCAGCACCCAGACCGCGGCGACGATGACGCCGATCAGGATGGCGCTGGCGGCGACGATCAAGTGGATCGGCCGCGCGTCCCAGGCCGCGGCAAACGTCGCCGCCGGGCCGGCGCTGGCGCCGGAGGCCCGTGCCGTGCGCGTGAACCATAACCGCGGAATGAACGATCGCAGGGACATGCCACAAGACCTTGCTGTAAAAAGGATTATTCAAGGTATTGCGTTGGCCTATGGCGGCCGTTCTTTTCTTCAATTGGTATATCAGCCGTTAAATTCCGCCGCCGCGCGGCGCCCGCCGCCGCTTTACGGCCCCTTAAGCCGGCCGCCGTAGCGTTCTTACGGGGTCCGGCGGCGCGTACTGCCGTCGGCTGGCGGTACGGATCGCGTGATGGCGCAAGGACGGGGACATTCGGGCACGCGCCGGGAGCCGGCGCTCAACAGCGCGCCCGAGGTGCGTGTCAACGCCGCCGAACGCGCCGGCGGTGGCCCGCCGAAGCGCCGGCGCAAGCGCAAAGGGCGCGCGCGGCGCCACCGCTCGCTTATCGGCCGCCTGGCCTATTGGGGCGTGGTGGCCTGCCTGTGGCTGGCGATCTGCGGCGTCGGCAGCGTGGTCTGGGTGGGCGCGCATCTGCCGCCGATCCAGTCGCTGGAAATCCCCAAGCGGCCGCCATCGATCGCCATCGTCGACGATGCGGGTCGCCCCTTGGCACGCCGCGGCGACCTCGCCGGCGCGCCCTTGGCGCTGAAGGAATTGCCGCCCTACGTCCCGCGCGCCTTCATCGCCATCGAGGATCGGCGCTTCTACCAGCACTTCGGCATCGACCCCTGGGGCATCGCCCGCGCGATGGTGGCCAATGTGCTGCACCGTGGCGTGGCCCAGGGCGCCTCCACCATCACCCAGCAATTGGCGAAAAACCTGTTTTTGACTCAAGAGCGCACGGTTACACGCAAGTTGCAGGAGATGCTGCTGGCGCTGTGGCTGGAGCATAAATTCTCCAAGACACAGATCCTGCAGATGTATTTGAACCGGGTCTATTTCGGCGCCGGCGCCTATGGCATCGAGCAGGCGGCCCAGCGCTATTTCGGCAAGTCCGCAAGGCGCTTGACGGTTGCCGAGGCGGCGCTGCTGGCGGGGCTGGTGAAGTCGCCGTCAAGGCTTGCCCCCACCCGCGACTTCGCCGCCGCCGAGAAGCGCGCACGGGTCGTGCTCGCGGCCATGGCGGATCTCAAGTTCATCAGCAAAAGTAACGAACAGAGCGCGGTCGCGCATCCGCCCCAGGTGGTGGCGCAGGCCGGCAATGGCGCGGTCAATTACGTCGCCGACTGGGTGATGGATGCCGTCAACGACATTCTCGGTCACGTCGACCAGGACATCGTGGTGCGCACCAGCATCGATGCCAAGCTGCAAGCGGAGGCCGCTCAGGCGCTGGCCCAGGAGCTCGACAAGAACGGCGCCAAGGACAAGGTGGCACAGGGCGCGCTGGTGGCGATGACGCCGGGCGGTGCCGTGCGCGCGCTGATCGGTGGTCGCGACTATGGCGAAAGCCAGTTCAACCGCGCCGTCGATGCCCGCCGTCAACCGGGCTCGGCGTTCAAACCCTTCGTCTATCTCACCGCGCTCGAACACGGGCTCACCCCGGCCACCGTGCGCGACGACCGACCGATCAACATCAAGGGCTGGAAGCCGGAGAACTACGGTCATGAATATTATGGGCCGGTCACGCTCACGCAAGGATTGGCGCTGTCACTCAACAGCGTGTCGGTGCGCCTGACCTTGGAATTCGGACCCGCGGCGGTGGTGCGTACCGCGCATCGACTCGGCATCGCCTCGCATCTCGATCCCAACGCCTCGATCGCGCTCGGCACCTCCGAAGTCTCGGTGCTCGAACTCACCGGCGCCTATGCGCCGTTCGCCAATGGCGGTTACGCGGTGGCGCCGCATGTGATCGAAAGCATCGCGGCGGCGAACGGCAAGCTGCTTTACGTGCATAGCGACCAGTCGTCCGGTCGCATCATCGAGGCGCGCCATGTGGCGATGATGAACACGATGATGCAGCATACGCTGGCCATCGGCACCGCCAAACACGCTTCGCTGCCCGGCTGGTCGGCGGCGGGCAAGACCGGCACCTCGCAGGATTTCCGCGACGCCTGGTTCGTCGGCTATACCGCGCATCTCGTCACCGGCGTCTGGCTCGGCAATGACGACGGCGCGCCGACCAAGCATGTCACCGGCGGCAGCCTGCCGGTGGCGATCTGGAGCCGCTTCATGCGCGCGGCGCATCAAGGGGTGCCGGTCGCAAGCCTGCCCGGCACATCGGGCGGGGGTGGCGGCCTGCTCTCCGGTCTGTTCGGCGGCCCGAGCGAGCGGGCGCCGACGCCGCCTGCGCCAATTGCGCCGACTGCATCCTCTGCCGCGTCCGCAACCAATGGCAGCGGCGGCCTCGACGGCTGGCTGATCAACAATCTGCTCGGCCGGCGTTAGGAGCGAACGGTGACGCGGGCGCGCAGGCGCCGCGTGCCGATCCACAAAAGCAGGCTGGCGCCCCCCATGAACAGCACCGCCGCGGCGAGCGGCCAGGCGCTGCGGCCGAGCAGATAGCCGACCACGGTGCCGCACAGGGCCGCCACGCTCTGCTGAATGAAGCCGAGCAATGCGGAGGCTGCACCCGCGCGTTCGGGGAACGGCGTCATGGCGCCGGCGATCGATTGCGGCAGCACCATGCCGAGGCCGGCGAGATAGATCGACATCGGCAGCACCAGCGCGAACGCCGAGGCGATCTGCAGCGCGACCGCCGCCACCATGCCTAGTCCGCCCGCGGCCATGGCGAGGCAACCGACGCCGATGGTGCCGTCGAGCCCCAACCGCAGCACCATCCGCGTTGCCGCGGTGGCGCCGACCATGAAACCGACCGAGCCGAGCGCGAAAGCGATGCCGAATTCCAGCGGCGAGAGCCCGTAAAGCTCCTGCAGCACGAAGGTGGCGCCGGAAATCCAGGCGAACAATCCAGCATAGCTGGTGGTGGCGAGACCGAGATAAGCGAGGTAGGCGCCGTTGCGCGCGACCAGCCGGTAGGACTTGAGCATGGAGGCAAAGGAGACCGGCTCGGCGGCGCGGTGGGCAAGCGTTTCCACCAGCAGCAGCCAGATGATGGCGACGCCGACAAGGCCCGCCCCGACCAGCGTCCAGAACACCGAACGCCAGCCGAAGAACGTCTGCAATATGCCGCCGCCGATCGGCGCCAGGACCGGCGCCAACGCCATCACCGAGCTGATCAGCGACAGTTCTCGGCCGGCGCGCGCGCCCGAATAAAGGTCACGCACGATCGCACGCGCCAGCACGATGCCGCCGCAGCCGCCGAGCGCCTGCAGCACGCGCGCGCCGATCAGCATCTCGATTGAGGGCGACACGGCACAGAGCAGGCTTGCCACGCAGTAAAGCACGATAGCGCCGATCAGCACCGGCTTGCGGCCATGACGGTCCGATAGCGGGCCATAGACGATTTGCCCGACGGCGAAGCCGACAAGATAGGCGGAAATGGTGAGCTGGCCTTGCGCGGTGCTGGCGCCGAGCAGGCGCACGATGTCCGGCAACGACGGCAGGTACATATCGGTGGTGAGCGGACCGACCGCGCTCAGCGCCGCGAGCAGGGCCGTCAGCGCGAAAGTGCCGGGACGCAACATCGGAATTCTTCCTTCGTCATGCCCAGACCTTATGCCGGGCATCCACGTTCTGCGGCAATGCTGGGTCAAAACGTGGATGGCCGGGACAAGCCCGGCCACGATGAGTCCCTACATGAACCGGTGCGGCGACGCTAGCGAGGATCACCGGCCCCATACCGGTGCAGATCGCTGCCATGCGCGTCGAGCCAGATCTTGGCCGGCGCCATATGCGGACAGATGCGCTCGACCAGGCGCCAGAACCGGCGCGAATGGTTCATCTCCACCAGATGCGCGACCTCGTGGGCGGCGAGATAGTCGAGCACATAGGGCGGCGCCAGGATCAGCCGCCAGGAATAGGACAACACGCCGGTGGTCGAACACGAGCCCCAGCGGCTCGCCTGGTCGCGGATCGACACCCGCTTGATGGCGACGCCGAGCCGATCCGCCGCCGCGCGGCTGGCCGTTTCCAGGTCGCTTTTGGCCTCGCGCTTGAGGAAGTCATGGACCCGGCGCGCCACATGCGGCGCCTCGCCGGCGACGCAGAGCAGGCACTCGCCGTCCGCGCGATCCTCGATCCACACCGTGCCGCGGCCGCGCCGGTGCTCGATGCGGTGCTCCACGCCGCGCAGCGGCAGCAGCGTGCCGTGCGCGAAAGGCGCCGGCTGCGGCAGGCGGCCGAGCCGCGCAGCGATCCAGCCGCCATGCTTCTCGGCGAAGCTGCGCGCTTCTTTCAGGCTGCCGCGCGGCGGCATGGTAAGCACGACGTCGCGCGTGGCGGCATGGATGCGCAGTGTGTAGCGCCGGGCCTGGCCGTGGCGGCGCAGGCGCACCAGATAGACGGTGCCGTCGAAGGCGATCGAGATCGCCTGCGGTTCACTGGTGCGGCGAAAGAGCAAAGCGCGCAGCGGGAGCGACATCGTCAATCCGGAATCGGTGTGCGCGCGCAGTGTGCCACACGTTCGCCGGCGAGGGCGAGCTTAATGCTCGGCGCCTGGCTCGGGCGCTGAGGGCATGGCCACGGCGGACACGGGCGCCGCCGCGCCGTTACCGCGCTTGCGGCCGCCATTATGCGTCAGCACGAAATCGGCGATGCGCGGGGCGATTTCGGCGCGGAAGCGCGAGCCATTGAACACGCCGTAATGCCCGACTTCCGTCTGCATGTAGTGGGCTTTGTTTTCGGCTGGGATGTTCGGGCACAGGCGATGCGTGGCCTCGGTCTGGCCCACCGCGGAAATGTCGTCGTTCTCGCCTTCCACCGTCATCAGCGCGACACGGCGGATCGCGGACGGATCGACCCGTCGGCCACGATGGGTCATCTCGCCCTTGGGCAGCGCGTGCCGGATGAACACGGTCTCCACCGTCTGCAGATAGAACTCGGCGGCCAGATCCATGACCGCGAGATATTCGTCGTAGAACTCGCGGTGCTTCTGCGCCAAATCGCCGTCGCCCTTGACCAGATGCAGGAACAGGTCGTGGTGTGCCTTGAGATGGCGATCCAGGTTCATGGTCATGAAGCCGTGCAACTGCAGGAAGCCCGGATAGACGTCGC
Organism: uncultured Pseudomonadota bacterium; assembly: GCA_963782145.1. GTDB lineage: Bacteria > Pseudomonadota > Alphaproteobacteria > Rhizobiales > Xanthobacteraceae > Pseudolabrys. The sequence goes on from CAWAIV010000003.1 coordinate 233,877, forward strand.
GCATGAAGCCGGGATGCGGGAACGGCACCTTGGTGATGACGTTGCTGCGGAACCAGTCGATGCCGCGATCCTCGGCGAGCTTGTTGACGGCGTTGGAATTGATGCGCGTATCGATCGGCCCGCCCATCAGCACCATGGAATGCGGCACATAGGGGTCCTGGTCGGTCTCCATCATCGACACCGCGGCGAGCACCGGCACCGACGGCTGGCACACCGCGATCACATGCACGTCGCCGCCCAACAGATGCAGCATGGAGATGACGTAGTCGATGTAGTCGTCGAGATCGAAGCGCCCTTCGTTGAGCGGCACCATGCGCGCGTTGACCCAGTCGGTGAGATAGACGTCGTGATTGGGCAGGAAGGTCTCCACCGTGCCGCGCAGCAGCGTCGGATAATGGCCCGACATCGGCGCGACGATCAGCAGCTTCGGTTGCGGCCGGCGCGGCAGATGGCGGAAGGCGCGCTCGAAATGGATCAGCCGGCAGAACGGGCGCTCCCACGCGGTGCCGACATGCACCGGCACGCGCTCGCCACCGACGGTGGTGTGATGGATATTCCATTCCGGCCGGTGATAGCGGCGGGTGGAGCGCTCGAACAATTCCATCGCCGCCGCCACCGATTTTCCATAGGGGGTGTGGGCGAAGGGATTGACCGGATTCTTGAAGAACAGCCGGGTGGCGTCGGCGAAGGCGCGCGAGGGATTGAGCGCGGCCAGGCTCATCTCGTACATCCAGTAGATCGGCGAGGTGAACTATAGGTCCGGTGCTCGCCGGAGAGAGTGGCTGCTCCGTCGAATTCACCAATTGCCATCGAATCTGGTCCCGGCCCTTGCTGCACTGCAGCAGACTGCTGTTTTTCGGTCATTGCGTCAATATAGGCATAAGTCATGGGGATATGGTTTACGCCCTGCAAAACTCACCACAGTACCGTAAAAGCAGGCGAATTTACCTTATTCGCCGGTTTGCAGCAGGCTGCCCTGCTCGCGCGCGCTTTGCAGCAGGCGCACGAAGGCGAACGAGGCAGCCGCGAACAGCACAGCATTGAACGCCAGTGCCTGCAGCATCAGGTCGGCGCGGAACACGTGGTCGATCAGCAAGCGCCCGCATGCCCTCGAACACATAGGTCGGAGGCAGCGCCCAGGCCACGTATTGCAGGAACGCGGGCAAAACCGCCACCGGATAGTAGACGCAGGTGAGCGGCAGAAACAGGAACATGATGGTCCAGGCCAGACGTCTCGGCGCCCATGCCGTTGCGCAGCAACAGGCCGGCGACGAAGATGCCAATCGACCAACTGGTCAGGATCAGATTGGCGAAGAAGGCGGCGAGCGCGAGCCCGAGCGACCACAGGTTGAAGCCGAAAAAGGCGACCGCCAGCAGCGTCACCGGCACCATACCGATGGCGAGCCGCACCACGCTCATGATCATCAGCGCCGCGATGAACTCGACCGGGCGCAGCGGCGACATCATGATGATTGGCGAGGTTGTGCGACATACATCTCTTCCAGGAACGAGATGGAGAAGCCGAGCTGACCGCGGAACAGGATATCCCACAGCAGCACCGAGCCGATGAACACGCCGCCGGCGCGGGCGAAGAAGCCGGCGTTCTGCGCCACATACATCTGCAGGAAGCCCCACATCAGCATCTGCACGGTCGGCCAATAGATCAGGTCGAGGATGCGCGGCCACGACGAGGACAAGAGATACCAATAGCGCCGCACCATGGCGGCGATGCGGCTGGCCGAGAAGTCGAGGCCGGAGTCGAGGGAAGTCATCTGTTCAAGCTCGAACCGATTGTGCAAGTACTTGCCACGCTCCCCGCTCATGCAAGCGAAAGCGCCGCCTTTACCGTCCTCGACGCAGCGGTGGCGGAGCGCTGTTCGCAATCGCGCGCGATTGCGAACCGGGTGCGGAATTCGAAAGCCGCGCGCCGATCTGCCAATGCTGCCCACCGCCAACCGCTCCGCCACGCGCTGACGCTCGCGGGGGAGGGGAGATCAAGCGCCGATCACGTGCACTCATCGCGCGTCCTCGCTGCTGCCGCCGCCGTCCGCGCGCGACGTCGAGGAACACGTCTTCCATGGTTTCGCGTCCGTAGCGCGCGAGCAGGCGCTCCGGCGTGTCGTCGTCCTCGATGCGGCCCTTCTTCATGATGATGACGCGCTCGCACAGCCGCTCCACTTCGGTCATGTTGTGCGAGGCGAGCAGGATGGTGGCGGCGTTCTCGATGCGATAGCGCTCGAGCCGGCCGCGCACCCAGTCGGCGGTATCGGGATCGAGCGATGCGGTCGGCTCGTCGAGCAGCAGACCTCGGGCTTGTTGAGCAGCGATTTCGCCAGCGACACGCGGGTCTTCTGCCCGGCCGACAGCTTGCCGTTGGGCCGGTCGAGGAATTCATCGAGATCGAGATCGGCGGCAAGCTCGCCGATGCGCGCGGCGGGATCGGCGACGCCATAGAGCTGCGCGAAGACCGAGAGGTTCTGCCGCACCGTCAGCCGCATCGGCATGTCGACATAGGGGCTCTCGAAATTCATCCGATGCAGCACGCGGTAGCGCTCGCGCGGCATGTCGGCGCCGAGCACGCTGACGGTGCCGGAGGTGGGGGTGACCAGCCCCATGATCATGGCGATGGTGGTGGTCTTGCCGGCGCCATTGCCGCCGAGCAGGCCGGTGATGGAGCCGCTCGGCAGGCGGAACGAGATGTCGTCGACCGCGGTCGGCGGTCTTGTAGCGCTTGACCAGGCGGTCGACGGCGACGGCGGCGGTATTCTGGGCGTCCATGGCCGGCAAGATGTGACGCTATGCCGCAGGAAGCGCAAGCCCCGCGAGCCCATGCCGAAGCGCGATAGTCCTGCGAGGCTCGGCCTGCAATTGGTGCCCGGATGACGGAGCTAAGCCGATTATCCTTCAATGCTGCCGGACCATGCCCGGTTTCGAACTCGCCCAGAACCATCCGCGCCGCAATCGTGCGCCTCGACACCCTGGTCCGGCTGCGCTGGCTGGCGGTGATCGGGCAGTCGACCGCGGTGCTGGTGGTGCATTACGGGCTCGATTTTCCGCTGCCGATCTGGGCCTGCCTGGCGGTGATCGCGCTGTCGGCCTGGCTCAATGTGGCGCTGCGCCTGCGCTTCCACATGACGCAGCGGCTGGAGCCCGACCGCGCCGCCTGGCTGCTCGCCTTCGACACCGCCGAGCTCGCGGTGCTCATCTTCCTCACCGGCGGCTTGCAGAACCCGTTCGCCTTCCTGTTCCTCGGCCCGGTGCTGTTGTCGGCGACCGCGCTGCCGCCGCGCTTCACCTTGATGCTCGGCGCTTTCGCGGTCGCCTGCGCCACCGCTGCTGATGTTCGCGCATTATCCGCTGCCCTGGGAGCCGGACGATCCGCTGCGGCTGCCGCCGATCTATCATGGTGGGCGTGTGGCTGGCGATCCTGCTCGGCATGGGCTTCATCGGCGTCTATGCCTGGCAGATCAGCGAGGAGTCGCGCCAGCTCGCCGACGCGCTCGCCTCCACCGAGCTGGTGCTGGCGCGCGAGCAGCATCTCTCGCAGCTCGACGGGCTCGCCGCCGCCGCCGCGCACGAGCTGGGCACGCCGCTGTCGACCATCTCGGTGATCGCCAAGGAATTGCAGAACGCGATGCCGCCCGACGCCCCGCATGGCGACGACGTGCGGCTGTTGCGCGAGCAGGCGACGCGCTGCCGCGACATCCTCGCCAAGCTCACCGAATTGTCGTCGAGCGGCGAGCCCTTCGACCGCGCGCCGCTCAGCTCGCTGATCGAGGAAGTCGTCGCGCCGCACCGCAATTTCGGCGTCGCCATCGACGTCGCGCTGGCGCCGAACGGCGGCGCCGAGCCGGTCGGCGCGCGCAATCCGGCCATCCTCTACGGGCTCGGCAATCTGCTGGAGAACGCGGTCGACTTCGCGCGCGCGCGCGTGATGGTCGATGCCGCTGGAAGGAGGATACGATCGAGCTCGACCATCAGCGACGACGGTCCCGGCTTTGCGCCGGACATCATGGACCGCATCGGCGAGCCCTACGTCACCAGCCGGCGGCGCAATCGCGGACGACGGCGACGACGAGCCGAAGGGCCTGGGGCTCGGCTTCTTCATCGCCAAGACCCTGCTCGAACGCTCGGGCGCCACCGTCACTTTCGGAAATCGCGCGTTTCCCGCGCGCGGCGCGATCGTCACCCTGCGCTGGAATCGCAGCGATTTCGGGCGCTCGTTAACCTTCGCCGCGGCTTGAGATCGCAGCGCAACATCACTATTTCTTATGAAGCGATCATTAATTGTGTGATCGCGCGCCGTGACAGGCTAATATTGCGATCAAAGCAATCGTTATGGGTGCAATCATGGATATCGCCATCAACGAAGTTGCCGAGCCGGGCGTGCCGGAGAAGATCCCGAGCGAGCGCAGCCTGCTGATCGTCGAGGACGATCGTTCGTTCCTGCAACGGCTGGCCAAGGCGCTGGAGAGCCGCGGCTTTGTCGTGGCCACCGCGGAGTCGGTCGCCGACGGCTTGCTGCAGGTCGAGCGCACCGCGCCGGCCTTCGCCATCGTCGACATGCGGCTGGCGACGGCAACGGCCTCGACGTGATCTCCGCGCTCAAGCGCCGCCGCCCCGACGCGCGCGCCATCATCCTCACCGGCTACGGCAATATCGCCACCGCGGTGACCGCGGTGAAGCTCGGCGCGGTCGATTATCTGGCCAAGCCCGTCGACGCCGACGACGTCGTCACCGCGCTCTTGGCGCAGGAGAATGCCAAGATCGATCCGCCGGAAAATCCGATGTCGGCCGACCGCGTGCGCTGGGAGCACATCCAGCGCATCTACGAATTGTGCGGCCGCAACGTCTCGGAGACCGCGCGCCGGCTCAACATGCACCGGCGCACCTTGCAGCGGATTTTGGCCAAAAGGGCGCCGCGCTAGCGCAGACCGTCTTAAAGCGAAAATGCGCGCGCCGCGGTAGCGTCAGGTCACGTCCCCATAAGGCCCGTTCGGATCGGCGAGCGATTGCAGGCGCAGCGCGGCGGCGCGCGCGAACAGCAGCATCATCGATTTGCGCGTCGGCGCCGGCAGCCGGTGCTCGGGCGCCTGGCAATGGAATTCGGCGCCGAAACCGTCGGCCACGATCAGCCCGGTGTCGGGCGGGAAAATCTCGCACGGCACCTCGGCGCAGGTGGCGAAGAAACAGCCGGTCGCAATGGGCGCGGTAGTCCGGCCATTTCTGGTCGGCGCGGAAATCGGCCACCGACGATTTGATCTCGACGATCCAGATTTCGCCGCCGGCATTGAGCGCCACCAGATCGGCGCGGCGGCCGGAGGGCAGCGGCAATTCGCTCACCACGCAGAAGCCGTGCGCGTGCAACAGCCGCGCGGTGCCGCGGGCGACGCGCAGCGCGGTCTCCGACTGGCGGCCGTCGACGGGAACTTGCAGCGGCGAGGACGAGATCAGCGTCATCAGGCGATGTTAGCACGTTTTCCCGCGCGGTCGGGGAAGGCCGCGGCAAGCGCCTCGCGGTCGGCCCCAAGCACGCCGCGCTCGGTGATCAGCCCGTTGACGAGCCGCGCCGGCGTCACGTCGAAGGCGTAATTGGCGACCGGCGAGCCGTCCGGCACGATCTGCACCGTTTCGATGCGGCCGTCCTTGGTCTTGCCGGTCATCATCGCCACTTCTTCGGCGGAGCGCTGCTCGATCGGGATTTCGGCCACGCCGTCACTGACCGTGAAGTCGATGGTGGGCGAGGGCAGCGCCACGTAGAACGGCACCTTGTTGTCGGCGGCGGCGAGCGCCTTGAGATACGTGCCGATCTTGTTGCAGACGTCGCCTTGCGCGGTGACGCGGTCGGTGCCGACGATGACCAGGTCGACCAGGCCATGTTGCATCAGGTGGCCGCCGGTATTGTCGGGGATCACCGTGTGCGGCACGCCGTGATGGCCGAGTTCCCAGGCGGTGAGCGAGGCGCCCTGATTGCGCGGCCGCGTCTCGTCGGCATAGACGTGCACGGCGAGTCCCTTGTCGTGCGCCATGTAGATCGGCGCGGTGGCGGTGCCCCAGTCGACGGTGGCGAGCCAGCCGGCATTGCAATGCGTGAGCACGTTGACGCGTTCGCCATTCTTCTTCGCCGCGATCGTCCTCGATCAGCGTGAGGCCGTGGCGGCCGATCGCCTGGTTGATCGCCACGTCTTCCTCGGCGATCTCGCCGGCGCGCGCCAGCGCCGCCGCGGCCCGCTCGCCGCGCGGCCGGTTGCGCACCGTGGCCAGCATCTCGTCGAGTGCCCATTTCAGATTGATCGCGGTCGGCCGCGTTGCATGAAGCGCGGCATAGGCGCGCTCCAGCGCCTCGTCGGAAGCGTCCTCGCGCAGGGCGAGCCACATGCCATAGGCGGCGGCTGCGCCGATCAGCGGGGCACCGCGCACCTGCATCGACGCGATGGCATGGGTGGCGTCGGCCAGGTTCGTCAGCCCCGCGGTGACGAAGCGATGCGGCAGCTGCGTCTGGTCGATAATGCCGACGCTTTGCCCATCGGGCTCGAGCCAGATCGTGCGTGTCGGTTTACCGTCGATTTTCATGGGCAAGAGATAGCGAAATTTCTTTCGGTTGTCGTCCCCGCGCGGGCGCAGCGTCTTGTCAGCCGCTGCGCCCTGCCGCATTCTCGCGCCTCCGGGAGGAATGGAAATGCCCATCGACTACGAGAAAGAATACGACAGCCGCGCCCGCGTCCCCGAATATCCGGAAATCTTCGCCCGCCGGGACCGCGAGTCCGCGGCCTATCGCCAGGCGGCGTCCGGCGCCGAGCTCGGCTTGTCCTATGGTCCGACGCCGCGCCAGACCCTCGATCTGTTTCCCGCCGCCGTCCAGGACGGCCCGCTGGCGCTGTTCATCCACGGCGGCTGGTGGCGCTCGCTCGGGCCCTCCAGTTTCAGCCATATGGCGAAGGGGCCGAACGCCCACGGCGTCAGCGTCGCCGTCGTCGGTTACGATCTCTGCCCGCAGGTGACGGTCGCCGCCGTCATCGAGGAGATGCGCGCGGCCTGCCTGTTCTTGTGGCGGCGCTTCGGCAAGCGCATCGCGGTCTATGGCAGTTCCGCCGGCGGTCATCTCACCGCCTGTTTGGTGGCCACCGATTTCTCGACGCTCGCGTCCGACGCGCCCGCCGATCTGGTGCCGGCCGGTTATGGCATATCCGGCGTCTATGACGTCACCCCGGCGGTGCAGATTTCGGTCAACCAGGATTTGCATTTGACCGCCGAGGAAGCCCGTCGGGTGTCGCCGGTGCTATGGCGCGTGCCCTCCGGGCGAATCTTCGACGCCCTGGTCGGCTCGCTGGAATCGAGCGAGTTCTTCCGCCAAGCCAAGGACATCGTCGCGGCCTGGGGCGCGCAGGGCGTGGCCACGCGTTACCAGGAGATCGCCGGCACCAATCATTTCACCATCACCGACCCGCTGGCCGATCCGGCCAGCGCCATGACCGCGCGCGTGGTGGAATTGGCGCGAGGCGTGGCGGCCAGAGCGCCGTGAGCGTTCCGCTCAGAACCAATATCGTTTGGCGAACGCCACGGTCAGCGCGGCGCCGACCACGACGATGAGCACGCGCACCACTTGGCGTGGGATGACGCGCGCGATCTGCGCGCCGATCAGGCCGCCGCCAATGGTGCCGGCCATCAGCGACAGCGTCTGCGGCCACAGCACCGCGCCATGCGCGGTGAAGATGATGGCCGCCATCAGCCCGTTGAGGCTGGAGACGAAATTCTTGGCGACATTGGCCGAGCGATAATCGCCGCCGGTCGCCACCGTAAAGACGCCGAGCATGAGAATGCCGACGCCGGCGCCGAAATAGCCGCCATAGAAGGAAACCGGCAGCAATATTTTCAGGCTGGCCACGTTGAAGGAAAGCTCATGGCCGCGGCCGGCGGCGCGCGCGCGCATATAGGCGCTGATGTTTTCGGCATAAGCGAACAGCACGGTGGCAAAGCCGAGCAGCAGCGGCACGAATATCGAGAACATGCGCTGCGGCGTCAGCAGCAGCAGCGAGGCGCCGATGCCGGCGCCGGTCACCGAGGCGACGCAGAGGCCGAGAAAGGCGCGGTTGAACGGCGGCAATTGCGAGCGGTCGGACAGCGCCGCCAGCATGGTGGCCGGCATCAAGGCGGTGAGATTGCAGACCGCCGCCAGTTGCGGCGGCACGCCGGATGCGATCAGCGCCGGATAGACCACCACCGCGGCGCCGCCGACAAGCGAGGCCAGGATGCCGGCAAGCACGCCGGCGCCGATGAGCAGCAGAACGAGGTGAATTTCCATTATGAACAGTGCGGATGGAGGAACTTTCAAGTCGTCATGCGCGGGCTCTTCCCGAGCATCCGCGAACAAAGGCAGCGCGCCTTCTCTGCGAGACGGCCGGTACAGGCCCGGCCCTGACATGGCATTGGCGGCGGGAAAACGCGCCGATACCGGTATGCGGCGCGACGAGCCTCTCCCGTATGTTTTGCCGCTCATTATAGACCGGCGGGAGGCGGGGCAAGAGCGGGCCTCTCGCGCCGCCGGAACGCCCGGTGAGGGCGCCGCGCCGATGTCCGCGGCGGCTGCCGCCAAAGCAAAAACCCCGCCGACATCCGGCGGGGCTTTGTCCAGACCGAAACGCGCGGGCGTCGGTCAGATCGCCATTTTCAGGTCTTTGGCGGCGCGGAAGGCGACTTTCTTCGACGCCTTGATCTTGATCGCCTCGCCGGTCGCGGGATTACGGCCCATGCGGGCGGCGCGCTTGCGCACCTGCAGAATGCCGAGACCGGCGATCTTCACCCGCTCGCCCTTCTTGAGGTGCTTGGTGATCATGCTGATCAGGTCTTCCATCATCTCCAGGCCCTGCTTCTTGGTGAGCTGATGTTGCTCGGCCAGCGCAGCGGCCAGGATACGGGTGGTCACCGGCTTGGCGGCTTTGGGCTTGGACGGGGCGGCTGCTGTTGCTGCCATCGAAATAACTCCTTGAGCGCACCATGCGCAAGGAATCAGCAATAAGAGATTCGCTATTTGCCTGCAAAGCGGGCGGCGCGCTCAAGCGGGTTTAATCACAGAAAGCTCATCAGAATCGCGATAATGTGGCGGTCGGTAAGCGGGAACCCGGGACGTTGCCGCTGGCGCCCAATTCGTCTATGCAGTGCGCCACAAGCGCCCGTAGCTCAGCTGGATAGAGCGTTGCCCTCCGAAGGCAAAGGTCGGACGTTCGAAATCGTCTCGGGCGCGCCAAAAACCCCGTCGTCAGCCGCCGGTCCTGCCTTGAAACCGCCCGGCCCCGACCATCCCATTACCGTCGCACCCGCCGGAAAGCGGGTGCGCGTGACCTTCGCCGGCCGCCTGATCGCGGATTTCACCCGCGCGCTGGCGCTGCGGCAGGCGGGCTACCCGCCGGTGTTCCATATCCCACGCGCCGATGCCGATATGGGTGCGCTGCAACGTAGCGAACACCACAGCCATTGCCCGTATAAGGGCGACGCCAGCTATTTCAGCATCGCCGTCGACGGCCGCAACGCGGAAGACGCGGTATGGAGCTATGAGCAGCCGTTCCCCGCGGTCGGCGAGATCGCCGGCCATCTGGCCTTCTATCCCAACCGCGTCGACAAGATCGAAGAGAGCCCGGCGTGAGCCGTGCGCGCTGCGCGCGCTGATCGCAGCCATCGACGTCGGGCTTTCGCGTGCGGCGTTTTTTGCGGCGTTTCATAGGTCGAAATGACGCAAAATGCATGGCTCCCACACCTGGGTGCCCGCTTCCGCCTTTGCGCAAAACGTCTATCGTGGGCAAAAAAGCGCTATGCCCTCGCAAAGTGGCGGCCACTGCTCGTAGGGAGAACCAATGCGTTATATCGACGCCTTCAATCATTTCTTTCCGCAACGCTTCTTCGACGGCTTGGTGCAGACGCCGGCGGGGCAGAAAGACATGGGCAAACGTGTGCGCGGTATTCCGGCGCTGTACGATATCGACGAGCGGCTGCGCATCGTCAATTCCTTTCCCGACTATTCGCAGGTTCTCTCGCTCGGCATGCCGGCGATCGATCGGCTATGGCCGGCCGAGCAGGCGCCGGAATGGTGCCGGATCGGCAATGAAGGTCTCGCCGAACTGGTCGCCAAATATCCCGACCGCTTTCCCGGTTACGCCGCCTCGCTGCCGATGAACGCGCCGGAAGCGGCGCTGAAGGAAGCCGAGCGCGCGCTCGCCGACGGCGCCAATGCGATCCAGCTTCACACCAATGTCGACGGCGCCCCGATCGACCAGGATGCGTTCCTGCCGATCTATGAGGTGATCGAGAAGTCCGGGCGGCCGATCCTGTTGCATCCGATCCGCACCCGCGAAATGGCCGACTACCGCACCGAGGACAAATCGAAATACGAGATCAACAGCGTCATCGGCTGGCCCTTCGAGACCGGCGCGGCGCTGGCGCGACTGGTGTTCTCCGGCATCATCGATCGTTTTCCCAAGCTGCAGATCATCAGCCACCATCTCGGCGGCATCATTCCTTATTTCGAGGGCCGCGTCGGTCATAGCTGGGATCAGCTCGGCGTGCGCACCTCGGACGAGGACTATGGCGCCATCCTCAAGCGGCTGAAGAAGCGGCCGCTCACTTATTTCAAGGAATTCTACGGCGATACCGCGCTCGCGGGCGCGCGCGGGCCGACCATCTGCGGCATCTCCTTCTTCACCCCGGACCGCGTGCTGTTCGCATCCGACTGCCCGTTCGACCCGGAAAAGGGCAAGGGCTACATCCGCGCCACCATCGCCGTGATGGAATCGCTCGATCTGCCGCACGACGACATGGAGAAGATTTGTCACCGCAATGCCGAGAGGTTGTTCGCGCTCGCGCAGTAGCGGGCGACCGCCGCGCCCTGGCCGCAGGCGGCAAACGAAAAAAACAAACAATCAAACGAGGGAGCACCGTGCGATGAAATATCATCTGCTTTGCCGGCTTGCCGGCGCGGCACTCGCCGCGTTCGCGGGCCTCTGCACCCTGCCGGTCGCCGCGCAGGCGGCCTATCCCGACCATACGATCCGCATCCTGGTGCCGATCCCGGCGGGCGGCGCGCCCGACGTCGCGGCGCGCCTGCTCGGCCAGTTTCTCGCGCAGGAATTCGGCCAGCCGGTGGTGATCGAAAACCGCCCCGGCGCCAATGGCAATATCGCCGGCGACGTGGTGGCGAAGGCCTCGCCCGACGGCTACACCCTGCTGCTCGCCGCCGACAGCGGTATCGTCATCAATCCGCATGTCTACCGCAAGATGCCGTTCGACACCTTGAAGGACCTGATCCCGATCAGCAGCGTGGCGAGCAATCAATTCGTGCTCGCGGTCAATCCCAAGGTGCCGGCCAAGACGCTGCCGGAATTCGTCGAGTATGCGCGCAAGGCCAACCCGCCGCTGAACTTCGCCTCCGGCGGCGTCGGCAGCCAGCAGCATTTCGCCATGGAAATGCTCATGCACCGCGCCAATTTCAGAATGGTCAACGTCACCTATCGCGGTGGCGCGCCGGCGATGGCCGCGACCATGGCCGGGCAGACCCAGGCGTTGTTTGCCGGCGCCGCCAGCGCCGGGCAATTCAAGGCCGGAACGCTGCGCGGCCTTGCGGTGAGCGGCAAGGCACGATCGGAACGATTCCCCGGAATGCCGACCATCGGCGAATTTTATCCGGGCTACGCTGTCGATATCTGGCTCGGCCTGTTCGCGCCGGCGGCGACGCCGAAGCCGATCGTCGACAAGCTGTATAAGACGGTGCACGCGCTGCTGTTGCGCCCCGACATCGCCAAGAAGATCAACGTCTCCGGCAGCCTCGAGCCGCTGGCGCTGACGCCGGCGGAATTCTCCGACCTGATCCACAAGGACTATGAGAAGTTCGGCCGGCTGGTGAAGGAATACAAGATCCAGATGCGCTAGCGCGGTCGTAATCGCCGCTCAGTGCAGCCGGGGCACGCGTAGGAACTTGGCGCGGTCGGAGGAGTTCATCGCCACCTCGAAAGTGACGCCGTCGCGATAAAGCGTGAGCGGCACCTCGACACCGGCTTCGCCGAGCGACCAGACCTTGCGGTAGAAGCCGGCAAGCGTGGTGACGTCTTCGCCGCCGACCGAGAGCACCACATCGCCGGTCTTGATCTCGGCGCGCTCGGCCGGACCCTTGGGCGCGATGCCGACAATGACGATCTTGTCCTCGATCTCGGTGGAATAGAGGCCGAGCCACGGCCGCGCCGGCCGGTTGGCGCGGCCGAATTTGCGCAAGTCGGTAAGGATCGGCTTCAACAGGTCGATCGGCACGATCATGTTGAGATGCTCGTTGTCGCCGTCGCGCGCGCGATCGACCTGCAGCGAGCCGATGCCGATCAATTCGCCTTGCGGAGAGATCAGGCCGGTGCCGCCCCAATTGGGATGCGCGGGGAAGGTGAAGATCGCCTCGTCGAGCACGTATTCCCAATAGCCGGCGAATTCCTGCTTGGCGGCGATGCGGGCGGCGACCGACCGCGTGCGGCCGCCGGCGCCGCCGACCACCACGCGCTCGCCGACCTCGATGGCGCGCGAGGAGCCGAGCGGCAGTGAGGGCAGGTCGATCTTGCCCAGCGCCTGCACTAGGCCGAAGCCGGTCTCCTGGTCGAAGCCGAGCGCATGGCCGGCCACAACGCGGCCATCGCCGAGATGCAGCCAGATGGTCTCGGCCTCGGTGATCAGGTAGCCGATGGTAAGCACCAGCCCGTCGTCGATAAGCACGCCATTGCCGGCGCGCTCGGTGCCCAGCGTGTCGGCGGTGAAGGCATCGCCGGGGACGAGCGCGTGCAGGCCGATCACCGCGTTGAGCGCGCGTTCGAGATCGTAGGAATAGTCCTGCGCGTGCGGTTGCGCGGAGGCCGGGACTTTCCATTCGAGCAGGGAAGCCATCGAAATTCCTTTCCAGGTCCCATTATCTAATCATACGCGCTTCGTCGAGTGAGAGAAGCTGGCGCCGCTTTTCGTCTTCCCGGTGGCGCGCGCCCTGGATCGACCTGAAAACATGTTAGGTTAATGACATGATCCCACTGTCCGTTCTCGATTTGTCGCCCGTCGTCGCCGGAAGCCCGGCGGCGCAGGCGTTGCGCAATTCGCTCGATCTGGCGCAACTCGCCGACCGCCTCGGCTACACGCGCTATTGGGTCGCCGAGCATCACAACCTGCCGGCGATCGCAAGCTCGGCGCCGGAGATCATGATCGGGCAGATCGCCGCGGTGACGGAGCGCATCCGCGTCGGCTCCGGCGGCGTCATGCTGCCCAACCACGCGCCGCTGATGGTCGCCGAACGCTTCAAGGTGCTGGAGGCGCTCTTTCCCGGGCGCATCGATCTCGGCCTCGGCCGCGCGCCCGGCACCGATCCGGCGACCTCCTACATGCTGCGGCGGCGCCAGGGCATCGGCGAGGAGGACGATTTCCTCGACCGCTTCAACGAATTGATGCTGCTGGAGAGCCGTGGCTTTCCGGCCGGGCACCCGTTCCACAAGGTGCGGGCGATGCCGGACGACGTGCCGCTGCCGCCGATCTTCCTGCTCGGCTCCTCGGATTATTCGGCGCAGCTGGCCGGCCAGATCGGCGCGGCCTTCGCCTTCGCGCATCACTTCGCCAATTTCGACGCTGGCGAAGCGATGCGGCTCTATCGCGATAATTTCCGCCCCTCGTCGGCGCACGCGGCGCCCTACGCCATCCTGGCGACGCATGTGGTCTGCGCCGAAACCGACGCGGAGGCCGAGCGGCTGGCGACGACGGTCGAGCTGAATTTCGTGCGCCGCGCCAAGGGCGAGTATCTGCCGCTCGCCTCGCCGGAGGAAGCGGCGGCCTACGATTATACGCCGGTCGACCGCGCGCGCATCGCGCAAGGGCCGCACGCGGCTGGCGGTCGGTTCGCCGGCGACGGTGCGGGCGAAGCTCGCGCCGTTGATCGAGGCGACCAAGGCCGACGAATTGATGGTGACGACCATGATCTTCAGCCATGAGGCGCGCAAGCGCTCCTATGAGTTGTTGAAGCAGGCGTTCGCGTAACCGTCGTTTCGAAGCGTGGACTTCGCCCGCGTGCGGGAATGACGGGGCGAGAATTTCTATGCTAAAAGCCCGCGGGCGATGGACGGGTTCGCGTTCAGTCACGATTTGCAAATCAGGGAGGTTCCATTGGGTAAGCAGTTCACCCTCACCACAACCGACAAGCACAAGCTCGGCGCCTATCGCGCCGACCCGCAAGGCGCGGTCAAAGGCGGCATGGTCGTGGTGCAGGAGATTTTCGGCGTCAACCATCACATCCGCGCGGTCTGCGACCGCCTGGCCGGCCTCGGCTATGCCGCGGTGGCGCCGGCGGTATTCGACCGATTCGCGCGCGATTTCGAATGCGGCTATACGCCGGACGAGATCGCCCATGCGCGCAGTCTGCTCGGCAATCTCAACTGGGAGCACATGATGGCGGACGTCGCCGCCGCCAAGGAGGACCTCAAGGGCGTCGGCCCGGTGGGCGTGATCGGCTTCTGCATGGGCGGCACCGCCGCCTTCCTCGCCGCCTGCCGCATTCCCGGCCTCGCCGCGTCGGTCGCCTTCTACGGCGGCCAGGTCGGCAAATTCGCCGACGAGAAGCCGCTCTGCCCGCTGCAAATGCATTTCGGCGAAAAGGACGAGAGCATCCCCATGGATGTGGTGGAGACGATCAAGGCCAAGCAGACGCAGGCCGAGATCTATGTCTATCCCGGCGCGCCACACGGCTTTACCTGCGACGAGCGCGCGAGCTACCGCAAGGAGGCATCCGATCTGGGCTGGAGCCGGACGGTGGAGTTCCTGGCGAAAAATATGAAGTGATCGCGCGGCCGCGCAAAACATATGGCTGTCGTCCCCGCTGAAGCGGGGACCCAGTACCCACCGACAGTTTTGTGGTTATTGGATCGCCCGCTTTCGCGGGCGATGACATCCGAGTGCGTGACGCGGCGTCAGAACCAGCGTTCCTTCACCAGCACGGTGTCGCCGGGGCGCAGTGGATAATTGAGCGGCACCTCACCCTGGTAGCGTTGGCCGTTGCTGCCACGCGTGAGCTGGACGCTGCGCTTGTCGGCGCGCGGGGCAAAGCCGCCGGCAATGGCGATGGCGTTCTCCACCGTCATGTTGGCGACGTAAGGATACTGGCCGGGAGTGGTGACCTCGCCGAGGATGAAGAAGGGCCGATAGGCTTCGATCTCCACCGTCACATGCGGCTCGCGCACATAACCTTGCTTGAGCCGCTCGACGATCATCGAGGAAAGCTGTCGCGCGGTGTAGCCGCGCGCCGGCACCGAGCCGATCAGCGGCATGCTGATATTGCCGCCGGCATCGACCATGTAGCTGCCGGTGATGCCTTGCTGCCCAAACACAACGATGCGCAGCTTGTCGCCGGAATCGAGCGTGTAGGGCTGGTTGGCCGGCGCATAGGCATAGCCATAGGCCGCGGCGCCATAGGCCGCGCTGCGCGCCGCGGGCGGCGGGCGGTATTGCAGAACATAGCCGCGCGCGCCGTAAGCCTGCTGCTGCACATCTCTCTGTCGCGACGAGGCTTGCTGGGCATAGGGCTGTGGCGCGTAGCTTTGCGCATAGGCCGGCGCGCCGCGCCCCGCGGTGAAGGCGCCGTGATTCGGGTGGAACAGGCCACGGTCGTCGCTCGACGATGACGCGGCTTGCGGCTGCGCATAGGCCTGCGGGGCGGCATAGGCCTGCCGCGAGTAGGTCGGCTGGCCTTCATAGGGTTGGTTATATCGCTGCACCACCGGTACAGGCTGGCCGGTCGCCGGGTCGACGACGTAATAGTTGGGCTGATGGCGCGCGCAGGCCGCGGCTAGGAGCGCTACCAGCATGGGCAGGAGAATTCGGGCTGCTCGCATGAAAAGCAATTCCGGACCGGTTACGGAAATTGAGCCCGATTAACGCTTTATATGGTTAAAAAAGTCTGACCAGCGCGGCATTTACCTCTCCCCGCGCGGCGGGGAGAGGAGATCGGTGCAAATGACCAGTGCCGTCGGCTAGGCGGTAGCGCCTTGCAGCTTGGCGCCGGTGCCGATCGGGCAGGACACTCCGGTGCCGCCCAGCCCGCAATAGCCGAACGGGTTCTTGGCCAGATACTGCTGGTGATAGTCCTCGGCGAAGTAGAACGGTGGGGCGTCGAGGATCTCGGTGGTGATCGCCCCGAAGCGCTTCTTGCCCAGCTCCTTGGCATACATCGCCTTGGACGCCTCCGCGGCAAGCCGCTGCTCGGGCGTGAAGGTATAGATGCCGGAGCGATACTGGGTGCCAACGTCGTTGCCCTGGCGCATGCCCTGCGTCGGGTCGTGGCTTTCCCAGAAAGTCTTCAGCAGCGTCTCATAGGAAATCTTCTGCGGATCGTAGACCACCAGCACCACCTCGTTATGGCCGGTGCGGCCGGAGCAGACTTCCTCGTAAAGCGGGTTCGGCGTCAGCCCGCCGGCATAGCCGACCGCGGTGACGTGGATGCCGTCGCCCAGTTCCCAGAACTTGCGCTCGGCGCCCCAGAAGCAGCCGAGGCCGAAGATCGCTTGCTCGAAGCCTTGCGGATAGGGACCCTTGAGCGGGTGCTGATTGACGAAATGGGTGGCGGCGGTGCGGATGGCGGTGTCGCGGCCAGGCAGCGCATCGGCCGGCGAGGGCATGGCAGTCTTCTTGAAGCCGAACATGGCTGGTTCTCCCTGCAATTGTTGAGCGCAATATAAGCGCAGCGCCGCCCTGCCGAAATCCCGGCCACGATCACGTCTCGGACAGGTGCCCGTCCACGCACTTCACGCCGGCGCGAGGCCTTCATACCGCGCTGCAGCGAGGGTGGGGGTGCGCTAGGGTCTTGCGTAACCGATCAGCGGCTTTTTGCGGCGGCCGAGCAGGATCAGCAGGATGCCGAGCACGCCGAACAGGCTCCAGGCCGGCGCCGCCAGGATCGATAGCATCACCGGGTCCCACAGAAAGCCGCCGGCATAGGGCAGGATCAGCGGCTTCACCTTGGCCAGGCTCGCTGCATTGACCAGGTCCCATAGCGTGCGAACGCTGGTGAAATACAGGTGATTGGCCGCGATCGACTTGGTGCCGTCATACACCAGCAACAGGAAGGCGGTGGCCAGGCACAACAGACCGAGGAGGCGAAACAGAAAGCGGATCATGATATTGGACGGTTCACGGGCGTCGCCAGGACCGATCGCTTACTCCGCCGCGCGTCCCGGTTCAACCATGCAAAGCCGCCGGGGGAGGCATTCCCTTGAGCTTGCGGTATGGCTTCCGGTAGGGTCCCGCCGCCGGCCACCCCCGGTCCTGTTCAGGGAGTAGAGATGCTCGCCAAGCCCCCCGCCGTCCACAGCCGCCCCACTTTCACCGACCAGGAGGCGCTGCAGTTTCATAGCCGTCGGCCGGCCCGGCAAGCTGGAGGTGGTGGCCACCAAGCCGATGGCGACCCAGCGCGATCTCTCGCTCGCCTATTCGCCGGGCGTCGCGGTACCGGTGCTGGCCATCGCCGAAGACCCAAGCAAGGCCTACGACTACACGACCAAGGGCAATTTCGTCGCCGTCATCACCAACGGCACCGCCATTCTCGGCCTCGGCAATCGCGGCGCCCTGGCGGCAAAGCCGGTGATGGAAGGCAAGGCGGTGCTGTTCAAGCGCTTCGCCGACATCGATTCCATCGATCTGGAAGTCTCCTCTGAGGACCCGGACGAGATCATCAATTGCGTGAAACTCCTGGGCGCCGGCTGGGGCGGCATCAATCTGGAGGACATCAAGGCGCCGGAATGCTTCGTGATCGAGCAGCGCCTGCGCGAATTGATGGACATCCCGGTCTTCCACGACGACCAGCACGGCACCGCCATCATCTCGGCCGCCGGCTTGATCAATGCGCTCGATCTCACCGGTCGCGACATCGCCAACACCAAACTCGTGTGCAACGGCGCCGGCGCCGCCGGCATCGCCTGCCTCGAACTTTTGAAGGCGATCGGCTTCCGTCCCGAGAACCTCATCCTCTGCGATACCAAGGGCGTGATCTACCAGGGTCGCACCGAGGGCATGAACCAGTGGAAGTCGGCCTATGCCATCAAGACTTCCAAGCGCACGCTGGCCGAGGCCTTCGAGGGCGCCGACGCCGTCTTCGGACTCTCGGTCAAGGGCGCCTTCACCCCGGAGATGATCAAGTCGATGGCCGCCAAGCCGATCATCTTCGCCTTGGCCAATCCCGATCCAGAGATCACCGCGGAGGAAGTGGCCCAGGTGCGCGACGACGCCATCATGGCCACCGGCCGCTCCGACTATCCCAACCAGGTCAACAATATTCTCGGCTTCCCGTTTATTTTCCGCGGCGCACTCGACGTGCGCGCGTCCACCATCAACATGGAAATGAAGATCGCGGCGGCGCGCGCGCTCGCAGATCTGGCGCGCGAGGACGTGCCGGACGAGGTGGCCGCCCTCTACGGGGCGCGGCCGAAATTCGGGCCGGATTACATCATCCCGGTGCCGTTCGACCCGCGGCTGATTTCCACCGTGCCGCCGGCGGTGGCGAAAGCGGCCATGGATACCGGCGTCGCGCGCAAGCCAATCGTCGACATGGACGGCTATCGCCAGCAACTTAATGCACGCCGTGATCCGGTCGCCGGCACTTTGGTGCAGGTCTTCGCGCGGCTGCGCCGCTCGCCCAAGCGCGTCGTCTTCGCCGAGGGCGAGGAAGAGCAGGTGATCCGCGCGGCGGCGAGCTTCGTACATCAGGGGCTCGGCACCGCGCTGTTGTGCGGGCGCGAAGACCGCGTACGCGAGGCCGCGCGCGAGGCCGGCATCGATCTCGGTGAGGGCATCGAGGTCATCAATGCCGCGATGTCGACCCGCAATCAGGTCTACATCAACTATCTCTACGAGCGGCTGCAGCGGCGCGGCTATCTGATCCGCGACTGCCAGCGGCTGGTGAACACCGACCGCAACCATTTCGCCGCCTGTATGGTGTCGCTCGGCGATGCCGACGCCATGGTGACCGGCGTCACCCGCAATTTCTCGGTCGCGCTCGAGGACGTGCGCCGGGTGATCGATCCCAAGCCCGGCCATCGCGTCATCGGCCTGTCGATGGTGGTCACGCGTGGGCGTACCGTGCTGGTCGCCGACACCGCGGTCACCGAGATGCCGACCGCGCCGGAGCTCGCCGAGATCGCCATCGAGGCGGCCGGCGTGGCGCGCCGGCTCGGTTATGAGCCGCGGCTGGCCCTGCTGGCGTTCTCCACCTTCGGCCATCCGCAGGGCGAGCGCTCGGCGCGGGTGATCGAGGCGGTGCGCATCCTCGACCACAAGCGGGTCGATTTCGAATATGAGGGCGAGATGGCCGCCGACGTGGCGCTCAATCCGGAACTGATGAAGCCCTATCCGTTCTCCCGCCTGTCGGGTCCGGCCAATGTGCTGGTGATGCCGGCGTTCCACTCGGCCTCGATCTCGACCAAGATGCTGCAGGAGCTTGGCGGCGCCACCGTGATCGGGCCCTTGCTGGTCGGCCTCGACCGGCCGGTGCAGATCGTGCCGCTCGGTGCCAAAGACAATCAGCTCGTCAACATGGCGGCGCTGGCGGCTTACAATGTGAGCGGCTGACGATCGATCGGCCATGGCCGGGCTTGTCCCGGCCATCCGCGGTTTCTTAATGTTGAGCGGAAACTAGACGGGATTGCCCGGCACCTGGCCGGGCATGGCGCGGTGCATGAGGGAGCGCATGCGGACAGCAGGACTATCCGGCGTCATTGCCGCCATCGCTACGCCGATCGACGAGGACGGCAGCCCCGATCTCGCCCGCGCGCTTAATCTCGCGCGCACTCTGCTCGATAATGGCTGCGACGGCTTGAACGTGCTCGGCACCACCGGCGAGGCCACCTCGTTTTCGCGCGAGGAACGCATGGCGGTCATGAGCGCCTACCAGGCCAACGGCTTGCCGATGGCCCGGCTGATGGTCGGCACCGGCGCCGCCGCGGTCGCCGATGCGGTGGCGCTGACGCGTCATGCCGCCGCACTCGGCTTTGCCGGTGCGTTGCTGCTGCCGCCGTTCTATTACAAGGGCGTGCCGGACGACGGGCTCGTCACCTATATCGATACGATCGTGCAGGCGACGCGCGAACAGCCCATTCCACTCTATCTCTATCACTTCCCGGCGATGTCCGGCATTCCCTGGCAGGTACCGCTGCTGCGTCGGCTGCGCGATCTCTTTGCCGCCCGCATCGTGGGTCTGAAAGATTCCTCCGGTGACATGGAATACGCGCGCGCCGCGGCGGCGATCGGCAACGGACTTTGCGGTGTTCCCGTCGACCGAGGCCGCACTCATGGAGGCGCGGCGCGGAGCATTCGCCGGCTGCATATCGGCGACCGCCAATTGCAACGCCGACCTCTGCGCCCGCGCTTGGCGTGAGGGTGACGCAGCGTCACTTGAGGTCGCTGTGGCGATCCGCAAGCTGTTCGACGGCAAGCCGCTGGTCTCGGGCGTCAAGGCGCTGCTCGCGCATATCCATGGCGATCCGGCGCTGGCGCGGGTAAAGCCGCCGCTGTCGCCGTTTTCAGCCGCCGATTGCGCCGCGGTCGTGGCCGGATATGACGCGGCCAGGGCCAAACGCGTGGCTTGACCATTATCTCGCTCTTATTCGCGGCCGTTGACGGGCAGGCGGCGCCTTACTATAAGCCTCGCTCGCGACGGCGAGCGTCTCGCCGCCATCATTTTCTTGCAAAATCTGACTGCTTTCCGGGTATCGGTCCGGGCAAGCGTCCGCTGCAAACGAGCAACCCATGGCCAATACGAAATCCGCCCGCAAAGCCACACGCCAAATCGCGCGTCGCACCGAGATCAACAAAGCGCGTCGCACCAACCTGCGCTCATCGGTGCGCAAGGTGGAGGAAGCGATCGTCAGCGGCGACCGCACCGCGGCGACCGCCGCGCTGAACGCGGCAGAGCCGGTGATCATGCGTGCAGCGCAGCGTGGCGTCGTACATAAGAACAATGCGAGCCGAAAAGTTTCGCGGCTGGCGCATCGCATCGCCAAGCTCGGCAAGTAAGCGCGTTTGATTTTGCATGCCGGCCCGGCCTTCGCGCCGGGCCTTTTCTATGGAAATTGCGTCGAGATCGACGTTGAACGGATGCTTGCGCTCATCGGCGGGCGGTTTGACCCCGGCGCATTTGCAAATCCGTCATCCTCACGTCACCAAAATCTGCGCCGGTCGATTTTACCGGACTAATCTCTCGTGCGCCGTCGCCGCATCGCGTCGTGCTTGAGCTTGCTCGTGTGGGTTAGGCGCTTGGTGCGCTCAGCAAATTTGTCGGTCTAATAATGGTTTAGATGCATAGCGTCGAGCGGGACCCAAGAAACCCGCTGTGCCATCGGCATTGCCGCGCTGTCGCGCGAAAATTTTTGAGCGGCGCGGCGCATAGCTAAAGGCAATCTAAGCCTGAAAATTCTATGCGACTCATCAAGATGTTAAAAACTCGTTAATCACTGACGTACCACCCCCTCCGCAGGTATCGCGCTGGCGCGCACGGTTGGCTGTGTAATTTGCGATTGCCGGTGCGGTCGGCTTATGCAAACTTTATTCGACGCGTTCGGGCTCCCGGGCTTCACCAATAAAAAAGCTTTCGGCTCCGGCTCATCCGCGAGGATGAGAGTGGCGGTGTTGTGTCCGGCACGGTG
Source organism: uncultured Pseudomonadota bacterium (assembly GCA_963782145.1). Lineage (GTDB taxonomy): Bacteria > Pseudomonadota > Alphaproteobacteria > Rhizobiales > Xanthobacteraceae > Pseudolabrys. The sequence continues at coordinate 255,557 of CAWAIV010000003.1, forward strand.
CTTTGCCTTTCGCAACGCGGGGGCAATCGGATGTTGGAGAGCGGCGGTGAAGAGGACGGTGCATCGCGGTGCGAAACTTCGTGATGCATGCTTGACCGGGCCGAGAGCCGGGCGCGAAATAGAAGCAGGGCGTAGAGCCCAAGAGTAGGAGGGGCTGGCATGTTCAAATCCGGGACCGCATCGGGACTGATCGCCGCTACCGCCGCCTGCAATAAGTTCGATGTGGACTCGCGTCTGGATTCCTCTTTCTGTTCCTTTGTCGATAATTGCAATTCCAGCGATTCCTTTGCCAATGCATCTGCGTGTTTGGGCGGATTGCGGGGCGCGCCGCCGCCGATAAGCGGTTGAGGCGCAACGCCCTCGACCTGCGTCGATGTCACCCCGATGGGACCCGCGGGCCCCTTCGCACCAGGCTCCAAACAAATCGGCATCACGCCTGCTTGAGTATCGTTTGCGTCTGTCGGCGCGTCGGCGGCCCGGCCGTGGCCGTCTGAGCCGAGCAACCCGAGTTCCCTCAACCGGTCAATCAGATCGAGAAGAAAAAAATGTCCAACGGTGATGACAACTGGTCCAAGGTGAAGAGACGCCTGCAGGTGGAGGTCGGTGACGACATTTACTCGAGTTGGTTTGCGCGCATGGACCTGGAAGGGATCGACAACGGAACCGTGCGTCTGTCGGTACCGACCCGGTTCCTCAAGAGCTGGATTCAGGGTCACTATGCCGAACGCCTGCTCGCCTGCTGGCAGGCCGAGGAGTCGGAGATCGGCTGTATCGAGCTGACCGTGCGCTCGGCCATGCGCGCCACCACGGTCAAGCCGAAGGTGGAGCTGGAGCCCTGCGCCAACGAGACCGCCCGCTACGGCAATGGCGGCGGCGCCAAGAGCCGGCCGCTCACCGTCGGCGAGGCCAATGTGCACGAGGCGCTGGGCGGCTCGCCGCTCGATCCGCGCCTGACCTTCGACAGCTATGTGGTCGGCCGTTCCAATACGCTCGCCCATGCCGCGGCCAAGCAGGTGGCGGCGGCCAAGCGCGGCGACGCGGTGATGTTCAACCCGCTCTACATCCATGCCGGTGTCGGCCTCGGCAAGACGCATCTGTTGCAGGCGACCACCTGGTCGGGCAACGCCGTGGGCGAGCGCAAGTCGCTCTATCTCACCGCCGAGAAGTTCATGTACGGCTTCGTCTCGGCGCTGCGCACGCAGACCGCGCTCGCCTTCAAGGAAGCGCTGCGCGGCATCGGCGTGCTGGTGATCGACGATCTGCAGTTCCTGCAGGGAAAATCGACGCAGGCCGAGTTCTGTCACACGCTCAACGCGCTGATCGACGCCGGGCGGCAGGTGGTGATCGCCTCCGACCGGCCGCCCTCGGATCTGGAAAGCCTCGACGACCGCGTGCGTTCGCGGCTTGCCGGCGGGCTGGTGGTGGAGATGGGGCCGCTGGGCGAGGAGCTGCGCTTCGAAATCCTCAAGGCCCGCGTGCTCGCGGCGCGCGCGCATCATCCGAGCTTCGACGTGCCGGTGCCGGTGCTTTCCTACATCGCCAAGACCGTCACCCATAACGGCCGCGATCTGGAAGGCGCGCTCAACCGCCTGCTGGCGCACAACAAGCTCACCGGCCATCCGGTGACGTTGGAAATGGCCGAGCGCGAGGTGCGCGACCTGATCCGTCCGCAGGAGCCCAAGCGGGTCAAGATCGAGGACATCCAGCGGGTGGTGGCGCGGCAATATAACGTCAGCCGCTCCGACCTCTTGTCTTCGCGGCGTACCGCCAATGTGGTGCGCCCGCGCCAGGTGGCGATGTATCTGGCCAAGACGCTGACTCTGCGCTCATTGCCGGAGATCGGCCGCCGGTTCGGCGGCCGCGACCACACCACCGTGCTGCACGCGGTGCGCAAGATCGAGGGTCTGGTCGGCGCCGATATGACGCTGGCCGAGGAGATCGAGATCCTCAAGCGGCAATTGCAGGAATAGGGCGGGGGCCCCTTTGTCCCGGGCGCGGCGCAGCGGGAAACGATGCGCTGCCGACCCGGGACCTTCGCAAGGGCGGAGCTTGGCGCGGTCCCGGCCTAGCGGCGCACCATTTCGTGCCGCGCTGCGTCCGCGGCACGCCAAAGTGCCGCCCCCTGTGGACGCCCCCCGGTATTTGCGCCCGGCATGCCGCGGAACCCTTGCGATTTTCGCCAAGGCGGGTCACTTTTGCTCCCCGGCCTCGCAATCCGCGAGCCGCCGGCTTGCCGCGCCTACTTCATCCACCCATTGCCAGGGCGCCGGAGCGGGTCGTTCCCATGAAGATTACTGTCGAGCGTGCAGAGCTCTTGAGGTCGCTAGGCCATGTTCACCGCGTGGTGGAGCGGCGCAACACCATCCCGATTCTCGCCAACGTGCTGATCAAGGCGGAAGGCGGCAAGCTCAGCCTGAAGGCCACCGACCTCGACCTCGAAGTCACCGATACGATCGCCGCCGAGGTCTCGCCCGGCGGCTCGACCACGGTGCCGGCGCACATGTTCTACGAGATCGTGCGCAAGTTGCCGGAGGGCGCGCAAATCGTCATCGAGGGGTCCGGCGACCGCGCCGTGCTCTCGATCCGCGCCGGCCGCTCGCGCTTCACGCTGCAGACGCTGCCGGAAAGCGACTTCCCCGATCTCGCCGCCGGCGAGATGAGTCACAGGTTCAGCCTCGCCGCCGCCGACTTCAAGCGGCTGATCGACAAGACCCAGTTCGCCATCTCTACGGAAGAGACGCGCTATTACCTCAACGGCATCTATCTGCACGCGGCCGGCGACCCCAAGGCGCCGACGCTGCGGGCGGTGGCGACCGATGGGCATCGGCTGGCGCAGTGCGAATTGCCGCTGCCGGACGGTGCCGCCGGCATGCCGGGCGTCATTGTGCCGCGCAAGACCGTCAACGAGGTGCAGCGGCTGATCGAGACCGGCGAAGGCGAGGTGGCGATCGAATTATCGGCGAGCAAGGTCCGTTTCACCATCGGCGAGGTGGTGCTCACCTCGAAGCTGATCGACGGCACCTTCCCCGATTATGCCCGGGTGATCCCGCTCAACAACGACAAGAGCCTCACCGTCGACAAGAAGGATTTCGAGGCCGCGGTCGACCGCGTCTCCACGGTGGCGAGCGAGCGTGGGCGTGCGGTCAAGCTGTCGATCAGCGGCGGCAAGCTGATGCTGTCGGTGACTAATCCGGACAGCGGCAGCGCCACCGAGGAACTCGAGGTCGATTACGATTCCGACCCGCTCGATATCGGCTTTAACTCGCGTTATCTACTCGATATCGCCGCCCAGATCGAGGGCGAGGTGGCCGTACTCAAGCTCGCGGACCCCGGTTCGCCAACTTTGATCCAAGACAAAGACAGTAAAGGTGCGCTTTATGTACTGATGCCGATGAGGGTGTAGGCACGTCCAGGCGCCCCCGGCAGGCCAGCTTGCCGGGCGCGTGAAATGCTGCGACCGTCTGGGTGCATGCCCCTTACCATGGTGACGCAGCGACGGGAGCCCCCATGAGCCTCTCTGAAGACATCTTGCGCAAGGAAGACCTTCGTTCGCATCTGTTTGGCGATACCTGGCGGGAACTGATCCCGGAAGTGTTCCGGGACGTGCCGACCTATTACGACCGCGGCAACGCGGTTGCTTCGCTCGGAAGCTGTTCGCGCTGGAGCAACAGGTTCGCCACGGCAATCCACCGTCATCTGCCGCGCGGCGCCAAGGTGCTCGACGTCTGCTCGGGCACGCATGACATTCCGCTGCGGCTGTTGCGGCTCGATCCGTCGCTGGAAATCCATACGGTCGACGGCAGCCCGCACATGACCGCGGAGGGCCAGCGCCGAGCCCGCGAGCGCAATCTGACCATCAATGCACAGGTCTGCGACGCCCATGTGCTGCCCTTCCCGGACAATTCCTTCGACGCGGTGACGCTGCAGTTCGCCTCGCGCCATCTCGAAATCGTCAAGGCATTCCGTGAGATCCATCGGGTGCTCAAGCCCGGCGGCGTCTTCTGCCACAACGACATGCTGCGCCCGGCTTCGCGCATTGTCGAAGTGCCTTATCTCACATTCCTGCGCTTCTCGGTGTGGTTCACAGCGCTGCTGTTCGGCAGCTCGGCCGAGAGCAAGAAATGTGTGCGCTATTTCGCCAATGCGATCCATCATTTCTACAAGCCGCGCGAGCTGACCGAGGTGATCGAGGGCATCGGCTTCACCGACGTCGAAAACCGCAGCTTCCTCACCGGCGTGATGAGCTACCATATCTCCAAGAAGCCGGCGGCGTAGCACGCTTGTCGGTCGGTTGGGATCGTCGGCATTTTCTGCGTGATGCCCGGGCTTGTCCCGGGCATTCGCGTCTTTGGCTCGATCAAGGCGCGGATAGCAACCGAAGTTCGGCTAGCCCAACTTCCGCATGTCGGGCGGAGGCGCACGTCGGTTAGACTCGACTTGCGCTGACAAGTCCGGCCATGACGGGTAAAAGGCTGCCCGATGACCGCCGCCTGCATCCGCCGCCTGAATCTGACGAATTTCCGCAGCTATCGCGCCGCGCAGGTCGAATTGGGCCGCGCCGGGCCGGTGGTGCTGACCGGCGCCAATGGCGCCGGCAAGACCAATCTGATCGAGGCGATCTCGCTGCTCACGCCCGGCCGCGGCCTGCGCCGCGCCACGCTGGACGAGCTGGCTTTTTCCGAGGGCGACGGCTCCTGGGCGGTCAATGCCGAGGTCGAAGGCATGCTGGGCCTGGCCACGCTCGGCACCGGCGTCGATCCACCGCACGAGGACGCTCCGTCCACCCGCCGCTGCCGCATCGACCGTGAGCCGGTGGCTTCGGCTGCAGCATTCGCCGATCATCTGCGCGTGGTGTGGCTGACGCCGGCCATGGACCCCTTGTTCAACGGTCCCGCCTCCGAGCGCCGGCGTTTCCTCGATCGCCTGGTCTTGGCGGTCGACGCCCAGCATTCGAGCCGCGTCAATGCGCTCGAACGCAGCCTTCGCTCGCGCAACCGGCTCTTGGAAGACGCCTCGAGCGACAGCCACTGGCTCGACGCCATCGAACACGAGACCGCCGAGGTGGCGGTCGCCGTGGCGGCGGCGCGGGCGGAGACCGTGGCGCGTCTGTCGGCGGCGCTGGCGGCTGCGCGCGACACCGCGCCCGGCTTCCCGCAGGCCGAGATCGCGCTCGACGGCTGGATGGAGAAGCTGTTGCCCGGCCACAGCGCTGCCGAGATCGAGGACCGCTACCGCGAGGTGCTGCGCGCCGGCCGCGCGCGTGACGCCGCCGCCGGCCGCACCCTCGACGGGCCGCATCTCACCGATCTCAAGGTTGTCCATGCCGGCAAGGCCACCCCTGCCGCCGAGGCCTCGACCGGCGAGCAGAAGGCGCTGCTGATCCGGCTGGTGCTGGCGCATGCCGGGTTGATCAAGCAGATGACTGGCTTTGCGCCGCTGCTGCTGCTCGACGAGATCGTCGCCCACCTCGATCCGGCGCGCCGCGCCGCGCTTTACGATGCCCTGGCCACGCTCGGGGCGCAAACCTGGATGACCGGCGCCGATCCGGCCGCCTTTGTCGATATCGCCGCGCGCGCGCTCAATTTCGAGGTGAGGAATGGTGCGGTGATGCCACGCGCGTGACCGCCCGCAGGGGCGGGCTTTAGAGTTTCGTTAAGCGAGACATCTGGAAATCGGCTTAAACTGTGGGAAAACCGGAACCATTGCTGGCGCCATATCTTTACCGTGGCGTGGGGTAAGCCGCTTGGCTTTGTGGATGTAGAGATGGCAACGGAACCGCCGACGAAGCGAATATCGAGCGAACTGGCGCGCCTGCTCGGCGTGTTGAACGACGATCTCGATCGCCTGGAGGTCCTCACCGGCGCGCTGGCCGGCTTGAACCGTCCGATTCCCGAATACGAGCCCTGGTTCCATCACCTGCGCGGATCCATGCTGTGCCAGCACGAGCTTGCTGTCGCTGGCAACAAGCGGGCGGATTAGCCCGCAACGGTCCCGCATCGGCGCCCGCGGCTTTGCAATTTGCCAACCATGATTGCCGACAATTTTAACGATCGGCAAAACGGAAAGCCGAGACCCGTCTGGCAGAATGACCGCTGTTGGCTTGACGGGTTTTTGAGGTCATGGCGTCTCGCGGCAACGCGTCACGTAAAATCAAGGCGCCGCAAGCGCGCCTGCCGACCGATGCCGCGGACAGCGACGTGCTCAGCCGCGCGCTTGCCGTCCTCGACGGGCAGCGCCGCGACCGGCTGCTCGAAGCGGTGGCGGTGGCGGCCAAGGAATTGCTGCGCTCGTCCGACCTCGCGGTATCGCTGCCCAAGGTCGCCGCCGAGATCGGCAGCGCCACCGGCGTCGACCGCACCCATTTCTTCCTGATCGACACCACGCGGCCGGACGGCCGCATCCTGCAGCATTATCTGTGGACCGCGCCCGGCCGGCAGGAGCCGCTCGAATTTCGCGACGTCTCCGAGGGCACCATGGAGACGGTCGGCCTGCAATCGTGGATCGAGCGATTCCGGCACGGCGAACCGGTGGTCTGCCACGTGCGTGAGCTGGAGCCGCCGGCGCGGGCGATGTTCGAGCGTGCCGGCATCAAGTCGATCCTCTCGGTACCGGTGTTCGCCGAGGGCGAATGGCTCGGCATGATCGGCTTCGACGATTGCCGCAGCGAGCGCGACTGGTCCGCGGTCGAGATCGACGTCGTCCAGACCATGGCCGAACTGGTCGGTGCGGCGGTCGAGCGCACTGCGCACCTCAAGAGCCTGGCCGACGCCGACCGCATCATTCAGAACAGTACGACAGTACTCTACCGGTTGAACCCGCAGCCGCCGTTCCCGCTGATCTATCTGTCGCAGAACATCGACCACTACGGCTATGACGCCCGCACGCTGCTGGCCGACCCGGAGTGCTGGCCCACGCTCATCGCGGCGGAGGACCTGCCCGCCGTCAAGGAGGAGATTCGCGCGTTGCTCGCCGGCGAGCGCGCAATCACCGACAGCGAATTCCGGCTGCTGAAGACCGACGGCTCGGTCGCCTGGTTCAACGGCCACGGCCGCCTGATGCGCGACGCCGGCGGCCGCCTGGTCGCCATCGAAGGCATCCTCACCGACATCACCGAGCGCAAGCGGGCCGAGGAAGAGCAGACCTTCTCCCGCATCCTGTTGACCACGGCGATCGAAAGCTCGCCTGACGGCATCCTCATCGTCGACGCCGGCGGCCACGTCATCATGTACAACCGGCATTTCGCCGAACTGTGGAAGATGCCACCGGCGCTGCTGCGGATCAGTCGCGATGCGCCATTGCTCGATGCCGTGGCCGCGAAGATGAAGGACAAGAACGAGTTCCTCGCCCGCATCGACTATCTCTACCAGCATCCGGAGATCCAGAGTCACGAGGAGATCGAGCTCACCGACGGCCGCATCATCGACCGGCATTCCGGCGCGCTGCACGATCCAAAAATGAAATATCTCGGCCGCGTCTGGTTCTTCCGCGACATCACCGAGAAGAAGCTCGCCGACCAGAAGATCGCGCTGATGGCGCGCACCGAATTCGCTGACCGGCCTGCCCAATCGCGGCGCCTTTCTCGAGCGGCTGACGCTGGAATTTGCCCGCGCGCGCCGCGGCGGCACGCCGTTCGCCGTGCATTATCTCGATCTCGACCATTTCAAGGACGTCAACGATACGCTCGGCCATCCGGTCGGCGACGAACTGCTTTGCGCGGTGGCGCAGCGCCTGGCGACGAGCGTGCGCGAGACCGACATGGTCGCCCGCTTCGGCGGCGACGAATTCGCCGTGCTGCAGGACAATGTCGGCAGTACGGCCGCGGTCGAACGGCTGGCGGTCAAGATCGGCGAGGCTATCGGCAGTCCCTACGACCTCGGCGGCAATCGGGTGAGCGCCAGCGTCAGCATCGGCATCGTGCCCTACCGCGCCGATATCGCCAATGTCGACGCCATGATGATGAAGGCCGATCTGGCGCTCTACCGCGCCAAGAACGACGGCCGCAACCGTTTCCGCATGCATGTCGACGCGCTCGACGAGCAGACCCGCGAGCGCGTGGCGATCAGCGACGAGCTGCGGCACGCGCTCGAACGGCACGAGCTCGAACTCTACTATCAGCCGCAGTTCAACATGGCTTCTGGCGCCATCGTCGGGCTGGAGGCGCTGTTGCGCTGGAACCATCCGACGCGCGGGCAGTTGCTGCCCGAAGTCTTCGTCCCCATCGCGGAAACCACCGGCAGCATCGTCGCCATCGGCGACTGGGTGATTGGCGAGACCTGCCGGCAGATCGCGCGCTGGCGCGACACGCTGATCAATGCGCCGCTGGTGGCGGTCAATCTGTCGGGCGCGCAGTTCAAGCTCGCCGCCCACCTCGACCGCATCGTCATCGACAACCTCGCCCGCCATCATGTGCCGCCCGACTGCCTGGAGATCGAGCTCACCGAAGCGGTGCTGCTGGAGACCATGCGGCGTCACGGCAAGGTGCTGGAACGGCTGCGCCAGGCCGGCGTGCGCATCGCCATCGACGATTTCGGCACCGGCTATTCCTCGCTCGATGATCTGCGCGCCCTGCACATCTCGCGGCTGAAGATCGACCGCCGCTTCATTGCCAACATGACCAGCAATGCCGACGACGGCGCCATCACCAACGCCACCATCGGGCTCGCTTCAGCGCTCGCCATCGAGGTGGTGGCGGAGGGCGTGGAAACGCCGGCGCAGCGCGACTTCCTGCTCAAGGCAGGCTGCACGCTGGCGCAAGGGTTTCTGTTCGGCAAGCCGATGCCGGCGGGCGAGGCGAGCCGGCTGCTGCAGCAGAAGCTGCAATTCGCCGCCATCTAGACCGCCGGCGTCGCTAGGCTTCGCCGACCAGCTCGCGGCGCTTGCGCTCGGAGGCGTCGGAATAACGGCGCAGCGCATGCGCCTCGCTGAGCTGGCCGATGAGCTGCCGGCGCTCGATCGTGTCGACCACCGGCAAGGCTTCCGCTTCATAACGGTCGAAGGCCGAGATCGCCTCCTGCACCGTCATCTGCGGCAACAGCATGTGGTCGGCGTGGCGCAGGATGTCGCGCAGCGCGCCATTGCCGGCAAGCTCGGCGGCATGGGCTTCCGCCACCAGCACCATGCCGGCATAGCGGCCGTCCTCGTCGACGGCCATGACCTGGTTGGTCGAGCCCAGCGGAAACGTCTCGCGGAACATGGCCACCGAGCTCTCCGCCGGCGTCGTGCGCACGTCCGAGCGCATCATCTGCCCGACCGCGAGGTCGCGGATCCAGCCGATATCGGCGGCGCTGCGGATGGTCTCGCCGCGCAGATGGAAGCGCCAGGTGGCGAAGGAATAGCCGAAGAACTCGCGCGTCACCTGCATCGAAACGATCACCGCGATCAGCACCGCGGCGGTCAGCCAGAAGTCGCCGGTCAATTCCAACGCGATGAAGGTCATGGTCAGCGGACAGCCGATCACCGAGGCCGACAGCGCCGACAGCCCGATGATGGCATAGGCGTCGGCATCGAGCTGCATGCCCGGCACCATGGCGACGATGCCAGTGGCGAACAGTTGCCCGCCCAGCGCGCCGAGCAGCAGCGAGGCGAAGAACAGCCCGCCGCGGAAGCCGGAACCGAGCGAGACGATGGAGGCCAGGGCCTTGAGGAAGAACATGATCGCCAGCGTCGCCAGCGGCAGCTTGAACAGGCCGGTCAAATGCAGGGCGCCGTGGCCCGACGACATCACCTGCGGCGAGATCATGGCGAGCAGGCCGACAATGGCGCCGGCGATCATCGGCCGCAGCGCCTGCTTCACCCGCAACCGGGTGAACAGCTGCTCGCAGGCCGCCACCCCGCGCATCAGGGCGATGCCGAAGATCGCCGCCAGCACGCCGAAGCCGGCGGCCACCAGCAGGTCGTGCACGGCGAGGCTCGACATGGTGCCGGTCTCGATGCCGAGCCGCGACGGCGTGAAGGCCTGCGCGGTCAGGTAGCCGAGCAGCGAGGCCATGCCGACCGGCGCCAGCGAGGCGATGGAATAGCTGCCGATGATCAGCTCGAAGCCGTAGAAGGCGCCGCCCAAGGGCGCGCCAAAGGCGCCGGCAATGGCCGCGGCGGAAGCCGCCCCCACCAGCACCCGCATGTCGGCGCGGCGCAGGCGGAAGGCGCGGCCGACCGCGGAGGCGATGCCGCTGGAAAGCTGGGTGTAGCCGGCCTCGAGGCCGACCGAGGCGCCGACCCCGCTCGACCAGACCGTCTGCGCCGCCACGATCAGGCTGCCGCGCATGGACATGCGGCCGCCGTGCAGGGCGTTGGCCTCGATCGGGTCGACCTCGGTGCCGCGCCGCCGCGCGATATAGGCGGAGACCAGGCCGAACAGCAGCCCGCCCAGGCAGGGGGTCACGAAAGCGTAGAGCGGGTCGAGCGAGACCCGGCCGGACAGGCGTTCGCCGGGATCGAGGCCGAAGAAGGTCAGGTGCATCACGCCGACCGCCCAGCCCATGGCGGCGACCACCAGGCCGCCGATGACGCCGATGGCGGCGGCCAGCACGATGATGCTGGATTCGCGCGCGCGCACGATGGCGCGCAGGCGACGTGGGACTTCGAAGCTCGGATTGATCAGGCGCATTGAAAGCGGTTTCGCGACGGGCGGGCGATGCCGGAATTGCACAGCGGACAAGGCGTTTCAATGACGGCGAAAAAACGTTGCCCCGACAGGCGCCGACGGAGGCATTTTCGGCGCCCGAAAAGGCGCCTTTTTCATAGCCCGAGGTCTTTAAAAAAGGCTTTCAAATCAACATATTATGCAGTGTCAGTTTGCTCTGTACGAGGCCGCAAAATCGTGTCACACAAATACGTCAATCCGATTCATTTTTCCAAGCTCCGCACAGGTGCCGCCGATGGCTGCTGACCCGGCCCGCAATCTCCCGTCCGATGACAGCGACTACGGTGCCGAGTCGATCAAGGTCCTCAAGGGCCTCGATGCCGTGCGCAAGCGGCCGGGCATGTATATCGGCGACACCGACGACGGCTCCGGCCTGCACCACATGGTCTACGAGGTGGTCGACAACGCCATCGACGAGGCGCTGGCCGGCTATGCCGACGAAGTGAGCGTGACGCTCAATCCCGGACGGCTCCTGCACCGTGCACGACAATGGCCGCGGCATCCCGACCGACATCCACAAGGGCGAAGGCATTTCCGCGGCCGAGGTCATCATGACCCAGCTGCATGCCGGCGGAAAATTCGACCAGAACTCCTACAAGGTCTCCGGCGGTCTGCACGGCGTCGGCGTCTCCGTGGTCAACGCGCTGTCGAGCTGGCTCAAGCTCACCATCTGGCGCGACGGCGAAGAGCATTTCATGGAGTTCCACGACGGCGTCGCGGTCGCGCCGCTGCAGAAGATCGGCGACGCCGAAGGCAAGCGCGGCACGGAAGTGAGCTTCCTGCCGTCGACCAACACCTTCACCATGACCGAATTCGATTTCGCCACGCTCGAGCACCGCTTGCGCGAATTGGCGTTCCTGAATTCCGGCGTCACCATCGTGCTCTCCGACAAGCGCCACGCGGTGGAGAAGCGCGAGGAGATGAAGTACGAGGGCGGCGTCGAGGCCTTCGTCAAATATCTCGACCGCAACAAGTCGCCGCTGATCCCGGCGCCGGTCATGATCCGCGCCGAGCGCGAAGGCATCACGGTGGAATGCGCGCTGTGGTGGAACGACGGCTATCACGAGAGCGTGCTCTGCTTCACCAACAACATCCCGCAGCGCGACGGCGGCACCCATCTCGGCCGGCTTCCGCGGCGCGCTGACGCGGCAGATCACGCAATATGCCGAAGGTAACGGCGGCGCCCGCAAGGAAAAGGTGGCGCTGACCGGCGACGACTGCCGCGAGGGGCTCGACCGCGGTGCTTTCGGTCAAGGTGCCCGACCCGAAATTCTCCTCGCAGACCAAGGACAAGCTGGTGTCCTCGGAAGTGCGGCCGGTGGTCGAGAACGTGATCAACCAGGCTTTGCAGGACTGGTTCGAAATCCACCCCTCGGAAGCCCGCGTCATCGTCGGCAAGGTGGTGGAGGCGGCCGCGGCGCGCGAGGCCGCGCGCAAGGCGCGCGAACTGACCCGGCGCAAGGGCGCGCTCGACGTTTCCTCGTTGCCGGGCAAGCTTGCCGACTGCCAGGAGCGCGACCCGGCCAAGTCCGAGCTGTTCATCGTCGAGGGCGACTCGGCCGGCGGCTCGGCCAAGCAGGGCCGCAACCGCGAATTCCAGGCCGTCCTGCCGCTCCGGGGCAAGATCCTGAACGTCGAGCGCGCGCGCTTCGACAAGATGCTGGGCAGCCAGGAGATCGGCACGCTGATCACCGCGCTCGGCACCGGCATCGGCCGCGACGAGTTCAACCCGGACAAGCTGCGCTACCACAAGATCATCATCATGACCGACGCCGACGTCGACGGCGCCCATATCCGCACGCTGCTGTTGACCTTCTTCTATCGGCAGATGCCGGAGCTGATCGAGCGCGGCAATTTGTACATCGCGCAGCCGCCGCTCTACAAAGTGGCGCGCGGCAAGTCCGAGCAGTATCTGAAGGACGAGCGGGCGCTGGAGGACTATCTGATCGCCACCGGCCTGGAGGACGCCGTGCTGCGGCTCGCCTCGGGCGAGGAGCGCGCCGGCGGCGGACCTGCGCAAGCTGGTCGAAGATGCGCGCGCCATCCGCAACATCCTCAACGGCCTGCACAGCCGCTATAACCGCAAGGTGATCGAGCAGGCGGCGATCGCCGGCGTGCTGCGCAAGGAAGTGACCGACGATCCGCAGATCGCCGGCGCCGCCGCCGAATACATCGCCAAGCGGCTCGACGCGCTGGAAGACGAGACCGAACGCGGCTGGCACGGCCGCTTCGACGACGAGGGCTTCCACTTCGAGCGCACGGTGCGCGGCGTCAAGGAATCGGCCATCATCGACCAGGCGCTGCTCGGCTCGGCCGACGCGCGCAAGCTCGACGAATATGCGCCGGTCCTTGCAAGCAGGTGTTCCCGCGCCCGACGCCGCCGGCAGTGCTGCGGCGCAAGGACGAGATGACGCTCGATCCACGGGCCGGTCGGCCTGTTCGAGGCGGTGACCGCGGCCGGCCGCAAGGGCATCTCCATGCAGCGCTACAAGGGCCTGGGCGAGATGAACCCGGCGCAATTGTGGGAGACCACGCTCGACATCAATGCGCGCTCGCTGTTGCAGGTGCGGGTGAAGGAAGTCGACGAGGCCAATGTGCTGTTCGACCAGCTCATGGGCGACCTGGTCGAGCCGCGCCGGCAGTTCATCCAGGACAATGCGCTGGCCGCGAGCGTGGATGTGTAGGAGCGGTCAAGCGTCTCACCTAAGCCGTCGTCGTCCAGCGCTCAATAACGCCCTGCCAACAGATTACTCGACCGGGCCACCACCATCCGACCTCGTGCGAAGGGCAGCGATGCGTCCATGGTGCAGGCGGTTGTCGAAGAAGCGCCCGGCATGGGGTGAGTACGAAGGTTTCCGCACTACACTCAGTCATCGGCTGCAAAGCGCTCAGGTTCCGCCCGTCGCTGAATCGAGTTCGAATAGAACGTCCGCCGCAGTTTTGCCCACTCGTTGTGCAACCATGAGCTCCTCGCATTTTCGCCGATGAGATTCAATGAGCAATGGTGCGGCAGTCAGCGGCAATACGATGGCTGTCAGGGTTGCGCATGAATTCTCCCGGAGTGAAACCGGCGGGGCCCTGTCATGCGCCAATATCGAAAGCACGCCGCATCACGGTCCTGACTAACGAGGACCGCCGCCGAGGCAGCCGAAACGCTGAAGAGATTACACGGATTGTATTGGACTGTAGGTTTTGGCCATTGAGAGGAGGCGAAAATGTCGGATACGTCGGAGCTTCTGATGCGGAAATCGCATTATTGGTCGTCAGCATCGGAGGTTTTTGCGCCTGTCTTCCGCGCCACGGAAAACCGGTGCTTCTTCGTCAAGAAGCCGTTTGTTGCACCCGCATTGACGATTCTGCTGATTGGCGGACTGACCCTGGGAGCTGATTGAGATCATAGCCTATTTTCACAACGATCGATGATCTGACATTTCCGGCAAGGTTTTGTAGGTCGCAATTGGGCCTGCGGTGACCTGCCAAACATGGAGTTGAATGGGTGAGGGCGGCAGGTTCTCGCAGCCCTGATGCGCCTGGGCGCCAGTGCGCGCGCCCTCGCCGGTATTCAGCGCGGCTGCAGCAAGCCGAGACACAGTAATCCTCTGCTATCGCCAGGCTGCGGCGTTTAACCACGCCCGCGCCGATTTCTTCCGGCATCGCCGCGATAATCACTGCGCCGGACACGCGGATCGCCGCCATTCTCCCCCGATCCGACGCCGGGAATGCTTCCGATCTGCAAATCCATCGCGCGCAGTGCGGCATAACCGATCGTCACGCGCGGCAAATCGGAGCTCGGGCACTTCTCCCGCAATATCCTACTTGGTATGAACGAATGCGGTCTCCGACCGCGCAACCAAGGAGGGCGACATTATGAAAAACAGATTTGCATGGACAGATGCTGCTCGCATTGTCGTTGACGATATCGACATCAGCCGCGGACAAGATCAATATCGCCTGGGGCGGCTCGAACCCCGGCGGCGTGATGTACTACATGGTCGGCGCCGCGGGCACGATCATTTCCGAGAAGCTGCCGCAATACAACATCACCCAGGTCACCACCGGCGGCTCGACCGAGAACGCCAAGCGCCTGATCAAGGGCGAGCTCGACATGGGCATCGTCTATGGCGCCCACGTCTACATGGCGCAGAAGCCCGAGGGTCCGTTCAAGGGCGGCGCCAAGGGCACCATGCTGCGCGGCGTGGCCAAGGCCTATAAGGGCCCGACCTATTTCGTGACGCTGCCGTCAAGCGGCATCAAGTCGCTCAGCGACCTCAAGGGCAAGACCGTCGCCATGGGCCCGCCCGGCTCCGGCACCGTGTTCAACTGCAACAACATGCTGTCGGCGGTGGGCATCCTCGGCAGACATCAAGGCGCGCTACATGACCTTCGGCGATGCCGGCCGCGCGCTCGGCAACGGACAGATCGATGCGCTGTGCCAGTCGTCGGCGCCGGCCGCGGCGGTCAAGGAACTGGCCGAAACCAAGGGCGCGGTGGTGCTGCCCTATTCCGACGCCGAAATGAAGCATGGTGACCGACCAAGTTCCCCTTCTACGTCGTCGATACCATGCCGGCGACGACCTACAAGGGCGTGCCGGCCACCAAGCTGCCGTTCCTGACCGTCTATTGGGTCGCGCATGAGCGCGTGCCGGCCAAGGCGATCCAGGACATCCTCGAGCTGGTCTATCAGCCCGCCATCAAGAAGCGGCTGGCCGCCGGGCCACAAGGCCTGGGCGCAGATGGAGCCCGACACCCATAACTTCCAGAAGCTCGGCGTGCCCATGCATCCGGGCGCCATCGCCTATTACAAGTCCAAGGGACTTTACCAGGAATAGGCTCGCGCGCCGCGCGCATACGGGCCGCCCGACTGCGCGGGCGGCCCAGTTTCTCGTTTCGCTTTACGTGTCTAAATGCGGGGCAGCGCGCAACGTGAACGCTGCGCCGTGACCGGGACACAACGCATTGCCGAACTGGTTATGGCGATGATGCCGGCCGAGCTGGATCAAACCGATCAAAGGCCGCAACCGGACCTTGAGCGGGCCGATCGCGCTCGTCTATGCGGCGACCGCCGTCTTCTTCAGCCTTTGGTACCTCTACACCTCGGGCTTCGGTCTGGTCTCGACCGAGAGCAACCGCGGCATCTATCTGATGCTGACCTCGGTGCTGGTGTTCCTGCTCTACCCGGCGCTGCCGAGCTCGCCGAAGACCCGGCCGAGCCTGTTCGATGTGATCTGGGTCGTCGCCGCGTTCGTTTCGGTCGGCTACTGGATCGATCAATACACCGACTACGCCATCAATCGGGTGAGCGATCCCAACCAATGGGATTTCGTCATGGGGGTGATCGGCATCGCGGTGATGCTGGAGACCAGCCGGCGCGTGCTCGGCATCACCGTGGTGATCATCGCGCTCGCCTTTCTCGCCCAGCTTTATTTCGGCAAATATCTGCCGGGCAAGCTCGCCCATTCCGGCCTCGGCCTGACCCGCATCGTCGAGTTCACCTTCTCCACCCAGGAGGCCATGTTCGGCGTCGTCGCCGCCACCTTCGCCACCTTCGTCTTCCCGTTCATGATCTTCGGCGCCTTCCTCGGAGCGCAGCGGCGCCGGCCAGTTCTTCATGGACCTCGGCACCTCGCTCGCCGGCAGATGGCGCGGCGGCCCCGCCAAGATCGCCGTCATCACCTCCGCGCTGTTCGGCTCGATCTCCGGCTCCTCGGTCGCCAACGTGGTCTCCACCGGCACCTTCACCATTCCGCTGATGAAACGCCTCGGCTTCAAGCCGCACCATGCCGGCGCCATCGAGGCCATCGCCTCGACCGGCGGCCAGTTCATGCCGCCGATCATGGGCGCCGGCGTGTTCATTCTGGCGACGCTGACGGAAACCGAATACCTCAAGATCGCGCTGATGAACGTGATCCCGGCGTTCCTCTATTTCTTCTTCCTGCTGTTCATGGTCGACCTGCAGGCGCTCAAGAGCCGGCTTGAAGGGGCTCGAGGAAAAGGAAATCCCGCGCGTCGGCGCCGTGCTCGCGCGCGGCTGGCACTATCTCATCCCGCTGATCGTCGTGCTCGGCCTGCTGTTCATGGGCTACTCGCCCGACTTCGGCGCCTTCTGGGGCACGGTGTCCGCCTTCGTGCTGTCGTTCCGGCGCAAGGAAACCTGGATGGGGCCGCGCAAGCATCGTCGATGCGCTCATCACCGGCGCGCACAACAACACCTCGGCCGGCTCGGCCATCGGCACGCTCGGCATCATCATCGGCGGCATCGTGCTGTCCGGGCTCGGGCTGAAGTTCTCCGCCGTGCTGATCGAGTTCGCCGGCGGCAACCTGCTGTCTCACCGTCGCACTGGTGACCCTCATCTCCATCATCATCGGCATGGGCTCGAGCACCACCGGCTCCTACATCATCCTCGCCGTGGTCGCCGCGCCCGCGCTGATCCAACTCGGCGTGCCCGAGATCGCCGCGCATCTGGTGGTGTTCTATGCGGCGTGCCTGTCCAACATCACCCCGCCGGTCTGCGTCTCCGCCTATGCCGCCGCGGCCATCGCCGGCGCCGACCCGATGCGCACCGGCTTTGCCGCGCTCAAATTCGGCGTGACCCTGGCGCTGGTCCCGTTCAGCTTCGTCTACGCGCCCGGCCTGCTGCTGTACGGCTCGAGCTTCGACATCGTCAATGACGTGCTCAGCTACGTGTTCGGTTATCTGGCGCTGGCCATGGTGGTGCAGAATGCCGAGCCGGTGCGCGGGCCCATCGCGCTCTGGCAGCGCGTCACCTTCGCGGCGGCAGCGCTTTGCCTGCTGTTCCCGACCCGCATGTGGATCGATCTCGTCGGCCTGGCCTTGCTCATCGTCGGCTGGGCGCCGTCGTTCATGGGTAGGCGCACAGCGCCGCGTGCGGCGAGCTAGAACGGACGGCGTCGCGGCAGCGAATGGCAAACCCTGTCAGCGAATGCTGACCGGGCCGGTGTCAGCGGCTGCTCAGCACGGCAGTCACGAGAACAGTTTGCTGCCGAGCCAAAGGCCGATGGCCAGGGCGCCGACGAACAACACCATGAAGATGCCGAACAACCATTGCGCGATGGTGGCGGAGGTGTGGGCGATGTCGGTGAAGCCGAAGATGCCCGCGATGATGGCGATGACCAGGAAGATGAAGGCCCATCTCAGCATGATGTGCTCCTGCAGACGGCGTGCCCCGATGAGATAGGCATCGGCCGCGCCCGGTTCCATCGCCGCCCGCTCATTTCAGCGCCGGCGCGAACGGCCGTGCCCCGCGCGTGCGCGCATCGCGCGGGCTCCAGCGGCCGGCCTCGACCCGCTCCAGGAAGTCGCCGACCACCGTGTTGAACAGGTCGGGCTCCTCCAGGTTCACCACATGGCCGGTCTTGGCCAGCATGACCAGGCCGGCGGCGGCGAGCGCGTCCTTGAGGAACAGGCTCGGCTCGATGCAGCGGTCGTCCTCGTCGCCGACCACGACCAGCGCCGGCACCGAGAGCTTGCGGATCTCGCTGTCGAAATCGTAGAGCGAGGGGCGCGCACCCTGGAAGCCGCGCGAGGTATGGGCCGAGCCTTGCGCGTCGTGCTCGGCGAGGCGCGCGCAGAATTCGGCGAAGCCGCGCGGGTCCTTGAGCAGGAAGGGCAGCCGGCTCGGCCCCTGGCCATAGCTCTTGGCCACGGCGGCGGAACCGTCGCGTGCAAACTGATCGCCCAATTCGCGCGAGTGCCGATGAAAGTCCTGCGTGAACCAGCGCTCGCTGCCCGAGCCGGTACCGGCGAGCACCAGCGAGCGCACGCGGGCGGGATGATTGAGCGCCACCTGCAGCGCCGTATAGCCGCCCATCGACAGCCCGATCAGATGCGCCTTGTCGACGTGCAGATGATCGAGCATGGCGACGCAATCGCGCATCACGTGAAGGTAGGAATAGGCATTCGCGTCGGTCGGCACGTCGGAGGGCGTATAGCCGCGCGCCGAGTAGCTGATGCAGCGATAGCGCTTACCGAATGCGCGCAGCTGCGGTTCCCAGCCGCGATGGTCGGAGGCGAATTCATGCAGGAACAGGATCGGGGTGCCGCTGCCGACTTCTTCGTAATAGAGGCGGACATTGTCCGGCGTGCTGGCGTAGGGCATGCGTTCAAATCCGTTGCTGCGTTTCCCGGCAGCGTCATGCCACGTTCCGGCCGCCTCCTGAAAGGGGGCGCTCGTCAGACAAATCGGCCGGCGAAAATCGCCGGCCGCAACGCACTGCACATCAGCGCTGGCGCCGTTCAGCTCGGCATGCGGGCGACCCAGGCGGTCTGGCGCAGGCCGAGCAGCCGGTGGGCGGCGGTCTTGGCCTCGGCGCGGCTGGCCGCCGCGCAGGTACGGTATTCGAGGTCGGCGACGCGCGGCACCAGCGGCTCCTTGCGGAACAGGCGCGCGAGCGGGCCCAAGCCGCCATTGACCTTCAAGGCGGACAGCGCCTGCGCCACATTGCCGGCCGGCCCGAAAGCGACCACGCGTCCGGTCATGCTGTGGCGAACCTCATAGACGCCCGGCCCGATCGGCGCCTCGACGCTGTCGCCGCTTTGGACGTCGGGGAAGCGTTTCCAGCCGCTCCAGTTCTGTACCATCGGGCAATTCCTCGTTCTTCGGCGACCAAGCGCGTGCAAGAACGCGTCAACTAAGCATTGGTTCCCGCCGGTTCAATGGCCGGTTTCCGCGGGGTTGATAACCCGGGTTTGCTGAAAAATCTATGCGATAAATCAAAGGCTTGGAGGTATCCTGGGCGGGGCCCGCGGCCGCTCAATGGCCGGGTAGCACCACGACCTTGGGGGCCACCGGCAGGCTCGTCTTGGAGACGACGAGCGAGGGCACCTCGGCGAGTTCCACCGGCCATTCCTGGCGCACGCGGTCGAGGAAGCGGTTGAGCGTAAAGCTGGAGAAATAGTGCATCGGGATCATCAGCGGCGCCTTCAGCGCGTGCAGCACCTCGACCATGCCGTCGAGGTCGAGGGTGTAGGAGCCGTCGACCGGCACCAGCACCACGTCAGGCCGGCCGATGGCGTCGAGCTGCTGCTGGTTGAGCGTGTGATGCAGATGGCCGAGATGGGCGATGCACAGATTGGCGATTTCGAAGATGAAGATTGAATTGCCGTTGCGCTCGGTGCCGCCGTCCCAACTGCGGATATTGGTCGGCACGTTGCGCACGCGCACGTCCTTGTAGCTGAGATCGATGCGCGCCGGCTGCTGGTTCTCCGCCCAGCCACGCAACACGTATTTGATGCTCGGGTCGGGATGGTCGGTGTAGTGCGTCGGATGCGCGTGGTTCATGGTGACGATGTCGGGCGTCACCGGCGGCCGGACCATGTCGTTGTAGTCGGTGGCGATGCGCACGAGCTGCGGGCTCTCGATCAGGAAGGTGGCATGGCCAATGAATGTCAGCCGCACCTGATCGGAGCCGAGCGCGGCGAGGCGGAACGCGGCGGGGATCGCGGTCGGCGGGCGCCCGGCGATGAGCCCGGGGCAATTCGCCCGCATCTCCGGCTTGTCCGCTTTGGGCGCCGGCGGCGCCACGCCCTGCGCAAAGACCGGCGTAGCGGCGACCAGCGCCACCAGTGCGCCGACGAGAACAATCGCTCGCGGGTGGCCCATGATCGACCCCACAAGGAACCGGCGCTGCTGAATCTGGCACGGTTCCTGGCGGCCCGCCAGCGGCCTATTCCCCTCCCCCCACGCCCGCTTGCGCGTGGTGGGGAGGGGTTAGGGGTGGGGGGTAGGCTGGGTCGCAAACGATGTTCAGAAGCACCCCCCACCCCGGTTCACAATCGCCGAGCGATTGTGAACCGACCCTCCCCGCCGCTTCGCGGGGGGAGGGTAGGAGGCAGGGGCTTGCGTGAGAGCGAAATTCTCGTCGCGCTATTCGAAGAACCGCCGGTCGCGCAGCGAGACGATGATGCCGCGCGGCGTCGCTACCAGCCAATGGCCGCCCTGGCGCGTGATCGCCTGCACCGGGCCGAGGCCCGGCAGCGGCGCACCCGGCACCACCTGATAGATGTCGCCATGGCCCTGCACATAGACAAAGCCGTCGCGCACGTCGCGGATCGTCCAGTCCGGCACCACTGGCGGCCGGCTTGGGGCGGCGGCGACGCGCGGCGCCGGACGCGGCATCGGCACCGGCTTGGCGTCCACCCGCTGCGGGATGGAGCCGGTGATCTCCGGTGCGGCGCGGGTGTCGAGCCGTTCGGAAATCTTGGCGATCTGGGTGTGTTCCGCCTTGTCGACCTTCGCCAGATGGGTCTTGAGCTGCGTCACCTGCTTGGTGAGATGCGTGATCGTCTGCTGCATGGCCTTGCGCTCTTCCAGGCCGGCGACGTCGTGGCTCGGTGGCGGCGTCAACATGCTGCTGGCGAAGGCGCCGACGGCGGCGCCGAAACCGGCGGCCATCACCACCATGGCGGCGGCGAGCAGCGCCTGGCGCTTGAGCCAAGGCGCCGGTCGTGTGAACGGCGGCGATAGGATCGGATCGGCGGGCACGAGCGCAAAGCCCGTGACCGGCTCGGGCGCCGATTCTTGTTCAGCCGGCGACAGCGGCGGCGCGTCGACCGCCGGCAATTGGTTCTTGGTCTCCGGAGCCGGGGCTTCGCTGCCCGGCTCCTCGCCGTCCTGGTGCTCGGCCATGAAGCAAATGTCCCGCAATGATTGAGTTCACCAACCGGTAACCACGTTCGGTTACCAACCGGTTACCAATCGCGGGCGCCGCTACAGCGCGAGGCCGTTCTCGGCGGCCAGCGCATGAAGCGACACCGCGGGGCGGGCGCCGACATGCTGGATCACCTCGCCGGCGGCGAGTGCGCCGAGGCGGGCGGCGGCCTCATGATCCTTGCCGCGCGCCAGCCCGACCAGGAAGCCGGCGGCGAACAGGTCGCCGGCACCGGTCACGTCAACCACCCGCTCGACCGGCGCCGCCGGCACCGCCTCGATCCGCTCGGGCGTGACCACCACGCAACCCTTGGCGCTGCGCGTCACCACCGCGAGCTTGGCGTCCTTCTGCAGTGCCATGGTGGCGACGGCGAAATCGCCGGTCTCGTAGAGGCTATGCAGCTCGTGCTCGTTGGCAAAGACGATGTCGACGGTGCCCTTCTTGATCAGGTCGAGGAATTCGGCGCGATAGCGATCGACGCAGAACGAATCCGAAAGCGTCAACGCCACGCGGCGGCCGGCTTGGTGGGCGATGCCCGCCGCCTTGACGAAGGCTTCCTTGGCCTGCGGTGGGTCCCACAGATAGCCTTCGAGATAGACGATGGCCGCATCCGCCACCGCCTTCTCGTCGATGTCGCTGGGGCGCAAATCCTGCGCGGCGCCGAGGAAGGTGTTCATCGTGCGCTCGCCGTCCGGCGTCACCATGATGTAGCAGCGCGCGGTGGAAGGGCCGTCGCCCGCCGGCTTGACGTCGAAGGCGACGCGGGCGGCGCGGATGTCGTGGGCGAAGGCGCGGCCGAGCTCGTCGTCCTTGACCTTGCCGACGAAGGCGGCGCGGGCGCCGAAGCTCGCCACCCCGACGATGGTGTTGGCGGCCGAGCCGCCGGAGCTCTCGGTCGCCGGCCCCATGGCCGCGTAGATGGCGGCGGCGCGCGCCTCGTCGATCAGCGCCATGGCGCCTTTGTGCATGCCCTGCGCCACCAGGAAATCGTCTTCGGCGCGGGCGATCACGTCGACAATGGCGTTGCCGATGCCGAGTACGTCGTAGCGGGGAGCGGTCATGCGGGGTCCTCTCGTGAAACGCGGCGCACTATAGCCAGTGACACCGGCGAGGCAATGCGAGGGCAAGGCCGCGTCAAATATTCCGCGGTCATGCCCGCAAAAGCGGGCATCCAGTAATCGTCGATGTCTGCTATTTGACCGCAATACCGGGGCGACTGGGTCCCCGCTTTCGCGGGGACGACGGCGACACCTGGATGTGCTCTACAATCCGGGCGGAGGCCCCTGACGTCCCATGTCGCTTGCCCGTAATGTCGCTACCGTCGGCGGTGCCACGCTGGTCTCGCGCGTGCTCGGATTTGCGCGCGATATGACAATCGCCGACCTGTTCGGCGCCGGTATCCGCGCCGATGCCTTCTTCGTCGCCTTCCAGCTTGCCAATCTGATCCGCCGCATGCTGGCGGAGGGCGCGCTCAATGCCGCGGTGGTGCCGCTTTATCTGCGCGCGCGCGACGAGGGCGGCGAGGGCGCGGCGGGTGCCTTCGCCGGCCGGCTTATCGGCACCTTCATCGTCGCGCTCGCCGTGCTGGCGATTGTGCTCGCCGTGGCCATGCCGGCGCTGGTGCTGGTGCTGGCGCCGGGCTTTGCCATCGGCGGACAGCGTTTGAGCATCGCCATCGAGCTGGCGCGGTTGATGCTGCCCTATCTCGTTTTCGCCGGCCCGCTGGCCGTGCTGATGGGCGTGCTCAACGCCAATCATCGCTTCGCCGTGGCGGCGTTTGCCACCGCCGCTTTCAACGCCACCCTGTTGGCGGCGCTGTTCATCGTGTTCGTTCTGCATGGCGGTAACAGTGCGCTGTCCGGCCGCATCGTCGCCATCGGCGTGGCGGCGGCCGGCGTCGCCCAGTTGTTGCTGGTCGGCTTCGCCGTCTGGGCGGGACCGGCGCGGGTGACGCCGCTTTCGGTTTCGTTCGGGCCGGAGATGCGGCGCTTTCTGGCGCTGGCCATCCCCGGCCTGATCGCCAGCGGCATCCCGCAGATCACGGTGATCGGCGGCGTCATGGTGGCCTCGTCCTCGCGCAGCGCGGTGTCGTGGCTCTATTACGCCAACCGGCTGATCGAATTGCCGCTCGGCATTGTCGGCATCGCCATCGGCACCGTGCTGGTGCCGGCCTTTACGCATGCGTTTCGCGGCGGCGATACGCGCGCACAGACGGACGTGGAATCGCGCGGGCTTGAATTGTCGCTCGGCCTGGCGCTGCCGGCGGCGATCGCGCTCGCGTTGCTCGCCGAGCCCATCGTGCGCGTGTTGTTCGAGCGCGGCGCGTTCTCCGCAACCGACACCGTCGCCACGGCCAGCGCGCTCGCGGCTTTCGCGCTCGGCCTGCCCGGCCATGTCCTGGTGAAGACCTTCGCGCCGGTCTTCTATGCGCGCGAGGACACCGGCACGCCGATGCGTGCGGCGCTGATCGGCTTCATCATCGCCATCATCGGCAGTGTGCTGCTCATGCAGGAGTTCGGCCATGTCGGTATCGCGCTGGCGATCGCCGTCTCCGGCTGGGCCAGCGCCGGCTTGCTCGGCGTGCTGATCGCGCGCCGCTACGGCTTCTCGCTCGACCGCGCGGCGCGCCGGCGGTTGCCGCGCATCGCGCTTGCCGCGCTGGCCATGGGTCTCGCGGTCGAGGGCGGCCATCGCTGGATGGCGCCCTGGCTTGGCGCTGCGGCGCCGGCCACGCTGCGCATCGCGGCGCTGGCCGCCCTGGTGGCGCTCGGCCTTGCCGTCTATGTCGCGCTGCTGCGGCTCTTGGGCGTCGCCTCGCCGCGCGATTTCATCGGCGCCATGCGGCGCCGGTTGTAGGGGCTTGCCGGATACTGGCCCGGCGTGGCATGGGACGCCCGTCAAGCCAAGAGGATGAATTATGGCGTTCAAGGAGCGCGTGTTTTCCGGCGTGCAGCCGACCGGCAACCTGCATCTCGGCAATTATCTCGGCGCCATCACCAAATTCGTGGCGCTGCAGGACCGTTATGACTGCATCTATTGCGTGGTCGACATGCACGCCATCACGGTGTGGCAGGACCCGACCGAATTGCCGCGCGCCACGCGCGAGGTGACCGCGGCGTTCCTCGCCTGCGGCATCGATCCGAAAAAGCACATCATCTTCAACCAGAGCCAGGTGGCCGAGCATGCCGAGCTCGCCTGGGTGTTCAACTGCGTCGCCCGCATGGGCTGGCTCAACCGCATGACCCAGTTCAAGGAGAAGGCCGGCAAGGACCGCGAGAACGCGTCGGTCGGCCTGTTCGTCTATCCGAACCTGATGGCCGCCGACATCCTGGTCTATCGCGCGACCCATGTGCCGGTGGGCGAGGATCAGAAGCAGCATCTGGAGCTCTCGCGCGACATCGCGCAGAAGTTCAACAACGACTTCGCGCGCTCGATCCATGCGCATGGTTACGGCGAAGCGTTTTTTCCGCTGCCCGAGCCGATCATCCAGGGCCCGGCGACGCGGGTGATGAGCCTGCGCGACGGCTCCAAGAAGATGTCGAAGTCGGAAGCCTCCGACTATTCGCGCATCAATCTGACCGACGACGCCGACGCCATCGCGCAGAAGATCCGCAAGGCCAAGACCGATCCGGAGCCGTTGCCGAGCGAGGAGAAGGGCCTGGAGCCGCGGCCGGAGGCCGACAATCTGGTCGGCATCTATGCGGCGCTGCAAGGCGTCGGCAAGGCCGATGTGCTGCGCCAGTTCGGCGGCAGCCAGTTCTCCAGCTTCAAGAGCGCGCTGGTCGATCTCGCGGTCGCCAAGCTGGGGCCGATCGGCGCGGAGATGAAGCGGCTGGTGCAGGATCCGGTGTTCATCGACGAGGTGCTGGCCGACGGTTCGGCGCGCGCGCAGGTGATCGCCGCCGATACCATGAAGGCGGTCAAGGACATCGTCGGCTTCGTGCGGCGCTAGATCGCCCGCGGACGCGGTTGCACTGCGCAAAATCCGCGCAAGGATCGGCTTGTCGGCACGGCGGGCGCCATGCCACCATTCCATGTTTGCGTCGTTGCGCCATGAGGAGCCCCGATGAGCACCAAGCGCCGCAGCTACGAGGCCGGCCATAAGCGCAAATATCTGGTGGTGATCGACGACACCAACGAATGCGACCGCGCGGTCTATTGGGCGGCCAAGCGCGCCGGCCGCACCAAGTCGCAGATCGTCATGCTGCGCGTGATCGAGCCCGGCGACCGCAATCAGCAATGGCTCGGCGTCGCCGACCTGATGATGGCGGAGCAGACCGAGGCCGCCAATGCCGCGCTCGACAAGTATCGCCGCGCGCGCCAAGCAGGTCGCGCATATCACGCCCGACCGCGTGATCCGCGAGGGCGATCCGGCCGCGGAGATCCTCAAGCTGATCGAGGAGGATGCCGATATCGGCATCCTGGTGCTGGCCGCCGGCACCGGCAAGGAGGGCCCGGGCCCGCTGGTGACGACCGTCGCCAAGACCGCCGGCGACTTCCCGATTCCGGTGGCCATCGTGCCCGGCCATCTGCGCGACGAGGATCTGGAGGCGATGGCCTAGCCGGCCTCGCCGCCGCGCCCTTGCGCTCCCGCGCCCGGCCAGGCGCGGCGAGGGAACCGCGTCGCCGGTTGACCATGGTCAAGCAAGAGGCCATCTATTTCCGGTATATGCGAGCCGTCCACGGGCCTTGACCCCGTAAGGAGAGCCAAAATGTTCATCCAGACCGAAGCCACGCCCAATCCGGCGACGCTGAAATTCCTGCCCGGGCGCGCCGTGCTCGAAGCCGGCACGCTCGACATGCCGAGCCGCGAGGCCGCCGCGCAGTCGCCGCTGGCGCAGCGCCTGTTCGACATCCCCCAGGTGGGCGGCGGTGTTCTACGGCGCCGATTTCATCTCCGTCACCAAGACCGCCGGCGACTGGCAGCAGCTCAAGCCGGCGATCCTCGGCGCCATCATGGAACACTACATGACCGGCGTGCCGCTGCTCGCGCGAGGACGCCGCGCCGGCGCCGGCGGGCGAAGATGAGTTCTTCGACGCCAAGGATTCCGAGACGGTCGAACTGATCAAGGACCTGATCGAGACGCGGGTGCGGCCGGCGGTTGCCGGCGACGGCGGCGACATCACCTTCAAGGGCTACAAGGAAGGCGTGGTCTACCTGACCATGAAGGGCGCCTGCTCGGGTTGCCCGTCCTCGACCGCCACGCTCCAGCACGGCATCCAGAACCTGCTGCGCCACTTCGTGCCCGAGGTGGTGGAAGTGCGGCCGATGTAATTCATTCGCGGCGGGGCGTGCTAGGCTGCAGTCATGCGCGTCCTTGCCATCGATACCGCGCTTGGGGCCTGTGCGGCCGCCGTGCTCGACACCGAGCGCGGCGGCATTATCGCGCATGAGACGCAAAGCATGGCGCGCGGCCACGCCGAAGCGCTGATGCCGCTGATCGCAGCGGGTGATGCAGCGCGCCAGGCTCGACTTTGCCGCGCTCGACCGCATCGCCGTCACCGTCGGACCGGGCAGCTTCACCGGCTTGCGGGTCGGCATCGCGGCGGCGCGCGGCATCGCGCTCGCGTCGGCCAAGCCCGCCATCGGCCTCACCACGCTGGCGGTCTACGCCGCGCCGCTGGTCGCCGCCGATACCTCGCAGCCGGTGGCGACGGCGGTCGATGCCCGCCACGATCACGTCTATCTGCAGATTTTCGGGTCCGGCGGCCGCACGTTGGTGGCGCCGCGGCTGGCAAGCTTGCGCGAGGCCGCGCAGCGCGCGGCGGCGAGCGGGTCGCCGCGCCTCGCCGGCAACGCCGCCGATCTGCTGGCCGCGGCCTGGCCCGCCGGCGAGCCGCCGCCGGCCGCGGTGGCGCAGCGTGCGGCACCCGATATCGCCTGGGTGGCGCGGCTTGGCGCCGCCGCCGAAAATACCGGCGCGCCGCCCAAGCCACTTTACTTGCGCGCCCCCGATGCCCAGCCGCAGGACGCCGCGCATTTGCCGCGCCGATGATGAAGCTCCTCTCGCGTCTGTTCGCGCGCGGCGAGGCGGCGCTTTCGCCGGCAAGCGCGCGCGATGCCGCGGCCATCGCCGTGCTGCATGCGGCGTCATTCCGCCGCGGCTGGAGCGAGCCGGAGGTCGAGGGCCTGCTGCTCGACCGCCATGTGATCGCGCATCGCGCACTGCGCCGCGGCAGGTTCGCCGGCTTCATCATGGCGCGGCTGATCGAGGACGAGGCGGAAATACTTTCGGTCGCGGTGGCGCGCGCGGCGCAAGGGCGCGGGCTCGCCGGCCGGCTGCTCGATCTGCATCTGCGGCGGCTCGCGGGGCTTGGCGCGCGCGCGGTATTTCTGGAGGTCGACGAGGGCAATGCGCCGGCGCTTCGGCTCTACGCGCGCGCCGGCTTCCGCGAGGTGGCACGGCGTCCCCATTACTATCCGAGCGGCACGGGACAGGCCGCCAACGCCCTGGTATTACGTCGAGATATGAGCTAAGGCGCCAATAGACACGAGGCCAACCGGCTCAATATGATGGCGCTGCCGGACGGCAAGAGCTTCTAGGGATGAGACCTGTGACCACGCCGGACAGGCCCATATTCGACCGCAAACAAATCGAGGCCCTGTGCGCGGCCAAGGGCATGCGCATGACCGAGCAGCGCCGGGTGATCGCGCGCGTGCTTGGCGACATCGGACGATCATCCCGACGTCGAGGAACTCTACCGGCGCTGCGCCAAGATCGACGACCACATCTCGATCTCCACCGTCTACCGCACGGTGCGGCTGTTCGAGGATGCCGGCATCATCGAGCGCCACGATTTCCGCGAAGGGCGCGCCCGCTACGAGACCTCGACCGAAGGCCATCACGACCACCTGATCAATCTGCGCAATGGCGAAGTGATCGAATTCAAGTCGGAAGAGATCGAGCGCCTGCAGGCGGAAATCGCGCGCAGGCTCGGCTACCGGCTGATCGACCACCGGCTGGAGCTCTACGCGGTGCCGCTCAACGACGACAAGAACGGCCAGTAGCGCATGCGCGCGGCCGTGCCCCACACTGCATTCATTCCCGCGTAAGCGGGAATTCCGTTCTATGATGGCAACGTCATCAAGTCTCGCCCTGCGTCCCCGCATTGGCGGGGACGAACGGTTGGGTTAGCTGCGATGCTGCGCGCGCTGTTGATCGGGGTGATCTTCTTTACCGTGACACCGGTGTTGATCTCGATTCAATGGCTGCTCGGCAAGCTCGGCCTGTCTGGCTGGGGCTTCATCTGCTCCAATTATTATCGCGTGCTCCGCGCGCTGCTCGGCATCCGCGTGCGCGTGGTGGGCCAGCCGATGCGCGAGCGCGCCGTGCTCTATGTCTCCAACCATGTGTCCTGGGCCGACATCGTGGTGATCGGCTCGATCGCGCCGGTCGCCTTCGTCGCCAAGCGCGAGGTGGCAAGCTGGCCGCTGGTCGGCATCACCGCCAAGATGCAGCGCACCGTCTTCGTCGACCGCACCCGCCGCCATCAGGCGACCCAGGCGGTCAACGACATCGTCGAGCGCCTCGCCTCCGGTACCTCGGTGGTGCTGTTCGCGGAAGGCACATCGAGCGACGGCAATCGCGTGCTGCCGTTCCGCTCGGCGCTGCTCGGCGCGGTCGAGCGGGCGGCGCAGGGCGGGACCGCCGCCGGCATCCTGATCCAGCCGATGTCGATATCCTACACCAGCCTGCACGGCATCCCCATGGGCCGCCAGCACCGGCCGCTGGTAGCATGGTATGGCGATCTCGACTTCATCCCGCATATCAAGGAATTCATCGCGCGCGGCGCGGTCGACGCGGTGGTCAGCTATGGCGAGCCGGTGCCGGCCGACGGCGAAGCCGACCGCAAGACGATGACCAGGGCGCTGGAAGGCGCCGTGCGTCGCCTGACCGTGGCGACGCTCTCCGGCCGGCCGCTCGGCCTGCGGGCGGCGGAGTGACCCAATGACGCCGCGCCCGTCTTAAAATCATTGTAAAATCAATACTATGGTGGGGCGGGACAAGCCCGGCTTGAACAGGTTAGATTGGCAACGCTGCGCAACATGACGGTATGACCCAACCCCGCAAAGTCCACGTCAAGAGCTTCGGCTGCCAGATGAACGTCTACGATTCACATCGTATGGCGGACACGCTGGCGCCCGCCGGCTTTGCCGAAACGGCCGAGCCGGGCGAGGCCGATCTCGTCATCCTCAACACCTGCCATATCCGCGAGAAGGCGGTGGAGAAGGTCTATTCCGAGATCGGCCGCATCCGCGTGCTCAAGGAGGAGGCCGCGGCCCAAGGCCGCCAGATGCTGATCGCGGTCGCCGGCTGCGTGGCGCAGGCGGAGGGCGAAGAGATCGTGCGCCGGGCCGGCGCGGTCGACCTCGTGGTCGGCTCGCAGAACTATCACCGGCTGCCCGACCTGTTGGCGCGCGCGGCCAACGGCGAGAAAGTGGTCGACACCGAGTTTCCCGCCGAGGACAAGTTCGCAGCGCTTGCCGCGCCGGCGCGCGCCGCCACCGTCCAGCGCGGCATCGCCAGCTTCGTCACCGTGCAGGAAGGCTGCGACAAGTTCTGCACGTTTTGCGTGGTGCCCTATACGCGCGGCGCCGAGATTTCGCGGCCGGTGACGCAGATTGTTGCGGAAGTGGAGCACCTGGCCGAGGCCGGTGTGCGCGAGCTCACGCTGATCGGGCAGAACGTCAATGCCTATCACGGGCAGGGCGCCGACGGCGCCGCCTGGACGCTGGCGCAGCTGTTGCGCCGCTTGGCGCAAGTGCCCGGCATCGTGCGCCTGCGCTATACCACCAGCCATCCAAACGACATGGCCGACGACTTGATCGCCGCGCATGCCGATTTGCCGGCGCTGATGCCCTATGTGCATCTGCCGGTACAGTCGGGCTCCGATCGCATCCTCGCCGCCATGAACCGCAAGCACACGCGCGCCGATTATCTCGCCGCGATCGCGCGGCTGCGCGCGGCGCGCGCCGATCTGGCGCTGTCGTCGGATTTCATCGTCGGCTTTCCCGGCGAGACGGAGGACGATTTCCAGGACACCTTGCGCCTGGTCGAGCAGGTCGGTTTCGCCGGCGCCTTCTCCTTCATGTATTCGCCGCGTCCGGGCACACCGGCCGCCGACATGGAGCAGGTTGCGCCCGAGGTTCGCGCCGAGCGGCTGCAGCGGTTGCAGGCGCTGATCACGCGCGGCCAGCGCGCCTTCAATGCCGGTTTCGCCGGCCGCACGCTGGATGTGCTGCTGGAAAAGCCGGGCCGGCTCCCTGGGCAACTCACCGGCCGTTCCCCATATTTACAGGCGGTGCAGGTCATGGCGCCACGTGCCCTCATCGGCGCGGTGGTCGCGGTGACCATTACCGAAGTCGGCAGCAACAGCCTGTTCGGTGAATTGGTGGGTGAGGCCTATCCCACCGCGGCGGCTTCGCCGCCGACCCTCCCCCTCCAGGGGAGACTGGAAGAAAGTACAGGAGCTTAAGGAACCGCCTTGCGCACTCCGGATCCCGCGATCCCGCCCGCCGCCGCCTCGGAAGAGACGGCCACCACGCAGATCGTGCTCGCCTTCGAGGACAACCGGCTCGCCTCCATCCTGTTCGGTCAATACGGGCAGAACCTGGCGCTGATCGAGCGCCGGCTCGGCGTCGTCGCCGAGCAGCGCGGCAACCACGTCAATGTCGACGGCTCGCGCGCGGCCTGCGAACAAGCGCGTCGCGTGCTCGAGGGGCTCTACGAGCAGATCAAGCGCGGCCGCGATCTCGCCCAGGGCGACGTCGAAGGCGCCATCCGCCAGGCGATCGCGCAAGGCTCATTGTTCGACTTCGACCCTTCAGCGCCGCGCCCGGCCTTCGAGGAGATCAATTTGCGCAAGCGGCCGGTGCGCGCGCGCACCGCGGCGCAGGATGCCTATATCCGCGCGCTCAAGCGCCACAGCTGGTGTTCGGCACCGGGCCCGCCGGCACCGGCAAGACCTGGCTGGCGGTGGCGCATGCCGTGCAGATGTTCGAGCGCAAGGAGATCGACCGCATCATCCTGTCACGGCCGGCGGTGGAAGCCGGCGAGCGGCTCGGCTTTCTGCCCGGCGACCTGCGCGAGAAGGTCGATCCCTATCTGCGCCCGGTCTATGACGCACTCTACGACCTCATGGACGCGCGCATCGTCGAACGCGCGCTGCAGGCCGGCGAGTTCGAGATCGCGCCGCTCGCCTTCATGCGCGGGCGCACGCTGTCGAATGCCTGCGTCATTCTCGACGAGGCGCAGAATACGAGCTCGATGCAGATGAAGATGTTCTTGACCCGTCTGGGCGAGAACAGCCGCATGATCGTCACCGGCGATCCCAGCCAGGTCGACCTGCCGTCCGGGCAGACCTCGGGGCTCGCCGAAGCGGTCAAGCTCTTAGCCGGCATCGAGGGCATCGGCCATGTCGCCTTCACCCATGAGGACGTGATCCGCCACGAATTGGTGGCGCGCATCGTCGAGGCCTATGACCGCAAGCCGTCCGCGCGCGAGGGCAGGGAATGAGCGTGACCGCGACGACGCGCGCCAGCGCGCCGACCATCGACATCGACATCGCTGCGCCGCTGTGGGCTGCGCAGCCGGCGGCTGAGCGCACGGTGCGTGCGGCCATTGCCGCGGCGGCGCAGGCGGTGGCTGCCGAGGGCGAGGTCAGCGTGCTGCTCACCGACGATGAGGCAGTGCGCGTGCTCAACCGCAATTGGCGCGGCATCGACAAGCCGACCAATGTGCTGTCGTTTCCGCAATCTGGCGACGCCGGCCGCTTCGCGCTCCTCGGCGACATCGCCATCGCCTATGAGACGGCGACCCGCGAAGCCGCCGCCGAGGGCAAGCCATTCTTGCATCATCTCGCCCATCTTGCGGTGCATGGCTTTCTGCATCTCATGGGCTACGATCACGAAACTGATTCTCAAGCCGAGGCGATGGAAGGGCTTGAACGCGACATTCTGGCGGGCCTTGAGATCGCCGATCCCTATGCCGACGTCCTTGGGCCGCAAGAACTGCGCCCTGAACCGGGCAATGCCTGACCGCGATGCCTGACGAACCTCCCAGTTCCACATCCGGCGGCGGCACTTTCGAGCCGCGCCATCTGCCGGTGCTCATCGCCAAGCCGTCCGAGAACGGCGGCAACTGGTTCGTGCGCAGCATGCGCAAATTGTTCGGCTGGCGCGGCGCCACCATTCGCTCCGACCTCAAGGACGTGCTCGACGCCATGACGCCCGGCGAATCCGGCTTCTCGCCGGAGGAAAGCCGGATGCTCAAGAACATCCTGGGGCTTCGCGAGCGCCGCGTCGGCGATGTCATGGTGCCGCGCGCCGACATCATCGCCGTGCAGCAGGACATCATCGTCGGCGATCTCCTGCGGACCTTCGAGGACGCCGGCCATTCGCGCCTGGTGGTCTACAACGACACGCTCGACGATCCGGTCGGCATGGTGCACATCCGCGACCTCATCGCCTTCATGACCAAGCACGCGGCGGTCGATCCGGAGAAGAACGCCCGGCGCAAGAAGCCGCTGCCCGCGGGCCTCGACCTCAAGGCGATCGATCTCGCCATGCCGCTGTCGACGGCCAAGATCATGCGCGAGATCCTGTTCGTGCCGCCGTCGATGCGCGCCATCGACCTGCTCGCGCGCATGCAGGCGACGCGCATCCATCTGGCGCTGGTGGTCGACGAATATGGCGGCACCGACGGCATCATCTCCATCGAGGACATCGTCGAGCAGATCGTCGGCGAAATCGCCGACGAGCACGACGAGGACGTCTTGCCGGCGGTGGTGCATCAGCCGGACGGCTCCTATGTCGCCGATGCGCGCGCCAAGCTCGAGGACGTGGTCGGCATCGTCGGCCATGATTTCGATGTCGGCGACGCGGCGGAAGAAGTCGATACGATCGGCGGCTATCTGGTGACGCGCGCCGGCAGGCTGCCGCTGCGCGGCGAGATCATTCCCGGTCCCGGCCTGTTCGAATTCGAGGTGCTCGACGCCGATCCGCGCCGGGTCAAGCGCATCCGCATCACCCGGCTGAAGGAGAAGCGCGACCGCCCACGCGATCTGCGCCGGCGCAACGAGCCGGACGCGGTGCTTGCCGGCACCGCCTCGCCGCAGCTGCCGCACGACAATGACGACGCGGCCGCGCCCAAGGAGCGGCCTTCCGCCGGCTCGCCGGCCGGTGCGCGCAACCCGTGACGCTCGCGCGGATAGCCCATGCGGTCGTGCTTACCGCCGGCTGGCGGCGCGCCGGCATTGCCTTTGTCGCCGGCGCCGCCTCGGCGCTGGCGGTCTCGCCGTTCGATGCCTGGCCGGTGCTGTTCCTGACCATGCCCCTCCTGGTCTGGCTGGTCGACGGCTCGGCCGCCGGGCGCTGGGGCGGCGCCTGGAACGCAGGCCTTGCCGGCTGGTGCTTCGGCTTCGGCTATTTCGTCGCCGGACTTTATTGGATCGGCTACGCCTTCCTGGTCGACGCCAAGACCTTCGGCTGGCTGCTGCCGGTCGCGGTCACCGGCCTGCCGGCCTATCTCGCGCTCTATACCGGCCTCGGGCTCGGCGTGGCGCGGCTGCTCTGGGTGCGTGGGCCGCTGCGCCTGTTGGCGCTCGCCGTCGCGCTCACCGGCGCGGAATGGCTGCGCGGCCATCTGCTCAGCGGCTTCCCCTGGAACACCTTCGGCTATGCGCTCACCGAGCCGCTGGCGCTGGCGCAGAGCGTGTCGCTCACCGGCATCTGGGGCCTGACCTTTCTCGCCGTCGCGCTCTTCGCGACGCCGGCGGTGTTCGCCGACGATCCCGCCGATACGCCGCATCCTTATCGCGCACCCGTTCTGGCGCTGGTGCTGCTGGCGGCGATGGCCGGCTTCGGCGTGGCGCGGCTGGCGACGCATCCGACGCGCTATGTCGACGGCGTGAAGCTGCGCATCATGCAGCCCAATGTGCAGCAGGATGCGCGCTTCAACTACAGCGCCAAGAACGAGATCATGGCGCGCTATCTGCGCCTGTCCGATCGCGCCACCGGGCCGCAATCAAATGGCGTGCATGACGCCACCGCGCTGATCTGGCCGGAATCGGCGTTCCCCTTCTTCCTCACGCGCGAGCCGGATGCGCTGGCGCAGATCGCCGCGCTGCTCAAGCCGCATACCGAATTGATCACCGGCGCGGTGCGCGCGGCGGAGAGTTCAACGCCCGGCCATGTGCGCGCCTACAACTCGGTCTATGTGATCGATCCCGACGGCTCCATCCGCGGCATCTACGACAAGGTGCATCTGGTGCCGTTCGGCGAATATCTGCCGTTCGAGCGCCTGCTGGAAAAGCTCGGGCTGCAGAACCTCACCAAGCAGGCCGGCGGCTTCCTTGCCGGCGATCGCCGGCGCGCCATGAACGTGCCGGGTATGCCGAAGATGCTGCCGCTGATCTGCTACGAGGCGATCTTTCCCGGCGCCGCGGTACCGCGCGGCGAGCGGCCGGGTTGGATCGTCAACCTCACCAATGACGGCTGGTTCGGCATCAGCACCGGGCCCTATCAGCACTTCCAGCAGGCGCGGGTCACCGCCATTGCCGAGGGCCTGCCGCTGGTGCGTGCCGCCAATACCGGCATCTCCGGCGTGATCGACCCGCTCGGCCGTATCGTCAAGTCGTTGCCGCTGGGTCAGGAGGGCGTGATCGACGCGCCGCTGCCGCGGGCGATCCCGCCGACTGTCTTTGCCGATTATGGCGATTACGCTATGATTCTATTTATGGTAGTAAGCTTGGTGCTTGTCGGGCGCAGGCGTATACACCAATAAGTTGAAATACCTGGCTACCGGCGATCCGAAATTGTTGGGCGCACGAATGAAATCAATGGCATCGCCTGACCGCAAGACGCTAAGGCCACTGCAAATAATGTAAAATTTGCCGAAAATTGTACATAAAGTTCCTGCGTTTTATTGCCGCTGTGTCTGTCTCAGACACAAATCACCGATTGCATAAACACCAGCAAATGTGACATTACGATACAAAATGGAGGCATAGGAGATTTTTATGGCGAAGAAGGCACCCAATCCGATCGACAAGCACGTCGGTTCGCGCGTGCGAATGCGGCGGATGATGCTGAACATGAGTCAGGAGAAACTGGGCGACGCCCTCGAACTGACGTTCCAGCAGGTCCAGAAATACGAGAAGGGAACCAACCGCATTGGCGCCAGCCGCCTGCAGCAGATCGCCCATATTCTGCAAGTGCCGGTCGCGTTCTTCTTCGAAGGTGCCCCGCATCTGCCCGGTCAAACCGGCGGCGGTTTGAGCGAAGCACCTTCGCCGGCCTATGTTTCCGACTTCCTCGCCACCTCGGACGGGCTGTCGCTGACCAAGGCCTTCATGCGCATCAAGAACAGCAAGCTGCGTCGACGCATCGTCGATCTGGTCGAGCAAATCGCGGGCGAGGACGACTAGCGTTAGGCACCATCCCATAAACGGCCGAGGGTACTGCCCACGTCTGCCCGCATCTTGACCTCGCCGTTCACCACTGCAAGAAACATCCCCG
The DNA here is from genome assembly GCA_963782145.1 of uncultured Pseudomonadota bacterium. Taxonomy (GTDB): domain Bacteria; phylum Pseudomonadota; class Alphaproteobacteria; order Rhizobiales; family Xanthobacteraceae; genus Pseudolabrys. The sequence goes on from CAWAIV010000003.1 coordinate 291,385, forward strand.
ACATCAACACGACGCGGCGTCAAAACCGCGCCACGGGAGGAGTTGCGACGTGGCCCATACGAATTTTCTGTTCACCAGTGAATCGGTTTCCGAAGGTCACCCAGACAAAGTCTGCGACCAGATTTCCGACGCAGTGCTCGATGCTTTTCTCGCCAACGACATCAAGCTCGGCATTGCGGACGACAGCCTGGTGAATACGCGGCTCGGCTGCGAGACGCTGACAACGACCAACAAGATCGTCGTCGCCGGCGAGGGGCGCGGCCAGTCGCCGCTGTTCCACAAGCATGGCGACAAAGCAGTGGTGAACCGCGAGATGATTGCGCAGATCGCCCGCGAGGTGGTGCGCGACATCGGCTACGATCAGGACGGCTTCTCCAATTACGGCGCCGACGTCGAGGTGCTGCTGCACGGCCAGTCGCCCGACATCGCCATGGGCGTCAACGCCAAGAAGAAGCGTGGCGAAGAGCAGGAAGGTGCCGGCGACCAGGGCATGATGTTCGGCTTCGCCTGCACCGAGAGCGAGGTCTATGAGAAGAACTCGTTCATGCCGGCGCCGATCTACTTCGCGCACAAGATCCTCAAGGTGCTGTCCGACAAGCGACGCGCCGGCCAGTTGGCCGACCTGCAGCCCGACGCCAAGAGCCAGGTCACCGTCCGCTACGTCAACGGCAAGCCGGTCGGCTGCACCAAAGTGGTGGTCTCCACCCAGCACAAGGCGCAGAGCCGCAACGGCAAGAAATACACGCCCGGCCTGATCAAGGAGATGATCGGAGACGCGGTCAAATCGGCGCTGCCCAAGGGCTGGATGCCGGCGCGGCCGTCCGACTTCCTGGTCAATCCGACCGGTAATTTCGTCGTCGGCGGACCCGACGGCGACTGCGGCCTGACCGGCCGCAAGATCATCGTCGACACTTATGGCGGCTATGCCCCGCACGGCGGCGGTGCCTTCTCCGGCAAGGACCCGACCAAGGTCGACCGTTCCGCCGCCTATGCCGCGCGCTATCTGGCCAAGAACGTGGTGGCCGCCGGCATTGCCGAGCGCTGCACCATCCAGATCGCCTATGCCATCGGCGTCGCCGATCCGATGTCGGTGCTGGTCGATACCCATGGCACCGGCAAGGTGCCGGAATCGAAGCTGGAAAAGCTGCTGCCGGAATTGTTCCGGCTGACGCCGACCAATATCCGCCGCACGCTTCAGCTCAGCCGGCCGATCTATCGGCGCACCGCGGCCTACGGTCATTTCGGCCGCACCCCCGACAAGGACGGCGGCTTCTCCTGGGAGAAGACCGACCTCGCCGACGCCATCAAGCGGGCGGTGAAGTAAGGCGACGCCGAGCGCTTTATTTTCTGCTGTCATGCCCCGCGAAAGCGGGGCATCCAGTATTCACGGCCTTGCGATTCCGACATGCCGGAGTTTACTGGATCGTCCGCTTGCGCGGGCGATGACACCATGAATGAACGGCAGGACAGCAGCGACAAGTCGCGGCGCGCCTTCTTCGGCCGGCGCAAAGGGCATCCGCTGAAGGCGCGGCAGGCGGTGCTGTTCGACACGCTGTTGCCGACCGTCGCGCTCGACCTGACCAAGCCGTCGCCTGCCGATTTGCGCGGCCTCTTCACCGATGTCGACGATGTGCGCCTGGAAATCGGTTTCGGCGGCGCCGAGCATCTGATCGGCGAGGCGCTGGCGCATCCGCGCAGCGGCTTCATCGGCACCGACGCCTTCATCAATGGTGTCGCCAAAGCGCTGGTTGCCATCGACGCCAACGCGCTCGGCACCATCCGCCTGCATTTCGGCGACGCCAGCGAGCTGATCGACTGGCTGCCGGCCGCGTCGCTTTCGCGTATCGATCTGCTCTATCCCGATCCGTGGCCGAAACGGCGGCACTGGAAGCGCCGCTTCATCCAGGACGACAGCCTCAAGCGGCTGGCGTGCATCCTCAAGCGCGGCGGCGAATTGCGCTTCGCCACCGACATCGCCGACTATGCGGTCTATGCACTGACGCGCGTGTTGCGCTCGTCGGATTTTATGTGGACGGCCGAATGTGCCGATGATTGGCGCCAGCCCTGGGCCGGCTTTGCCGGCACCCGCTACGAAGCCAAGGCCAAGCGGGAAGGCCGCGTGCCGGCGTATTTTATTTTCCGGAAAGTTTAGCTTTTCGCCCCGATGGGCGGATGTAGCCTGCGTGAAGCGCAGCGTAACCCGGGATGAGACCCACCGCGCATTGTACCGCATTCCGCTTCGCTCCATGCGGGCTACGCTCTACGCTCGATTACTCCCCCGTCCCCTGCCGCACCTGCCAGAAGCGCACCACGCGCTGCGCGGTGGCCGCGGTCAGCCGCTCGAAATTCTCGCGCGCCGCATCGAGCACTTGCGGCGACGGCGTGGTGCCAGGGCGCGCATTGATGATCTCGCGCACGGTCGGCCAGCCGAAACCGGCCGCGCGCGCCAGGATCAGCACCGGATCGGCGCGCTCGCCGCTCATCAGCCGATCGACCACTTCGACCGGCACCGAGCAGACGGTGGCGAGCGCGGCGATGGTCTCCTCGTATCGGCCGGTCTTGGCGTAGTCGGCGATGTCGGCCTCGGTGAGCTTGCGCTCCTTATGCAATGCGCGCACCGCAGCGAGCGCGGCGGAATAATTGCGCGGCGCGGCGGCGGCGCCGACCTCGTCGGTCACCTTCTGCAGGATGCGGCGGATCTCGGCCTGCGTCTCCGGCCGCGCCCGCGCCAGCAGCCGGTTCTGCACTACCTCGCTCGCCTGCATCAGCAATTGGCGGAACAGGCGCGGCGGGATATCGGTGCGCAAGCCGACGCGCTCGGCGAGCACGCTGTCCTGTTCGGCGCGCTTGACCAAAGTGGTGAAGGCGTTCTCCGACAGCCGCGCCTGGCTGTTATTGGCGATGGAGCGCGACACGTCGCGATCGCCGCGCGCCACCAGAATGTCGGACACGGCCTCGCAGATGCCCTGGCGCCCCGCCAGCGCCAAGAGATGTGCCTGGCTCTTGGTCTCGGCGATGCGCATGAGGTCGGGATCGGCGAGCCGGCCCTCGCGCAGCAGCGGCTCGGCCACCGCGATATCGTCGCTTTCGGCGAGCTTGCGCACCACGCCGATCGGCGCCTTGGCGACCGGCGCCAGGCGGCGCGACAGCTCCGCCAGCGCCTTGGCTTCGATCTCCTCGATCAGGCAGCCCATCACGTCGTCGAACAGTGCGATGTGGTCGTCGTTGAAGTTCGGTGCGCCGTCGAGAAAAAGGCTGGTGATGCGGCGCAGCGTCTCGGCCCGCTTTGCGGCCGAGCCATGCTGGACCACGTCTTCCAATTCGGGAAGCAAGGAGGCGGGAGCGCCCATAGCCGGAACCTGAAAAACGTCGAAGAAACCGCCCGTCCGGCGGCTTTACACATATTTAAGGGCAGAATCTGAAGGAACGGTTATCCGGCAAATTGCCCCGTCAGCCTTGCATGGCGCCGGAAATGCGCTATATTTCGTGCTGTTCGCAATACACCCTCATTACCAGGTGGTTTTGAGAGTGGGTCCCTCGGGACCCGCTCTTTTTTGTTACCAAAATGGCCGGAAGCCAGGCACAGGAAGCGCAAGCGGTCGCAGCGGCCGCGCTCGAGACCCCGGAACCGCGACTCATCGTCGAGTCGGGGCTCGCGGCTCGTGTCGCTGCCGTCGCCGAGCCGGTGATCGAGAGCCTCGGCTGCCGACTGGTCCGGGTGAAGGTGTCCGCCGCCGACGGCTGCACCGTGCAGATCATGGCGGAGCGGCCGGACGGCAGCATGACGGTGGAAGACTGCGAGGCGGTGTCGCGCGCGCTGTCGCCGGTGCTCGATATGGCCGACTTGATCGACCGCGCCTACCGGCTGGAGATTTCTTCGCCCGGTCTCGACCGCCCGCTGGTGCGCAAGTCGGATTTCGAACGTCACGCCGGTCATGTGGCGCGGATCGAGATGGCGGTGCCGATCGAGGGCCGCAAGCGTTTCCGCGGTCCGCTGCTCGGAATCGCCGGAGAGGCGGCGCGGCTGCGCCGCGACGATGCCGGGGCGGACGAGGCGGCGGAAGTGCTGCTGCCGATCGAGGAGATGAGCGAGGCAAAGCTGGTGCTCACCGACGAACTGGTGGCCGAAGCTTTGCGGCGCGAAAAGGCCGCCAAGCGCGACGCGCGCGCGGCGCGCCGCGAGGAGCGACGGGAAGAGCGACATTCACGGCATCGGCCGCAGCGGCCTGCCGCCAAAGGAGGAGAGTGAGCTATGGCAGTAAGCGCCAACAGGCTCGAGCTTTTGCAGATCGCCGACGCAGTGGCGCGCGAAAAGTCGATCGACCGCGGCATCGTCATCACCGCCATGGAGGACGCCATCGCCAAGGCGGCGCGTTCGCGCTACGGCGCCGAGACCGACGTGCATGCCGAGATCGAGCCGAAGACCGGCGACCTGCGGCTGACCCGCCACATGCTGGTGGTGGAGACGGTCGAGAACTCCTCCAATCAGATCACCATCGAGGACGCGCGCAAGCGCCATCCCGCCGCGCAAGTGGGCGACACCATCGCCGATCCGCTGCCGCCGCTCGAATATGGGCGCATCGCCGCGCAGTCGGCCAAGCAGGTGATCGTGCAGAAGGTGCGTGAGGCCGAGCGCGACCGCCAATACGCCGAATACAAGGATCGCATCGGCGACATCGTCAACGGCGTCGTCAAGCGCGTCGAATACGGCAATGTCGTCGTCGATCTCGGTCGCGGCGAAGCCATCGTGCGGCGCGACGAGCTGCTGCCGCGCGAGGTGTTCCGCAACGGCGACCGCATCCGCGCCTTCATCTACGACGTGCGCCGCGAGCCGCGTGGCCCGCAGATCTTCCTCTCGCGCACGCATCCGCAGTTCACCGCCAAGCTGTTCGCCCAGGAAGTGCCGGAAATCTACGACGGCATCGTCGAGGTGAAGGCGGTCGCCCGCGATCCCGGTTCGCGCGCCAAGATCGCGGTGATCTCGCGCGATTCCTCGGTCGACCCGGTCGGCGCCTGCGTCGGCATGCGCGGTTCGCGCGTGCAGGCGGTGGTGAACGAATTGCAGGGCGAGAAGATCGACATCATTCCCTGGTCGCCGGACATCGCCACCTTCGTGGTCAATGCGCTGGCGCCGGCGGAAGTCGCCAAGGTGGTGCTCGACGAGGAGCGCGAACGCATCGAGGTGGTGGTGCCCGATCAGCAGCTTTCACTGGCGATCGGCCGGCGCGGGCAAAACGTGCGGCTGGCTTCGCAGCTCACCGGCTGGGACATCGACATCCTCACCGAGCAGGAGGAATCGGAGCGCCGTCACGCCGAGTTCGAGAACCGCACCAAGATTTTCGTCGAGGCGCTGAATCTGGACGAAGTTGTCGGGCAGTTGCTGGCCTCGGAAGGCTTCGGTTCGATCGAGGAACTGGCCATGGTGGACGAAAAGGAAATCGCCTCGATCGAGGGCTTCGATCGAGGAGACCGCGCGCGAATTGCAGGAGCGCGCCAGGGAATATATCGCCCAGCAGGAAGCCGAGCTCGACGCCAAGCGCATCGAGCTGGGCGTGGAAGACGCGGTCAAGGACGTGCCCGGCATCACCACCAAGATGCTGGTCGCCCTCGGCGAGAATGGCGTGAAGACGGTCGAAGACCTCGCCGGCTGCGCCACCGACGACCTCACCGGCTGGACCGAGCGCAAGGACGGCGAATCCAAGCGCGAGCCCGGCTTCTTCGACGGCCTCGACGTCTCGCGCGAGGAGGCCGAGGCCATGATCATGCAGGCGCGCCTCAAGGCCGGCTGGGTGACCGAGGCGGAACTGGCGCCGCCGCCGGTCGAGGAAGCCGCGGTGGAAGAGGCGGCCGAACCGCAGGCCTAAGGCCGCGGGCGTTTAAGGAGAGCAAGACCGGCAATGCTGGCGATGGCGCAGGACAGCGAGCTCGACCGCGGGACGACCAGCGTCGCCCCGGGCAGCGAGCGCATGTGCGCGCTGACCCGCCAGGTGATGCCGGTCGAGCGAACTGATCCGCTTCGTGCTCGGCCCGGCGGCGAGGTGGTGCCCGACGTCAAGCGCAAGCTGCCCGGCCGCGGCCTGTGGATCGCCGGCACCCGGGAGGCGGTTGCGGAAGCGGTCAAGCGCAACATCTTCGCCCGCGGCTTCAAGCGCGAGTTGCGCGCCGCCGGCGATCTGGTGGAGGCGACCGAGCGCCTGCTCGAGCGGGCGGCGCTCGATGCGCTGGCGATGGCCGGCAAGGCGGGGCAGGTGGTAACCGGTGCGGCCAAGGTGGAGGCGGCGCATGGGCCGCGACGACGTCAAGGCGCTGATCCACGCCGCCGAGGCGAAAACCGACGGCAAGCGCAAGCTTGCCGCCGCCTTGCAGCGCAATAGCGACGAAAAACCGCGAGAAATCGCGGTTATCGAAACATTCGCCGGCGGAGCAATTGGATTTGGCATTGAACCGCCCAAATGTGGTACATGCAGCCCTGCTTGCGGGGCCGGGAGCTGAGACTTTTCTCGCGCGCGTACGGCGCTTCGAGCGCTTTCGGACCGGAAACTAAGCCCGATCAAGGCTATGCACGCATGCGCCGGGTGACGGCGCACGAGGAATAAGGACGGAATGAGCGAAACGAAGAACCCTGGCGAAAAGAAATTGAGCGTGTCGAGCGGCAAGCTGACACTGAAGCCGCGCACGGAGACGGGCGTCGTGCGCCAGAGCTTCAGCCATGGCCGCAGCAAGCAGGTCGTGGTCGAGAAGGTCAAACGCCGCGTCATCGGCACGCCGGCGGAAGCCAAGGCGGAGCCTGTCGCCGGCCGAGGCGCCGAAGAAGCGACCGGCCGTGGCCGCAAAGCCCGGCGCCGCCGCGCCCGCCGCCGCGCCGGTCGAGGCGCCGAAGTCGTCCGGCGTGGTGCTGCGCAGCCTGACCGAGGAAGAGATCGCCGCGCGCGCCCATGCACTGGCCGACAGCCGCGTGCGCGAGGCCGAGGAGCGCAAGATCGCCGAAGAAGAGGCGAAGCGCCGCGCCAGCCGCGATGCGGTCGACCGCACCGAACGCGAAGCCGCGGAAGCGCGCAAGCACGACGAAGACGAACGCCGCAAGCACGACGAAGAAACCAAGCGCAAGGCCGGCGAAGTCGCCAAGAAGCGCCTCGGCGAGGAAGAAGTGAAGAAGCCGGCGTCTGCCCGCCCGGCCCTCGAAGCCGAGGAAGAAGAAGCGCCGCGTGTGTCGCGCCGTCCCGGTGGCGGCGCCGCGCGTCCCGTCGCCCCGCGCCCGGCCGCTCCGCGCGCCGGCGCCGAAAAGCAGCGCGGCCGTCTCACCCTGGTCACCGCATTGCGCGCCGACGAGGTGCGCGAACGCTCGGTCGCCTCGTTCCGCCGCCGCACCCAGCGCCTCAAGGGCCACGCCTCCAACGAGCCGAAGGAAAAACTCGTGCGCGAGGTCACCATCCCCGAGGCGATCACCATCCAGGAACTCGCCAACCGCATGTCCGAGCGCGCGGTCGACGTCATCCGCCTGCTGATGAAGCAGGGCCAGATGGCGACCATCAATGACGCGCTCGACCCCGACACCGCCCAGCTCATCGCCGAGGAAATGGGCCACACCGTTCGCCGCGTCGCCGAAGCCGACGTCGAGGAAGGCCTGTTCGACGCGCCCGACGATCCGGCCCAGCTCGTGTCGCGGCCGCCGGTGGTCACCGTCATGGGCCATGTCGACCACGGCAAGACCTCGCTGCTCGACGCCATCCGTTCGAACTCATGTTACCGAAGGCGAGGCCGGCGGCATCACCCAGCATATCGGCGCCTATCAGGTGACTGCGCCCTCCGGCGGCAAGGTCACCTTCATCGACACGCCCGGCCACGCCGCCTTCACCGCCATGCGCGCGCGCGGCGCCAAGGTGACCGACATGGTGGTGCTGGTGGTGGCGGCCGACGACGGCGTCATGCCGCAGACGGTGGAAGCGATCAATCACGCCAAGGCGGCGAAGGTGCCGATCATCGTCGCCATCAACAAGATGGACAGGCCGGACGCCGACCCCAACCGCGTGCGCACGGCGCTGCTGCAGCATGAGGTGCAGGTCGAATCCTTGGGCGGCGAGGTGGTGGACGTGGAAGTCTCCGCCAAGGCCAGGACCGGCATCGACCGCCTGTTGGAAATGATCAACCTGCAGGCCGAACTGCTCGACCTCAAGGCCAATGCCGAGCGCGCCGCCGAAGGCACCGTGATCGAGGCCAAGCTCGACCGCGGCCGCGGGCCGGTGGCGACCGTGCTGGTGCAGCGCGGCACGCTCAAGGTCGGCGACATCGTGGTGGCCGGCGCCGAATGGGGCCGCGTGCGCGCGCTGGTTTCCGACACCGGCGAGCCTGTGCAAAGCGCGGGACCCTCGACCCCGGTCGAGGTGCTCGGCTTCTCCGGCACCCCGGATGCCGGCGACCGCCTGGCCGTGGTCGAGAACGAGGGCCGCGCCCGCGAAATCACCGATTACCGCGCGCGCAAGAAGCGCGAGAAAACGGCGGCACGCGCCGCCGGCATGCGCGGCTCGCTCGAGCAGATGATGGCGCAGGCCAAGACCTCAGGGCGCAAGGAATTCCCGCTGGTGATCAAGGCCGACGTGCAGGGTTCGCTGGAAGCCATCATCGGTTCGCTCGACAAGCTCGGCACCGACGAGGTCGCCGCGCGCGTGCTGCATGCCGGCGTCGGCGGCATTTCCGAATCCGACGTCACGCTGGCCGAGGCCTCGGGCGTGCCGATCATCGCCTTCAATGTGCGCGCCAACAAGGAAGCGCGCGAGGCGGCCGAGCGCGCCGGCATCGAGATCCGCTATTACGCCATCATCTACGACCTGGTCGACGACGTGAAGAAGGCGATGTCGGGCCTGCTCGAGCCGACACTGCGCGAGACCATGCTGGGCAACGCGCAGATCCTGGAGGTGTTCAAGGTCTCCAAGGTCGGCAATGTGGCCGGCTGCCGGGTCACCGACGGCACCGTCGAACGCGGCGCCAATGTGCGGCTGATCCGCGACAACGTCGTGGTTCACGAGGGCAAGCTTTCCCAGCTCAAGCGCTTCAAGGACGACGTGCGCGAAGTCGGCGCCGGCCAGGAATGCGGCATGGCCTTCGAGAACTACCAGGACATGCGGCAAGGCGACGTGATCGAATGCTACCGGGTGGAGACGATTCAACGCAGCCTGTGAGTCCAAGTCTCACGGCTTTGCGCAGAAGTCTCCGCCAAAACACCAACCCGTCATGCCCCGCGTAAGCGGAGCATCCAGTAGCCCGCAGCTTTGGTGGTTACTGGATCACCCGCTTTCGCGGGTGATGGCGGCAGAGAGAATGTCCATGCGCCACAAACATCATCGCGACCCCGCGCCGGGCGGCGGCTCGCAGCGCCAGTTGCGCGTCGGCGAACTGGTGCGGCATGCGCTGGCCGAGATGCTCACGCGCGGCGACGTGCACGATCCGGTGCTGGAAACGCACATGATCACCGTTCCGGAAGTGCGCATGAGCGCCGACCTGCGGCTCGCCACCGCCTATATCATGCCGCTGGGCGGCCACGACGTCGAGGCGGTGATCGCGGCCTTCGAGCGCAACAAGAAGTTCCTGCGCGCCGAGGTCGCCCATCGCATCAATCTGAAATTCGCGCCCGACCTGCGCTTCCGCATCGACGACCGTTTCGCCGAAGCCGAGCGCATCGACAGGCTGCTGCATTCCCCCGCCGTCGCGCGCGATTTGAAAAAGGACGACGAGTGAGCCAGGACGAGTTGCACGATCTCGCCAGCCCGCCACCTTCGGTGGAGACGCGCCCCCCCGGCGCGCAACGGGAGGAGGGCGGTCGCCGGCCGCACAAGAAACAATTCCGCCGTGACAAGCGCGACGTGCACGGCTGGGTCGTGCTCGACAAGCCGGTCGGCATGACCTCGACCCATGCGGTGAGCGTGATCAAGCGGCTGTTCTCGGCCCGGCGCGCCGGGCATGCCGGCACGCTCGACCCGCTCGCCTCCGGCGCCCTGCCGATCGCCATGGGAGAGGCGACCAAGACCGTCCCCTTCGTCATGGATGGCCGCAAGCTCTACCATTTTACCGTTCGCTGGGGCGAGGAGCGCGACACCGACGATGCCGAGGGCCGGGTCACCGAGGCGAGTGACGCCCGCCCCACGCCGGAAGCGATCCGCGCTTTGCTGCCGGCCTATATCGGCACCATCCAGCAGGTGCCGCCGCGCTATTCCGCCATCAAGATCGAGGGCGAGCGCGCCTATGACCTCGCCCGCGACGGCGAAACCGTGGAATTGGCCGCCCGTCCGGTCGAAATCGCCCGGCTGGAGCTGATCGACACCCCGGACCCGGACCATGCCGTGCTGGTGGCCGAGTGCGGCAAGGGCACCTATGTCCGCTCGCTCGCCCGCGACATGGGGCGGGCGCTCGGCTGCTTCGGCCATGTCAGCGCGCTGCGCCGGGTGGCGGTGGGGCCGTTTACCGAGCAAACCATGATTTTACTGGAAGATTTGGAGGCTCTATGCCATAGAGCCGCGGCCGGCGAGGCGAGCCTCGCCGACGCGCTCATGCCCGTCGAGACCGCGCTGGACGACATCCCGGCGCTGGCCGTTGGACGGGCCGATGCGGCGAGGCTGCAACGTGGCCAAGCCGTTCTGTTGCGCGGACGGGACGCTCCCATTTTCCATGGGCCAGTCTATGTGACGGTGGAAGGCCATTTGTTGGCCCTGGCCGAAACGGAGCATGGCGAGATCGTCCCCAAGCGCGTGTTCAACCTGACCGGCCTGATTGGCAGAGCCGGCGTGAAGAAAGGATAACCGATGTCGATTGCCGCCGGCCGCAAGGCCGAAGTGATCAAGGAATTTGCCCAGAAGCCCGGCGATACCGGATCGCCGGAAGTGCAGGTGGCGATTCTCTCCGAACGCATCACCAACCTCACCGAGCATTTCAAGACGCACGGCAAGGACAACCATTCGCGCCGCGGCTTGCTCAAGATGGTGAGCCAGCGCCGCACGCTGCTCGACTATCTGCGGCGCACCAACGAAGCGAGCTACAAGTCGCTGATCGAGAAACTCGGCATCCGCCGCTGATTTTGTACCCGCGCGCGGGCGTCAGGGCCGTGCGCGATTCACCCGAAGCGAAGGCGCGTGGCGCTTTCGCCGATTTGATCCGGCGGCGCGTCAGCCGCTGGACTTGATGCAAGGGCCGATAAGGATCGGCGCCTTGCGAAAGGCCAGGTTCGAAACGCCATGGCAGGATCGCAAGAGGCTGTTGCTCCCCGCTTTCGCGGTGTCGCGCGACAGCCCCTCGCCATCTTGCTCATGGCTTTCGGGGCGCGCCTGAAAACGATGAGAGAAAAAAGCAATGTTCGATATCCATCGAGTTGAACTCGATTGGGGCGGGCGCAAGCTCACCCTGGAAACCGGCCGTATGGCGCGTCAGGCCGACGGCGCCGTGCTCGCCACTTATGGCGAGACCACCGTGCTGGCCACCGCGGTCGCGGCGAAAACCCCGCGCGAAGGCGTCGACTTCCTGCCGCTGACCGTCGACTACCAGGAGAAGTACTACGCCGCCGGCCGCATTCCCGGCGGCTATTTCAAGCGCGAAGGCCGTCCGACCGAAAAGGAAACGCTGGTCTCGCGGTTGATCGACCGCCCGATCCGTCCGCTGTTCGCCGATGGCTGGCGCTGCGAGACGCAGGTGATCGTCACCACGCTGTCGCACGATTTGGAAAACGATCCCGACATCCTGGCGCTGGTCGCCTCCTCGGCCGCGCTGACGCTGTCGGGCGCGCCGTTCATGGGTCCGATCGGCGCCGCCCGCGTCGGCTTCATCAATAACGAATACGTGCTCAACCCGCAGCTCGACGAGATGAACGAGAGCCATCTCGACCTCGTCGTCGCCGGCACCAGCGACGCCGTGCTGATGGTGGAATCGGAAGCCAAGGAACTGTCCGAGGACATCATGCTCGGCGCGGTGATGTTCGGCCACCGGCATTTCCAGCCGGTGATCGAGGCCATCATCAAGCTCGCCGAAAAGGCGGCCAAGGAGCCGCGCGAGCTCAACGTGCCGGACAACGGCGCGCTGGAAAAGGAAATCCTCGGCCTGGTCGAGCAGGACCTGCGCAAGGCCTATGCGATCCCGCAGAAGCAGGAGCGGCAGAACGCCGTCGCCGCCGCCAAGGAAAAGGTGATGGCGCACTACTTCCCGGCGGGCGCGGAGAATCCGGAATACGACAAGCAGCGCATCGGCGGCGTGTTCAAGGAACTCGAAGCCAAGATCGTGCGCTGGAACGTGCTCGACACCAGCAAGCGCATCGACGGCCGCGACCTCAAGACCGTGCGCCCGATCAAGGCGGAAGTCGGCGTGCTGCCGCGCGCGCATGGTTCGGCGCTGTTCACCCGCGGCGAGACCCAGGCGCTGGTCGTCACCACGCTCGGCACCGCCGAGGACGAGCAATGGATCGACGCCTTGCAGGGCAGCTACAAGGAATCCTTCCTGCTGCACTACAACTTCCCGCCCTATTCCGTGGGCGAAACCGGCCGCATGGGCGGCACCAAGCGGCGCGAAATCGGCCACGGCAAGCTGGCCTGGCGTGCGATCCATCCGCTGCTGCCGGCGCCGGCCGAGTTCCCCTACACCATCCGCATCGTCTCCGAGATCACCGAGTCGAACGGCTCCTCGTCGATGGCGACGGTGTGCGGCAGTTCGCTGTCGCTGATGGACGCCGGCGTGCCGCTGAAGCGGCCGACCGCCGGCATCGCCATGGGCCTGATCCTGGAAGGCGAGCGCTTCGCGGTGCTCTCCGACATCCTCGGCGACGAGGACCATCTCGGCGACATGGACTTCAAGGTGGCCGGCACCGAGCACGGCGTCACCTCGCTGCAGATGGACATCAAGATCGCCGGCATCACCGAGGAGATCATGAAGGTGGCGCTCGGCCAGGCCAAGGATGGGCGCCTGCACATCTTGGGTGAAATGGCCAAGGCGCTCACCGCGGCGCGCGCCGAATTGGGCGAGCACGCCCCGCGCATCGAGATGTTCAAGATCCCGACCGACAAGATCCGCGAAGTGATCGGCACCGGCGGCAAGGTGATCCGCGAGATCGTCGAGAAGACCGGCGCCAAGATCAATATCGAGGACGACGGTTCGGTGAAGGTGGCCTCGGCCTCCGGCGACGCCATCAAGGCGGCGGTCAACTGGATCAAGTCGATCGCCTCCGATCCGGAGCCCGGCCACATCTACGAGGGCACCGTGGTCAAGGTGATGGACTTCGGCGCCTTCGTGAACTTCTTCGGCGCCCGCGACGGTCTCGTCCATATCAGCCAGCTCGCCTCGCGCCGCGTCAACAAGGTCACCGACGTGGTCAAGGAAGGCGACAAGGTGAAGGTGAAGCTCTTAGGCATGGACGAGCGCGGCAAGGTGCGCCTGTCGATGAAGGTGGTCGATCAGACCACCGGCGAGGACCTCGAAGCCAAGCAGAAGGCCGAGGGCGAGCAGCCGCAGGCCGCCGGCGGCGACGCCGCGGAGTAAGCGCTGCATCGTCCCCGCTTGCGGGCAAAGAGGAAATAGGGGCGGCCGCAGCGGCCGCCCTTTTTCATGTGGCGAGCTGCCCTTGCGGGCGTCGTTCGCGCGGTTTGGGCGCCAGCGTTTCCTTGACGATCTCGCCTAGCGCCTCGAAGTCCTTGCGTCGCGGCGAGGTACGCCGCCAGGCGAGGCCGACCGTGCGTGCCGGCTCCGGCGCGCAAAAGCGCAACAGCTTGACGCGCTCGTCGCGCAGCCCGGCATCGACCGCCACTTCCGGCAGCAGCGTGACGCCGTAGCCGTTGGCCACCATCTGCATCACGGTGGCGAGCGAGGTGGCGGCGAGGCCCGCCGCCGCGTCCCGGCGCGGTGCCGCGCAAAAGGCCAGCGCCTGGTCGCGCAGGCAGTGGCCTTCCTCGAGCAGAATGAGCCGGCGCTGGTCGACATCCTCGACGCTGACCCGTGCGCGTGCCGGCAGCGGATCGTCGGCCGGCACCGCCAGCAGGAACGGGTCGGCGAACAGCGGCATGGTCACGACATCGGCGCCTTCGACCGGCAATGCCAGCAGCACGCAGTCGATCTCGCCGCCGGAAAGCTCCTCGAGCAGCACCTTGGTCTGCGTCTCGCGCACCTCCAGGCGCAACTGCGGGAAGGCGGCCTGCAGGCGCGGCAGCACCCGCGGCAGCACATAGGGCGCCAGCGTCGGGATGATGCCGAGCGCCAGCCGCCCGCTGAGTACGTCGCGATGGCGGGCGAAGTCGACCAGATCGCGGGTGGCGGCGAGGATGCGCTCGGCCCGCCGCGCCACCTCCTGGCCGGTATCGGTGAGGGCGATGTCGCCCGGCCGCCGTTCCACCAGCTCGGCACCGATCTCGCGCTCCAGCTCGCGGATCTGCATGGACAGCGCCGGCTGGGTCACCGCGCAGTCCTCGGCCGCCCGCCCGAAATGCCGGTGGCGGGCGAGCGAGGCCATATAACGAAGCTGACGTAGGGTAATCATACCGATAAGATATACTTATCGACAGGGGCAATCAATACGATTAGACCTGATCGGTAGGTGCGCATACGAAACTGTCAGCCGCGTGCGCTCTGCCGGGTGCCCGCCCTAGACGTCATCACAGATCCATAGCGGACAACTTAAAGAAGATTACAGAACGCGATCGGAGAGAAACATGGACGCAAAGACAGACAAGAACGCGGGCCAATGCCCGTTCATGCACCACACGACCGTTGGCGTGAGGTCCAACCGGGACTGGTGGCCGAACCAGTTGAACCTCAAAATGCTGCATCGGAATTCTGCCCTGTCCGATCCCATGGGCGCGGCGTTCAACTATGCCGCGGCGTTCAAGACGCTCGACCTCAAGGCGCTGAAGGCCGACCTCACCGCGCTGATGACGGACTCGCAGGAATGGTGGCCGGCCGATTTCGGCCATTACGGACCCTTGTTCATTCGCATGGCCTGGCACAGCGCCGGCACCTATCGCATCGGCGACGGTCGCGGCGGCGGCGGACAAGGCCAGCAGCGCTTTGCGCCGCTCAATAGCTGGCCGGACAACGTCAACCTCGACAAGGCGCGCCGGCTGCTCTGGCCGATCAAGCAGAAATACGGCGACAAGATTTCCTGGGCCGACCTGATGATCCTCGCCGGCAACGTCGCGCTGGAGTCGATGGGCTTCAAGACCTTCGGCTTTGCCGGCGGTCGCGCCGATGTCTGGGAGCCGGACGAAGACACCTATTGGGGCGCCGAGGACACCTGGCTTGGCGACAAGCGTTACGCGGGTGACCGCGAACTCGAGAACCCGCTCGCCGCCGTGCAGATGGGCCTGATCTATGTCAACCCGGAAGGTCCGAACGGCAACTCGGATCCTCTCGCTGCCGCCAAAGACATCCGCGAGACCTTCGCCCGCATGGCCATGAACGACGAGGAAACCGTCGCGCTCATCGCCGGCGGCCACAGCTTCGGCAAAGCGCACGGCGCCGGCACCGCGGCGCTTCTCGGCCCTGAACCCGAAGGCGCCGGCCTCGAACTGCAAGGCCTCGGCTGGAAGAGCAGCTTCGGCAGCGGCATGGGCGACGACACCATGGGCGGCGGCCCGGAAGTCACCTGGACCACGACGCCGACCAAATGGAGCAACAACTTCTTCGAGAACCTGTTCGGCTACGAATGGGAGCTGGAGAAGAGCCCGGCCGGCGCGCAGCAATGGGTGGCGAAGGATGCGCCGGAATCGATCCCCTATGCGCAGGACAAGTCCAAGCATCGCAAGCCGACCATGCTGACCACCGACCTCTCCTTGCGCTTCGACCCCGCCTACGAAAAAATCTCGCGGCGCTTCTACGAGCACCCGGATCAATTCGCGGATGCCTTCGCCCGCGCCTGGTTCAAGCTGGTCCACCGCGATATGGGCCCGCGTTCGCGTTATCTCGGTCCCGAGGTTCCGGCCGAGGAGCTGATCTGGCAGGACCCGGTCCCCGCCGTCGATCACAAGCTGATCGATGCCAAGGACATCGCTGACCTCAAGGCCAAGATCCTCGCCTCGGGGCTTTCCATCGCGCAACTGGTCTCGACCGCCTGGGCCTCGGCGGCAAGCTTCCGCGGCTCCGACAAGCGCGGTGGCGCCAATGGCGCGCGCATCCGCCTCAGCCCGCAGAAGGATTGGGATGCCAATCAGCCGGCCCAACTGGCGAAGGTGCTGGAAACCCTTGAAGGCATCCAGAAGGCGTTCAACGCCGGCGCGTCCGGCGGCAAGAAGGTCTCGCTCGCCGACCTGATCGTGCTCGGCGGCTGCGCCGCCGTCGAGCAGGCGGCGAAAAAGGCCGGGCAGACCGTCGAGGTTCCCTTCTCACCGGGCCGCACCGACGCCTCGCAGGAACAGACCGATGTCAACTCCTTCGCCGTGCTCGAGCCGCTACGCCGACGGCTTCCGCAACTACCAGAAGGCCAAATACGCCGTAACGGCGGAGGAACTGCTGATCGACAAGGCGCAATTGCTGACGCTGACCGCGCCGGAGATGACGGTGCTGATCGGCGGCCTGCGCGTCCTTGGTGCGAACCACGGACAGTCGCAGCACGGTGTCTTCACCAAGCGGCCGGAGACGCTCAGCAATGACTTCTTCGTCAACCTGCTCGACATGGGCACGGTATGGAAGGCGACGTCTGCCGACGCAGACGTGTTCGAGGGCAGCGATCGCAAGACCGGCAAGCCGAAGTGGACCGCCACCCGTGTCGACCTGGTGTTCGGTTCGAACTCGCAACTGCGGGCGCTGGCGGAAGTCTATGGCTGCGGCGACTCGCAGCCGAAGTTCGTGCGCGACTTCGTTAAGGCCTGGACCAAGGTGATGAACGCCGATCGCTTCGACCTCGCCTGATCTCGGCGGCGTCTAACGACAACTTGAAACGCCGCAAGCGTTAAAAGTCAGGGAGAATGGGAGCGGCCGGGGGAAAACCCCGGCCGTTTCTTTTCCGCCATCGCGCGTCGTCGGGTTGTCGCGACGGCGCCCGGCTTGGCTCGCCCGCCGGCGACGGAAGCGATAAGTTCGCCGCTTCGCCGCGTGCGGCCGAAGGTTTGAACCTCTGTCCGCGCCCAGGCGACGGATGCTTTGGCGCTCTGCGTCGAGCGGGCCAACCAGGGTGGGGCGGGGTGATGCGGTATCTGTCGGGACATGCGCGAACGAGGTTTCTTTCATCGCTGATCGGGCTGATGCTGCTGGCCGCGAGCGGCAGCGCCGAGGCGAGTTTCCTCGACGGCAACACCGCCTTCGGCCTCGGCATGGCGGTGCTGCGCTCGGCGATCGGCGCGCACCCGCGCGTGCTCAGGATCGAGGTCGACGGCGATGCCATCACCATCGACGCGCAGGACCCGCACAACCGCAATCACGTCGACCGCTGGCGCTATGGCACGGTGAAATATCTGAACATGGTTCCGCTCAAGCGCCTGAGCGGTCCGCATGCGGTCGACCTCCAGCTCATCAATCCCGATCTCGAAGCCAATCTGTTCGATCTCGACGCGGTCGATCTGGCCGCCGCGCCGAAACTGATCGGCGCCGCGCTCGCGCGCGTGCATCTGCAGGACGCCGCCGCCGTCACCCATATGGAAATCGCGCGGCGGGTCTTCATCCTGCCGCGGCCGACCAGCGGCGACGTGCGCTGGACCCTGCATATCGACAGCGGCCGCGAGCGTGCCGAGGTCTATGCCAATGCCCGCGGCGTCATCGTCGGCCTCGACCTCAGCAGCACGCGGCGGGCGCAGACGCTCAACCTTCTCAATGAGCCCACGCTGGCGGCCGATGCGGCGGCGGCGTTTCGCCGCTCGGTCGGCGCCGGGCGCGTGCTCACCAAGGTCAGCATCGACCGCAAATGGGTGACCTTCGCCACCAATATTCGCGACCGCAACATGGCGAAGTTGATGTCGAATTTGCCCGCGACCGCAACTTTCACCTGGGATTTGAACGGCCTGCAGCAGCGGCTCGGCACCATCAATATCGATTTGGAGATGGGCAGGGCCGGTCCGCCGCCGTTCAGCGTCGACGATGTGGATTGGACCATTCTCGCCACGCTCGAGCGCGATGCGCTGGCCAGGGCGGCGCTGCCGAAAGCGTCCGTGAAAAGCCTCAGCGTCGGCAAATCGTCGGAACAGCCGGGCGCGCCGGTACTCGCCTGGACCGTCGAGATCGTCGACCAGAACGACGACGTGACCAAAGTGACGGCGGACAGCAAGGGCCTCATCCAGCGCGTCGTCCTGCCGGCCAGCCGCCGGCCCGTGGTCGACTGGCTCAACGCCGCGACCATCGCCGCCGCCATCGCCCGCGTTCCCGCGCTATTCGGCGGCAACGCCAGGATCGCCTCGATCGTGTTCGACGACCGGCGCGGACGGATTACCGTCGACGATCCGGCCAAGCACGGCGAGGCCGCCACCTTCGACTTTTCCGCCGACAGCGTCACCCGCGCCGGCATCACCTTCTCGCTCGATTCGAACGGACCGCGATTCGGCGTCGCCGATATCGCGGCGCTCGATGAGCACAAGATCGCCGCGCTCGAAGCCGAGGCGATGAAGCGACTGGGTGCCGGGAGGAAGGCCTATCTGGAAAGCGTCAGCTTCGGCCCGCACCTGTTCGTGCGCAGGGCCGGCGCGCGCGCCATCGAAGTGCGCGTCAGGGACATCGCCGTCGATTCGGTGCGGGCGCACTACGCCTGGATCGTTTTCGATTTCAACGGCCGGGTGTTGGACTTCACCACGTTCTGAGCGCCGCCGAGATCACAGCGTCGCGGCTACATCCAGCCGCCGCCGTCCTGGCCGCGGTTGGCGACGCCCGCCTCTTCCAGATCGAGCTCATACTCGATGCGCCGGCGCGCCTCGTCGGTGATCTTGCCGTCACGCAGCAGCTTGTAGATGAAATCGCGCTCGGCATCGATCAGCTCTTTCTTCAGCGCCGCGCTCCGACGCATGTGCTCGAGCCCGTCGGCGAAGTCCTTGGGCAGGATCTGCGTGCGGCTCAAATTGCGCGTGCGCAGCAATTCGAGCACGTCGTCGGGTATTTCACGGCCGTCGGCGACCGCTTGCAGGCGCTGTTCCACTTCGCGCAAGGCCGCCATGCGCGCTTCGAGCTCCGCCTTGAGTTCGTTCGCGTGCTCCGCGCTGCCGAGCCGGTGAGGCCGAGCCAACGCACCACGCTCGGCAGCAGCAGCCCTTGCCCGACCAGTGTGACGATGATGACGCCGAAGGTGACGAACAGGATCAGGTCGCGATGCGGGAATGGCGCTCCGCTGTCGAGCGCGTAGGGCAGCGCCAGCGCGGCGGCGAGCGAGACCACGCCGCGCACGCCGGTGAAGGCGAGCAGGAAGACCGCTGCCAGGGCGGCGAAGGATCGCGCCGGGCGAGCGGCGGATAAATCCAGCGCGGAATATAGGTCGCCGGAAACACCCAGACGAAGCGCGCCACGATCACGATCGCCGTCACCAGGGCGGTCGCCGTCAGCAGCGTGTCGATCGAGAAGGCCTGCGCCTCCTCGAGCAGCGCACGCGCCTGCAACCCGGTGAGCAGGAACACCAGGCCCTCGATCAGGTAGACCAGCAGGTCCCAGAAGAAGATGCCTTGCAGCCGTGTCGCCGAGGAGATCAGCAGCGGCCCATTCCAACTGACATAGAGACCGCAGGCGACGGTCGCCAGCACGCCGGAGCCGCCGAGATGCGCCGGCACCCAGAAGGCGAGATAGGGCGTCATCAGCGACAGCGTGATCTCCACCCGCGTCTCGCGCGCCCATTGGCGAACGCGCAGGCTGAGCCAGCCGACGGCGATGCCCCAGATCACCTCGCCGACCACGATGGCCGCGAAGGTGCCGCCGGCTTTTTCCGGCGAGAACACGCCGGTTGCCACCGCCGCGACCGCGAAACGGTAGAGAATCAACGCGGTGGCGTCGTTGGCGAGGCCTTCGCCCTCCAGCACCACCATCAGCCGGCGCGGCAGCCCGAGCCGGCGCGCGATGGCCAGCGGCGCCACCACATCGGGCGGCGCGATGATGGCGCCGAGCACGAAGCCGGTGGCCCAGTCGAAGGCGAGCAGGTAATGCGCGGCGGCGGCCACCGCGCCGGTGGTGAACAGCACGCAGCCGAAGGCGAGCAGGCCGATCGGGCGCAGGTTGAACTTGAACTCGCGCCAGCTCATGGCGACGCCGGCCGAATAGATCAGCGGCGGCAGGATGACGAGCAGCACCACTTCCGGCGCCAGTTCGACTTTCGGCAGGCCCGGCACCAGTGCCATGCCGATGCCGGCAACCACCAACAGGATCGAGGGCGCGAGATTGAGCCGCTTGGCGGCGACCGCGACGGCTGCCAGCACGGTCATCATCAACAGCAGCGTCTGCATGGTCGCGGTCATGGCACCCCCGTGCGCTTGGCTATGACCCGGGCGCCAGGATGGCGCTGGCGGCGATGTTCACGGTCAGGGCCAGCAGCGCGGCATTGAACAGGAACGAGACGACGCCGTGCGCGGCGACGGTACGGCGGATTGCGCGCGAGGAGATGGTCACGTCGGACACCTGCGAGGTCATGCCGATGACGAAGGAGAAATAGACGAAGTCCCAATAGTCCGGCTTGTCGTCGCCGGGAAAGCCGAGCCCGGCGCCCTTTTCGCCGGTCCTGTCGCCGGCCATGCTGTGGCGCTCGCCGTAATATTCATGCGCGTAGTGCAGGGCGAAAATGGTGTGAATGAAGGCCCAGGACAACAGGATGGTGACGATCGCCAAGGCGAGCTTGTTCGGCGCGGTCAGGCCGACATGGTTCTGGTGAGCAGGATGACGATGGCGCCGAGGCTCGCCAGCGCGGCGCCGACGGTGAGGATCAGCACGCCGAAGCGGCCTTCGTCCTCGAGTGCCGCCGAGCGCCGCATGGTCCGTTCGGTGCCGGTGGCGATGAGCTGATAGGCGGCGATCAGATAGAGCGCGACGCCGACATCCCAGGCGATCGAGAGCTCGCGCCGCCAGCGTGGCGACATTGCCGGGAGCGCCAGCCCCACGATGAACGCTGACCAGAATGGAGATGGCGAGCCGCGGCCGCGCCCGCACGATGCGCACAAAGCGTGGCCAGCGGCGGCGCGGCGCTGGGGACGGGGAATTGGAGCGGCATGCGCGGCCTTGGTTAGCTGCGCCGCTCCGCGATGAAGCGGGCGGCCGCGCACAGGATATCCGCTTTTGCCCCGAACGGCAGGAGCGCGGCTTTCGCTTCGTCCACCAGGCCGGCCAGCCGCGCATGGGCGCCGGTCACGCCCAGCGCGGACACCAGCGTGGCCTTGCCGGCGGCGGCGTCCTTGTGGGCGGCCTTGCCCAGCGTCGCGGTATCGCCCTCGACGTCGAGCAGGTCGTCGGCGATCTGGAAGGCCTGGCCCACGGCGACGCCGAAACGGTCGAGGCTGGCCAAGGTCTCGGGGCTGGCCTCGCCGAGGATGGCGCCGGCGCGGCAGGCGAAGCGCAGCAGCGCGCCGGTCTTCATCGCCTGCAAGGTGGCGATCTCCGGCTGGCTGAGCGCGTGCTTGGCCTCGAAGCGGCCTTCGGCGGCAAGATCGAGCATCTGCCCGCCGGCCATGCCGCCGAGCCCGGCCGCGCGCGCGAGTTCCAGCGTGAGCGCCACGCGCACCGCCGGCGCCGCGATGAACTTGCGGCCGTGCGATCAGGTCGAAGGCAAAGGTGAGCAGGGCGTCGCCGGCGAGGATCGCGGTCGCCTCGTCGAAGGCCTTGTGCACGGTCGGCCGCCCGCGGCGCAGGTCGTCATTATCCATGGCCGGCAGGTCGTCATGCACCAGCGAATAGCAATGCAGGCATTCGAGCGCAGCGCCGGCCAGCAGCGCCCCGGCCGGCGCGGCGCCGAACAGGGCGGCGCTTTCAACCAGCAGGAACGGGCGCAGCCGTTTGCCGCCGCCGAGCACGGCATGGCGCATGGCGGCCATCAGCCGCGGCGGGCGCATGATCTCGCCGGCCTCGGGGGTGTCGCCGAGCAGGCGGTCGAGCAGGGCTTGCGTTTCGGTGGCGATGGCGCCGAGGCGCGCGGAGAAATCGCTGGGGGAACTCGCGTGCATGTCGCCTTTTAGCCTTAGCGCCGCATCCGCCGCAATTGCCTGGAGGGATGGGCTAGGATTTCCCCCATGGTTCAGCCTGGCCGCCGCCGCCCGAAACACCGGATGAGCCTTGCCAACGGCATCCTGCGGCTGCCGCGGCTGGCCGCGGCCGCTGCGCGCCCGGTGGTGGCGCTCGTGGTGCTGCTGGCGCTGCCCTATGCCATCGCGCCGTTTTATGGCTTGGGCCAGCCGCTCTCCACGGTGATGATCTGGCGGCGCATGATGAACGAGCGGGTCGAGCGCCTCTATGTGCCGCTGGCGCGGATTTCGCCCAATCTGGCGCGGGCGGTGATCGTTGCCGAGGACGGCCGTTTCTGCAGCCATTACGGGGTGGATTTCGCCGAAATCCAGGACGCCATCCAGGATGCCGACAGCCTGGAGGACATGCGCGGCGGTTCCACCATCACCCAGCAGGTGGCCAAGAACCTGTTCCTGTGGCCGGGCCGCAGCTACCTGCGCAAGGCGCTGGAGTTCCCGCTGGCGCTGTGGATCGATCTGGTGCTGTCCAAGCGCCGGATCCTGGAAATTTACCTCAATATCGCCGAATGGGGCCCGAACGGCGAGTTCGGGGTCGAGGCCGGGGCCCGGCGCGCCTTCGGCAGGCCGGCGCGCGTCCTGTCCAATTATCAGGCGGCCTTGCTGGCGGCTGTCCTGCCTAACCCGCACGACCGCGATGCCCGCCATCCTGGGCCTGGCCTGCGTCGCCTCGCCAGCCTTTATGTCGGGCGTGCCCAGCGTGCCGGGGCGGCGGAAACGGCCTGTTTGCGCCGCTAGAGCGGACTGCACGGTCATGGCGGCTAGGGCTAGCCTTGGCGCAGCCCATCCTCTATAAGCCCCGCTTCAAAGCGATATCAGCGCCGTTTCCAGGAGTTCGTTGCCATGGCTGTGCCGAAAAGAAAAACCTCGCCGTCGCGCCGCGGCATGCGTCGCTCCGCCGACGCGCTCAAGCGGCCGACCTATGTCGAGGACAAGGATTCCGGCGAGTTGCGCCGTCCCCACCACATCGACCTGAAGACCGGCATGTACAAGGGCCGCCAAGTGCTGAAGGTGAAGACCGAGGCGTGACGGCACGCCGCGGAAGGGGGGTCAGGCATGTTCATTCTCGGCTTCCCCCTGCTGCTGGTCAGTTTCGCGATCTACAACATCGTCGCCTTCCTGATGCCCGGCCTGGTCTGGACCGCCGATGGCGTTCAGCCTGCACATGGTCTCCGGCGCCACCTGGTCGCTGTCGTCCGGGGACATGCTGATCACGCTCGCCGTGCTGCTCTTGTTCGGCGAGATGATGAAGTCGACCCGCATCGGCGTGCGCACCGTGGTCGACCATGGGCTGTCGCTGGTCCTCTTCCTCGCCATGCTGGTCGAGTTCTTGTTGGTGCGCAAGCAGCCACCGGCACCTTCTTCCTGCTGTTGGTGATCAGCTTCGTCGACGTGCTCGGCGGCTTCGCGGTGACGTTGCGCTCGGCGCAGCGCGATCTGACGGTCGAAGGCACCTTGCCGCACTGAACGCCCGACAATTCGAGTTCGGTAAATGAGTCGCGATTTCCAGCTCCCTGGCCGCTCGCCGGTCCTTGCCTGCGACGGCATGGCGGCGACCTCGCATCCTTTGGCGACGCTCGCCGCGATCGACACGCTGCGCGCCGGCGGCAATGCGGTGGACGCCGCGGTGGCGGCGGTCGCCACGCTGTGCGTGATCGAGCCGCACATGACCGGCATCGGCGGCGACTGCTTCTGCCTGGTGGCCGAGCCGGGCAAGCCGGTCTGGGGCTATAACGGCTGCGGACGCGCCGGCGCCAGCGCCGCGCCTGAGCCATTGCGCGCGCAAGGTCTCAGCGAGATCGGCACCTCGATCCACGCCGTCACCGTGCCGGGAGCGGTGGAGGCCTGGGAGCAGATCCTCAAAGCGCATGGCCGTTTCGGCCTCGACCGCGCGCTCACGCGCGCCATCCACTATGCCGAGAATGGTTTTCCGGTGACTCAGCGCGTGGCCTGGGATTGGGCCCAGCGCGTCGGCAAGCTCGCCGCCGATCCGGGCGCGACCAGGCATTATTTGTTTGGCGGCCAGGCGCCGCGCGAAGGCGACGTGATCCGCTTTCCGGCCCTGGCGCAGACGCTAAAGACGATCGCCGCCCAGGGCGCACGCGCCTTCTACGAAGGCGAGATCGCCGCGGACATGGTTTCGACGCTGGCCGCGCGCGGCTCGTTCCTTGGCGCGGAGGATTTCGCCAGCCATCGCGGCGAGGTGGTGACGCCGATCTCGACCAATTACCGCGGCCTCGATCTCACCGAAATCCCGCCCAACGGCCAGGGCCTCACCGCGCTGGTGATGCTCAACATCCTGGAGAACTTCGACCTTGCCGCGCTCGACCCGGTCGGGCCGGAACGCTTCCATCTGGTGCTGGAGGCTGCGCGGCTCGGCTTTGCCGTGCGCGACAGCCATATCGCCGAGCCGTCCTTCATGCGCGTCACGGTGGCGGACCTGCTCGACAAGGGCTTCGCCAGGAAGCTCGCCGGGCTCATCGACATGAACAAGCGCGTCGCACTGCCGAGCGCGCCGACGCCCGGCAGCGACACCGTGTACCTCACCGTGGTCGACCGCGACCGCATGGCGGTCTCTTTCATCAACTCGCTCTATTCGCAATTCGGCGTCGGACTCTGCACCGAAAAGACCGGCGTCATGCTGACCAATCGTGGCTCCTGCTTCACGCTCGCCGCCGGTCATCCCAATGAGTTCGGTGCGGGAAAGCGGCCGATGCACACCATCATTCCGGCGCTGGCCATGCGCGATGGCCGCTGCGACATGAGCTTCGGCGTCATGGGCGGGAGTTATCAGCCCATGGGACACGTGCAGATCGTCACCAACATGCTCGACTACGGCATGGACGTGCAGCAGGCGATCGACGGGCCGCGCTTCTTCTTCGAAGGCGAGCAGAGCGTGATCGAGCACGGCACGCCCGCCGCCACCATCGAAGGGCTGCGCCGGCGCGGCCACGACGTGGTGATGGCGGCGGCGCCCTGGGGCGGCGGCCAGACCATCAAGATCGATTGGGATCGCGGCGTGCTGATCGCCGGCTCAGAGCCACGCAAGGACGGCTGCGCGCTGGGGTATTAGGCGCGCTATCGCCATTTGCTGAGCGCGTTGCCGGCCCGATACGCCGCCACCGCATCGCCCGGTTCCGCCCGCCGTCGCGGGCGCGTCTGCGGGTGCTGCTCGCGGGTGGCGATGAGCTGGGCAAGGAACGGTGCCTGGCAGTAGTGCGCGGGCGGCTCCGGCGCGGCATGGGCGGGCGAGAGCGCGATCAGCGCGCGGCCGGGTGAGTTTCGGCCGCGCGGCGACTGTCCCTGCGCTGGTTTCGCTCGAACGCATGTCGCGGCTCTGTTGTCTCAAATCGGGACAGGCAAACCGTCGTCATTCTCGACTTCGCAAACGCCGTGCCGCAGTCCCCAAACCCGCGTTAAACGTCAGATAGATCGCGCTTTTCCTATTTGTTTATGGATTGGCTCTAGCTTTCAGTCGGCAACCTGGCCGCTGCATAACGCCGCCGCAGACGCGACGTTCCCAAAAAGAGGCGCCTTTGACCCGTATCGAACAGCCGGCCGGTATCCCGGACGCTGCGACGATCGTCGCGTCGATCGGCGAGGTCGCCTATGAGTGGCGCATCGATAGCGACGCCTTGAGCTGGGGCGCCAATGTCGCCGCCGTGCTCGGCGTCGAGCCGGCCGCGATCGCCATCGGGCCGCGCCTTTGCCCAGCACATCGAAGCCGACGCCGGACAAAGCCGCGCCGATGCCATCGCCGCCGAGCAGCCGGCGAAGGGCGCCGCCGGCGCACCCTATCAACTGCAATACGCCTTCAAGCGCGCCGGCGCCGAACCGCTCTGGCTGGAAGACACCGGCCGCTGGTTCGCCGGCGCCGACGGCAGGCCGATGCGCGCCCACGGCGTCGTGCGCATCATCAACGAGCGGCACGAGCGCGAGCACACGCTGCTGCAGGCCGCGCGGTTCGATGCGCTGACCGGCGAGATGAACCGCAACTATCTGACCGAGGTGCTGACGGCGACGCTCGACGAGACGCGTGCGCTTCCGCGGCTCCTGCGGTTTCCTTTTGATCGCCATCGATCGCCTCGGCCGGCTCAACGAGGCCTATGGCTTCGACGTCGACCGAGGAGGTGATCGCCAAGGTCGTGCGCCGCATCCGCGCGCGGCTGCGCGGCAAGGATTATCCTCGGCCGCTTCTCCGGCAACAAGTTCGGCGTCATTCTCACCCAATGCACGCCCGATGAGCTCGCCATCGCCGCCGAGCGGCTGCTCTCCGGCGTGCGCGACGAAACCATCTCGACCGCCATCGGGCCGGTGGCGGTGACCGTCTCGATCGGCGGGGTGACGGCGCCGCGTCATGCCCGTACGGTGCAGGAAGTGCTCACCCATGCGCAGGAGGCGCTGCACGGCGCGCGCGCCAAGCGCCACGGCTCGTTCCTCGCCTACCGTCCCAATCGTCGAGCGCGAGGCGCTGCGGCGCGACAGCGCGCGCGCCACCGACGAGATCGTCGACCGCGCTCAACGAGCGGCGCGTCATGCTCGCCTATGAGCCGGTGGTGGCGGCGCAAGGCCGCAAGCTCGCCTTCTACGAATGCCTGATGCGGATCAAGCGGCCCGACGGCCGCGTCACCCACGCCCAGGAGATCTTCCCGGTGGCCGAGCGGCTCGGCCTGGTGCGCATGCTCGACCATCGCGTGCTCGAACTGGTGGTGAACGAATTGGCCGCGGCGCCCGACCTCAGGGTCAGCGTCAATGTCTCGCCGGCCTCGACCGTCGATCCGGGCTGGTGGCTCGGCCTCGGCGCGCTGCTGCGCGCCAATTCCAGCGCGGCGCAGCGGCTGATCATCGAGATCACCGAGACCGCCGCCATCCACGACGTCGACGATGCGCGCGGCTTCGTCACCCGCGTCAAGGATCTCGGCTGCCGCATCGCCATCGACGATTTCGGCGCCGGCCACACCTCGTTCCGCTCCTTGCGCAAGCTCGGCGTCGATATCGTCAAGATCGACGGCGCCTTCGTGCAGAACCTTGCCAAGTCGCAGGACGACCGCGCCTTCGTGCAGACGATGATCGATCTGGCGCGCCGGCTGAAGCTCGAGAGCGTCGCCGAATGGGTGCAGGACGAGGAGGCGGCCGCGCTGCTGGCCGAGCTGGGGTTGCGATTATCTGCAGGGCGCGCTGACCGGGCTTGCCAGCGAGGAGCGGCCCTGGCTGGCGCCGGCCGCATCGGTGTCGCCAGGCCGGCTGAGGTCGCTTAAGCCCCGCGCACCCGGTCGATCAGGGCGCCGGCATCCGGCGGCGCCTCGTCGGCGCGCCAGGCGACATGGCCGTCCGGCCGCACCAGCACCAGCCGCCGTTCGTAGATCGCCGCCGCTTCGGCGCGAATCGATGTCCGCGACCGTCGAGCGGCACGCCGCGCGCCACTGCCGCCTGCACCATCGCCGCGCGGCGCGGCCGCGCCGGCAAAGCGCAGCAGCGCGAAGCCGCGGCCGAACAGGTCGAGCGTGGAGTGCCCGTCGGCTTGAGCCAGACATGCGGCGCGCGCGCGCCGGGCCGCGCATTCGGCGGTGTAGTCCCCCGGCGCGTCGGGCGGCGGCGCGGTGCCGTCCGCGACGCAGATCGGCGAATTCTCATAGACGTAGCCGATCTGCAAGCCGAGGGTGCGGAATTCGCCGCCGATCGTCGCTTTCCAGCATGGCGCCGAATTCGCGCCGCGCGGCGTCGCCGGCAGCGCCGGCTTGCTCCAGTTGCGGCGGCCACTGCGAGAAGGCCGCGTTGTGCTGGTAGAAGCTGGTCGCCATCGCCACATTGCGCGCACCGACCGGGCGGCGCTCGGCGTCGTAGCTGGCGACAGCCGCGGGCCGCCCCAGCCTTGCAGCACGGCGGCGAGCTTCCAGCCGAGATCGACCGCGTCGCCCACGCCGGAATTCATGCCGAGCGCGCCGGTCGGCGAGAGCTGATGCACGGCATCGCCGGCGATCAGCACGCGGCCTTCGCCGTAACGCTCGGCCACCAGGCTGCGCCGGCGCCAGACATTGACGTCGACCCATTCGACCTCGATGTCGCGGCCGAGCGCGCGCCGCAGGTAGGCGGCGCGGTCGGCATTTTCCGGGGTCACGGAATCGCCGGCCTGGTCCACCATCAGCCGCCAAAGGCCGCGCGCCGGATCGATGACGCGCAGATTGGCCCAGATGCCGCCGCGGTCGACCGGAATGAAAAAGGTGGCCGGCTTGTGCGCGATCTCGCCGAGCAGTTCGGGCGCGCGAAAGAACAGATTGAGCGGATGGCCGATGGTGCCCTTGCCGGTGAGCGCGATGCCGAGGCCGCGGCGCACCAGGCTGGCGGCGCCGTCGCAGCCGACCAGGTAATCGGCGCGCAGGGTGTGCCGCGCGCCGGACGCGAGTTCGGTGATCTCGGCGCTGACGCCGTCGGCGTTCTGCGTGAAGGATTCGAGCCGGTGCCCGTGCTTGATGGTGACGCCGGCAAAGGAGCGCGCGAGCTTCAGCAGCATCGGATCGAACCAGATCTGCGAGCAGGCCTGCAGCCGGTAGGGGCTCGCCGGCTCCGGCGTCTGCCGATTGCGCGCCGGCCGCGGCACGCGGCCGAGCTCGTAGCCGAACAGGTTGGTGACGAACACGACGTCGAGCGGATGGTCGCCGGGAAACGGGCAGTTCATCACGTCGTCGGCGATGCCCCAGCGCCGGCAGAACTCCATCGTGCGGGTGCTCACCTCGTTCATCTTCGGCGTGACGATGCTGCCATCGCCCTGCTCGACGAGGGTGCAGGCCATGCCGCGCCAGCCGAGCTCGGCCGCGAGCGCCAAGCCGACCGGTCCGCCGCCGGCAATCAGCACTGGGGTATGCACTTGCATTGGGCCGTTTGGTGGTGCGTTAGCGCACGATCCCGAAAAAATCCGCGGCCGGTGTGAGCGCAGGCGGCAAGCGGACTTCGCGGCGGATCATGCGCCGGCAAGATGGTAGGGGAGTGCGCGATTCAAACCCGACGAAACGGCCCTCGGTTCATTCTCCCTTGGTGCCGAGACGATCGAGCTTCTTCTGCATTTCCTCGATCTGCCGCTTGAGATCGTCCATCTCGCCGCCGCCTTGCGGCTTTTCCTCGCCGCCGCGCCGGCTTGCTCTGGCCGCGCGCGAAGGGCGGCGCGAACATGGAGAAGGCCTTCTCAAACATTTCCATATTGCGCCGCACCTGGTCTTCCATGGCGCCGAACCGCCGACGCGACGCCGAAGGCCTGCGCCATCTGCTCGCGGAACTTGTCCTGCTGGCTGGTGAGCGATTGCATCGACTGCTCCAGATAGCGCGGCACCAGCATCTGCATGCTGTCGCCATAGAAGCGGATCAACTGGCGCAGGAAGGTGATCGGCAACAGGCTCTGCCCTTCCTTGTTCTCCTGCTCGAAGATGATCTGCGCCAGCACCGAGCGGGTGATGTCGTCGCCGCTCTTGGCGTCGTAGACGACGAAATTCTCGCCCGCCTTGACCATGGTGGCGAGGTCCTCGAGCGTGACGTAGGTGCTCGTTCCGGTGTTGTAGAGCCGCCGGTTGGCGTATTTCTTGATGGTGACCGGTTCTTTTTCGTTTTCTGCCATGAGATCACACGGTTCCCTTCCCCAAGCCATCAGCATAACCGATTTCTACGGCTCGGGCCAGTCGTTTTGTGGCGGCGCGGCAGTTAAGTGCCGCGCCGCAGCACCCTTGCGCGAACCACGAAAAAGCGCCATTTCTCGCGCATATCTGCAAGTTGCCCGTTGTTGACAGCGTCACCCCGCCTGCCGAACATGCGGCAGCGCCAAAACGGCCATCTTGCCCCGCAACCGGCCGCCAAAAAGGAGATTCGGATGAAGGAGGATATCGTCATCGTCAGCGCCGCCCGCACGCCAGTCGGTGCGTTCAATGGGGCTTTTGCCAATTTGCCGGCGCATGAGCTGGGCAAAATCGCGATTCAGGGGGCGCTTGAGCGGGCCGGTATCAGTGGCGACCGGGTCAACGAAGTGATCATGGGCCAAATCCTCAACGCGGGTCAGGGCCAGAATCCGGCGCGCCAGGCCTCCATCGCCGCCGGTATTCCGGTCGAAAGCCCCGCCTGGGGCGTGAACCAGCTATGCGGTTCCGGGCTACGTACGGTAGCGCTCGGTTACCAGCAGATCGCCAATGGCGACGCCGAGATCGTGGTGGCCGGCGGCCAGGAATCGATGAGCATGGCGCCGCATTGCGCCTATCTGCGCTCCGGCGTGAAGATGGGCGACTTCAAGATGATCGACACCATGATCAAGGACGGCCTGTGGGACGCCTTCAACGGCTACCACATGGGCAACACCGCCGAGAACGTCGCCAGGCAGTGGCAGATCACCCGCGAGCAGCAGGACGAGTTCGCGGTCGCCTCGCAGAACAAGGCCGAGGCCGCGATGAAGGCCGGCAGGTTCAAGGACGAGATCGTCCCCGTCACCATCAAGTCGCGCAAGGGCGACATCGTGGTCGACACCGACGAATATCCCAAGGCCGGCGTGACCCTGGAATCGATCGCCAAGCTCCGGCCGGCCTTCGACAAGGAAGGCACGGTGACCGCGGGCAATGCCTCCGGCATCAATGACGGCGCCGCCGCCGTGGTGCTGATGA
The DNA here is from genome assembly GCA_963782145.1 of uncultured Pseudomonadota bacterium. Taxonomy (GTDB): domain Bacteria; phylum Pseudomonadota; class Alphaproteobacteria; order Rhizobiales; family Xanthobacteraceae; genus Pseudolabrys. Next base: position 322,154 of record CAWAIV010000003.1, read on the forward strand.
CGGCGAGCGAGGCCGCCAAGCTCGGCAAGACGCCGCTCGCGCGCATCGTGTCCTGGGCGCAGGCCGGTGTCGATCCGGCGATCATGGGCACCGGCCCCATCCCGGCTTCGCGCGCCGCGCTGCAAAAGGCGGGCTGGAAGAAGGAGGACCTCGACCTGATCGAGGCCAACGAGGCCTTCGCCGCGCAGGCCTGCGCGGTCAACAAGGACCTCGGCTGGGACACCTCCAAGGTCAACGTCAATGGCGGCGCCATCGCGCTCGGCCATCCGATCGGCGCTTCCGGCGCGCGCATATTGACGACGCTGCTGTACGAGATGCAGAAGCGCAACGCCAAGAAGGGCCTGGCCACGCTCTGCATCGGCGGCGGAATGGGCATTGCCATGTGCGTGGAGCGCGGCTGACCCGCGCGAACACGCACGCTGGAAGACCGTGGAGCGCGGCTGACCCGCGCGAACAGGCACGCTGGAAGACCGTGGAGCACTGATCGCTTCGCAACGCACAAATCACGGTTGATCTACGTCATGGCCGGGCTTGTCCCGGCCATGTATGTTTAACCTGTCATCAAGAAGACGCGGACGCCCGGCAGAAGCGCGGGCGCGACGATCGGGGAGGAGATCGAGTATGGCACGCGTAGCGTTGGTCACCGGCGGCACCCGCGGCATCGGGGCCGCCATCAGCAAGGCCATGCAGGCCGCCGGCTACAAAGTCGCCGCCGTCTATCATGGCAACGACGAGGCCGCGGCCAAGTTCAAGGCCGAGACCGGCATTCCGGTCTTCAAATGGGACGTCGCCTCCTTCGAGGCTTGCGCCGAGGGCGTGAAGAAGGTCGAGGCCGAGGTCGGCCCGATCGACGTGCTGGTCAACAATGCCGGCATCACCCGCGACACCATGTTCCACCGCATGAAGCCCGAGCAGTGGACGGCGGTGATCAACACCAATCTCGGCTCGCTGTTCAACATGTGCCGGCAGGTGATCGAAGGCATGCGCGCGCGCAAGTTCGGCCGCATCATCAATATTTCCTCGATCAACGGCCAGAAGGGCCAGATGGGCCAGACCAATTATTCCGCCTCCAAGGCCGGCGAGCTCGGCTTTACCAAGGCGCTGGCGCAGGAAGGCGCGCGCTCCGGCATCACCGTCAACGCCATCTGTCCGGGCTACATCAACACCGAGATGGTGCAGGCGGTGCCCAAGGACGTGCTGGAGAAGAACATCCTGCCGCTGATCGCGATCGGCCGGCTCGGCGAGCCGGAGGAGATCGCACGCTGCGTGGTGTTCCTGGCCGCCGACGATGCCGGCCTGATCACCGGCTCCACCATCAGCGCCAATGGCGGGCAGTATTTCGTGTGAGGCAACGCGCCGACGTTGCGCCATTCTGATGCTGTCATCATCCGCGTAAGCGGATGATCCAGGTTTCACAGCGCCCTCGGTGACGCATGAATGTTGGTGAATACTGGATGCCCCGCTTCCGCGGGGGATGACGATTCATGGGTTACCGCTTGCGTTTCACCCGCTTCTTGGCCGCCTTGCCGCGCTTCGGCGCTGCCCGTTTCGGCTGTTTCGACGGCGCCGAGCGCCAATTGCCTTCCGCCTTGTCCAACCGCACGTTCCAATATTCCCAGGCTCGCGCCACCGGTCCGGGCCGCAGATTATAGCTGCCGGCCAATTCGGCTTCCTCGGCGTTGAGCGGCGACACATGCCCCAGCCCATGCGCCTGGATCTGCAGCGCGGCATTGCGCGCGCTGTAGATGGTGCGGAAGGTGAGCTCCTCCAGCGTCGTGCCGGCGACCGTGGCGCCGTGCCGGCGCATCAGTACGATCCAGTGCGGCCCCAATGCGCGCGCCAATGACGCGCCTTCCTCGGGTTTGGCCACGATCAGATTGGTATTGCCGAACTCATCGCGGCGTCCCAGAACGGCGCCGTGCCGCCGGCGGTGGCCCCAAGATGGTAGACCGGCTTGAGCTCCATGCCGGAAATACAGAACGGCAGGATCGAGGGCGCGTGGTGATGGCACACCGCGTTCACTTCCGGGCGCGCCTTGTAGATCTCGCCGTGGATGACGCGCTCGCCGTAAAGCCGTTGTTCGATCGGCTTGACGATCTGCGAAGTCGAGGGTGAATTCGACGATATCCTCCGGCTGCACCAGCTCCGGCCCGCGCGAACGCGATATCAGATAGCGCCCCGGATCGCTCGGATGGCGCATGGTAACATGGCCGAAGGCGTCAAGCACACCTTCGTTGGCGATGATGCGATTGGCGCGCGCGAGCACGTCGCGCGCTTGGGCAAGTGACATCGGCACTGGCGTTTCTCCCGACTCTGCGCGGCGTCATGCCCGGCTTTATGCCGGGCATCCATGTCTTTCTTCCTCGTTATTTGTAAGGATATGGATGGCCGGGACAAGCCCGGCCATGACTAAGAGGAATGCGGCTTCCAGTCCACCGGCGCCAGCTCGAAGCCGTCGAAATGGAAACCGGGCGCCACCGTGCAACCGACCAGGGTCCAGTCGCCGAGGCTTTCCGCCGCCTGCCAGGCGCGCGCCGGCACACTCACCTGCGGCACCTCGTCGGCATGGATGTCGGCGCCGAGCCGGATGATCTCTTCCTTGGCGCCGTCGACGATCTCGAGCTTGAGCGGCGCCCCGGCATAGAAATGCCAGATCTCGACCGCGTCGACGCGGTGCCAGTGCGAGCGCTCGCCGCGCGCCAGCAGGAACAGGATCGCGGTCGAGGCGGCGCGGCCGTCGACCATATGCGTGTCGCGGAAGGTCTCGCGAAAATGCCCGCCTTCCGGATGCGGCTGGAGACCGAACTTGGCGATCATGTCGGCGGCGGTGGGGAGGGGCATTGGCTACCATCTCGTTCCCCTCATCCTGAGGAGGCCGCGCAGCGGCCGTCTCGAAGGATGAGGGATGTGTGACACGGCTTCACCCTTCGAGACGCGCGCTGCGCGCGCTTCACAGGGTGAGGCAAAATCAGAACCGGTCCTTGCTGCCCCTGATCTCTGCGAACACCTCTTCCGGCGGCTCGCCGGCCATGCCGATATCGGCGGCGAGGTCTGGCACATCGGCGCGCAGGAACGGGTTGGCGAGCTTCTCGTCGCCGATGGTGACCGGAATGGTCGGCGCGCCTTCTTCCCGCAATTGCTGCACCTGGGCGGCGCGCGCCTCCAGCACCGGATTGTCGGCGTCGATCGAGAGCGCGAATTTGATGTTGGCGGCGGTGTATTCGTGTCCGCAATAGATCTGGGTCTCGTTCGGCAGCGCGCGCAATTTCTTCAGCGAGCGCCACATCATCTCCGGCGTGCCCTCGATGACACGGCCGCAGCCGATCGAGAACAGCGTATCGCCGACGAAGGCGACCTCGTCCTTGGGAAACCAATAGGCGATATGGCCGAGCGTATGGCCCGGCGTCTCGATCACCTTGCCGGCGAGATTGCCGACAACGATGCCGTCGCCTTCATGCACGGTCTCGTCGACGGCGGGAATCTTGGCGGCCTCCTTCTCCGGCGCCACGACGCGGCAGCGGTATTTCTGCTTGAGCGCCGCGATGCCGCCGGTGTGGTCGGCATGGTGATGGGTGACCAGGATGTCGGTCAGCTTCCAGCCGCTCTGCTCGAGCGCCTGCTCGATCGGAGCGGCCTCCGGCGCGTCGATGGCGGCGGTGGCGCCGGTATCGGGATCGTGCAGCAGCACCCCGTAATTGTCTTTCAGGCAGAGAAACAGGCGGATTTCGGCGGGCATGGTTCACATCCTCGGCGCTTTGGCTATTAACCGTAGCATGCGGAGCAAGGCTCTGGCACCGGCGGCTTGTCGCGGGGCGCGGGTGCGATTTGCTCATCGTTTCATGGTATTCGTGCCGCATGTCGATCGATGTCGTGGACCTGCGCAATTTCTACGGCCAGCGGCTGGGCGTGGTGGCCCGCCGTTTCGTCGGCCGTGGCATCCGCGGCTTATGGCCGGATACCGCCGGCCAGCGCGTGCTCGGTATCGGCTATGCCACGCCCTATCTCGGCCTGTTCCGCGAGGAGGCCGAGCGCTGCCTCGCCTTCATGCCGGCGGGGCAGGGCGTGGTGAAATGGCCGACCACGCGACCGGCGCTCTCGGCGCTGGTCGACGAGAACGAGCTGCCCTTGCCCGATGCCGCGGTCGACCGGGTGATGCTGGTGCATGCGCTGGAAATGACCAACGATCCGGCGGCGCTGTTGCGTGAGGTGTGGCGCGTGCTCGCCGCCGGCGGGCAGGCTGCTGGCGGTGGTGCCGAACCGGCGCGGGTTATGGGCGCGCATGGACACCACGCCCTTCGGTCATGGCCGGCCCTATTCGCGCAGCCAGATCAATCAGCTTCTGCGCGAGACCTGGTTCACGCCCACCGGCTGGAGCGAGGCGCTCTATGTGCCGCCGATGGAGCGCGGCTGGTTTTTGCGCTCGGCCGTCGCCTGGGAGCGCACCGGCGCCACGCTGTCGGCGCCGTTTGCCGGCGTGCATCTGGTGGAAGCGGCCAAGCAGGTCTATCGCCCCATCCCGGCGCGCCGCGTCAAGCGCCGCCTGGTGCCGGCGCTCGAGCCGGTGCTGGCGCCGTCACCGGGAGGGTGACGCGCTTACTCCGGCTGCGCGCGGCTTCGTCGCCGCCTTCGCCCTGGGGGCGACGCCTGGGGCGGCGCTCGCCGCAGACTCGCTGCGCTCGGGCGCGGAAGCCGGGGCCGCGATGGCGCCGACGCCGGCGATGCGTGCCGTAACGTTCCTGCTGATCGTGACCGTTCTGCGCCGGCGCCGGCTGCTGTTGCGGCTGGCCGCCGGTGATGAAGGCCGGCAGACGCGCCCACGTCCGGCGCGCCGTCGACGGTCTGCGGCGGCTGCGCCTGCTGATAGGGGCGGGCCTGCCTGTGCCACCGGCTGCTCGCGCGGCAGGAAACGGCTGCGCGTCGCGCGGCAGATAAGGTTGCGGCTGTTGCGGCGGCTGCGCTTCGCGCGGCGCGTAGCTCGGCTCGTTCTGGCCGAGGAACGGCTGGTTGTCGTCGTCGCCGTAGTCGTCGCCATCGTCGGCGCCGGGCGCGCCCTGCTGGCCTTGCTGGTTGTAATAGGGGTTCTGCTGGCGGAACTGCTCCTGCGCGGCGGCGATCAGGCGGAAATAATGCTCGGCGTGCTGGTAGTAATTTTCCGCGGCGACCGGGTCGCCGGAGCTCTGCGAGTCGCGCGCGAGCTGAATATATTTTTCCGCGATATGCGAGGCGGTGCCGCGAATCTTGACGTCGGGTCCATTCAATTCATAGACGCGCGTTAATGGATTCTGGCTCTTGCGGTGGTTGTTGTTGCTACGTCCCCGCATGCGCTTCTGACCGTTTCTCATGATATGCCTGTCCGCTACCCTTTCATTCTTGCCGCGGGTATGCCGCGCCGACTCGATGCTTCAACCTTGCAAATTCATGCCGATGCCATTGCGCGGCGGCCATGACAGCCAAAGGCTCGAAAGCCCGCGCCAATGATCAAGCGTTTTTGCGATCGTTATCGCTTTAGCCGCAGCAACCCCATGGCCGCGGTCTTTAGCCCGCGGCGTTGCCTACCTATCGTTCAAGCGCATCGTTCTCGTATTAGAATGATGACACGCTCATCCGGTGAAGCATCCGGACCCGTATCTGGCGATTTCGTTTGCCGTCTTTGCTCGTGCCGTGCTCGCTTAAGTCGGCGTCTCGTCATCCGCCTTGCCCCGCCGCCGCGCAGAGCCTTCGGCTCCGGGGTTCGTGGCGGTGCAATAGTCACGGGTCGATTCCGTGGCAGGAAGCTAGTCGTTTCCGGGCCATAATCCAAGTGCTTTTTTCGCCATTCCCGAGCCCTGCGTTTTCGCCGGGCCGCAATGCGGGTCACTCATGGCGAGCTTTCTGGTGCGCTTTGCGGCACGATTGCGGCAAGCGCGCGGGGTATTCCCGCCAGGTCGGCGCGGACGCCATCCACCACCCATCCCGCCTTGGTAAACAGCGCGCGCGCCGAAGCTTCCTGGCCGGCGCCCAATTCCACGATCAGGCGGCCACCCGGCGCCAGCAGGCCCCAGGCTTGGCCGGCAATGGCGCGGTACGCACCGAGGCCGTCGGCGCCGCCGTCGAGCGCGATCGCCGGAGCGTAGTCGCGCACTTCGGGCGCCAGCGTGGCAATCTCGTCATGCGCGATATAGGGCGGATTGGAAACGATCAGATCGTACGGCCCCTGCACGCCCTCGGCGATGTTGCATGCGACGAAGGCGCATCGGGCGGCGAGCTTGTGGCGTTCGGCATTGGCGCGCGCGGTCGCCAGCGCCGGCGCGCTGATGTCGGTGGCGGTGCCAAGCGCATTGGGCAATTCGGCAAGCAGCGCCAAGAGCAGCGCGCCGGAGCCGGTGCCGATGTCGAGCAGGCGCAGGCTGTCGCTGCGCCGCCCCTCGCGCATGATCGCTTCGAGTGCCAGCTCGACGACGGTCTCGGTTTCCGGCCGCGGCACCAGCACGTCGGCTGTCACGGTCAGCGGTAGGCTCCAGAATTCCTTTTCGCCACGGATGCGCGCTACCGGCTCGCGCTTGAGCCGACGCGCGGCGAGCGCGTCGATCGCCGCGATCTCCTCGGCACGGAGGACTCGCTCGCCATGCGCGAGCAGGGTCGCACTGCCGATGCCGAGCGCATGCGCGATCAGCAGTCGCGCATCCGCTTCGGGTGAATCGATGCCGGCCTGACGGAAGCGCTCCGTCAGTTTGCGTCGCGCGCCGGCGATGGTCGCGGTTGCCGTCGCCAGCATCACGCCGCGCCCGCCGCCGCCAGCAGCTCGGCCTGATGCTGGGTCACCAGCGCATCGATGACCTCGTGCAGCGCCTCGCCCTCCATTACCTGCGGCAGCTTGTAGAGCGTGAGGTTGATGCGGTGATCGGTGACGCGGCCTTGCGGGAAATTATAGGTGCGGATGCGTTCGGAACGGTCGCCGGAGCCGACCTGGCCGCGCCGTTCCGCGGCGCGCTCGGCGTCGAGCTTGCTGCGCTGCTGGTCGTAGAGCTTGGCGCGCAGCATGGTCATGGCCTTGGCGCGGTTCTTGTGCTGCGAGCGCTCCTCCTGCACCAGCACCACGATGCCGCTGGGCAGATGGGTGATGCGGATCGCCGATTCGGTCTTGTTGACATGCTGGCCGCCGGCGCCCTGCGCGCGCATGGTGTCGATCTTCAGATCGTTCTCGTTGATGTCGACGTCGACGTCTTCCACTTCCGGCAGCACCGCCACTGTCGCCGCCGAGGTATGGATGCGGCCGGAAGCTTCCGTATCCGGCACGCGCTGCACGCGGTGCACGCCGGACTCGAATTTCAGTTTGGCGAAGGCGCCGCGGCCGCGGATCTCGGCGATGATCTCCTTGAAGCCGCCCTTCGTTCCCTCGCTCATGGAGAGGATTTCCACCTTCCAGCCCTGCAGCGCGGCGTAGCGCTCATACATGCGGAACAGGTCGCCGGCGAACAGCGCGGCCTCGTCGCCGCCGGTGCCGGCGCGGATTTCCAGGATCACGTTGCGCTCGTCCATCGCGTCCTTGGGGATGAGCGCCAGGCCGATCTGCCGTTCCAGATGCTCCTTGCGCTCCTGCAGATCGGGCTTTTCGGCCTCCGCCAGCCGGCGCATCTCGCTATCGGTTGCGGGATCCTCGATCAGATGGTCGAGATCGGCGAGTTCGCCGGTGACCGCGCGATAGGCCTTGATCGCCTCGATCACCGGGCCAAGCTCGGCGAATTCGCGCGACAGCTTGACATAGTTTTCCGCGCTCAGGCTGGTCGCCAATTCGCTTTCCAGCAGCGAATGGCGGGAAAGCAGGGCGTCGAGTTTCTGCTGCGGCAGCGCGATCAAAGCTGCAGCCCCTCGGCCGCCGCGAAGCTTTCCAGCTTATGGCGGATCGACACGCTGCCGACCGGCTGATCGAGCAGCGGCAGGATTTCCTGCTCGCCCTTGCCGCAGTCGAGCTCGATGAGCAGCGCCTTGACCGGGCCGATCGCCGAGGGCGACAGCGACAGCGAGCGGTAGCCGAGGATCGCCAGCGCCAAGGCGCCGATCGGCTGCGAGGCCAATTCGCCGCACAGCGCCACCGGCTTGCCGTGCTTCTTGCCCTTGTCGACGATGTCCTTGAGCGCGCGCAGCACCGGCGTCGACAGCGGATCGAAGCGCTCATAGACGCGGGCATTGCCGCGGTCGGCGGCATAGAGGAACTGCATCAGGTCGTTGGAGCCGACCGAAAGGAAGTCCACCCGTTCCAGCAACTCGTCGAGCTGGAACAGCAGCGAGGGCACCTCGACCATGGTGCCGATCTCCACCCGCTCGGGCAGCGTATGACCGTGGCGGCGCAGATGCGTCAGCTCGACCTCGACCAGCGCCTTGGCCCTGTCGAACTCCTCCACCATGGCGATCATCGGAAACATCACGCGCAATTGCCGCCCGCCGGCGGCGCGCAACATCGCGCGCACCTGGCTGCGCAGCAGACCCGGCCGGTCGAGCCCGAGCCGGATCGCGCGCCAGCCCAGCGCCGGGTTCTCCTCTTCCACATTGCGCAGATAGGGCAGCACCTTGTCGCCGCCAATATCGAGGGTGCGGAAGGTCACCGGCAATTTGCCGGCGGCGTCGAGCACGGTGCGATAAAGCGACAGCTGCTCGCCGGTGCGCGGCAGCGTGTTCGCCACCATGAACTGCAATTCGGTGCGGAACAGGCCGATGCCGGCGGCGCCGGTCTCCTCGATATGCGGCAGGTCGACGGCGAGCCCGGCATTGATCATCAGCGCGATGTCGCAGCCGTCCTTGGTGCGGCAAGGCCGGTCGCGCAAGGCGCGGTATTGCGCCTGCCGGCGCGCGCGCAGGCGCACCCGCTCGGCATAGGCAGTCTGGACATCGGAGGGCGGGCGCAAATGCACCTGGCCGGTCGAGCCGTCGACGATGATGGCATCGCCGGGCTCCACCTGGCCGGTGGCGTTCTCGATCTCGCCGACGGCGGGGATGCCGAGCGCGCGCGCCACGATGGAAACATGCGAGGTCGGCCCGCCTTCCTCCAGCACCAGCCCGCGCAGCCGTTTGCGGTCGTAGTCGAGCAGCGCCGCCGGGCCCATCGAGCGCGCCACCAGGATGGCGTTTTCCGGGAGCTGTTCTTTGGACGGCGCGTGATCCTTGCCGGAGAGCACCCGCATCAGCCGGTTGGCGAGGTCGTCGAGATCGTGCAGGCGATCGCGCATATAGGGATCGGAGGCGCGCAGCATGCGCGCGCGGGTATCCGACTGCACGCGCTCGACCGCGGCCTCGGCGGTCAGGCCGGTCGATACCGCCTCGCGGATCTTGCGCAGCCAGCCCTGGTCGTAGCTGAACATACGATAGGCTTCGAGCACGTCGCGATGCTCGCCGCCGTCGGCGACATCGCCATGCTCGACCAGGCGGTCGAGATCGGCGCGCAAGGTGGCAATGGCGGCGTCGAGCCGCTTGAGCTCGCGCGGCACGTCGTCGGCGATGACATTGGTGATGACCACGCGCGGCTCGTGCAGCACGACATGGCCGAGCGCGATGCCGTCGGAGAGTGCCGCGCCGGAAAAGTGCATGGCGTGGCGGGCGACGGGCTCGGCGCCGGGACGCGCCAGCGCCGACAGTTCGCCGGAGGCGATCATCTCGGCGAGCACCATCGAGGTGGTCTGCAGCGCCTCTTCTTCTTCTTCCGTGTAGGTGCGCCGGGCGCGGTTCTGCACCACCAGCACGCCGAGCGTGGTGCCGGCACGCAGGATCGGCACGCCGAGGAAGGAGTGGTAGATTTCTTCGCCGGTTTCCGGACGGAAGCTGAAGGCCGGGTGCGCCTGCGCCTCCGACAGGTTGATCGGATTGGCCTCGCTCGCCACCAGGCCGACCAGGCCCTCGTCGGCGTTGAGCACGGTCTGGTGGACGGCTTCGCGCTTGAGGCCTTCGGTGGCGTATAGCTCGAGCGTGCCGTCTACGCGCAACACGTAGACGGAGCAGACCTCCGCCACCATGTTGGCGGCGATCAGCACCACGATCTTGTCGAGGCGATCCTGCGCGCTGACCGGCTCCGCCATTACCTCGCGAAGCCGGCGCAACAGCACGCGCGGACCGCCAAGCGCGCCACGCATCCTAAAAGTCCCTGTTGAGCCCCGGCCTAGAGCCGCAGCCTCGTCTACGGCCCGATCTTGAACGAAGTACGACCGCCGGACCCGATTCCCGCAGCCGCGTCTGGGTCAGGCTATAGCCGCTGCCCCATGCAAGGGGCAAGCCAAAGCGGTCTTGCGCGGGTTCTCCCCGTGCCCGGGTCCCGACCCCTCATCCTGAGGAGCTCGGCCAAAGGCCGAGCCTCGAAGGATGACAGGCCCGGGCCGTCGCCCTTCGAGGCTCGCCCGGCGGGCGAGCACCTCAGGGTGACGGATAAAGGCTAGCCGATGGGGGCCGCCCTCAGGCCTTCAGCTTCAACAAGGCGTCGGCATTGCCGTGGCAGAGCTTGGCCATATCGGTCGGCGACAGCGAAACGCGGTCGAGGAAGCGGCGGCCGGCCTGATTGGGGGCGTAGGGATAGTCGACCGAGAACATGATGCGGTCGATGCCGAAGGTCTGCAGCGCGGCCAGGAACGGCGGCTCGGTGAAGATGCCGCTGGTGGTGATCCAGACCTGGTCGAGAATGGTGCGGCTGATCGGCCGTTGCAGGTGGTCGATATCGAGCGCCGACACCAGGTCCATGCGGGCCAGCATCACCGGGAGCATTTCGCCCATGTGGCCGATGATAATCTTGAGCTTGGGATATTTGTCGAACGTGCCGGCCAGCACCATGCGCAGCACGTGGATCGCCGTCTCCGAGTGCCAGCCCCAGGCGGCGGTTGCCAGCACGCGGGACGCGCCGGGCTCGAGGCCCGAGTAATAGGCCTCGCGTACCGGCGCCGGCGGAATATGCGGATGGATGTAGATCGGCACGTCGAGCGCGACCGCCGTCGCCAGCAGATCGTCATAGCTCGGGTGATCGAGGAAGCGCCCGTCGGTGGTGCCGTTGACCAGCACGCCCGGGAAGCCCAGCTCCTTGACGCAGCGCGTCAGCTCGGGTGCGCAGGCTTGTGGGCTTTGCAACGGCAGCGCGGCGAAGCCGGCGAAACGGTCGGGATGGCGAGCCACCGCTTGTGCCAGATGGTCGTTCATCTCGCGCGCCATGGCGATGCCGTCGGCGCCGGGCACCAGGTCGGGGCCGGGCCCGGTATTGGAGAGGATCTGCAGCGTGATGCCGGTCTCGTCCATCGACTTGAGCCGGCGCTCGCCGATTTCGGGCGCGAGCTCCGCGGGGTTCGGCCGGTCGGTGGGCATTTTGCGCGGGATGAAACCGCGGGCCTTGATGACGGCCGGATCGATCCGCTTGACCAGGGCGGGGACGGTGAAATGCTCTTCGAGCGCAACGACACGCATGGGCTCTATTCCTCCCGATTTTCTTGCTCTCGGCTTGTCGCATTGGCCGCCGCCGCCGGCAAGCGGGGGGCCGGCACGCCGCCTTGTCGAGTCCGGACGGCGAATGCAGCGTGGGTGCCGCGAGGTCCGCTAGGAAGTGAGCGGCGTCCCCCGCAGGGCATTGAAGAGTCCGAGCGCGCGCTGTTCGACCTGACTATTGATATTTGCAGCGGTGAGTTCGCCCGGCCCGAAGGACGATTTGGGAAACACGAAATAGAGCACGTCCTGTTCGACACTCGAATTGCGGATGCGCAGGCAATGGCCCTGGCGGTGTCGGCGCGCGCACGGATCCGGACAAGCGTGGCCGTCGGAGAGTTTCTCATGGACCCTGATCGACGCCTCCCCGATCTTGTTGAAGGGACCCATGTCGGCGCAGACCGCGGCCGTGATCTTATCTTTGAAAATGACGACGGCGACATCGCCGATCGCGACCGCAGGGTCGAAGGGGTCCTTGGAATGCGGCGCAAGCTGCGGCAGCACGATATAAGGCACCGTTTCCGACGGCAGTCCGAGCCGATCGTAGGGCAGGTATGACGTGCGATCCCGACCGGGCCCGGGGTCGAGTTCGCTGCCGTTCCGCCGTCCGGGCCCGGCACGCGGGCCGTCGGCGTCGATCGACATCTTCGCGCTCCAAAACACCGCGCCGCCGGCACCGGGGAACCTTAGCAGTGCCTTGCACCGACTGGGATCGTGGTTGTCGTGCTCATGGTCCTTGGCGTCGAAACGGAGCTTGGCCGCGGGCGCAAAATCGACCGCCGTCGCAAAGTCGATTCCTGTGAGTCGTCCGGCGGATGCGGCAGGCGGGATGAACGGCACGGCCTGCCCCCGTGAGGTCAGCCTTGGTCCAGCTCGTATAGCGTGTGCAGTGTCCTCACCGCAAGCTCCGTATAGGCGGCGTCGATCAGCACCGAGAACTTGATCTCCGAGGTGGTGATGGCGCGGATATTGATGTTGCGATCCGCCAGCGCCTTGAAAGCCTGGGCGGCGACGCCGGCATGGCTGCGCATGCCGATGCCGATGACCGAGATCTTGGCGACATCGGTGGCGCCGTCCATGCGCTCGTAGCCGACCGCGCTCTTGGTCTTCTCGATGACGGCCTTGGCGCGCTCGTAGTCGGCCGCCGGCACCGTGAAGGTCATGTCGGTGGTGGCGCCGTCGGCCGAGACCGTCTGCACGATCATGTCGACATTGATATTGGCGTCGGCGAGCGGCCCGAAGATGGCGGCGGCGACCCCGGGCTTGTCCTGCACCCGGCGGATCGAGACTTGGGCCTCGTCCTTGGAGAAGGCGATGCCGGTGACGACTTGCTGTTCCATGATCTCACTCTCGTCGCAGATGAGCGTGCCGGAGGGCGGCGCCAGGGGATCGATATCTTCCGGCTTCACGAAGCTGGAACGCACGAAGATGCGCACATTGTGCACCATGCCGAGCTCGACCGAGCGCACCTGCATCACCTTGGCGCCGAGTGAGGCGAGCTCCAACATTTCCTCGAAGGCGATCTTGTCGAGCCGTCGCGCTTTCGGCACCACGCGCGGGTCGGTGGTGTAGACGCCGTCGACGTCGGTATAGATGTCGCAGCGCTCGGCCTGGATGGCGGCGGCGATCGCCACCGCCGAGGTGTCGGAGCCGCCACGGCCGAGCGTGGTGATGCGGCCGCTCTCCTTGTAGATGCCCTGGAAGCCGGCGATCACCGCCACCTGGCTCATCTCCTTGAAGCGGCGGATCAGCTCGGCGCCGTTGATGTCGACGATGCGGGCGGCGCCATGGGCATTGTCGGTGAGGATCGGCAGTTGCCAGCCCTGCCAGGAGCGGGCATTGACGCCCATGCCTTCCAGCACGATGGCCAAGAGCCCGGCGGTGACTTCCTCGCCGGTCGCCACCACCGCGTCGTATTCGCGGGCGTCGTGCAGGATGGCCGCGTCCTTGCACCAGGCGACGAGTTGGTTGGTCACCCCGGCCATGGCCGAGACCACCACCGCCACCTCATGGCCGGCGTCGACCTCGCGCTTGACGTGGCGGGCCACATTGCGGATGCGGTCGAGATCGGCGACCGACGTTCCGCCGAATTTCATCACCAGCCGCGCCATTGACGTTCCCGGAACGAGCAAAAACCGCTAACAAGCAGCCGGCGTCCGGGCTTCCCCCGAGCGCCGGCCGGAAAAGGCGCGTATACATACCGGCGGGGTCGACCGACTGCAATATTGGCCTCCGCCGCCACCAGGGACGCAGCCATGCGCTATATCGAGCGAATCCTGCAGCCGGGCGAAAACCTGGTTTATAGCGGCCGGATTCATTGGATTATTTACCTGCCGGCGGCGATGTTGCTGGTGGTGGCGCTGGCGGCGCTGGTACATGGCAGCGGCGCCCGCCCGGGCATGAACTGGACGCTGGTGGCGGCCATCTGCGCCGGGGTCGGCCTGATGGCCGGGCTCTCGGCCTGGATCAAGCGATGGACCACGGAGATCGACGTTACCGACCGCCGCATCGTCTATAAGCGCGGCCTCGTCCGCCGGCACACGGTCGAGATGAACATGGACAAGGTGGAAAGCGTCGATGTCGATCAGACGATTTTGGGCCGCTTTCTCAATTTCGGCAACGTCACCATCCGCGGTACCGGCACCGGCATCGAGCCGTTGTTCAACGTCGAGGCGCCGCTGCAATTCCGCAATTGCGTGACCGCGCGCTAGCGCGCGATGCCGGCGCGATAGAAACGAGGACGGACCATGGCACGGAGCGATCGCGCTTCCACGGTCGACGAGGCGGAGGTCGAGCGCTTCGGCCGGCTCGGCGCCGACTGGTGGGACCCGCGCGGCCCGATGGCGGCGCTGCACAAGTTCAATCCGGTGCGGCTCGCTTATATCCGCGACCAGGCCGCGGCACGGTTTTCCCGCGACGCCAAGAAGATAGACTGCCTCAAAGGTTTGCGCATGCTCGACATCGGCTGCGGCGGCGGCATTCTGTCGGAGCCCTTGGCGCGGCTCGGCGCGGTCATGGTCGGCGCCGACCCGTCGCCGGAAAATGTCGAGATCGCCGGCGCGCATGCCGCCAAGAGCGGGCTCGCCATCGACTATCGCGCCACCACCGCCGAGGATCTGGCGGAAGCGGGCGAGCGTTTCGACGTGGTGCTGGCCATGGAGGTGGTCGAGCACGTCGTCGATGTCGATCTGTTCGTGTCGACCTGCGCCGCCATGGTCAAGCCCGGCGGGCTGATGATCGCGGCCACGCTCAACCGCACGCTGAAGAGCTTCGCGCTCGCCATCGTCGGCGCCGAATATGTACTGCGCTGGCTGCCGCGCGGCACCCATCAATGGGACAAGTTCGTGACCCCGCGCGAACTGGAAACGGCGATCGAGAATGCCGGCCTGCGGGTGACCGGCGAACGCGGCGTCATCTACAATGTCTTCGCCGACCGCTGGCAATTGTCGTCCGACCTGGACGTCAATTACATGCTGGTGGCGGCGCGGGATAGCGCGTGATCCCGAAAAGCCTGCCCCCGACCTGATCGGGGGTGGGAACCGGTTTTCGGAAAAGATCACGCGCACCTAAAAATCAGAAGGAGGCTGAAATGATCCTCGAACTGGTCGAATTCAATTCGCCGAAGGGCTGGACGCGGCAACAGGTGGCGGAAGAGGCGCGCCATGTCATTCCCAAATGGCAGGCCAACAAGGAATTGCTGCGCAAGCATTTCCTGCTCGAATTGAACGGCAAGACCGGCGCCGGCGTCTATATCTGGCCGTCGGTCGAAGCCGCGCAGCGCGCCCATGACGAAGCCTGGCGGCAGTCGGTAATCAAGCGCAGCGGCGGCGCGCCGACCATCCGTTATTTCGACCTGTTCCTGCTCATCGACAATGAGCACGGCGCGGTCACCGAGTTTGCCGAGGCGGCCGAGCTGCAGCCGGTTGCGGCCTAATTCGTCGTTCCGGGGCGCGGACGACGTCGGCGATTCCGGAATCCATAATTCCTGCTGCGGCGCATGGATTCCGGGTCCGCCGCTTCGCGGCGTCCCGGAATGACCGTGAAACAAAAATGCTCTGGGCTGTCTTCACCGTGATCGCCGCCGCGGCGCAGACCGCGCGCAACGCCATGCAGCGCGAGCTGACGGCGACGCTCGGCACCGTCGGCGCCACCCATGTGCGCTTCCTGTTCGGCTTTCCCTTCGCGCTGTTCGTGTTCCTGCCGGGCGTCATGGTCGTGGCCGGCTATGGCCTGCCGCATCCGCCGGCCGTGTTCTGGCCCTGGGTGATCGCCGGCGCCATTACCCAGATCGCCGCCACCGCCACCATGCTCTCGGTCATGGGCGAGCGCTCCTTCGTGGTGGCCTATGCCTATATCAAGACCGAGCCGATCCAGGTCGCGTTGTTCGGCCTGATCTTTCTCGGCGACAAGATCACGGTGCCGACCGCGGCCGCGATCCTCATCGCCACCACGGGCGTGATCGTGATCTCGCTGAAGCCGGGCGCCGGCCACGTCAGCACCAAACGCTCGACCTTCATCGGCATCTTGTCCGGCGCGCTGTTTGCGCTTTCCGCCATCGGCTATCGCGGCGCCATCCTGTCGCTGCAGCTGCCGCATTTCGTCATGGCGGCGACCTTCACGCTGGCCGTCGGCCTGGTGATGCAGGCGGTACTGCTGACGGCCTATCTGGCGCTGCGCGACCCCAAGGTGCTCACCGCCATCGCGCACGCCTGGAAGCCGTCGCTGTTCGCCGGCTTCATGGGCGCCTTCGCCTCCGAATTCTGGTTCCTCGGCTTCGCCATCGCCTCCGCCGCCAATGTGCGCACGCTGGCCTTGGTGGAAGTGCTGTTCGCGCAAGGCGTCACGCGCTTTGTCTTCAAGCAGCCGACCACAAGGCGCGAGGGCGTCGGCATCGTGCTGGTGGTGATCGGGGTGGCACTGCTGGTGTGGGCTTACTAGGCATTCCGGGGCGCGAGCGAAGCTCGCGGAACCCGGCATGACCACAAAAAATTAGTTGCGCTCGTCCGGCAGGATCGGCAGCGGGTGAAACTCGATGCCTTCCTCGGCCAGGTCCTTGGCGTCCTCGGCCGAGGCCACGCCATAGATCGAGCGGTGCTCGATTTCGCCGTAATGCATCTTGCGCGCTTCCTCGGGAAATTTGGCGCCCACGTCGTCGGCATTCTTGGTCAGATGCTCGCGCAGTTCCTTGAGCTTGGCGCGGAACGCCTGTTCCTGCGGCGAGATCATCGCCACCGGCGCCTTTTCCGCCGGCACCGGCACCGGCATCGCCGCCTCGGCCTGCGGCTGTGGCGCCTCGACCGGTCGCGCGCGCTTGCGCGTGCCGGCAAGGCGCGGCGCCATGATCGCCTTCTCCACCTTGGTCGCGCCGCAATGCGGGCAGGCAACCAGCTTCTTCTTGGCCTGCTTGTCGAAAGCGGCCGAGTCGGCGAACCAGCTTTCGAATTCGTGGCCCTTCTCGCAGACGAGCGCGTAACGGATCATTCGGCCCCCCGCACCACGTGCAGATGCGCCGGCTCTGCCAAAGGCTCGACGATTTCGAAGCGGCGGCCGTGCTCGAGCGAGGGAATGCGCCCGCGCGCCTTGGCCACTTCGCTCATGTCGATCTCGGCCATGACCACGCCCGGTTCCTCGCCGCCTTCCGCCAGCACGCGGCCCCAGGGGTCGACGATCAGCGAATGGCCGTAGGTCTCGCGGCCATTCTCGTGCTTGCCGCCTTGCGCGGCGGCGAAAACGAAGCAGCCATTCTCGATGGCGCGCGCGCGCATCAGCACGTGCCAATGCGCCTCGCCGGTCTGCCGGGTGAAGGCGGAGGGAATGGCGAGCAGTGTGGCGCCGGCCTCCGCCAGCGCGCGATAGAGCGCAGGAAAGCGCAGGTCGTAGCACACAGTCAGCCCGAGCCGGCCCCAAGGCAGGTCGGCCAGCACCGCGGTCTCGCCTGGGCGATAGTTGTTCGAACTCGCGGTAGCTCTCGCCATTGCCGAGGTCGACGTCGAACATGTGGATCTTGTCGTAGCGCGCGATGATGTCGCCGGTCGGCGCAATCAGCAGCGAGCGATTGGCGGCGCGCTCATGGGTGAGCTTGATCGCCAGCGAGCCGATATGGAGAGTGATGCCGAGCTTGCGCGCGAGCTCGCGCAGCGTGGCGAGCGCGCTGTCGGCCTCTTCGTGCACGATCGCCGCGAACAGCTGCTCGCGCTTGGCCGCCAGGATATTGGTCATCTCCGGCGTCTGCACATAATCGGCACCGGCGCTCTTGGCCTCGCCGATCAGGCGCACCGCGGTATCGATATTGGCGGCGGGGTCGAGGCCCGCGCGCATCTGGATCATTGCCGCTTTGAAGCTGCCGGCGTTCATACACTTTGCCCTTCGTCCGCCAGCAGCGCGTCGAGCTTGCCTTCGTCTTCCAGCGCGTGCAGCTCGTCGCAGCCGCCGACATGCGCGGCGCCGATGAAGATCTGCGGCACCGTGCTGCGGCCATTGGCGCGCTGAACCATCTCCGCGCGCCGCTCCCAGTCGCGCCCGACGTCGATCTCGCTGAAGCTCACGCCCTTGCGCTTGAGCAGCGCCTTGGCCTGGTAGCAATAGGGGCACCAGCGGGTGGTGTAGATTTCAACGGGCGGCATGGGCCATTCCGGGTGTGTTTTCGCCATCTCGTTATATGGGCGTGCGGATGGGCGCAACAACCCGGGCGAATACCAGCACGTCGACATGGCTGGCCCCGGCGCGCAGCAGGGCGCGGGCGCAGGCGTCGACGGTGGCGCCGGAGGTGAGCACGTCGTCGACCAGCACCAGGCGCCGGCCGGCGATATCGGCCTTGCGCTCCGGCGCCACCTTGAAGGCGCCCTGCACGTTTTCCGCCCGCTCGCTCTTGTTGAGGCCGACCTGCTGCGGCGTGGCGCGCACGCGCTGCAAGGCGCCATGCAGCACCGGCGCGCCGGCGAGCGCGGAAATGGCGCCGGCAAGCGCCGCCGACTGGTTGAAGCGCCGCGCCCACAGCCGCCGCCAATGCAGCGGCACCGGGACCAGCGCGTCGGCGCCGGCAAGCAGTTCACTGCCGGCGCGCGCCATCCAGCGTCCCAGCATGGGCGCTAGATCGAGCCGGTCGCCATATTTGAAGCCGTGCACCAGCGCGCGGGCAATGTCGTCATAGCGCACTGCCGCGCGCGCCCGGTCGTAAGCCGGCGGGTTGGCAATTGCCTCCATGGACAACAGGCCGGGGCCGGGGTCGTAGGTGAAAGGGATGCCGAGCCGCGCGCAATAAGGCGGCTCGATCAGCGAGAGTTGCGACCAGCAGTCAGCGCACAGCCCGGCGCCGTCGCCGAGCGGTGCGCGGCAGGACGGGCACAGCGGCGGCAGCGCCAGGTCGAGCGCCAGGCGCAGCCCGGCGCGCAGGCCGCCGAGCGCGCGCGCCAGCGGCGCGGGCCGTTCTTTGCTTGCCGAGACAGCCTCGTTCATGGTCCAAAAATACCACAAAATGCGGCTGTCATCGCCGGCCCCGCCTGCGCGAGGGCAGGCCCCAGCGGGCGACCCGGTAGCCATATAAGCGGTAGCGATGACTGGATGCCCCGCTGTCGATGGGCATGGCAGGATAGGGAGCGATGGCGCAAAGCCCCAACATCTTCGACCGCCAACTGCTGCGCCGGCGCCAGCGGCGCGCCCGCGCGCTCGGGCCTGAGACCTTCCTCCTCGACCAGGTCGCCTCCGACCTCGGCGAGCGCATTGGCGTGGTGCTGCGCCGCTTCGAGCGCGTGGTCGATCTCGGCACGCCGACCGATGCGCTGCGGCGCGCGCTCGCCGGCAAGGAGAATGTCGGCACCATTCTGGCCGCCGACGCGGACGCCGCGCGGCTCGATACGGCCTTTCCCCGTGTCGCCGCCGACGAGGAGGCGCTGCCCTTCGCCGACGGCGCACTCGATCTCGTGGTCTCGGCGCTGTCGCTGCAATTCGTCAACGACCTGCCCGGCACGCTGATCCAGATTCGCCGCGCGCTCAAAGCCGACGGTCTGCTGCTGGCGGCGCTGATCGGCGGCGACTCCTTGAGCGAATTGCGCGAGGCCTTCGCCCAGGCCGAAAGCGAAATCGAAGGCGGCGTCTCCCCGCGCGTGGCGCCTTTCGCCGAGGTGCGCGACCTCGGCGCGCTGCTGCAGCGTGCCGGCTTCGCGTTGCCGGTGGTCGACAGCGACCGGCTGACCGTGCGCTACGCATCGGTCTTTGCGCTGATGCGCGACCTGCGCCGCATGGGCGCGACCAATGTACTCACCGAGCGGCGGCGGGCGCCGCTCAAGCGCGCGACGCTGGCACGCATGGCGGAGATTTATGCGCAGCGTTTTGCCGATGTAGATGGCCGCTTGCGCGCGAGCTTCGAGATCGTCTGGCTGGCGGGCTGGGTGCCGCATGAGAGCCAGCAAAAACCGCTGCGGCCCGGCTCGGCGGTGCGGCGGCTTGCCGACGCGCTCGGCACCAAGGAAGTGCCCGCCGGCGACAAGGCGGGGCGGTGATCAGCGCGTCGCGTCGTGCAGCGCCGCCTTCAAATCCCGCTTCAAGCCGAGCGCCATCAGCACTTCCGCCATGATGAACATCGGGCCGATGAAGGCCTGGAATAGATTGTCGGCGAGTGCCGGCCGGCGACCTTCCCAGACATGACCGACGAGCTGGAATGCCCAGCCGCCGCCGAAGAAGACGACGAACACGGTCCAGGCCGCGCCGCTGCCGTGGCGGCGCGCGATCCATTCGGCGACGATCAGCATCGGCACCAGCACCACGGCCATGGCGAGACCGACGGCACGGTCGAGCGCGATCCAGCCGATCAGCGCCAGCGCCGCCACCACCATGGCAGCCGATATTCCGTCGACGCGCGCGAGCGCCAGCGGCGCCAGGATGGCGAACACGATGGCCGGAATGCCGATGAAATGCGTGGCGCGGTTGCGCTCATCGCGATGATAGCTGGCATAGGTCGCAAGCTGGCGCGCGAAAAATGAATCCATGGCGTGACCTCGATCGGCGGCCTGCGAAGACCGGCCGTCAAGTCTACACCAGGCATGCCCGCCCGGCACGAAGCGGCGAGATCGTCAGCTACCGGAGCCGATGACCACCACCAGCTTTTGGTAAAGCGTTGTATTGACGGTCGAGCCGAGCGCCGTCACGCCGCCGATGACCGCGATGCTGATGCCGCCCGCGATGAGCGCGTATTCGATGGCGGTCGCTCCCTCGCTGCCGCGCAAGTAGCGAAGGAATTCAGCAATCAGACCGTTGCGTCGCATGCCTTCGCCCCTGTTTACCTGCAAAATCTACAGCAGCGCCATCAGATGCGAGATTAGCGGAACGTCGGCGGGCGGCATTTCATAGTCCCGCAGCCGGTTCGCTCTTACCCAGGCGAGCTTCTGTCCCTCCGTCGCGGTGACTGTCCCCTCCCAGCGCCGGCAGACATAAAGCGGCATCAGCAGGTGAAAGTCGGGATAGGCATGGCTCGCGAAAGTAAGCGGCGCGAGACAGGCCTCGCTGACGGAGATTCCAAGCTCCTCCTTCAACTCGCGGATCAGGCTCTGCTCGGGCCGCTCGCCGGGCTCGATCTTGCCGCCGGGAAACTCCCACAGGCCCGCCATCGTCTTGCCGGGCGGGCGCTGTGCGAGCAGCACGCGACCATCGGTATCGATAAGCGCGCAGGCGGCGACAAGAACAAGCTTCGGATTCACGGCCTTATACCTTCGACCCTAGGGCAGGCTCGGTTAACGGCCCTTCAATGACCCGGGTACCACCCGCCATCCTGCCACGGAGGTTAACGAACCGTTACGAGCGGTAGTCGCCGTTGATGGCGATGTATTCCTTGGTGAGGTCGCAGGTGAGCACCCGGTCGCGGCCTTTGCCGAGGCCGAGCGATACTTTCAGGCTGATCTCCGGCTTCTTCATCACCGCGCTGACCTCGGCCTCGTCATAGGCGGGATCGCGCGCGCCCTTATGGGCGACGCGGATGCCGCCGAACCAGATCGCCAGCTTGTCGCGGTCGGCCGGCTCGCCGGCCTTGCCCACCGCCATGACCACGCGGCCCCAATTGGCGTCCTCGCCGGCGATCGCCGTCTTCACCAGCGGCGAATTGGCGATCGACAGCGCGATGCGCCGCGCCGAGGCCTTCGACACCGCGCCCTCGACCACGATCTCCACCAGCTTGCGCGCGCCTTCGCCGTCGCGCGCCACCTGTTCGGCGAGGTCGCCGAGCACGGCGAGCAGCGCCTTCTTGAAGGCACGCAGCCGCGGGTCGCTGGCGCGGGCGATGCGCGGGCAACCGGCCGCCGCGCCGGTGGCGAAGGCCATCAGCGTGTCGGAGGTCGAGGTGTCGCCGTCGATGGTCACGGCGTTGAAGGTGTCGGCGACGCCTTCTTTCAGCAGCGCCTGCAACGCCGGCGCTGCGATCGCCGCATCGGTGAACACGAAGGACAGCATGGTCGCCATGTCCGGCGCGATCATGCCGGCGCCCTTGGCGATGCCGTTGATGGTGACCTTGGCCTTGCCGATGCGCGCGGTGGCGGTCGCGACTTTCGGGAAGGTGTCGGTGGTCATGATCGCCTGCGCGGCGGCGAGGAAGTCGCCCGGCCGCGCACCGGCCACCAGCCCGCCCATCACCGCGGTGAATTTGGTGGCGTCGAGCGGCTCGCCGATCACCCCGGTGGAGGCGAGGAAGACATCGGCCGGCTTGCAGCCCGCCGCCTTGGCGGCGATGGCCGCGGTGAGCTCGGTCGCCGCCCGCCCGCTCTTGCCGGTGAAGGCATTGGCATTGCCGGAATTGACCACCAGCGCCCGCGCCAAATTCTTGGAAGATTTGCCCGGCTTGAGATGCGCGCGGCACCATTCCACCGGCGCCGAGGGGCATTTCGAGCGGGTGAACACGCCGGCGACCGTGGTGCCGGGGGCAAACAGCGCCAGCAGCACGTCGGTGCGCCCGGCATAGCGGATGCCGGCGGCGGCGGTGGCAAGGCTCACGCCGGCGATCGCCGGCATGTCGGGGACGTGCTTGGGGGCGAGGGGGGAGATGGAGGTACTCATTGGCGCGTCATCCCATGGCCTGTCCTCGCCGGGCATAGCCGTCCGAAGGACGGCGTTCTTTCGAACGCCTATGTCCCGGCGATTCCGCGTGGCGGGCACTGAAGTGCCTACCGAAGCGAAATGGCCGGCACAAGGCCGGCCATGACGAAATCAATTGATGGCAGCGATCGGTTTTACTTCTTCGCTGGCACTTCCGTCTTCGCCGGCTCGTCCTTCTTCTCTTCCGGCTTCTTCTCGTCGGCGGTCTTGTAGAACTTCTCGATCTTGGCCTCGGCACGCAGCTTGGTCACCAGATCGGCCTGCGCCTTGCGCGTCACATATTGCTCGATCTGCGCCTTGACCTCGTCGAACTTCGGCGCCGGCTTGGTGCGGCTGTCCTCGACCTTGATCACATGCCAGCCGAACTGGGTCTTCACCGGCTCGGAAATCTCGCCCTTCTTCAGCTTGAAGGCGACCGCGGAGAATTCCGGCACCATCTGGTCCTTGGTGAAATAGCCGAGGTCGCCGCCATTGGCCTTGCCCGAGGGATCCTCGGTCGTCTCCTTGGCCACTTTGGCGAAGTCCTCGCCCTTCTTCAGCCGCGCGATGATCGCCTCGATCTTGGCCTTGGCGGCCGCGCTTGCCTTGTCGTCGCCGGCGGCGGCGCGGATCAGGATGTGGCGGGCATGCACTTCCTGCTCATGGCCCATCTGCTTGACGGCGTCGTCATAGACCTTGTGCATCTCGGCGTCGGTCAGCGCCGCCTTGCCCACCTCGGCGAGCAGGTCGGCCATCAACAGCTTCTTGCGGGCGAATTCGATCCGCCGCTTGAAATCGGCGGTGGCGTCGATCTTCTTGGCCTCGGCCGCCTGCGCCACCAGGATCATGTCGGCCATGAACTGCACCAGATAGTCCTTCTTGGCGTCCGCCGACATCGGCGGCAGCTGGCCGGCCTCCTCCTCGGCGACGGCGAGGTCGCTCTGATGGATTTCGGTGCCGTTGACCTTGGCCACCACCGGGTCCTTGGCGGCGTCTTGCGCTTGGAGCGCCGCCGCCGCCGGCCAGGAGCAGTGCCAGCAGGCCGGCGACGCCAGCGGCGAGGCAACGCGGCGGGCGAGGAAGGGGAGAGTCATGGCCATGTCCTTGAAAATGAGGTTGGACCGCCTCCCAGGGCGGGCGATTCCGCGCCCTTGTCACCCAACAACCATGGCTTTGCAATGGCCGAGAGCGCCGCGACAAGCCTCACCGCCCGCGTGACCGGGCCCCGCCTTAAGCCCGTGGCAAGCCGCCGATTGACAACAATCCGACCCCCTCCTATCTCTCGCTTGACCTCGGCTGGCAGCGCGTTCCGCGTCGATTTTGCCCGAAAAGTGCCGCATTCCGGAGCGCCGGAAGCAAAATCCGGCCGCGGCGGCGTGGTAAAGATCACGCTGGCCCTCAATCAGGAGCTTTCCCCATGATCGGCGCCGTCGCCCGCAAGCTGTTCGGCTCCGCCAATGACCGGCGGATTCGCAGCTATCTGCCGCGGGTCGCCGCCATCAATGCCCTGGAGAAGGAGCTCGACGCGCTCTCCGACGAGGCGCTCAAGGCGCCGCACCGACGACTTCAAGAAGCAGATCGCCGACGGCACCTCGCTCGACGACATCCTGGTGCCCGCCTTCGCCACCGTGCGCGAGGCCGCCAAGCGCACCCTCGGCCAGCGCCATTTCGACGTGCAGTTGATCGGCGGCATGGTCCTGCACGAAGGCAACATCGCCGAGATGAAGACCGGCGAAGGCAAGACCCTGGTCGCCACGCTGCCGGTCTATCTCAACGCGCTCACCGGACGCGGCGTGCACGTGGTCACCGTCAACGATTACCTGGCCAGCCGCGACGCCGAATGGATGGGCCAGATCTACAAGTTCCTCGGGCTCACCGTCGGCACCATCGTGCACGGGCTCGACGACGAGGAGCGCAAGAAGCAATACGACTGCGACGTCACCTACGGCACCAACAACGAGCTCGGCTTCGACTATCTGCGCGACAACATGAAGTACCGCATGGAGGACATGGTCCAGCGCGGCCACGTCTACGCCATCGTCGACGAAGTCGACTCGCATCCTGATCGACGAGGCGCGCACGCCGCTGATCATCTCCGGCCCGCTCGACGACCGCTCCGAGTTCTACAACACCATCGACACCTACATCCCCAAGCTCGACAAGGGCGACTACGAGGTCGACGAGAAGCAGCGCACCGTCACCATGACCGAAGCCGGCATGGAGAAGATGGAGCAGAACCTGCGCGAGGCCGGCCTGCTCAAGGGCGGCAAGCTCTACGACGTGGAGAACGTCTCGGTCGTGCACCACGTCAACCAGGCGCTGCGCGCGCACAAGCTGTTCCAGCGCGACAAGGACTACATCGTGCGCAACGGCGAGGTCGTCATCATCGACGAGTTCACCGGCCGCATGATGCCGGGCCGGCGCTATTCGGAAGGGCCTGCACCAGGCGCTGGAGGCCAAGGAGCACCAGCCGATCCAGCCGGAGAACCAGACGCTCGCCTCGATCACCTTCCAGAACTACTTCCGCATGTACGAGAAGCTCGCCGGCATGACCGGCACGGCGCTCACCGAGGCCGACGAGTTCTTCGACATCTACAAGCTCGAAGTGCTCGAAGTGCCGACCAACATGCCGATGATCCGCATCGACGACGACGACGAGGTCTATCGCACCGCCAAGGAGAAATACCGCTCCATCATCGCGCTGATCGAGGACTGCAAGCTGCGCGGCCAGCCGGTGCTGGTCGGCACCACCTCGATCGAGAAATCCGAGCAGCTCGCCGACATGCTGCGCGAGGCCGGCTGGGAGGCGCACGACTTCACCGATCCCAACGCCTTTGCCGCGCTCTATTCCGGCGACGAGGGCGCCACCAAGACCAAGGTCTTCGCCATCCTCAATGCCCGCTACCACGAGCAGGAAGCCTATATCGTCTCGCAGGCCGGCGTTCCCGGCGCCATCACCATCGCCACCAACATGGCCGGCCGCGGCACCGACATCCAGCTCGGCGGCAATGCCGACATGCGCATCCGCCAGGAAATCACCGACATCGAGGACTGGGCCGAGCGCGACAAGGACCCGCGCGCCGACGAGATCCGCACGCAGGTGGCGCGGCTGAAGGAGAAGGCGCTCAAGGCCGGCGGCCTGTTCGTGCTCGGCACCGAGCGGCACGAGATCGCGGCGCATCGACAATCAGTTGCGCGGCCGTTCCGGCCGCCAGGGCGACCCCGGCCATTCCAAGTTCTTCCTGTCGCTCGAAGACGACCTGATGCGCATCTTCGGCTCCGACAAGCTCGACGGCATGCTGCAGAAGCTCGGGCTCAAGGAGAACGAGGCCATCGTCCATCCCTGGATCAACAAGGCGCTGGAAAAGGCGCAGCAGAAGGTCGAGGCGCGCAACTTCGACATCCGCAAGAACCTGCTCAAATACGACGACGTGATGAACGACCAGCGCAAGGTCATCTTCGAGCAGCGGCTCGAGCTGATGCAGGACGAGGCGGTGGACGAGACCATCGCCGACATGCGCCATTCGGTGATCGACGAACTGGTCGCCAAGCACATCCCCGAGAACGCCTATCCCGAGCAATGGGACACCGCCGGCCTCGAAGCCGCGGTGCGCGAGGTGCTCACCCTCGAACTGCCGGTGCAGGACTGGGCGAAGGAGGAAGGCATCGCCGACGAGGAAGTGAAGGAGCGCATCAAGCGGCGCGCCGACGAGTGGATGGCGGCCAAGGTGGCCAAATGGGGCCCCGACGTCATGCGCTATGTCGAGAAGTCGATCCTGTTGCAGACGCTCGATTTCCTCTGGCGCGAGCATCTGGTGATGCTGGAGCATCTGCGCCAGGTGATCGGCCTGCGCGGCTACGGCCAGCGCGATCCGCTCAACGAATACAAGGCGGAGGCCTTCGCGCTGTTCGAGGCGATGATGGCGAACCTGCGCCAGGCGGTGACCGGCCAGCTCATGCGCGTGGAAGTGATGCAGCAGCCGCCGGAAGAAGACGGCGAGCAGCTGCCCTTCATGGAGGCGCACAAGGTCGATCCGTTGACCGGCGAGGACGAGATGGCGTTCGCCGGCGCGCCTTGGCGCCGGCGCTGGCCGGCAACGGCCATGCCGCGCAAGCGGGCGCCGGGCCGCGCGCAATCCCAAGGACCCCACGAGCTGGGGCAAGGTCGGCCGCAACGAGCCCTGCCCCTGCGGCTCCGGCAAGAAGTACAAGCACTGCCACGGCAAGTTCACTTAGGAACGGGTTACACGGCCTCGCCCTGGCGTTCGCTGCTGCCGAGCGGACTGGAGCCCGCCTGCCATGCTCAAGCGCGACGTTCTGAAAAGTTATCTGTTGGAGATGCCGCGCGGCCACATCTTCGATCTGCCCTATGATCTGTTCGCAACGGTGTTTCCACCGGGCGCGCCCGATCCCGCCGCCTGGGCGCAGCTCAAATCGCTGGCCGACGCCTGCGATTTCGTGGTGAAAGACGTTGCCGACGAACGGCGGGTCGAGCTGATCAAGCGCGAATAGGATGGAAACCGGCAAGCACGCAGTCTTTGCCGAGCTGATGGCGATCCGCGACCTGCCGCTGCCGGCGGCCGACGTGGCGCATATCGACGGCAACGATCCGTTCTTTCGCGCGCCGTTCAAGATCGGCGAAACCGCCGCGGCCACGCTCGCGGCCATTGGCGTTGCCGCGAGCGACATTTGGCAATTGCGCGGCGGACGTCGCCAGTCGATCGAGATCGGCGTTCGCCAGGCTGCGGCCACGTTGCGCACCATCGACTATACGGCGCAGCGAGGCGGGCGCGTTCGAGCGCATCCCCGTCTCCGCCGCTCACGCGCATATGCTGACCCTGACCCAGCCCTGGCCGACGCGCGACGGCCGCTGGTTCCTGCCGCATCTGAACCTGCCGCATCTATCGGCGCGTGTACTCGGCGTGCTCGGCTGCGAGAGCACGCCGGCCGCGGTGGCCGCCGCGGTCGCCCGCTGGAACGCCGACGAACTCGAGGAGGCGATTGCGCAGGTGGGCGCTTGTGGCGGCACCATCCGGACGCCGGAGGAATGGCTGGCGCATCCGCAAGGGGAATTGCTGGCGCGGCAGCCGGCGGTCGCTATCGCGCGCGCGCAGGATCATCCGCGGCAGGAGCCGCATGCGGGCGAGCGGCCGCTCTCCGGCGTGCGCGTGCTCGATCTCACCCGCATTCTGGCGGGACCGGTCGGCTCGCGCGCGCTGGCGGAACACGGCGCCGACGTGTTGATGGTCAGCGCCGAACATCTGCCGCAAGCGCAGGACCATGTGCGCGACACCAGCCACGGCAAGCGCAGTTGTTTTCTCGACTTCCGCAAAGCTTCCGACGCGGCGCGCTTTGCCGCGCTGGTGCGCGAAGCCGATGTCGTGTTCGACGGCTACCGGCCCGGCGTGCTCAAGCAATTCGGCTTTGGGCTGGACGATCTGTTCAAGCTTCGCCCCGGCCTCGTCCATGTCTCGATCAGCTGTTTCGGGGCTGACGGGCCCTTTGCCGCGCGTGCCGGCTGGGAGCAGGTGGCGCAGGCGGTGACCGGCGTCTGCCATAGCAACGGCCTGCTCACCCAGGCCGGCCAGCCCAAGCTCGTGTTCGCACCGATGTGCGATTACATCACCGGTTATCTCGCCGCCTACGGCGCCATGCTGGCTTTGGCGCGCCGCGCTCGCGACGGCGGTGGCTATCGGGTGCAGGCATCGCTCTGTCGTTCGGCCATGCTGGTGCAAGGGCAAGGGCTGCTGCGGGCCTTCGATACGGCGCCGGAGCGACTCGATGCCCGGGAGATTGAAGCGCAGTCGGTGGTGGCGGAGACCTGCTACGGCACGCTCAAGACACTCGGCCCGGCGCTCAAAATGTCGGAAACCCCGTGCCGCTGGGAGCGCCCGACGCCGAAGCTCGGCGGCGATGTCGCGGCGTGGCTGCCGCGCGGCGGCTGAGCGCCGTCAGCCGTGTCTGCACCAGTTGCTTGCGCAAGACCCGGTCGCGCTTGAGGTGCCATTCGCGGCTCATGGCTTCGCTTCGAGTGGCGAAACGCTCGGTGTGCAGCAGCACCCAGGCGCGCCCGCGCGTGAAGCGCGCGCCCTTGCCGGCATTGTGCTGCGCAAGTCGCCGTTCAACGTCATGGGTCCAGCCGACATAGGTCAGCGGCCCCTTGCGGGTGGCGGTGCCGAGGACATAGACGAAGCAGTCCATGGCTCGTTGTAGCCGAAATTTCTGAACGGATCGAAACCGAAGCGCCTCAGCGCAAGCCCGACCAGCGGGACGCGAACGAACCGGCCGGCACCACCGGCTGCGCGCCCGCCAACAGACCGCTGCCGGTGGTGGTCGGCGCGGAATAGGCGGTGCGCATCTGCGGCGCCGGGGTGGGCGGCTCCGCGTTCTTCTTGGCCTGCTTCACCGGCGGCCTGCGTTCCGGTTCGGGCACGTTGTGCGCCACCGCCTTCGGCTTGGGTTGCGTCCGCGCCGCGCGTGGATGCAGCGCCACCGGCGCCGCCGCGGTGCGCAGGCGGCTGGCACGCTTGGGTTTGGCGGCGAGGTCGGTGTTGACGCCGCGCAGCGCCACCGGCGTGGCTCCTCGCTCGGGCTGGCGTCGGCCACCACCGCCGCCGCCGGTTGCGCGGCGTGCGCGCGGCCGTTGAACAGCTTGCCGAAGAAACTGGCGACGGCTGTGGGCCTCTCGGTCGGTGCCTCGCCCTGCTTGGGCAGCGGCGCCGGAGTCGGCATCGGAACGCTGGCCACCATCACCGGCTCAGCCGGCTCGGCCGTTTCCGCGGGCGCGGGCGTCGGTGTCACGGGGGAACTTGCGACCGGCGGCCTGGCGCCGGCCGGCAGCACACCCTGCAATTCCGAACGCGGCACCGGCGGATTGGGCGTGCGCGGCAGCGCGCCGGGCGCCTGGGTGCCGGCGACGTCATAGACATGGTCGCCGGCGCCGAGCGAGGCGATCTTGGTGGCGAAGACCGGGTTCATGCCGCCGTCGACGCCTTTCGGGATCGGCACGGTGGCCACGTTATCGGCGATGTAGTTGGCCATCTTGACCTGCTCGTGCCGGCGATAATCGAGCACCGCGTCGGCGACCTGCGGATCGAGCCGGTAGACCGGGCATTTGCCGCGCGCATTGAAGCTCAGCGGCCGAGAGGCATTCTCTGGCGGCGCCGCGTCAAACACATAACGCTTCTCGCACACCGCCACCTTCGGCTCCTGGTGCGTGGCTTCGAAGTCGTCATAGCCTTGCTTCAGCATCTTCCAGAAGGCGAAGTTCGGATTGTTGCGATGCCTGGCCATGTTCAGCGCGGTCATGCGGAACGGGAAGGCTTCGAGCTGGAATTCCTTCTGCCCGCCGAAGAACGAATCGCGCGCCAGCGCGTAGATCTCCTGGATCTGCTCATCGGTCATCGCGTAGCAGCCGGCCGATGAGCAATCGCCGTGCACCATCAGCTCGGAGCCGGTGCGGCCCCAGGCGCGATCAAAGGCATTGGGATAGCCGGTGTTGAAGGCGAGATAGTAGTTGGAATTCGGATTCATCTGCCCCGGCGTGATGGTGTAGAATCCCTCCGGTGCCTGACGGTCGCCCTGTTTGATCTTGGGGCCGAGCGCGCCCGACCAGCGGCAAATCGGATAGGTCTTGAGCAGCGCGAACTGGCCGTCGCGGTTCTGCTTCCAGACTTCGAGCTCCGAATCCTCCTTGAAGATGCGCACAAGGATCGGCGAGCCCTTGTCCATGTTCTTCTCGCCGATGCGCGCGACCATCTTTTCGGAGAGCGGCGCCATCGCCCGGCCATTGGTCGGAATGTCGCTTGCATCGCAGCCGGCAAGGGCGATGGCGGCGACAAGAGCGGCGGGCGCCAAGAGAGCGCGCAATCGGGGTCGTTTCAAACGCGGTACTCCCCCAGGGGGCAGGTCTTCTTCAATAATCGTTATCCATAAGATGTGGCATCCGCAAGGCGGATGAGGGCGGGACTGTCCGGCGCTAAGCCTATGGTCAAACAATGGTAAATAGTGGCTACCGGAACCGGGCGAGACGCTACGGGAGCGCCGGCGCGGCCGGTTCAGCCGGTGGCGCGGCCTAAGCTGCGGCCCATGGCGAGGAATTTCTCGCGCCGCTCGCGGCGCACCGCCTCGGCGGACAGGCCGCGCAGTTCCGCGAAGGCATGGCCGATGGCCTCGGCGGTGGCGGCGATGGCGGCCGCCGGATCGCGATGGGCGCCGCCGGTCGGCTCCGGGAATGACCGTGTCGATGACGCCGAAGCGCACCATGTCCTGGGCGGTGATCTTCATATTGGTGGCGGCTTCCTGCGCCTTGGCGGTGTCGCGCCAGAGGATGGAGGCGGCGCCTTCCGGCGAGATCACGCTGTAGATGGCGTGTTCCAGCATCAGCACCCGGTTGGCGGAAGCCAGCGCAATGGCGCCGCCGGAGCCGCCCTCGCCGAGGATCACCGCCACATTGGGTACGCCGAGATTGAGGCAGACGTCGGTCGAGCGCGCGATCGCCTCGGCCTGGCCGCGCTCCTCGGCGCCGATGCCGGGATAGGCGCCGGCGGTGTCGACCAGCGTCAGCACCGGAATGGCGAAACGGTCGGCCATCTCCATCAGTCGCACCGCCTTGCGGTAGCCCTCCGGCATGGCCATGCCGAAATTATGCTTGAGCCGGCTCTCGGTGTCGGAGCCCTTTTCGTGGCCGATGACGCAGATGCTGTCGCCGCGGAAGCGGCCGAAGCCGCCGACAATGGCCGCGTCCTCGCCGAACTTGCGGTCGCCGGCGAGCGGCACGAAATCGGTGATCAGCCCGGCGATGGTATCGAGGCAGTGCGGGCGCTGCGGATGCCGCGCCACTTGCGTCTTCTGCCAGGGCGTGAGCTCGGCATAGATCTCCTTGAGCGCCAGCGCGGCCTTGACCTCCAGCCGGCCGATTTCCTCGCCGATGGCGACGGCGTCGCCGGCCTCGCCCATGGCGCGCAGTTCCTCGACCTTGGCCTCCAATTCGGCCACCGGCTTTTCGAAGTCGAGATAACTGCGCATTGCGGTTCCGGTCGCGTGATTATCGAGATGACCTGACGCGGGGAGCCCTTTAAGTCAAGCAATCGGGTTAATTTGGCTTTTATGCAATCAAGTCTCGCCCAGCGGGTGCAAATCGCGCACCAGGGTCTTCAGTCGTTCCTCCAGCACATGCGTATAGATCTGCGTCGTCGAGATGTCGGCATGGCCGAGCAGCGTCTGCACCACGCGCAGGTCGGCGCCGTTGTGCAGCAGATGGCTGGCGAAGGCGTGGCGCAGCACATGCGGCGAGAGCCGTTCGCCCCCGATGCCGCAGGCTGCGCCCAACGCCTTCAATTCGCGGGCGAAATGCTGGCGGGTGAGGTGGCCTTGCTCGCCGAACGAGGGGAACAGCCATTTCGCGCAGCCGCCGCGCGCAGCGCCAGGTATTCCGTCATGGCGCGCTTGGCCGCTTGGTTGAGCGGCACCAGCCGCTCCCTGCCGCCCTTGCCGCGCACCACCAACATCCTTTGGTCGCGCCGCGCGGCGGAAGCCGGCAACGCCACCAGTTCGGAGACGCGCAGGCCGGTGGCATAGACGACTTCCAACAGGCACAAGAGGCGTGCCGCGCGCAGCCGGGCCGCCGGCGATTGTTCGGCATCCTCGGCGGCGCGCCGCGCTTCTCCGAGCAGCGTGTCGACCTCGGCGATCGACAGCACCTTGGGCACAACGCGCCCGCGCTTGGGCCCTTCCAGCACGGCGGCGGGATCGTCGCCGCGTTTTCCTTCGGCGTAGAGGAAACGGTAAAGCTGGCGCAGCGCCGACAGCCGCCGCGCCAGCGATGAGGGTTTGAAGCCGCGCTCTGACAGGCCGGCCAAGAAGCCGCGCAGGTCGTCGGTCGTCGCCGCAAAAATACCGCCGCCGCCGGCGCGCAGATGCGCGGAGAGATCGGCGAGATCGTTGCGATAGGCGGCGAGCGTATTGATGCCGGCGCCGCGCTCGGCCGCCAGCATGTCGAGGAACAGGTCGATCAACGTCTGATCGGAGGCGCGGCGCGCCATCGGCTTCTTTTTTTGCGCATGGTCTTTTCCGAAAATCGGTTCCCACTTTTCGGGATCATGCGCGTTAGGGTTGCTTGAGGAACTGGTTGTTGGGGATCGTCACCACGATCTCGCGCGGCTGATATTTGACGAAATTGGCGAGCGCGAACACGGTGCCATAGGCGAGCCCGCCGATGAGGCCAAGGGAAACCAGAAGTCTGAACAAGCTCGGCATGATCGCGAATCCGACGGTAACGACGTTTCACCCACCACGTCCCACGGCCCGAAACAAGGCCGCCCTCGCGGTTGTCTCAATTGCTGGTATATGGAACCGTGGTGCACGATTTGGAAGCCTATCATGGTTAACAGCGCCGTTCAAAAAGCCGCGGAAGGCGGTCAAAATCCGTCGAACGATCGCGCCACCGCCGCGGCCATCGTCGGCGCGCTGGGGTCCCGCTCCATTGTGCTGGTCGGCATGATGGGCGCCGGCAAGTCGTCGGTCGGCCGACGGCTGGCGGCGCGCCTTGAGGTGCCTTTCGTCGATGCCGACAACGAGATCGAGGACGCCGCTGGCATGACCATTCCGGAAATCTTCGCCAAACACGGCGAGTCCTATTTCCGCGCCGGCGAGGCGCGCGTATTAGCGCGGCTGCTCGAAGGCGGTCCGCAGGTGCTGGCAACCGGCGGCGGCGCCGTCATGGATGCGCGCACGCGCGCGCTGATCGCGCAACAGGGCGTCTCGGTCTGGCTCAAAGCCGATCTCGATGTGCTGATGAAGCGTACCAAGCGGCGCAGCGACCGCCCGCTGGCCGAAAGGATGAAGGAGCTGATGCCGCTGCGCGAGCCCTATTACGCGCAATCCGATATTGTGGTGCAGTCGCGCGAGGAAGCGCACGACGTGATCGTCGACGAGATCATCGCCGCGACGGCGAAACATCTCGGCGTCGACGTCACCGCGGACGCCAAGCCGGAGCAAACGTCATGACTGCGCCGTTGCGCACCAATGAACCGATCGTGGTGCCGGTCGCGCTCGGCGCGCGCGCCTATGAGATCATCATCGGCCGCGGTCTGATTGCCAATCTCGGCACTGGCATCAAGGCGCTGCGGCCGGGCGCGCGCTGCGTCATCCTCACCGACGCGACCGTCGCCCGCCACCATCTGTCGACGACACGCGCCGTGCTCGCCGCGGCCGGCATCGAGGCGGCGCACATCGTGGTGCCGCCCGGCGAAGGCTCCAAGAGCTACGCCACATTTGAAACCGTATGCGAAGCGGTCATCGGTGCCCGCATCGAGCGCGGCGACCTCATCGTCGCGCTCGGCGGCGGCGTCATCGGCGACCTCGCCGGCTTCGCCGCGGCCTGCGTACGCCGCGGCCTCGACTTCGTGCAGGTGCCGACCACGCTGCTGGCGCAAGTCGACAGCTCGGTCGGCGGCAAGACCGGCATCAACTCGCCGCAGGGCAAGAACCTGATCGGGGCCTTCCATCAGCCGAGCCTGGTCATCGCCGACACCGCGCTGCTCGACACGCTGCCGGCGCGCGAATTCCGCGCCGGTTATGCCGAGGTCGCCAAATACGGGCTGCTCGGCGATGCCGCCTTCTTCTCTTGGCTGGAGGCGAACTGGCAGGACGTCTTCGCCGGCGCATCGGCGCGCGAGCATGCCATCGCCGTCTGCTGCCGCGCCAAGGCCGGGGTCGTCGCCCGCGACGAGCGCGAGAGTGGGGAACGCGCTCTGCTCAATCTCGGCCACACCTTCGGTCACGCGCTGGAAGCAGGTTGCGGCTTCTCCGATCGCCTGTTGCACGGCGAGGCGGTGGCGCTCGGTATGGCGCTGGCGTTCGAATTCTCCGCGCGCAAGGGCCTGATCGCCGCGGCCGATGCGGCGCGCGCGAGCGCGCATCTTGCGGCGGTCGGTCTTCCCACCCATGTGAGCGAGGTCCCCGGCGGCGTACCCGGCGTCGACGCGCTGATGGAGCTGATCGCGCAGGACAAGAAGGTCAAGCGCGGTAAGCTCACCTTCATCCTGGTGCGCGGCATCGGCCGCGCCTTTGTCGAAAACGATGTCGATGCGGCCGAGGTGCGCGCCTTCCTGGCCGACAAGATTTCTTAATCCATGACCGCCAACGACTGGCTATCTCTCGTTATCGTGCTGATCTGCCTGCTGCTGTCGGCCTTCTTCGCCGGCAGCGAGACGGCGCTCACCGCCTCCTCGCGCGCCAGCATGGCGCGGCTGGAGAAGCAGGGGAATAAGCGCGCCGCCGTGGTCAACCGGCTGCTCAAGAGCCGCGAGCGGCTGCTCGGCGCGCTTTTGTTCGGCAACAACGCCGTCAATATCGCGGCCTCCGCGCTCGCTACCGGCATATTGCTCGCCTGGTTCGGCAAGGCCGGCGTGCTCTATGCAACCCTGGTGATGACCGCGGTGGTGGTGGTTTTCTCCGAGGTGCTGCCGAAGACTGCGGCTTTCAATGCCCCCGACCGCATTGCGCTCCTCGTGGCGCGGCCGATGCTGTGGATCGTGCGTCTGCTCGCCCCGGTGCTGATGGGCATCGAGGCGCTGGTGCGCTTCCTGCTCAAACTCATCGGCATCAATGTCGGCGTCGACCAGCCGGTGCTGTCGGCGAGCGAGGAACTGCGCGGCGCGGTCGATCTCCTGCACCGCGAGGGCGGCGTGGAGAAGCTTGCCCGCGACATGTTCGGCGGCGTGCTCGACCTGCCGGAACTGGTGGTCTCCGACGTCATGGTCCATCGCACCAACATGATCACGCTCAAGGTCGACGATGCGCCGGCCGAGGTGGTGGACGCGGTGATC
Source organism: uncultured Pseudomonadota bacterium (assembly GCA_963782145.1). GTDB lineage: Bacteria > Pseudomonadota > Alphaproteobacteria > Rhizobiales > Xanthobacteraceae > Pseudolabrys. The sequence continues at coordinate 357,463 of CAWAIV010000003.1, forward strand.
GCCTCGCCGGTGACGCGCATTCCGTTCTGGCGCGACAATCCGGAGAACATCGTCGGCGTGCTGCACGTCAAGGACCTGCTGCGCGCGCTGCACGCGGTCGACGGCGATGCCGCCAAGATCGATATCGCCGCGCTGCTGACGCCGCCCTGGTTCGTGCCCGACACGAGGCCGGTGTCCGAGCAACTCAAGGCCTTCCGCCGCCGCAAGACGCCGTTCGCGCTTGTGGTCGACGAATATGGCGAGGTCGAAGGCCTGGTGACGCTGGAAGATATTTTGGAGGAGATCGTCGGCGACATCACCGACGAGCACGATGTCGCCATGCCTGGCGTGCGCCGCCAGCCCGACGGCTCGGTGATCGTGGAAGGCGCGGTATCGATCCGCGACCTGAACCGCGTCATGGACTGGAACCTGCCGGCCGAGGAGGCCACCACCATCGCCGGCCTGGTGATCCACGAGGCGCGTTCGATCCCCGAAATCGGGCAGAGCTTCACCTTCCACGGCTTCCGTTTCCGGGTGCTGCGGCGCGCGCGCAATCGCATCACCGCGCTGCGCATCCAGCCGCTGCCGCGCAATGCGCCGGCGGCGAAGGTGAAGTGATAATGCTGCCGTCATCCTGAGGTGGCCGCGTAGCGGCCCATCGCAAGTCGGCTATAGCCGACTTGCGCACGTTAAGATCGGATGTCGGGTAAACCCGAATACCGTGGATGGCGCCGCCGTACCCTTCGAGGCTCGGCGCTTCGCGCCTCAGGGTGACGGCGTTAAATCCCGCCTTCGCCCGGCGCCGCGGCATGAATCGCGAGCGCGTGCACGCCACCGGCGAGTTCGCCGGAGAGCGTCTGATTGATCAACCGGTGGCGTTGCAGCCGGGTCATGTTTTTGAACAGTTCCGCCACTATATAGATGCGGAAATGGGTTTGCCCGCCCGGCTGGGCTCCGGCATGGCCTTCGTGTCGGTCCGATTCGTCGATAACCTGAAGACTTTGCGGGGCGAAAGTCTCGGTCAACTTCTTTGTGATGAGATCGGCGGTGCGCATGCTGTCGGAGTTAGGCAACGGCGGCGCGCGGGTCAATGGCGAAACGCCAGGGGAGGCCAAAGGCGGCAAATGAAATAGTGCCGGGAGACGTGGGTACCGGTTCGCCGTCCGGCGAAGCGAAAACGAAACAGGCATTGTCAAGTCTTGAAGGCGTCGTCGGTAAAGGCGCATAGTGTCCGGTCATGAAAATGGATTTACCGCTTTTCGATCGCATCCGGGTCAAGCCGGACAAGGACCGCCGGCTCAAGGCCGACGGCCCGGCATGCGACTGGGTTGGCTGCACCGAAAAGGCCACGCATCGCGCGCCCAAGGGCCGCGGGCGCGAGAAGGATTATTGGCGCTACTGCCTCAATCATGTGCGCGAATACAACCAGTCCTATAATTTCTTCGCCGGCATGAACGACGCCGCGGTGATGGCCTATCAGAAGGACGCCCTTACCGGTCACCGCCCGACCTGGAAGATGGGTACCGGCACCGGCCCGGCGCGGGCGAGCTTCACCGCCACCGGCGGCCACGGCGACCCGTTCGGCCTGTTCGGCGAGGGCATGCGCGCCGAGCAGCGCGCCCGCGCCGAAACGCGGCCGGTGCGCAATGCCGAGCGCAAGGCGCTCGGCGCGCTGGGCCTGGAGGTCGGCGCCAGTGCCCACCAGATCAAGATGCGCTTCAAGGAACTGGTCAAACGCCACCATCCCGACGCCAACGGCGGGGACCGCTCGACCGAGGACCGCTTGGTGGAAGTGATTCAGTCCTACAACTACTTGAAATCGGTGGGATTCACCTGATTTGACGGTCAGTCCCCCCGATAACGCAGGCCAGCCTTCCGCGCCGGCCTCGGGGCTCCTATCTTATTGAAAAGATTGATAGGGGTGATCAAGACGGCCGGGTTTTTCTGGTCCCGGCGGTCTGCTAAGTTCGCCGCCATCAGCCGGACCGTTCGCAATCGGACCGCATCGGGCTTCGGAATGTCCGAAGCCATGGAGGATCAATGACTGCCGCAACAGCAGAAGTCGCCGGCCTGCCGGACATGAAAGTGTCGATCCGGCAGCTTTTCGGCATCGACAGCGACATGGAAGTGCCGGCCTATTCCACAGTCGACGAGCACGTGCCCGAGCTCGACCCCGATTACCGCTTCGATCGGCCGACCACGCTCGCCATTCTCGCCGGCTTTGCCAAGAACCGCCGTGTCATGATCACCGGCTATCACGGCACCGGCAAGTCGACGCATATCGAGCAGGTGGCGGCGCGGTTGAACTGGCCCTGCGTGCGCGTCAACCTCGACAGCCACATCAGCCGTATCGACCTGGTCGGCAAGGACGCCATCGTCATCAGGGACGGTTCTCAGGTCACCGAATTCCGCGACGGCATCCTGCCTTGGGCGCTGAAGAACAACGTGGCGCTGTGCTTCGACGAATACGATGCCGGCCGTCCCGACGTGATGTTCGTGATCCAGCGCGTGCTCGAAGTCTCCGGCCGGCTGACGTTGCTCGACCAGAACAAGGTGATCAAGCCGCATCCCTGCTTCCGTCTGTTCGCCACCGCCAACACGGTGGGTCTGGGCGACACCTCCGGCCTCTATCACGGCACCCAGCAGATCAACCAGGGCCAGATGGACCGCTGGTCGATCGTCTCCACGCTCAATTACCTGCCGCACGACAACGAAGTGGAGATCGTGCTGGCCAAGGCCAAGCACTATCGCAACGAACAGGGCCGCGACATCGTCAACAAGATGGTGCGGGTCGCCGATCTGACGCGCAACGCCTTCATGAATGGCGACATCTCCACGGTGATGAGTCCGCGCACGGTGATCACCTGGGCGGAGAACGCCGAGATCTTCAACGACCTCGGCTTCGCCTTCCGGCTCACCTTCCTCAACAAATGCGACGAACTGGAGCGGCCGATCGTCGCCGAGTTCTATCAGCGCTGCTTCGGCGTCGAATTGCCGGAGAGTTCGGTGAACGTGGCGCTGAGCTAGTCTTTCTTACGTCCCTCTCCCCTTGTGGGAGAGGATAAGAAGGCAGCGAGTTTGGCGAAAAACATGGCCTCCAACATCAAGCCCAAATCCGGCGGCAAGGAAGCCCCCACCGAGCCGTTCAAGCGCGCGGTGGCCGGCTGCATGCGTGCGCTGGCGCGCAAGCCTGATTTGGAAGTCTCCTTCGCCGCCGAGCGGCCCGGCCTGATGGGCGGCAAGGCGCGGCTGCCGGAGCCGCCGCGCAAGCTCGGCAAGCATGAAGCGGCGATCGTGCGCGGCCACGCCGATTCGATCGCCTTGCGCCTTGCCTGCCATGACAACGCCCTGCATCGCCGGCTGCAGCCGGCCGGGCAGCAGGCGCGCGCGGTGTTCGAGGCGGTCGAGCAGGCCCGCGTCGAGGCGATCGGCGCGCGCCGCATGGACGGCGTCGCCAAGAACCTCACCGCCATGCTCGACGAGCGTTTCCACCGCGGCAAATTCGACGAGATCAGCGAGCGCGCCGACGCCCCCATCGAGGAGGCGCTGGCGCTGATGGTGCGCGAGCGGCTGACCGGCTTGGAGCCGCCGCCGGCCGCGCGCAAGCTGGTCGATCTCTGGCGTCCGCTGATCGAGGACCGCGCCGGCGCCGATCTCGACCGCCTCGACGGGTTGATCGAGAGCCAGCGTCAGTTCGGCGACGCGGTGCACGACCTGCTCGACGCGCTCGACATGGGCGAGGACCGCAGCCGCGATTCCGAGGATGAAGAGGACGAAGGCGAGGAGGATCGCCGCAAGCAGGAGGCCGGTGAGGACGGCGAGGCCTCCGATAGCGACGACATGCAGCGCTCCAGCATGGAGGACACGCAGGTCTCCGCCGAGGACATGCCCGACAGCGCCTCCGAAGCGGCCGATGCGCCGACCGCCGACATGGCCGACGACACCGACATGGGCGACGCCGAGAACCCGGGCGAGCCGCAGCGGCCGCGCCATTTCGGCGACAACCAGCCGCGCGGTCCCGATTACCGCCCCTTCACCGCCAAGTTCGACGAGACCGTGCCGGCCGAGGAACTGTGCGAGCCGGAGGAGCTCGACCGGTTGCGCGGCTATCTCGACAAGCAGCTCTCCAACCTGCAGGGCGTGGTGGCGCGCCTGGCCAACCGGCTGCAACGCCGGCTGATGGCGCAGCAGAACCGTTCCTGGGAGTTCGACCTGGAGGAAGGCCAGCTCGATCCGGCCCGTCTGTCGCGCATCGTCATCGATCCCCTGCATCCGCTCTCGTTCAAGGCCGAGAAGGACATGCAGTTCCGCGACACCGTGGTGTCGCTGCTGCTCGACAATTCCGGCTCCATGCGCGGCCGTCCGATCACCGTTGCCGCCACCTGCGCCGATATCCTGGCGCGCACGCTGGAGCGCTGCGGCGTCAAGGTCGAGATCCTCGGCTTCACCACCCGCGCCTGGAAGGGCGGGCAATCGCGCGAGCATTGGCTCACCGCCGGCAAGCCGCCCAATCCGGGCCGGCTCAACGACCTGCGCCACATCATCTACAAGTCCGCCGACGCGCCGTGGCGCCGCGCGCGGAAAAATCTCGGCCTGATGATGCGCGAGGGCCTGCTCAAGGAGAACATCGACGGCGAGGCGCTCGACTGGGCGCATAAGCGCCTGTTGGCGCGCACCGAGCAGCGCAAGATCCTGATGATGATCTCCGACGGCGCCCCGGTCGACGATTCAACGCTCAGCGTCAATCCGGGCAATTATCTCGAGCGTCATCTGCGCTGGGTGATCGAGGAGATCGAGACCCGCTCGCCGGTGGAGCTGATCGCCATCGGCATCGGCCACGACGTCACCCGCTATTACCGGCGCGCCGTCACCATCGTCGACGCCGAGGAGCTCGGCGGCGCCATGACCGAGAAGCTCGCCGAGCTGTTCGAGGAACATGCCGTCGTCGAACGTCCGACGACGCGCCGCCGGAAGCGCGTTGCTTGACCTCTTTCCGTTCGTCCCCGCGCAAGCGGGGACCCAGGAACACAGGCGCAAAGCTTTCGTGGCGGCTTGATTCGTGCTTGCGCGGGAATGAGCGGAGTGCGGTTTGACGCCGATGCGAATTTTCAAACGCCGCTCGATCGTCGTCTTCGGCACGCTGTTGGCCGCGCTCATCGCCGTCGGCACGATCGCGCTGGCTGCGGCGTTGCGCACCAGCCCGGCGCTCACCCGCATCCATGTGCAGGCAAAGCCGATTGCGTCCTTCGACAACCGCGAGCCGTCGCGCACGCGTTTCGGCCAGCTCGAATTCAATGGTGGCCTGGCGATGACCGCCGACGATCCGGCCTTCGGCGGCGTCTCCGCTTTGCATATGGAGGCGGACGGCGCCCATTTCCTCAGCCTGACCGACAACGGCTCCTGGCTGCGCGGGCGCATCGTCTATCGCGACGGCAAGCCTGACGGCATCGCCGATGCCGAGATGGCGCCGATGCTGGCGGCCGACGGCGGCACGCTGGCGGCGCAGGGCTGGTTCGACGCCGAGTCGCTCGCCGAGCTCGGCGGCCAGTTCTATGTCGGCATCGAGCGGGTGGAGAAAATCGTCCGCTTCGACTATCGCCGCGACGGACTTGTGGCGCGCGCGCAGCCGATCCCGGTGCCGCCCGACTTCAAGAGCCTCAAATACAACAAGAGCCTGGAGTGCCTGGCTGCCGGTCCCGCCGGTTCGGGCCTCGACGGTCAACTGATCGCGGTCACCGAGCGCAGTCTCGACGCCGCCGGCAACCATCGCGCCTTCCTGCTCAAGGACGGCGCCTTCGGCCGCTTCAGCGTCAAGCGCAGCGACGGCTTCGACGTCAGCGGTTGCGCCGTGTTGCCGCCCGCCGATCTGCTGCTGTTGGAGCGCAGCTATTCGGTGGCGCGCGGTGTCGCCATGCGTATCCGCCGCATTCCATTGAGCCGCATCAAGCCGGGCGCGCTCGTCGACGGCGAGCCGTTGATTACCGCCGACCTGCACTACCAGATCGACAACATGGAGGGCATCGCGGTGACGCGTAACGCGCGCGGCGAGACCATCATCACGCTGGTCTCGGACGACAATTTCTCGGTGATCCAGCGCAACCTGCTGCTGCAGTTCAAGCTGGTGGAATAGGCGAGTTCCGGGCGCTGCGTGGTGACCGTCATCCTGAGGTGCGCGCCGCAGGCGCGCCTCGAAGGATGAACGGCCGCCGATCTCGGATATAGCAGAGATCGGCGGCAATATTTGTCGATTTGCGGTGGCCGCCACCCTTCGAGGCTCGGCCTTCGGCCGAGCACCTCAGGGTGACGGATAGGTGCTATCTTTTGGCGCAACCTCTCTCCGTCATCCAAATGTGCGGGCGAAGCGAGCCTCGAAGGATGACCGGTACGGACGTCAACGATGGGTGCGTTCGTCTACATGCTCCGCTGCGCTGATGATTCCTACTATGTCGGCAGCGCTACCGGCGACGATCTTTGGAAACGGATCTCGGAACACCAGTCTGGTGCCTATCCAGGATACACTTGGTCGAGGCGTCCGCTAACTCTGGTCTGGTCCGAGCATTTCGATCGCATCACAGATGCAATCGCGGCCGAACGGAAAATCAAAGGATGGAGCCGCGCGAAGAAGGAGGCACTGATCCGGGGAGATTGGGCGTCTTTGCAAAAGCTTTCGTGTCGCCGCGGCGGCCGTGCCAAGCCCGATTCTTCATACTGAGACGGGCAACGTCGCCCCTTAATCCGTCGCCCTTCGAGGGCCGCGCTACGCGCGGCCACCTCAGGGTGACGGAGAAAAGCTGCGGAAAATGAAGGAACTCAGCTCGCCTTGGCTTCGAGCTTCTTGGCGATCTGGCGCTTGAGCTCGAGCATGCGCGGCGCGAGGTCTGCATCCTTGGCCTTGAGCAGGAAGGCGTCGAGCCCGCCACGATGGTCCACGCTTTTCAGCGCATTGGCCGACACCCGCGCGCGCACGGAGCGCTGCAGCGCCTCCGATGTCAGTGTGACATTGACCAGGTTCGGCAGGAAACGCCGCTTGGTCTTGATGTTGGAGTGGCTCACTTTGTGGCCGACCAGGGGCCCCTTGCCGGTCAGCTCGCAACGCCTCGCCATGACTGAAGTCCTCAAAAAACCGCCGGCGCCGGGCGCCGGTCCAAACCGCGATATCGGGATTGATGGGGCGGACGTATAGAGAGGGCGAAAAGCCGCGTCAAGCAGCGGTCCCCGCTCCCGCCGGCCGGGGTGGGCAGGGGGCGCGCGGCGGTCCGATCAAACATTCGACTTATTCGCCGCCGACCACTTTGCCACCCGTTCCGGCAAGGATTGACCCCCGGCGCGCGTACAAGGCTCTTGCGGGGTGGCGGCCACCGCCCGCTATAGTTCCGGCGCCCGCATGCGCCGTGGGGGGCCGTCGTGGGAGAGGTTCAAGGTTCCGTGCAGCCATTCAGGCAAAGGCTTCGCGTGCTGCTGCTGAGCGCCGGCGTCCTGGCGCTGGCCGCGACCGCGCCTGCCAGCGTGGCCTCGGCGCAAGGCCGGTTGGAAGCGCACTACACCGCCTCCATTGCCGGCATCCCGATCGGTAAGGGCAGTTGGGTCGTCGATATCGCCGACACCCGATACAGCGCGGCGGCGAGCGGCGTTACCACCGGGCTGATCCGTGTCTTCACCGGCGGCGAGGGCACCAGCGCCGCCCGCGGCGTGATCGTCGACGGTAGGCTTATGTCGTCGATCTATGCCTCCACCATCAAGACCCGGCGCAGGACCGACGAGGTCCGCCTCACTGTCAGCCACGGCGACGTCAAGGATTTCAAGCTCGATCCGCCTGCGGACAAGGATCCCGAGCGGGTGCCGATCACGCCGGCGCACGAGCATGGCGTGCTCGACCCGATGACCGCTTCCTTGCTGCGGGTGCCGGGCACCGGCAGCCTGCTGGCGCCGGAAGCCTGCCAGCGCACGCTGGCGGTCTTCGACGGCCGCCTGCGCTACGACCTGGCGCTCGCCTATAAGCGCATGGACATGGTGAAGGCCGGCAAAGGCTATGCCGGTCCGGTGCTGGTCTGCTCGGTCGGTTTTTCGCCGATCGCCGGCTACATTCCCTCGCGCGCCACCATGCGCTATCTGACCAAGATGCACGATATCGAGGTCTGGCTGGCGCCGATCGCCGGCACCCGCGTGCTGGCGCCGTTTCTGATCCAGGGACCGACGCCGATCGGCGAGGCCAAGCTGGCGGCCGATCAGTTCGTCACCAAAGCCGGCCCGACCCGCGCCTCCAGCAACGGCCTGAAGACGCAGTAAGGCCTTGACTCTTCGGCGAGGCGCGCGGCTCCATGCCGTTAACACTTGAAGGGGATTTAAAGCCCGCAGAATCAAGCCCGGCTACCCGATCTTGTGGTGATACCGAGAGGGCTGGCCAGATGTCGCCGTGAACGAACCCGCATAGGCCTCGAGTCAGCGATTCGGGCGCGATTCGTTCCAAACTCGTTCCAAAGCTTAATCCAGGGCCCGACCACCGTCGCAATCTGATACACAATCCCCCGCGGCGACGCTCTCGCCGCCAGTTCGGACGCGTAATGACCATTTCGTTCTCTCCGCAAGCCACCCGCAGCGCGCGCGCCCGCGGTGCCGGCGTCACCGCCGTTCTCGGTCCCACCAATACCGGCAAGACCCATCTCGCCATCGAGCGCATGCTGGCGCATTCCTCCGGCGTGATCGGGCTGCCGCTGCGCCTGCTCGCGCGCGAGGTCTACAACAAGGTGGTCGATCGCGCCGGGTCCGAGGCGGTGGCGCTGATCACCGGCGAGGAGAAGATCAAGCCGCCGAACCCGCGCTATTGGGTCTCCACCGTCGAGGCCATGCCGCGCGATCTCGACGTCGCTTTCCTCGCCATCGACGAGATCCAGCTCGGCGCCGATTTCGAGCGCGGCCATGTCTTTACCGACCGCATGCTCAACGCTCGCGCGCGCGAGGAGACGCTGGTGCTCGGCGCCGCCACCATGCGGCCGATGGTGGAGAAGCTCCTGCCCGGCGCGCATATCGTCAGCCGGCCGCGGCTGTCGATGCTGACCTATGCCGGCGACAAGAAGCTGACGCGGCTGCCGGCGCGTTCGGCCGTGGTCGCCTTCTCGGCGGACGAGGTTTACGCCATCGCCGAATTGATCAAGCGCCAGCGCGGCGGCGCCGCGGTGGTGCTCGGCGCGCTCTCACCGCGCACGCGCAATGCGCAGGTCGCGCTCTACCAGTCCGGCGATGTGGATTATATCGTCGCCACCGACGCCATCGGCATGGGCCTCAATCTCGACGTCGATCACGTCGCATTTGCATCCGACCGTAAATTCGACGGTTACCAATTCCGCAAGCTCAATCCGGCCGAGCTGGCGCAGATCGCCGGCCGCGCCGGCCGCGCCACGCGCGACGGCACCTTCGGCACCACCGGACGTTGCGATCCGTTCGAGCCGGAACTGGTGCAGGCGCTGGAGAGCCACAGCTTCGAGCCGGTGCGCATGCTGCAATGGCGTAATTCCGCGCTCGATTTCTCCTCGCTCGGCGGCTTGCAGGCCTCGCTGGCGGCGGCGCCGCATGAACAGGGCCTTACCCGCGCGCCGACGGCCGAGGATATTCTCGTGCTGGAACACGCCGCGCGCGACGAGGACGTGCGCACGCGCGCTTCCGGGGCAAAGGCCATCGAGCGGTTGTGGGACGTCTGTCAGGTCCCCGACTATCGCAAGATCGCGCCGGCCACCCACGCCGAATTGGTCGTGACCCTCTATGGATTCCTGATGCGAGAGGGTAACATCCCCACCGATTGGTTTGCGCGCCAAGTCGCGCATGCCGATCGCACCGACGGCGACATCGACACTCTCTCCAACCGGATCGCGCATGTCAGGACCTGGACCTTCGTCGCCAACCGCCCGGATTGGCTGGCCGACCCGGAGCATTGGCAAGGCGTCACCCGCGCGGTCGAAGACAAGTTGTCGGATGCCCTGCACGAGCGTTTGGCCGAACGCTTCGTGGACCGCCGCACCAGCGTGTTGATGCGGCGGCTGCGCGAGAACACGATGTTGGAAACCGAAATCGGCAAGTCAGGCGAAGTGATCGTGGAGGGCCATGCCATCGGCCGGCTCGACGGCTTCATGTTCGCGCCCGATGCGAGTGCCGCCGGTTCCGAGGCCAAGGCGCTCAACGCCGCCGCGCAGAAGGCGCTCGCCGGCGAGATCGAGGCGCGCGCCACGCGGCTGTCGCATGCGCCCAACGACCAGATCTTGCTCGCCAATGACGGCGCCGTGCGCTGGCTCGGCGACGCCGTCGGCCGGCTTCACGCCGGCGACGAACCCTTGCGTCCGCGCCTGCGCATCCTCGCCGACGAGCACTTGAACGGTCCGGCGCGCGAACTGGTGCAGACGCGCCTCGACCTCTGGCTCAAGACCCATATCGAGAAGCAGTTGGCGCCGCTGTTCTCGCTCGCCGCCGCCGACGACATCACCGGCATGGCGCGCGGCGTCGCCTTTCAATTGGTGGAAGCGCTCGGCGTGCTGGAGCGTCAGCGCGTGTCGGAAGAGATCAAGGGCCTCGACCAGGCGGCGCGCGCCAGCCTGCGCAAATACGGCGTGCGCTTCGGCGCCTATCACATCTATCTGCCGGCGCTGTTGAAGCCGGCGCCGCGCGCGCTGGCCACGCAACTATGGGCGCTGAAGAACGAGGCGCCCGACGCCAAGGGCGTCGCCGAGCTGCTGCATCTGGCCGCCTCGGGCCGCACCTCGTTTCCGGTCGACAAGGAGACGCCGAAGCCGCTCTATCGCACCGCCGGCTACCGCGTCTGCGGCGAGCGCGCGGTGCGCGTCGATATCCTGGAGCGGCTGGCCGATCTCATCCGTCCGGCACTGGCCTGGCGCGAGGGCGTGACGACGCCGAAGCCGGACAGCGCCGTCGACGGCCGTTCCTTCGTCGTCACCGGCGCCATGACCTCGCTCACCGGCGCCTCCGGCGAGGACTTCGCCTCCATCCTGCGCGCACTCGGCTATCGCATGGAGCGGCGGCCGAAGCCGCCCGAGCCGGCGGTGGCCGCCGAAACGGAAGCGCCGGCTGAGACGGCTGCCGCCGAAGCCGAGGCGCCGCTCACCGATGCCGAACTGATGCCGCAGGCGGGCGAGCCGGTCGAAGCGACGCCGGAAGGCGTCGCAGCGGCGGCTCCTGAGCCTGCAACGGAGGCGGCGACGGCGTCCGAAACTGCAACACCTGAACCTGCGCCTGAAGCGACGGCAGAGCCTGCCGTCGAAACCGCGGAGGAAGTTGCGGCGCCGGCTGAGACGCCCGCGGAAGAAACCGCGGAGGTTGCTGCCCCGCAAGCCGCCGCCGAAGCCGCCGGAGAACCGGCCCAAGACGCGACGCCGGAAGCGCCCAAAGAGCCGGACATGATCGAGGTCTGGCGCCCGGGCGGCCGTTCCGAGCGGCGGCCGCAACGTCCGCGCCGGCCGCATCGTGCGCAACAGCCGCAACCCGCCGCCCCCGCCCCCGCGGCCGCAGCACCCGCCGAAGCCATTGCAGCACCTGCGGAAAGTTCCACCGAGCCGACGCGGCCGGCGCAGCATCCCGGCCGCGGCGAGCGCCCGGACCACGAGGCGCGGCGCGACCGTCACCAGCGTCAGCAGCGTTCCGACCGCGACAGCCAGCGTGGCGAGCGGTCGGATCAAGGTCAGCGCCGCGACGGCAAGCGGCGGCGACGCGACGACGGCCCCGACCGCGCCGAGCGCGAGCAGTATTACGCCAAACCTTTCGGCGGCGGCGCCCGGCAGAACAAGGAGCCGGATCCCAATTCGCCCTTCGCCAAGCTCGCTGCCCTCAAGCAGCAGCTCGAGCAGAAGGAGCGGCCGTAGGAAGCGATCGTCGCTTGGACCGCCAGCGCATCGACAAATGGCTCTGGCACGCGCGCCTGCTGCGCACACGCAGCGATGCCGCCGCCCTGGTCGAGGCCGGTCATGTCCGCCTCAACGGCCGCCGCGTCACCGCCGCCAGCCAACTCGTGCGCGTGGGCGACGTGGTCACCCTGGCGCTCGACCGTTCGGTGCGCCTGGTCAAGGTGGCAGGCTTCCGCGAGCGGCGCGGCGGCGCGCCCGAGGCGCGCGCGCATCTACCGCGATTTGACAATGGGTTCCGGGGCTGAGGCCAGTGCGGCGTGGCGAGATTTCGCCTATGCTGGCCAGGCCGCGCGGGAAAGGATAGAGACCCCGCAAGCCTGTGGCATCGGCACGGCTTGCAGCCTATTTATCAATGCGATAGGCAGCGCTGCTGCAAATCTTGGCCGGAGCTCTCGGATGACCTACGTCGTCGTCGAAAACTGCATCAAGTGCAAATACATGGACTGCGTGGAAGTCTGCCCCGTGGACTGTTTCTACGAGGGCGACAACATGCTGATCATCCACCCCGACGAATGCATCGACTGCGGCGTCTGCGAGCCGGAATGCCCGGCCGAGGCGATCAAGCCGGATACCGAGCCGGGGCTGGAACAATGGCTGGAACTCAATGCCGAATATGCCAAGACTTGGCCGAATATCACGGTGAAACGGGAAGCGCCGGCGGACGCCAAGGATTGGGACGGCGTGCCGGACAAGTTCAAGAAGTTCTTCTCCGCCGACCCCGGTTCCGGCGACTAAAAAGTTCAATATGTAACTAATTACCGCCGATCGGTCCGCGGGTGGGTGCGATTGTTAACCCACGCGCGAATTTGCATGATTTTTACCGCTGGATTGCATTTTTGCGACCGCATAAGGCTTTGATTCCACCCAAAAATGTGCTATATAAGTCGAAACTTGGATGAACATGACCGAAAACCGCCGCCGAACCGCTCCCCCTTCCGGGAGCCTTATTTTTCCGCGGTGAGAGTCCCAAGGGTCTTGGCGAAGAGGGCGTGAAATCCACGCGCGAGCAGTGGCAGGAAAAACGCGTCAAAAAGCTAAAAAGGGAACGACCGGCGCCAGCCGTCGGCCGAAGAAGTCTGCCGCGACGCGGCGGACCCCGCAGGCTCCGCGCGCCACTCGCGCCGGGGCTCCCGCAGTCAAAATGGCCGGCAGCCGAAAAGGCGCCGGTGAAGGAGTTTTGCCCGGAATGCCCAGCAATAAGAAGACTACCCAGCGACAAGGCTTCAAGACCAATGAGTTCATCGTCTACCCGGCGCATGGCGTCGGGCAGATCATGGCCATCGAGGAGCAGGAGATCGCTGGCGCCAAGCTCGAGCTGTTCGTCATCAACTTCATCAAGGACAAGATGACGCTGCGGGTGCCCACCGCCAAGATCGTGTCGGTCGGCATGCGCAAGCTGGCCGAGCCGCCGCTGGTCAAGCGCGCGCTGGAGACGCTCAAGGGCCGCGCGCGCATCAAGCGCACCATGTGGTCGCGACGGGCGCAGGAATACGAGGCCAAGATCAATTCCGGCGACATCGTCGCCATCGCCGAGGTGGTGCGCGACCTGTTCCGCTCCGACACCCAGCCGGAGCAGTCCTATTCCGAACGCCAGCTCTACGAGGCGGCGCTCGACCGGCTGTCGCGCGAGATCTCGGCGGTGCAGCGCATCACCGAGACCGAGGCGATCAAGGAGATCGAGGCGGCGCTCGCCAAGGGCCCGCGCCGCGGACCCAAGCCCGCCGACGAGGCCGGCAACGACGAAGCGGTCGAGGAAGAGGCGGCCTGAACGGCACCTCCACTGTGAACAAACGAAAGCCCGGCAGCGACGCCGGGCTTTTTGTTTAGAGTCTGATTGATTCAGCCGGAATCGTCTGTGCCTTCCCATCATCCTGAGGTGGCCGCCGAAGGCGGCCCTGAAGGATGAACGGCCTGGCCATCGCCCTCGAGGCCGCCTTCGGCGGCGACCTCAGGGTGACTGAGAGCGGCAAGGCTACTTCGATCTTGATGGATCGACAGTACTCGCTGCCGATAGTGCTTTGTGCGGCGGCACGAAGCAAAAACAACTTCGGGGAGAAACATGATGGACAAATTGAGCCGCCGGCTTTCGCGCCGCAGCCTGCTGGCCGGCCTTGCCGCCGCGCCGATGGCGTGCCGCCTCCGTCATGAACAAAGCCAGGCGCAACCGCACGGCCCACGCTGGACGCCGCAGCAGACACAAGCCGCCTTGAAGGACGCCAAGGGCACCAAGCTGGTGCTGCTCGGCACGGCCGCCGGCCCGGTGCCCGGTCGCGCGCGCGAGATGACCTCGCATGTGATGCTGAGCAACGGCGCGGCCTATGTGCTCGATTGCGGGCTGGGCGTCACCAATCAATATGCGCCGCACCGGCATTCCGTTCCAGCGCACTCAAATCGATCTTCATCACCCATCATCACGCCGACCACAACATCGAATACGGCCCGCTGCTGATCGTCGGCTGGATCCAGGGCATGCATCTCGACGTGCGCGCTTATGGGCCGCCGCCGCTCAAGCAGATGACCGAGGATTTCATGCGCGCCTATAAGCAGACGGTCGATTTCTGGGCCGAGGACCTCCACATGAAGCCGCTCACCTCGCGTCAAGGTGACGGAAGTATCGGGCGGCGGGCCCGGTGATGCAGGACGACAACGTCAAGGTCTCCGCGATCATGGTGCAAGCATCCGCCGGTGAAGCCGGCGCTCGGCTATCGCTTCGACTTCAAGGACCGCTCGATCGCGTTTTCCGGCGACACCGCGCCGCTCGAAGCGGTGGCGAAGATGGCCAAGGGCGCCGACGTGCTGGTGCACGAGGCGATGTATGTGCCGGCGGTGGAGAAATACATCAAAGGCCAGATCGCCAAGGGCCGGCCGGTGAAGTTCGAGCCGTTCATGGCGCACATGAAGGCCGATCATTCGCCGGTCGAGGATGTCGGCCGCATCGCCCAGGAGGCGGGCGTCAAGACGCTGGTGCTCTCGCATCTGACGCCGGCAATCGACAGCATCAGCGACGACACCTGGCGCGCTCCGGCGGCGAAATATTTCAAGGGCGAGATCATCGTCGGCAAGGATCTGATGGTGGTGTGAGCGCGATCGAACGCGCGCGCCCGGTGGCGGCGCCGGGCCTGCTGCCGTTGCGCTACGCCAGCGTCAATGCCGGCGCCGCTTCTTCTTCTTGGCGGGCTCGATCTGCTGCAGCAGTTCGGCCGCATCCTTCATGCGCGGATCGCGCTTGAGCGCCTCGCGCAAATCGGCGGCGGCGCCCGGCTTGTCACCGCTATCGAGTCGCGCCAGCGCGCGATTGAAGCGCGCCGAGGCGTTGCGCGGATCGATTCTGATCGCGATGTCGTAGTCGGCCATGGCGCCTTTCTTGTCGCCGGTCTCGAAGCGCGCGTTACCGCGATTGTAATAGGCCTCGGCATAGTCCGGCTTGAGCGCGATGGCCTTGGTGTGGTCGGCGATGGCCGCATCGAACTGACGCAGGCCGCGATGGGCGTTGCCGCGTCCGGTATAGGCATAGGCCGATTTCGGATCGTAGTGAATCGATGCGCTGAAGTCGGCCAAAGCGAGCGCGAATTTATGCAGCCGCCGATACATGGCGCCGCGTTGCAGATGGACCAGCGCTCGGTCCTCGGCGCTGCCGCCGGGCATGTTGATCAGCGCGGTGCAGGCGACGATGACGTCGTTGACGTGCTGCAAGCTGAAATGGACATTGGGCACCGGGAAAGTGCAGAGCCTGTAGTCATCACGGATTTGCTCGCGCGACAGGTTGGATTGCTTGGCCTGCGCCTTTTCGTCGGCATTGCCGATCTTGGCCAGCGTTTCCAGCGCCGGCCCGAAACCCGGCTCCAGTTCCAGCGCCTTCCTGATCGAAGCGATCGCCTCGTCATGCTTGCCCATGCTGTTGAGCGGGTCGGCGCGGTTGACATAGGCCAAGGGGTGGTTTGGCTCGAGCGCGATTGCCTTGTCGTAGTCGGCGAGCGCCTTGGCATTGTCGCCGACAAAGCCCCAGGCGATGCCGCGATCGAGATAAAGCGCGCTGTCGTTTAGGTCGAGCTTGAGCGCCTCGTTGAAGTCGGCGATGGCGCCTTTCGGGTCCTTGTTCACAATGCGGACAAAGCCACGCCCCTTCCAGCCGCCGGGATTGTCGGGCGCGAGCTTGATCGCCGTGCTGTAGTCGGCGGCGGCGCCGGCATAGTCCTTCTTGTTGCGCCGCGCGTCACCGCGATTGAGCAGGGTGCCGACCCGGGTCGGCTGCAGCGCGAGCAGCGCGCTGTAGTCGGCGATGGCGTGGTCCTCGTCGCCTTTGCGATGATAGGCGAGCCCGCGCATGTTGTAGATGTCGATGCCGAGCTGCGGCCGCATGCTCAGCGTCTTGTCGTAGTCGGCGATAGCGCGATCGTAATGGCCGAGATTGAAGGAGGCGCTGCCATGTACGAAGTAAGCGAGCGGCTCGTCGGGGGCGAGGCGCAGCGCCGTTTCGCTGTCGGCCAGCGCGCGGTCGGGATGGCGTGTGACGGTCCAGAAATTGGCGCGGTTGATATAGGCCTTGGCGTAGTCAGGATCGGTCTTGACCGCCAGGTCGACGTCTTCCTTGGCGAGATCGAGCTTACGGGTGAGGGTGTAGACGAAGCCGCGCTGGGCATAGGCATCGGCGAGGGCGCGCTTGTCCGCCGTGCCGGCGGCGATGACGGCAGAGCAGGCGATGACGCGCTGCTCGAGCGTGCCGTTGGGCCCGTGGCAGAGATCGCCGGCGCCGCCGCCCTGCGCCAAGGCGGAATGGGTTATCGCCGCCAGCGCAAAGCCGGCGCAAAGGCACGTCATCCCGACGGTGGAACGCTTGCCGCCCATCGCTGTCCGGGCGTTTGCCGCCCGCCTCCTGAAAGACCCACGGCGCTCCCAGCTTGCCGCATTCCGGGTCGTCGCGACAGGTGCTAGCATCGCCCCCGCCCCGTTGAACCGTTTGCCATGTCGCGCCGACATAATCGGCATGGCCCGGCTGTTAGTCGCAAGTCCTGCGCCGGCAGTTCAAACGGGCGGCTTGAAATTCGGGAGATCCAGATGACTTTCACTCTGCGCGCGGGCCTTGCGGCGCTGGCGGCGGCTGCGGCTCTCGCCGGTGGCGGCGTAATCGCCCATGCCGACGACGCCGCGCCGGCCGACGCCTCGGCGCAATATGCCCAGCGCATGTTTTCCGGACATGTCGACGGCAAGGCCAAGTCCTATGCGTGCTTCACGCGGCACTACAATGCCGCCCATCTTGCCCGCCATCCGAAGCAGACGGTCAAGAGCATGACCCTGCTGGTCGCGGCCGAACTGCTCCCCGAGGACAAGAAGCTGAATTATTCCTTTGGGCTGCGGTTCACTTTCCGCGATCGCAAAGGCAATTTCGATTCCGCCGGCGATTGCGGTCATCTCGCGCCGGCGGAAAACAACGCCGCCCAGTTGCATCTCGGCTGCGGCGTCGATTGCGACGGCGGCGGTCTTGCCGCCGAGTTGGTCAACAACGACAAACAGTTGCGCGTGAGCATCGACAGCATCGCGATCTGGGACAGCCGCAAGGCGGGCGACGAAGACGCGCGCGACGGCTTCAGCGGCGGTGCCGACGACCGCGTCTTCCTGCTCGAACGCACGGGGATGGACGCCTGCAAGCCGCTCAAGGGCGACGACGACAAGTCTGCCAGCATGTAACGCATCAGGGAGAATCAGCATGCATCGACGAAATATTCTGACCGCGGTGATCGCCGCCGCCGGCGGCCTGGTCGCCGCGGCCACCGCGCCGCGCCGCGCGCAAGCCGCGCCGAGCAAATCGAAGGTCGCCTATCATCTCGCCGATCTCGACAAGGTCGCGTTTCGTGCTCGGCAACATCCGCAACCACTACAAAGGCATGGGCGGGCCGGACAAGGTCACCATCGCGCTGGTGGTGCATGGGCCCGCGCTCAAGGCGTTTCAGAAGATGGGGGCCTCGCCCGATCTCGCGCGCCATGTCGGCGCCTTCGCCAAGGACGGCCTGCAGCTCAACGCCTGCGGCAATACCATGCGGGCGCAGCGCGTCACGCTCGAGGATCTGCTGCCCGGCTTCATCAAGGCCGATCAAGGCGGCGTGGTGCGGCTCGCCGAACTGCAGTCGCAGGGCTACGTCTATTTGCGGCCGTGAAACGTCGCGTCAAGCGGGCGTGGTGGGCAGGAAGGGCGCGGCGGCGGCCGCGCCTTGCCGCGCGGGCGTGACGGCGTACAATGTCGTCCATCAGCAAGAACAATGAGCCAGGGAGCCCGCAATGACCGCCATCCGCGGCTATGTCGCGCCGACCACCGAGAGCGGCGCGCTCGGCGTGCATTCGCTCGACCAGTTCGTGCTGGCGGTGCCGGACGCGTCCGTCGCCCAGGACTTCTACGGCACTCTTCGGTCTCGACGTCGAAGCCAAGGGCAACACGCTCTCGCTCAAGACCTTCGGCCACGAGCATCGCTGGGGCGCGGTGGTGGAAGGCGCCAAGGCCAAGGCGCTGCATCATCTCTCCTTCGGCTGCTATGCCGAGGATCTGCCGCGGCTCAAGGCGCGCATCGAGGGTAACGGCGTCAAGCTGATCGATCCGCCGCCCGGCTTCGAGAGCAACGGCTTCTGGTTCCGCAATCCGGAAGGCGTGCTGATCGAGGTCAAGGTCGCGCCCAAGGTCTCGCCCGACCACAAGTCGGAAAGCCAATGGGTGACCTCGCCGGGCGGCGTCGCCGGCGCCGCCATCGCGCGCCAAGCACGCCGCCGGTGCGCCCGCGCCGGCTCTCGCATGTGCTCACCTTCACCGACGATGTGCCGGCCGCGATGGAATTCTACGAGCGCAATCTCGGCCTGCGCCTGTCCGACCGCGCCTCCGATCTCATCGCCTTCATGCACGGCATCCACGGCAGCGACCATCATCATGCTGGCGCTGGTGAAATCGTCAGGCGCCCGGTTTCCACCATTGCTCATGGGACGTCGCCAGCATCACCGATATCGGGCTCGGCGCCATGCGCATGGCCGACAAGGGCTGGACCAAGGGCTGGGGCCTCGGCCGCCACGTGGTCGGCTCCAACTATTTCCACTATGTGCGCGATCCCTGGGGCAGCTTCTCGGAATATTCCTGCGACATCGACTACATCCCCAAGGACGAGCGCTGGCCCGCCGCCGACCACAAGCCGGAGGAACTCGTTCTACCTCTGGGGTCCCGACGTGCCGCCCGAATTCACCATCAATTACGAGGGCGGGGAGGGGTAAGGCCTCGCCACTCAACGCGCTCGTCGGTCATCCGCAAAAGCGGCATGATCCAGGTACACGCAGGCGGGGAGGCTACGCGAAAGGCGGGATGGCACGGGACTGCCCCGGCTTTCGACGGGGCATGACAGATGTTGGACAATCACTCCACCACGATCTTCACTTTGCTGCCCGGCTTCACCTGGTCCTTGCGGCGCCGAGTCCGTTGAGCATGCGGAAGCGCTCGACCCGGTGATCGGGCAACGCCATGCGGCGCGCCAGGCTCGCCACCGTATCGTGCGGGCCGACGCTGACGATCTTCAGATGCAGCGGCTTGACCTCGGCGGCTTCCTTCAGGCTCATGCGGCGGAAGGTGTCGATCGATTGCTTGAACGTGGCGTCGATCTGCGGCGTCATGTGCTTGGCCGCGAAGATGAAGCGATAGACGTCGCTGCCGAAGCGCACGACGAACAGGCGGAACGACCAGTCCTTGCCGGTGGCGGTGGCGGTCGCCGCCGGGAAGCCGTTGAGGGTGAAGTCCTCCAGGCTCGCGCGTTCGACATGCTCGATCCAGCCGGAATTCAGATAGTCGGTCAGCGACTGCTCGGCCGGCACGCTCACCACGTCGAGCCGCAGCGCCTCGACGCCGCCGTCCTTGAGGCCGAGCACCGCCTGCGCCGTGTTGTCGAGGGTGAAGCCCGGCGGCGCCAGGAAGGTGAAGCCGAGCTTGGAATGGATGAAGCGGCGGCCGCGCACGAAGCCTTCGCTCGGGTCCTCGCCATAGACCGCGCCGTTGATGATCGGCGAGGTATTGGTCGCGGTCGCGCTCGCCGATGCCGGGTCCGGCGAGCCGGCGCGCGTCGGTGATGACGTTGCGGATGCGCTCCGGCGTCGACGGATGGTTGGAAAGGAAGTCGACGGTGCGGGCGTTGCTGCCGCCCGCATTGAGGTCGGCATTGCGCTGCATGTCGGCGAGCATGCGCGAGGCGCCGTAGGGATCGAGCCCGGCGCGCGCGCTGATGCCGACGCCGATGCCGTCGGCCTCGAATTCCTGCGCGCGCGAGAAGGTCGGCCAGCGCCAGCTTCGACTTGGCCAGCGCCAGCGCGCTCATCTGCGGGTCGTTCACCACGTCGCTGAGGGTGCGGCTGGCAAGCTCCGCGTCGCGCGCCTGCTCCTCGCGCGATCTGCGCATGGCGCGCGATCACGTGGCCCATCTCATGCGCCAGCACCGAGGCGAGCTCGGCCTCGTCATTGGCGAGCGCGATCAGCCCGCGCGTGACATAGAGCTGGCCGTTGGGTAGCGCGAAGGCGTTGATCGCCGGCGAATTGAGGATGGTCACCTTGTATTTGATGTCCGGCCGCTCGGACGCCGCCACCAGCCGGGCGACCAGCTTGTCGACCATCTGCTGCAGCCGCGCATTCTCGTAGACGCCGCCATAGGAGCCGAGGATGCGCTGGTTCTCGCGCTGCGCCGCCGAGGTCATTTCGGCCTGCGCCGGCTTGGGCATCGGCAGCGAGGCGTGCTCGCAGCTGCGGCGTCGACGTGCAGCCGGCGAGCGCGAGCGCCAGCGCCAGCGCGAGCGCCGCGCCGCGCAGGGCCTTTGCCGTCGATCGTCGTCACGCCCATGGCGTCAGCTCTCTGGCCTTGCTCTCAATCGAGCGAGCTCGATCTGCTCGGGCGCGTCGGCCTCGATCAGCGGGCCGCGCCGCCGTTCGATATAGCCGCGCACCCGGATGCGGCGGCCTTGCAGCTGCTGCGGCACGATGCCCGCCGCGGAGAACTTCCGCCGGTTTCGCCGCAGAATGATGACAGAAAAGTCCCGCGTCCAGCGCCTGCCCGAAATTCAAATATATATGTGGCGCCGCTGGCGTGCACCGACAAGACCTTGCCCTCCACCAGGGCAAAATGACCCTTTTCCGAAGCCAGCCGAGCAAGATTGTCAGCCGCCAAAGGGGCAAAATTGGGATCGGCCCACAGCCCGCGGCGCGCCGCGCGGGCCGCCCGCTCGGCCGCCAGCAGCGCCTCGGCGCAAGGCCTTGTTGCCGACCCGCGCCGATACCCGCGCCGCGCCGGCCTGCGAGCAAGAGCCTGCTGCAAGGATTGCCGCGCCTTCCCGGCAAAGGCGAAGGCCACCAGCCGGCCGTAGCGGTCGTGGTCGGCACCGAGCTTTTCCAGCCGCAGCGTCTTGCCCGCCGACCAGCTTTCGCAGGACGGCGGCGGTGGCATCGCTCGATCTCGATGGCGGCCAGCCGCAATTCGCGGCCGTCGGCCAGCATCAGCGTGCGGCCGTCGCGCACGGCCGGCGACCGCGCCGTTCCGATGGCGCTGAGCTTGCAGGCATCCTGCGCCGTCGCTTGCGCCGCGAAGGGCAGGGCGGCGGCGATCAATGCGGCGGCAGCGACGAGACGACGGCGCACGGGATATCCTCCTCGGCGGTGCGCGCGCGGGCGGCGCGACCTTTGCTTGCCGGCCGGCGTGCTATATTGGATGCGCAGCCGGAATCTCCGCAATGGTCCCGTAGCTCAGCCGGATAGAGCAGCGGTTTCCTAAACCGAAGGTCACAGGTTCGAGTCCTGTCGGGACCGCCAAATTTGGCCGCAACTCATTCAGATATCATGGTTATTTTTGTGGGGCCGGTTTACCTACCAACAAAGTAACCAACAAAACAAAATGCGGGCCTCTGTGATCGGGCCATTCCCTTGACGGTCACAGGCGTCAAAAAATGAGAATTTAACTCGCCGCTGCGGTGGAGCTACCGCTGAACACATGTGCAAAAATAACTTGGCTCTTTTGCGCGATCTCATCGTCTGAATAACGCTGCCGTCGCATCGTGCCGTGTTTTAGTTCCGTGCGCACTTCTCGGTCATCTGCGGAGTGCCGGGAGAAATCGTCGGGATCGAGATGCGCTGCTTTAAATGGTGAACACCGGCGCAAATCCACCGCCCGGAGTCCGGAAATTCGTCGTCTGCCCTCGGTAAAGCCGCGCAGCTGTGAGCAAATTCCGACCGTCATATATATAGAGGCGGACATCCATTTTGCGCGGCTCCGCATGGCTATCGAGCTTAATCATGCGCTCGCTCGGTGCCGCAAAGTCCTGCGCGACATACCCACCTTGAATGATTTCGGCCCACACCCCTTTCGTAAGTTTATCTCCGCGATAGACAGCCTTGCTCCCGTGCCCACCCGCCGGCTTGAAGAACAACGTTTTTCTATTTCCCCAAAGCTGCGGCGCATTGTCGGAGTTGACGAGCACCGCGCGCGGCACTCCCGCGAGATCGGCGAGCATTTGTGGTGAAAGCCCCCACGACCGTAACGCCACCTGATCGGACAGCAGCACTAGATTGCGCTTATCTGCGTAGAGCGCATGCAAGCGCGGATTTGGCGTGACGACGACAGCGCCGTCGAGATAAGCCGCGCGCAAAGGTTGGTGCTCGGGATGATCGAAAGAAAAATCTACCAGTCGATTGTAGACAAGGTCCACCGGTTTTCCCTCGCTCAGCAGTTGGCCGCCCTCGTACTGAAGCTGCCCTCCGTCGGCAATCACCGCCTCGATCCCGTGCTTTTGGAACAGCCGCTGCGCCAGAAGGAACTCCGGATAAAGGTACTGTTCTTCAGGCCGATCATCGACAATCGCGATTTGCTGCGACGTGCCGGCCCTATGCTGAAGTTCCCACTCATGCTGGAACATGCGCATGACCGCCAACTCAAAATCGTCGCCCTTGGATTTTCCCATAGCGACCTCGATCTCGGCGCAGCAGGCCCATTGGGCCTTGGCCAGCAGCGCATTCAGGAATGCGCCGCCCGCGTTTGTATTGACTTCGATAAGCTTGGGTCCATTGACGGCAAGATGGAAGTCGTATCCCATGAAGACGCCGCGCGGTCCGAATTCTTGATGGGCGATCTCGGGAGCCCAGGACAAAGCCGCTTCTTGATATCCAGGCAATTGGATTGCGGATTCGACCGCGCGAACGATCCGACGCATTTTGGCGACGTCGGCTTCTGACAGAAATACCGCTGCGTTTGAAAATAAATGCGTCCGCGGCCTAATGAATGTCGCGCAGAATTCCGGATCGCCGACCTCCAGCTCCAGCGACTTACACAGAGCTTCGCGGTCGAGGGTGATGCAGAAACATTCCTGGTTTAGACGCTCGGAGACCGATCGAGCATCCTGCACGACGGAAGAATCCACCGGAGTGTCCATCCATACGACCTCACCATTTTCCTATCCACCGCAAGCGCGGTTCGCTATCCGCCGAATTTGGTCAGTGCAAATTCAATAGGCGGAGCACGGAATGCAAATTGGCTTGCTTTCCTTCATTCGCAGATAACGGTCGAACACATATTCCCCGCAGGTGCCGCACTTGGTCTTGTTGAACGACCCCTTGACCGGCGAGAATTTGAAATCCGGCTTCGGCTCGACTTTGAAGACCACATCATCGGGCTGCTCGTAGACCCAGCCGATGATTTTTTCGCTCACCTCAGGTGGAATCTGTGACGGCTCAACGCCCTTTTTGCGGTAGGTCAAGAACTCGAACTTGCCCATGGCATCGATAAAGTCCGGCAAGAGAGAGAAGCGGATAGCTCCCTTTTTGGGGTGATGGAAAATAGCCGCAAGCTTACCGTAAAAGGTCTTGGCCATCAGCACCTTTCCATAAGTGGCGCCAGTGGCAGCCTGGATGCCGTCCATCATGCAGGTCTGCGGGTGGCCCTCGCCCAACTCTGGAAAGACGAAGAAGCCATGATCCCGTTCGCGCTCGATACCAAGTTTTTCAAGGGCGAGTTTCCCCATGCGATAGCCGATAGGCATGAAGGGACACTGATGGCCGTGGAACTCGAAGGCCCACTCTGGAGGGATATGTTGCGAGGTCATGTTGTTCTCCTGTGAAGAATTCAACCTACTTGAATAAGTCGAAAATTATCTTTGCCGCGATCAGCCAGAGCACGACGCCGATCAAACGCTTTAGTTGGCTGCTGGAAACTTTGGTCATCATCAAATACGATCCGACACTCGAGCCGACCGCAGCCATAAGTGCCATCAGGCCGATGAACATTGGGTCAAGCCCACCCAAGCTGACATGACCCAGAAAACCTGAGAGAGACGAGAACACGACCACCAGGGCGCAGGTTCCTACGGCGACCTTGGCGTCCAGACCGAGCCAGCTCAGTACCGGCACGATGATATTGCCGCCACCGACACCGAGCAGCCCGCCCAGGAAGCCTGCGACACCGCCTACACCCAGACCCGTCGCCAGAGCCGCGCCAGAGTCCAGCGTCCGTTCGCGCTGCCTAGGTTGGTAGAACAGCATCATTGCTCCGGCGAACAGGAGAAAGACCGCAAACATACTAAGCAGCAGTCCCTTGTTCACATGAGGCGTCAGCCGCGCCCCTAAGGGCGAGAGCACCACGGCTGCGATTAGAAGCGGCAAGCCAATCCGCCAGTTAATGAGCTTGTTTCGAAAGTAATTGACCGATGCAAAAGAGAGACTGACGGCATTGAGCAACAGGGCGGTAGGCACTGCTTCTCCCAGCGGCACGCCCATGTAGTAAAAGAAGGGGACGAACAGCAATGCGGCGCCCAGCCCGGCCATTGCCATCAGACCGGAAAAGAAAAATACGAACAACGAAGTCAGTATGTAGAAGTAAATCGACACGATGCTGACCCGCCTTCATCAAGTGGCCTACGTCGAAAGTTCGTCGATGGACCGATTTCTGGTCTCAACGGTCAGCTTGAGTAGGTCGAGCGTCCTGAACGAGGGACGGACCCGATCGAACATTCATCCGCTCGCCCTCAGGCAACTCGTTCCAACGCAAGGGCGATCCCCTGCCCGCCACCGATGCAGAGTGTAACGATTCCCTTGTTGATCCCGTCGCGTTGCATCGAATGCAAAAGACGCGTCGTGAGCACTGCTCCCGTCGCGCCGATCGGGTGACCATGTGCAATCGCGCCACCCTCCACATTGACGATGTCCGAGGACAATCCGAGGTCCTTCGTGACTGCGATCGCAATGGCCGCGAAGGCCTCGTTGATTTCGATGCGCTGGATATCTGCGGTATTCCAGCCCGCCCGATCGAGCGCCTGGCGCACGGCGGGTACGGGACCAAGGCCGAACATGCCCGGTTCGACCGCGCCGATGCCGTAGGCGACCAGACGCGCCATCGGTTTGAGGCCCTTTTTCTCAGCCCAAGCGCGGTCGGCCACGATCATGGCCGCGGCGCCGGTGTTGAGGCCTGGCGCGTTGCCAGCCGTGATGGTCCCGTCCTTACGAAAGGCCGGTTTGAGTTTGGCGAGACTCTCAAGTGTGGTGTCCGGCCGATTGTGCTCGTCCTTATCGAATTTAGTCGGACCTTTGCGGGCGGCGATTTCGACCGCTGCGATTTCCGCTGCGAACTTGCCGGCCGCTTGCGCTGCCGAAAACCGCTTCTGCGAGCGCTCCGCCCAGCGGTCTTGCTCTTCCCGCGTGATCTGGTGCGACCGCGCGAGATCCTCGGTATGCCATCCGGAGTGCTGGCCGGAGAACGCATCGTTGAGACCGTCCATCAGCATCGCATCGAAGATCTGTCCGTCTCCCATGCGGTAGCCCCAGCGTCCGGAACTCATGAGATACGGCGCCCGATCCATGTTCTCCATGCCGCCGGCAACTGCGCTGTTGATGAAGCCAAGCATCACCTCCTGCGCCGCGCTCGCAATCGCCTGCGCGCCCGAGCCGCAGACGCGATTGACCGTCATCGCTGGCACGTCGACCGGCACGCCGCCGTAGATGGCCGCCTGCCGGGCCGGGTTCATCTTGTTGCCGGCCTGGACGACATTGCCCATGACAACCGTATCAATTTCAGCGGCCGGCAGCTTCGCGCGCTCAAGGGCCGCGCGGACGACCACGGCGCCGAGATCGACTGCCGGCGTATCCTTGAGCGTGCCGCCATATGTGCCGATGGCCGTACGCACCGGCGAACAGATCACAACTTCTCGATTGGCCATGGTTGACACTCCTCATATTGAGCGCGGAGGCTACGCGGCAGACTCAAGTTTCCTTCTTTAGGCTTTTGCGGCCCCGCCGCATTGCGCAAGATCAAGCGATGTCCGCCAACCGGAATTCTTCAAGGTTTCCAGTCGCTCATGCGGTAACACTGGCTTTTGGCGTTGCATGGTAAGTCAGCAATCGCAGCGCATTGAACACGACGACAATCGTCGACCCTTCGTGGATCAGCACGGCGAGGCCGAGGCCGGCCCAGCCGAACAGCGTTGCCGGAATCAGCAAGGCAACCGCGCCGAGCGCGATGAACAGATTCTGGCGGATGACCGCTCGCGCCGCGCGGCTCAAGGCCGACGGCGAACGGAAGCTTGCCGAGATCGTCACTCATCAACACGACATCCGCGGCCTCCAGCGCCACGTCGGTGCCGGCGCCACCCATGGCGATGCCGACCGTGGCGCGGGCGAGCGCGGGCCCGTCGTTGGCGCCATCGCCCACCATAGCCGCCTGTCCATATTGCTCGACGAGGCCAGCTACTATGGCGATCTTGTCCTCGGGCAACAGGCTCGCTCGTACGTCTTCCAGTCCTACGTCTTGCGCCACGGCGCGAGCAACACGCTCGTTGTCACCTGTCAGCATGACCGTCTTAGTGACGCCTAGCGATCGCAGTTCCGCCAATACCGCCGCCACGCCGGTGCGTGGGGTATCCATCAGTCCGACGATACCGGCAAAGTGCCCATCCGCCCGCACCAGCATCGACGTGCGCCCGGCAAATTCCAGCCGTTCGACCTGCGCAGTCACTTCCGCGCTCATCGCCTCGCCTGCAAACAGCTTGAGATTGCCGATCTCAATGCGCTGGGCGCCGAGGGTGGCGCGGATGCCCTTACCGTTCACCGCCTCTACGTCCGCGGGCTCGTCCCAGCGAAGCTTACGTTCCCGGGCCGCCGCGACGATGGCCTGAGCCAAAGGATGGCCGCTGCGGCTCTCCAACGCCGCCGCCAACGCAAGGACTTCGTTCTCCGTTGCGCCGAACGCCACGATGTCCGTGAGACGGGGCTTTCCGACAGTGATGGTGCCCGTCTTGTCGAAGGCGATCGCAGTCAACCGGCCCAGATTTTCCAGGTGGGCGCCGCCCTTGATCAGCACGCCCGCCTGGGCGGCCCGGGCCACGGCCGACAGGACCGCCGCCGGCGTGCCGATGGCGAGCGCGCATGGCGAGGCCGCCACCAGCACCGCCATCGCCCGATAAAAGGAGTCGGCAAAGGGAAAGCCGAACAAGGGCGGCACAGCGATCAGGAGGCCGGCGCCGATCAGCACGACCGGCACGAACACGCGCTCGATACGGTCCGTGAAATTCTGGGTCGGCGATTTCTGCGTCTGGGCGTCGGAGACGAGCCGCACCATGCGCGCCAGCGTACTTTCCGTGGCAAGCTTGGTGACCTCGACCAGCAAGACCCCGTCGCCGTTGACCGTTCCCGCGAAGACCGCGTCGCCAGGACCCTTGTCCACCGGCACCGACTCGCCGGTCACTGGCGATTGATCCACGGCCGAGTTGCCCTCGGTGACTTTGCCGTCGGCCGGCAGGCGCTGGCCGGGTTTGACGATGACAACGTCGCCGCGCAGCAATTCCTCGACCGGGACTTCGACCTCCGCGCCGTCGCGGCGCACCAATGCTGTCTTTGGCGCCAAATCGGCCAGCGCTTCGATCGCGTGGCGCGCCCGGTCCATGGCCGAATGCTCGAGGGCGTGCCCGAGACTAAACAGGAAAAGCAGGAGCGCACCTTCGGCCCAATCCCCGAGCGCCGCGGCCCCCGCCGCCGCGACCAGCATGAGCGTGTCGATATCGAAACGTTTCGCCCAAAGGCTTTGCACCGCATCGCGCACGGTGAAGAAGCCGCCGAATGCATAGGCGGCGAGATAGAGGCCAAGCGATACCGCGTACGGCGCGCCCGCCAGCCCACCGAGCCAGCCGCCCAGCAGCAGCACACCAGCGGCGAAACTGAACACCAACTCCCGATGCTCCGCCCACCATCCGGCATGGGCTTCAGGCTGCAAGATTCGGTAGCCCAGCGCTTCGATGCGGCGCGCCACCGCCCGGTGCGACGACTTTTCGCTGTCGTATTCCAGGCGCAGGCGCTCGGCGGCGTAGCTCACCTTGGCTTCAAGTACGCCATCGAGGCGACCCAGTGCGTGTTCGATAACGGTGGCGCAGGTCGGGCAGTCCATGCCCTCGATGCGCAGGCTCTCATGCACATAACGCTTGTCGATCGACGCGCCGGCCGCGGCGACCAGTTGGCGGACTTCAGCGAGGCCGATGCGCTCAGAATCGTAATGCAGGCATAACCGCGCCTTGCCGTCTTCGCGAATGACGTGCGCCTGGTCAATGTATTTGCTCTTAAGCAGAGAAATCAGTCGTTCGACGCAGGAATCCCGCTCGTCAGGGACGTGCGGCAGCACGAGCGTCAGATCGAGTACCAATTTGTCAGTGGCCATCGTGGTCAACATGCCGTTGCGGATGAGCAAGCCGAACTCGACCGTGAAATGTCGACAGAGGCTACGCCACGGAGATCGAGCCCTTGAGAGGCCGATCAAGATTAGTAGCAAAGCGCTTGCACTGCCCGTTGCGGTGGATCAAATTGGCGCCACCACGATCATGCAGCCAATGCGACCGACCTCGCTGCGCCTGCGTGCGGTTAGAGGTATTGGCCTGCCTGAGCGCTGGAGAAGATCGACACACATTGTCACAAAATAGTGGTCCGTTGAAAAACTTCTGTGACATGTCCGCCCTATGTGTTGATCAGTTCAGGATGCCCCAACGGGCAGGCATCACAGAGAACCTCCTCGCAAATCGACGAAGTTCATCGCCCGAGCCGGCATCTATTCCGGCGGCACCCGACGGCATTCCTGACATCACGTGCAACATGTAACCGGACCATGTCCGGCATCACTGGAGATAAGTAATGCAAGAAGTTCAAACGCAACCCGAAACCAAAGGCAAATGCTGCGGGAAGAATGGTGGCCACCGCGCCCAGCGTCGTGGCAAGTGCGGTTCCTCGCACAAACACGAAGCCAACGCCGCAACAGCCAATCCCCTGGAAATCCTACAGCAGCGTTTCGCTCGCGGCGAGATCGACACGGCGGAGTTCGAGGAAAAGCGACGCCTCATCACGAACGCCTGATCCTGCTCGCGACATCGCACCACGAGATCCCAGATGATTAGGCGGTTGGCGGCGAACGCGAATAGCGTTCGTCGCCAGCCCAACTACAACACCGTATCGGCCCTAGTGCTGGAGATACGACCGGCCTCGGGGACCGGTAATCACGTATTACGAGAAATCACCGATTAGCGCTCCAGCCAGACGAGCGCGATGGCCTCTAAACGCTGAGACCGGCCAGAGGGCCCGGTGCCAATACGGCACGCGATCACAAGATCGCGGGCCTCGCTTTTGTCGGCCTTTGTGCCGGCGCCGCTATTCGACCATAGCACCGCGCATGCGCATCCTGCCCCCCATCATACCGCCGCCGTTTTTCATCATAGCCTCATGCGCCGCGACCATTCCGCGTTGGGCAAAATCGGTCACCTGTGCGGCGTGATCCTGGAGAGCCTTGACGGCGCTCGCGTCGGTCGAAGTCTGGACGACGACGATTCCCTTCTCGGTCACCTCATATGCGGTCTTGATCTTATCCTTATCTCGGAAGATCGAGTGCAGCGCGGAGCTCTCGATCGGTAACCCTGGGTCACGTCCTTCTTCGACCCGTTTTCCCATTTCCGCGACGTGTTTCTTGATCGTCGCCGCAACCTGCGGATCGTCCGATTCCGTGACCGTGCGGATGCCGTCAGGGAGGTTCGTCACGGTACGCTTAATGCTTTCATGGTTGAAGAACAGGTCGCGAATGTCGCTATGCTCCGCCGCGGTTGCGGAGCCGCCGTTCATCCCCATCATTCCGGGGCCCATACCCATCATGCCGGGACCCATGTGACCCCGCATGCCCGGTCCCATTTGGCCGTGCATTCCCGGGCCCATCTGGCCTCGCATGCCCATCATTCCGCCTGGACCGAAGTTGCCAGGGCCATAACCTGCTGGCTGCGCAAAAGCCCAACCGCCGACCAGCAAGGTGGCGGCTGCGATGCCGCCGATCACCAAAATCTTCTTCTTCATTAGAATCTCCAATGCCTGTGCAACAGAGGGCCCGTTGCTTGTGCGCATTAGAGAGGTCGGATTTCACCCAAGTTTTTCAGAAACAGGGTTCTTTGTGACAAAGTTTGCCAGGTGCGTGTCGCTCCTCGTGGAATTGTGGATTTATACGCTGGACCACAAGCAGGCGGTGCATGCCACTGTCAACAAGGATATGATTGTAAAGATCCAAGGCGCGCCGAATTATTGCTTCTTATGCGGCGTACTACATTCAAGCGCGCACGCACTTGGCATTACAGAAAGATGCGCCCATGCACCGATCTGTCCAACGGTCTGGTGTCATTGCCGCTATTCCCATTATGGCTGGACTGCATCATCACTACGTCCGGATATGATTTTCGGAAAGGACCGCCTGCGTGTGGCGCACGAAAGCTGCGCGCTGCGCACGAAGGACCTGGCCCGGCCACCGTGGACACCACGGTGCAACCCAATGTCAGCAGCTTTCCGACCGACGCCAAGCTGCTGCACGCCGCAATCAGGGGGTTCAACCGGCTGGCCAGGCAGCACGGGGTACGGCTGCGGCAATCCTATCTGCGCGTTGCCAAGCACGCCGCCATGATACCGGAATGTCTTGACCATATTTTGGTGTTTGGCGAGCGGTATCTTCGCCATCTGCTTCGGACCTATGCCGACTATTATAATCGTACTCGAACACACCTGTCATTGCACAAGGACTTGCCAACGTCGCGCACCAAAGAGCCCTTCGGTCGCATATTTCCTGTGCCGATTCTGGGCGGATTGCACCACCGATATGTCAGAATCCAATTTACGACAGGGACAGCGCACCGCATGGTGAACTGCTTAAGCTTGGGTTTGAGATCGCGCAGTCGAGTGTCGCCAAGTACATTGGCTAGGCGGCTTAGACCACGGAGCTAGAGATGGAGCACCATTCTGCGGAACCACGCGCCGGACATAGTCGCCCGGGACCTGCTCATGGTTCCGCCCTTTGGCTTCTACCCGCTCAATGCCATTGTGATCGTCGGTTTGGACCGCAGCGAGTTAGTCTGGATCAATACCACGGCAAATCCAACTGCGGAATGGAATGCACGGCAGATCACGGAGGTCTTCCCTTGAAACGCCGCCCCCGCGGTACCTGATCCGTGATAGGGACGGCATCTACGGCAACACGGTCAGACGCCGGTTGAAAGGGATGGGTATTCGGGATCGGCCGATCGCACGCGGCTCGCCTTGGAAAAATGGCCATGTCGAGCGACTGATCGGTTCGATCCGACGGGAATGCGTCGAACATGTCGTTATCTTGGGTGAGGCGTCCTTCCGGCGAACGCTGCGAGCTTATGCGCACTACTAGAATAATCTCAGAACACATCGATCACTGGACAAGGATGTGCCACGACCTCAGTCTGTCCAGCGGACTGGGCGCATTACATCACATGCCATTCTCGGCGGATTTCACCATCAATGCGCGCGGGCTTGAGTTTTCGGTACACACAGGTGTTGGCCAAGAAAAAGCCTCGAACCGGCCTGCTTCTAAAGACAGAAATCGCCGCTAAAGGCGTAAAGAAGTAGGAGATCGCCGTGCGATACTACTGATTGCTTTGCGGGAATCCGCGCCAATCCATCCGCGTCGATCAGAGAAGAAAGGCGCGCGGATCCGGCGCGCCGACGTTTCTCAACAATCGGCCGACCTTGTGGATCGTGTCCGGTCATAACGACCGGTACAAACTCATCGCGGCCGGATTTCCTCATTTCCGCAAATCCTGCAACAGCGGAAATTGGCGAAGGATCTCTCGACTGTAGCCCATACGGCGCAAAATAATTGGCCGTCCAAAACACATAAATGTCACCAGGGCGGAAACCGGGTTACCTGGAAGACCAATCAAGTTCGCATGTCCGAGCCGGCCCACGGACGCTGGTTTCCCAGGTTTGATCGCAGCCTTCAGGGGCCAAAGCTGTCCGCCCGCGGC
The DNA here is from genome assembly GCA_963782145.1 of uncultured Pseudomonadota bacterium. GTDB lineage: Bacteria > Pseudomonadota > Alphaproteobacteria > Rhizobiales > Xanthobacteraceae > Pseudolabrys. The sequence continues at coordinate 389,658 of CAWAIV010000003.1, forward strand.
TTCAACCGCAGCACGCACATGATCTTCTTCGCCGACGGAAACCCCTCCTGTCGAAATCACAACATCAGAATCGTGTGCGGCGGCTCCAATTGCTTTCGTTATGAAAGAAGTGTCATCTCGAACCTGCCCCAGATCGATCAGTTCCACGGCGGCGCCTTCAAGGAGCGTCAACAACATGGCGCGATTGCTGTCGTGAATCGCGCCTGGAAGGAGGGTTCATGAGGCTCGCACAACTCGTAGCCTGTGGAAAATACCGTGATACGTACGCGGCGGCGAACTTTAACTCGCGGTATGCGAGCGGCAGCCATGATTGCAATGTGGCGGGCATCGATCAGCACGTCAGACCCGACAACAACGGCGCCGGCGGTCACATCGTCTCCCGCTAAGCGAATGTGTTCACCAGGCGTCGGTCGACGATGAATTCTGACGGCCCCAGGCAATGGATCGCATTCTTCCTGCATCACAACCGCATCAAATCCGCTCGGAATGGCGGCACCCGTAAAGATGCGCACGGCCGCCGGTCCCTCGTGTCCCCCGGTCCAAAAGGCCTGGCCAGCCGCCTGACGACCGACGATTGGAAAAGTCGAGGTCCGTCCATTACTGACCAGTTCATATGTTAGCGACTATGCGGTAGCCGCGTAGCGAGTGGTATCCATCTGGAAGAAGGCACGAACCTTGTCTGGATTTTTCTGCAGCAGCCTCAATCTAGAATTCACCGCACGGTCCAAATCTCTCACGGTGCGGATCAAGGTGCGACCAACGCCGTTATTCTTGACGTCATTCCAGACCAACTCGTCCGGATTGATTTCCGGCGAATAGGGCGGAAGAAAAAACAGTCTGATACGGTCTTTCACCTGATCCAAAAAGCGCAGCACCGACTTGGCCTTGTGCGCGGGCAGTCCGTCGACCACCAGGAATATCTTTCTCGGATAGTTCGCGATCAGCCGGCGCAAGAACTCGATGAACAGCGCTGCGGAGATGCGCTTGCGCGAGGTCATGAACCGCAGTTCCCCCTTGGCCGAGATCGCCGATAGCATATTGAGATGAAACCGTTTTCCGGTATGACGAACGACCGGGGTCTTGCCGCGTATCCCCCATGTCGTTCCGGCGTGAAAGTCGGACCGCACTCCGCTCTCGTCGCTAAAAAATACGACGGCGCGCTCCTTTTTCGCGAGCGCGCGGAGCTTGGGAAAATCACGTTCGATCCATCGCTTCACCAGCGTTGCGTCTTGCTCGAACGCCCGGCTCAGCGGCTTCTGGCAACTCAAACCCATTTGCGCCAACAGCCGCCCCACGGAGATCACACTGAGCTTGATGCCATACTTCCGCTAAATCAACGTTCGGATCATCGCTCTCGTCCACAACGCAAACGGAAATCGCAGCTGCATCGGATTCTTCGTTGTCACCGTATTGTAAATCCATTTCAGTTGCGCGCCGGTCAACCGCTTCGGTCGGCCGCTCGCTTTGCGAGCACGAAGCGCATCCCATCCGCCGGAACGGTACACGGCCAACCAGACAAACACCCTCGTCGGGTAAAGGCCAAGCTCATGTGCCACCATCGTCGGCGATTGCCCGGCCTGCACCGCTTTCACGGCCTTGAACCGAACCTCTTCCAGTTCCGCATGGCTCAGCTTACGGCCGTCGACCTTCATCGGTCGAAATCATACGCACCCACGCGCAAAATTCAACCAAATAGTCGCTAACTTATGAACTGATCAGTAAGTTCGCGGGTTCGAACGGCATAGCCGTCCATGGCCGACTGATCGAACGGCGGCAGCGAATGTTCGGCCAAGATCGGAGATATCGTTACCCGTCCTCGCGCGGCGCGTAGCGGCACGTCCTCTTCGCCTACCACTGCGGTCACGCCTTCGATCGCGCGCGTTCGAACGGCTTCGATCGATACAAATTCTGGGTGCTCAGCACGGCTTTTCGCCACGGAATCCACCGCTACCATCCTGAAAAGCCCCTTACCCTCCGAGCGAACTCACCTCACTGAATGGCGGCTGCACGGCCCGGCATGCCGACTACATTGAAGAAGTTACAGATCCGGCAGGCAGCAGCATCAGCGACTTCGGATAATGACAGATCAGCCACCTTGTACCGCTATCGCGTCGCCTCGAAACCATCTTTGATGTACATCAAAGCATCCTTCGTTCGTTAAGCCACCCCGTCGACCGTAATGCGGCCCTACGCGGGGGCATGGCACGTCACTGTCTGCGCCGATCAATCAAATCGATCGTTCGATTTGATATCGACGCATCTTCTCCCACAGGTTTTTTCGAGAAATCCCCAATATCCGTGCCGTCTTCGATATTGCCCAATCATTGCGGACCAGGGCTTCCGCGATTGTGGCGCGCTCGGCCTCTTCAACACTGCCTCGCAGATGTCGTTCATTGCCGCTGTCGCTGCCGCTGACAGTCATTCTTACGATTTCAACGAGATCATCGAGGTTAAAGGGTTTTTCCAGATAATCGAGCGCGCCGGCTTTGACTAGGCGTACGGCATCTGCGATCGCTCCGAAAGCCGTCATGACGATTACGGGAACGCCCGGCAAATTGTGTCGGCATAATTCGAAAATTTCGGTGCCATCGCCATCGGGCAAGCGCACATCCGTGATGACAAGCGCAGGACGCGACGCCCCCGCAAGTTCACGGCGGGCGCCGTCGAGTGTGGCCGCGGTGGTCACTGCAAAACCTTCAAGTCTAAACCGATCCTCAAGCGAGACGCGCATGAGCTCGTCGTCTTCGACGATAAGGATCGGATGAATGCTAGCTGGCTTGTTGCGCGACAAACTTCGGCTCCCGTGGAATGCGGACGCGGAACGTGGTGCCTTGATTGGGAACGCTTGTCACATCAACGGTGCCCCTGTGTGTACCGAAAACTCCGTCCGGGTTGCCGAGGTGAGAGAATCGCTTAATCTGGCGAGATGATCGCTCTGTTATGGCTGTTCGCCACCATCCTGGCCTCGCCATTTAAATCGAATTACCGGCTTGAGGCGGAGAACGTGGCCCTGCGGCATCAGGTTATGGTTCTGCGGCGTCAGACGCGCGGTCGGATCCGGCTTACGAACCTCGATCAACTCTTTTTGGTTCAGCTTTATCGCTGGTTTCCATCGATCCTACGGGTCCTTGCCATCGTCCAGCCGGAGACGGTCATTCGTTGGCATCGGGCCGGCTTTCGCCGCTACTGGCGTTGGAAATCACGTTCGCAGGGAGGGCGGCCGCAGATCGATGCGCAACTGCGCGATGTGATCCGGCGCATGAGCCTCGACAATCCTCTATGGGGAGCTCCGCGCATCCATGGCGAGCTGCTCAAGCTTGGCTTTGATGTCGCACAGTCGACAGTGGCCAAATTCATGATCAAGCGATGGGGCCCACCCAGTCAGGGATGGCAGCACTTTCTTGCGAAACCATGCCCCGGACATCGCTGCCATGGATTTGTTCGTGGTCCCCACCATCAGCTTCAACCTGCTCTATGCCTTTGTCATAGTTAGGCTTGAGCGGAGAGAGCTGGTCTGGATTAATGTGACACCTAATCCGACCGCAGAATGGATCGCACGTCAGCTCACTGAAGCGTTCCCCTGGGATGCGGCGCCACGTTACCTCCTCCGCGATAATGATCGCGTCTATGGCGACGTCGCCCAGCGTCGCATTCGTGCCATGGGCATTCGGGACAAGCCTATAGCGCCGGCTGCACCTTGGCAGAATGGCTTTACGGAACGGTTGATCGGATCGATCCGGCGCGAGTGCCTCGATCATCTCGTCATCTTTAGCGAGGCACGCCTGCGACGGATCCTGCAAAATTACGCCGACTATTACAATAAAATCAGGACGCATCGATCGCTGGCCAAAGATGCGCCTGCCTTTCGAGCCATTCAGCGGATCGGGAATATCGCGTCACACACTATTCTCGGCGGCCTTCATCGCCAATATGTACGGTATTCGTTGCCAACAGGGACAAGGTGGAGTCAAGCTCGTGATCGGCCTGCTTTGCGGGGCTCTCAGTAATTTGATATGAGCGGATGCCTTTCATTATGCTAATCATGTTCATTGTTACGTTATGGAGCAAGAGCGAATGCCCAAAACCCCAATTACCGATGTTTGGCAGTTCTTGACCGCGACGACGGATGATTATCTTAGTCTGGGCAATTGGCGCTTTATGATCCTCGCATTGTTCTGGATGCTGATGCTGATCAGCATCATTGCGGCCATTTGGAATTGGCGTGAGGACCCGGCACAACGCAGTGGCGCTCATGTCGGAATGTGGGCGGTACGCGTTTTGATCGGCTGTATGTGGTTCGAAGGAATGTTGTGGAAACTGCCGCTGCCATTGTCCGAAGGTCTGCAATATTGGACTACACAAGAGGCCACCCGCGCCGCCTTCGAGTTTCACCGCGATTTCGTCAAAGAGTTTCTGCTGCCGCACCTCAAGTTTTTTGGGCCGATTGTATTTCTTGCCGAATTTTCGTTCGCTACATCGCTAATTCTCGGGCTCGCCGTACGTTTCGTCAGTATCTTCGGAATCGCCTTTGTGCTGCAACTTTGGCTCGGCATCTACCGGCCGGGCAATCCGGCTGAGTGGACATGGTCTTATATGTTCCTGGCGATGCTAATGTTCCTATTTGCGCTACAAGGCGCAGGTCGATCTCTCGGCCTTGATGCATGGCTACGCCGCAATGTGGCCGCAGTGCGAGACGGGAAGTGCATGCTCGGCCGGTTCCTGCGCCTTGCTGGCTAGGCGGGTATTGCTGTCACGGGCGCATTCGGCGCCGCAGCCGAACCGCCAGGCGAACGAAGGTAGCCGCCATCGCGCACGCCGCCTTGATGCCGGCTCCCAGATTTCCGGACACTTTCGACACGCCGCCAAGGCGACGCCGTTGCCCGACAGCAATCTCGCATGCGGGAAGATCGGCGGCTGCCACCCGCATCAGCATTTCCAAATTCCAGCCATAGGTCATGTCGCTCATGCCGAGACGCTCCAGGGCGTCGCGCCGGATGGCGCGAAATGGCGAGAGGTCACTGAAGCGCGCGCCATAAAAGAAGCGCAGCAGAAGACTGCCGATTTGGGCGGCGGCGACCTGCTGGGGCGCCAAGCTCCCGCGTTCGCGTTTTCCCCGCACCCGCGAGCCGAGAACAAACACCGTCCGCCCAGCGACAATTGGCGAAATCAGATCCGCAATGAATTCCGCGGGATCGCTGCCATCGCCGTCGAGGAAGACCAGGATTTGCGCGTCATCGCGCACGGCGGCGATGCCCGCCTGGATGGCGCGTCCATAACCGCGTCGCGGCTCAACTATAGTGCGAGCTCCAGCTGCGGTTGCGCGTTCGACCGTTCGGTCTTGAGACCCGCCATCGACGACGATGACCTCGCTAACGCCCTGCGCCAGAACCGCCGTCACGACCCCTGTAATTGCCGCCTCTTCGTCAAGGCAGGGTATGACTGCCGCGACCACCGCGGCACGATGGAAAGCCGGCGGCTGCTCGCTATTATTGCTCGGAACGTCGCTCACAGGCTCCAGCGCAGTCCGCAATTAGCGCAGGTCGCCGGCGGCTTATCGGTCAGCAGAGCGGCGCGAAAGTCCCGATATGCGGGCCCGTTCCATATATTCCGCAGCGCCTGCTGCGTGGTGTCACCAAGTGTATAGCTTTCATAGCCGTGCCGCGAAAACGGCGCGATGCAACACGGCAACGCGCGGCCATTGGCGGTGAAATACATCAAAGACCAGGGACGCCGACACAGGGACCAGGGCGAATGTTCATCGGCTCTTTTCAAGCTCAGGCCGGGCTCGGAGGCCGCACCGGACGCGCTAAACGTTATGCCAAGCGAGCGCGCAAGCTCCTCAGCCTGTTTGAGAGTGGCCGCTTCTTCGCTCGTCATCCGCTCAAACAGCGCTTGATCCGGCTGCGCTTTGCCAATGGCCGATCGGTCGAAGAATACGAGGCGTTGTAGATAGACTTCCTTGACTCCGATCTCCGCAGCAAGCTGCACAAACGCCGGCAATTCCTCCACGGTCTCTTTCAAGCCGGTTAGCCAAGCGGAGACCCGCGGCTTGGCGTGTCCCTCCCGCTTCTGGAGATCGCGAAATGCACGCAGGTTGCGCACGATGCGGCCGAAATAGTCTCGGCCGCGAATCGTTTTAAAGCTGTCGCGGTTAGCCGCGTCGAGCGATACGCGCAATTCATCGAGATCGGCTGCGATCAGCGCGCGGCCGTTGCGTTCGCCGAGCACCGTTCCGTTGGTGTTGAACAGAACATAGACCCCGCGGTCCTTCAGGTATCTCACCATGCGCGGCAGGTCGGCGACCAGCATCGGCTCACCGACGCCATGCAGGACTGCGCGCACAAGATCGGGTACCTGATCAACGATCGACGTGAACAGCTCCCAGCTCATATCCGCCGGCGGTTCGAGATCCTCGTAGGTGCGAGGGCAGGTCGTACACAGCAAATTGCAGCGATTGGTCACTTCCAGATAAAGGCAGATCGGCGGGCGGGCCGCGCGCTCGGTGCGCTCTTCCAACACTGATTCGTGATAGCGGCGCGGATCGACGCGTGCGCTAACGACAGTATCGACGTCGGAAGAATTCATTTCGATCGCCCCGCTTCCACAGCTCGCTTCAGATATGCCATTCCGGCCGACCAGGCGCAGGCCGTGAGGAACCCGCCAAATAGAACCGATTTGGCGGCCACCGCCGGAAGATGAAAGCCCCAACCCACTTCATGAGTCAGCAAGAGCGCTCCAATTGAAACTACCCAGGTCGGCGCATCGCCGCAAAGCGCGACGAACGGCATGATCGCCATAAAGTACCAGGGGTAATTGGGCGACAACAGCAGGAGACCGACCAGTAACAGCATATTGATATTGGCAAGACGGGAAGCGATGGTCGGCTTCGCACGGTGGACGATGAAAAGCGCCATGAGCAGCAAGATCGAGGCCGCGAACGCAAGATAGGCGACGACATCGCCGCGATGAACGCCAAATAGGAGACGCCAGAGCGAAAGCGCCCAGTAATCGGCCCCGGAGATCATGCCCTCTTCCGCCAGATAGCCTTTGGTGAAGAACCCGAGGACACCCCATCCAACGGAAAGATAGGGGAGGTAACACAGCGCAATCGTGCAGATCACGACGAGCGGCATCCTCAAATCCCACGGGCGCCAGATTACCGCGAGCGCTGCCACCGAAAACGGCTTCACCAGGGCTCCCAGAGCGATGAAGACCGCTCCGCGCAGAGCACGGCCGGTTAGTGCAATCCACAGCCCGAAAAGCGTCAGCGCGACCATAAGGGCGTCGACGTGACCGCTACTGGCGATTTCCCAGATAGGGAGCGGATGCCAGACATAGGCAACCACCCGCGCGGCCGGGCGGTTCATGCGACTTAGCAGCAGCAGGATCACTGTGACGCTCACCGCCTCGCAGCCGAGCAGCGCAAGACGCATGACAGTCACGGATTCCCCCAAACGCGTGACAACCAGGAAGAAGAATTCGGCGACCGGCGGATAGATTGTTACGGCGTAATCTGCCCGGTTTATGTTGGGAAAGATTTTGGTATCGCGCAGATACGACAGGACATCCTGAGCCGGGAAATAGCGGTAGGGATTTATGCCGGCAGCTTGAACCCGTCCGTCCCAGATGTAGCGATAGATGTCGCTGGACAGAAGTGGATCGAACAGCAGGACATAGCCCCGCAGCGCAATCCCAAGGCCGAGGATCAGCAAGAGCGCGTGCTTCGTCGGCACGCGCTCGGCCACATGAGTCGCCGCGATTGTCAGCAGACAGGCTGGGATGGTCAACGCAATAAAGGCGTTGTCGCCACCTACGCGAAAAGCAAAGGGCATGACTATGGTGAGACAGGCAAAGATCGCACCGATGGCAACCAATAGGTAAAGCGGCGGCCAATTTTGGGCGGAGAATACCGGTCTAACAACCGGATATGAAACCGACCCAGGCACTGGATTCACGGGGTCACATGCGGTGCCGCGGCAAGGAAGGCGCGGCTGGCGGGGGCGGGACCGCCGCCACGAAAACGCGTCGATCTACCGGCTAGTTCATCCCGCAGCCATTCAAGCGATTTCAATATCGTCGATGTCGTACCACTCCGGAAGCATCGTGGCCGCAAGGCCGATTTCGGCGGCACGCTGCCGCGTTTGGTGCGCCACGGTGTTCGTTCCCCACGCAATCTGCGTGAACAGATGCCGGTGAGGCCGCTTCAAGCCGATGAGGTAGTAGCCACCATCGCTCGCCGGTCCGAGTACCATTCGGTCGCCGGTGGCGCGCAGCATTCCAATGGCTTGTGCGAGGAATGAGGCTGGCAATGTTGGGCTATCACCGTTGACGAGCAGGACGCAGTCGTGTCCCGCAGCTAGCAGTACTCGCATGGCACCGAACAACACTTCGCCAAAATTGTCGCCAGCCTGCAGCAAGAGATCAAACTCGGCAGGGAAGATCGCGCGCAATACCTGATCGGCTCCCGCCGGGGCATAGACGCCGTAGCCGCGTCTGCCGATCGTTTTCGGCACTGCTTCGATCGCTGCAGCAACGTCGCGCAGAAAACAGGTGGACAGTTCCGCAGCGGCAACTGGACCAATCGTTGTCGCAAGCCGCGTTTTGGTGCGCCCCGGCTGCGGCGCTTTGCACATTATGCCGATCGCGGCAAGGCTCACGTGGCAAACCTGGACTGGAGGCGGTCGGCGACGATCGCAATCAAATCCAGTGCGTCCTTGGTACCGTCCTCTTCTCCTTTCTCAAAGTCACCGTTGACTCGACCCATCTGATTGGTGACGTGGGCAATACAAAGAACGGGCTTCCGCCGGACTTGGGCGAATGCATAAAGCGCCGCCGCTTCCATTTCGACGGCCAGAAGATCCATTTCACGCATGGCGTCAATCGCGGGTTGAGTTCGCGGAATGGCGCGTCCGTCGTCCAGGTCGCGCCAGTGAGCACCTGAATCGCGAATCGATCAAAGCTGCCATCGAGGGCCGCAATCAATGTTGCGTCAGCATAGGCATAATCGGACGCCGCCAGGTAATGGTAGCTGGTACCTTCGTCACGCCACGCACGGTCGATGATGATGAAATAAGGCGGTCTGCGTGTTGGGACGATCTGCCCGGAGGAGGTCACGCTGATTAACAATTTGCAGCCCGAGGCGAACAGTTCTTCGGCAATAAGCACGGCAAACGAGGCGCCGACGGCGCAGCCGACAATCCCGAAATCGATCTCATCGCGGCTAAAGCGGTAGAGCTGCGTGTGATAACAGGCCCAGGTTGGGTCAAGGCGAGCATCGCCGCAGGCAAGCAGACGGCGCACCATATCGCCGTCGGGGTCGAGGACGCAGATGGCCGGGATGTCGGTGCGTCCTATTTGCTTTTGCCGGCGCGCCTCTCGTAGCAAGTTTTCCGGCGTGAACGCCGACGGCATTGTGTAATATTTTTGCGCGAGGATCGGCGGGACCCCGCCGCGGGTGATCGACATCAGCGCCCAGACCGGTTGAGCCCACAATTCGCGGTCAATTTGGTAGCGTTTTCGTCGATAGCTGGCAAGCGGCGACAACGGGTCGCGGCGGTCGTCAGGGCTTATTACAATCGCCAGGAGGCGCTAAATGTCAGCAATCACACGATTTCGTGATCGGATTTGAAAAAGGCGCAGCTCGCTTTTGTATCGGATCGGGACGCAATCCAATTGATTCATGTGTGGGTTAGCGCCTAGGCTCCAGTCATTGATATCGACGCAGAAAATCCAGCCAGAAAACTTTGCGGGAGCGCCCTATGCCGACAACCAGTCAGCACGCCGAAACGATTGTCCTGCACGCCGGTTACCGGTCCGATCCGACCACCACGGCGGTTGCGGTGCCGATCTACCAGACCACATCCTATCAATTCAATTCGACCGAACATGCCGGTAACCTGTTCGCGCTCAAGGAGCTCGGCAACATCTACACCCGCATCATGAATCCGACGCAGGCTGTGCTAGAAGAGCGCGTGGCTGCGCTCGAAGGTGGCGTCGCTGCGCTGGCGGTCGCTTCGGGACAAGCCGCTTCGCTTTTCGCCGTACAAAACATCTGTCACGCAGGCGACAATTTTGTCTGCTCGACCGACATCTATGGCGGCACTTGGAACCTGTTTCAGAACACCATGAGCACCATGGGCATCGAATGCCGCTTCGTCGATCCCTCCGATCCGGAAAACTTCCGCAAGGCCAGTGACGGGCGCACGCGCTGCTGGTATGGCGAGACACTTCCCAACCCAAAGCTCGCGGTATTCCCAATCGCCGAGGTCGCGAAGGTCGGTCGCGAGATGGGCATCCCTCTCATCATGGACAATACCGCCTGTCCCGTGCTCTGCAAACCGCTCGATCATGGGGCGGCGATCGTCATGCATTCGACCACCAAGTATATCGGCGGCCACGGCACCTCGATCGGTGGCGTTGTCGTCGATGGCGGCAATTTTGATTGGGAAAAGCACGCCGATCGCTTTCCGATGCTGAACACGCCCGACCCGAGCTATCACGGCGCCGTCTGGACTCAGGCCGTTAAGCCGCTGGGCCCGATCGCTTACATTATCAAGGCGCGCGTAACGTTGCTGCGTGATATTGGCGCGGCCATGTCGCCTTTTAGCGCATTCATGTTTATCCAAGGGCTGGAAACCGTGGCGCTCCGCATGCGCCAGCATTGCAGCAATGCCGTCGCGGTAGCGAACTATCTCGCTAAGCATCCCAAAGTCAGTAAAGTTATTTACCCCGGTCTGATGACCGGTGAAAATAAGCGCCGCGCCGACGCTTATCTCAAGGGCGGGTATGGCGGTCTGCTTGGTTTTGAGCTCAAGAATGGTAAGGACGCCGGCCGCAAATTCATCGATAACCTGAAGCTGCTATATCATGTGGCCAATATTGGAGACGCCCGCTCGCTAGCGATCCACCCGGCCACCACGACCCACTCGCAGTTATCGCCGGAAGAGCAACTCCAGACCGGTGTTACTGAGGGCTATGTGCGACTTTCGATCGGCATCGAGCACCCAGACGACATCATCGCCGACATCGATCAGGCTTTGACGGCCGCCTAAGGCAACCGAAGACGCCGCGCCTGTGCGGCGCTCGGGCAGCATCGCTCGACGGAGCGCAAGGTCCTGTCCTTTCCGAAAATTCGATCCGGCTTGGTTTCGCGTGTCCGGGCAGAATTGTCGCATAATTAAAAGATATGTTTGCGATTCTTCATGCTCTTGGAAGGTTCCTCGCCGACCTGTTCAAGTCGCGGAGCCCGCTTGAAGTCGAGATTTTATTTCTCCCTAACAGTTGAATATCGCATTGTGGCAAGCGCCGTATCGGCGCTGGTTGCGCAATAATGACCGAGCATTCATGATTTGGATGAGCCGCTTATGGCCTTTCCTGCTCGACATGGCCCAGGTTGTCTCTGTCGTAAACCCAATCGGGCTGACAATTGAGGCAGAATCACGCAATCTTTCTGGCTATGAGGGAAGGCTGCAGCTTGGTCTGGTTGGCATTGGTCGGATTGTTCTGGTCAAGAGCTTCATTGCTGGCTGAGATCCTGGTTCTTCGCCATCAGCTTAATATCCAGCAACGGCGTTTGCCAAAGAGGCAGACCTTTAGTGCCACGGACCGCCTAATCTTTGCTGCGCTGTATCGAATTGTGCCAACTATCATAAATGCACTGACGATTGTTAAGCCGGAGACTGTCATAAAATGGCACCGCGCCGGGTTCAAATCGTACTGGCGCTGGAAGTCGCGACGCCGTGGCGGCAGGCCTCCTGTGCCGCTGGAGGTCCGCCGGCTGATCCGCGAGATGAGCATTGCCAATCCGCTGTGGGGGGCACCGCGGATCCACGGAGAGCTGCTTAAGCTAGGCTTCGATATCGGACAGACGAGCGTGGCTAAGTATATGGTCAGGCGTAGGGGCCCGCCATCTCAAGGGTGGAAGACGTTCCTTTATAATCATGCCGACGGCATTGTGGCGATGGATTTGTTCGTTGTGCCGACTATCTCATTTCGTCTGATCTATGGCTTGTTGATCATGGGGCACGGCCGGCGATATATTCTATGGTTTGGCGTTACTGCGCATCCGAGCGCGGAATGGATCGCGAATCAGATCACGGAGGCTTGCGGCTGGGAACAGGTCCCCCGCTATCTGGTCCGTGACCGGGATGGGGCCTATGGTGAGACCTTCATCCGAAGACTTCGATCGATGGGCATTCCTGATCGACCAACGTCGCCGCGCTCGCCATGGCAGAATGGCTATTGTGAGAGGCTCATCGGCTCGATCCGACGCGACTGCCTTGACCATGTCGTCGTATTTGGCGAGCGGCATCTTCGACATCTACTTCGATCTTACGCAAACTACTACAACCAAAACCGGACGCACCTATCCTTGAATAAGGATACGCCGGCATCGCGTGCCAACCAGACCGTCGGTCGCATTCTGCCGCTGCCAATCCTGGGGCGGCTTGCATCACCAATATGTCCGGATTTAGTTGCCGACAGGGACAGGTCAGGCGCTCGACGGCCGGCTGCAAAATATCCGAGATGGCGTTCGAAGTGAGATAGGCGCTGGCCAGCCTGAGAATGCGAGGCGTCAATCGGAACAGTCGCCCGTCGGTTTCGGCAAATCCGAGATGCACCAGCGTGCACAGGGTCCGGCGCACCGAGGCGCGAGGCAGGCTCACGAGCCGGGCAACGTCACTGAGCGTCAGCTGCTGCCGGTCGCGGTCAAAAACCTGCATGACGCGCAAGCCGCGCGCGAGCGCTTCGAGGAAATCGGATCCGGCTGCGGCGGTGAGCCGTTGTTCGGCCCGAGTTCGCTTTACCCGCGGCATCGGCGCGCAGTCCTTCCGTGCGGGGCTTGTAAAGTATTTACCGAAAGAGTTCCGGCAGATCCCGTAAGCTTGTCGGTGCATCGAGCGCATGTTAGCCTATTCGAAGATATGTTCGGTCAGCGCACAAGGAAATCCCATGCTCAGCGCCCAACAGAATGACCTTATGGCTCGCACGGGACCCGGAACCGCAGCCGGCCAATTGATGCGGCGCTATTGGCAGCCGGCGGCGCTCATCGACGAACTGTCTGGCAACCGTCCGATCAAAGCTGTGCGATTGTTCGGCGAGGATTTGGTGGCGTTCAAGGATGACAATGGACGCTATGGTCTCGTCGGGCGCCATTGTCCGCACCGAGGCACCGATCTTGCCTTCGGACGGCTGGAGGACGGGGGAGTGCGTTGTCCGTTTCACGGCTGGCTGTTCGACGTGAACGGCAAATGCCAGCAGATTCCGGCGGAGCCGAACACCAGCAACCTGTGCGCCAACGTCCGGCTCAAGTCCTATCCGGCTATGGAGAAGAGCGGCATCCTGTTCGCTTATCTTGGACCGGGCGAGCCGCCGGCCTTTCCGCAATTCGACTGTTTCGTCGCGCCATCATCGCACACGTTTGCCTTCAAGGGCATGATCGATTGCAATTGGCTGCAGTCGCTTGAGGTCGGCATCGACCCGGTTCACACGTCGTTTCTGCATCGTTTCTTCGAGGACGAGGACCCGGACAAGGGTTACGGCAAGATGTTCCGCGATACGTCCAAAGACTCGAACATGCCGATGACGCGGATCATGCGCGAATTCACACGTCCGCGCATCGAGGTCGAGCCGACAGACTACGGTTTCCGATTGATCACGCTGCGTCAGATCAACGAGCAAAAAGCGCATGTGCGCGTTACAAACCTAATCTTCCCTAATGCTTTCATCATCCCGATGAGCCGCGAAATGACGATCTCGCAATGGCACGTGCCTGTCGACGATGTGAAGCATTACTGGTACGCAATCTTCACCTCGTTCGGTACGCCTGTCGATAAGGAGGAGATGCGCAGACAGCGACTTCGAACTCTACGAGCTGCCGGATTATGTGCCGCGCAAGAACAAGAGCAACGATTACGGCTTCGATCCGAACGAGCAGGCGCACGCGACCTACACGGGCATGGGCGCCGACATCAACGTGCACGACCAGTGGGCCTGCGAGTCGATGGGCGCCATCCAGGACCGCACGCAGGAGCATCTTGGCACGTCGGACAAGGCGATTATCGCCTATCGCCGCTTGTTGCGGCGGGCGCTCGAACAGTCCGACAAACCGATGATGGTGCTGGACGCAGCCGAGGCGGCGAAGGTGACTGGGCCGCCCTGCGTGGATGGCATCGGCCCCGTAGGCGACTGGGAAGGCTATTGGCAGCGCACGAGCCGCGAGCGGCAAGCGACCAAAAGCTGGCATTAGCGAGCTTCCGCGCACTGTACACATGCCCCGCCAAGCAAAAAAGCCACCGGGCTTCGTCGAACGGCACGGTCTTTGGAGTGATGAGCAATCGCGTCGCGCGCTGGAGGTTGAGCGAGCGATCAAGTCCAATAAGCTCGAGCTTGTGCGCTTCTCGTTCGCTGACCAGCATGGCGTGCTGCGCGGCAAGACGGTGGTGGGCGCCGACGCGCCGGCGATGATGAAGAGCGGCGTCACCATGACCACGACGCTGCTCGCCAAGGACACGGCGCACAAAACCGCCTATCCGGTTTTCACCGCCGGCGGCGGCTTTGCCATGCGCGAGATGGAGGGTGCGGGCGATTTCATCATCGTACCCGACCCGGACACCTTTCAGGTTCTGCCGTGGGCGCCAAATACAGGATGGTTGCTCTGCGACATGTACTTCGCCAGCGGCAAGCCCGTCCCGTTCTCGACGCGGCAGATCTTACGCAATGCACTGGCGCGGCTAGCCGGCGAGGGGTTCGACTATCTCGCCGGCCTGGAGGTCGAATTTCATCTGTTCAAGCTGGAAAATCCCCGTCTTGCGCCGGCCGACGCTACCTGGCCACCGCAGGCGCCCGAGGTGAGCCTGCTGAACCAGGGCTATCAGTACCTCACCGAGTCTCGGTTCGATCAGGTCGAGGCGGCACTGGAGCCGATCCGGCGGGGTGCGATGGCGCTCGGCATGCCGCTGCGTTCGCTGGAAGTCGAACTCGGGCCAAGCCAATGTGAATTTACCTTCCGCCCGCAGGCCGGCATGGCCGCGGCCGACACGATGATCCTGTTTCGCGCGGCCGCCAAACAAATCGCTCGCCGCAACGGTTGCCTTGCCAGTTTCATGTGCCGACCGGCGCTGCCCAACCTGTTCTCGTCGGGCTGGCACCTGCATCAGTCGCTGACCGAACGAATGCGCGGTCTCAACATCTTCATGGGCGACGAGCGCGAAGGACTATCGGCGAAGGGCCTGCATTATCTTGGAGGCCTGCTCAAGCACGCGCACCCGGCGGCCGCTTTCACGACGCCGACGATCAATGGCTACAAACGCTACCGGTCTTACACACTGGCGCCGGATCGCGCGGTGTGGGCGCGCGATAATCGCGGTGTCATGATCCGCGTGCTAGGCACGCCCGGGGATTCGACGACGCATCTGGAAAATCGTGCCGGCGAACCCGCGGCCAATCCCTATCTTTATTTGACGTCACAGATTTATGCCGGCCTCGATGGCATCAAAGAACGCTATGATCCCGGGCCATCGGCCGACACGCCGTATGAAGCCGAAGCGCCGCTATTGCCGAAAAATCTCGGCGAAGCGCTGACGGCTCTGCGCGCAAGCGAGCTTTTCAGGACCTGTCTCGGCGACACATTTGTCGAGTATTTCGCGCATATCAAGGAAGCTGAATTGGCGCGTTACAGGGCCGAAAGCTCGGACCAGGCGGAGGTGACTGCCTGGGAGCAGAATGAGTATTTCGATTTGTTTTGAGATATGGCTCTGGGTCGCCTGCAACCGGACCGTTATATACCGCGGTGAATTGGCAGTTTGCGCGCCATTGAAATGATCGGCAATAAACTGAAATAGATGGACAGCGGATGTTTCCACCGGCGGCAAGGCCGGTCCCTGATCAAAATCTATTCAGCTTTGGAATCGGTTTGCCGATGAAGATCGGCGCATAGAAGATTGACCGCTCCCGCGATGTCGGCGCCATTCATAGTTTTGGGTGCCGTAGCGTCCGAGCGATTGAGTTGCAATAAGGGAACGCCGACCCACGCCGAAAGCGGATGGCTTGTTCGGTCGCCACATTAGTTCAGGCGGCGCGACGCTCATTGCGATGATGCAGACCACCAATCTCCGGGAAGGCAATGATCTTGCCAGTGGCTGCCGGGTGTATTGGGCGCGTCTCGGGGCAATCCTCGTCGAGCGAGAGATGGGTTCTGCTTTGGTGATGATATTGAAAATATGACGATAAGACGTGCCGCAAGCGATTCTCGTTAAAGATGATGATATGATCACAACATTCGCGACGGATCGAGCCGATGAGACGCTCGACATAGGCGTTCTGCCAAGGTGATCGCGGCGTTGTAACAACCTCTTTGATGCCCATCCCCCGAACTCGATTGCGAAAGACCGGGCCATATGATGCGTCCCGGTCCCGCAGGAGATAGCGGGGCGCGGTGTCCCAGGGAAATGCCTCGGTTATTTGCCGCGAGAGCCAGAATTGGGTTGGATTATAGGTAACCGCGACGTGAATAACCTTTCTGCGGTCATGATCAAGGACGATCAAGGCATAGAGAAGTTGGAATTTCGCGGTTGCGACTACGAACATGTCGATTGCCGCAATGTTGGTCAGGTGGTTGTTTAGAAAGCTGCGCCAGGTCGGGGAGGGAGCTTTGGGCCGCCACGACATGTATCTCCCAACCGTGGCTTGGTTGACTTCGATGCCGAGCTTGAGCAACTCGCCGTGGATTCGGGGCGCGCCCCAGAGCGGGTTGGCCAGGCTCATGCGGCGAATAAGATCACGGTTCTCGACGCTCATCTTGGGTCGCCTCAGACGGCGTGATCGCCACCGCCAGTAGAGCCGGAAGCCTTTGCGATGCCACTGGACCACGGTTGCTGGTTTGACTAGCACCATGGCGCTGAGGGCCTGCGGCCAAATCCGATACAGCCACACCCAGAGGAGCCGGTCAGCGCAAAAGAGTCGAAGCCGACCCGGACGCTGTCGCCGCAGGATGGCCACCTGATGTCGCAGGGCGACGAGCTCAAGCTCCAAGGAGGTGCGGCTGCGAATGCGGAATGAGAGCAGAGAAACGAGCGCGGAAAGAATTGTGACCATGCCCAAGACAGTACGGCGATGGCACGAAAATCTCTGGGCTTTCTCGACCTTTCGGAGTTTTGAGCAAGCACAGGTGCGCCGGCGACGGGAACAGCGGCGGGCCGGAGGCCCCGCCACGGCCCGCGGTTTATTTCGTTGCGGCACGTGGCTTGTGCAGTGCCACGACGGAAATGCCGAGCTTCTTGATCTGGGGCGCCAGAAGGCGAGATCGTGATCGATTTGCGCTGCGAACTGCTCAAAGTTGAGCCTGCCGAGCAATCACCGAGATTCATGTGCGCCTGTAGCTTCAGCGATTTGATCGCGATCAGGACGACGGCCTTTTCGAGTCGCCTTTTGCAAGGGTTGTTAGGAGCAGTCCCTATTGTGGAGGCCGCCCAGTCATGTTCGAATAACTCATTCCGCGCCGTGAGCGCTTTGACTAGGCGGCGAATGTCTGTGTCGCCTATGGCCGGTTTCGATCCGGAATACTGTGCCTTTCATTCGCTTTTCGATATTGTTCGTGTCAATAGGCACTGAGCGGAATACAGGGCTACGGTATGACACTGGAGTATAGCCCCCTGGGGCTTATCGGCGTTCTGACGCCACAAGCAAATACGACCGTCGAACCCGAATTCAATCTGCTTTGTCCGGCGGGATACGCCATCATCACCGCGCGTCTGACCAGCCGCAAGGAGACGATCGAGGCGCGTCTTGTCGACTATTGGAACACGATCGATGAAGCGCTTGATCAATTCGCAAATGCGCCGATCTCGGCATACGCATTCGCCTGCACTGGAACTTCGTATCTAATCGGTGCCGAGGACGAGGAAAGAGTTGTTCTGAGCATCGAAAAACGCCGCGGCGCGCCTTTCATAACGTCAGCGAGAGCGGTGGTGGATGCATTGAATTTGATTTCGGCGCGCCGTATCGGGCTTGTCTCGCCTTATCCACCGGATTTGAGGGACGCCAGCATTCGGTATTGGGAAAATTGCGGCTTCAATGTTGCCGAAGTCGCCAGTGCGCTTGGTCCGAGCAGCGCTTCCAATCCGATCTACAGCTTGGCGGCAACATCGGCGCGAGATGCGTTGGCTTCGTTGAATACGCGGGATTTGGACGCGGTCCTGATGCTCGGCACCGGCATGCCGACCCTGGAGCCAATCTTCCAAGCGAGGGGTAGCGGCCGACCGCCTGTGTTGTCCTGCAATCTGTGCCTGATGTGGCGATCGGTGCACGCCGCCAGGGGCGTCGAGCTGGAATTAAGCGGCTTGCGCCGCTGGATTGCCGGGGAGGTGTGGGGCGCCCGCTTGGCCGATCGCCGGGTCGGGCAGGCGTGACTACATCCAGCCGGCCGTTCGAGGCAGCCAAATGCTCAGCTGAGGCAAGAACGTCAACAGCAGCAGACGCAGGATGTCGGAGATCAAGAACGGCACGATCCCTCTGAAGATCACGCTAAGCGGCAAGTCTCGGGCAACGCCGTGCAATACGAAAACGTTGACGCCGATCGGTGGCGTGATCATTCCTATTTCCATAACGACGATATTGATGACGCCCCACCAAATCGGGTCGAAACCCATGCCGATAACCAGCGGATAGACAAACGGCAGGGTCAATACCATAGCCGCGACGGTATCGAAGATCGAGCCCAACACGAGATACATCAGCTCGAGCATCAGAATGACGAGATAGGGAGGCAGGTCCAATGATTGGATGCCGGCAACGATGGCTCGGGGCAAACCGGACAATGTCGCGAAATAGCTGAACACCGACGCGCCAATAATGATGACGAATATCAGGCCCGTGTTGGTTGCCGATTCGCCGAAGCAATTGAGAATGGCCGCTCCAGTGAGGCGGCGGCGGATCAGCGAGATTGCAAAGGCAAAGACCGCACCAACCGACGCGGCTTCGGTGACGGTGAAAATTCCGGAATAGATGCCGCCGGACACCGCCGCCGCAAGCAGGATGACCGCCCAGCTGGCGGTCAGAGATTGGCGACGCGCTTTCCAACTGACGCGCGGACCAAGCGGCGCTGCGTCCGGGTAAAGCCGAGTATAGGTGACAATCGCGCCGATATAGCCAACCACGGCGATCAGACCGGGCACGACGCCGGCAAGAAACAGGGCGATAATCGAGTTCTCGGTCAATATGCCGTAAAGGATCATCAATACGGATGGCGGAATGATCATTCCGAGCGTTCCTCCCGCCGCGATCGTGCCGGCGGCGAGTTCCTTCGAGTATTTGCGAGAAATCATCTCGGGCAACGCGACGTTTGCCATGGTTGCAGCGGTCGCAACGGATGAGCCGCAGATCGCACCAAAGCCTGCACAAGCGCCGATTGTCGCCATGGCAAGTCCGCCGCGGCGATGACCGACGAATGCATAGGCCAAGTGGTAAAGCTCGCCGGACAGGCCGCCCGCGTGCGCAAGGCTGCCCATCAACAGGAACATCGCGATGACGGCGAGACCGGTGCTCGAAATTGCCGATGATGGTTCGGTGCCGACAAGCGAAAGAGCGGGTCCCCAGCCGATGATCAAGGCGCAACCCACGACGCCGACGATGCCCATGGCGATTCCGACCGGAACCTGCAGCGCGATAAGCAAGAACATGGCCGCAAGCCCGAGCAAGCCGGTCGAGACGGGATCCATGGGAACATCCCTTATGGCCGTATGGGGGAGTTGACCTCACATCTGCGTGTGATCGCGTCACACATCGATGCCTTTGCCCGACAGGGCGACAGAGAGGTCGGACACAAACACGTAGGCTTGGACCGGAACCGTCAGCGCGATCAAGGCGGTGGTCGCCCACCACCACGGCGCCAGCGGCATCTCGATCGTGGGGGTCACGCGGTGATTGGCCTGGAAATCCGCCGTCAGCAGCACGAATTGCCAGACGATGACTGCAAAGAAGATCAAGGTCAGAAGCGCTCCGAACGCCTCCAACCAGGCGGCCGTCCTCGGTCTCAAAATCCGGCCCAGGAAACGAATGGTGATATTGCGGCCGCGCAACAACAGCGCCGGAAAACAACTTGCG
Organism: uncultured Pseudomonadota bacterium; assembly: GCA_963782145.1. Lineage (GTDB taxonomy): Bacteria > Pseudomonadota > Alphaproteobacteria > Rhizobiales > Xanthobacteraceae > Pseudolabrys. Next base: position 409,758 of record CAWAIV010000003.1, read on the forward strand.
ATGACGATTTGATAGGAAACCTCGGCATAGTCGGAAAACCCGTCCACGCGCGGCAACCCTGAGAACCGCGCGAAACCGTCGTAGAAGGTCAGAACTGCAACGATGCCGAGACCGCCAAAGCCGGTAACCGCGATGGCCTCGGTCCAGAGCTCAAGTTGGCCACTCCACGGCGAAGATCCGTCTTCGCGTGCCATTGGCTCAGCCGCGAATCTGCTTCAATGCGGCGCGTGCGGCATCGAGCACTTTTTTCCCGTTCGGCGTCCGGGCGGCCCACCACTCGTAAAGCGCGTTCATTTGCGTTTCATATTGCTCCATGCGCGCTTTGTTCGGCGTCTCGATATCGATTTTGCCGGACGCCTTCGCCTCATGGCGAGTTTTTGTCCCCTCGGCTGCGTAGGCCTTGCCGCCCATTTCGGCCATCGCTTCGCCGCCATGCTTCATGACCGAGTTCTGTACCGACTTGGGCAGCGAATTCCAGGTGTTCTTGTTCATGACCAGCAAGAACGGGATCACGCCGACGGGAACGATATAGGCTTGTTTCACCAGCGGCAGCGTCTTGAACGTGCGCATGCCGGTCCAGCCCTGGACCACGCCGTCGAGGGTGCCGCGATCGAGCGCCTCGTTCACCTCGGTTGATGTCAGGGTCTGCGGAGCGGCCTTGAGTTCCTCCAGCCACTTCGCCTGGATCGTCCCCGCCGAACGGATTTTCTTATTGGTCAAATCGTTAAGATTGGCGATTGACTTGCGCATGAAAAGTGCATTGGGCTCGGTCGCGAAAAATCCGACAAGATGCACGTCGTCAAAGCCTTTCAGCAGACCTTGTTGATACAGCATCCAGCCGACGCGGGACGCCTCAATCGCATTATGAAATAGAAACGGAAGTTCGAAGATGCCCATTTGCGGGAATTGACCGGCCGTGTATCCGGGTAGAACCCAACTGACGTCAGCCACGCCATTCTTGACAAGCTCGTATTGTTTGGTTGGGCTTTTGCCGAGCGTCCCGCCCCAGAAGCCCCGCAGCTTTACCGCCGTCCCGGCGTCCTTCTGGACCGCCTCCATCCAGGGCTCGATCACCTGAGCGACGCCCACGCTTCGTTCAGGGACGAAGGCCGCGACTTTGATCGTTTGCACCTGCGCCGCCTGGGCAACGCCGATGGTCAGCGCAAAGGTTGCCGCAAGGCTTAGGACAGCTTTGAACATGAGTATAACCTCTAATATGAAACAAAGATCGTCGTTCCGCCGCCGATTACATATTCTAGAAGGTGCCTGGATGCAGTCAACCGAATTGAACGATTGTGACAACTCTTGTGCCTTTAATTCGAGGTAGTTGCTTCAATTGCGGCTGCCCTGCAAGATGAACATGGACGCAAGAAGAGGTCTAGTCGAACGGTGAGCGACGCAGCAGAAGTGATCGTTGTCGGTGCAGGCCCCGTTGGGCTTTGCCTCGCTACGCTGCTGGCCGAGCGCGGTATCGACGTTTTAGTGCTTGAAGCCGCCGCGGACATCGAGCGCGATCTGCGCGCTTCGACCTTTCATCCTCCGACCCTCGATCTGCTCGACCGCATCGGTCTGACGCAGCAGTTGTTGGATCAGGGGCTCATTTGTCCGTCGTGGCAGATTCGTTGGCATCCACGCGGGGAGCGCGCGGTTTTCGACCTTTCGATTTTGTCAGGAGTTACGGCTCATCCTTACCGGTTGCAGGTTGAGCAATGGAAATTGTCTTTGCTGCTCCGTGAGGCGGTTCAGGGATTACGCGCGGCAGAGATCCGTTTCAATGCCCCCGTCAGCAAAGTCGAAGTAGGGGAGGACGGCGCGGTTGTCATTGTCGACGCTCCCGATGGGCCGCAAAAATTGCGTGCACGATATGTCGTCGGTTGCGATGGCGCTCGCAGCATTGTGCGTCAAAATCTCGGCTTGTCGTTCGAGGGTGCCACTTATCCGGAGACGACGATTTTGGCGACGACGACGTTTCCATTTGAGGAGCATCTCGAAAATCTCTCTAACGTCACCTACTGCTGGAAGGAGCAGGGTCAGTTCAGTCTGCTGCGCGTACCGGGACGTTGGCGTGTTTCCATCTATCCGCGCGAGGACGTGCCGATCGAGGAGCAACTGACGCCGGCGCGGATGCAAGCGAGTTTCCATGACATCGTGCCTCGAAGCGAGCCTTATGAGATCGGCGAGCAGAGGCCGTACCGAGTGCACATGCGCATCGCCTCGAGTTTTCGCAGCGGCCGCGCGCTGATTGCCGGAGACGCGGCGCACTTGAATGCGCCTGCGGGCGGCATGGGACTGAACGGCGGAATCCACGATGCGTTCGAGCTGGCCGAGGCCCTGGCAGCCGTCCTGCGCGAAGGTGCGGCGGAGAGCCGCTTCGATCTCTATGACCGGCGTCGCCGCACCGTTGCGCGCGAAGACATCGTGTCGCAGGCGGATCGCAACCGCGCTCGCATGCGCGAGCGCGATCCGGATCGTCGTCGGCAGATACTCAGAGAGCTGCAGGCCGTCACCGCAGACCGCAGCCGCCTGCTCAACCACCTCTTGCGGTCGTCCATGATCGAGGGGTTGCGGCGCGCCGCGTCGATCAACTGAGTGTCGTCAGACCCGCAGATTGCCGATTGCCTGGCCTGCGCGCGCTTGTGCCGATTGTTGCGCGGAAGCGGAGATCCGGCGGCGGCGGGCGATAACATGCAGTGCGATCACTCCAATTCCGATTATGAGCGCGACGACATCGGTTTTCGCCGCCCCCGTCCAGGCCTCCTCGGGGAGCAAGATGGCGAGGCCGAGCAAGACCGCCAACATTCTCGCGCGCCAGCCGATCGGAAACAGACCGTGTCCGACCAGACCGGCCGTCACCAATGGAACCGCGACCGCGGCGGACGTGCAGGCCAAGGCGATTTGAAATACCGAACCCATCATCAGAAGCCCAGGCTGATAGATGAATAGGATGGGCAGGAAATACGCGATCCAGCCGAAGCGAAATGCTTCCCACGCCGTCGCGGTTTGACCGGCGCCCGCCAACGACGCCGCCGCGAAGGCAGCCATCGCGACCGGCGGCGTAATCATCGACAACATGCCGTAGTAAAAGACGAACATGTGCGCCGACAAAGGGTCGATCCCGAGCTTGACCAAGGTGGGCGCCGCAAGGGTCGCCAATAGCAGATAAACGCCGGTCGTCGGCAACCCCATGCCGAGGATGACGGCAACCAAAGCGGTGATTGCCAGCAGCAGCGGAACGCTGGTCTTTCCAAGCTCGAGCAAGGCGATCGAGAATGCGAAGCCAAGTCCCGTCGTGCCCAGCAAGCCGATGATCATTCCGGCAACCGCCGTCACCAGCACCACGTCGGCGATGCCCGCTCCGCACGATTGCAGCGTGTCCAATAGTCCGCGTAGGTTCAAGCGCGCGTTGCTGCGTGCGAATACGACCAGCAGAATGATCAATCCCGCCGACGCATAGACGGCGGCAAACTCGGCCTGCAGATTGAGCAGGAAAATGCCGCCCAGCAGCACGACGAAAGAAACGATCACCGAGATAACCGCAAATTTCGTAGTGCCGGCCCCAAGCTCTTCGATGGCCAGAGACGGCAAAGCCAAGCGCCGCGCCAAAAAGTCAATCTGCACATACACGGAAAGATAATAGAGCAGGGCTGGGGCGATCGCCGCCACCAGAATCGTGGAATAGGGCACGCGCAGATATTCGGCCATGAGGAAGGCGGCGGCGCCCATGACCGGCGGCATTAGTTGGCCGCCCGTCGACGCTACGGATTCGATCGCCGCGGCGACCTGCGGCTTCAACCCCGAGCGCTTCATCAGCGGGATCGTGACGATGCCGACGGACATCACATTGGAGACGGCGCTGCCCGAAATGGATCCGAACAGGCACGACGCCAACACCGCCACTTTCGCGGTGTTGCCGTGGCCGCTGCCGGCGAGCCGGGTCGCGAGACGGGTAAAGACATCCGCGCCGCCGGCTCTTCCCAGCAATACGCCAAAGAAAATAAACGGCACCACCACGAAGGCGGCGACCTGCACCGCCTGTCCAAGCGTCGCCGTCGAATCCGTCCCAAGATAGCGCAGCAGATCGCCAAGCGGCTGCGCCCGACCTTTCAGCACGCCCGGTATGAGGTCGCCGAACATTGCGTAAAGCATCATGAGGACAAATATGATGAGCAAAGCTTTGCCTACCGCACGTCGAAGCCCTTCCAAGCAGACGACGACCAGAAGGAGACCGATCATCAGACACTCGGTTGGATGCTCGAAACCATGTTCGGAAAGGACTGGAAACCGAATAAAAATCCAAAGGCCGACGGCCAGCGCGGCAAATGCGAGCGCCCGATTTCCCGCCGCCTCGATACGCCGATTGTTTGCGTTGTTGCGCAGGAACACGACGGCTGCGGCGCCGCCGAGAATGAAGCCCGCGACCTGCTCGGGATAAATGAGCAATCCAAGGCGCTCCGGGACGGCGGCGACGATCCCGATAGACAAAAGAGGCAGCAGGGCGGCAATCAAATCGGCGACGAAGTTATCAAGCCTCGTTCCGGCCGACAGCCGCTCCTCGTCGTAGTCGGTTGCGCGCGTCAAAATCGGTTCCCGTGCTAGAGGCCCGCTGCCTTGTAAGCCGCCACAGCACCGGGGTGATATTTCAACACGGCTTCGGGGCCTGAGTTGATGGGCCGATACAGCTTCTTCGGGTCGTATTCCGCCCAGAGCGGGCTCGACGCCTTAAGGTCGCCGGCGCCGGCGATCAAAGCTTTGACCACCTTGCCGACGGTGGCGTCGGAAACGGATTTGTTGGCGAACAACGTATACTCATAGGCCGCCACCAAAGTGTCGGCGGCGATGCCGACATTCGCCTTGTCGACCGGCATATGGCGAAGTTCCGCGCCGGGAAGAAGTTCTTGCACAGCTTGGGCATTGTCCTTGGAGAAGCTGAGGAAGTGCACGCCGCCCAGGTTTGCCTGGAAGTCGAGCACGATCTGCGAGCCAACGGCGGCAATGGACACGTCGATATCGCCTTGTTTGAATGCCGCGAACTGACGCGGAAAGTTTGCAATCGGCACGGAATTCACCTGGTCATAGGTCAGGCCGCCGGCTGCGAGACAGGCGCGCACGAAAAAGTCGCCAAGCGAATTGGCGGGAAACCGCGGCACGCGCTTGCCCTTAAGATCGGCATAAGTGTGCATGCCCGACTTGTCGGTGGCGACAAGGCCAGCCGCGAACGGAAACAATTTGGCGACCAGGCGGAGATTGGGGTCCGGTTGCCCCTCCGACATGCCCTTGCCGGTGACTGCATAATAGGTCTGCGGCAGATTGGCGATCCCGAATTCGATACGACCATTGTTAACAAGCGGCAGATATTGCGATGTGTTGGCCAAAATCTGCGGCCGCACATTGAGGTCCGATTTTTCGGTAATGACCTTCGCCAGCGCCGTCGCTATCTGCGCCGTCGCGCCGCCCTTCGTGGTGGCCAATCCGACCACTTGCTGCGCTTGGGCGCCGACGGCTCCCAGACCAACTGCGAGCGCTACAACTATTGTTTTCATAAATTTCATCGACCCTCTCCCCTTTTCGCATGGTGTCGAGATCGCTTCGCTTACCGCCCCCCGTTATTGTCCCGTCGATTTCTTGGGACGCGGTGCCAGCGTCGCGAGATAAGCGGCCGCTTCACGCTCGCTCACGACGTCACCATATTTTGCATTCATATCGAACAGATTGGCCTCGTGCGGAGCCTGATGACGGTCGCCGCAGGCTTCGCTGACAATAATCGGAATGAAACCATGAGAGCACGCGTCGACACAGGTGGCGCGTACGCATCCGCTGGTTGTCAGCCCGGTGATGATCAGAGTATCTATGCCCCAGGAGGTCAGCGTGGAGGCGAGCGATGTTCCGAAGAACGCGCTCGGATACTGCTTGGACACCACCAGTTCATGCTCGCCGACATTAAGGCCCGCGGGCCACGCGCCCATCGGGCTGCCTTCGAGGAAATGCCGCAGGGGCTTCGCCTTTTGATAGAAACGACCGCCGTCGAGGGCATGTCTGTTGTAAACTACATTGGTGTAAATCACCGGAATGCTCGCCGCACGCGCTGCGTCGCGCACCCTGATGGCGCTCGCGAGCGCGTCTTCGACACCGGCATAAAGATCGCATGTGCGGTCAAAATAGGCCTGCACGAAATCAACGAGGATCAGCGCCGGCCGTTGGCCGAAGTCGATCCGGTTCTCGTACACGCCCTTGTAGTTGGCTTGCAGATCGTTCACAACCGAGCCTTCTCCCGCGCACCGCGGTGACAGGACAGCCGGGGTCCGCTCTCGCCAGGATGTCGCGATCATCTGGCATCGGCCGCTTTGCCCCTCGGAAGCGGCGTTGAAGCATGGACTGGCATCGCAATATTTGTACGGACGAATTGGCGCGTCAACCGCTTTTTATCCGGACAAATTGGTGGCGCGCGTCACGGCATGTAGGCTCCGTCGTTCACCCATAGGGTCTGACCGGTCATGTATCCGCTTTGCGGTCCGAGCAGGGACATCGCCGGTCCGACGATATCGTCCGTTGTCGCAATCCGCTGCATAGGAATTGCGGCGTTGTAGGCCTCGATGTCCATATAGGGCGGCCGACTTTCGTCGGAGCGCCCGGTTCCGCCGCGCAGGAAAGCCATATCGACTGGCCCGGGCGCAATAGCGTTGACACGCACGCGCGGCGCATGCTCGACCGCGAGTGTCTTGGTGAGCGCGATCATGCCGGCTTTCGCGGCCGCGTAGCCGCCGTAATGCAGCCGGATATAGACGGCAAGTCCCGAGGCGATGTTGACGAGGCTTGGAGCGTTGCCTTTCTCGAGCAGGGACATGGCCGCCTTGCAGGTGAGAGAGGTCGTGCGCAGGTTGCCCTTGGTCGTGACGTCGAACTCGGCGGTGGATGTTTCCGACAAGGCATGTTTCTTGTTGAGGAACCCGGCGGCATTGACGAGGCCGTCGAGCGCACCTCAGCGCGACGCGATCTGCCCGAACGCCCGAACGCCGGAGGCTTGATCGGACCGATCGATCTCGATCGCGAGCGCGGAAGACGGCGTCGGATGATATTCCAGCGCCGCCCTCAAATCCATGACGGCGACGTCTTCGCCTCCCGATATCGCCCTTGCGACTAGGCTGCGGCCAATGCTGCCGCAGCCCCCCTGGATGCAGAGCCGTCGTTTACTCATGGTTACGCCTTATGCCCGAGCGGGTCTCCTATTTGCAGGGCGTAGCCGGCCACGAATTGAACAGGGTCCACTGCATGTTCTTGATCTCGATCACGAAGCCGGGCAGGTGCGCGTCGCGATTGGCATCGAAGCAGGTGTTTTCGCCGGTTACGCCCGTAAACCGGATGCCTATGAGCGCATCGCGAATGGCCGTGCGTTCCGCCGCCAGCTTTGACGGATCGCCGGTGACCCCGGCCTTCTCCATCGCCTGCTTCAACAAATAGACGTCGTCGTAAGCCTGCGCATCGGTATGGTGCGGGATCTTCTTGGACGTGAGGCCGCGCTTGGCGTTCCACTCGGCGTACTTCTTGGTGAACGTGCGCGTCGCAGCGTTGCGGTCCCACCAAAAGCCGGCAACGATGATCATGCCATCGGCATCGCGGCCGAACAGATCAAGTTGATTGGGATCGGCGAAGATTTGCGATCCGATAATGCGGCCCTTGAAACCTTGCCGGCGGAGTTCCTTGATCACCTTGCCGGCACCGCTGACCGTCGATGCGAGGGCAACGACGTCGGGCTTGCGCTGCAACGCTTCCGCGACCTGGGCGGAGACGTCGAAGCTCTTGACCTGGAACGCGATCGGCGGGCCGAAAGCGATATGATTGGCCTTGAAGATCGCGGGATAGAACTTCGTGCCGGATATGTTGGAGACCCGCTCGTCCGACGCATAGATGATCTCGGCCGTCGAGTCATTGATACCCTTCTTGTGCAAGGTCTTGATCAGGCGTGTGAACTGCGTGCCTTCGTCGGCGGTAAGCCGCCACGCATATGAATATCCCTTGGTGAGGCCTGGCGTCGATGCGGCATTGGGAATCTCGACGATTCCGATGCGCTCGCCGACCGGGAAGGCCACCGCGGCCTCACCCGAGGAAAATGGACCGATGATGGCTAACGCCTTGTCGTCTTGGGCAAGCTTCTGCGTGCCGATTGCCGCCTGCTTCGGGTCGCTGCCGGTATCGAACTTCACCAGCGTGACGTGTCTACCGTTGATTCCGCCCTTGGCGTTGACTTCCGAGACGGCGATGTCGACCGCGGTTTCGGTGGCTTCGGCGATCGACTTCATGAAGCCGGACTTCACCATGTTGAGGCCGATGACGATATCGGCCGCGGAAGCCGGCATTGTGGCGCCAATCAACGTGGCTGCAGCCGCAAAGAGCGTCAATCGCGTCTTCAATAGGCATTTCATCTTGGTCATGATCGTGCTCCCCTGTTAATTCGGTTCAATGGGTCTGGCCCAAATAGGCATGAGCCAGGCGGTCGTCGTCACGCAGCGCTTCGGCCGAACCTTCGAGAACAACGTTGCCGAGCTCCATCACGAAGCCGCGCGAGGCCACTTCGAGCGCCATGTGGATGTTCTGCTCGACCAGCAGGATGGCAAGTCCTTCGGCGCGAAGGCTGACGATGAGTTCGAATAGTCTTTCCACGAGCAGTGGCGAGAGCCCCAGCGACGGCTCATCAAGCATCATCAGCTTGGGCCGGGCGAGCAGGGCGCGCCCGATGGCGAGCATCTGTTGTTCGCCGCCCGAAAGCACCCAGGCCTGCATTCTTCGCCGCTCGGCCAGATTGGGGAATCGATCGTACACCAGATCGATATCGCGCGTGATGTGCGCGTCCGAACGGCAATAGGCGCCCATCTGCAGATTCTCGTGCACCGTAAGGGAGTGCACAATCTGGCGCCCTTCTGGCACTAGGACGAGCCCGCGCCGCAACCGTTCCGGCGGCGACAGGCGCGTGATCTCCTCGCCGTCAAGACAAATGCTCCCGCCCGAGGATGTAACCACACCTTGGATCGCGCGCAGCAATGAGGTTTTTCCGGCACCGTTTGAGCCAAGGACCGTCACCAGCTCGGTTGGCGCAACGGCAAAGGTGATGTTCTTCACCGCGTGATTGCGGCCATAGCGGACGTCGAGGTTCAGGATTTCAAGCAACACGGCCGGTCTCCTTATTGGAGACAGAGCGATTGCCGAGGTAGGCGGTGCGGACCTTTTGATCGTCCTGCACCTGATTGGTGGGGCCATCATAAATTAGACGCCCAAAATTCAGAACGACGGTCCGTTCGCAGAGGTCGTGCACGAAGGACATGTCGTGTTCGACCACCAGCATCGTCAGCCCCTCCCACGCGACCGACTTGAGAAAGGCGGAAAGCTCGGCGGTCTCGCGCGGATTGAGGCCGGCGGCCGGCTCATCCAGCATCAGGAGGCGCGGCCGGCTCATCAGCGCGCGAACGACCTCGATTTTCTTGCGCACTCCGTAGGGAAGACCGTTCACATCCGCATTCGGATCGACATCGATGCCGGCACTGCGCATGCTCTCTTCCGCGCGCTGGCGCCATTTGTTGTTGCGGTGCCATGCCAAGGGAGCGAGCAAGGACATCCAACCGCCGACCAGCGGGTATTGTCCGAGCATGATGTTCTCGATGACTGACAGATGCGGCATCAAACGGATATTCTGGAACGAGCGCGACAATCCGGCGCGCACACGGTGGCGCGGCGGCAGGTCCTGAATTGATTGCCCGTCGAGGAGGATGGTGCCGTCATCCACGTCGTAGATGCCGGAGATGAGATTGAACAAGGTGGTTTTGCCCGCGCCATTCGGTCCGATCAGCGCCGTGCGGGAGCCGAGTGGAACCTCGAATTCAATGGCGTCGGCGACGGCCAGGCCGCCGAACCGCTTGGTGACGCCGTTGAGTTCGAGCGCCGCCTTAGGGGCCATGCGTGCCTCCTGCAGCGCGATGTCTCAGCCAAGGGCGGATTGACAACCGACGTATCGTCGCGCGCGTCACAATGCCTTCGGGCCGCAGCATCATCATGAGCACGATCAGCACGCCAAAAATCAGGTAACGCCACGAGCCGCCGACGCGGAACAGCTCCGGCAGCAATGTGAAGAACAGGCTGCCCGCGAGCGGGCCCCAGGCCGTCTGCGCGCCGCCGATGAGAACAAACAGAAGAACGTAGATCGACAGCATCGAGTTGAAGTATTGCGCTTCGATGAAGCTGTAATTGTGCGCATAGAGTGCGCCGGAAAGTCCGGTGAATGCACTGCCGATGGTGAACGCAGCCACCTGGATAGCGCGCACGTTCACCCCCATGACGACGGTCGCTTCCTCGTCGTCATTGATCGAGCGCATGGTCAAGCCGAGGCGCGTCGCCATCAAATAAAACGTCAACAAAACCACGCCGATTGCCGACACCAGCAGGACCCACATGTCGATATGCGCCGGCACCACCAAGCCCATGGCGCCGCCGAAAGCGGTGGAACGCAACAGAAAGCCCGCCACCACTTCGCCAAATGCGAACGTCGCCAGCACCATGTAGACGCCGCGAGTGCGCAGCACCGGAAACGAAATGAGAAAGCCGACTAGTGCGGTGATCAGCGTCGCGGCGGGAATCGTGAACCACATGGGTAGACCGGCCTGGCTCGACAGGAACCCGCTTGCGTAGGCGCCGATCGCCTGGAAGCCGGCCCCGCCTAGGTTGATCTGACCGGCCGCAGCCGTGACAAAAATGCCGTAGGCGAAAATGAGGTTGATGCAGAGAACTGCCAGGAGGCCGGAGAGATATCCGCTCATCGCAACCCTGCTTCATCTATCGGTCTGGAAAGCGCCGCGCGCCGCATCACATCTTCCCCTTGCCGATCGACGCGCGGCCGAAAAGCCCCCTCGGCCGCAGGATGATGATCACCAGCACTAGGCCCCAGACAGTCATCTGGACCGAGTCACCGCCGAAATATTGAATCGATAAAGTCTCGGCGAGACCGACAACCAGCCCGCCGGCGATCGCGCCCCAGATCGAGCCGATGCCGCCCAGCACCATGCCCGCAATCGCCTTGGTGCCGACGTTGTCGCCCATGTAAGGCGAGATTTCCCCGTAGTTGACGGTGAACAGCGCGCCGGCAATTCCGGCGAGAATACCCGTCAGAATGAACACGATGGGCACGACGCGTGCCACGTCCACGCCGAGCAGGGACGCGGTGTCGGCATTTTCCGCAATGGTGCGCAACGCGCGACCGATCTTGGTGCGCTTCAAAATGACGCTGAGTGCCGCGACGGCGACGACGGCGAGCAGGCAGCTCACCAATTGCGCAATGCCGATCACAATGCCGGCGATATGTACATCGACGTTGAATGGCACGGCAAAGCGTTGGGAGTCGGAGCCGAAAAAAATCAGGACGATGTTTTCGAAGACCAACAGAAAACCCAGTGATGAGACCAGCGGAATGGCGTGTTCCGCCGCGTCGCCGTATTTCACTTTTAGGTAGCGAAATGTAAATCGCTCTACGATCAGTGATGCCGCCACGGCAATTGCGACGCCGCACAGCAGGGCCACGAGCCAGGTCCATCCGCCGGCGAAGGCAAGATAGCCGCGTGACATCAGCCCCCACGCGGCCATGCCGGTGAGCATGAACAGGCTCGGGATCGTGAAATTGAGAAAGTTTAGCACGCCGATGGTCAGCGTGAATGCCACAGCGACGGTCATGTAGATTGCGCCGAGCAGCAGCCCCGAAACGACCTGACGCGCGATGACCTGGCCGCCGAACGCGATGGACAGCATGACCAGCGATATGGCGGCGACCGTCGCAAGCTGCGGGCCCAGCGCAATTCCGCGGTCGCGTGCGCCGCCCGGTGTGGCGTTCATGTGGCTCGCCGTGCAGCAGCGAACTCGCAAGCAAGATGACGTGTCGCGCGCGGCTGCCGACCCCGGGGCGTTGGCGACAAGGCGTTGAGCATCGGGCTATCGGCCCTTCAGGGTTTCGCTGCCCATGAATTTTCTTGCTCCCGTCGGCAAACGCGGTCATCTTTGTCCGGACATATTCAACGACCAACCTGGGGCGCGAGTCAAGGAATTCCATGTCAGTCGAAGGCAAATCACACGTGGTCATCGTCGGTGCCGGTCCAGTCGGACTCGTCGTCGCCAACCTACTGGTCGATGAAGGCATTGCCGTCAGCCTGATAGAGACTTGCGCCGATCTGCCGCGCGACCTGCGCGCATCGACGTTTCATCCGCCGACGCTTGACATGCTGGAGCGGTTCGATGTCGTCGACGCGATGATCGAGCAAGGCCTGATCTGCCCGACCTGGCAATTCCGCGACCGCCACGAAGGCGTTATCGCGACGTTCGAGTTGGAACGCCTACTGCCGGACACGCAGCATCCCTATCGTCTACAATGCGAGCAGTGGCGCCTGGGCGAAATGCTGTTTGCACGACTCAAGGACAATCCGCTTGCGAGCATCCGGCTTGGCACCAAAGCGGTGGAGGCGCGGCAAACCGACGATGGCATTGAACTGGATGTGACCTTGCCCGACGGCGGCAGCGAGACGGTGACCGGCATGTTCCTCGTGGGCGCTGACGGTATCGGCAGCGTCGTGCGCCATGCGATCGGCGCCGCGTTCGATGGCATCACGATCCCCGAGCTATATCTGACCCTGTCGACGACCTACGACTTTCGCGAAGCCATGCCGGACATAGCGAACATTGCCTATTTGTCGGATCCGAAGGAATGGTACGTGCTGATCCGCACGCCGCGCGTCTGGCGTGCGCTGTTCCCGGTCGACGCCGCGCTCGAAGACATGGACGTCACCTCACCGGAACGCGCCGAGCGGCTGCTGCAAGGCGCGGTTCGGCGCGATCGGCCCTTTGAGGTGAAGCACCGCACGGCCTATCGCGTGCATGAACGCGTGGCGTCGACATATGTGAAGGGCCGTATCCTCATCGCGGGGGATGCGGCGCACGTGAACAATCCGCTCGGCGGCATGGGCCTCAACGGGGGCATCCACGATGCGTTCAACTTGGCGGCAAAGTTGACTGAAGTAGTGTGCGGCGCGCCGATCGAGAGGCTGGAGCGCTATAGCCGGCAGCGGCGCAAGGTCGCGCTCGACGTCGTTCAGCAGACGGCGCTGCGCAACCGCGCCATCCTCAATACCCGCGAGCCGGCAGGCGCGGCGCGCCTACCACGATGAATTGCGGGGCATCGTCGACGATCCGCAGAAACACCGCGACTACGTCATGCGCACGTCGATGATCCAGTCGCTGCGCGACGTCGAGCCGATTGCCTGAGGTCAGTCGTCGAACTGCGGCACAAAGCCGCCGTTCTTTTCGCGAACACGCATGATGCCGCCGCGCAAATGCGCTGGGATCAAGCGCAGGTTTTCGGCGCGGCGCGCTTCAGGAGCCCACGCCGCGTGGTCACCGCTTGCGCCTTGTCGTGGCAAAAAGCGCTCGACCAATCGGGGTTGATAGACTTGCGCCGGACTGTGGATGGCATCCCCGCAGAACACCAGCTTTTCGTCCTTATTGGCGGCGATTTCGAGCCCGATCTGACCTGGCGCATGGCCGGGAAGCGCAAGAATCTTGCCGCCATCCACGATCGTGTCGCCAGGCTGTGTGGCGGTGACGCGCTCGCGCTCGATCACTGGCAGGATGCTGTCCTGATAGCTACCGTGGTTGGCCGCCGGGTTGGCGCCGGCTTCCTTGGCGTGATGTTCGATCTCGGTTGGGCTGATCAGGTAGCGGGCCCTCGCGAAGGTCGGCACCCAGCGGCCGGACTCCAGCCGCGTGTTCCAGCCGATATGATCGGCGTGCAAATGGGTGCACATGACGATATCGATGTCGTCCGGCGTGTATCCGGTTGCCGTCAGGTTGGCGAGATAGCTCGTGCCGACGCGCTGGTGCCAAGCCGGCCGCGCCACACGCTGCTTGTGCTCGCCGACGCAGGTATCGATCAGGATCGTCTTGCCGGCGAAGCGGATGACATGGCTTTGCACGGCGAGCAGAACGTTCCCGGCCGCCATGTCGACATGCTTGCCGTCGAGGCTTTCGCGATGCGGCGCCAGCGCCTCGACGGTCGCGCCGGGAAACAAAAAGCCGAGCGGCAGGACAAATGGGTCGATGTCGATGACCCGATGGACGGTCGCGTAATCGGAGCGGACGACGATCATGTCAGAATTCGGCCAACAGCCGGCCAAATCCTTCCATTCGGTCATTGATGCCGTTGGCCCGCAGCGCATGCCAGTAAGTGGCGGTGTTGATGGCGATGATCGGCTTGGCGAGCCACAATTCGGCGGCTGCGGCGAGACGCACCATCGAGAGGTTCGTGCCAACCTGCACGATGGCATCCACATCGTCGCCGTCGAGCTCGATCAGGGAGGCGCGCAATGTCTCGGTGGTCTGCTCGGCGATCAGCGTCCAGGAGCGGCATTGCAGGCATTTGTCGCGCACGACGCTGAAGCCTTTGTCGGTGAAATAGCGTGCGACTTCCGTGTTCATGGCCGGCCAGTAGGGCGACAGGATCGCGATGCGCTTGATGCCGCCATAAGCCTGCATGGCCGCGGTACAGGCATCGCTCCCGATACTGATTTTGATGCCGGATTCCTCCTCGATCTCACGGGTGAAGCGGTCCGCCCCCTTCTCGCCATCGAAGAAGGTCACCGCCGACATTCCCATCACCAGGTAATCGGGCGCGCAGGTCATCAAACTCCGCACGGCGTCGAGCACGTTGGACGCGATCACCTCGGCGCCGGCGCGGAAAGTCTCGTTGCTGACGGCATTGGCGTTGGGCGTGAAGATCCGGCTGTAATGGTTGGTGACACCGAGCGGGCGCATGGTGTCGAAGTCCGGCTGGACAATGGTGTTGGTCGATGGTCCGAGCACGCCGAACTTGCGGCGCCATCCGAGTACATCAGTCATAGCCTGTGTCTTTCGTCAGTTTGGGCAAATTATTGCCGCCTGGACGCTGGCATCGTAGCACCGGCTATGCTGACATAGAATTCCTGTCCGGACAAATTTGCGCGATTGATGGTGGCGGGCTCCGGCAGGGACTTGCTTTTCCAGAAATGTCCGGACAAATTATCCGCACGTGAAAGAAATTGTCGGGAAGAAACATACCATGGCCAATCCTTCGCTGTCACAACAGATCAAGACCGGCAGCTTCATTGCCGCGCCGGGCGTTTACGACCTGATCTCGGCTCTGATCGCCGACCGCATGGGTTTTAAGGCGCTTACGTGACCGGCTATGGCGCCGTGGCGTCCGTCGCTCGGGCTTGCCGGACGCGGGCCTGGCGACTTATACCCAGATGATCGATCGCATCGGGCGCATCGCGGAAATGAGCGAAGACGCCCATCATCGCCGACGCGGACACCGGCTATGGCGGCCTGCTCAACGTCCGCCAGACCGTGCGCGGCTATGAGAAGGCCGGGGTCACGGCAATCCAGATCGAGGACCAGGAATTCCCCAAGAAATGTGGCCACACGCCGGACCGGCAGGGTCATCCCCATAGAAGACATGGTGCGCAAGGTCCAGGTCGCCGTCGACAGCCGGTCGAGCCCCGATTTCCTGATCATCGCGCGCACCGATGCGCGCACCGGCAACGGCCTTGACGATGCGATCCGCCGCGGCGTCGCTTATGGCGAGGCGGGCGCGGACATCGTTTTCATCGAGTCGCCCGAAAGCGAGGAGGAATTGGCGGAAGTGACCCGGCGCATCGATAAGCCGATGCTTGCCAATATGGTCAATGGCGGCCGCACGCCCCTGCTGTCGGTCGACAGGCTCACCAAGCTCGGCTTTTCGCTGGCGATCTTCCCGGCGGTGGGATTCCTCGCGGCGGGGCAGGCGCTGCAAAACGCCTATGAAGATTTGCTGACGCATGGCACGACGACCGATGCCGTTCCCGTGTATTCATTCGCCGAATTCAATGAGTTGCTGGGATTTCAGGATGTCTGGGATTTCGAGCGCCGTTACGCAGAATCAAATTAGAATGGCCGCTTGCCTGTTCTGGTTAGGACCTACCGAGGGAAATTCCGCATCATGGTGACGGCCACGCCCCGCTATGTACAGGTCTTCAACGTGCTCAGCCGACGGATGGAAACCGGCAAGTATCCGATCAACTTGCGCCTGCCGACGGAGAGCGAGCTGTGCGACGAGTTCAACGCCAGCCGCTTCACCGTGCGCGAGGCGCTGCGCCGGCTGGTCGCCCAGGGAATGGTCCAGCGGCGGCAGGGCGCCGGCAGCATCGTCGTCGCGGTGACGCCGCAGGCGCGCTACGTGCAATCGCTGTCGTCGCTCGACGACCTTTTCCAGCTTGCCCTCAATACGCATTACGAGCTGCATTCGCTCCAGCCGGTCACCCTCGATCCAGACGTTGCCGCCGACGTCGGCGGTTTACCCGGCGAGCGCTGGTGGCTGCTTAAAGGGCTGCGTTTGACGGAGAAGGGCGGCAGCGCCGTCTGTTACTTGCACTCCTACGTCGCGCCGCGCGCCGGCGCGTACGTCAACGAGCTCAAGCGCTGTGTCGGTCCCTTCTATGCGCATCTGGCCGAGCGCACTAAGGAAGAGATTCTCGAGGTCGAACAGTTCATCCGCGGCACGTCGATGAACGCGGAGATCGCCAAGCAACTCAAGTGCAAGGTCGGGACTATCAGCACCTGTGCGTCTCGCCGCTACGTCACCAAGAAAGGCACGTTGATCGCCAGCTTCAATTGGCACGCGGCGAAAGACTTCAATTTTCGAATGAAAATGGCCCGAAATTTGTAAGGCCGGGATCGGAAGTGATGCAGTCGCGTACGCTGTTCGAGAAGGTGTGGTCGTCGCATGTTGTGGCCGAACTCAGCGGCGGCGTGTCGCTCTTGGCAATCGACCGGCATCTGCTGCACGACCTCGAGGGCGGCGCCATCCTCAAGCGCATGGCCGATCGCGGCTTGAGGCCGCGCAATCCGGAACTGACCTTTGCCGTCCCGGACCACGCCGTCTCGACCGAGCCTACGCGGCGGGCAAACTCGACGCCAACCAGTGAGCGCCTGCTGCGCGAAATGCGAGAGGGGGCGGAGGCCTTCGGCATCGCTTATTTTGACCTTGACGGCGATAAGCAGGGCATTGTGCACGTCATTGGCCCCGAACTCGGGCTGAGCCAGCCGGGCATGACGCTGGTCTGCGCCGACAGCCATACCTGCACCCACGGCGGACTTGGCGCATTGTCGTTCGGCATTGGCGCTACCGAGGTGTTGCACGTGCTGGCGACCCAGACGCTGCGGCAGGTTAAACCCAAGACGATGCGCATCGCCTTAGACGGCGCGCTGTCGTCCGGTGTCAGTGCGAAGG
This sequence comes from uncultured Pseudomonadota bacterium, assembly GCA_963782145.1. Taxonomy (GTDB): domain Bacteria; phylum Pseudomonadota; class Alphaproteobacteria; order Rhizobiales; family Xanthobacteraceae; genus Pseudolabrys. The sequence goes on from CAWAIV010000003.1 coordinate 427,078, forward strand.
ACATCATCCTGGCAACCATCGGCCGCATCGGCGCCGGAGCGGGGGGCAGGCACGCCGTCGAATATGCGGGCTCGGCGGTCCGCGCGATGTCGGTCGAGCAGCGGCTGACCGTCTGCAACCTGTCGATCGAGCTCGGAGCCAAGATGGGCATGATCGCACCGGACGACACGACGTATGAATACATGGCCGGGCGCCCCTATGCTCCGCAAGGCAAGGTGTTCGACCGGGCGCTGACGCATTGGCGTTCGCTGCCGAGCGACGTCGACGCGCGCTTCGACCAAGAGCATACGATTGACGCATCGCGCATCGCGCCGCAGGTCACCTGGGGCACCAGCCCGCAGGATGTCATTGCGGTCGACGAGCGCATTCCCGATCCTGCGCGCGAGACCGATCCGCAGCGGCGCAAAGCCATGGAAACGGCGCTCGCCTATATGGGCTTGACCCCGGGGGAGAAGATCGAAGGAACGCCGATCGACCGCGTCTTCATCGGTTCCTGCACCAATGGCCGCCTGTCCGATATCCGCGAGGCCGCGCGCGTCGTCGCCGGCCGCAAGGTCGCATCGCATGTGCGGGCCTGGGTCGTGCCCGGCTCGCAAGCCGTCCAGCGGGCGGCCGAAGAAGAGGCCCTCGACAAGATCTTCCTCGCTGCCGGATTCGAGTGGCGCAAACCCGGCTGCTCGATGTGCGTCGGCATTAATGGCGACATCGTTCCGCCGGGCATGCGGTCGGTATCCACCACCAACCGCAATTTCGTCGGTCGCCAGGGGCCGAACGCGCGCACGCATCTCGCGAGCCCGGCGATGGCAGCCGCCGCTAGCGTGACCGGGCGCATCGCCGATGTGCGAAAGCTCGGGTGACGCCATGCAAAAGTTCACCCGCCTTTTCGGCACCGCGGTCCCCCTTCGCAAGGCCAATATCGACACCGACGTGATCATCCCGGCCAAGCGACTGGTCGGATACCAGCGCGATGAGCTCGGCACCTTTGCATTCGAACCGCTCCGGTTTCACGCGCACGGTGACGAGGACCCCGAATCCGTGTTCAATCAGCCGCGTTATCGGGACGCCACGATTCTCGTCACCGACGAGAATTTCGGCTGCGGTTCGTCGCGCGAATCCGCAGTCTGGGCGCTCATGGCCTATGGCTTCCGCTGCATCATCGCGCCTAGTTTCGGCGATATCTTCGAAAATAATGCCTTCCAGAATGGACTTCTGCTGGTCCGTCTCCGCAAGAATCAGGTCGATCGCATCGGCGCCGAGCTCGACGACGCCGTCTCACCGGTGATGACCGTAGATCTGGGAAAGGAAATCGTCGTCACGCCCGCCGGCATGACGCTTAGCTTCGCAATCAATTCCGAAAAGCGTGAAGCGTTGCTCAGCGGACGCGATGAAATCGCCATGACGCTGGCGCGCGACGCCGAGATCGGCGCCTACCAGGCGTGCGACCGCGCCCTGCGGCCGTGGGTCTATGAAACCGCGCCAGCCCGCAGCACGGACTGACAAAAGGAGCTTCATCGATGCGTTATGCGTACGTCCCGATGCCCGACCGCAAGCCTCTCCACTGGCCGTATGGCAAGCGCATGGCGCTGATGCTGACCACGAACCTCGAATATTGGGACGCCGTGAGGGAGACCGACAAACCTTATTATCCGGGCGGACCGGGCATCGTCGGCGGCGACCTCCCTGGCAATGTCTATGACAATCCAAATTTTACTTGGCGCGAATACGGCCAGCGTGTCGGCGTCTGGCGCATGTTCGACATCTTCGACGAGTTCGGGGTGCCGTCGACCTGCACCATGAATGCCAAAATGGGCATCGAGCGGCGCGCGGTGATTGACGCCGCGCTCAAGCGTGGCTGGGAAATCGTCGCCCACAACTATGTGCAGAGCGAGTTGCTTACCGATTTCATGTTTGACGAAGCAAAGGAGCGCGAGGTCATCCGCGCAACGCTGAACGTCTATCGCGACGTGTGCGGCAAGCCGGCGAAAGGGTGGCTGTCGTCGTCATTGCGTTCGACCCTCAATACCATCGATATCATCGCCGAAGAGGGTCTGATCTTCATCACCGACCTGTTGAACGACGACCAGCCCTATCTGGTCGAGACGCGGTCCGGCAAGCCGATGGTGTCGATCCCCTACACCTCCGAGGTGAACGACTTCACCGTGTTCATGCGGCAAGGCCTGACTGTCGACGACGCGTTCAAGGTGTTCAAGGAACAATTCGACTGGCTCTACCGCGAGAGCGAAAAAAGCGGGCGCTTCATGAACATCGGTCTGCATCCGCACGTCATCGGTCAGCCGTTCCGCATTCGAGCGCTGCGCGATTTCGTCGCCTATGCGCGGCAGTTCGACGACGTCTGGTTTGCCACCCGCGACGAAATCGCAGAATGGTATTTGCAGAACCATAAGAGCCATTTCGGCTAGGCCAGGCACCGTGGTTAGGGCTGCGTGGATGATCGGTTACATTTCTATCGCGCTGATTAGGCGATAGGCGGCGTTTTACTTTCCAAAAATCTCATCCGGCCGAATTCGCCTGCAGCGCAGACACATTCGCGACCGTTGTTCCTGTCGTAAAATCTATCCGGTTGGCGTGGGGCGCAGAATCGGATGATGCTCTGCTTGATGTTGGACCTCTGCAGGGTAATTTTTGGGATTTTGGTCGATCTGATCCGGCCGCGCGCGGTGATGGAAGCCGAGATCCTCGTGTTGCGGCAGCAGATCATCGTACTGCGACGGGGCAGGCCCAGTCGGGTGCAATTTTTGGCCGTCGACAGGATGGTTCTGGGTTGGGTATGCCAACTTTTTCCGAAAACCCGCGCAGCCCTTGCCATCGTGCGACCGGACACTGTGGTCCGGTGGCATCGCGCAGGTTTCCGCCGTTATTGGCGCTGGAAGTCAAAGCCTCGGTGGGGCCGCCCCGGGGTGCCGGCTGCGATCCGGCGGTTGATTCGGGAGATGAGCGTTGCCAACCCATTGTGGGGCGCACCTCGCATACACGGCGAACTGGTCAAGCTCGGCATCGACATAGGCCAGACCAGCGTCGCCAAATATATGGCGCGAAGGAGGGCGCCAATATCGCAGGGCTGGAAGACATTCCTGCACAATCATGCGGATGGCATTGCGGCAATGGACATGTTTGTCGTTCCGACGGTGTCCTTTCGGTTGTTATATGGGCTGCTGATCATAGGGCACGGCCGGCGACAAATTCTGTGGCTCGGTGTCACGACGCACCCAACGGCCGAATGGATCGCCAATCAACTGATAACGGCCTGTGGCTGGGAGAAAGTCCCTCGCCACCTGATCCGCATAGGGATACTTGTTACGGCAGTATATTTGTCCGTCGAGTTCGCTCGCTTGGCATTCGCGACCGTCCCCACCTCTGCACGCTCGCCATGGCAGATCGGATATGCTGAGAGGCTGATTGGCGCGATCCGCCGGGAATGCCTCGACCATGTCGTCGAATTTGGCGAGCGGCATCTTCGACATCTACTTCGATCTTACGCAAACTACTGCAACCAAAACCGGACGCACCTGTCATTGAATAAGTATACGCCGGCATCGCGCGTCATCCAGACCGTCGGCAGCATTCTGCCGCTGCCAATCCTGGGCGGCTTGCATCACCAATATGTCCGGATTTAGTTGCCGACAGGGACAGTGCCCGGCGATCACCCAACCTCTCGCGATATTGCACACGCCCAGGCAAGGAAGTGGATCTTGCTTTCCGCGTGAAATAGCCGTGCAAGGATCACATTGGTTCAATGTGCGAATTTGTCCGAAATAAGTTTTTCGACGCGTCGTTCGCTTTCTTCAAGCATAGCGGCCAATTTATTTTGATCCTCCGGATCAGCGGGAACGACCCTGGCCAACCGGTCATGGGTCTCCGCAAAAAGTCTAGCGACGATGTCCCGTAAAACAGAGCGTCCGACCTCGATCTTTATCATCTTCCGGCCATTGACCATGACAACACCACCGCGTTCCGCAATCGCCCTCAGAAGCGCGCCGTGTAGCTTAGTGTCCTCAGACATGCGTGGTTGCTCCTATGGCCACTTCTGCGGAGCGGCCTTGCCGCTGGTCGCCAATGATTGCGCTTGGCGTTCGCACTCGTCCGCCGCTGCCGTCCGCGCGCGATCGATTTCCGATTCGATAATCTTGCGCATTGCAATGTCCCTGCGTGCATCGGGCTGGGATAGAATTGAGATGATAGATAAGCGTTCCCATTGCTCCATCAATGACGGCGAGGGATTCTTCGGCGGGCACAAGTTCATGTGCTTCTCGTTGTGTTCGTTGCTCGATTGCTTTCGCGCGAGCAAGACGAAGCCGATCGGCTGATGTGCTTGACCGGCGAGTCCGGAGATGTCCGAATATAGGCTAGGCGACATGCGTCAAGTCCTATGGCGCGATTGAAAACACCTTGGATCTCAAGATCGCGGGCCGCCGTCCGGCTGATACCGAGGTGCGCCGCAACCTCGGACAAAGTCACCACGCTGGTTTGCATAGTTCTCCTCCTGCCAACGGAACCTGAATTCCAATACCGTAAATATGCTCGATTATCGGGACGCGGCGGACCCGCATCGCATCGATGTGGCCATACGGTCCCTAGGGTTCATCACACGATCCTCACCACATGGCGGCGATCACCAGTAAACAGGGAAGGACCCGGCACCACAGCGCACAGCGGACCACAGCGCATTTGTTATACGAGTCCATGGAAAAGTTTTACATAGCTCTATATGGCAACTGCGCTGTGGTGTGATGTGCGCTGTGGTCATCCCTTCGCCCACCACCTCTTGCCTCGCCAGTCCACCGGCAATCGGCGCCACCCAAGCTGCTCTAACGCTGCTGCAACTCGGCGCTGGTCGGCTGTACCAATGCGCTGCGTCTCAATGCCGAGCGCCTCGCGTGCGACCTCGCCAACAGTGACCTTCTCGCGCTTGTCGAGATACACTGCGATTGTTTCCTCCCATGTGTCGGCTTCGTAGCGGGCCGCCTGCTCGGGCGCGATGTGTTTCCGTTCAAAGTCCTTGTCGGGCCACCAGCTGGCGCCTTCATGGTAGCGCAGTTTGGCTTCGGCAAAGAGCTGATCCCGGTGTCGCGCCAGGGCATCGGTGTTGATGGTGCCGACCTTGATCGGCCAGAAGCGGCGCCCGCCGGTTTCGTCTCTCAAGTACGTGTCGCGGTTGGTGGTGCCAACGAAAACGCATTGCCGCGGCTCGACCACTTCCTTCCGGCCGTAGCTAGGCCGGTAGCGCTCCGCAGTGCGGGTGATGAATGCCTTCAACTGCGCCGCCTCGGCCCTGCCCATGGCGTGCATCTCGCTTACCTCGATCAGCCACTTACCGCGCAGGTGTTGGGACACATCCTTGCCGCTGCTCACGTCCGGCAGGTTGTCCGAAAACCACGGCCCCCCCAGCACCTGGCAGGCGGTGGACTTCAGCGTGCCTTGGGGCCCTTCGATCACCGGCAAATGATCGGCCTTGCAGCCCGGCGCCAGGATGCGCGCCACCATCGAGATCAGAAACATGGCGCCGATGGCGCGGGTGTAGTTATTGTCGTCAGTACCGAAGTAAGCCGGGAACAGGGATTCCAGCCGCGCCACGCCGTCCCATGTCAGGGCGCCGAGATAGTCACGCACCGGGTGAAACCGGCGGCTATGGGCATGAATATCCACCGCCTGATGTGCGACATCGCGACTGATGCGCTTAAGGCCAAGGTGCTGCAAACGCTCCTGCACGATCCCAACGTCAACGTCCGTGCAAGGTCGCGGTACGAACTCCGGCTCCGGCCCGAGCGGCTGCATCAGCAGCGGCGCGGAGAGCATTTCATCGAAAGCGAAAGTGCCGGGCATCTCGGCCCGCAGGCCGATCAGCACACTGGCCAGAACCGAGAGCGGCTTGCCGGCGTCGCCGATGACGCAATCCTGCAACCACTCCGGCTCGCGCGCTTGCAACTCGGCCAACTTAACGATGTTATCGGTGCTAACCATGGCCATTCCGCCGGCGTAGTTCGGCGCCTGAAATTGAGTTCAACGATGCGCGCGATCTCGTCGGCCGGCAGCGGCGGGGCGCAGCGCGTCTCGTTCCACGACTCCAGAAGCACCAGCGCGACGGTGGGATCGACGCGGTGGCGCAGCAGATAGCCGGCGAGCCGGGTGATGCTGGTGTTGCGCGTGCCTTCCGCTGCGCCGACGACGATCTCGCGCAATTGCTTCGGCGGCAACGGCACCTTCCCGGCAGCCGGCGTGGGCGCAGCGATCTTGGCGAGAAGCCATGCAGGCGCCGCGGCGAAGGTGGCGGCGGTGTCCACCGACCAGGAATAGGGCCGCCCGGTCGGGTGGATGCTCGGAGGCGCCAGCACATAGCCGCCGGTGGCGCGCACGTCGATGCCGGGCGCAATTCGGCCGGCGGAATTGCGCACCGTCGCGTCCGGCATCTTGAAGTAGATATGCCTACCGCGCGCGGTGATAGCTTCCACCGTCTGCGGCAGCGGCTTCTGCTCGGCTTCCAGTCGGCGTAATTCGCCTTCGGCGTCCAAGCCATCGATATCTATAACAAAGACGCCGGAGGGCTCGCCGGTGGCAATGGCGATGTTGAATCGGGGCTCCCGTTGCCACCAGCGCCTGATCGCAGCAAGATCGCTCGTGGCGTCAAGGACGCCATGCATAGTGGCTGGCCGCTTGTCCCGTGGCAGGCACGGAAAAACAGCCAGCCCCTTTCTCGCGAGCGTGATCGCTGTGCTCAGCATTTCATGCTGCCCTAAAATGGAATGGCATCATCCATTTCATCGGCCATCGGCGGAATTGCGTCGACCGGCGGCCGCTCTTCCACCGGCGCCGGCGCCTTAGGCAGCTCGCGCTGTTTGGGCGCCCGTACCCGGATGCAGTCCACCAGCTTGCCGGCCATCTCGGTCTTGGTGGGGTACAGCTCGACGCGGTGGCCGATCCAGCTATCGCTGTCGTCGTCGCCGACAATATCGGAGACGGCATCCCAATTGACGCGGTTAAGCGGTAACCCCTTCTTGGCGCCGCGGAAGTAGAGCACGACCTTGCTGCTCTCCTTGCCGTCGGGAGACTTCAACTCTTCCAGCGGCGCGTCGGCGATGGTGACGGTCACCGGCTTGCCGTTAAGATCAGCGCATTACAGAAACTTCGACGGGAAGACTTCGCTTTTTTTCATGTCGGCATCCTCTGCGGTTGCATGCCGGCGCAGCGCCGGCGGCTATCGTCGTTGAGACGAATTTCGGAAAGAGCTTGGGCGTCGGTTGGCCCGGGTTTCACGCTAGATGCGCCGCTTCGACGACGAAGCCTGGACACGCTGCGCCTTGCCTTCGGCGCGAAGCCCGCGCGCGGTGGTCGCCAATTTGTTGATCGAGCTGATGGTTATGAACGGCATCTTGTTGACGTAAACAACATCAACGTGCCCTTCGGCAATCCATTTCCAAATTGTCGTGTTGCTGATGCCGCCAAGTAACGCACGCGCGTGCTTAATGCGCACCATCAACGGCGCTCGACCAATTGGTGTCTCGTGAGCGGTGTGCTGCATTGACTTCTCCATCCGTCTCGCGCCGAATAGGTGCGCGATTTTGCTGACAGATAGAACTCACAGCGCACGCTGACGGTCACGGCCAGCATTCCACTGATTTTGTGCAAAATAGTGGGATAGCCCCGCGGCTCAGGCTTTTTTGTGAACCGAAGCGGCGGCGCGGCGAGCGGCTTCAAGGTTTTTTATAAATGCAGATCGAGAGCCAGTAGGCTTTTTTGCGTAGGCGCGGAAGCATTCAAGTGCCTCATCGGCTTCGGCATCTGTTAGCATTCGCTCCGTCGACAACATTCGGCCATCGGCGGCCACCGCGAGCCCGCGGTCAGCGGCAAGGATCAAGGCCGCCTTGGCAAATGCAAAAAGGCTGGTCGTGTTTCGGCTGCCGCCTCGGTCAGAATGTTGTGGCAAATCGAGTTTGCAGTTGAACTCCCCAGCAATATAAATAACCACCGCTAAGAAACTGCGTAATGCATAATCTTCTCTCTTGTCGCGCCCACGAAAAGTTAGCAAGTGTACCTTTGCGGCCTTTTGGGCAACGACAATTAATTTCGCAGCGGTCGCAAATTCATCTAATCTCGCGGCGGATTCAATTTCATCGCTTTTCCGGTCTTTGTGGTTGATTAACCAAATCGACATCAACAGCGTTCTAGCGGCGTCAGCCATATTGGGAGAGCGTTCGATATCTGTCAGCGTCAACAGAGGATTGGAAACCACTCCTTCGAGAAACTCACGTTTCTTTTCGGGGTAGCCTTGCACCTTGAGGATGATATCCCACACGAAGTGGTCGATGGCCCGATACAAATTATTTGAGAGGAGTGTTAGTCGGTGGCCGTCAGGCGCGGACTCCGGGGAGAGGATGGTGACCAGCCTCCCGATCTCAATATCGGAGAGGGGTGCAACAAGCCCGAGTGGGATGAATCGCTGACGGTCCAACTGCGGCGCTTGTGCGGCCCTATTTTTCCGGCCCGCTTTGGCAGTGGCGTTGCGCTTTCGGCTCATGCCTCACGCTCATCCCTGATGCGTTAAGCTGTCGCTTTCTCCGCCTGCACTTTTACGAGAGGAAGGACTTTCGCACCGTCACGCAGCGTGTCAATACGGTCCGACCAGTGCTGCATGAGACGTGTACGCTCCGGCCATAGTGTGGCCCGGTTGTAGGAGGCGCGAACAGAGTTGGTATCGACATGCGCGAGGGACAATTCGATCACATCGGCGCTCCAAACAGGACGGCCATCTTTGTCGCTTTCTCCGTTGAGCAGCGATGACGCCATCGCACGAAAGCCATGCGCGCAATGCACGATCTTGGTGTCGTAGCCGATGCTGCGGAGCATCTTATTGATCGTATTTTCACTCATCGGCCGCTCGCTCATCGAGAATACGTAGCGGCACGAACCTGTCAGAGGACGCACCTCATGCAGAATTGCCAACACCTGCCGGGACAGCGGCACATCATGAGGCCGACCCTTCTTCATCTTATGGCCGGGGATATGCCAAACCGCAGCATCGAAATCGAATTCGCTCCATTCAGCCTGTCGCTGCTCGCCGGGGCGCACGATGGTGAGCGCAAGGAATTGGGCACCTGCTCGCGACAGCGGACTACGGCCATCGTATGCAGCGATGTCGCGCATCAGCTTGCCAGCGGGCACCGGCAGTGTAATGGCGGGCATTGGTTTCACCTTGGGGGAGACAAGCGCGCCCTCAAGGGCGGCAGCCGGATTATGTTTGCAGTAGCCGCGAGCCATGGCATAGCGAAACACGAGCGAGATCATTGCCCGCAAGCGGGTGGCGTTTTCCAGAAAGCCCCGCGATTCTTGAATTTGCAGAACGACTAGAAGGTCGGTCGGCTCAATGCTGCCGATCTCTCGTTTTGCGATGGAGTGACCGAGGACGTGATTCATCATGCACCGGTTGCGAGTCTCGGTGCGAGGCCTGACCTTGGCGTTGTCTGTTTGGAATTTTTTGAACCATTCCTCGAAGACACTACCGAAACTCTGAGTCGCGGCGAGTGCGATCTTATCGTTCTTGCGCTGTTGCGACGGATCGATACCCTTAGCGAGTGTCGCTTTGGCAATGGCGCGCTTTTTGCGGGCCTCGGTAAGCGAGACGGCGGGGTAAGCCCCTAGCGAAATCGTTTTCTGCTTCCCGGCAAATCGGAATGACAGCCGCCACGCCCGGCCACCGGCGGGGGTGATGAGCAGAAACATGCCGCCGCCGTCACTAAGCTTGATGGCGGTGTCGCTCGGCTTGCGGCGACAGGCCGCATCGGTCAGTTTCATCTTCAAGACGGTGGACTCCCTGTTGGCTCGCCCGCCGTTTGCCTACCAACAAAGTTACCAACAAAATTTGTGGCTGGTCGCGGCTAAGGGCGAATGGCTACGATCCACCGTCGCCGAAAACTCTTGATTTACACAAGCGTTTTGTGGGCCACTTGACTGCGGCGAACAACAAAGAACACGCTGTTAGCGGTTGTCGGGACCGCCACGATTTTTCAGATTATTCGGCGACGTGAAGCTGGATCCCCGCTCGCTTTTGCAAATAGCCGATGACGCTGAACAGGTTCTTCGCCTGCGGATTGCCGCGTGGGCCGAACATGCGGATCAGGCTCTTGGGTGGGGTATCGGTTACGGCGCCCAGCTTTTCGAAGCCCACCGTCGCCTTGATGTAATCACGCAAGACTGTTTTGCCGGTCTCGATGTCGCCGCTCAGCAGCGCATCGACGCCTTCGCGCAGCAGAGCTTCCGCGAATTTCTTGTCGGTCTTGACGTGCCCCTGCACCAGTTCCTTGAAGCTTCTTGATTTTGCCATTTCTCGTCTCCGTTCAGCGTGTATTGCGTTTGCCCTGTTTGTAGTCCCGCCAATAGTCGTGAGCGGCGTCGATGTCACGTTGCTGACGCTTCTTGGTCCCTCCTGTCAGCAAGACGATCAGGACATCGCCATCACGCCCGAAATAGACCCGATAGCCCGGACCGAAATTAATCCGATATTCCAGAACGCCTTCGCCAACGGATTTGACGTTGGCGAGGTTGCCTTGTTCCATCCGGACGATCGCCCGCGTGACCTTGGCGCGCGCCACCGGCTCCAAATCCGCGAACCATTTGGCGAATGGCCGATGACCGCCTGCGGCGACGTAATAGTGGATTTCGAGCACGGTGAAGAGTAACATAAATGTTACTTAGTTTCAAGCACTCTTGTTGGCGTCAGGAAAATCAAGGGCGTATCCGGTCTCGTCCGCTTGTTCGAAGCGCTCACGCTCTTCAAGGATTGCGCGGATGTCCGTGCTTGGTGCCAAGCAAAAAGTTCGATACGTATCCAGGAAGGCCAGCCAGCCGAGGAGACCGTCGCCGACCTTGCGCGAGAAACGCCAATAATGGTCCCATACAGGTGAGCCAAGGGCCAGACGCTGCACGCAACGCGCGCCACTCAGGGGTCATCGCCCGGGTGGCGCTGCTGGTGCTGCTGATCGGCGGCGGTGTCGCGCTCTATTTGGCGGGGAGCGACCTGTCGCGGCTGTTCCCCTTCGAACTATCGGCCGCGCAGATCGCGGACACGATCCGCTCCTGGGGCGCCTGGGCCATGGCCGGCTCCGTGCTGTTGATGATCGCGCATTCCTTCGTGCCGTTTCCCTCCGAACTCATCGCCATCGCCAATGGCATCGTCTTTGGTCTCGTCATCGGCTCCATCATCACTTGGGTCGGCGCCATGCTCGGCGCCATCATCGCCTTCGCGCTCGCGCGCTGGCTCGGCCGCTGGATCGTCGAAGTCATTCTGCCCGCGCGTTACACGGCCCGTTTGGACGTTTGGAGCGAGGAACAAGGCATCCCGGTCCTGCTGGTCAGCCGTTTCCTTCCCATGGTGTCTTTCAATCTCATCAACTACGCGGCGGGTCTCACATCGGTCTCCTGGTGGACCTTTCTCTGGACGACCGGCCTCGGCATCGCGCCGCTCACGTTCCTGATGGTTTTTGCCGGCGAGCAGATGATATCGGGACGCTGGACGCTGGCGCTGTTCTTGATTTCAGCTTGCGTCGCCGTCGGCCTTCTTGGTTACGTGATTGCGAAACGGCGCAAGGCCGTGTGATTCCCGTTTGAGCGACCAAGCCCGCATTGCGAATGGTCGCTTCACCGCATGGTCGAGTGCAAGCGGGCCGTTCGCCAAGATGTTTCGCGGTGCCGGCAGACAAACGATGGAGGCGCTTGACTTGGATCAAATGCCGAGCAAGTCCGGTATTATAGGATGATTGCGAAATCGATGAGAGATCGCCATGTCAGCCTCACAGTCCGTTCGGTCGTTCTTCGCCAGCCTGCGAACCGGGTTCAAAGGCGCGCCGCCGCCGGTTCAGTTCAATTGCGGCGATTGCGAGATATGGCAAAGCTGCGGTCGCTCGCCGGACGGTGAATGTATCCCGCGCGCCGAGCAGATTGAGCGCCTGCGGGACATGCCGCGCTCGGCCGAGCGCCGTATCTTCCGCCAATATCTGACGTCCGGCTGATTCAATTACCCGTCTGCGCGAATCAAGCCGCTCGTCCCATGCCTTGAGCCTTCGATGGGCGCGGGAACGAGCGGAATTTGCGTCGATGCAATCGGACGCCGGGGCTAATTGCTGAGCCCGCCGTCGGCGGCCGGGATCAGCACCTTGTCCATCGCCGGCGCCTTGTCCAGGTTGCCTTCCTCCTTCATGGCGGCGAACAGCCGCTTCATGCCGCCGGTGTCCACCTTGGCACCGGCCACGATGAAGTGCTCCTGCTCGATCATGATCTTATAGGTCTGCGCCGCGATCTTGTCGTTGCGCTTGGTGGTCTTCTTCAGCACCGCGATGGCGGCCGCCTTGTTGGCCGGATCGTTGAGCCAGGCATGCGCCTTGGCCAGCGCGCGCGAGACCCGCACGCCGTGATTGTTCGCATGCGCCCAGGCGCGTCCCACCGTCCACACCGGATAGGGATAGGTTTCCATGTCCCAGAAATCGAGCAGCGAGTGCATGCCCGCTTCTTCCGCCAGCGACGCCGACGGCTGCAGCAGGATCGACGCCGCGATCGAGCCGCGCTTCAGCGCCGCCAGCTTCAACGGCGAAATGCCGACCTGCAGCACTTCATAATCCTTTGGCGTCAGGCCGCGCGCGCTCAGCATCTTGCGCAGTTGCCACATCTCGCCGCCCTTCAAGGCGGAGACGCCGATGATCTTGCCCTTGAGGTCGTTGAGCGTCTTCACGTCGGGGCGGGCCATCAGCAGCCCGCTCGAACGCGCCGACACCGCGGCGAGGATGCCGATCTCGGCGCCGCGCGAGATCGCGCTGACCGCGGGCTCCGGCGAGCCGCCCTGGATGTTGACCGCGCCGGCGATGAGATTCTGCGTCGAGTTGGTCGACGAGGTCATCGACACGTAATGCGGCTCGAATCCTTCGGCCTTCAAGTAGCCGTTCTCGACCGCGCAGAACATGTCCCAGTAGATGGCGTTGCCGACGGCGGCGCTGATCAAGAGCTTCTCCGGCGCCGCCTGGGCGCGCGAATGCGGGATCAGCGTCAGCGCGGCAATGGCCAGCGCGGATGCGCAAATGCGCAAGATGGCTTTCATGATCGATCCTCCCTTGGCCTTCCTCTGATCGCGTCTGTCCGGGAAAGCTTCTCGCGTCATTATCGGTGCTGGCAACCGATTACTCAAGCGCCGAGCCGGCAAACTCAACCGAATACCCACGATGCAGGTCGGCACAACGACGGCAAACCCGCCGTACGCCGTGAAGCGATGGCGCGCCATGCCAATGTGTTCTCATTGTCGAAACTGCCGGCATGGCGAAATACGCAACAATGGTCGCCGCCAATTCACTTCTCGCCGCGGCATGCTACAGTCGGCCATAATCAAAACCGCGGCGGCACGCGAACCACCGCGGGGGGAGCGCCCTTGATGTCGGACGATATCTTGGCGCCGGCTGAGGCCGGCGGCAAGGCACGCACATATTCCGAGCCATTCTTTACGCGCGCGCGCTGGGACGCGTGGCGCCGGCCGCTGACGTCGCTGGTCATTTTGCTGGTCGGCTGGGAGCTGGTGGGGCAATTCCTCCTCACCAACCGGCTGTTCTTCGCGCCGCTGTCGAGCGTGGCGCTGGCCGCGGTCAAGCTGTGGGAAACCGGCGAGCTGCAGACCGACATCCTGGTGAGCTTCAGCGAGCTTCTCTATGGCGTGATCGGCGCCGTCATCTTCGGCATCGCCGCCGGCATCGCGGTCGGCGTCAGCGAGCGCGTGCGCGCCTATACCCAGATCTACATCACCGCGCTCTACGCGACGCCGTTGGTGGCGGTGGCGCCGCTGCTCATCCTCTGGCTCGGCATCGGCATCCTCTCCAAGGCCGCCGTCGTCTTTCTCACTGCGGTATTCCCCATCCTGATCAACACGGCATCCGGCGTGCGCGCGGCCGACGCGGCGCTGATCGAAGTGGCGCAGAGCTTCTGCGGTACGCGGCGGCAGATCATCTGGAAGGTCATGCTGCCCTCGGCGGTGCCCTATATGCTGACCGGCGTGCGGCTGGCCATCGGGCGCGGCATCGTCGGTGTGGTGGTGGGCGAATTGTTCGGCTCGCAGGCCGGCCTCGGCTTCCTCATCTTCACCGCCGGGCAGACCTTCGACGTGCCGACATTGTTCGTCGGCGTCATCACGCTGGCCATCGCCGGCGTCGGCCTCACCTTCGCCGCCGAATTGGTGGAACGCCACGCGCTGCGCTGGCGCCGTTCGATCAATGTGGACTGAACCCCATGCCCTCGCCCCACGCCGCCACCGTCAGCGTGCAGCATCTCGACATGACCTTCTCCGCGCGCGGCGACCGCCAGCGCGTGCTCGACGACATCAATCTCGACATCGCGCCCGGCGAGTTCTTCGTCATTGTCGGGCCGTCGGGCTGCGGCAAGACCACGCTCTTGAAGATCTTCCAGGGCCTGGTCACGCCGACCGGCGGTCAGGTCATGGTCGGCGGGCGTATGATCAAAGGTCCGGGCACCGACCGCGGCTTCGTATTCCAGCACGATTCGCTTTATCCGTGGCGCACGGTGATGCGCAATGTCGTCTTCGGCCTCGAATTGCAGGGCGTGGCGATGCGCGAGGCGCGGCCGCGCGCCGAGGCGATGATCGAGCTGGTCGGCCTCAAGGGCTACGAGAAATATTACCCGCATGAATTGTCGGGCGGCATGCGCCAGCGCGTCAACCTGGCGCGCGCGCTGGCCATCGAGCCCGATATTCTGCTGATGGACGAGCCGTTCGCCGCGCTCGACGCGCTCACCCGCGAAACCATGCAGGAGGAGCTGTTACGCATCGCCGCCGCCGCCGGCACCACGGTGGTCTTCATCACCCACCAGATCGACGAGGCGATCTATCTGGGCGACCGGGTGGCGGTGATGTCGGCGCGCCCGGGCCGCGTGCGCGAGGTGCTCGCCATCGACTTTGCCCGCCCGCGCGAGCCCAGCATCAAGCAGAGCGCCGCCTTCCAGGCCCATGTCGGCCACATCGCCCAGCTCATCGGAAGCCAGCACTGACCCGTCACGACCATTGCACCGTCGAGGAAAAATGCCTGAAGCGCTCGTTCGTGGAATTCACATCAATTATGCTATCATCGGCGACCGCGGGCCGTGGATCGCGCTGACGCCGGGCAGCCGCCGCGCCTATCAGGAGCTGGTCGATCTGGCGACGACCCTGGCCTCCTCGGGCTATCGCGTGCTGCTGCACGACCGCCGCAATTGCGGCGCCTCCGATGTCGCCTTCGACGGCTCCGCCTCCGAACACGAAATCTGGGCCGACGACCTTTATGAATTGGCCAAGCAGCTCGACGCGCTGCCGATCTATGTCGGCGGCTCCTCGGCCGGCGCCCGCCTCGCCATCCTGTTCGCCCTGCGCCATCCGCAAGGGCTGCGCGGCTTGCTGCTCTGGCGCGTCACCGGCGGGCAGGAGGCGGTCGACCGCCTGGCGGAAGCCTATTACGGGCAATTCATCACCCTGGCGCGGGCCGGCGGCATGCAAGCCGTGGCCGAGAGCGAGCACTTCCGCGAATGCATCGCGGCGCGGCCGGAAAACCGCGCGCGGCTGCTCGCCATCGACCCGCAGGACTTCATCGCGGTGATGACCGGGTGGCGCGAGCGCTTCCTCGCCTCGGCCACGCTCCCCATCGTCGGCGCCAGCGAGGCCGATCTCAATTCGATCAAGGCGCCGGCCTGTCTGATCGCCGGCAACGACGTCATCCACACGCCGGCGACCGCGCGCAAGGCGGCGCGGCTGATCCCCAACAGCGAATTGCACGACGACGTGGTGTCGAAACGTCCCGACACCGACCTGCTCAAGGACTGGGACCGCGCCGAATGGCGCAACGCCGAGCCCCGCATCGCCGCCATCTTCGCGGACTTCGTGCAGCGCGCCGAAAGCACGTGAGCGGCCCCGCGCCCGCGCCACCCGCACCCTTCCGAACAAAAGGAAAGCCCCAATGAGCCTGCACATCCGCCGCGTTGTTACCGGCCATGACGCCGCCGGTCGCGCGGTCGTCAAGATCGACGAACCCGCCAAGAATGTCATTTCCAACCGGCCGGGCGCTTCGTCCTGCGTGGTCTGGTCGACACGCGGCTTCCCCGTCGACAATGACGGCGACGTCGACCCGACCGCGGCGCCCATCGGCACCACGTTGCAGAACGGCAGCGTGTTCCGCATCGTGCGCTACGAGCCGGGCGTCACCCCGCGCAACCACCGCACCGACTCGATCGACTACGCCGTGGTCATCTCCGGGCAGATCGACATGGAGCTCGACGACGGCGTGGTGGTGACGCTGAAGGCCGGCGACGTGCTGGTGCAGCGCGGCACCATCCACAACTGGGTCAACCGCGGCACCGAGGTCTGCGTCGTCGCCTTCGTCCTGATCAGCGCCAAGCCGGTGACCGCGGCCGGCAAGCCGCTCAATGCGGTCGGTTGATAAGAATCTTGTTTCATCAGCGTCGGTGCTGGCATACGAGATTGCCGGGACTAAGGTCGCATTGGGAGCGGGAGTGGGAATGTCGCAAACCGAAACGGGATACCACGGCCGGCGCGAGGATCAGCGGTTGCTGACCGGCCAGGGCCGTTACACGAACGACTGGAATTTCGACGGCCAGGTCTATGCCTGGTTCCGCCGTTCCGACCGCGCGCATGCCCGCATCGTCGCCATCGATACCGCCGCGGCCGAAGCCAGCCCCGGCGTCCTGGCGGTCCTGACCCACCGCGACGTGGCCGCGGCGGGCTTTGCCACACTGCCGCCGCTGTCGCCGCCGGCCCGCGGCGTCACGGGCATCCTCACGCCGGAACGGCCGGTGCTGGCGCGCGACCGTGTCCGCTTCGTCGGCGAGGAGGTCGCGGTCGTGGTCGCCGAGACCGTCGCCGCCGCGCGCGACGCCGGCGAGATGATCCAGATCGACTACGAAGACTTGCCCGTCCTGATCGGCCCCGAAAACGCCATCGCTGACGGCGCCATGTCGATCCACGACAATATCCCGGGCAATGTCTGCTTCGCCTTCGACTATGGCGACGCGCAACAGACCGCGGCGGCCTTCGCGCGCGCCGACGGCGTGGTCAGCCTCAGCGTGCAGAGCCCGCGCGTGGCGCCGACACCCATGGAAGTGCGCGGCGCCGTGGTGGTCTATGACGCGGCGAGCGACAGTTACGACATCTATTCGCCCAACCAAGGGGGCCCCGCCTTTCGCGACGATCTCGCGGTGATGTCCGGCGTGCCGACGGAGCGCCTGCGCGTGCCCATGATCGATGTCGGCGGCGCCTTCGGCGCGCGCACGGCGCCGTTTCCCGAATATCCGGCGCTGATGTTCCTGGCCAAGCGCTTGCGCCGGCCGGTCAAATGGCTGTCGACCCGCAGCGAGGATTTCCTCACCGACAATCACGGCCGCGCCATATCGCTGCGCGGCGAGCTCGCCTATGACAAGAACGGCAAGTTCCTGGCGCTGCGCACCGACTGGCTGTGCGATTCCGGCGCCTATCTGGCGCCGGCCGGGTGCCTGACCAATACGCTCAATGGCCGCGCCATCGGCGCCAGCGTCTATCAGGTCGAGGCGCTGCATGGCCGCCACCGCCAGGTCATCACCAATACCGCGCCGACCAATGCCTATCGCGGCGCCGGCCGCCCGGAGGCCAATCTGATCGTCGAACGCCTGGTCGACGAAGCCGCCGCGCGACTGAACATCGATCCCATGACGCTGCGCGCGCGAAACCTGATCAAGAAATCGCAGATGCCCTATACCAGCCTGACCGGCACCGTCTTCGACAGCGGCGATTTTCCCGCCCTGCTCGCCATGGCCAAGGAGCAGGCGGACTGGAAGGGCTTCAATGCGCGCCGCCGCGCCTCGCGCAAGAACGGCAAATTGCGCGGCATCGGCTGCGGCATGTTCATCGAGCCGTCGGGCGGCGGCCACAGCAAGGACGAAGTGGCCATCCAGTTCGATCGCGACGGCCGCATCGTCCTGCACAACGCGGCCGGCTCCTCCGGCCAGGGCCACGAAACCGTCTTCGCCGATCTGGTGGCGCGCTGGCTCGGCGTTCCCGCCGAGCAGGTCATCTCGCGGTCGGGCGACCCGGACGGGCCGATCCACCATGGCAATCCGTCGATCGGCTCGCGCTCGGGCATGTCGCAGGGCAGCGCCTTCAAGATCGCCGCCGACATGGTCATCGAAAAAGCCAAGCGGCTGGCGGCGGAAGCGCTGGAGGCGAATACCGGCGATCTCGAATTCGCCAATGGCGTGTTTACCATCGTCGGCACCGACCGCTCGCTGGCGATGACGCAAGTGATCGAACGCAATGCCTCGCAGGCACCGCATCCGCTCGACACCATCGCCGAGCGCGACGTCTCGCGCGCCTTTCCCAGCGGCGCCCAGGTAGTGGAGGTCGAGATCGATCCGCAGACCGGCGCGCTCGCCGTCGTTCGCTATATCTCGGTCGACGACATCGGCAATCCCATCAACCCGACGCTGGCCGACGGCCAGCTCTATGGCGGCATCATGCAGGGCGCCGGCCAGGTGTTCGGCGAATACTGCCAATACGACGAAAGCGACGGCCAACTGATCACCGGCAGCTTCATGGACTACGTCATGCCGCGCGCCGATCTGTTGCCGGCGCTGACCCTGGTCGATCGCGGCGTCCCCAGCCCGAGCAATCCGCTCGGCGCCAAGGGTGCCGGCGAGGCCGGCACCACCGGCGCGCCGGGCGCCTGCATGAATGCGGTGCTCGATGCCTTGCGCAGCGCCGGCGTCGCGCAGTTCGACATGCCGGCGACCCCGGCGCGGATCTGGAGCGCCATCGCCGCGGCAAAGCCGGCCGGTGGTTGATCGCGCGGCGAGGCGGACAACGAAGAAGAGCGACGGATAACGAAAAGGAGACGTTGCGTGAAAGTCGAGACCATCCGCTATGCGGTCCCCGGACATCAATTCTCCGGCGCCCTGATCTACGATCCCGCGGCGGCGGCGCGCCAGCCGCTGCTGCTGATGGCGCCCAATTGGCTCTGCTGCTCGCCGGCCGCGATCGAGCGCGGCTCTCTGCTGGCGAGCCGCGGCTATGTCGTCTTCGTCGCCGACATGTACGGCGAAAACATCCGCCCCACCGGTCCGGAGCAGGCGGCGCCGCTCGCCGATGCCTTGCGCGCCGATGCCGACGAGTTGCGTCGCCGCATTCATGCGGCGCTAACCACGCTCAACGAGGAAGCCAAGAAGCGCGGCATCGGCGACGCCAGCCGGCAGGCGGCGATCGGCTTCTGCTTTGGCGGCGGCAATGTTCTCGAATTGGCGCGCGCGGGCGCGCCGCTGCAGGCGGTGGTGTCGGTGCATGGCGACTTGACCAGCCCGAAGCCGGCCGCGGCCGGCGATATCAAGGCCGCGGTGCTGGCGCTGCATGGCGCCGCCGACCGGGTATCGCCCAAGAGCCAGCGCGACGCCTTCGAGCAGGAAATGACGGCGGCCGGCGTCACCTGGCGCATGCTCGTGTTCGGCGGTGTGCTCCACGCCTATACCGATGTCGGCGCCGATGTTCCGGGCATCGCCCGCTATGACGAACCGGCGAGCCGTACCAGCTATGAGGTCGCCGACGCCTTCATCGCCGATTCTTTCGCCCATCGACTGTAGGGCATTTTAACCTCTCCCCGCTTGCGGGGAGAGGGAAGCAAGCGCCGCCGCTCAAGGCGCCGCGCCGATTTTTGCTGCTTGCAAATCCTCGTGAATCGCGGAAGCTGACCCTGCCGGGGCGATAAGAAGGCGGCACGATCCCCGATCGCCGCCCGGCGGCCGCTGGTGCCGGGAGATTGGGACGATGACCGCACCCCTGACGAACGGGCGAAATCGGCGGCTGGTCGCGCCGGCGCTGCTGAGCGTGGCGCTGCTGACCGGTTGCGGCGAGAAGAATAGCTATGTGCCGCCGCCGCCGCCGAAAGTGACGGTGGCCGCGCCGGTGCAGCGCGCCGTCGTCGATTACCTCGAGGCCACCGGCAACAGCGCCGCGGTCAACAGCGCCAACCTGGTCGCCCGCGTCGCCGGCTTCGTCCAGGGCATCGACTACCGGGACGGCGACACGGTGAAGAAGGGCAAGGTGCTCTTCGTCATCGAGCCGGAATCCTACGATCTCAAGCTCAAGCAGGCGCAGGCCGCCCAGGCCAGCGCCGTCGCCACCCTCAAGCAGGCGCAGGCCGATTACGACCGCCAGGCCAAGCTCGTCACCAGCGGTTCGGTGTCGAAGGCGACGCTCGACAACGCCACCGCCACCCGCGACAACGCGCAAGGCTCGCTGCAGCAGGCCGAGGTCAATACCAAGCTGGCGTCGATCAATGTCGGCTATGCCCATGTGGCGGCGCCGTTCGACGGCGTCGTCACCGCGCGCCAGGTCTCGGTCGGCGATTATGTCGGCGCCAGCGCCTCGCCGACCGTGTTGGCGAGCATCGTGCAGCTCGATCCGATCTATGTGAATTTCGCCGTCAGCGAGCGCGACGTGCTGCGCATCCGCGCCGAGATGCGCCGCCGCGGGCTGACACCGGCGGACCTCAAGAAGGTGCCGGTCGAGGTCGGGCTGCAAACCGAAACCGGTTATCCGCATCACGGTATGCTCGATTACGCCTCGCCCTCGGTCGACGCCTCGACCGGCACGCTGGCGGCGCGCGCCCTTCTCACCAATCCCAACCATGTGCTGTTGCCGGGCATGTTCGTGCGGGTGCGGGTGCCGGTCGGTCGCGAGGATAAAGCGTTGCTGGTGCCCGACGTGGCGCTCGGCACCGATCAGAGCGGGCGCTATTTGCTGGTGGTCGGCAAGGACGACGTGGTCGCGCAGCGTACGGTCGAGGTCGGCGTGCTCGAAGGTTCGCTGCGGGTGATCGAGAAGGGGATCGCGGCCGGCGATCGCGTCATCGTCAGCGGCATCCAGCGCGCCATCCCGGGCCAGAAGGTGTCGCCGCAGAGCGCGCCGGCGCCGAAGAGCTGACAGCAGGTTCACATGAGCGCACGGCCTCCCTCTTCCTCTCCCCCCACGCGCGCTTGCGCGTGGTGGGGAGGGGTTGGGGTGGGGGGAACCGCCTTGCAGCAGGGTGGGCGCGGCATGTTTGCGCGAAGGCCCCCCACCCCGATCCACATCGCTAACGCGATGCGGATCGACACTCCCCGCCGCTTCGCGGGGGAGGGAGGGAGTTTGCGGCGTCGCTCCGGAAGTCGTCCACGATGGGTGAAGACCCCGCACAAAAGCCGGCACGGGCGGTGACCTGATGTTCTCGAAATATTTCATCGAGCGGCCCGTTCTCTCCAACGTCATCGCGATTCTGATCGTGGTGATCGGCGCGGTCGCCGTGTTCACGCTGCCGGTGGCGCAATATCCCGACGTGGTGCCGCCGACCGTGCAGGTGACCACGCGCTATCCGGGCGCCAGCGCGCAGACCGTGATCGATACCGTGGCGCTGCCGATCGAGCAGCAGGTCAACGGCGTCGAGAACATGCTCTACATGCAGTCCTACGCCGCCGCCGACGGCACCTACACGCTGACGGTCACCTTCAAGATCGGCACCGATCTCAACTTCGCGCAGGTGCTGGTGCAGAACCGGGTGTCGAGCACACTGTCGGCGCTGCCGCAGGCGGTGCAGTCGCAGGGCGTGGTGGTGCAGAAGAAGTCGACCGCCATCCTGCAGATCGTCGCGCTCACCTCGCCCGACAAGCGCTACGACAGCCTCTATCTCGCCAATTACGCCACCATCAGCCTCAAGGACGACATCTCGCGCCTGTCCGGCGTCGGCAATGTCGCCGTGTTCGGCGCCGGCCAATACGCCATGCGGGTCTGGCTCGATCCGGACAAGATGAAGGCGCGCGGCCTCAACGTCCAGGACGTCATCAACTCGCTGCAGCAGCAGAACACGCAAGTCACCGCCGGCCAGATCGGCGCGCCGCCGGCGCCTAATGGCGTCGCCTTCCAATATACGCTCAACGTCGCCGGCCGCCTCGACGATCCGGGCCAGTTCGCCAGCGTCATCGTCAAGACCGCCAGCAATGGCGAGATCACCCGTATCCGCGATATCGGGCGGGTCGATCTCGGCGCCCAGAGCTACGGGCAGGTGTTCCAGTTCGCCGGCAAGCCGGCCGCCGGCCTCGCCGTGTTCCTGGCGCCCGGCGCCAACGCGCTCAATGTCGCGAGTGAAGTGAAGACGCGGATGGCGGCGCTTTCCAAGCGCTTTCCGCAGGGGCTCGTCTATCAGGTGCCCTTCGACACCACCGTCTTCGTCAAGGCCTCGATCGACGAGGTCTACAAGACGCTGTTCGAAGCCGCCATCCTGGTGCTGGTGGTCATCCTGATCTTCCTGCAGGACTGGCGCGCCATGCTGGTGCCGGCCACCACCGTCCCGGTCACCATCATCGGCGCCTTTGCCGCCATGTCCGCGCTGGGCTTCACCGTCAACTTCGCCACCCTGTTCGCCATCGTGCTGGCCATCGGCATCGTGGTCGACGACGCCATCATCGTGGTCGAGGGCGCCGCCCACAACATCGACCAAGGCATGAACGGCCCGCAAGCCGCCATCCGCGCCATGCAAGTCTTGCTCGGCCCCATCGTCGGCATCACCCTGGTCCTGTTGTCCGTGTTCCTCCCCGCCGCCTTCCTGCCCGGCCTGACCGGAAAGATGTATGCGCAGTTCGCGCTGGTGATCGCGGCGACGGCACTGATCAGCGCGATCAACGCGGTGACGCTGAAGCCGACGCAATGCGCGCTGTGGCTGCGGCCGACGGTGCCGATCGAGAAGCGCAATATCTTCTATCGGGGCTTCGACGCCGGCTATGCCTGGCTGGAACGGCATTATGCCGGCTTCATGGCGCATCTGGTGCGCCATGCCGGCATCATGGTCATCCTGGCGCTGGCCATCATCGCCGGCACGCTCTACTTCTTCGCCCGCATCCCCACCGGCTTCATCCCCATCGAGGACCAGGGCTATATGGTGGCGACGGTGCAGTTGCCCGACGGCGCCTCGCTCGAACGCACGCAAAGCGTGCTTGAGCGCGTCGAGACGCTGCTGAGCAAGACACCCGGCGTCGACAAGGTGATCACCATCGCCGGCATGTCCGCGCTCGACAATAACGCCTCGCTCGCCAATGCCGGCGTCGCTTATGTCATCCTCAAGGACTGGTCGGTGCGCGGCAAGAAACTCGGCCTGCTGCCCATGATCGAGAGCCTCAACCGCACCGCGGCCACGATCGAGGACGCGGTGGTGCGCGTGCTGCCGCCGCCGCCGATCCAGGGTATCGGCTTCGCCGCCGGCTTCACCATGCAAGTGGAGATGCTCGACAACAGTTTCGATTTCGCCAAGCTGCAGAACATCGCCGATACCATCGTCGCCAATGCCGGCACGCAATCGGCCATCCGCCTGGTGATCTCGTCGTTCCGCGCCACCACGCCGCAATACACCATCGACCTCGACCGCGTGAAGGCGCAGTCGCTCGGCGTTACCGTTGATCAGGTGTTCTCCACACTGGCCGGCTATCTCGGCTCGGCCTATGTCAACCAGTTCACCAAGTTCGGCCGCACCTTCCAGGTCTTCGTGCAGGCCGATGCCGCCTTCCGCCTGCGGCCGGAGGACATCCGCAACCTGTCGGTGCGCAATTCGGCCGGCAACATGATTCCGCTCGGCACTTTGGTGAAGGTCACGCCGGTGGTCGGCCCCTCGTTGATCAGCCTTTACAACCTCTACCCCAGCGCCACCATCATCGGTATGCCGGCGCAGGGCTATTCGAGTGGGCAGAACATAAAGCTGATGCAGGAGATCGCGGAAAAGACCATGCCGCCGCATGTCGGCTACGAATGGTCGGCGATGTCCTACCAGGAGAACCTGGTCGGCAATCAGATGTATCTCGTTTTCGCCATGGCGCTGCTCCTGGTTTACCTGGTGTTGGCCGGCCAGTACGAGAGCTGGTACCGGCCGTTC
Organism: uncultured Pseudomonadota bacterium; assembly: GCA_963782145.1. Lineage (GTDB taxonomy): Bacteria > Pseudomonadota > Alphaproteobacteria > Rhizobiales > Xanthobacteraceae > Pseudolabrys. The sequence goes on from CAWAIV010000003.1 coordinate 451,032, forward strand.
GCCGTCATCCTGGCGGTGCCGATCTCGCTCATCGGTCCGGTGATCGCGCTCACGGCGCTGAAGATCGACAACAACCTCTACATCCAGATCGGTCTGGTGCTGCTGATCGCGCTGTCGGCGAAGAACGCCATCCTCATCGTCGAGTTCGCACGCGAATTGCGCGCCGACGGCCGCTCGATCCCGGAAGCCGCGGTCGAGGCGGCGCGCGCCCGCTTCCGCCCGATCCTGATGACCTCGCTCGCCTTCATCCTCGGCGTGCTCCCCCTGGTATTGGCGACCGGCGCCGGCGCCAATGCGCGCGCCTCCATCGGCATCACCGTCTTCACCGGCATGATCGCCTCGACCTGCCTGGCCGTCTTGTTCGTCCCCTCGTTCTTCGTGATGGTGCAGAAATTCGAGGAATGGCAGGCCGCTCGCGGCCGTCGTAGCGCTCCGGTTTCCCAGTAACCGCTATCGAACGCCGGTGCCGGCCGGCGCGGATTCGCGCCGGAGCGTATCGTTACACCGCCATCGCCCAGGGTAATGGCACGCCCTTTGCTTGAAAAGTCGACGCGTGACTACGGACGCTATGACTCGGTCCGGTCACGCCGCATGGCCCAATGGCGGGCGATTGGCCGGCAATGACGCTGGCGCCAACGACATCTGTTGCGGTTTCCGTCCGACCGGGCAACGCGGTGCGCCTGGTTTTTGCGCACGACCCGCGGAGTTCCGGTCAGCAGACAGAACAAGGGAGAATACCCGATGACACAAGATGACGTCGTTTTGGTGCAGACCAGCTTTCAGAAAGTCGTGCCGATTGCCGACACGGCCGCCGATCTGTTCTACGACCGCCTGTTCGCCATCGCGCCGGATGTGCGCGCCATGTTTCCCGACGACATGAAGGATCAGAAGAAAAAGCTGATCGCCATGCTGGCGACCGCGGTCAACAATCTGCATCGGGTCGACACTATCGTTCCGGCGGTGGAGGATCTGGGCAAGCGCCATCTGGCCTATGGCGTCAGCCCACAGCATTACGAACCGGTCGGCGCCGCGCTGTTGTGGACGCTGGAGCAGGGCCTCGGGGACGACTTCACGCCGCCACTTAAAGCGGCATGGACCGAGGCCTATTTGACGCTCGCCGGCGTCATGCAGGCGGCCGCCGCCACTGCCTAGGCGCCCGGAGCCGGCCGAATTCGATCGATAAATCAGTTGTTTACATGCCCCTAGGGTTGGGGGAGACGGCGCTTGCCGCTGGAATAGGACTTGCATGGCTTTGAGGCAGGAACGCTCGCCGCAGAATGGCTTGCGCATCGGACGCGCGGCTCGCAACGCCGAAGCGCCGACAGGGACAATGAGCTTGGCCGAGACGCGCAAAGGATCGGAACCGCCGGGACATGGCGCGCCGTCGGCGGGCGGCCAGCGCGATTCGACGCTGAAGATCGCCATCGTCGACGAAAGCCCGATCCGCGCCGCCATCCTGGAGGACGGCTTGCGCGAGGCCGGCTTCACCCAAGTCGAGCGTATCGAGGAGACGCGAAATCTCCTGGCGCGCATCTACGCCATCGACCCTGAGGTGATTCTGATCGATCTGGAAAGCCCGAGCCGCGACATGCTTGAGCAGATGTTCCAGATGAGCCGGGCGGTGAAGCGGCCGGTCGCCATGTTCGTCGACCAGAGCGATGCCGCGGCGATCCAGGCCGCGGTCGATGCCGGCGTCTCCGCCTATATCGTCGGCGGCCTGCGCAAGGAACGCGTCACCAATATCCTCGATCTCTGCATCTCGCGCTTCAATGCATTCGCCCGCCTGCAGACCGAGCTCGACCACGCCAAGGGCGCCCTGGAGGAACGCAAGGTCATCGACCGCGCCAAGGGCGTGCTGATGAAGGCGAAGAGCCTGACCGAAGAGCAGGCCTATGCGCTGCTGCGCAAGACCGCCATGAACGAGAACAAGAAGATCGTCGAGATCGCGCAATCGGTGCTCACTGCCGCGGAGCTGTTCAAATGAGCCGGACCAAACTGCGCATCGGCTATATCCCGCTGGTGGATGCCGCCGCCCTTATCGTCGCGGTCGATCGCGGCTTCGCCGAGGCCGAAGCCTTGAATGTCGAACTGGTGCGTGAAGTGTCGTGGTCGAATGTGCGCGACAAGCTCAATATCGGCCTGTTCGACGCCGCGCATCTGCTCTCGCCCATGGCGATTGCTTCCAGCCTCGGCATCGGCCATGTGCGCGTGCCGATCATCGCGCCCTTTAATCTCGGCCTCAACGGCAATGCCATCACGGTGTCGCCGCGGCTTCATGCGGCGCTGACCGAATTGGCCGACGGTGATCTCGTCGATCCGCAGGTCTCGGCGCGAGCGCTGGCGCGCGTGGTAGCCGAGCGCAAGGCGCGCAGTGCCGATCCGCTCACCTTCGGCATGACCTTTCCGTTCTCCAATCACAACTACCAGCTCCGCTTCTGGATGGCGGCAGGCGGCGTCGATCCCGACGAGGACGTACGTCTAGTGGTGTTGCCGCCGCCCTACATGGTGGAGAGCCTGGCCAGCGGCCATGTCGACGGCTTCTGCGTCGGCGCGCCGTGGAATTCGGTGGCGGTGGATGCCGGGCTCGGCCGCATGCTGCATTTCGGCTGCGAGATCATGGCGCGCATGTCGGAGAAGGTGCTGGCGGTGCGCGAGCGCTGGGCCAACGAGAATGCCGCGGCGCTGAGTGCGCTGATTCGAGCGCTCGCCCGTGCTGCCGAATTCGTCGACGGCGCCGACAACCGCGACGCGGTGGCGGCGATGGTCGCGCGCCGCCTCGATGTCGATGCCGATCTGGTGGTGCGCACGCTCGCCGGCAATCTCAAGATCGCGCCCGACGGCCTGACGCGTACGAACAGCCGCTACATCATGATCGGCCGCCATGGCGCCAGCCGCCCCGATCCGGTGCAGGCGGCCTGGCTCTATGCGCAGATCGCGCGCTGGGGACAGACGCCGATGACGGAGGAATTGCGTGGCCTCGCGCAAGGCGTGTTCCGTCCCGATCTCTACGACGCCGCGCTCGGCGGCACGTTGCCGCCTGCGGACAGTGAGCCGCGTGACGGAATCGGCGCCTTTGTCGGTCCCGATTTTGTCGCCGAGGACATCGCCGGTCATCTCGCCGCCTGGCGCATCAAACGCGCCGGCCGGCCGCGGCTGTCGATCGTGCGTTAATTGTGCGCATGCACAGTTATTCCGCAGCGTGCGCCGGGTGTGGGCACGCGTCAGCGCCGCACGGGTGACGCGCGATTGCGCAGCAGACATCTAACCGACTGGAATGATTGCACTTTTACAATAAGCCCCGACTTGGCACGACACTTGTATCAGTAAGGGCGATTGGCGCCGCTGGTGTTGGCGCCCCCGGTCCAACGACGGGCCATCAAGCAATGCCGCTGTCCTGCAGCACGCGCCAAGCGCGGCTTACGGGACTGCGGCTTTTTTATTGGCTCAGCGCGCGATCGCGAAAAGTGAAACTTAGCTTTCGCAAAGGATCGCGCGGCGGAAGCGACGGAAGCCGAAGGGACGGGCGAAGCGAGCTTCGCGCCAACGCCGAAAGGAACAAGGGAATGACCGGCAAGACGGATGACAGGGAAATCGACATCAAAGGCGCGCGCCGCGGCATCAATCGCCGCGCCTTGCTCAGGAGCGGCGTCAGCGCCGCCGCGCTGATCGGCACCAGTTCGGCCGGCGTGCTGTTTGCGCCGGCGGTCGCGCGCGCCGCGCTGGCGCCGGAGAAGGAGGAGTTGAAATTCGGTTTCATCAAGCTCACCGACATGGCGCCGATCGCCATCGCCAAGGAGCTCGGCTATTTCGAGGATGAAGGCCTCTATGTCTCGGTCGAAGCGCAAGCCAACTGGAAGGTGCTGCTCGACCGCGTGATCGACGGCGAGCTCGACGGCGCCCACATGCTGGCCGGCCAGCCGCTCGGCGCCACCATCGGTTTCGGCACCAAGGCGCATGTGATCACGCCGTTCTCGATGGACCTCAACGGCAACGGCATCACCGTCTCCAACGCCATCTGGGCGGAGATGAAGAAATACGTGCCGATGGGACCTGACGGCAAGCCGGTGCATCCGATCGCGGCCAGCGCCTTGAAGAAGGTGGTCGACAAGTATCGCGCCGAGGGCAAGCGCTTCAACATGGGCATGGTGTTCCCGCTCTCCACCCATAACTACTATCTGCGCTATTGGCTGGCCGCGAGCGGTATAAATCCCGGCTTCTACTCGCCGGCCGACATCTCCGGCCAGATCATGGCCGACGTGTTGTTGTCGGTGACGCCGCCGCCGCAGATGCCGGCGACGCTCGAGGCTGGCACCATCCTTGGCTATTGCGTCGGCGAGCCGTGGAACCAGCAGGCGGTATTCAAAGGCATCGGCGTGCCGGTGATCACCGACTACGAGATCTGGAAGAACAATCCGGAAAAGGTGTTCGGCTTCACCGCCGGCTTCCAGCAGAAGAACCCGAACACCGTGCTCGCCGCCACCAAGGCGCTGATCCGCGCCGGACAGTGGCTCGACGCCAACAACAACGCCAATCGTCTCAAGGCCGTCCAGATCCTGTCGCGGCCGGAATATGTCGGGGCCGACGCCAAGGTCATCGCCAATTCGATGACCGGCACCTTCGAATACGAAAAGGGCGACAAGCGCAGCGTGCCCGACTTCAACGTGTTCTTTCGCTACTTCGCGACCTATCCCTACTATTCCGACGCGGTCTGGTTCCTTTCGCAGATGCGGCGCTGGGGTCAGATCGCCGATCCGAAGCCGGACGGCTGGTATGCCGACGTCGCCAAGAACGTCTACCGGCCCGACATCTATCTGCAGGCCGCCAAGTTGCTGGTCGCCGACGGCAAGGCAAAGAAGGAAGACTTCCCCTGGGACAGCGACGGCTACCGCGCGCCCACGGCCGCCTTCATCGACAAGATCGCCTATGACGGCCGCAAACCCAACGATTACTTGAACAAACTGGCGATCGGTCTGAAGGGCGACCAGCGCGTCACCGGTTCGAAAGTGGTCGCCAATTGAGGAGACGGCCGGGCGCGTGCCCCGCCGCCCGGCCGGCTCACTCCATCGAGCGCAGCGCACGTGAAGCATCAGGGAACAACGAATGTCCACCGCCAGCGATTTTCTCACCGGCACCGATGTCAATGTCGCAGCGGCGCGCGCCGCGCGCCGTGAACGCTGGCAGACGCGGGTTTCACGGCTCTCCGGCTTTTTCAATATTCTCGGGCTCGGTTGGCTGACGCCGCTCATGCGCATCGCTGCTGGCGAGCCGATGCAGCCGCAGCTCAAGGAGCTATGGCGCGCGCTCGGTATCCCGCTCGCCGCGATCGTGATCTTCCTCGCCGCCTGGGGGTTCCTCGCGCCCAAGGTCAAGACCAGTCTCGGCATCTTGCCTGGGCCGGTGCAGGTCTGGAAGCAGACGGAAAATCTCTGGGCCGAGCATCTGGCCGCGCGCGCCAAGCAGCAGGCCTTTTATGAGCGTCAGGAAAAGCGCAACGCCAGGATACTCGCCGATAATCCCAAGGCCACGGTCAAGATCAGGCCCTATACCGGGGCGCCCACCTATTTCGACCAGATCCTGACCAGCCTGGAGACGGTGTTCACCGGCTTCATCTTCGCCACGCTGGTGGCGGTGCCGCTCGGCGTGCTCTGCGGCCTGTCGCAAACCGTCAACACCGCCATCAATCCCCTGGTGCAGATATTCAAGCCGGTGTCGCCGTTGGCCTGGCTGCCGCTCGTCACCATGGTCGTGAGCGCGCTCTATGTTTCCGCCGATCCCTTGTTCGCCAAATCGTTCCTGATCTCGGCGATCACGGTGACGCTGTGCTCGCTGTGGCCGACGCTGATCAATACCGCGGTCGGCGTCGCCGCCATCGACAAGGATCTGGTCAATGTCGGGCGCGTGCTGCGGCTGCCCTGGTACACCAAGGTCGTGAAAATCGTGCTGCCGTCGTCGCTGCCGCTGATCTTCACCGGCCTGCGGCTGTCGCTCGGCGTCGGCTGGATGGTGCTGATCGCCGCGGAGATGCTGGCGCAGAATCCGGGCCTCGGCAAATTCGTCTGGGACGAATTCCAGAACGGATCCTCCGCCTCGCTCTCGCGCATCATGGTGGCGGTGTTCACCATCGGCATCATCGGCTTCCTGCTCGACCGCGTCATGATGGCGCTGCAGGCCGCCTTCACCCACGACGCCGTGCGCTAGGGGGCAGGCCATGACCGTATTGCAGCTCAAATCGGTATCGAAGAGCTTCGGCGTAGAGCCGGCGCGCACGCGCGTGCTCAAGAACATCTCGCTCACGGTGGCGGAGGGCGAGTTCGTCGCCATTGTCGGCTTTTCCGGCTCCGGCAAGACCACGCTGATCAACCTGATGGCCGGCCTGATCGCGCCGGATAGCGGCGAGGTGCTGTTCAAGGGCAAGCCGGTCACCGAGCCGGGGCCCGATCGCGGCGTCGTATTCCAGAGCTATTCGCTGATGCCGTGGCTCACAGTGCGCGGCAATGTGGCGCTGGCGGTGGATGCCGCTTTCGCGGGCCGGCCGGCGCGCGAACGCAGCGAACGCGTCGATCGCTACATCCGCATGGTCGGCCTCGCCCATGCCGCCGAGCGCAAGCCGGCCGAGCTTTCCGGCGGCATGCGCCAGCGCGTCGCGGTCGCCCGCGCGCTCGCCATGGATCCGGAAATGCTGCTGCTCGACGAGCCGCTGTCGGCGCTCGACGCGCTCACCCGCGCCAAGCTGCAGGTCGAGATCGAGGACATCTGGGAGCAGGAAAAGAAGACGGTGGTGCTGATCACCAACGATGTCGACGAGGCGATCCTGCTCGCCGACCGCATCGTGCCGCTCAATCCGGGGCCCGACGCCAGCTTCGGGCCGGAATTTCGCGTGCCCTTCGAGCGCCCGCGCGACCGCACCGCGATGAACACCAGCGCCGCCTACAAGAAGCTGCGCGCCGCCATCACCCAGTATCTCATGGACGCCGGCATGCAGCGTCCGCAAGGCGAGGACCGCCGCACTCTGCCCAAAGTCGTGCCCGTGCAATTCGATCACGGTCCGCCGCGCGCCTACAAGGCGGCTGCCGAGACGCCGTACGAGCAGCGCTATGTCGAATTCTACGAGGTGCGCAAGGTTTATCCGACGCCGAACGGCCCGCTCACCGTGGTCGACGGCTTCGACATGCTCATGCGCAAGGGCGAGTTCGTCTCGCTCATCGGCCATTCCGGCTGCGGCAAATCGACGGTGCTGTCCATGGTCGCCGGCCTCAACGAGGTGTCCGGCGGCGGCATCGTGCTCGACAACAAAGAAGTGACCTCTGCCGGCCCCGACCGCGCGGTGGTGTTTCAGAGCCCGTCTTTGCTGCCCTGGATGACCGCGCGCGAGAACGTCGCGCTCGGCGTCGATCGCGTCTATCCGCACGCCAGCAAGGCCGAGCGCGGCGACATCGTCGATTATTACCTGGCGCGCGTCGGTCTCGCCGACGCCATGGACAAGCGCGCCGCCGAGCTTTCCAACGGCATGAAGCAGCGCGTCGGCATCGCGCGCGCCTTTGCACTGTCGCCGAAGCTGCTGCTGCTCGACGAGCCGTTCGGCATGCTCGATTCGCTGACGCGGTGGGAACTTCAGGAAGTGTTGATGGAAGTGTGGTCGCGCACGCAAGTGACCGCGATCTGCGTCACTCATGACGTCGATGAGGCGATCCTGCTCGCCGACCGCGTGGTGATGATGACCAACGGACCGAAGGCGCGCATCGGCAAGATCATGAGCGTCGACCTGCCGCGGCCGCGCACCCGTCGCGCCTTGCTCGAGCACGCGCGCTATTACGAATACCGTCAGGAGCTGCTCGGCTTCCTCGCGGATTTCGAACACGGTGCCGGCGCCCGCGCCACAACACGTCCGACGACGGAGGAGGCGGCCTGATGAGCGAGCCGCTCGTCATCGTCGGTAATGGTATGGCCGCGATGCGGCTGGTGGAGGAAATCTGCCGGCGCGCGCTCGGCCGCTATGCCATCGCGGTGATCGGCGAGGAACCGCGGCTCGCCTATAACCGCGTGTTGTTGTCCTCGGTGCTGGCGCGCGAGGTCTCCCATGACGAGATCGAACTCAAGGCCGCCGACTGGTGGCGCGCGCGCGGCGTCACGCTGCTCTACGGCCACACCGCCACGGCCATCGATCCGCAGATCCGTCGCGTGCGCCTCGCCGGCGGCGTCACTCTGCCATACGCCAAGCTGGTGATCGCCACCGGCTCGCGCCCGATCCGGCTCAATGTGCCGGGCAAGGACTTGCCCGGCGTCATGACCTTCCGCGATCTCGGCGACGTTGCGGCGCTCCAGACCGCGGCGGCGAACCGCGCCAAGGCCGTGGTCATCGGCGGCGGGTTGCTCGGACTGGAAGCGGCTTACGGCCTCGCCAAGGCCGGTGCGCAGGTTTCAGTCGTGCACCTGATGGACCGGTTGATGGAGCGCCAGCTCGATGCCCGCGCTGCGGCGCTGCTCAAGCAAGCGGTCGAGGCGCGCGGCATCGCCGTGCATCTGGCTGCCGAGACCGTGGCCATCCGCGGCACGCGGCGCGCCGAGGCCGTCGTGCTCAAGAACGGACGCGAGATCGACGCCGATCTCGTCGTGGTCGCCGCCGGCATCCGCGCCAATGTCGACCTCGCTCGCAGCGCCGACATCGCCATTGACCGAGGCATCGTGGTTGACGAGCATCTGCGCAGCAGCAAGCCCGACATCCACGCTATCGGCGAATGCGCTGAACACCGCGGCATCTGCTACGGCCTGGTGGAGCCCGCCTATGAGCAGGCGCGCGTGCTGGCCGCGCATCTTTGCGGCGAAGCGGCGGCCTATGACGGCAGCGTGCTCGCCACCAATCTGAAAGTCTCCGGCGTCAATGTGTTCTCGGCCGGCGATTTCCTCGGCGCGCCCGGCACCGAGCAGCTCTTGCTCTCCGATGCCGGCCTCGGCAGCTACAAGAAGCTGGTGATCGCCGACGGCCGCCTCGTCGGCGCGGTGCTGTTCGGCGATACCGCCGACGGCCTCTGGTATCTCGACCTGATCCGCGCCGGCGCCTCGATCGAGGCGATGCGCGACGACCTCATGTTCGGCCGCGCGCTGGCCGAACGCATGCCGTTGCCGGATATCGCTCGTGAGCAACCCGTGCCGGTGCGGCGGACGCTGCTGTCCGCCGGGCCGGCCAATGCAACTGCACCCATCAGGGAGTTGGAAAATGGACTACGCCAAGCCTGCTGACGTCGTACAGTCGATGATCGATGCGAGCCGCATCAAACTGGCGCTGTCGCCGCGCGACTTGTTGATCCGCGGCGCCCTGTCGGGCGCGCTGCTGGGAACCGCAACCAGCTTCGCCTTGACCGGCGCCGTCTCCACCGGTCAGCCGATCGTCGGCGCCATCATCTTCCCCGTCGGCTTCGCCATCATCGTCGTGCTCGGCCTCGAACTGGTGACCGGCAGCTTCGCGCTGATCCCGCTCGCCAGCATCGAAGGCCGCGCCTCGCCGGCATCGGTGATCGTCAACTGGTGCTGGGTGTTCCTCGGCAATCTGCTCGGCAGCCTCGCCTACGGCATATTGCTCGCCATCGTGCTGACCAAGGCCGGCACCGCGGCGCCCACCGGCGTCGGCGCCGCCATCGTCAAGATCGCGCAGGCCAAGACCATCGGCTACGAAGCCGCCGGCTTTGCCGGCATGACCACCGCCTTCGTCAAGGCGATCCTGTGCAACTGGCTGGTCTGCCTCGGCGTGGTGATGGCGATGACCTCGACCGCGACCGTCGGCAAGATCGCCGCCGCCTGGCTGCCGATCACCATCTTCTTCGCGCAGGGTTTCGAGCACACCGTGGTCAACATGTTCGTCATCCCCACCGGCATGCTCATGGGCGCCAAGGTCAGCGTCGTGCAGTGGTGGGTGTGGAACCAGATTCCGGTGACGCTTGGCAACATCGTCGGCGGCTTCATTTTCACCGGCCTCGCCATCTACGCCACGCACAAGCCCAAATCGACTTTGCAGGCGGGGCCCTCTGCGGTGCCGATGCAAACGCCGGCCGAGTAGCGATCGAAGCGTCCAAGGAGGGCCGTCATGTCGGACAGAAACGCCGATTTCACCGGCGAACAAAAGCGCTATCTCGAAGGCTACATGTCCGGCCTCAATGTCGGGCGCGCGGTGCAGTCGCTCTCCGCGTTGCGCGCCCCGGCGCCGGCCGTCGCCAAACCGGCGGCCGAGCCGACCGGGCCCGATGCCGTCGCGCTCAAGGCGCAGGATCGCGTCTTGACGGAAGGCGGCAAGCTGTCCGATCCGGAGAAGTTCAAGCGCGAGCTCAATCCGCTCGACGGCTACGAGAAGCTGAAAGAGCAGGTGCGCAACAACGAGGCGCCCAAGCCGGCGGATAATTTCCGCTGGCGTTTTCTCGGCCTGTTCTACGTGGCGCCGAACCAGACCTCCTATATGTGCCGGCTACGTATCCCCAACGGCATCCTCAACGCACATCAGCTCTCAGGCCTGGGCGATCTCGCCGAAAACTATGGCGGCGGCTACGCCCACGTCACCACGCGCGCCAATATCCAGATCCGCGAGATCGAACCGAAAAACGGCGTGGCCATGCTCGAGGAAGTGCAGATGCTCGGCCTCTGCTCGCGCGGCTCCGGCGCCGACAACATCCGCAACGTCACCGGTACGCCGACCGCCGGCATCGACCCGCAGGAGCTGATCGACACGCGGCCTTACGCGCGCGAATGGCACTTCCACATCCTCAACGACCGCTCGCTCTACGGTTTGCCGCGCAAGTTCAATGTCGGCTTCGACGGTGCCGGTCTAGTCCCGGTGCTGGAGGACACCAACGACATCGGCTTTCAGGCGGTCGAGGTAATGGACGGCTTCGGCGTTACGCCCGGCGTCTGGTTCCGCCTTACGCTCGGGGGCATCACCGGCCACCATGATTTCGGACGCGAGACCGGCGTCGTGGTCCAGCCTGAACAGGCGACGCGGGTCGCCGACGCCGTGGTGCGCGTCTATATAGAGAACGGCAACCGGTCCGACCGCACCAAGGCACGGCTGAAATACCTGCTCGACGCCTGGGGCATGGAGAAGTTCATCGCTGCGGTGGAGGGCAAGCTCGGCCGCATGCTCACCAAGGTGGCGAGCGAGGCGATTGCGCCGCGCCCGGCGTTCGACCGTTTCGCCCATATCGGCGTGCACAAGCAGAAGCAGCCAGGGCTGAACTGGATCGGCGTGGCGCTGCCGGTGGGGCGCATGACGGTGGCGCAGATGCGCGGCCTGGCCGCGGTGGCGCGCGAATTCGGCGACGGCGATATCCGTCTCACGGTCTGGCAGAACCTGTTGATCTCCGGCGTCGCCGACGAACAGGTGGCGCAGGCCGAAGCCGCCATCGCCGTGCTCGGCCTGTCGACCGCGGTGACCCCCATCCGCGCCGGGCTTGTCGCCTGCACCGGCAATATCGGTTGCAAGTTCGCCGCCTCCGACACCAAGCGGCATGCCGAGGAGATCGTGCAATGGTGCGAAGCGCGCGTCGTGCTCGATACGCCGGTCAATATCCATCTTACCGGCTGCCATCACTCCTGCGCCCAGCATTACATCAGCGAGATCGGCCTGCTCGCCTGCAAGGTGGAGGAGGGCGAGGGCGACAATATCGAGCAGATCGAGGGCTACCACGTCTATGTCGGCGGCGGCTTCGGCAGCAATGCGGCGCTCGGCCGCGAAATCTACCGTGACGTGAAGCACGACCAGGTGCCGCAGGTTATCGAAGGCATGCTCAAGGGCTATCTCGCCCATCGCGACAATGACGAAAGCTTCCTTGCTTTCACGCGCCGGCATGAGGTCGAGGCGCTGAAACAGGTGTTTGCGGCGGAGACGGTGCCATGACCCAAAACCTCGCGCCGCCGGTGATCAATCTGTTGCCCGAGAGCGCGCCGTTCTCGGAGGCGCAGCGCGAGTGGCTCAACGGCTTCCTCGCCGGCTTCCTTTCGCTGGACAGCGTGACGCCGTTGTCGAATGCGCAAGCGGCGGCGCTGATCGCCGGTGCCGGCACCGGCACCGTGCCCACCGACGATGACGATATCGACACGCCCTGGCACGACCAGACCCTGCCGATGCCCGAACGCATGAAGCTCGCCGACGCCAAGCCATTGCGCTGGCGGCTGATGGCGGCGATGGCGCAACAGGATTGCGGCCAGTGCGGTTACGACTGCAAGAATTATTCGAGCGCCATCTTCGCGGGCAAGGAGGAGCGGCTGAACCTGTGCGTGCCCGGCGGTAAGGAAACCGCGCGCATGCTCAAGACCCTGCATGCGGAACTCGGAAGTACGCCGGCCGCGCCTGCGCCGGCCACATCCGCGCCCACCGAACCGGCGCCGGCGGCGAGCGCGACGCCGCAGGTCGGGCCCGGCTGTTCGCGCGACAATCCGGTCACCGCCACGCTGCTGTCACGCCGGCTGCTCAATAAGTCCGGCTCGGAAAAGGAGACCTGGCACGTCGAGTTCGATCTTTCCGCCAGCGGCCTCGATTACGCGGTCGGCGACGCCTTCGGTCTCTATCCGACCAATGATGCGGCGCTGGTCGATGCCGTGCTCAAGGCGCTCGATGCGCCGCCCGACTTTCCCATCGGCGGCGAGACGCTGCGCGATGTCCTGCTCACCGGCGTGTCGCTGGCTCCGGCGCCCGACATGCTGTTCGAACTGTTCTCCTACATCGCCGGCGGCGAGCGCCGCCGGAAGGCGCGGGCGCTGGCCAAGGGCGACGATCCCGACGGCGATGCCTCGACGCTCGATGTACTGGCGGCGATCGAGAAGTTCCCCGGCATCCGGCCCGATCCGGAAGCCTTCATCGAAGCGCTCGATCCGTTGCAGCCGCGGCTCTATTCGATTTCGTCCTCGCCCAAGGTGGCGCCCGGCCGGGTTGCGCTCACCGTCGACGCGGTGCGCTACGATGTCGGCCCGCGGCGGCGGCTCGGCGTCTGCTCGACCTGCCTGGCCGAGCGCTTGGCGCCCGGCATGCCCGCCAAGGTCTATGTGCAGAAGGCACATGCTTTCGGCCTTTCCGCCGATCCGAATGTGCCGGTGATTATGATCGGCCCCGGCACCGGGGTGGCGCCGTTCCGCGCCTTCCTGCAGGAGCGCCAGGCGATCAAGGCGCCCGGCCGCAACTGGCTGTTCTTCGGCCATCAGCGCAGCCATTGCGACTTTTTCTATGAGGACGAGTTCAAGGCGATGAAGGCTTGCGGGCTGCTGACGCGGCTCACGCTCGCCTGGTCGCGCGACGGCGACGAGAAGATCTATGTGCAGCACCGCATGCGCGAGGTCGGCCGCGATCTGTGGGCGTGGCTCGCCGAGGGCGCGCATCTTTATGTCTGCGGCGACGCCAAGCGCATGGCCAAGGACGTGGAACTGGCGCTGGTCGACATCGTCGCCGTGCATGGCGCCCGCAGTGCCGAACAAGCGGTCACTTTCGTCGCCGAACTGAAGAAGCAGGGGCGCTACCAGCAGGACGTCTATTGATGAACGCGCCTTCGCTGCATCCGCCGGCTGTGCGCACCACCTGCCCCTATTGCGGGGTCGGTTGCGGCATCCTGGCCAAGCCGGACGGGCGTGGCGGCGCGGCGATCGCCGGCGATCCGGAGCACCCGGCGAATTTCGGCCGGCTATGCTCGAAGGGCTCGGCGCTGGGCGAGACGCTCGGCCTGGCGACCCGGCTCCAGCATCCGATGCTGCGCCAGGCCGACGGCACGCTGGCGCGGGTTTCCTGGGATGACGCGCTTGCCAGCGTCGCCGACGGCTTCACGCGCACCATCGCGCAACACGGGCCCGATGCGGTCGCCTTCTATCTTTCCGGCCAATTGCTGACCGAGGACTACTACGTCGCCAACAAGCTGATGAAGGGCTTCCTCGGCTCGGCCAATGTCGACACCAATTCTAGGCTGTGCATGGCCTCCTCGGTCGCCGGCCATCGCCGTGCCTTCGGCGCCGACATGGTGCCGGGCAGCTATCGCGATATCGATGAGGCCGATCTTATCGTGTTGGTCGGCTCCAATGCCGCCTGGTGCCATCCCGTGCTCTATCAGCGCATGGTCGCCAACCAGCGCGCGCGCGGCGCCAGGATCGTGGTGATCGATCCACGGCGCACGGCCAGCGCGGAAGACGCCGACCTGCATCTCGCGGTGGCGCCCGGCATGGATACGGTGTTGTTCTGCGGCTTGCTGGCGCATCTCGCCGACACGCTTTCGCTTGACTACGGCTATGTCGACGCACACACGAGCGGCCTGGTGGAAGCGCTGGCGCGCGCGCGAGAGATCGCGCCCGACGTAATGGCGACGGCGGCCTTGACCGGCTTGTCGCCGGCGGAAGTCGCGCGCTTCTTCGGCCTGTTCCGCACTACCGAGAAGGTCGTCACTTGCTTCTCGCAAGGCGTCAACCAGTCGGCGCAGGGCACCGACAAGGTCAATGCCATCATCAATTGCCATCTCGCCAGCGGCCGCATCGGCAAGCCGGGCGCGGGTCCGTTCTCGCTCACCGGCCAGCCCAATGCCATGGGCGGCCGCGAGGTCGGCGGGCTCGCCAATCAGCTCGCCGCGCATATGGGTTTTTCGCCCGCCGAGGTGGAGCGGGTCGGACGCTTCTGGCGCGCGCACGCGATGGCGCGGCGCGAGGGCCTCAAGGCGGTACAGATGTTCGAGGCCATCGAGCGCGGCGATATCAAGGCGCTGTGGGTGATGGCGACCAATCCGGCGGTGTCGCTGCCGCGCGCGGGCGCGATGCGCCGCGCCCTGGGCAAGCTCGATCTGTTCGTCGTGTCGGAAAATGTCGTCGCCACCGATAGCGTGAGCGCCGGCGCGCATATCCTGCTGCCGGCCGCCGCCTGGGGCGAGAAGGACGGCACCGTTACCAATTCGGAACGGCGCATCTCGCGGCAGCGGCCATTCCTGCCGCTGCCCGGCGAGGCGCGGCCCGACTGGTGGATCGTCGCCCAGGTGGCGCGGCGCATGGGCTTCGCCGATGCGTTCGATTATGCCTGCGCCGCCGACATATTCCGCGAGCATGCCGCGCTGTCGGCGTTCGAGAACGAGGGCGCACGCGCCTTCGATCTCGGCGCGCTGGCGGGCCTCTCCGATGACGAGTTCAACGCACTCGATCCGGTGCAGTGGCCGGCGCGCGCCGGCCGCGCCCGCGGCGAGAGCCGCTTCTTCGCGCAAGGCGGCTTCTTCACCGCGGACGGCAAGGCGCAGCTGATCGCCCCGGCGCTGCCGCACCCGCGCGCGGCGCTGTCGGCGGAATTTCCGCTGCGGCTCAACACCGGGCGCGTGCGCGACCAATGGCACACGATGACGCGCTCGGGGCTCAGCCCGCGGCTCGCCCATCACGCGCCGGAGCCTTTTGTCGAGGTGCATGCCGACGATGCTGCCGCCCATGGGGTGACGCATGGCGGCTTCGCCCGCCTGCGCTCGCCGCATGGCGATTGCGTGCTCAAGGTCGTAGTCAGCCCCGGCCAGCAACGCGGCTCGCTGTTCGCGCCGTTCCATTGGAGCGAGGAAACAGCGTCTTCGGCGCGCGTCGGCGATCTGGTGGCGCCTGCGGTCGATCCCACTTCGGGCCAGCCGGAGGCGAAGGCGACCGCGGTCGCTATCGCGCCGGTCAATTTCGCTTTTCGCGGCTTTGCCCTGACGCGAACGCCGCTGACGCCGCCGCCGGGGACCTGGTGGGCGCGGGTGACCGTCGCCCATGGCCACGGCCTGCTGCTGGCGAGCGATGAGCCGCCGGCGAGCTGGCGCGAGACGGCGCAGCACCTTTTCGCCGACGCCGAGCGCGCCGAATATATCGATGCACCGCGTGGGCTCTATCGCATCGCCGGATTCGTCGATGGCCGGCTGGCCGGCTGCCTGTTCATCGGCCCGACGCAAACGGCGCCGTCCTGGGACTCGGTGAAGGCGCTGTTCGAGGCCGAGGAATTGAGCGCGGCGCATCGGCGCGCGCTGCTCTCGGGCAAATCGGCCGACGGCCTCGCCGATCCCGGCCCGGTGATCTGCGCCTGTTTCGGCGTCGGGCTCAACACCATCCGCACGGCAATCGCCGGCGGCACGGCGGTCACCGTCGAGGGGATCGGCGCTGCGCTGCGCGCCGGCACCAATTGCGGCTCCTGCCTGCCGGAACTGAAGAGGATCGTGAACCGTGAACGATTGGCGCAAACCGCTTGAGAAGAAGACGCCGCGCTTAGGGCGGCTGGCGCGGCTGCCGGTATTCCTGGCGCTTGACGGCAAGCGCGCGGTGCTGGCCGGCGGCAGCGCGGCGGCGGCCTGGAAGGCGGAGCTTCTGTCCGCCGCCGGGGCGCGCGTCGATGCCTATGCCGGCGAGGTGTCGGACGAACTGCGCCAGCTCGCCGATGCCGCGCCGGGCGGCGCTATCGTGCTGCATTCGCGATGCTGGACTGCGGACGATCTTGCCGGCGCGGCCATCGCCGTCGGCGACTGCGAGGACGATGCCGACGCGGCGGCGTTTGCGGCGGCCGCGCGTGCGGCGGGTGTGCCGGTCAATGTCATCGACAAGCCGGCCTTCTGCGATTTCTCCTTTGGCTCCATCGTCAACCGCTCGCCGCTGGTGATCGGCATTTCCACCGACGGCGCCGCGCCGGTGTTCGCGCAAGCGATCCGCGCCAAGCTGGAAGCGCTGCTGCCCAGCGGCTTTGCCGCCTGGGCCGCGGCGGCCGCGCGCTGGCGCGAGGCGGTAAAGACTTCCGGTCTGTCCTTCGCCGGCCGCCGCAAGTTCTGGCAACAATTCACCGCGCATGCGGTGACGCATCCCAATGAAGCGCCGGCATCAAGCCATTTCGATGGCTTCGTCGCCGACGTGATGGGCATTGGCGAACGCGTCGAGCACGGCTCGGTGACGCTAGTCGGTGCCGGGCCGGGGGACCCCGAGTTGCTTACGCTGCGCGCGGTGCGCGCGATGCAATCGGCGCACGTCATTCTGTTCGACGCGCTGGTGTCGGCCGAGGTGCTCGACTTCGCCCGCCGCGAGGCCAAGAAGATCCTGGTCGGCAAGACTGGCCACGGTCCCGCCTGCCGGCAGGACGAGATCAACACCCTGATGGTGGCGCTGGCGCGCCAGGGCAAGCGCGTGGTGCGGCTCAAAGGCGGCGACCCGCTGCTGTTCGGCCGCGCCGGCGAAGAGATTGACGCCTGCCGCGCCGCCAATGTGCCGGTCGAGATCGTCCCCGGCATCAGTGCGGCGCAGGGCGCGGCCGCAAGCCTGACGCTGCCGCTCACCGACCGCGCGCACGCGCGACGCCTGCAAGTAATCACCGGCCACGGCCGCAGCGGCGCGCTGCCCGACGACATCGACTGGCAAAGCCTCGCCGATGGCGCCGCCACCACGGCGATCTACATGCCGGTGCGCACGCTGGCCGGCCTGGTGACGCGCGCTTTGGCTGCAGGCCTCGACCCGCAGATGCCGGCGCTCGCCATTTCCCGCGCCACGCGGCCGGATCAGCAGGCAATCGCGGCGCCGATCGGCGAACTGCCGGCGCGGCTGGCAGCGGCCGAATTGCCGGGGCCGGTCCTGGTGCTCCTCGGCCGCGTTTGTGCGCGCGCAGAGCTTAATGCCGCAGCAGCACGGCCACCGGCAGGTGTGGAAACAGCGCTGCGGCAGGCAGCTCGCCCCGCAGTGGGCCGCTGACGCTGCCGAGCAGGTCCTGGTATCGCGCCGCGGCGTCGGTGCCGATGACGGCGTCCCACAGCTGCGGCCAATGGCGGCCGCCTTCGGTCAGCGGCGCGAAATGCCGGCCGATCGCGACCACGATGCGCTGACGCTTCCAGCCGCGGGTAAAGGCGATGACATGATCGGCATGCGGTCCGCTGACCGGCAGTGGCTCATAGTTTCCGCGGCGGAACATATCCGCGTAATCGCGCCGCACCCGCAACAGGTTTTGCGTCAAGGCGAGCTTGATGTGGCCGTCGCGCCAATGCGCCGCCAGATCGGCCCATTTGGCCGGGCCTTGATCCAGCATATGGCGGCGCCGGGCAAAGTCGACGGGGCGCCGGTTGTCGGGATCGACCAGCGAGAGGTCCCACAACTCGGTGCTCTGGTAAAAATCGGGCACACCCGGGGTGAGGGTCTTCAGGGCGAGTTGCGACAACCCGTTAAGGGCGCCGAGGAGTGCGGTACGCGCGGCGAAAGCGGCGAACGACGCCAGGAACTCGGTGGAGGAATTTTCGTCCAACAGATCGCCGACGAAAGCCGTGAGCCCCGCTTCATAGCCTTCGTTGGGATTGGTCCAGCTTGTCTCCAGCTTGCCCTCGCGCGCAGACTTGAGCGCATAGCCCTGCATGCGCACGATGAAATCCTTGTCGAGCGTCTCCGGCCAGGCGCCGATCAACGCCTGATAGAGCATGTATTCGTGTGACAGCGACGGCCGTCGCTCGCCATCGACATGCCGCGCCAGCAACGCATTCTTCTCATGCCAGCCGCGAACGCAGTCGTCCCACTCACCGGCAAGCTCCGACAGTGCAAGGATGCGCGCGCGGGCGTCCTCGCCGCGCTTGGTATCGTGGGTCGCGGTGGCGGTGAGCCCGCCGGCGGAGGCCTCGGCGCGTCGTTGTTGACGCTGATGAAATTCATCGACCGCCAACGCGCCGACCGCCGGATCGCCGCCGACCTCGTTGAGCGCGAGCAGCCGGTGATAGCGGTAGAAGGCGTATCCTCAAGCGCCTTGGCCATCAGCGGGCCGGTGAACTGCTGCAGCTTGAGCGCGAAATTGCGTACCCGCGGCGCGCTGTAGCCGGGATTGCCCGCGAGATCGAGCGTGATCGCATCGCGCAGGAAGTCGAAAATCTCCGGGTCTGGCGCGCGCCAGCGCGCGCGGGCACGGGCAATCGCGCGCCGCAATGGTGTTGCGGTCGTCGGCGGAGACGCCCGCCGCGCTGACATAGGTGCGATAGACCGGGAACTCGAGCACGTAACGCTGCAAAGCGGCGCGCAGACCGATCGATCGTGTAATCGCGGGTCGAGAAATGTCCGGCGGCAATGCGCGACAGCGCCCGCGTCAGCACGGTGAATTCGGAGGCCAGCATGGTCTCGATGACCGTGGCTTTGGCGGTTTCCAGCATGGCGGCGAAATTGTCGCGCTCGCCGGTGAAAATCCCGCCAAGTGCGTTCCAGCCGGTCGAGGCCATCGCCGTCGACCAGCACGCGCGAAATCACGTTGAGCCATTCGTAGCCCGTGGTGCCGGCGACGCCGGGAAATTGCCGGCATCGGCTCGCCATCGGCGAGGATCTTCTCGACGAAGATGTAGAACGAGCCGCGGCGATGACCCTGTTTCCGTATGAGCTGGCGCAGGCGGCGCGTGTATTGCCCCGGGTCGCGCAAGCCATCGATGTGGTCGAGGCGCAGGCCCTGCAATTCGCCGGCCGCGATCAGCCGCGCCACCAGCGGATGGATGGCGCGGAAGGTGGCCGGGTTCTCGACGCGCAGACCGGCGAGGTCGTTGATGTCGAAGAAGCGCCGGTAGTTCACCGCGGAAAAGGCGACGCGCCAATAGGCCAGCCGGTAATGCTGGCGTTCGAGCAGGCGATGCAGCGCGGCCGCTGCCCGCTTCGCTGTCGGGACGGTAGACGGCAAGCCCGCGCGCGATCAGCGCGGCGGCGCCGTCGATGCCGGCAAGCCGCTCCTTGAGCGCGGGCGCCTCGCGATAGCTCGGCGCGTTCGGATCGCGATAGTCGTCGGCGAGAGCAAGCAGCGCGCGGCCGGCCGGCTCATCGGCGGCATCGGCCGCCGCCACGATGGTGCGCAGCATCTCGCCATAGCGCTGCGGATTGATCGGCAGCTTGTGGTCGACATACCAGGCCGCGAAGCTGCCGGCTGGCGGCGTCGTAGCGCAGCGCGATCTCGCCGGCTTGCAGCGCCTCGCCATAGGGGCGGCCGAGGATCGGGATCAGCACGCCGGGATGGCGCCGATGCGGCAGCGCGTCCCAGTCGATGTCGAAGGCCATGGCATAGGGCGAGCGCTGGCCCCATTCCAGCACGTCGAGCCACCAGGCATTGTCGGAATGGCCGACGCCCATGTGGTTGGGCACGAAATCGAGGATCAGGCCGAGCCCGTTCTGCTTGAGCGCCGCGGTCAGGCGCGCGAAGCCTTCCTCGCCGCCGAGCTCGGGATTGAGCCGGTCATGGTCGACGATGTCGTAGCCATGCGTGCTGCCCGGCCGCGCCTTGAGGAACGGCGAGGCGTAAAGATGCGTGATGCCGAGGTCCTTCAGGTAAGGCGCGAGCGCGGCCGCGTCGTCGAAGCCGAAATCCTTGGTGAGCTGGAGGCGGTAGGTTGCGAGCGGCACCGGCGGGTGCCATCAGCCCTGCCTCCCTCTTGACGCGGCGAACATCTATTCCGGCTCGTGCCCGCGAAAGCGGGGACCCAGAGCGCAAAGCTGCTGCGCCTGCGATTACATCCGCTGGATTCCGGCTTACGCGGGAATGAGCGGAGAGTCGACGCGGCGCAAGCGTATCATGCGTATGCGCTCGCAATCGCGGCATGGACCGACCAGGGCGGCAGCGTGGACGGCGGCGCTTCGCCCCAGATCGGATCGCCCCAGACCAGATCCGCCGGCCTGAGCTTGTCAGCATCCGACAGGTTCGCCAAGAGCAGCAGGCTCTTTTCGCCGGCCGCCCAGCGCGCGTGCAAGCACGCACCGGTCGAAGCGCACGTCGCCCGGCACGGTCATCGCCGGGATGAGCGGCGCCACATGGCGGTGGCGCGCCGCCAGCAGCGCCTGCGTCAGTTCGAGCCGGGCGGCGTGCGCGGGCTGCATTGCGCGCGTCCCAATCGAGCGTGGCGGCGTCGCGCGTTTCCGCCGCCAGCGGATCGGGAATTTCGTCGCTGTGCCGCGCATAGGCTTCGGCGAATTCGCGCTTGCGGCCGTCGCGCACCGCTTGCGCCAGCTCGCCCTTGAAGTCGCAGAAGAAGGGGAACGGCTCGCGTCGCGCCCCATTCGTCGCCCATGAACATCAGCGGCGGCCCCGGCTGCAACAGCAGCACGGCAAGGGCTGCTTCCAGCGCGGCAGGCTCGGCGAGCACCGTCAGCCGTTCGCCCATCGGCCGGTTGCCGATCTGGTCGTGGTTCTGCAGGAAATTGACGAAATCGGCGCGCGGCAGATGCGCGCTCGGCTCGCCGCGCGCGCGCCCGCGAAACGGCGAATGCTCGCCCTGATAGGCAAAGCCCTCGCCCAGCGTGCGCGCGATATGCGCGGGCGCGTCCTGGTAGTCGCGGTAATAGCCGTTGTTCTCGTCGGTCAGCAAGACATGCCAGGCGTGATGGTAGTCGTCGTTCCACTGCGCGCGATAGCCGCCGGCCGGCTTGAGAAAGCGCGCGGCGTTGTCGTCGTTCTCCAGCACGAGATGGATATGGCGGCCGCTCGTCGGCCGCGAATGCATTCACCGCGTCGGCGAGCTCGGTCAGGATATGCGGCTCGCCCGGCTCGACGATGGCATGCACGGCATCGAGCCGCAGCCCGTCGAAGCGGTAATGCGCGCAGCCAGTGCAGCGCATTCTCGATGGCGAAGGCGCGCACCTCCGGCACCCGGTAGTCGATGGCCGCGCCCCAGGGCGTGTGATGGTCGGATGAGAAGAAGGTCGGCGCGATGCGATGCAGGTAATTTCCTTCCGGCCCGAAGTGGTTATAGACCACGTCGAGGAACACCATGATGCCGCGTTGATGCGCGGCATCGATCAGCGCCTTGAGCTGCCTCCGGCCGGCCATAGGCGGAGTCCGGCGCAAACAGCAGCACGCCGTCATAGCCCCAGTTCCAGCGCCCGGGAAAGTCCGCCACCGGCATCAGCTCCAGCGCGGTGATGCCGGTTTCCGCCAGATGATCGAGCCGCGCCATCATGGCGCCGAAGCGTGCCGTCGCGGCGTGAAAGTGCCGACATGCGCTTCCAGGAACACCGCGTTCTCCCAGGCGAGCCCCTTCCAGTCCTTGGCCTGCCATTGGTAGCTGGCGTGATCGATCACCTCGCTCGCGCCGAACACGTCATCGGGCTGGAAATGCGAGGCCGGATCGGCGATCTCGATCTCGCCGTCGATGCGGAAACGATAGCGCGTGCCGGGGCCGGCCTCCGCCACGTGCAGTTCGAACCAGCCGTCCTTGCCCGGCATGGCGAGCGGCTCGTCGAGCAGCAGGCTGACCTTACGCGCCGCCGGCGCCCACAGGCGGAAGCTGACGCCGTGCGCCGACGGGCGCGGACCGAAGCGCGCCGGCCCGCTCACGGTTCGCCCGCGAAAGCCAGCACGCAGCGCACATGCGCGCCCCAGTTGGCGCCGGGCGGCAGCGTTGAGCGCATGCTGCCTGGCCGTCCGAGGTGTCGAGCAGGCAGCGCCAGCGAGGCGACGCCGGGCCAATCCGGAAAGGTGATTTCGACCGGCGTGTCGGTGCCGTTGAGCACGACGAACAGCGGCTTGCCGCCTTCGCGCGGTGCCGCAAGCACGTAGGAGAGGAAACGCGCGTGCGGCAGATTCCAGTCGGCTTCCGTCATTTCGGTGGCCTGCGGCGTCAGCCATTTCACGTCGTAGGAGCCGTCCGCTCTCTTGCCCATCCAGCCAGTGGCGCGGCCGGAGCTGGGGAAAGTCGCGGCGCAGCGCGGTCAGTTCGCCGATCAGCGCGGTGAAATCGTCCTCGCTGCCGGCCTTCGACCAGTCGACCCAGCCGATTTCGTTGTCCTGAGCAATAGGCGTTGTTGTTGCCGCTTTGGCTGTTGCCGACCTCGTCGCCGGCCAGCAGCAGCGGCACGCCTTGCGCGAGGAACAGCGCGGCAAGCTGGTTGCGCTTGCGCCGCCGGCGCATGGCGAGATGGCCGGATCGTCGGTCGGGCCTTCGACGCCGCAATTGGTGCTCAGGTTGTCATCGGAGCCGTCGCGATTGTCCTCGCCATTGGCCTGGTTGTGCTTGTGCTCGTAGCTGACCAGGTCGGCCGAGCGTGAAGCCGTCATGCACGGTGACGTGGTTGATGCTGGCGCGCGGCCGGCGGCCGTCATGCTGGAACTGCGCGGCCGAGCCGGTCATGGCATGGGCGAGATCGCCGACGATGCTCTCGTCGCCGCGCCAGAAGCGCCGCGCCGTGTGGCGATAGACATCGTTCCATTCCGACCAGCCGGTGGGGAAGCCGCCGACCTGATAGCCGCCGTCGCCGAGGTCCCAGGGCTCGGCGATCAGCTTGACGTTGCAGAGCACCGGGTCCTGCCGGATGGCGGCGAAGAACGGCGCGTTGCGATCGAATCCCGGCTGGCGGCCCAGCGTGGTGGCGAGATCGAAGCGGAAGCCGTCGACATGGATAGTCCTCGACCCAGAGCCGCAGCGAATCCATCACCATCTGCAGCACGCGCGGATGCGTCAGCTTGAGCGCATTGCCGGTGCCGGTGAAGTTTTCGTAGTAGCGCGGGTTGTCGGGCGTCAGCCAATAATAGGAGGCATTGTCGATGCCGCGATAGCACAGCGTGGGGCCGAGATGATTGCCCTCGCAGGTGTGGTTGTAGACCACGTCGAGGATCACCTCGATGCCGGCATCGTGCAGCGCCGCCACCATGGCGCGGAAATCGGTGATGGCATTGCCGTCGCTGTAGCGCTGCTCGGGCGAAAAGAAGCTGAGCGTGTTGTAGCCCCAGTAATTGCGCAGGCCCTGCTCGACGCAGACGGCGGTCGTCGAGAAAGGCATGCACCGGCAGGAGCTCGATCGCGGTGACGCCGAGCTTGCGCAGATGCGCGATCATGCCCGGCTCGGCGAGCCCGCGATAGCGTGCCGCGCGTTTCCGCCGGCACGTCGCCGCGCAATTGCGTCAAGCCTTTGACATGCGCCTCGTAGAACGACGGTGTCTTCCCAGGCGGTCTGCGGCCGCTGCTCGTGCGCCCAGGTATGCGCCACGTCCACCACCACGGACTTCATCATGCTGCGCGAATTGTCGCGGCGGTCGAAGGAGAGGTCCTCCTGCCGGGCGCCGGTGCGATAGCCGAAATGCGCGTCGCTCCAGGCGAATTGCCCGGCCAGCCGCTTGCTGTAGGGATCGATCAGCAGCTTGTTGGGATTGAAGCGGTGGCCGGCCGCCGGCTCATAGGGCCCGTGCACGCGATAGCCGTAGAGCTGGCCGGGCGCGACCTGCGGCAGATAGACGTGCCAGACGTCGTCGCTGCGCTCGGGCAAGGTGATGCGTTGCGTTTCGCGCCGGCCCTCGCGGTCGAACAGGCACAGCTCGACCTTGCTGGCATGCGCGGAGAACAGCGCGAAATTGGTGCCGCGGCCGTCCCAGGTCGCGCCCAGCGGATAGGGCGCCCCCGTCTCCATGCGCCGGTTAGAGCTCAGGAACGAGAAAGACGGCTGCGAGGGGAGGGACGACAAGGTGAAGCTCCGGGCTGTCACGCGTCACGACACTGCGGCGACGGCTGCCGCCGTTCCCGACATTGCTGCCGCCATAGACCGCGGCGTCGGAGTTGAGCACCTCGCGCCAATTGCCGGCGAACGGCACGCGCACGCGATAGTCGCGCAGCACCTGCGGCGTGAAATTGACCACCACCACGCAGCGCTCGCTCCGGATTCTTGCCCTTGCGCAGCCAGGCATAGGTCGAGTGCTCGGCGTCGTCGGCCACGAGCCATTCGAAGCCGGCGGCGTCGCAGTCGAGCGCGTGCAGCGCCGGCGTCGCGCGATAGAGCTTGTTGAGATCGCGGACCAGCCGCTGCACGCCGGCGTGCGTCGGGCGCTCGGTGAGATGCCAGGGCAAGGCGACGTCGTGGTTCCATTCGCTGTCCTGGCCGAATTCGGCGCCCATGAACATCAGCTTCTTGCCGGGATGGCCGAACATGAAGGCGTAATAGGCGCGCAAATTGGCGAAGCGCTGCCAGTCATCGCCCGGCATGCGGCCGAGGATCGAGCGTTTGCCGTGCACGACTTCGTCATGCGACAGCGGCAGGATGAAGTTCTCCGAGAAGGCGTAGTGCAGCCCGAACAGGATATTGCCGTGATGATGACGGCGATAGATCGGGTCCTTGGACATGTAGTCGAGCGTGTCGTGCATCCAGCCCATGTTCCACTTGTAGCCGAAGCCGAGCCCGCCCCAGTCGACCGGCCGCGACACCATGCGGCCAGGCGGTCAATTCCTCCGCCGCGGTGGTGGCCTGCGGAAAATGGCCGAACACTTCGGTGTTGGTGCGGCGCAGGAAGGCGATCGCGTCGATGTTCTCGCGCCCGCCAAATTGGTTCGGCACCCACTCGTCCCGACGGCCGGCTGTAATCGAGATAGAGCATCGAGGCCACCGCATCGACGCGCAGACCCGTCGACGCCGTAGCGGTCGAGCCAGAACAGCGCATTCGACAGCAGGAAATTGGTCACCTCCACGCGGCCGTAATTGTAGATCAGCGTGCCCCAGTCGAGATGGCGGCCCTGGCGCGGGTCGGCATGCTCGTAAAGCGCGGTGCCGTCGAAGCGGGCGAGCCCGTGCGGATCGTCGGGGAAATGTCCGGGCACCCAGTCGAGCAGCACGCCAAGCCCGGCCTTGTGCAAGGCATCGATCAGCGCCACGAAATCGGCCGGCGAGCCGAAGCGGCTGGTGGGCGCGAACAGGCCGGTCGGCTGATAGCCCCAGGAGCCGTCGAACGGATGCTCGGCCACCGGCAGCAACTCGACATGGGTGAAGCCCATGTCGGCGGCGTAGGCCGGAAGCTGCTCGGCCATCTCGCGATAGGTCAGCCAGTATTCGCCGTGCGCGCCCTTCTTGCGCCAAGAGCCGAGATGCACCTCATAGATCGACATCGGCGCATCGAGCGCGTTGATCTTGGCGGGCGCGGCTCGCGGACGCGGCAGTTTCGTGGCGTCGAGCACGATCGAGACGCCGTGGCCGGCCGCATTTCGCTGGCAAAACCGACCGGATCGGCCTTCAGCGGCAGCAACTCGCCCGGATGCGCGCGACGATCTCGTATTTGTATTTGTCGTCGGCGCGCGCGCCCGGCACGAAGATTTCCCAGTAGCCGTTGCCGCGCACCCGCATGGCGTGGCGGCGGCCGTCCCAGAAATTGAAATCGCCGACCACGCTGACGCGCTGCGCGTTCGGCGCCCACACCACGAAGCCGACGCCGGCCACGCCCTCGAGCTCCATCGGATGGGCGCCGAGCTTGTCGTAGAGCCGCAGGTGATTGCCTTCGCCGAGCAGATAGAGATCGAAGTCCGAGAGCACCGGCGGAAAGCGGTAGGGGTCTTCCAGCTCGACCTCGTTGTCGCCGAAGCGCGCGCGCAGGCGATAGCGCTGCAGGCCGTCGAGCGGCCCGGCGAACAGCCCGGCCGGGTCGAGCTGCGCCAGTTCGCGCTCGCCGGCCTCGCCGACGGCGACCACGCGCTTGGCGTCGGGCAGAAAGACGCGCACCACGGTCTCGTCGTTCTCGGTGTGCGGCCCGAGATAGCTGAACGGGTCGGCATGGCGGCCGGCGATGATCTCGCGGGCGGCGGGGGCGAGTTCGGTCATGGATAGACGACCTCCGCGCTTGCGGTCTCCGGCGCGATCACCCCGCCGCTGCTCGCAGGATGCGCAGCGTCGCCTCCAGCGGGATATGCGCCCAGGCCGGCCGGTTGGTCAGCTCGTATTCGATCTCGTAGAGCGCCTTTTCCAACAGGAACAGGTCGAGCAGCGCCTTGCGTCTGCGTCTCGTCGGCCGGCCACAGGCGGTGGTCGCCGAGCGTTTCGCGATAGCTCTCCCAATAGGCCGCACCCATGCGTTCGGCCCAGCCGCGCAGCCGCTGCGTCAGCAACGCGCGCTCTTCCGGGTTGAGATCGGGGGCGTGGTCGATGGCCGCGCTCATCGCGTAATCGATCGAGCGCAGCAGGCCGGCGACGTCGCGCGCCGGCGGCGCCTTGGCGCGGCGCTCCGCCAGGCTGCGGCGCGGCTCGCCCTCGAAATCGAGGATATAGACGTCGTCCTTGGCGATCAGCACCTGGCCGAGATGGAAGTCGCCGTGATGGCGGATCTTCAGGCCGTCGAAATGTCGCGTTCCAGCCCGACTCGATGTGGCGGACGATGGCGTCGTGGTGGTCGAGCAGGCGCTGCGCCAGTGGCCGCGCCGGCTCCGGCAGTTCCTTGCGCTGCTGGCGCAGCAATTCGAACACCTTGCGCGCGCGCGCCAGGCGGCGTCGGTCCAGCGGGCCACGTCGTCGGCGCTGATCGGCTCGGGCTCGAAGCCGGGCGTGTCGGGGCTCGAGGCGAAGGCGAGATGCATTTCGGCGGTGCGGCGCCCGATCTGGCGCATGCGCTGCAGCATGGCGAGACGGCGTCCGGCGTTTCCGGAATGGTTTCCGCCGCGGTCAGCCGCTGCTCCTCGACCAGGCGGTTGAGGCCGTTGCCGGTCACGCTCCAGGCGTCGCCCTGGTTCTCGACGAAGCGATGCACCACCGCGAGCGCGCTGCGCTGGTCGCCTTCCACCAATTCGACGCTGCCGAGCAGCAGCGGCGCGTTCTCGAAATGGGCGACGTCGGCGAGGAAGCGGCCGATCTCGATCTCGGGATGCACGCCGGCGGTGATCCGGCGCAGCAGCTTCACCACGAATTTGTTGTCGACGATGATGCTGGAATTGGATTGCTCGCGCGCGATCGGCGTCACCGTCTTGAATTCCGGCAGCGGCTCGGCGGCAAAGACGCTGGTCGGGCGGAATTCGATGCGGGCGGTCGTCAGTGCCGACGGTTTCGCCGGCATTGATCTTGGCCATCAGCGCGGCGATGAATTCCGGCTCGGCGGCGGCGTCGAGCAGCACGCCCTCGCGCGCGCCGCGGCGCACCGCGGCAAGCACGCTTCCCGGCGCGCGGTCGATGGCCGTGTAGCGCGTCCAGCGGATGGTCAGCGGCAGGAAGTAGCGGCTCAAGCCATGCGCGCCGCCAACCTCGACGATGGCGGCGAGGAAGTGGTCGTTGTCGTGCTGGATCGGCACCGCCACCGGGCAGCTTGTCGTGATGTGGCGCGAGGCCTTGTCGGCGAACCAGCGGCGGTCGGGAATGAAGGCCGGCAGCACGTCGTGCTCGAGCGTGCGCCTGGTCCAGCCGGCGAGCAGGCTGTCCCAGCCGGGGCCCAGCACCAGCGTGGTGATCTCGCGCGGCAGCACCTTTTCCGGCTCGTGCTCGGCTTCCTGCTCCAGCGCGAACCAGAAGAAGCCATAGGGCGGCAGCGTGATCAGATAGGGCAGTTCGCCGATGCGCGGAAAGCGCGTGCGGCCGAGCATTTCCTGCGGGATGCGGCCCTTCCACGGGCTCATGTCGAGCTCGACCGCCTGCGCCGAGCGCGAGATATTGGCGACGCAGAGGATCGCCTCCTCGCCGAGCTGGCGCACATAGGCGAGCACCGCGCGGTTGGCCGGCCGGATGAAGGTGAGCGTGCCGCGGCCGAACACTTTGGTCGATTTGCGCACGCCGATCAGCCGCTTCGTCCAGCTCAACAGCGAGGACAGCGAGCGCGCCTGCGCCTCGACATTGACCGCCGAGATAGCCGTAGACCGGGTCCATGATGCAAGGCAGGAACAGCCGCGCCGGGTCGCAGCGCGAAAAGCCGCCATTGCGGTCGGGCGTCCACTGCATCGGCGTGCGCACGCCGTTGCGGTCGCCGAGATAGATGTTGTCGCCCATGCCGATCTCGTCGCCGTAATAGATGATCGGCGTGCCCGGCATCGACATCAGGATCGAGTTCATCAATTCGATCTTGCGCCGGTCGTTGTCCATCAGCGGCGCCAGGCGGCGGCGGATGCCGAGATTGATGCGCGCGCGCGGATCGGCGGCATAGGTCGACCACAGATAATCGCGCTCGGCGTCGGTGACCATTTCCAGCGTCAATTCGTCGTGGTTGCGCAGGAACATCGCCCACTGGCAATTGGCCGGGATTTCCGGCGTCTGCCGCATGATGTCGGCGATGGGGAAGCGGTCTTCCTGCGCGATCGCCATGTAGATGCGCGGCATCAGCGGGAAGTGATAGGCCATGTGGCATTCGTCGCCGTCGCCGAAATAGGCCTGCACGTCTTCCGGCCACTGATTGGCCTCGGCCAGCAGCACCTTGCCCGGCGCATAGGCATCGAGCGCGGCGCGCAGCTTCTTGATGACGGCGTGCGTCTCCGGCAGGTTCTCGTTGCTGGTGCCCTCGCGCTCGCACAGGTATGGCACGGCGTCGAGGCGGAACCCGTCGACGCCGGCATCGAGCCAGCGCTTCATCACCTGCTGCACCGCCTTGACCACGCGCGGATTGTCGAAGTTGAAGTCCGGCTGGTGCGAGAAGAAACGGTGCCAGTAATAGGCTTTCGCCTCCTGGTCCCAGGTCCAGTTCGACTTCTCGGTATCGGTGAAGATGATGCGGGTACCGGCATATTTCTCGTCGTTGTCGCTCCAGACATACCAGTTGCGCGCGCTGGTTCCGCGGTCGCTGCGCTTGGCGCGCTTGAACCAATCGTGCTGGTCGGAGGTGTGGTTGATCACGAGCTCGGTGATCACCCGCAGGTCGCGGCGCTTGGCCTCCTGCATGAAGCGGCGGAAGTCCTTCATGCTGCCGAAATCGGGATTGATGTCGCCGTAGTCGGAAATGTCGTAGCCGTCGTCACGGCCGGGGCTGGGATAGAACGGCAGCAGCCACAGCGCTGTGACGCCGAGATCGCGCAGGTAGTCGAGCCGCTCGGTCAGGCCGGCGAAATCGCCGATGCCGTCGCCGTTACTGTCCTGGAACGCCTTGACGTGAAGCTGGTAGATGATGGCGTCCTTGAACCACAGCCCGTCGTCGGTGGCGCTCTTGGCTTCGCTCTCGACCTCGGTACGGATGTTCATGGCACCTCACGCCGTACAGCGGAACAGCAGCGCCGGATCCTCGGCAGGATTGAGGCGCAGGCGCACGCCACCCCATTCCAGCAGATAGCGCTCGCCGCTGATCAGGTTTTCGATGGCGCGTACCGGGCGCCGCGCATTGGCCGGGCCGATTTCGAGGCCGCCGAAATGCAGCCAGAACTCGCGCGCGCCGTCGGTCATGGCGATGGCCGCGACGATCGCGTTGTCGCCGGTGACCGATTCCTTGACGAAGCCGATGACGCCACCGTCGTCGACCTGCAGGAAGCGCAAATTCGCGGTCTGCAGCAGCGCGGCATTCTCGCGCCGGATCATATTGAGCCGGCCGATATAGTTCTTGATATTGCCGGGCTTGTTCCAGTCGCGCGTCTTCAGCTCGTATTTCTCCGAATTGATGAATTCCTCCCGGCCGGGGATCGGCTCGTGCTCGATCAGCTCGAAGCCATTATAGATACCGTAATTGGACGACAGCGTGGCGGCGAGCGCCGCGCGCGATTTAAACAGCCAGACCTCGCCGGTCTGCAATTGCACCGGATTGATGTCGGGCGTGGTGACGAAGAAATTGGGCCGGTAATAGTCGCGCTCCGGATAGCCGGTCAGCTCGCTCAGATAGGCTTGCATCTCCTCCTTCTCGGTGCGCCAGGTGAAATAGGTGTAGCTCTGCGAGAAGCCGAGCTTGGCCAACGCCTTCATCACTTTCGGCCGAGTGAAGGCCTCGGCCAGGAACAAAACGTCTGGATGGCGCTTTTGCACCTCGTGGATCAGCCATTCCCAGAACGGCAGCGGCTTGGTGTGCGGGTTGTCGATGCGGAAAATGCGCACGCCGCGCATGACCCAAGTGAGGATGACGTTGCGCAAGGCTTCCCACAGCGCGATGCGCTCGACGCAGGTGAAGTCGGGATTGACGATGTCCTCGTATTTCTTCGGCGGGTTCTCGGCGAACTTGATCGAGCCGTCGGGTCGGTGCGCGAACCATTCCGGATGTTCGCGCAGCCAGGGATGGTCGGGCGAGCACTGCACCGCGATGTCGAGCGCAATCTCCATCTTGTGCGCGTGGGCCGCCTCGACCAGGCGGCGGAAATCGTCGAGCGTGCCGAGCTCGGGATGGATGGCGTCGTGGCCGCCCTGTTCGTTGCCGATGGCATAGAAACTGCCGGGATCGTCCGGCCCGGCATTCAGCGTATTGTTCTTGCCCTTGCGGTTGGTGCGGCCGATCGGATGAATCGGCGTCAGATAAAGCACGTCGAAGCCGAGCGCGGAAATTTCCGGCAGCCGCGCGATGCAGTCGTCGAAGGTGCCGTGCTTGCCCGGCACTTTGCCTTGGCTGCGCGGCACCATCTCGTACCAGGCGCCGGCACGCGCGCGCTCGCGGTCGGCGACCAGCGGCAGCGGCAGGCTGCGCGTCAGGTCGGGGCGGGTCTCGCTCTGCGTCATCGCCGCAGCCAGCGCGGCCTCGATCAGCGGCGCCGGATCGGCATCGACAGCGAAAGCTTTGGCCGCCGCCATCGCCGTCTTGCGCGCCGCTGGCGCGCGCGGCATCAGCTCCTGCAGCAGCAAATAGCCCTCGCGGGCCTCCAGCGTCATGTCCTGGCCGGCATCGCGCTTGAGCAGGAACTCCTTGCGCCAGGTGGCGAATTGATCGGTCCAGGCTTCGATGGCGTAGAGATACCAGCCGGGCCGCGGCGGTGTGAACGATCCGCGCCAGCGATCGTTGACATCGAGCAGCATGGGCTCGCGCCGCCACTGCGCCTCGGCTTCCGGCCGCCACAGCAAGGCCGCCGCCAGCACGTCATGGCCTTCGCGGAAGATATCGGCCCAGACCTCGACCGCTTCGCCGGCGATGCGCTTGACCGGATAGCGGCCGTTGTCGACGCGCGGATAGATGTCCTCGATGCGGAAACGCGGCCCGGTGGGGTCGTCCGGAGACAGCTCCCATATGCCGCTGTCGGCATTGGCATCGGCATCAGGCGGCGAATAGGCTCTCATGCGGTCTCCGGCTTCATCCGCTGCGGTCTTCACCATGGTCCAGTTTCAGGCGTCGCGCCTTGCACGGAACCACAAATTAGTTGCTAGAAGAACCACAAAAAAAGCCCGTAGTTCCGCACGGTTTATGCGGTCTTGACCGCCCCGCGCCTGCGAAAAGAAGCCTGATATGAACGATTTAACGGCCGCCGCCCAATATTGGGGCATCGAGTGCGACTATTATGACGTGTTCGGGCACCGCTATAGCGCGTCATCCGAGACGCTGACGCGACTGATCGCCGCAATTTCGGCCGGCTGGCGCCGCGCCGCAAGGCGCTCGATGCGCCGGCCGAACCGCTTCGCGCCTTCCAGGGCGACGGCCGCCGGGCCTGGGCGCTGGCGGTACAGCTTTACGCCCTACGCTCACGCCGCAACTGGGGCCACGGCGATTTCACCGATCTTGCCCGGCTCATCGCTCTCGCCGGCGCGCGCGGCGCCGCCGCCATCGGCCTTAATCCGCTGCACGCGCTGTTTCCCGATCGCGCCGAAGACGCCAGCCCCTACGCGCCCAACAGCCGGCTGTTCCTCAATCCGCTCTATATCGACGTCGAGGCGATTGCCGAATTTCCCGGCCTGGCGGCGGCGGGGCTGGCGGCACGAGGTCGAGGCGCTGCGCGCGACCGAGATGGTTGCCTATACCCGCGTCGCCGCCGCCAAGCTGCACGGCTTGCGTCTTGCCCATGACGCATTCCGCCGCAACGCAAGCGCCGAACGCCGCGCCGATTTCGCCGCCTATCGCTCTGAACAGGGAGAGGCGCTTACGCGCTTTGCCTGCTTCGAGGTGCTGCGTCGCCAATACGCGCCGGTACCCTGGCCGCAATGGCCGCGGCCCTGGCGTGCGCCCAGCCGCGCGCAGCTTGAGGAATTCCGTCGCGCGCATGAGGCTGACTGCGAATTCCACGAATTCCTGCAATGGGTCGCCGACCGCCAGCTCGCAACTTGCGTTGCCGCCGCGCGCGCGCGCCGGCATGTCGATCGGCCTCTATGTCGATCTTGCCGTCGGCATCGACCGCCACGGCGCCGATGCCTGGAGCCAGCAGCAGGCAGTGCTCGCCGATGTCTCCATGGGCGCGCCGCCCGACGACTTCACGCCGCAGGGCCAAGACTGGGGCCTGGCGCCGCTCAATCCGCACGCGCTGGCGGCCGACGATTTCGCCTCGGTGCGACATTTGATGCGCGCCGCCATGCGCCATGCCGGCGCCATGCGGCTCGATCACATCCTTGGGCTCAACCGCGTGTTCATGGTGCCGCTCGGCCTGCCGGCCGTCGCCGGCGCCTATGTGCGTTTTCCGTTCCAGCAATTGCTGCAGCGTCATCGCCGAGGAGAGCTATCGCTGCCGCTGCATCGTCGTCGGCGAGGACCTCGGTACCGTGCCGGAACATTTCCGCGACACCGTCGCGCGCTGGGGCCTGTGGTGCTATCGCGTCATGCTGTTCGAGCGCGAGCATGACGGGCGCTTCAAGCCGCCGGAGGCTTATCCGGCCGAGGCGGTGGCGACCTTCAACACGCACGACATGCCGAGCTTCCGCGGCTGGCTCAGCGGCGCACGATCTCGCCGTCAAGCGCGCCATCGGCGTCGATCCCGGCGAAAACGACGGCGCGCGCGCCTGGGCGCAACAGATGCTTCGCGCGATATTGTCGGAACGCGGCGGCGGCTATGCGCCCGACGATATCGCGGCGGTGGCGGCGTTCCTTGCCGCCACGCCGTCGCGGTTGGCGGTGGTGGCGCTCGACGACGTGCTCGGCGTGCTCGAGCAGATCAACATCCCGGGCACCGTCGCGCAGCACCCGAACTGGCGGCGCAAGCTGCCGCTGGCGATAGAAGAATTGGAATCGCACGAAGGCTTGTCGCGCGTCGCCCAGGCTTTCGCGCAGGCAGGGCGCTAAGCAACCGGCACGTTCCAGATTTCTTTCGCGTAGTCGCGGATGGTGCGGTCGGAGGAGAACCAGGCCATGCGCGCGGTATTGAGGATGGCGGCGCGCCACCAGTCGGCGGGAGATTGCCACAGCGCGTCGACCTGCGCGCTGCGCCTGCCAATAAGCCTCAAAATCCGCTGCCACCATGAAGCGGTCGTAGCCGGTCAGCGAGGCCACGATCGGCGCGAAGCGGCCTGCATCGTCGGGCGAGAACTCGCCGGCCGCGATGCTGGCGATTGCCGCCGCCAAGCGCGGCGACGCCGCGATCGCTTCCCCGCCCTTGAAGTGCGCGTGCTGGCGTTCCGTCACCTCTTCGGCGGTCATGCCGAAGATCATCACATTGTCGTCGCCGACCTGCTCGCGAATCTCGATATTGGCGCCGTCCAGCGTGCCGATGGTGAGCGCGCCATTGAGCGCCAGTTTCATGTTGCCGGTGCCGGACGCTTCCATGCCGGCGGTGGAGATCTGCTCCGACAGGTCGGCGGCGGGGATGATGACCTCGGCCAGGCTGACGCTGTAATTCGGCGCGAACACCACCTTGAGCCGGTCGCCGACGAGTGGATCGGCGTTCACCACCTTGGCCACGTCGTTGATCAGCTTGATGATCAGCTTGGCGCGCGCATAGCTCGCCGCCGCCTTGCCGGCGAAAATCTTAACCCGCGGCACCCAGTTGGCTTTGGGCGCGGCGCGGATCGTCTGGTAGAGCGCGATCGCCTCGAGAATATTGAGCAATTGCCGCTTGTATTCGTGCACACGCTTGACGTGCACGTCGTAGATCGCCTGCACCGGCAGCCGGATCCCGGTGCGCGCGTGGATCAGGTCGGCCAGCCGCCCCTTGTTCTGGAGGCGCGCATTGCGGAACTGGGCGACGAAATCGGCATCGCCGGCGCGGGGCTCGAGCTCCTTGAGGCAGCGCGGGTCGTCGAGCACGCGTTCGCCCAGCGTGCGTACCAAGAGGCTGGTGAGCGGACGATTGGCATCGGTCAGCCAGCGCCGGAACGTGATGCCGTTGGTCTTGTTGACGATGCGCGTGGGCGCCGTCTGCGCCAGATCGTGAAACACGGTCTTGCGCAACAGCGTCGTATGCAGCGCCGAGACGCCGTTGACGCAATGCGAGCCGAGGAAGGCGAGATGCGCCATGCGCACGCGCTTGTCGCCGTTCTCCTCGACCAGCGACACATTGGCGAGAAAGGCCTGATCGGTGCAGCCGGCGCGCTCGACCGCTTTCAAGTGGAACCAGTTAATCAAATAGATGATCTGCAGATGGCGCGGCAGCAGGCGGCCGAGCAGCTCGACCGGCCAGGTCTCCAGCGCCTCCGGCAACAGCGTGTGATTGGTGTAGCTCAGCGTGGCGCGCGTGATCTTCCAGGCCCGTCCCCAGCCGATGGCGTGCTCGTCCACCAGGATGCGCATCAGCTCGGCCACCGCGATCGCCGGATGGGTATCGTTGAGCTGCACGGCGGCCCGGTCGGCAAGCGTGGTCAGCGTGCCGAATTCTTCCAGGTGGCGGCGGATCAGGTCCTGCAGCGAGGCGGCGGTGAAGAAATATTCCTGACGTAGGCGCAGCTCCTGGCCCTCGGACGTGGCGTCGTTGGGATAGAGCACGCGCGAGATCGTGTCTGCGTGGACGCGCGCGGCGGCGGCGCCCATGAGGTCGCCCTGATCGAGCGCGGAAAGCCGCAGCGGCGAGGGCGCGCGCGCCGACCACAGCCGCAGCGGGTTGACATGGCGGCCGCGCCAGCCGGCGATCAGCGTGTCGTGCGGGACCGCCTCGACCGTCACCTCCGGATGCCAGATCGCGCGCGCGGTGGCGTCGTCGCCGCCGACATATTCCACCATGCCGCCGAAGCCGATCGGGTAACACTTCTCCGGATGCACGAACTCCCACGGATTGCCGTGCGCCAGCCACTGCTCCGGGTATTCCTTCTGCCAGCCGTCGCGGATGCGCTGCTCGAACAGTCCGTTCTCGTAGCGGATGCCGTAGCCATAGGCCGGGATGCCGAGCGCCGACATGCTGTCCATGAAGCAGGCGGCGAGGCGCCCCAGCCCGCCATTGCCGAGCGCGGCATCGGGCTCGGTTTCGCGCAAGGCGTCGAGATCGACGCCGAGGCTGCGCAGCGCGCGCCGGGTCGGCTCGGTCAGCCGCAGATTGTTGAGCGTGTCGAGCAGCAGCCGGCCGATCAGGAACTCGATCGACAGGTAATAGACGCGCTTCTTCTTCTGCTGCTTGGCCTCGCGCCGGCTGGCAAGCCAGATGTCGACCAGCCGGTCGCGCAGCGCCAATCGCCGTGGCGCGGTACCAGTCATTGTCGCTGGCTGTTTCCGGCGTGGCGCCAAGACCATAGATGAGCTTGCGCTGGATGGCGTCGCAGAGCTCCGCCTCGCCGGGCAGCGGCGCGTCGGACGGCAAAGGCTCGAGTTGGACTTGCGGCATGATGGACGGCAGCTCGCATTGCGGCGGTCAGTGCAGACGGTAACTGATTTTGCGGCGCACAAGTTCCAAGCGGCGAAACCGCGCCAAGGAACCGGGTGTTATGCACAGCGGGCAGGGCGATACAACCCGATTCTCCGCCATACGGATAGATCGGCAAAATCCGCACGCCACTACCGCAATTTTAGGTGGTGGAGCGCCGGCTCCTATTCACCGCCACGATAGAACGCCGCCGCATCGGCGCTGAACGCCTTGCGCGAGGTCGGGCAGCAGATAAAGCATGTGGCCGCCGCGATAGAGCTTGAGCTCGGCGCGGCTTGGCGACCCCAGCGGCGGCAGATGCTGGAGCACATAGCGCGTCATGGCATAGGGCGTGACCATGTCGGACATCCCATGCGCAATCAGCAGCCGGAACGACGGCGTGAACGACAACAGCACGCGCAGATCGTTTTCCGCGCTCACTTGTGCGCGGCCATGTCCCCAGTCCCATCCGCGCGTCACGTCGCTGGCAAGCAACTGATAGGTCATCTCGGTCTTGAAGCCGAGCTCGTTGCGCGCATAGGCCGCAAAGGCGCCGCCATAGGCGCGCGCCACGCCGTCGAGGATCGGATCGGGCGCATGCGACGGTGCGTTCCTCGGGGAACGGATCGTCGACCGCGAAGCTCGCATCATAGCGGCTGACGATCTTGCCGTCGGACGCGCGCAGCGTCTTGATATAGGCGTCGGTGACGAAGCCGCGCGCTTTCTTCACCACCTCGATCGGCAGGCCGCTCACCTGCGCCACCTTCTCGTAGAACACATTGGCCGCCGCGCCTTGCGGGGCCGCGCCGGCGAGCGTGGTGAGATAATCGGTCATGGCGAATTTCTCCGCCTGGCGCAGCGCCTCGCGGCTGAAGGCGCCCTTGCGCTCGAGCGTGGCCGCCGCCAGCGACGGCAGCTGCAAGCGCCGCGCGCAGCGCCGAATTGTCGTCGCCGAAGGTAAGCCAGCCCTCCAGGAGCGGCGACAGCATCACGATGCCGTTGACCATGATGCCTTGCTCGCGCTGCAGCGCGCGCGCCGTCATCGCCGCGCGCAAACCGCCATAGCTCTCGCCGAGCAGATATTTCGGCGAGCCGGCGCGGTCATGCTTGTCGACATACAGCGCGACCGCCTTGGCCATGGCGCCGGCATCGCTGCGCGGGCTCCAGAAATGCTTGGCGTCGTCCGGATTGGCAGTGCGGCTCCAGCCGGTGCCGATCGGGTCGACGAGCACCAGGTCGGTAAAGCGCAGCCAGGTGTCGGGATTGTCGATGAGTTTGCCTTGTGCGCCATCGTGGCCCTGCGGACCGAGATCGAGGATGCGCGGGCCGACCAGCCCGAGATTGAGGAAAGCGGAAGCCGCACCCGGCCCGCCATTGAACACGAATGTGAGCGGTCGCTCGGCACCGCCATCCTTCTTCACATAGGCGGTGTAGAAAACGTCGGCGCTCTTCTCGCCGGACTGATTGAAGAAGGCGAGCGTGCCAGCGGTCGCGGTGTAAGCGAGCTTGCCCTCCGCGGTATCGACCGTGTGCTCGCTGACGGCGTCGGCCGGCAACAGCCGCAGCAGGCCCGGACCGGTCGGGCCGGCCGGACGCGCCGGTGCGGCACTGCGGTGCGCGGCCGGCGACTGCGGCGAGCGCGTCGGATGCTCTTGCGCAACGGCGATGCCAAAGCCGCCGGCGAGTACGATCGCCAGCAAGTACCGCAATGCGAAGGAAGTTTTCATGGCACGCCCGCTGTGTGAGTAGCGCTCCGGCCGGCGGCGAACGCGCGGCCCGATCCGCACGGCCTTATATCTAGGCGGCCGCAATGTGGGCTTTATGGGGCAAAGCCCGGCGCCGTCCATGCCTGCGGCAACAGCCGTGCTAGGCGCGCGCTCCAGTCACGCTGTCCGGCGTCCTCGGCAATCAGGTCCTGGCGGATTTCGATGGCGACATGCGCCAGACCGCGGCCTTCGCCATGCACCGGAATGGTGTAATCGGTCGCATCGCTGACGTCATAGGGTTCGTTGTCGCCCACCACCAGCCCGGCTTCGCCGCGCAGCAGCGGCAGCAGCCGATCGGCCAGGCGCCGATCGCGGTTGGACAAGACGCCGGCGTGCCAGGGCCGTGCCACGCCCTCATAAACGGGCGTGAAGCTATGCATCGAGATCAGCGCCACCGGCTGGCCGGTCTGCCGTCTGCGCTCGAGCTCGGCCGCGATCCGATCGTGATAGGGCCGGAAGATATCGCGTTCGCGCGCCGTCTTTTCACTGTCGCCGAGGCCGACATTGCCGGGCACCGGCGTCGATTCGCTGATCGCCAGGATCGATGACGGCGATCCTGGCGGTCGGTTGCTGTCGATGACCAGGCGCGAATAGTTTTGCAGGATCAATGGCGCATCAAGTGCTTGCGCCAGCAGGCGGGACGCGGCAGCAATGCCGATATCCCAGGCGATGTGGCGCCGACGTTCCGCTTCCGTCAGGCCGAGCGAACGCAGCGCGCGCGGAATGGCATTACCGGCGTGATCGGCGACCAGCAGGAACGGCGAGCGTCCGCCGGCGTTGAAAACTGTCACCGGGGACGGCTCGTCTTTCGCCAACAGGCGGCCCTGCATTTCGCTCATGGGCGCCTGCGCCGGCGAAAACAGCGATAATGCAAGAGGTTCAAGCGGAGAACGCCGCAGCCTCTGGCGCGGAAAATGCATGTCAGGGCTTGCATCGTCGTAGGATCTGTAATGCCGATATTCACCGTGAGGCCCGTCACCATCTACCGTTATAAGGGAACCGCCACCTGCGGCGAGTGCTGCCTGGTGCAGCATGCGCGCGGTGCGGCGGGCCAAAGGGGCGTGCGATGAAGATACGCGCGGGCTACGAGATTTCCTATGAGTGCCCGCAGCCGACGCCGATGATCCTGCAATTGAGCGTGCATCCCTCGCGCACTCCCGATTTGTTGAGCTGGGATCGCATGTCGTTTGATCCGCTCATCCCGGTCAACACCTATCACGACATTTTCGGCAATTTCTGCCACGTGATCCGTGCCCCGCGCGGCCGGCTGACCTTCGCCACCGACTTCATGGTGCGCGACAGCGGCGAGCCCGACGCGGTTGCGCCGCAGGCGGAGCAGCATGCGCTGGAAGATCTGCCGGTCGAAACCTTGATCTATCTGCTCGGCAGCCGCTATTGCGAAACCGATCGCCTGTCGAATACGGCGTGGTTGCTGTTCGGCCAGGTTCCCAAGGGCTGGGCGCTGGTCAAGACGATCTGCGACTACGTGCACGACCGCATCGCGTTCAATTACGAGCACGCCAGCCCGCTGCGCACGGCATGGGACGCCTATAACGAGCGCCGTGGCGTCTGCCGGGATTTCGCCCATCTCGCGGTAACGCTGTGCCGCTGCATGAATATTCCGGCGCGCTACTGCACCGGCTATCTTGGCGATATCGGCGTGCCGCCCGACCCGGCGCCGATGGATTTTAGCGCCTGGTTCGAAGCCTATCTCGGTGGCCGCTGGTACACCTTCGATGCCCGCCACAACGCGCCGCGCATCGGCCGCATCTTGATGGCGCGCGGACGCGACGCCACCGACGTCGCCATCGTGACGTCGTTTGGTCCGTGTACCATGGTAAACTTCAAGGTGATTACCGAAGAGGTCGCCGCGGGCGCCCCCGTGCGCGCGTGACGGGGATCGGGTGCCCGGATTTATCGGCGGCGGAAATTCGGCCGGCGTTGCTGCGGAGACGGTGACGGCGCGTCGCCCTTGTGGCGGAAGCTGATGCGCCCGCGCTGCAAGTCGTAGGGTGACATTTCCACGATCACACGGTCGCCGACGCCGGTGCGGATGCGGAATTTGCGCATCTTGCCCGCCGTATAGGCCAGCACCTCGTGCTCGTTGTCGAGCTTGACGCGAAAATTTCCGTCCGGCAGCACCTCGGTTACCGTACCGTCAAACTCCAGCAGCTCTTCTTTCGCCATCCAGTCGCCTCCGGCTTCCTAATCTCGCATGGCCTTGTCCGAAAACCGCGTCCCGTCCCCGCGTGACGGGGACGGGCATTTCAGGGTCATGCGCTAACGCTGCGCGCGCGAGCCGGCCGCGCGGCGCGGCTCGTTCACACGCTGCAGGAATGTAACATTTCCGATGCCGTTTGGCTCCCCCGCCGTCGCCTC
Source organism: uncultured Pseudomonadota bacterium (assembly GCA_963782145.1). Taxonomy (GTDB): domain Bacteria; phylum Pseudomonadota; class Alphaproteobacteria; order Rhizobiales; family Xanthobacteraceae; genus Pseudolabrys. Next base: position 491,398 of record CAWAIV010000003.1, read on the forward strand.
CTGCCGGGGTGCCTGGGCGTGGCCCGCATGGTGGCCGCTCTGGCTCGGGCGGCTTTGGTGAGCTTTGCCGCCGTTGGCGGGGCGGTTATTGCCGGGACGGCCATGGCCGCCGCCCTTGCCACGCTGCTGGTGATTGCCGCGGTTGTTCGGCCGGCCGCCATGGCGGTTTTCCGCCTGTTGCGGCGCCGGATTGGGCCGTCCGCCGGTGCGCCGGTTGGTCGACGGGATGGTCATGCGGATCATCCGTTCGATGTCGCGCAGGAAGGCCGCCTCCTCGTGATCGCAGAACGAAATCGCCACGCCCTCGGCGCCGGCGCGCGCGGTGCGGCCGATGCGGTGGACGTAGGATTCCGGGATGTTCGGTAGGTCGTAGTTGAACACATGGCTGACGCCGTCGACGTCGATGCCGCGGGCGGCGATGTCGGTGGCGATGAGCGTCCGCAGCTTGCCGCTGCGGAAGTCGGCGAGCACGCGCTCGCGCTGGTTCTGCGACTTGTTGCCGTGGATCGCCTCGGCGGCAAAGCCCGACTTTTGCAGGCCGCGGACCACCTTGTCGGCGCCGTGCTTGGTGCGGGTGAACACCAGCACGCGGTCGACCGGCTCGCTCTTGAGCAGCTCGGCCAGCAGCGCCTGCTTGGAAGCCTTCTCGGTGAAGATGACGCGCTGGGTGATGCGCTCGACGGTGGTCGCTTGCGGGGTGACCGCCACCCGGGCGGGCTCGGTCAGCATCGCGTCGGCCAGCCGGGTGATCTCCTGCGGCATGGTGGCGGAGAAGAACAGCGTCTGGCGCTTTCTCGGCAACATGGCCACCAGCTTCTTGATGTCGTGGATGAAGCCCATGTCGAGCATGCGGTCGGCTTCGTCCAGCACCAACACTTCGACGGTATCGAGCCGCACGGCGCGCTGGTTGACCAGGTCGAGCAGGCGGCCGGGCGTTGCCACAAGTACCTCGGCGCCGCGCGCCATGCCACGCACCTGCCGGTTGATCGGCACGCCGCCGATGGCGAGCTCGATGGTCAGCGGGCGGATGTGGCGGCCATAGGCGCGGAAACTGTCGGCGATCTGGCTGGAGAGCTCGCGCGTCGGCGACAGCACCAGCACGCGGGCCGATTTCTGCGCCGGCCGCTGCCGATTTTCGTTGAGGCGGTTGAGGATGGGCAGCGCGAAAGCCGCGGTCTTGCCGGTGCCGGTCTGGGCGATGCCAATGACGTCACGGCCCAGCATGACGAGGGGGACGGTCTGGGCCTGGATCGGGGTGGGGGTTTCGTATTTCTCTTCCGCGAGGGCGCGAAGGATCGGCGCTGCGAGGCCGAAGTCGTTAAAAGAAGTCAAAAGGTCTCTTTCTTATGCGGCGAGACGGCCGGCTTGCTCCTGCAAGCGGCGGAATCGCGGGGTTCTGAGACATCCCGCGTTGCCAGGACTGTCGAGGTTAGGGAAGCGGAGGAGGCGGGGCGAAAGTCGTTTGAAGGAATTTCGTGCACGCGGCCCGCAGACCCGACATCGGGTCGATTCATCCGCGAGGCTCATATGACAGGTGGGGATGGTCTTTTCAAGGCAGGATTTGCCCTTAGTTCCTTGGAATGATGAATAAAATGCATGGAGCCCGCCCTTTGCAGCCGATGGACAAGCCGGCATAGATCGAGGAATGTCGGCCGCGTAAACCCAAAGACCGCCTGATATTGCCGCCGGAGGCGTTCGAAATGTCCATTCCCCGGGCCTCCCAGGCCCTTTCCCGCTTTACCGTGCTCGATCTCACCCGCGTGCGTTCCGGGCCGACCGCGGTGCGCCAGCTCGCCGACTGGGGCGCCAATGTCATCAAGATCGAGACCCCGCCGCGTCTCGAACAGGGCGAGGGCCAGGGCGGCCCGCGCCAGGGGCCCGACTTCCAGAACCTGCACCGCAACAAGCGCAGCATCACGCTCGACCTCAAGTCGCCCGCCGGCCTTTCCGCCTTCAAGCGCCTGGTCGCCAAGGCCGACGTGGTGGTGGAGAATTTCCGTCCCGACGTGAAGAACCGGCTCGGCATCGACTATGCGAGCCTGAAGAAGATCAACAAGCGCATCATTCTTTCCAGCATTTCCGGCTTCGGCCAGGACGGCCCCTATCGCGACCGACCCGGCTACGACCAGATCGCGCAAGGCATGGGCGGGCTGATGTCGATCACCGGCCTGCCGGGCCAGGGCCCGGTACGCGCCGGCATCCCCATCGCCGATCTTTGCGCCGGCCTGTTCTGCGCGATTGGCATCCTGACCGCGCTGCTCGAGCGCGAGGTCTCAGGCGAGGGGCAGTGGGTCACCAATTCGCTGCTGCAGGCGCAGATCTTCATGCTCGACTTCCAGGCCGCGCGCTGGCTGCAGACGCAGGTCGTGCCCCAGCAGGCCGGCAACAACCACCCGACCAGCATCCCGACCGGCGTGTTCAAGACCGCGGACGGCCACATCAATATCGCCACCACCGGCCACGTCATGTGGGAGCGCCTATGCCGGGCGATCGAGGCGCCGGAGCTGATCGAGCAGGCCGACTACAAGACCGGAGCGCTGCGCTCGCAAAACCGCAACGCGCTCAATGCCGAGATCGACAAGCGCACCGCCACCAAGCCGAGCGCCGAATGGATCGACATCTTCAACAATTACGGCGTGCCCTGCGGCCCGATTTATCGAATCGACCAGGTGTTTGCCGACCCGCAGGTGCAGCACCTGCACGCGGCATGGACGGCCAAGCGGCCGGACGGCAGCGAGGAGACCTTCGTCGGCCAGCCGTTTGAGCTCTCGCGTACGCCGAGCCATATCGACGCCACGCCGCCGGAGCAGGGCCAGCACACCGACGAGGTACTCAAGGAATTCGGTTTCGCCGACAAGGAAATCGCCGAGCTCCACGCCGCTGAGGCGGTGTGAGGCTCCCAGTCCGTCATCCTGAGGAGCGAGCGAAGCGAGCCTCGAAGGATGGTGGCCGCGCAATCTCGGGCCGTCGCCCTTCGAGGGCCGCCTTTGGCGGCCACCTCAGGGTGACGGCTCCAGTCAGAGAAGGAAGGCAGGGCATGGACGCCACGACCGACAAGATGCTGTCCCGCAAGGAGGGCGGCGTCGGCATGCTGATCTTCAACAATCCCGAGCGGCGCAATGCGGTGTCGCTGGAAATGTGGGAGGCGGCCGAGGGCTTCCTCGAGGACTTCAAGAACGACAAGTCGGTCCGCGTGGTCGTGGTCACCGGCGCCGGCGGCAAGGCCTTCATTTCCGGCGCCGATATTTCCAAGTTCGAGAAGGAGCGCTCGACCCAGGAAGGCGTCGACCGTTACAACGCCGCGGTCGATCGCGCCAACAATGCCTTGTACAACTTCCCCAAGCCGACCATCGCCATGATCCGCGGCTATTGCATCGGCGGCGGCGTCGGGCTGGCCATCTGCTGCGACATGCGCATCTGCACGGAAGATTCCAAATTCGCCGTGCCGGCGGCCAAGCTCTCCATCGGCTACCGCTATGACGGGCTGAAGAAGCTGGTCGATCTGGTCGGCCCCTCCTACGCCAAGGAGATATTCTTCACCGCGCGCCAGTTCACCGCCGCCGAGGCGCAGCAGATGGGCCTGGTCAACCGCGTGGTGCCCGATGCCGAGCTGGAGAGCTACGTCAAGAATTATGCCGACACCATCGCCGGCAATGCGCCGCTCACCGTCAACTCGGTCAAATACATCGTCGCCCAGGCGATCAAGGACGAGAGCCAGCGCGATCTTGCGACCTGCGACGCCATGGTGCAGGCCTGCTTCGTCTCCAGCGACTACACCGAGGGCCGCAAGGCCTTCATGGAAAAGCGCAAGCCGGTCTTCACCGGCTCCTGACCACCGCCATTCTTCCCGGCAGCGACGAGGTGCGTGCATGTACACCGAACTTAATCTCTTCATCGACGGCCAATGGCTCGACGGCAAAGGCCGCCAGGGCGAGGACGTGATCAATCCGGCGACGGGCAAGGTGCTGGCCCGCCTGCCGCATGCCTCCGCCGCCGACCTCGATGCGGCGCTTGCCGCCGCCGCCAAGGGTTTTGCCGCCTGGAAGGCGACCTCGGCCTATGAACGCTCCAAGATCATGCGCAAGGCCGCCGACCTGTTGCGCGAGCGCCACGAGCACGTCGCCAAGGTCATGGTGCAGGAGCAGGGCAAGGTCTATGCGGAAGCGCGCGCCGAGGTGCTGGTTTCCGCCGACATCATCGACTGGTATGCCGAGGAAGGCCGCCGCAGCTATGGCCGCATCGTGCCCGGCCGGGCCAAGGGCGTGCGCCAGCTCGTGCTGCGCGAGCCGGTCGGCGTGGTGGCCGCATTCACGCCGTGGAATTTCCCCACGCTGACGCCAGTGCGCAAGATCGCCGGCTCGCTCGCCGGCGGCTGCGCCATCATCATCAAGGCTTCGGAGGAGACGCCGGGCTCCTGCATCGAGCTGGTCAAATGTTTCGCCGATGCCGGATTGCCGGCGGGCGTGCTCAATCTGGTGTTCGGCGTGCCGGCGAACGTGTCCGAGCACCTGATCGCTTCCGACCTGGTGAAGAAGATCTCCTTCACCGGCTCGATCCCCGTCGGCAAGCATCTCGCCGGGCTTGCCGCCAAGGGCATGAAGCGCGCCACCATGGAACTCGGCGGCCATTCGCCGGTGGTGGTGTTCGCCGATGCCGACCCGGAGAAGGCCGCCGACACCATCGCCGCCTTCAAGTACCGCAATGCCGGCCAGGTCTGCATTTCGCCGACGCGCTTTTATGTGCAGGAGGCGTCCTACGCAAAATTCGTCGCCCGCTTCACCGAATACGCCAAGGCGATCAAGCTCGGCGACGGCTTGGACAAGGACACGACCATGGGTCCGCTGGCCAACCCGCGCCGGCTCGACGCCATGGAGGCGATCGTCAACGACGCCAAGGCGCGCGGCGGCAAGATCGTCACCGGCGGCTCGCGCCACGGCAACCAGGGCTTCTTCTTCCAGCCGACGGTGATCACCGACATCCCCGACGACTGCAAAATCATGACGCAGGAGCCGTTCGGCCCGGTGGCGCCGATCGTGCCGTTCAAGACTTTCGATGAGGTGGTCGAGCGCGCCAATTCGCTGGAATTCGGGCTGGCGGCCTATGCCTTCACGTCATCGGCCACCACCGCCGCCGCCATCGGCGACGCCATGCAGTCCGGCATGGTCGGCGTCAACAGCGTCGGCATCTCCACGCCGGAGACGCCGTTCGGCGGCGTCAAGGAATTGGGCTACGGCTCCGAAGGCGGCATCGAGGGGCTGGAGGCCTATACCAACGTGAAGTTCATCTCGCAGGGGTGAGACTTACCACGCCGTTGTAGCCCGCGAGCGCGCAGCGATCTCTCTTCCCTCTCCCCTTGCGGGAGAGGGGAAGCGAGCATGCCGCGCGCGCGTTGCGTTACTTTCCCGCCGCCGCCCTTTGACACGCCTCCCACACCTTCGCCGGCGTGGCGGGCATCTCCATGTCATTGGCGGCGCCGTTCGGGATGGCGTGCGCGATCGCGTTCATCACCGCCGCGATCGCCGCGGTGGTGCCGGCCTCGCCGGTACCCTTGACGCCGAGCGGGTTGGTGGTCGCCGGCACCGAATGCATCGCCTCGCGCAACTCGCGCGGCATGGTGTGCGCGCGCGGCATGCCGTAGTCCATGAACGAGCCGGCGACGAGCTGCCCGCTGTCGGCGTCATAGACCGCGTTTTCCGTCAGCGCCTGGCCCAGCCCATTGGCGATGGAGCCCTGCACCTGACCCTCGACCACGATCTTGTCGAGCGGAATGCCGCAATCGTCGACCGCAGTATAGGTGACGAGATCGACGAAGCCGGTGTCCGGATCGATTTCCACTTCGGCGATATGGCAGCCATTGGGGAAGGTGAGCGGGGCGCTGCCCTTGTCCTTGGTGTCGAGGTTCTCGCCGACTTCCTTGGCGCGGCGCGCGGTTTCGAACAGCGAGATCTTGCGGTCGGTGCCGACCACCTCGAAGCTGCCATTGGCGTATTGAATATCGCTTTCGGCGGCTTCCAAGAGCGCGGAAGCCACCTTCTTGCCCTTGGCCAACACCAGGTCGGCGACATGCACGATGGCCGTGCCCGCGGTCATCGCCGAGCGCGAGCCGACCGAGGCGAAGCCGGGCAGCTCCATATTGGAGTCGCCGTGGCGGTGCTCGATGCGCTTGGGATCGATGCCGAGCTTGCCGGCGATCAGCCGGCCGAACACGGTAGCGTGGCTCTGCCCGGTCGATTGCACATTGAAGCCGATGATGAGCTTGTCGTCCTCGAACTTGATCAAGGCGGATTCCACCGGCATGGCGCCGGCATGCTCGAGCATGCAGGAGACGCCGATGCCGCGGTATTTCTTGCGCCGCGCGCTCTCGCGCTTGCGCTTGGTGAAGCCGGCATAGTCGGCGAGCTTGAGTGCCTGATCGACGATGCCGGGGAAGTCGCCGCTGTCATAGGTGTTGCCGACCGCGGTCTTGCACGGCATCGCCGATTTCGGGATCAGGTTCTTCTTGCGCAGCCGTACCGGGTCTATGCCGAGGATGCGGGCGGCTTCCTCCACCACCCGCTCCAGCGCGTAATTTGCCTCCGGTCGCCCGGCGCCGCGATAGGGCCCGATCGGCACCGTGTTGGAGAAATAACAGGCCGCCGACACGTCGACCTTGGGAATGCGGTACATGCCGGGCAGGCAGCGCGCGAAATTATTGGTGTTGATGCCGACGCCGGCATTGCTGACATAGGAGCCCTGGTTGCACAGATGGCGCACGCGCAGCGCCAGGAACTTGCCGGTATCGTCGAGCGCGAGCTCGGCCTCGGTGACGGTGTCACGCGCCTGCGTGTCGGTGACGAAGGCTTCCGAGCGTGTCGACTGCCAATGCACCGGCCGCCCCACCTTGCGCGCGCCGACGAGCAGCGCGGCATATTCCGGATAGAACGGCGTCTTCATGCCGAAGGCGCCGCCGACATCCTCGGTGATGATACGCAGCTTCTCCGGCGGCACACCCATGATGGCGGTGCCCATGCCGCGCAGCGGATCCACCCCCTGCGAGCAGGCATGCAGCGTGTAGGCGTCGGTTTGCTTGTCATAGACGCCGGTGGCCCCGCGCGTCTCCATCGCCGCGACCACCAGGCGCTGGTTGGTCACGCGCACCTTGGCGACATGCGGCGCGCCGGCGATGATGCGGGCGACCTCCCGCTCATTCTCCTCGCTCGGCACCGGGCCGGGCCAGTCGACACAGAGATTGCCCGGCGCGTCAGCGTGCAGTTGCGGCGCGTCCTTCGCCATGGCCGTGGCCAGGTCGACGACCGGCGGAAGTTCCTCGTAGTCGACCGCGACCAGATCGGCCGCGTCCAGCGCCGCGCCCAGCGTCTCGGCGATGACCATGGCCACCGCCTCGCCGGCATACATCACCGTCTCGCCGACCAGCGTCGGACGGAACGGCATCGCCGCCTTGGCGCCGCCGCGGCCGATGACCGGCGGATGCCGCGAGGCGCTGCCGACGCCGGCGGCCTGCATGTCCACGGCGGTGATGACACCGAGCACCTTTTTGGCCTTAGCCGCCGCCTCGGTGTTCACCGCTTTTACGCGGGCATGCGCGTGCGGCGAGCGCACGAAGGCGGCATAGACCTGACCCGGCAACCGCGGGTCGTCACTGAAACGGCCGGCACCGCGTACCAGCGCGTCATCCTCGACGCGCGGCTCATTCTTGCTACGGGCGGAAAGTGTCATGGGAATATCCGGCATTTGGTGATGGCGGGACGCTTTTTATAGCGTAATGCTCACGGGGGCATAGAGGCTCTATCGGCTTTTCAGAGGGCGAAATGGACAGCAAACTCATCGGCCGCCTCGCCGTCGGCGCCGTTACCGGGCTGATCACCGATGCCATGCTCAAGTCTGGCCTGCCGCAAGACGATGCCGGCAAGGTCGCCGAGCTCATGCTGGAAGCCGATCTTACCGGCGCCGACGCCCATGGCGTGTTCCGCCTGCCTCAATATGTCGCGCGGCTGAAGCTCGGCTCGACCAATCCGCGCCCGAATATCAAGGTCGAGCGCTCGGCGCCGGCTACCGCCCTGGTCGACGGCGACAATGGCATGGGCCATCTGGTGGTGGCGCGCGCCGCCGAGACCGCGATCGCGCTGGCGCGCGAATGCGGCATCGCCTGGGTGGGATTGCGCATGTCCAACCATGCCGGCGCCGCCGGCGTCTATGCGGCGCTGCCGCTCAAGGCCGACATGATCGGCATTTACTCGGCGGTCGCCAATGCCAACCACATGCCGCTCGCCGGCGGGGCCGAGCCGGTGCTCGGCACCAATCCGCTGGCGATCGCCATTCCCGCCGCCGAAGAGCCGCCGCTGGTGCTCGACATCGCCACTTCCGTCGTCTCCTACGGCACCATCAAGAACCATCGCCTGCAGAACGTTCCGTTGCAGCCGACCTGGATGGTCGATCCGAAGACCGGCGCCGCCGTCACCGATCCGCAGAAGAGCGGCGAGGCGCTGCTCCTGCCCATGGGCGGCTACAAGGGCGCCGGGCTGGCACTGATGCTGGGGATGCTCGCCGGCACACTCAACGGCGCGCTGTTCGGCCGCGACTGCATCGACTTCAATGCCGAGCCGGGCAAGGTCACCAATACCGGACAGTTCGTGGTCGCGCTCGATCCGTCGCGCTTCCAGCCCATCGACCATTTCAAATCCGAGGTCGACCGCCACATCCGCGCCTTGCGCACCTCGAAACCGCTGCCGGGCGAGAGCGTGCGCCTGCCCGGCGTTGAGCGCGCGCAACGTCGCGCCGACCGTCTCGCGCATGGCTTGAAGCTGGCGCCGGAGCTGCGTGTCGAACTGGACAAGCTCGCGGCTGAGCTCTCGATCAAGCCGCTAGGAGAGCGATAAGTTCATCCGCTGTCCCCGCGAACGCGGGGACCCAGAGCCAAAAGTGCTGGATTCCCGGTTGCGCGCGAATGAGCGGAGTTTGTGTTGGCTACGGCGCCGCGCCCGCCATGTTCTTCTTCTTCAAATCCGCCACCTGCGACAGCGCCTGGTTCGACAGCGGCAGGTCGACCGGTTCGCCCAGCTCCGCGGATAGATCGGCGGCGGTGTAGGTCTCCATCACCATGCGCGCCGATTCCGGCGTCACCATCGGCGGTTTGTCGAGGATGCAGGCTTCCAGGAAGTGCAGCGTCTCCGGCCCCATCTGGCCGGCATAGACGTGGTCGACCTGCTCGCCCGGCATGGTCGACATCGGGAACTGCTGGCCGCCCTGCACCGTGTTGAGCCAATTGTCGCGATGGGTGTCGTCGAGCACGAGCGAACCCTCGGTGCCCAGCACCTCGACCCAGGTGGCGCAGTAGTTCGGATAGCTCGGCGGCAGGTTCCAACCGCCGCAGATATTGGCGACCAGCCCGTTGTCGAAGGTAACAACCGAGAACATCACGTCGTAGGAGCCGTTCACCGGCTTCATATAACCATACGATCCCTGGCTATAGACGCGCACCGGCTTGGCCGGCTCCAACAGCCAGAACACGAAATCGAGATCGTGCGTCGATTCCATCACCACCGGCGACAGCCGCACGCGGCTGGCGATCTTCTTGCCGAGGCTGCGCGAGAGATGCCGGCTCACCATGATCGATACCACATTGCCGAGCGTGCCGTCGGTGATCTTCTTCTTGGCGTAGGCGAACTTGGTGTTGAAGCGCTGCGAATAGCCGATGGTGAACTTCACCCGGTTGCGCTTAGACAATTCGATCAGTTCGTCGGCTTCCCACAGCTCCAGCGCGATCGGCTTTTCCAAGAGCACGTGCTTGCCGGCCTTCAGGCAGTCCCTGGCGATCGGGTAGTGGTTCGATTCCGGCGTGGTCGAGATATAGACCACCGAGATTTTGTCGTTCTTGACGATGTCGTGGTAATCGAGCGTCGCCGTCGCCGGTTTGGTCAGTTCCTTCACCTCCTTGAGCCGGTCGGGCCGGATCTCGCAGATATGCAGCCTGTCCACCAGCGCCGAACGCGACAGCGTCTCCGCGCGAATTCCCCCGCACCAGCCGGTGCCGATCACCGCCGCTTCAACCGTTTTCACCTGACGTTTCCTCTTGGTTTTGACATTGCGGCGGCAGACTAGCCGCTCTTGGCCGCTTCCTGGAAGGGGGCGGGCAGGGAGACGCCGAACACCTGGCGCGCGAATTGCGGGTAGACCTCGGCCAGTTGCGGCGCCACCACCGAGCGCATGAGCGCCAGCGTCTCCGCGCTGGGCGCCGGCGTCTGCGGCACGCTGGCCGGCCGCTCGAATTCGAAGCCGGTGTTCTCGACGACTTCCTCGACCGTATGGCGGGGATGCACGCTGGCCAGCGTGAAGTGCCCGTCGGCGAACGAGAACAGGCATCGATTGGTGACCAGCGCGATCGGCCCGCCCGGGCGATAGACATTAGCCTCGCTGGTGCCGGCGGCGCTGATGAAATCGACGCGCGGCACCAGCGTGCGGCGCGAATGCTCGGTGCGGAACAGGATCACTTTCGGCACAACGTAATAAAGATAGGCCGAGCCGAAGGAGCCGGGAAAGCGCACCTTCGGGTGTGCGTGATCGCCGATCTCGACAAGATTGATGTTGCCCTGGCCGTCGATCTGCCCGCCGGAGAGGAAGAACACGTCGATGCGGCCTTGCCCGGCGCAGTCGAACAGTTCGCGCGCGCCGTCGGTGAAGAAATTATGCTTGCGGCTTTGCAGCAGCGACACGTAAGGCCGGCCGTGCCCGCGTTCGCGCGCCAAGAGCGCGGCGGTCGCCGGGATTGGCGAGGCATTGCCCACCGCCACATGGCGCACGTCGCCGATCAGCCGCGCGATCACGTCGGCGAGCAGTTCCTCGGGAAGGAAGTCAGGCGGCGCGGCGTTCATACACATGCCTGTCGAGATATTCGGCGAAGCCTTCCGCCGTTGCCGCCATTTTCGCGTACAAAGCCAGATGCTCGGCATCGGCCGCGTAATGATCCGGCAGCCCCAGCGGCCAGGCGCCGCGCTCGGCGACGGCGACGCTATCGACGTAGAAACCCGGCAGCGTGCCGGCCGCCAGCACCGGATCGGCCAGCAGGTCGCCGTCGAAAAGCTTCTCCACCGTCGCCACCGTCTTGGCCGCCGCATGCGCCATGGTCGCCAGTTCGCGCTGCCGCCCGATCCAGACATTGCCATTGCGGTCGGCCATCGGCGCATGGATGAGCGCCACGTCCGGCTTGATCGCCGGCAGCAGCACGATCGGGTCGGCATTGCCGAACGGATTGTCGATCACCTGCCAGTCATTCCGGTATTTCAATACGTCGGAGCCGATCAACCCGCGCAGCGGCATGAACGGCACGCCCTTCTCGGCGGCCTGCAAGGCGGCGTGCAGCGCCGGGCAGGTGGCGTCCTTCATGACGATGGCGCCGGAGGTGATGGCGGCGGTAAAGCGCGGCGCCGGGCCGAATTCGCCGAGGCTGACGGCGCTGGTTTCCAGCGTCGCCACACAACCGGCACCGATCAGCAGATCGGCTTGCAGGCTGGAGGTCGGCAGCGCCACCAGATGCAGGTTCTTGACGCCGCGCCGGATCAGCGCCCGCGTTGCCGCCATGGGCACGCCGGAGACCTCGCGCGGCACCACCAGCAGGCAGCCGTCGGCGATGCAGGCGAGTGCGTCGTCGAGGGATTTCAGGGGAGCGGACATGCCGGCGTTGTACGTCATTCCGCGGCGGGATGAAACGGCGGCAAAGCAAGCAGGCCGCCCCCGCGAAGGCGGGGACCGATACGCCGTATCCTCACGAAAAGCTGCGGCGAATGGGTCCCGGGCCTCGCGCTTGCGCGCGCGCCCGGGACGACTGTGTTCTATTTCAGATCAACGCCGCCTTCACATGCTCCGGCGAGAACGGCACCCGCCGGATGCGCACGCCGGTGGCGTCGAAGATGGCGTTGGCGATGGCCGCCGCCACCGGCCGCGTCGACGGCTCGCCGGCGCCGGTCGGCGCGATCTCCGGATGGTCGATCAGCACCACGTCGATCGCCTCTGGCGTGCCGCCGATGTCGAGGATCGGATAGGTCAGCCAGTCGACGCTGGTCACGGTTCGGTGGTCGAATTTGACCTCCTCCCACAGCGTGCGGCTCGTGCCCTGCACGACGTTGCCGTGGATGCATCGCGTCAGCCCGTCCGGGTTGATGATCTGCCCGCAGTCATGCGCCACGGCGAACTTGCGCGCCCAGATCTTGCCGGTGGAGCGGTCGACATCGACCTCGGCAATCACCGCCACGCGCGTGCCGTTGCGTTGCGCAAAGGCGATGCCGCGGCCGGAGACCTTGTGGCCTTTCTGATCGCGCCGCGGCGAGGGCCGCGTCTGCCAATTCGCCTTGTCTGCCGCCGCCTTGATGACGGCGATGTCGCGCGGGTCCTTGGCATGGCGCAGGCGGAATTCGACCGCGTCGGTGTTGGTCGCCGCCGCCACTTCGTCCATGAAGGACTCGCTGGCGAAGTGGATTTGCGGCCCGACCGGATCGCGCAAATGCGAGGTGCGCAACGGCGAGGCGCGGTCGAGCAGCGGCGGGATGGTTTCCCAGGCCAGCCGCTTGTTGTCGAAGGCGTAGGATTCCGCCGGTACCCCGAAGCCGTCGACCGGATGCAGCTTCACGCCGCGCATCTGACCGGCCAGCGTCGCCGCCGGATGGCCGCCATTGGTGGCGGCATCGACGCGCGAGAAGGCCTTGCTGAGGAAGTCGTAGGCGATGACGTTGCCCGAGGCATCGAGCGCGGCGCGCGCCTTGTGGATCGAGGCCGGGCCCTTGGGGTCCCAGCCGGTGCCCTGGTCGCGCATATATTGCAGCCGCACCGGCCGGCCGACCGCCTTGCGCCAGAACGGCGGCGTCCATGGCGGCATCGTCGGCGTCGTTGCGGCCGTAGGAGCCGGGCGCCGGCTCCCAGATCACCCGCACGTTTTCGACCGGCACGCCGAGGGTGCGGGACAACCCATCCTGCACATAGTGCGACTTCTGCGTCCCGCTCCAGCAGGTGACGTGGCCGTCCTTGATCTCGACCAGCGCGCAGGCCGGTCCCATGCTGGCATGCGACTGGAACGGCCATTCGTATTCCGCCTCGATCACCTTGGCGGCGTTCTTGAAGGCCTCGTCGACCTTGCCGTTCTCCTTTTCCACCTTGCGCTTGCGCACCGGCGCCGTGCGGATGTGGTCGTAGAGCTTGGCCTGGTCGGGGAACGGCGGCTGCACCGTCGACCATTCCACCTTCAGCGTCCTCGCCGCCTTGATCGCATCCCATTCCTTGTCGGCGACGACGCCGAGGAAGCCCTTGTCCCAAACCACCTTGGCGCCGGGAATGTCCTTGATCGAGGCCTCGTCGACCTTCACCGGCACGCTGCCGGCGACCGCCGGGCGGATCATGCGGCCATGCACCATGCCCGGCCGCTTGATGTCGGTGACAGAAGTCCTCCTGCGCGAACACCTTCGGCGCGATGTCCTCGCGCTTGATCGGCTGGCCGACGATTTTGTAGCTCGCTCGGCTCCTTCGGCTTGGCCTTGCCCGGCGCATAGAGCGCATTGCCGTATTTCTTGTTCCAGGCGAGTTCGACATTGAAATAGCGTCCGCCGATCAGCTCGGCGTAGCTGACATTCTTCGCTGCGTCGTCTTTCACGCTGACGACGCCGTCGTGCACGGTGAGTTGGCCGGCCGGTGTCGACGAGCACGCCGGCCGCCATCTCGACCAGCACGCGGCGCGCTTCCGCCGCCGCCATGCGCATCTGCTTGCCGCCGTGCCAGATGCCGGTCGAGCCGGAGGCGCCGCCCTGGTTCACCGAGGTGGCGGTGTCGCCCATATAGACGGTGACGCTCTTGAACGGGAACGTCGAGCTCCTCGGCGACCATCTGCGCGATGGCGATGTTGAGGCCGTGGCCCATGTCCATCTTGCCGAAATAGGCGGCGACGCTGCCGTCGGCATTGACCGCGATATAGGAGGAGAGCTGGTCCGGCGTCAGCGGCGGCCGCGCCCCTTGCGCCCTGCGCCTCATTGATCGAGAGCAGCGCGTCGAGCGGCAGCGCGGCGCCGACCGAGACGACCAGGGCGCCGCCGCCGACCAGGAACGAGCGGCGGGAGAAGGCCGACTTGTTTTCGTGCTTTGTCATGTCAGCCTCCCTCAACCCATCATCGCGGCGGCACGCTTGACCGCCTGAGGATGCTGACATGCGTGCCGCAGCGGCATTTGAGGCCGGCAAGTGCGTCCTTGATCTCCGCGTCGGTCGGCTTCTTCTTGCTGGCGAGAAAGGAGGCGGCGGTCATGATCCAGCCGTTGATGCAGTAGCCGCATTGCGGCACCTGCTCCTCGATATAGGCGGTCTGCAGCGGATGCGGCTTGTCCGGCGTGCCGAGGCCGGCAAGCGTGGTGACCTTGCGCTCGCCGACCGCCGACAACGGCGTCACGCAGGAGCGCATCGGTTGTCCGTCGAGATGCACGGTGCAGGCGCCGCATTGCGCCAGGCCGCAGCCGAAATGCGGATTGTTGAGGCCGAGATCGTCGCGCAGAGCATAGAGCAGCGGCATATCGGGATCGCCATCGATCCGATGCGACGTGCCGTTCACAGTGAGGGTGAAAGTTTGAGTCATGGCCGTCTCCCTGGACGCGAACCGCGCCGAGCCGTCGCCCGGTCGCGGAACTCATTTTGCGTCTTTTCCGACGCTTGCGCGGCGGAGGCTAGTCCCGCACAATCACTTTGGATACCTACCCAGCGATAAAAACTGTGTAAGTGCTGGGAATATATACAAAGCAGTCAACGTGATTTCTGGGAGGAACGTCATGCGCATTATCAATCGAATCCGGCTCACTGCCATCATCGCCGCCACCGCCTGCGCGCTGGCGCTGCCGGCCTCGGCGCAGGATCCGGTCTGGCACCACGGCCTGATCAAGGCCAAGGCCGACGCCGGCATTCTCATGATGGTCACCAGCGGCGACTTCGCCAAGAAGCAGGGCCTCGACCTCAAGACCTCGGAATTCCGCAACGAGCAGATCGCGCTCAAGGCACTAATCGCCGGCGAAATCGACAGCTACGAGGGCGGGCCGGGGGGCGTGTTCGCCGCCGACGCCAGGGGCGCCGACATCCGCATCCTCGGCTGCCATTGGGTGATGGTGCCGCACGGCATCTTTGCCAAGAGATTCGATCAAGACGGTCGCCGACCTCAAGGGCAAATCCATCGCGGTATCGGCACCCAATTCGATGCCCGACATGCTGGCGCATTTCGCGCTGGAGAAATACGGCGTCGATCCCAAGACCGTGAAGTTCGCCGCCGTCGGCGGCGATCGCGACCGTTACCAGGCGCTGGTCGGCGGCGTGGTCGACGCCGCGGTGGTATCGAACGAATACCAGCCGATAGCGCCCAAGAGCATCCATGTGTTGATTGCCGGCCGCGACGCGCTGCCCAAGTTCCTGCGCGTATGTGTCATGACGAGCGACACTGTGCTGAAGAAGAAGGGGCCCGAGGCGGTTAAGTTCCTTGCCGCCGAGATGAACGCGCTGCGTTACGCGCTGTCGCACCGGGCCGAAACCGTCGCCCTCACCGACAAGATCATCCACGCCAAGCCAACCGATCCGCGCCCCGGTTTCGTGTTCGACGAGGCGGTGCGGTTGCATATGGTGGACCCCACTATGCCGCTGCCTATGGACAATTTCGCCTGGATGCAGGATCAACTCGTGAAAATCGGCAAGCTGAAGAAGCCGATCGATTTGAAGAAGGTGGTGGCGCCGGAATATCGTGAGAAGGCGCTGAAGCTGGCGGGGTCGTGACGACAGGTGTTATTCCGGGCGCGTCCGCCGCGTGCGAGGGCGAAGGCGGGCGCCCGGGATGGCGACATAAGGAGACCTGAATGGGCGAGGTTACTTTTCGTCGACGTTTCCAAGCGCTTCACGTTGCGCATGGACAATGAAGTCCATCACGTGCAGGCGCTTGATCGCGTGAGCTTCACCGTCAAGGACGGCGAGATGGTCGCGCTGATCGGCCCGTCCGGCTGCGGCAAGACCACGGCGCTGCGCGTCGCCATGGGCCTCGATCCGGCCAGCGGCGGCCGCGTCACCGTCGACGGGCGCGAGGTCAAGGGCTGCGGCTATGACCGCGGCATGGTGTTCCAGCACGCCGAGCTGCTGCCCTGGCTGTCGGCGCGGCAGAACGTCATGTTCGGCCTGGAGATGAAAGGCATGCGCGGAGCGGCCTTGCGCGACACCGCGGAGAAATATCTCGAACTGGTCGGCCTCGCCGCTTCCGGCAACCGCCGGCCGCACCAGCTTTCCGGCGGCATGAAGCAGCGCGTCGGCATCGCCCGCGCGCTCGCCATCGACCCGTCCGTGCTGCTGATGGACGAGCCGTTCGGCGCGCTCGACGCGCAGACGCGCGAGGGGCTGCAGGGCGAACTGCTCGACATCCATGCGCGCACCGGCAAGACCATCCTGTTCGTCACCCACGATCTCGACGAGGCCGTGCTGCATCGCCGACCGCATCGTCGTCATGAAGAACGGCCGCGTGCAGGAAGATCATGAACGTGCCGCTCGGCCGCCCGCGCCCCGATCTCGGCCTGGTGCGCGGCACGCCGGAATTCGCCGATACCCGCTACAAAGTCTGGCGCGCGCTGCACGACGACGCCACGGTGTACTGCATTGGAGCACAACGTCCATGGCCGACATCGCCGACACCCAGAACAAAGCAACCCTGCCGCTCAGCCCGGAGCCGGCCGAGCGCCGGCCGCTGCCGCGCTGGGTGATCACCCTCGATCTCGGTCGGTTGCGCGCTCGGCCTGTGGGAGGTCTTCGGCCGCAACATCAATCCGATTTTCGGCTCCTATCCGAGCGCCATCGCGGTGGCGTTCTGGGAACTATTGGTGAGCGGACAGTTGGGCGCCGCGCTCTATTCGAGCCTGCGTCCGTTCGTCGCCGGCTATGCGCTGGCCATCGTGATCGGCGTGCCGCTCGGGCTGGTGATCGGCCGCTTCCGCGTGGCAGAGGCGGCGCTCGGTATCTACGTCACCGCCGGCTACGCCATGCCGCTGGTGGCGCTGGTGCCGCTGTTGATGCTGTGGCTCGGCCTGGGCTTCGCGGTGAAGGTGGCGGTGGTCTTCCTGATGTCGTTGTTCCCGATCACCATCAACACCTGGCTCGGCGTCACCGCGGTGCCGAAGACGCTGATCGAGGTCGGCAAGTCGTTCGTGGCCCCGATCTGGCCATTCTGCGCCGCATCATCCTGCCGGCGACGCTGCCCTACATCATGGCCGGCATTCGCCTGGCGGTCGGGCGCGCGGTGGTGGCCATGGTGATCGCGGAATTCTTCACCACCATTTCCGGCCTCGGCGCCGTCATCATCAATTCCGCCAATAATTTCGACACCGCCACCATGTTCGTGCCGATCATCATCCTGATGGTGATGGCGATCGGCCTCAACGCCTTCATCGGCTGGGTCGAGCACAAGGTCGCGCCCTGGCAGGCGGAGATCACCGGGCGGGATAAAGAGTAGCGACAGTCGAGCGGCAATCTCTCTTCCCTCTCCCCTTGTGGGAGAGGGTGGCGAGCCCGGAGCGATAGCGAGGGCGAGCCGGGTGAGGGGTTCTTCGTTCCCTTGAGGCAAAGACCCCTCACCCGCCCTCGCTCGGCTTGCCTCCCGCCTTCGCTTCGCTTCGGCGGGGCAAGCCGCTCGGGCACCCTCTCCCACAAGGGGAGAGGGGAAGCGAGTGCGCGGCACCTCAGAGCAATCCGCGCACCGCCGCAAACAAATCCTTCACCTGCCGCTCCGTCACTCCGCGCGTGATGAACACCACGCGGCTGGCACGGTTTTCGTCCGGCCAGGCGTCGAGCTCAACCGGTGGATGCGCGAGGTGCTGCACGAACTGCACCACCACCGGGCCCTTGCAACCCTCGACATTGAGGAAGCCCTTCACCCGCAACAGGTCGGCGCCGCGCACGGCCATCAGCGTCTCCATGGCGCGCGCGAAAACCTGCCACGGCATCGGCGCCTCTTCGCTGAGCACGAAGCTGACGATGCCGTCGGAATGCGCGGCTTCCGCCACGAAGGCATTGCGCTCCAGGCTTGCCGGCTCGATCAGCCGCGTCGGATCGAGCACGCCGTCGACCGCCTGTAATAACTCCGCGCCCGGATTGAGCGCGGCGAGCCGCGCCGCGAGGTCTTCGGCGGCGCCTTCGCCGGCGATGTCGGTCTTAGTGATGACCAGCCGGTCGGCCAGGATCGCCTGCTTGCGCGCTTCCGCCGACCAGGCAAGCGTGTCGGCGCCGGTCTCGGCATCGATCACCGTCACCACCACCTCGACATGGAACACCTCGCCGAGCGCGCGGTCGGTGGCGAAGGTCTGCAGGATCGGGCTCGGATCGGCGAGGCCGGAGGTCTCGATCACCACCCGCTTGAAATCGGGGATCTCGCCGCGCTCGCGCTCGATCACCATGCGGCGCAAAGCTTGTTGCAGATCGGTGCGGGTGATGCAGCACAGGCAGCCATTGCCGAGCAGCACGGTCTCGTCGGCGCTGGCGCGCACCAGCGTATCGTCGATGCCGGTGGCGCCGAATTCGTTGACCACCACCGCGGTGCCTTGCCCTTCCGGCGTTTCCAGGAAGCGGCGCAGAAGCGTGGTCTTGCCGGCGCCGAGGAAGCCGGTGACGACGGTCAGCGGGATGCGCGCTCCGCGTTCGCGCTTGAGCCGGCGTCCGAACGGACCGGCGGTACGGGAGGGGAAAAGCTCGTTCATGGGTGTATCTTAACCTCTCCCCGCTTGCGGGGAGAGGTCGATTTCCGAGTAGAGCGAGGAAATCGGGTGAGGGGGCGTCACTGCGAATCTGAGCGTGTCGACGGCAGCCTCTCATCCGGCTCGCATCTCGTTACGGCTCGATGCTCGCCACCCTCTCCCCGCTTCGCGGGGCGAGTGAAGATCAAAAATCCATCTCCAGCGTATAGAGCCCGCCGCTGAAGCGATCCATGGTGTAGACGATGCCGCGCTCGTCGACGAACACGTCGTTGAGTTGGATTGCGCCCACGGCCGAGCCCTTGGGCGGCGGCGGCACGAAGGTCGCGATTTCCTTCGGCTGGTACGGATTGGCGATGTCGTAGGCGCGCAAGCCGCCGTTGAAGAAGGTGCCGATGATGATCTGGTCCGAGTTCCAGGCGGTCGGCACCGGCGTGTTCTCGAAGATATTGTGCGCGCCGAAGCGGCCGCCGCGGCTCTTGTAGGCGTCGACCGGCGGCAGCGGGCAGGTCGCGATCGACACCGGATGGGTCTCGTCGCGGTTGTCGAGCACCCAGACCAGCTTCGGCCAGTCCTTGGCGTTGTTCTCGGTCAACTCGTCGGTGACGATGAGCAGGTTGCGCTCGAACAGCGGCAGCACCGTATGCATGAAGCCGGTATAGGGCGGCGAATTGGTCCAGTGCGAGATCATCTTCGGATGCGCCTTGTCGGCGATATCGACGATGAACATGCCGCCGTCGATATAGGCGAGATAGAGCCGGTCCGGCCGCTGCTTGTAGACATTGGTGTTGTGCGCGCGATAGCCCTTGTCGAGCGGATGACGCGGCGGCGGCGGCTCGTTGTCGCCCTGGCGCGTGCCGGGGTACCACCAGCGACCGGCCTCCACCGGCTTCGCCGGATTGCGCACGTCGATGCAGCGGTAGAACTGGTCGTCTGCCGGATGGCTGGGCACGAAGTCAGACGCGCCCGAGGCCATGTGCACATATTCGCCGTCGCAGAACCAGAGCTGGTGCACGCCGCGCGAATGCGGGCCAGCGCAGTCGAAGAACGAGATCGAGCGCGGCTTCTCCGGCACCGATATGTCGAACAGCTCGACGCCCGCCGGTTGCTGGCCCTGCTTCTGCGTCTGGTAGGCCACCGCCATGATGTCGCCGGAGCATTCCAGCGAATTTGAGCGCATATAGCTCTGCGGCAGCTCGGTCTGCACGATCACCTTGGGATTGCGCGGATCGCTGACGTCGACGCCGGTGAAATTCTTCGGCGCGCTCTCATGCGCCAGCCAGATGATGCGGCGGCCGTCCTTGGCGATCTGCACCGACATGCCTTCGCCCATACCGCCGAACCCGCCGAGGTCGTTCTGGGCGAGCAGCTTGAAATTCCAGGTGACGGGCTCGGCGCCCTGGGTAAGCGGGTCGTTCACGGCCGACATTCGCAACTCCAATGTAGGTTCAGGTGTTGAAAGGCCGGCGCGGGATGCGCCGGCCAGTCTTCTTAACCTCTTCCCGCGGGCTTGGGGAGGGATTTGACGGGCCGACTAGGCCATCGCCTTCTTCATGAAGTCCTTGCGGAAGGCCTTGTTCCAGTCGGGGATCGATTTGATCTTCTTGGCCTTGAGCAGCACCTCGGCGTGATGCTGCATGTAGGGATCGAGATCGTCCGGCCAGCCGGGGCCGACCTCGACGCGTCCCAGCGCCTTGGCGAAGGTGTCCTTCGACATCTTGTAGCCCTTGGAGGTGTAGAATTTGTAGACCGTCTCCGACACCTTGTCGTAGTGGTTCTTGAAGTCCTTCTCGGCGTCGAGCCAGGCCTTGAGATAGGCCACCACGGTGTCCGGGTTCTTGTCGACGAATTCCGGCGTCGCCGCCATGAACACCGGCAGCTTGTCGAACGAGTAGAAGTCCTCCAGCGTATTGCCGATGCCCTCGGCTTCGGCAATGGCGTTATAGGGCTCGACGCAGACCATGGCGTCCACGGTCTTGGCCACCATGGCCGCGACCATGTCGTTCACGTTCATGCGGATTTCCTGGTAGTCGCCCTTGTGCAGGCCGGCCTTGGTGGCGATCTGGTCGACGAAGATATTGCCGGTCGACGAGCCGGTCTGGTTGGCCACCTTCTTGCCGCGCAGGTCGGCGACCGTCTTCAGCCCAAGATCCTTGCGCGCCATCACGCGTGCGGTCTTGCCGACATATTCGATCTTGGCGATGGCCACCAGGCCGCCCTTGGAATTGCCGATGATGAAGGAGGGGCCGGCATAGGTGCCCATGTCGACCTGACGCGCCACCATCTGCTGCATGGTGAGGTTGCCCGACGGCACGGCGAATTCCTGCACCTTGATGCCGCGCTTCTGCAGCAGGCCGGAGCGCATCAGGTAATAGGTCGGCATGCCCCACATATTGGTCTGGTAGCCCTGGCGGATCTCCGCCATCGCCGCCAGCGACGGACGCACGCCGAGGCCTGCGGCCAACAGGCCGGTGCCGGTGACCGCCAGCGTGTGACGGCGGGTGATGGGTTTATTCCAGATCGTCATTGCACATCCTCCCATTGATTAGACCTTATTGTCATTCCAAGCCCGTAGCGCCGCGGCGTCCCGGAATGACGATTGGATCGTCCGCGCTTCGCATCACGGGCTTGCCTGCCCGTTGGTTTTGACGCCGTTGTCGCCGCCCGTATCGTGTCCGAGATAGTGCAGCAGTTTCTTCTGCCACTCGACGAATTCCGCGCTCAGCGGATCGCGCGGACGCGCGAGCGGGATTTTGATTTCGGCCTTCACCGTGCCGGGATGCGCCGTCATCACCACCACGCGGTCCGCCAGATACACCGCCTCCGCCACGTTATGGGTCACATAGATCACGGTCTTGCGTGTCTCCCGCCACACCTCGGCGAGCAGCCGCTGCATGTCGTCGCGGGTGAGCGCGTCGAGCGCGGCGAACGGCTCGTCCATCAGCAGCACCGAAGGATTGTACGCCAGCGCGCGGGCGATGGCGACCCGCTGCTGCATGCCGCCGGAGAGATGATGCGGATAGGAGGCGGTGAACTTCTCCAGCTTGACCAGGCGCAACTGCTCGTGCGCGATGCGCTCGCGCTCCTGGCGACCGACGCCCTTCATTTCCAGCCCGAAGGTGACGTTGCCGAGCGCGGTGCGCCAGGGGAAGAGCTGGGCGAAATCCTGGAACACGACGCCGCGGTCCATGCCGTGGCCGGTCACCGGCTTGCCGCCGATGCGGATCTCGCCGGCCGCCGGCGACAGGAAGCCGGCGATGATATTGAGCAGTGTCGACTTGCCGCAGCCGGACGGCCCGACGATGCAGAGGAATTCGGAGGGCGCGACGTCGATGCTGACATCCTTGACCCCCGGCACCTTGCCGCCGGGCGTATCGTAGGTCAGCGTCACGTCACGGATTTCGATGGCCTGCATGCTTGCCTAACCCTTCGCCTTCTGCGCCGCGTTCCAACGCGCCGGCCGTTTCTCGCGGAAGGCGGCGAAGCCTTCCGCCGCTTCTTCCGATTGCCGCTTGGCGGCGTGCGCGTCGATCAGCGCGCTGAACCCCGCTTCGTCGAGATGGCTCCAGCCCGAGCGCAGCGCGCAGAGCTTGGTCTGCGCCACCGCCTCCGGTCCGTTGCTCAAGAGCGCGTTGACGATGCGCTCGCCGGCCGCTTCCAGCTCGGCGAGCGGCACGATCTCGTGCACTAGGCCGATGCGCAGCGCCTCCTGCGCGTCGAAGCGCTCGCCGGTGAGCGCGTAGCGGCGCACCTGGCGCAGCCCGATGGCGTCGTTGAGCTGCGGGATGATGATGGTGCCGGCGACGCCGATCTTGACCTCGGCGATGGAGAAACTGGTGTTGTCGGCGGCGATGACGATATCGCAGGCTGAGATGATGCCGGTGCCGCCGCCGAAGCAGGCGCCGTGCACCAATGCGATGGTCGGCACTGGCAGCCAATTGAGCCGCTGCACCGCTTCCGCGGTCATGCGCGAGGCGTCGAGATTCTCCTGCGGCGAGCCGCGGCGCACCGCGTCGAGCCAGTTGATGTCGGCGCCGGCCTGGAAATTGCGGCCCTTGCCGCTAATCACCACCGCACGCGGCGCCTTGGCCGCCAGCGCGTCATAGGTCGCCAGCAGCGCGGCGATCAGCGCGCCGTTATAGGCGTTGTAGACCTCGGGCCGGTTGAGCGTGACGCGGGCGACGCCGCGTTCGTCGACCTGCCAGAGCACTGGATCGTTCGCTTCGCTCATGCGCTCGACCCCATGGCCCAAGCGCCAATCCAAACTCCGTTCATTCTCGCGCAAGCGGGAATCGAGGAGCAAAATCGCAATGCCGGCAATCTTGGCTCTGGGTCCCCGTTTTCACGGGGACGAACGGAGTGTTGGGCAAATGCATCGAGCATCATCTAACCCTTGGCCATTCGCACCATGCCCCAGCGCTGCACGGTGGCGCGTTCGATCGAGCCGAACACCACGCGCTCGAACACGAAGCCGATCACGCCGATGACCACGATCGAGGCCATCATGACGTCGGCTTGCAGGAATTCCTTGGCGTCGAAGATCACCCAGCCCAGCCCAAAATCGGAGGCCGCGATCATCTCGGCGCCCACCACCGCGATCCAGGAGCGCAAGAAGGCCTGTCGCATGCCGGTGATGATGAAGGGGAAGGCGCCCGGGATGATCACCTTCCAGAACAGCCTGTTCTCGTCGGCACCCATGGCGCCGGCGGCGCGCAGCCACAGCGGATTGACTGAACGTACCCCCGACCAGGTGTTGAACAGCATGGGGAAGGTGGCGGCGTAGAACACGATGAGGATGGTGGTGGTGTTGCCGATGCCGAACCACAGCATGAACATCGGCACCAGCGAGAACGAGGGGATCGGCATCAACGCCGAGACCAATGGCAGGAAGAAGTTCTCCACCGGCTTGAAGCGCGCCATCAGGATGCCGAGCGGCAGGCCGAGCCCGATCGCCAGCGCGAAACCGACCAGCACGCGGTAGAGCGTGGCGCCGGCATGCTGCAGCATGGTGCCGTCGGCGAGCATGCTGTAGAGCGTGCCGGCGATGGTCTGGATGGTCGGCAGCAGCACGCGCGGGAACCAGCCGCTGTAGCAGACGCCCTCATAGAGGGCCGCCGCCACCAGTAGCGAGAGCGCCCCCGGATGAGCGAGCGGCGGTGCTGTCCCTGCTCGGTCATTCCATGGCCTCCACCATGCCCCAGCGCACCACCGTGAAGTGTTCGATCTTCTGGAAGACCAATTTCTCCAGGCAGAGGCCAATCACGGCGATGACGAAGACGCCGGCCATCATGGCATCGGTATTGAGGAATTCTCGGGCGCCGAAGATCAGCCAGCCGAGCCCCCAGGGCACCGCGGCGAGCATCTCCACCGCCACCAGGATGCGCCAGGCCTGCGCCAGGCCGAGCCGCAGGCCGGTGAGGATATAGGGCAGGGCGCCGGGAATGATCACATGGCGGAAGATGCGCTTGTTGTCGGCGCCCATGGCCTGCGCCGAGCGCAGCCAGATTTCCTTCACCGCCTTCACCCCGGTCCAGGAATTATAGATCACCGGGAACATCGACACGAAGCCGACCAGCAGGATGGCGGAGAATTCGCCCGGTCCGAACCAGAGCAGGAACAGCGGCGTATAGGCGAGGCCGGGGATCGGCGCCAGGATCGAGACCAGCGGCAGGCAAATGTCCTCGGCGCGGCGCGAGCGCCCCATCAGCACGCCGATGGTCAGCCCGAGCGCAGCGGCGAGGCCGAAGCCCGCGAGCAGGCGCAATACCGTCTCGATGGTGTGGTGCTCGAGGATGCCGGAAACGCTGAGGTCATAGAAGGCGCGGGCGGCGTCCCCCAGCGTCGGGAACAGCTTGCGCGGAAAAATACCGGAGCGGGCGACGATCTCCCAGATCGTGCCCACGACCAGGAAGGGGAAGGCGTTGCGCGCGATAACGCGCAGACGCTCCGGCAGGCGCGATTCCGGCGCCGGACTGGCGGCTATGGTGACGGCATCCTGCATGTGGTGCCGAGGGCTTCCTCCGAACGTATGGCGGCACCGCCGCCAAGGCCTCTTTTGCTGGGCCCTTTGCCGGACCTTGTTCCGGCCTGCGGGGCAGGATAATGCCCCCTCATCGCATACCACAAGTTGGCGCGGGGGACCCGGATCATCAATGTCGCGCCCGGTGACGATTGCGCCGTTGCCGCTGGCGGATGACCGCGAGAACGGCTAAACCGCCGCACCGCCTCGTGGGCGGCCGTGCCTACACGCCAAGGGAGTTTCGCGATGTCGAAGAATGCACAAAAGATCGGCTGGATCGGTGCCGGGCGCATGGGTACGCCCATGGCCGAGCGCCTGCTCAAGGCCGGCTACGATGTGTCGATCTGGAACCGTACCCGCGCCAAGGCCGAGCCGCTCGCGGCGTCCGGCGGCAAGATCGTCGACAAGCTTTCCGACCTCGCCTCCTGCGATGTTGTGTTTTCCATTGTCTCTACTGGCAAGGACCTCGAGCAGGTCGTTTTCGGCAAGGACGGCGTCGCCGCCGCCGGCAAGCTGCCGCCGGTCTTCGTCGACTGCTCGACCATCTCGGTCGACGAATCCGCCTCGATCCGCGCGCGGCTGAAGGAGCGCGGTGCCGACTATGTCGCCGCCCCGGTCTCCGGCAATGCCAAGGTGATCAAGGCGGGCCGGCTGTCGGCGGTGCTTTCGGGCGCCGAGGCCGCGGCCAAGGCGGTGATGCCGTTGATGGAAGCGATCGCGCCGCAGGGCGTCTCTTACGTCGGCGAAGGCGAGCTCGCGCGCGTGTGCAAGATCGCGCACAATGTCATGCTCGGCGTGGTGATCGAGAACCTGATCGAGATCACGCTCCTGGTGAACAAGATGGGCGTGCCGCGCCACGCCTTCCTCGCCTTCCTCAACAACGGCGTCATGGGCTCGATGTTCACCAAGTACAAGTCGCCGGCGCTGGTCAATCTCGACTGGACCACCACCTTCACGCCGGAACTGCTGCGTAAGGACCTCGATCTCGGCCTCGAGCTCGCCCGCGAGATGGACGTACCGATGCCGGTAACGGCGGCCACGCGCGAGGTACTGCAGACCCATTTCGGCGCCGCCTTGCTGCAGCCCGATCCGGCGGCCTACATCCAGAAGGACTTCGCCGCGCTGGCCGAGACCATGGCGCTCGCCGCCGGCATGAAGCTCACCTCCGAGAACAAGAACGTGCCCACCGGGCTTGAGCACTGATCGCGGCTGCCGTCCCAGTGCAAGCTGGGACCCACAAAATCCTGCATTGTCGGCCCATGCGGGATGCGGCACGCGGGGCGTGACAGCGGGGGAATAAAAAAAGGGCCGCTGGCGCGGCCCTTTGTGCAAAGGTGGAGGATTTCCCGCGGCAAGTCGTCGTAAGGGAGGTGACAGCCGCGGCGCACTTGAACGAGTGAACCGGTCATGGCCCTCGATCACAAGTAAATTGACCATAAAAATTGCGATGGATTTTTAGGCGGGTGCTGACGCATCATCCGCGCCAAATACGCCAGGGGAGGAAGCCGGCATGGCCTTCAAGCTCTACAACGCGCCGCAATCGACCTGCAGCCAGCGCGTGCGCTTCGTCTTCAACACCAAGGGGCTGCCGTTCGACGAGGTGAAGCTCAATCTGCTCGAAGGCGACCAGCTCAAGCCCGACTATCTCAAGCTCAATCCCAATGGGGTGGTGCCCACGCTCGACCATGATGGGCAGATCGTCATCAACTCCACCGTCATCACCGAATATCTCGACGAGGTGGCGCCGGAAAAGAGCTTCACCCCGGAGGATCCGGTCAAGCGTGCGCGCATGCGTACGCTCATGCATTTCGCCGACGAAATGCCGGCCGCCGCGGTGCGGGTGCCGACCTTCAACCTCGCCTTCCTGCCTCGTTTCCAGGCGATGAGCCGCGACGCCTTCGTCGCCATGGCCGAGAGCAAGCCGTTGCGCCGCGAATTCATGCTGACCATGGGCCAGAGCGGCTTCCCGCAGGCGGAAATGGACGCCGCGCTCGGCCGCCTGCGCCGCACCTATGAGCGCATGGACGCGGAGATCGAAAAGAGCGGCGGGCCTTGGCTGCTCGGCAAGGATATCTCGCTCGCCGACGTGGCGGTGATGCCGGCGCTGGTGCGCATGCACGATCTCGGCATGGCCGAATGGCAGGACCTGCCGCGCATCGTCACCTGGTTCGACAATATCCGCGCGCATCCGGCCTTCACGCCGACCTATTATCACGGCTCCTTGTTGAGTGAGCGCTTTCCCCATCTGCGCGCGTAATTCACTTTCAACGTCTGGAAATCCGCGCGGACAATGCGCGTCGCCGCTTTGCGACAAAAGCGACGCTGATGTGACTTGCCCATTAAGTTGCTGGGAACAATTCGCGCCTATACCCACTGCGTTACCGCAGTCCAGGATTTCCAATGCAACGCTTGTTTCGTTTTCGCCTGCCGATCGCGGCCAAGGCGATGCTGCTGATTGGCGCGCTCGGCATCTTGTCGGCGGCCGCCAACTGGTTCTGCCTGCGCAGCCTGCACGCCATCGATCGCATCAGCGAGACCGTCACCGAGCGGATCGAGCCGGTACGGCTGACGCTCACCGAAGCCAAGATCGCCGTCGAGGCGCTCGGGCTCGCCACCTACAAGATGGCCGGCACCCTGGACCCCGACACCATGCATGAGGCGGTCGACGAGCGCGCCGGTCAATACGCAGCGGCCAAGACCTGGCTCAACGGCGTGATCGACTATATCCCCGACCAGCGCGAGGCCGTCGACGGCATGCTGCGCAGGCTCGACGTCGTCAACGGCATCGCCGACGACGTCTACGCATCGATCAAGGCCGGCGACCGCGAGAAGGCGCGTTGGACGCTGGAATTCAAGTTCGACCCGGCGCTGGTCGATGCCGCCACCAGCATGAATCGGCTGGTCGATATTCTCGGCGGACAGAATAAGGCGGCGATGGAGGCTGCCGCCGATCGCAAGGCCTGGACCTACACCATGCTGCTCGCCTTTCTGATCGGCGGCACCCTGCTGACCGTGCTGCTGGCCATGATCCTCGCCCATCGCGCGGTGGCGCGGCCGCTGCAGCGGCTGGCCGCGGCCACGCGCGAGATCACCCAAGGCAGTTTCGACGTGGCCATCGAGGGCCTGCAGCGCAGCGACGAGGTCGGCGTCATGGCGCGCGCGGTGCTGGTGTTCCGCGACAATGGCGTGGCGCTGGCCGAGGCGCAGGCGCAGCGCGCCCGCGCCCGCGAGCAGGCCGCGGCGGAGAAACGCACGGCGCTGGAGCGGCTCGCCGCCAGCTTCGAGAGCAAGATCCTCAGCGTCGTCGCTGCGCTTGCCGCCGCCGCCGCCCAGCTCGACGGCTCCGCCGGCGCCATGCGCGCGGTCGCCGAGGAATCCGGCCGTTCCGCCGGGGCGGCCTCGCTGGTCGCCGAAGAGAACACGCGCGTCGCCGGCACGGTATCAGCGGCGATCGACGAATTGTCGGCGGCCATGTACGACATCGATTTGCAGCTCGGTCATGCCGCCAAGGTCGTGGTCGAGGCCAGCCGCCGCGCCGATGTCGCGGTCGAGAATGCCGACGGCCTGGTGTCCAGCGTCGGCGAGATCGACGCCGTCGCCGGCATGATTCAGGCCATCGCCAACCAGACCAACCTGCTGGCGCTCAACGCCACCATCGAGGCGGCGCGCGCCGGCGAGGCCGGCCGCGGCTTCGCGGTGGTGGCGGCGGAGGTGAAGACGCTGGCCGGGCAGACCAGCAAGGCGCTGGCCTCGATCCGCGACAAGACCGGCGCCGTCGGCGACATCATCGCCGGCGTGCGCGGCGCCACCCAGTCGATGTCGACGGTGATCGCGCAGATCGACGAGGTCTCGCGCGCCATCACCGGCTCGGTGCGCATGCAGAGCGAGGCCACCGCCAAGATCGCCGAAAGCGTGGACGGCGCCGCCACGCGCACGCGCCAGGTCGCCGACACCGTCGCCGGCGTCAGCGGTTTCGCCAGCCGCACCCGGCTGTCGGCCGAACAGATCGGCCAGGCGGTCGCCGACCTCAACCGGCAGGCCGCGGCCTTGCAGCAGGAAGCCCGGCAATTCGTCGCCCGCGTGCGCGCCGCCTAGAATCGCGCGCCAGTGCCGTCTACAGTTCCGGCCCGCCCACGCCGGAGCCTCCGCCATGCTCACCGCCGCCCGCAACGACATGCTCACCCGCGTCGGGCCCGGCACGCCGATGGGCAATCTGCTGCGGCGCTATTGGATGCCGATCGCCGGTGCCAGCGAGCTCACCGCCGATAAGCCGATCAAGCCGGTGCGGCTGCTGGGCGAGGACCTCGCGCTCTACAAGGATCTCGGCGGCCGCACCGGCCTCATCGCGCGCCACTGCGCGCATCGCGGGGCCGATCTGTCCTGCGGCACCGTCGAGCAGGACGGGCTGCGCTGCTTCTATCACGGCTGGAAATTCGGTTCTGACGGCGCCTGCATCGAGCAGCCCTACGAAGAAATCGCCGCGCCCAATCCGAAAGCCCGCGAGGCCTGCGCCATCGCCGCCTATCCGGTGCGCGAACTGGCCGGCCTGTTGTGGGCCTATATGGGCCCGCAACCGGCGCCGGAATTGCCGGTGTGGGAGCCGTTCACCTATGGCAACGGCTTCCGCGAGGTCGTTACCGCGCAAGTGCCCTGCAACTGGTTCCAGTGCCAGGAGAACTCCATCGACCCGGTGCATTTCGAATGGATGCACGAGAACTGGAGCGCGAACCTGCGCGGTGAGCCGGCAGCCGCCGCCCGCCACCTCAAGCTGCGCTTCGACGCCTTCGAGCACGGCTTCGTCTATCGCCGCATCCGTGAGGGCGGCGACGAGCAGGACGTGAATTGGTCGGTCGGCCGCGTCGCATTGTGGCCGAACGGCTTTTATCTCGGCATGCATTTCGAATGGCGCGTGCCGATCGACGACGAGAACACGCTCAGCATCGCCTGGTTCTTCATGCGCGTGCCCAAGGGCCGCGAGCCCTTTGCGCAGGCGAGCGTGCCGTGCTGGCAAAGCCCGGTGTGTGATGCCGACGGCAATTTCATCGTCAGCCACGTCATCAACCAGGACATCGTCGGCTGGGTCGGGCAGGGACGCATCGCCGACCGCACGCGCGAGAACCTGCGCTCCAGCGATGTCGGCATTGTCGAGATGCGCAAGCGTTTCTTCGCCGACTTGGACAAGGTGGCGAAAGGCGAGGACCCCTCCGGCGTGATCCGCGATCCGGCCGCGGCGGTCTGCGTCGACCTGCCCGACGTCATGCGCCGCTACAATGTCGAGGGCGTGCCGCTCGCCGACTACGCCAAGCACCCATTATTGCGCGAACGCCTCGCCGGCTTCCGCCATCATTTCGGCCAGCCGGCGGCGGTGCGCCGCGCCTTCGAGCAGGCGATGGGGATTGCCGGCTGATCCCCCGCTAGGCGGCTGACCGGCGGCGAGCTAGCTTTATCGCGATTTCGGCTCGGCCGGCTGAACCACAAGCCGCCCAATGGCGACCCAGCATGGCGGCATGCGCCGCGATCGTCATTGATTGACCTCGGGGGATTAGCATGCGTTCCGCATTCCTGCTGCTGGCAGCGGGTAGTCTGGTCGCCATTCTCGCCGCCGCATCGCCCGCACTGGCCCAATCGGGCGTCGACGCCGAAATTTGTGCGGCCAGCGAAAACAGCGCCTATTCGCCGCAACAGCGGATCGCGGCCTGCACTGCGCTGATCGCCGCCGCCAAGGACGACGACAAGGCGCTGGCCGCCGCCCTGGTGCA
Organism: uncultured Pseudomonadota bacterium; assembly: GCA_963782145.1. Classification (GTDB taxonomy): domain Bacteria; phylum Pseudomonadota; class Alphaproteobacteria; order Rhizobiales; family Xanthobacteraceae; genus Pseudolabrys. Next base: position 521,899 of record CAWAIV010000003.1, read on the forward strand.
TCGCGCCGACGTCTATTTCTACATCAACCGCATGCCGGCGGCCTTCGCCGATCTCGATCGCGCCATCGCGCTCGATCCGAAAAACGCCGCCGCCTTCCGCCTGCGGGCGGAAAGCTTTCGTGTGATCAACCGGATCGACCGCGCGCTCGCCGACGCCAATGAGGCGATCCGGCTCGACCCCGACAACGCGCTCGGCTACGACAACCGCGGCAACGCCTTTCTCTCCAACAAGCAATACGACCGCGCCATCGAGGATTATAACGAAGCGATCAAGCGCGATTCCAAGAGCGCCCAGAGCTATATGGACCGCGGCGCCGCCTACTATTTCAAGGACGACTACCACAACGCGATCAAGAATTATGACGAGGCGCTCAAGCTCGATCCCAAGCGCGGGCAGGCCTACACCAACCGCGCCGCCGCCTACAAGAAGCTCGGGCGCATCGACCAGGCCATCGCCGACGACAGTGCCGCCATTAAGCTGATGCCGGACAATCCGTATTTCTTTGACAATCGCGGTTTGTCCTACGAGGGCAACGGCGACTACGACCGCGCCATCGCCGACTTCAACGAGGCGATCCGCCTCAAGCCGCAGGCAAACTTCCTCACCAATCGCGGCGACAGCTACAACCATAAAGGCGAGTACGAGCGCGCCATCGCCGACTACGATCGCGCCATCCGTCTCAATCCGAATTTCTATCTCGCCTACAACAACCGCGGCGCGGCCTATATGCAGCTGGGCAATCTCGATCGCGCCATCGCCGATTTCGAGCAGGCGCTGCGCATCGATCCCAAGCTGGATTCGGCCGCCGCCGGGCTTGCCGATGCGCGCGCACAGCGCGACCGCCGCGCCTCCATCTCCGGGCAAAACTCGATATTGCCGAGCTTCAACTGCAGGCACGCCAGGCGCGCCGTCGAAAAGGCGATCTGCTCGAATCCGGAACTCGCGCGGCTCGACCGTGAGGTCGATGACGCCTATCACGCGGCACTGGCTCGCTTGAAGCCGGCCGCCGCGCGCAAGCTCAAGCGCCAGCAGCGCGAATTTAACGCCCGCCGCAACAGGCAGTTCGGCCGGCCCGAATATCAATTCAAGCGCGAGCTCGAGCGGCGGTTGGCGAAGCTGCGCGAGCTTGGCAGTTGAAACCTGGGCGGAAAGGGCGGCGATTGCCGCCGCTGCTTCCGGGCGGCGCAGAGGCGCGGCACCTTCGAGCAGGCGATGGGATTTGAGGCGCGTGGCCTGCGGGAAGAAAGCCGATCCGCCGAATTCCGCTGCAAACCGACGCCGTGGCGGCTAGAGCGTGTTTGACTTAGATTGAAGCGGTGCAGCAAGCGCGGCGCGCTCCCTCTCCCCCATAGCCCGTCGAAGACGGGCGTAAACGCCCTAATGGGGGAGAGGGTTGGGGTGAGGGGGCAAGTGATTCATCGATCATCACTTTCCCCCTCACCCGGCGCACTTCGTGCGCCGACCTCTCCCCCAGGGGAGAGGTGGAGGCTGTGCCGAGTCGCAATTCAATCTGACACAGAAGCGCTCTAACCGCGGTCGAGACCCGCGACGGCGAGGCGCGCTTCCCGCGCCGGCTGGAAACCGCCCATGCCGGCATACCATTGGATGGCGACGACGGCGCCCTTGACCGGTTGCAGCAGGATCAAGGCCAATACCAGCGTCAGCGTCGGCCATAACGAAATATCCAGCCACAGCGGCGGCGCGTATTCGGACTCCACGAACAGCACGAGTGGCACAAGAATATGGCCGACGATGACGATCACCAGATAGGCGGGAAAGTCGTCGGCGCGGTGATGATGCAGTTCTTCGCCGCAATGCGGGCAGCGGTCGGCCACCTTGAGGAACGCGCGGAACATGCGGCCTTGCCCGCAGGCCGGACAGCGTCCGCGAAATCCGCGCCACAAGGCCTGGCCGGCGGCATTGGCCGCTGCCGGCCGCGTCGTCGCGGATTCCGTACTCATGCAGTCGCTTCCTTTTGCCCGGGATATGCCCGTCGGGCGTCGGCGCGGCCCCAACGGCAACGGGCCCGTGCCGTGCACGGACCCGTCGACCAAGGCATTATGATGACGATACCGGCGATCAATACTTCGCCGAGATCGGCAGCTCCTCCGCCGGGAACAGCGAGATCAGCCGGCAGCCCTTGTCGGTGACCACGACCTCTTCCTCGATGCGCGCGGCGGAATAGCCGTCGGTCGCCGGCGCCCAGGTTTCGATCGCGAATACCATGCCTTCCTTGATCTCGGTCGGGTGATCCATCGACACCACGCGCGAGATGATCGGCCGCTCGTGCAGGTTCAGCCCGAGCCCGTGCGCGAATTGCAGGCCGAAGGCCGCCAACTCGTCGGGGAAGCCGAACTCCTCCGCCTTGGGGAAGACCTCGCAAATATGCGCGGTCGAGGCGCCCGGCTTGATGCGTTCGATGGCGTTGTCGAGCCATTCGCGCGCCTTGCGGTAGGCGTCGTGCTGCGCCGGCGTTGCCCGCACCACGTTGAAGGTGCGGTAATAGCAGGTGCGATAGCCCATGAACGCCTGCAGGATGTCGAAGAAGGCCTGGTCGCCGGGGCGGATCATGCGGTCGGTGAAGTTGTGCGGATGCGGATTGCAGCGTTCGCCGGAAATGGCGTTCACCGCCTCCACGTCGTCGGAGCCGTGCGTGTAGAGGAACTTGTTGACCTCGGCGACGATGTCGTTCTCGCGCACGCCGGGCCGCAACATCTCGTTGACCACGTCATAGGCGCCGTCGACCATGGCGGCGGCGCGGTTGAGCAGCGCGATCTCGTCCGACGACTTGATCTCGCGCGCGGAGAGCATCACTTGCTGGCCATCCTTGATGGTCAGCCCGGCCTTCTGCAATTCAAACATCATCGGCGGCTCGATGATGTCGACGCCGACCGGCATCTTGGCGACGCCGGCAGCTTTCAGGATCGAGGCCATCTCCTCGGCGTGGTGCTTCATCAGGCCGAAGGCGGGATCGACGGTGCCGCGCAGACCGACCAGGCCTGCCTTGCAGTTTTCCGGCGGCAGCCACGGCGAATAGAGCTTGTGATGCACCGCGGCCGAGCCGAAATCCCACAGGATGGGTTCCTGGCCGCGGATCAAGAGCGCCCAGCGCGAGAGCTTGTCGCGCGCCCATTCGCCGATCTTGGTCGAGGTGACGTAGCGGATGTTGTTGTCGTCGAACAGCAGCAGCGCGCCGAGCTCGGATTTCTCCAGCGCGGCCTGCGCGCGGGCGAGCCGATAACGATGCAGCCGCCGGTAATCGACGCGTTCCTCGAAATCGACGCCCATGGTGCCGAGCACCGGCAGATGGCGGCCCCAGTTGTAGCGCGGGTTGATATCCTCGGCGGTAATCGTGCGTGGTGCGCGCGTTCTCTCGTCCATGGGGCTCCTCCTTCGCGAATTTGGGCGATATTGACTGGTCTTATAGACCTTGCCCCGGCGCGATGACAGGCCCGCCGGCTCGCATGGTGAGAATTTGGAAACCCGCAACCGGCGGCCGGGGGAGGGCGCCCGCCGGCGCCTTATCCGGGCCCAAAACAGGCACTGCGGCTAAACCGTCGTGCTCACCCGGGCGAGGCTGGCGCGCAGCTTCTCGGCGTCACGGGCACCGTACGCGGCCTCGAACTCCCGCTGCGCCTTTTTCCATTGGGTGATGGCGGCCTGCAGCCGCGCCTCGCCGGCGGCGGTCAGGCGGATGACACGGGCGCGGCCGTCATGCTCGTCGGCGCCGACCGCGAGCAGCTTGTCGCGTTGCAGCGGCTGGATGGCGCGGCCGAGCGTGGTGCGGTCCATGGCCATGCTCGCCGCCAGCGCATTGACCGACAGCGGCCCGAGCCGGCCGAGCTTGGAGAGGATCGAATACTGCGTCGAGCGCAGGCCTACGGCGGCGAGATGGCGGTCGTAGAGCTGGGTGATCTGCCGCGCCGCCTGGCGGATGGCGAGGCAGTTGCAGGCGGTGGAGTCGACCGCGAGCGGGGTCGGCGGATTCTTTTGCATGGCTCCTATTCCAAAAATAAGTGCATATGCACCTTGTTGCCCTGGGCCGGCAGGGCTAGCGTGGCTCAGTTACGTGTATATGCACCTATTATCCTGGTTCGGCAAGGGAGTGCCGCATGGACCCGCGCACGCGCAAGCTGCTGGAAGCCCCGATCGGCCCGACCTTGCTGCGGCTGTCGGGCCCCAATATCGTCGTCATGGTGGTGCAGGCCTCGATCGGCCTGATCGAAACCTACTTCGTCGCCAAACTGGGCATCGACGCGCTCGCCGGCATGGCGTTGGTCTTCCCGGTGTTGATGTTGTTTGTGATGATCTCCGCCGGCGCCGTGGGCGGCGGCATCCTCTCGGCGATCGCGCGGGCGCTCGGCGCCGGCGACCGTGAGGGGGCCGATGCGCTCGCCTGGCACGCTGTCGCCATTGCCGTGGCCCTTGGCTTGCTGACCTCGGTGGCGACGCTCAGCGTCGGCCCCGCCCTTTATGCGCTGATGGGCGGACGCGGCGGATCGCTCGCCGCGGCCATCGCCTATTCGACGGTAGTGTTCATCGGTGCGCTGCCGCTGTGGCTGTTCAACTCGCTCGCCGCCGTCATCCGCGGCACCGGCAATATCCACTTCCCCGCGATTGTCGTTGCTATCGGCGCCGTGCTCCTCATCCCCCTCTCGCCCGTCCTGATCTTCGGCATCGGCCCGTTCCCCCGCCTCGGCATCGCCGGCGGCGCCACCGCGGTCGTCATCTACTATGTCATCGGCAGCGTCGTCTTCGCCTACTACATCTGGTCGGGCCGCACCGTGCTCAAGCCGTCGGCGCTGCCGCCACGGCTGTCATGGCCGCGGCTCTACGAGATCCTCCGCGTCGGCGCGGTGTCCTCGGCCGTCAGTGTCTCCACCAATGTCAGCATCGGCGTGGTGACCGGCCTGATTGGCCAGATCAGCCCGAACGCCGTTGCCGGCTACGGCACCGGCGCCCGCCTCGAATATCTCCTGGTGCCGCTGGTGTTCGGCTTGGGCGCGCCGCTCGCCGCCATGGTCGGTTCCGCGATCGGCGCGGGAAATCGCGAACGCGCCGTGCGCACCGCCTGGACCGGCGCGGCCATCGCCGGCCTGCTTACCGAGGCCATCGGGCTTGCCGCAGCACTCTTCCCGCACGGTTGGCTCGGCCTGTTCGGCCACGATCCGGCCATGCTCGAGGTCGGCTCCTATTATCTGCGCACTGTCGGTCCGTTCTATGGTTTCTTCGGCTTCGGCCTCGCGCTCTATTTCGCCTCGCAAGGCGCAGGCCGTCTCGGCTGGCCGGCGCTGTCGGCGATCCTGCGTGTACTCGTCGCCGCCCTCGGCGGCTGGCTGGTCGTGCGTTTCGGCGGCGGACTTGGCATGCTGTTCTCGGTGGTCGCGCTTGCGCTGGTCAGCTTCGGCTGCATCAATGCCGCGGCCATCGCCGCCGGCGTCTGGTTCAAGCCGCGGCTCATCCGCGCGCGGGTCAAAGCGCAAACGGTCTAGGGCAAAGCCATGACGGCAACGGCGGATCGCACGCTACTCTATCTGGAGGATCTGGCCGCCGGCCAGACCTATCCGCCGCGCGGCGAGAGCGCGCCGGTCAGCGCCGAGGCGATCAAAGCCTACGCGGTGCAATTCGATCCGCAGCCTTTCCATCTCGACGATGCCGCCGCGGCCGCCACCCTGTTCGGCGGGCTTGCCGGCAGCGGCTGGCACACCGCCTCGCTGACCATGCGCCTGCTCGTTGACGTCGGCCTGCCGCTCGCCAGCGGCATCATCGGTGCCGGTGTCGAGGAGCTGCGCTGGCCGCGGCCGCTGCGCCCCGGCGACCGCTTGCGGGTCGAGAGCGAGGTGCTGGAGGTGCGTCCCTCCCGCTCGAAGCCAGACCAGGGGCTGGTCAAGGTACGCACCACGACGCTGAACCAGAACGGCGAGGCGGTACAGATTTTCACCGCCAACCTGATCGTGCCGCGCCGGCCGGCTTGATGTAATTCCTCTAGCAGGCCGTCATCCTCGGAATTCGGTCCGGTGATCGATGCCCGTCACCCTCTTCCGCGGGGGAAGAGGATAAGTGGCAAACATCACTTGCCGGCGAAATACCGCTCGACGATCTTGCGATAGATCATGGTCAACGCGCGCAGGTCGGCGATCGGCACCCGCTCATCGACCTGGTGCATGGTCTGCCCGACTAGGCCGAACTCCACCACCGGGCAATACTTCATGATGAAGCGCGCGTCCGAGGTGCCGCCGGTGGTGGACAGTTCCGGCTTGCGCCCGGTGACGTCCTTGACCGCGTTGATCACCAGTTCGGTGAACGGTCCCGGTGCGGTGACGAAGACCGGCGCGTTCGACGGCTCCCAGGTGAAGGTGAAATCGATGGCGCCGGCCGCCGCCTTAGCGGCGCGCCGCTCGATCAACGCTTTCAGCGAATCGAGCGTATGGCAATCGTTGAAGCGGATGTTGAAGCGCGCGCGCGCTTCGCCGGGGATGAGGTTGACGGTCTTATTGCCGACATCGATCGAGGTGAATTCGAGATGCGAGGGTGTGAATTGCGCGCTGCCGTTATCCAGCGGTTCGCTTTGCAGCGTCTTGATCAGCGTCACCAGCCCGCGGATCGGGTTCACCGCGCGTTGTGGATAGGCAACGTGGCCCTGCTTGCCGCTGACGATGAGGTGGCCGTTGAGCGAGCCGCGGCGGCCGATCTTGATGGTGTCGCCGAGCTCTTCCTGGTTGCTCGGCTCGCCGAGGATGCAGTGGTCGAATGTCTCGCCGCGCTCGGCCGCCCATTGCAGCAGCTTCGGCGTACCGTTGACGGCGATGCCTTCCTCGTCACCGGTGATGAGGAAGGAGATCGAGCCTTTGGCCAGCCCGCGGCCATTGAGATGATCGAGCACCGCGGCGAGTGCGCAGGCGATGCCGCCTTTCATATCGACGGCGCCGCGGCCGTAGAGCTGGCCGCCGGCGACCTCGCCGGCAAAGGGCGGATGATGCCACGCCTGGGCGTCGCCCGGCGGCACCACGTCGGTATGGCCGGCGAACATCAGGTTGGGCGCGTCGCTACCGATGCGGGCATAGAGGTTCTCGACGTCCTCGGCGCCCGGCTCGCTGAAGGTCACGCGCTGCACGGTGAAGCCGGCGGCCTTCAATGTCTTTTCCAGGAAGTCGAGCGCGCCGGCTTCCGCCGGCGTCACCGACGGACAGCGCAACAGGTCGCGGGCAATGGCAACGGGATCGGCAGTCATGAGGTGCGGCCAGATAATTCCAAGAGGTCCGGCAAAAGAAGCCTTATTTCCGCAAGCATGGTTGGCCAAGTGTCGGCTTCAACGACAAGGCCAGGAACATCTTTACTCGTAGCGGTCCATACAGCGGCTTCGTTATCCCATCGCGCTCGAATATTGAAGTCGCGGTCGAGATATCGAAGCTTGGTTAACACTGCCCGCATCTCAATCCCGCAGCAGCTCGTTGATGCTCGTCTTCGAGCGCGTGCGCTCGTCGACGCGCTTGACGATGACCGCGCAATAGAGGCTCGGCCCGCCGTCCTTGCCCGGCATGCTGCCGGGCACGACCACCGAATAGGGCGGCACCTCGCCTTGCGTCACCGTTCCGCTGGCGCGGTCGACAATGCGGGTGGAAGCGCCGAGATAGACGCCCATCGACAGCACCGAGCCCTCGCGCACGATCACGCCTTCGGCGACTTCCGAGCGCGCGCCGATGAAGCAATTGTCCTCGACGATCACCGGACCGGCCTGCAAGCGGCTCGAGCACGCCGCCGATGCCGGCGCCGCCGGAGATGTGGCAGTTCTTGCCGATCTGCGCGCAGCTACCGACCGTCGCCCAGGTGTCGATCATGGTCCCAGTGTCGACATAGGCGCCGAGATTGACGAAGGAGGGCATCAGCACCACGCCGGGCGCGATGAAAGCGGAGCGGCGCACCACGCAGCCGGGCACGGCGCGGAAGCCCGCTTTGCGGAAACGTGCCGGCGTCCAGCCCTTGAACTTGGAATCGACCTTGTCCCACCACACGGCCTTGCCGGGGCCGCCGGCGATCACGCTCATGTCGTTGAGGCGGAACGACAGCAGCACCGCCTTCTTCAGCCACTGGTTGACCTGCCAGATGCCGTCAGCCTGGCGCTCGGCGACGCGCGCTTTGCCGGTATCGAGCAGGTCGAGCGCGTCGGTCACCGCCTTGCGCACCGCGCCCCTGGTTTTCGGCCCGATGGTCTCGCGCGCCTCGAAGGCGGCGTCGATGGTTTTGGCAAGCGTAGCGAGGGACATGGCGCATCTATCCTGGCGGCGGGTGGCAGGCGTTGTCGAGGGAACACGGCAGCCTGTCAAGCGGGCGGCCGGACCGCCCCGCAGGGCCTGCGCCATTTGGCACGGTACCGAGCCCGGCTGTGATGCGTTAGGACGGGGGTGAAGCGGCGGGGAGACCAGGACGGAAGGAGCTACAGATGACGGTGAACATTGCGCAACTGAGTGGAGAGCTCGGTACCTTCGTGGACGCGGCGGTCACCTGGGCGACGATGGCGGTGCCGCGCCTCGCCGGCGCCGTGGTGCTGCTGGTCGCGGGGTGGTGGCTCGCCAGTCGCGCGCAGCGCGCGATCCTGCGGCTGCTCGCCGTGCAATCCCGCATCGACGTCACCCTGAGCGCGGTGATTGCCTCGCTGGTGCGCTACAGCATCCTCATCGTGGTGGCGGTGGCGATCCTCGCCCAACTCGGCATCCAGACCACCAGCATTCTCGCTGCGCTCGGCGCCGCCGGTCTCGCCATCGGTCTCGCCATCCAGGGCACGCTCTCCAACATCGCCGCCGGCATGATGATCCTATGGCTGCGGCCGTTCCGCGTCGGCGATTACATCGACACCGGCACCGTGGCCGGCACCGTCAAGGAGGTCGGCCTGTTCGCCACCGAGATGCATTCCTGGGACGGCATCTTTCTGTTCGTGCCGAATTCGGAATTGTGGAACAAGCGCATCATCAATTATTCCCGCCTGCCGACCCGGCTGGTCGATCTCAAATTCGGCGTCGCTTACGCGGACGATCTCGCCAAGGGCCAGCAAGTGTTGCTGGCGCTGGCCGGCGACGACCGACGCGTCAATGCCGAACCGGCGCCGATCGTTTTCGTCGACGAGCTCGGTGACAGCGCGGTGGTGCTGCGGCTGCGGGTGTGGGCGGCGAATGCCGACTACTGGGATCTGCGCCGCGCGCTCACCGAGCGCGGCAAGGCGGCGCTGGAAGCGGCCGGGTTGACCATTCCCTTTCCGCAGCGCGACCTTTACCTCAAACAGGCACCGGACGGCCTGCTCGGCAAGGCCGCGGCATGACGCCGGTTGCCGGCGCGCTGAAAATGGAAAGGCCCCCGTGTGGGGGCCTTTCGCTTTTGGTGCCGCCTTGCGGTCCGCTAGACCGCGTGCGCGAGCTTCTGCTTCTCGCTCGAGGCCACGCGGTTGCGCATGGGCTTGAGCACGAACAGCGCCAGCGCCACCACCACGACATTCATCACGGCGGTGAGCACGAACACCATGTGCCAGGTCCCGGTAGAAGCCTTGATCATGTTGGCGACCGGCACCAGGAAGGCCGAGGCGCCCTTGGCGGTGTAGAGCAGGCTCAGGTTCACGGTGGCGAATTTCGGCCCGAAACTGTCGGTGCAGGTCGACGGGAACAGGCTGAAGATCTCGCCCCAGGTCAGGAAGATGAGCGCGGCGAAGACCACGAAGGCCCACGGTGAATGACCGGCGCCGCCGAGCAGCCAATAGGCGACGGCGCCCAGCCCGAAGGCGATCGCCATGGTGTATTCGCGGCCGATATTGTCGGACACCCAGCCGAACAGCGGACGCGCTGCGCCGTTGCAGACGTTGTCGACGATCAGCGCCACCGACAGCGCGGTCGCGCCGCCGAGGATGGCGATATTGGCGATCTGGTAGTCGCGCGCGATCAGCGCGATCTGCGCGGTCGCCATCAGGCCGCTGGCCGAGACCATGACGAACATGACGTAGAGGACCCAGAAGATCGGCGACGCCAGCACCTCGCCCGGCGTATAGCTCTTGGCCGATTGCACCACCTTGGGCGGCGCCAGGCCGGCGAGCTCGCCCGGCTCGGGCGCGCGCAATAGCCAGGCGATCAGAAACACGATGGCGCCCTGCACCAGGCCGAACCAGAAGAAGGCTGTTTCATAGCCGCTGGAGGCGATTACTTCGCGGATCGGCACCACGGTGAGCGCGGCACCGGCGCCGAAGCCGGCAGCAGTCAGGCCGACCGCGAGCCCGCGGCGATCCGGGAACCATTTCACCGCCTGGCCGACGGCCGTCGCATAGACCGCGCCGCCGCCGATGCCGGAGAGCACCGCGCCCAAATAGAGCATTTCCAGCGAGCCGGCCTTGGAATTGACGATCCAGCCGGCGGCGATGAGTATGCCGCCGAAGGCCACCATCAGCTTGGGGCCGCGCTGGGCGCCGAGCTTGTCGACGATCCAGCCTTCGACCGGCGTCAGCCAGGTCTCCAGCGCGACGAAGATGCTGAACGCGACCTGGATCGCGGCGACCGACCAGCCATGCTTGGCATTGATCGGATGCACGAACAGCGTCCAACCATATTGCAGGTTGGCGATCATGGTCATGCAGATCACCCCGGCGATGAGCTGAGTCCATCGCTCGCGGGCGATCGATTGATTTGGTTGTGCGGCTCCGATTGCCATGTAGTTCTCTCCTTGGCCTTCCTAGTTGTGGTTATTGGGAATCCCTGGCAGGCGCGAATGCAGACGTAGTGCATTCGTCGTTGGCATTAGCGACTCGGCATGGAGTAGCTCACCGAAGCCGATGCAAGGTTCCGCGACAATCACAGTGGATGCGGCAAGGAAAGCGAGTGCGGGCGCCATTGCCGGGTCGACAATGAACGCAGCGCCCCCGTACGTCACCTCGGATTGCATTGACAGGCTACCCCGATAGCGCGCCGTTTCTCGGTGCCAATGTCACGCGGGTCAAGCGGAATAGCGCGAAAAAATTTCATAACTATTTTGCATTAAAATTATTAGTCGAAAGTCGTATTCATTGCCGTAAACCATTGATGAAGTCGACGATATTTGCGGTCACATGATCGACGTGGCCGGCTTCGCGTCCTTCCAGTTCCCAGTCCTCGCGCACGATCTCGCGTTCGCCTTCCGGCACGACCAGCACCGTGGTCATGCCGAGCGCGTGCGGCGCTTCGAGATTGCGCGCGAGATCCTCGAACATGGCGGCACGCGGCGCCGCGACTGCATGGCGCGCGAGAAAGCGCTCATAGGTCTTCACCGACGGCTTCGGTTCGAGCTCGGCGGCAACGATGTCGAACACGTCTTCGAAATGTTCGCGTACCGCCAGTCGGGACATTACCGCTTCGGCATGCTTGCGGGTGCCGTTGGTGAGGATGAGCTTGCGCCCGGTCAGGCTGGCGAGCGCGGCGCCGAGCGCCGGATTGGGTTCGAGCGGCGAATGGTCGATGCGATGCACGAAGTCGAGATACTCGTCGGGGTCGAGCCCATGCTCGGTCATCAGCCCGCGCATCGTGGTACCATAGCGCCGGTAATAGTCCTTCTGCAGACGGAAGGCTTCGTCCGCCGGCACCTTCAGGTAATCGGCGATGAACGCGCGGATGCGGTCATCCACCTGCTGCCAGAGATTGAGGTGATGTGGGTAGAGCGTGTTGTCGAGGTCAAACACCCAGGTCTCGACGTGATCGAAACCGCGCGGCGTGCGGCGTTCAAGCATCATAAGGATAATGGCTCGCCTATACTTCCGTTCGCCCCCGCGCAAGCGGGGACCCAGGGCCCAGCAGGCCGCCTTTGCGATCCTGGCTCTGGATTCCCGCTTGCGCGGGAATGAGCGGAATTTGGGTCAACGTCAATTGAAACGATAGTCCGGTGGCCGTAGGCAGTGAGCCTTCTCATTCGGCGGCGGCGAGTGCGGCGATAGGCGCCGCCGGCATGTCTTCGATCTCGCTGATGCGGCGGTCGATCTCGGCCGACACGCGTTGCGAGAACGGACCGAGGTGCATGTAGAGCGACATCAGGATCATGATGTAGCGCAGCGCGCCCGGATTGGTGCGGGCGATATTCTTGAACGTGTTCCAGAATATTTCGCGGGTGCCGGGTACCGAGTTGATGATGCTGTGGATCATCTCGACCGAGCTCGTTTCGCCACGGCGATCGCCGGCCACCGGCGTGTTGCGGCGGTCGCTGCGGTCGAGCATGGTGGCGAGCTTTTCGAGACGCCGCGCGAAATTCTCCGGCGCATAGACCGTGTCGATCACGCGCTTGTAGTCGGTCAGAACGTCGCGCAGCGGCCGCTTCGGCTCGAAGTTGAGGCCGATCGAGCACTGATCGCCGGCGCGCTCCTCGCGCATGATGTCGTGGCCCTTGTACAGGCGGCCTTCCTTCTCGAGGCGGCGCGTGAGCTGGGTGCCGGGCAGCGCATAGAGCAGACCGACCATGGCGACCGGCACCGCGCAATCGTCGATGAATTCGGCCATCGAATCTCCGATCGAGGCCTTCTCGGTGTCGAAGCCAACGATGAATCCGGCGGTAACGGCGATGCCGTAGCTGTAGATCTTGTGCACGCTCTCGGCGAGGTTGCGTTTGGTGTTCTGCTTCTTGCGCATCGCCACCAGCGTCGCTGGATCCGGGCTCTCGATGCCGATGAACACCAGCCAGAAGTTGCAGGCCTTGAGCATGGCCAACAACTCATCGTCGTCGGACAGGTTGACGGAGGCTTCGGTCGAGAATTCGAACGGGTAGCCGTGGTCTTCCTGCCACTGCTTGAGCAGGGGCAGGAAGATGCGCAGGGACTTCCTGTTGCCGATCAGATTGTCGTCGACGAAATCGACATGGCCGCGATAGCCGAGATCGTAGAGGTGCTGCAGCTCTGCCAGGATCTGGTCGTTGGTCTTGGTACGCGGCACGCGGCCGTAGAGCTCGATGATGTCGCAGAACTCGCAGGTGAACGGGCAGCCGCGCGAATACTGGATGCAGATGTAGAGGTACTGGTCGAACTTGAGCAGGTCGAAGCGCGGCATCGGCGTCTTGGTGACGTCGATTGTGAATTTCTCGGCGGTGAACACGCCGGAGCGTTCGCCACGTTCCCAGGCGGCGACGAAATCCGCGATGACTTCTTCGGCCTCGCCCAATACCTGGAAGTCCGCCGACTTATAAAGGTGAGGGCTCGAGCTGACGTCGGGCCCGCCGACCACGACCGGCTTGTTGAGTTCATGGCACAGCTCGATCAGCCGCAGGCAATCCGGCTGCTGATTGAGCATGCCGCCGGTCATCACCATGTCGGCCCAGGAGAGGTCCGACATGTCGAGGTCTTCGGTGTTGCAATTGATGAGCTTAAATTCCCAGTCCTGCGGCAGCAGCGCCGCGACCGTGATCAGTCCAAGCGGCGCCGCCGGGTAGCGCGCGCCGATGAGCTTGCACGCTTCCGTGTAACCCCAGAACGAGTTCGGCACGAATTTCGGGTAGACGAACAGAACTCGGGTCGGGCGATGTGTCATTCAGCGGGACCTCCAGGACCCAAGATCGCATGGACGGCCGTATAGGCACAACCATAAAGCCCAGCCGCTACAGCGGTCTGGTGAATAAGCACGTGGCCAAGGCGGTCTTTTGCCGACGGAATCCGGCGCCAGCAAGTCAAATTTGATGACCGAGTGGCCCATTCCGGCGCCAAGGGAGCCGGAAACCGGCGCGGAACCTAGGGTTCCCTGAAATGCACGGCGGCCGTCGGCTTGGCCGTCGTGTCGATGACCGCGAAGCCGGCGGCATTCAGGCCGCGCGCGGCGCAGTCCTTCTGGTCGGCGAGCTCGAACTTGCCCTCGCGCGTACACAGCATGAGCGAGCCGCCCCAGGAAAGCGGCACATTGCCGCGCATGACGGTGCGCCCGTCGCGCTCGACCGCCTCGGCATAGCTGTATAGCCGATGCGGCTCGCCGGAAAGCTCCGGCCGCAGGCATTGGCCGGCGGCCACGCGGTACCAGCCACGCGTGACGATGGCGCCCATCTCGACCACGCCGAGCGAGGCCATCACCGTGTAGCGGGTGTCGTTGCACCAGGAAAAGCCGTGGCCTTGCGGGTTGCGCGCGGCGGTAAGCAGCAGGTCGAAGAAGCTCATGCCGTTGGCCGCGTCGGCTGGCAGCTTGCGGTCCTTGAGAAACCGGGCCAGCGCCGCGCGCGTCTTGGCGCCGTCGACGCCGTCGATCGGGCTGGCGTCATAGCCGGCGATTGCAAGCAGCCGCTGGATGCCGGCAAGGCGCGCCTGCGCATTGTCGTAGTCGGCTTCCTCGGCGAGATTGATCGTCGGCCCATCGCCGCTATCGGAGGGCAGCGCGGCGGAAAAGCGAACCTGCTGGCTCCGCGGGCAATTGCGCGCATCGGCGATGGTGAAATCGCGATCGCGCACGCACAGCTCGGCCGCGTTGCCCTGCGGCAGCGGTGCGCTGCCGTAGATCGGCGGCGTACGCGCATGCACATAGATGAGGTCGGCGGTCGAGCGCCTCGTCCAGCACCTTGCGGCATTGCCCGGGCGCCATGCGGAACCAGCCGCGCGTCGATACGATCGGCTGCTTGGCCAGCCCGATCGCCGTATCCATGAGGTAACTGGTGCGGTTGCAGAGCGTGAGCGCGGCGTCGGCCGGCGCGGCCGCCAGCAGCATGAGCAAGCCGCAAAACAGCACCGTGCTGCAGATCGCCCGAATCATGGCTCATGCTAGCCAATCCGGGCGACGCGATCAGGCCGTTTGTCGGCGCAATCGTGTCGCCATGAATTCGCGCGCCAGCAGGACGGCAGCGAGCGCGAGGCCGGCGATGTCGGTCCAGATCGCATCCTTGAAGGCGTCGCCCGGGATGAACAGCAGCAGGCCGGCAAGGCCGAAGCCGATCCGCATCGGCAGGCTGAGCACGCGGGTGGCATAACCGGAGAAGGCGGCGCAGATCAGCCACACGCCGATCAGCGCGGTGACGAACGACACCACTATCGATTCCAGCGTGCCCTCCAGCAGCAGCGAGGGCGCGCGCACGAACAGGAACGGGATGATGTAGGCGATCCAGCCGAAGCGCACCGCGGTCCAGCCGGTGCGCATTGGATCGGTTCCCGCCAACGAGGCGGCGGCGAAGGCGGCCAGCGCCACCGGCGGGGTGATCATCGACATCATGCCAAAATACAAAACGAACATGTGCGAGGCCATCGGCGAAAGCCCGATCTTGACCATGGCCGGCGCCACCAGCGCGGCGAGCAAGACATAGACGCCGACGGTGGGCATGCCCATGCCGAGGATGATGGAGACGATGGCGGCCAGCACCAGCAGCAGCCACAGGCTGTTGGCGCCGACCTGCACCAGCAGCAGCGTCAGCGCGAAGCTCAGACCGGAGATGTTGAGCACGCCGATGATGAAGCCGGCCGCGGCGGTGATCATCAACAGGTCGAGTGAGACCAGACCGGTGGCCTGCAAGGCGCGGAAGATGTCGGCGAACTTCAGCCGTTTGCCGCCATAGCCGAGGGTCATGCCGGTGACGATCAGCGCGCCGGACGCCGCCAGCGCCGACAGTTCCGGCGACCAGTTGAGCCAGAACAGGCCATAGATCAGCAACGCGAAGGGCAGCAGGAAGTGCCAGCCCTGCTTGATCACCTGCCTGGCCGGCGGCACGTCCTGCATGTCGATGCTTTGCAGGCCGCTGCGGGCGGCGAGCAGGTCGGCCTGGATGAACAGCGCGTAGTAATAGAGCAGCGAAGGCAGCGCCGCGGCGACGGCGACGTCGCGATAGGGCACCTGCAGGAATTCCGCCATCAGGAAGGCGGCGGCGCCCATCACCGGCGGCATCAATTGGCCGCCGGTGGAGGCGACGGATTCGATGGCCGCGGCGACATGGGCGGGATAGCCGCCACGGCGCATCAGCGGGATCGTGAGGACACCGACGGAGGCGACGTTGCTGACGGCGCTGCCGGAGATCATGCCGAACAGGCAGGAGGCGGTGACGGCGATCTTGGCGGAGCCGCCGCGATAGCGGCCCATCAGGGAGAGCGCGATGTCGGTGAAGAAGGCGGAGCCGCCGGAGGCGAACAACAGATTGCCGAAGAAGACGAAGGCGATGACGATGGTCGCGGCGACCATGACCGGCAGGCCCAGCATGCTGCCCGGATCCCAGACCAGGTAGAAGGCGAGTTGCG
Source organism: uncultured Pseudomonadota bacterium (assembly GCA_963782145.1). Classification (GTDB taxonomy): domain Bacteria; phylum Pseudomonadota; class Alphaproteobacteria; order Rhizobiales; family Xanthobacteraceae; genus Pseudolabrys. Next base: position 538,077 of record CAWAIV010000003.1, read on the forward strand.
GGACGGTGACCGGCAGGCCGGCCAGGGCGCCGGGGACGAATTGGCCGAGCGGGGCGTAGAGCAGGAAGACGAGGACGATGACGGTGAGCGAGAGGCCGACGACGCGGCGCAACGCTTCGACCACCAAGGGGATGGTGATGAAGCCGACGATCAGGCCGTCGACCGGCCGCGCGGTCATGTCCTCCGACAGCGCCGGAAAGCGCACCGCCAGATAGCAGCCGATCACGACGCTCAAGCCCGCCAGCAGCCAGTCGAACCAGGGGATATCGCCGCGCCGCGCGCCGCGGTGCAGCGGCTGGGTCAGATAGACCAGCGCCATGGCGAGCGCGACCATGCCGGCGAGGAACTGCTCGTTGTACAAGAGCAGCCCGAGCACGTTGCGATAGAGCTGCAGCGCGAAGGCGATCGAGGCCAGCGTCAGCAGGCTGGCGCCGACGAAAACGAGCCGGCGGGCGACCGCCGATTGCGGCGCTGCCGGCTCTTCGAGGTGGCTGTCGGACATCGGCGGTCCCGGTTTCAAGCGGCTGTCATCGTTGCGCCGGCATCATTCCGCCGGCTTGGGCGGCCACTCGCCGAGTTCCTTGAAGTACTTGATCGCGCCCGGATGGAACTTCACCGGGCCGAGGTCCTTGCTCATGCGCTTGGGATCGAAGCCGGACAGCGCGCCGAAATTGGCCGCCAGTTCCTTCTGGTGATCGTGCAGCAGCTTGGCGAGCTTATAGACCACGTCGTCCGCCACCTTGTCGTTGACCAGCACCAGATAGTCATAGGCATAGGCCCAGGTCGGCTGCTCGAGACCGGCCCGGCCCTTGCCCGGCATGACCTGCGTGGCATAGGCGACCGGGATGAACTTGCGCAGCCGCGCCATGGCTTCCTTGGAATGATCGATGGGCAGCACGCGCACCGGCACCTTGGCGTTGACTTCCGAGACCTTGCCGGAGCCGAGCGCGAACAGGAACATGTCGGCCTTGCCCTGCTCGAATTCGCTGGCGCCGCCCACCACGTTGGGCACCGGCACCTGCTTGACGTCGGCATAGCTCAGATTGCCGTTGGCCAGCGTGCCCTTGGTGAGCACGTCGATGACGCGCTGGCTGGCATAGCCGGTGGGCACGCGCTTGCCCTTGAGGTCGGCGATGGTCTTGATCGCGGAATCCTTGCCCACGAAGAACACCGAATAGAGCGGGGTGAGCACGGCCACCGCGCGAATGTGGGGCTGCGGCTTGCCGTTGTAGATCGCGGTGCCGGTGACGGCGTAGTGCGTCTCCAACTCATTGGCGAGGCCGAACTGCTGCTCGCCGGCATTGACGCCCGGCACATAGGCGCTGGAGCCGCCGAACGGCTTGACGCGCAGGTTCAGCCCACCGTCGGCGGCCACCTTGGCGATGGCCGCACCGGCGGAATAGGTGAAGAAGCCCTGCTTGCCGGTACCGAGGCTGTAGATCTGCGCGGACGCCGGGCTGGCCAAGGCAAGCACAGCCACCATGGCGCCGGCCGCGGCAAGCCGCGTGCGCAATGTCGTCATTCATTCCTCCCGAATTTATGCGTTGGATTTATTGCGGCGGACAGTACACCGTCCCACCGACTTGGAATAGCTGTGGGCAAAAGCGTTACGCTTATTTAATGCGCCCGCCGCCGGCAAGCCGAGACTCATTCGCAAGAGCAGGAGGATTACCGGCAGGCTCAGCGGTGCATCAGCGTGCCGATGCCGTGGTCGGTGAGCAATTCGAGCAGCACCGCGTGCGGCACCTTGCCGTCCATGATGACCACGCCCTCGACGCCCTGGTCGAGCGCATAGATGCAGGTCTCGACCTTGGGGATCATGCCGCCGGAAATGGTGCCGTCGGCGATAAGCCGGCGCGCCTCGGCGACCGAAAGGTCCTCGATCAGCTTCTTCGACTTGTCGAGCACGCCGGGCACGTCGGTGAGCAGCAGCAGTCGCTTGGCCTTGAGCTTGCCGGCAATCGCCCCGGCGAAGGTATCGGCGTTGACGTTGAAGGTGCCGCCGGTGGCTGAGGTGGCGACCGGCGCCAGCACCGGGATCATGTCGCGGCCGATCACCTGGTTGAGGATGGTATCGTCGACCTTCTCGGGATCGCCGACGAAGCCGAGATCGACCACCTTCTCGATGTTGGAATCGGGATCGACCACGGTGCGCGTCACCTTCTTCGCCTGCACCATGTTGCCGTCCTTGCCGCACAGCCCGATGGCCTTGCCGCCGGCGGCATTGATGTAGCCGACGATCTGCTTGTTGATCGAGCCGGCCAGTACCATCTCGACGATCTCGATTGTTTTCTCGTCGGTGATGCGCAGGCCGGCGGCGAATTCCGACTTGATGCCGAGCTTGGTCAGCATGGCCTGAATTTGCGGCCCGCCGCCATGCACCACCACCGGATTGATGGCGGTCTGCTCCAACAGCACCACGTCGCGGGCGAAGTCGCGCGCGGTCTGCTCGTCGCCCATGGCATGGCCGCCGTATTTGATGACGACGGTCTCTTCGTCGTAGCGCTGCATGTGCGGCAGCGCCTCGATCAGGGTGCGGGCCTTTTCTTGGGCCTTTTCTGAGGCGGTCGTGGTCATGCGAGGGTCCCGGCTGGCCGCTGCTGGTGGCGCCCTTTTAGCGGCCGCGCGCGCCGGACGGAAGGGGCGTCAGGCGGATCGTAGTGCGGCGAGCGCCGCCGCGATCAGCACGAGCCAGGCGAGGATCAGGATGGTGCCGCCGGCCGGTGCTGCGAAGGGGAACAGGCGGCCGCCGAGATAGGCGCGTGCCGCCACGTCGGCGGCGAACAGGCCGGCCCCGAGCACGAACCCCCACAGCACGACCAGGCCGAGCGGGCGCAGCACCATGCCGAAGCGCAGCGCCACGCAGCCGGCGATCACCGCCACCGCGTGGATCAGCAGCAGATAGCCGGCGCTGTCGAGGCCGACGCCCGGTTTGCCGTGAGCGCCGGCGGCGGTGAGCACGATGCCGGCGGCGCCCATCAGGCCGGCCAGCGCGATCAGAACCTGTTCCATGCCAGGCAGTGTAGCCCAAGCCGGGCCAGCGCAGAAACCGTTCAGCGCGATGGCGCCGAACCCTTGATCCCCTTGGCGGCGTCCCACCAGGCGCAGGTGCCCGGCGCGACGCGATGGTTGCCGTCGATGACGTTCACCGGCTCGCGCACGCCGGCTTCCGCCATCGCCAAGCGCAGCTCGCGCGCTTCCACCCGTTTCTCCGGCGGCAGCCAGGCACGGTCGTGGCCCCACAGGCTCGGACCCTCGGTGCGCTCGTGCGGCGTCCAGGTTTCGGGATCGATGGAGCGGCCGCCCCAGCCATACTCGACCAGGAATTTCGACGGCGAGTAGGTGTAGAACGACGTCATGTGGTCGTTGACGTGGCGCCCGAAGGTGGTGCCGATCGTCTCCGGCTTGCACAGCGCCAGGTCGTAGCCCTGGCCGACGTCGTCGAGATTGAACAGTTCCACCATCAAATGATGGATGCCGGTCTCGCCGGTCTCGATGAAGGCGAGGCTGTGGTGGCGCGGATTGACGTGCATGAAATAGGCCTTGAACGGCCGCAGGATGTAGTCGCTCAATTTGAAACCAAGCACGTCGATGTAGAACGGCAGTACCTCCTCGACATTCCTGCAGGTGAGCACGGCGTGGCCCATGCCCAGCGGCCCGGTGCGGAAGCCGGAGATCGAGCGCCCCGGCTTGAACGGATCGCTCGTCGTCTCGGCACCCTGGAATGCTTCGAGGCGGTTGCCGACCGGATCGGCGAACGCGATCAGCTCGCGCACGTGCCGTTCGTCGGCGAGTGCGCGGGTGCCGCGCGTGACCGCGACGCCGCGCTGGTCGAGCCGCGCCGCCACGGCGTCGAGCGCGGCGGCATCGGCGACTTCCCAGCCGAAGAAACCGGGGCCGTCGCCGCCGCTCTTCTCCACCACCAGCCGCTGGCGGCGGTCGTCCATGCGGAAGGTGAGATTGTTGGCGCTCTTGTCGACGAGCTGCATGCCGAGTAAGCGGGTGGCGTAGGCGTGCCAATCGTCGAGGTCGGTCGTCCTGACGCCGACATAACCGAGCGATTGCATTCCCATCACAGTCCCCATGATTTAGGCGCCGAGACCGGCGCCTCGTCGACGCCGATGACCTGGCAGAACGCTTCCGTCGGCGCGCGCGGCGGCGCCCATGCCGACCGCCAAGGCGATAACGATCGCGTCCATGCGCGCATCGTAACCCAGCCGGCGCCGACGCAGAAGCCGGTGTTGATCGCCGCCGGGGGACGGCCGCGCGAATTGATCGGCGGCACAGGGGTGTGCTAGGTTGGGCCGTTGCAGAATCGAGGCGGGGCGAGCGGCATGGGAAAAGAGCGGCTGGCGGCCTTCAGCGACGGCGTCATTGCCATCATCATCACCATCATGGTGCTGGAATTGAAGGTCCCGCACGGCGCGGATTGGTCCGCGCTCGCCAGCGTGGCGCCCAATTTCATCAGCTACGTGCTGAGCTTCATCTATCTCGCCATCTACTGGAACAACCACCATCACCTGCTGCACACCGTCACGCGCGTCGACGGGCTCATCCTGTGGGCCAATGCGGACTTGTTGTTCTGGCTCTCCTTGATTCCGGCGACCACCGCCTGGCTCGGCGAAAACCTGCTGGCCCCGGTTCCGACCGCCGTTTACGGCATCGCCCTGCTGATGCCGGCGATCGCCTATTTCCTGTTGCAGCAGGCGATCCTGCACAAGCAGGGCAAGCATTCCGTGCTCGCGCATGCGCTCGGCCGCGACCTCAAGGGAAAGCTGTCGCCCGTGCTCTATCTCGCGGGGATCGGGCTGGCTTTCGTTCTCCCGTGGCTCTCGATCGCGATCTACGTGCTGGTCGCCGTCATGTGGCTGGTTCCCGACCGCCGCATCGAGAAGGTGCTGCCGGAAGGCTGAGCTGCCGCCGTCCGCGCTCAGCTTACGCCGCGTTCGGCCAGCAGCCGGACGATGGCCGCGCGCAATTCGGGAATGCCGGCGCCGTCGCGCGCCGAGGTCGCCAGCACCAGCGGGAAGGCGGCCGGGCGCTTTTTCAACGCCGCCTCGACCTCGGCGATGCGCGCGACGAGCTCGGACGCTTTCAGCGCGTCCGCCTTGGTGAGCACGATCTGGTGGCTGACCGCGGCCTGGCTGAGCGCGTCGAGCGTGGGCGCGTCCGTGTCCTTGAGCCCATGGCGGGCATCGACCAGCATATAGACGCGGACGAGATTGGCGCGCCCGCGCAAATAGGCGTGGATCAGTTCGGTCCAGGCCGCGATCTTGGATTTGGCGGCGGCGGCATAGCCGTAGCCGGGCATGTCGACGATGCGTAAGGGTCCGCTGCCGGTAAAGAAGATCAGTTCCTGGGTACGGCCCGGCGTGCGCGAGGTGCGCGCCAGCGCCTTGCGGCCGGTGAGCGCGTTGATCAGGCTCGACTTGCCGACATTGGAACGGCCGGCAAAGGCGATCTCGGCCCCGCGCATCGGCGGCAGCGAGGCTTCGTTGGCGGCGGCTGCCACGAAGTCCCACTCGCCGGCGAACAGCAGGCGGCCGGCCTCGATTTCCGCGCGGGTGAAACTCGCCTGGCTTTCCATGCTGCTGTCATGCCCGGCCTGCCGGGCGGGGACAAGGGCCTGTTGCTTGCCGCATGGCGGCGAGCAGGCCTCGAGGAGTAATATGGGTAGTCCGCGTCAGCGCAGCGAAACCCGGGGGGCGCGTAACGATCATTCCCGGGTTGCGCTTCGCTTCACCCGGGCTACGACAGGCAGCAGCAGCTAAACGCAAATGGCCGGGACAAGCCCGGCCATGGCGAGGAGCGTAAGAAACACGACGGCCTTACGCCTTCTTCTTCTTCCCGAACAACGCCTTCACGTTATCGATCAACTCGATCTTCACCCCGTGCTTGCGCATGATGACGCTCTGCTGCGCCACCGACAGCGTGTTGTTCCAGGCCCAATAGATCACCAGCCCGGCCGGGAAGCTCGCCAGCATGAAGGTGAAGATCACCGGCATCCAGTTGAAGATCATCTGCTGGGTCGGGTCGGGCGGCGACGGGTTGAGCTTCATCTGCGCCCACATGGTCACGCCCATAATCAGCGGCCACAGGCCGAGATGCAGGAAGTGGCCGACCATGGGAACGACCGTCGGGTCGTAATGCAGGAGGCCGAACAACGTGAAGACATTGGTCGGGTCGGGCGACGAAAGATCGTGGATCCAGCCGAAGAACGGCGCGTGGCGCATCTCGATGGTGACGAACAGCACCTTGTAGAGCGAGAAGAACACCGGGATCTGGATGGCGATCGGCAGGCAGCCGGCCAGCGGGTTGATCTTCTCCTTCTTGTAGAGCGCCATCAGCTCCTGTTGCTGCTTCACCTTGTCGTCGGGATAACGCTCCTTCAACGCCGCCATATGCGGCTGCACCGCCTTCATCTTGGCCATCGAGGCATAGGATTTGTTGGCGAGCGGGAAGAAGGCGGCCTTGATCAGCACGGTGACGATGAGGATGGCGACGCCGAAATTGCCGACCAGGTGGTAGAACCAGTCGATCACCATGAACAGCGGCTTGGTGATGAAGTAGAACCAGCCCCAGTCGATCAACAGATCGAAGCGGTTGAGGTTGAGCTGCTTCTCATAGGCATTGACGACGCGCACTTCCTTGGCGCCGGCGAACAGCCGCGCGTCGGCGGTCGCGGTGGCGCCCGGCGCCACGGTGCGCTGATCGAGCAGGTAATCGGTCTGGTAGGTCTCCTTGCCGCCGAGCTTGCCGGTGGAAAAGCGCGCCTTCAGATGCGCCTTGGCGTCGGGCAGCAGCGTCGCCGCCCAGTATTTGTCGGTGATGCCGAACCAGCCATTGGTGATGTCGAAGTTCATCACCTTCTTGTCTTCGATCTTCTTGTAGGTGATCTCCTGCAGGCCGTCGTTGCCGAGATAGCCAATCAGGCCTTCGTGCAGCAGGTAATAGCCCAGCGTCTTCGGCGTGCCGTGGCGCGAGATCAGCCCGTAGGGGTAGAGCGAGACCGAATTGGCGCTCTTGTTCACCACCTCGTCCTTGATGGTGAACAGGTACTTGTCGTCGACCGCGAAGGTGCGGCGGAATTCCAGGCCCTGGCCGTCGTCATAGGTCAAGGTCACCGGGTGGCTGACGGTGAGCGCGCCGGAGCCCTGCTGCGTCCACAGCGTGTCGGCGGTCGGCAGCTTCAATGTGGTGCCGGCGGCGGCGGTCCAGCCGAATTCCGCGTAGAACGGGTCGGGGCTGCCCGAGGGCGACAGCAGCACGATCGGCGGCGAGGAGTTGTCGACGGTCTCGTGGAATTTGGCCAGCGAGATGTCGTCGATGCGCGCGCCCTTCAGGTTGATCGAGCCTTGCAGGCTGGCAGTGGCGATCGGCACGCGCGGCGACGCCTTCAGCGCTTCGGCGCGGGTGACCTCCGTCGCCGCCGCCTGCTGTCCGGGCACGCTGGGCGCGCCCGGCTGGGCGGATGGCGCGGGCGCGGCCGCGCCGGGCTGCGTCGCCTGTTTCTGCTGCTGCTCCTTGAGCTGGGCCTGCTGCTGCTCCTGCCGCAGCTTCTGCTGCGGACTGGCAAAGAAAAATTGCCAGCCGATCAGCACAATCGCCGACAGCACAATGGCGAGGATGGTGTTTTTATCGGTCATCGGGTTACCGTCTTGCCGTCGCGCCCCTCATGCGCACGCCGCAGTGCGCCGTCGAAATCCGTCGCTATCCGGGCAAACGGCAGTTGCAACGCCGCGCGCCGTCCGATCAGCACATAATCATGACCGGCGCGTGTCCGGTTCTCCCCCGCAAGTCGCACGATTTCACGCAACCGGCGGCGGACCCGGTTGCGCTCGACGGCATTGCCGACCTTCTTCGACACGGTGAAGCCGAAGCGGGCGGGCCCGCGGTCGGATCGCTTGCGTGCCTGCAATACGAACCCGGCGGCCGGAACCCTGGTCCCGGATGCCGCGGCCAGAAAGTCCGCCCGTTGCCTCAGCCGTTCCATGGAAGCGATGCGCGCGAGGCTCCTCGGCGCCGCCGTCTAGGCGGAAAGCGCTTTGCGTCCGCGCGAGCGCCGCGCCGACACCACTTTGCGTCCGCCCTTGGTGGCCATGCGCGCGCGGAAACCGTGACGGCGCTTGCGTACAAGCTTGCTCGGTTGGTAGGTCCGCTTCACGATTAAGTTCTCCGCTGGTCGCGCCGTGGCGGCGAGGGCAGCTCGAAAACCGCCCCTGTCCACCATGAAAACCCGCATTTTTGACGGATCGGCACGGGATTTGCGCGGCTTATAAGGGAGGGCCTCCGGCGCGTCAATGCGAACGCGGGGCCGGGCCGGTTATGGGTCAAAAAGCCTCACAAACCGGTGAGACTCCCCGCGGATCGGGGCAGGCTCGTGTATATAACGGCCATGACAGCCGCCCCACCGAGCGCCGTCCCGCCGCGCGGCCTCTTGCGGCGGCTGCTCCCCCTGATCGCGATCGTGCTCATCGCCGTCGTGGCCTATGTCGCCCTCGGCCGCAGCATGATCTCGCTGGAGGAGCTGGTGCGCAACCGCGCCGCCATCGGCGCCTTCGTCGACGCCCATCGGGCGCTGGCGCTGCTGGCCTATGTCGCTCTTTATATGACGGCGGTGGCACTGTCGCTGCCGGGCGCGGTCTTCCTCACGGTGATCGGCGGCTTCCTCTTCGGCCTGGCCGCCGGCACGGCGGCGGCGGTGATCGGGGCGACGCTCGGGGCGACCATCATCTTCCTGGTGGCGCGTAGCGCGCTGGGCGAGCCGCTGCTCAAGCGCGCCGGGCCGCGCGCGGCCAAGCTGGCGCAGGGCTTTCGCGAGGATGCCCTCAGTTATCTCCTGTTCCTGCGGCTGGTGCCGGCTTTTCCCTTCTTCCTGGTCAATCTGGTGCCGGCCTTCGCCGGGGTGCGGCTCTGCACCTTCGTCGCCGCCACCGCGATCGGCGTCATTCCCGGCGCGATTGCCTATGCCTTTGCCGGCACCGGCCTCGACAGCATCATCGCCGCACAGAAGAATGCCTATGACGCCTGCATGGCGGTCGGCCGCGCCGGCTGTCAGCTGACCTTCGATGCCAGGGCGATCCTGACGCCGGAATTGATTGGCGCGCTGGTCGCGCTTGGGCTGCTGGCGCTGCTGCCGGTCGTGGTCAAGCACCTGCGCCGGCGCCCCCGCGCCGCCGAATAGATTTTAGGTTATTGTCGTATCGCAGAGTCTGCAGGGGCATGGCGGAAACACTCAAACCCGATATTTGCGTCATTGGCGGCGGTTCCGGCGGCCTGTCGGTCGCCGCCGCGGCGGCGACCTTCGGCGTCTCGACGGTGCTGGTCGAGCGCGCCAAAATGGGCGGCGACTGCCTCAACAGCGGCTGCGTGCCGTCGAAGGCGCTGCTGGCGGCGGCCAAGCACGCGACGCTGGCGCGCAGCGCCCCCGCCTTCGGGATGAAGGCGAGCGTCTCGGTCGACTTCGCCAAGGTGCACGACCATGTGCGGCAGGTGATCGCGGCGATCGCGCCGACCGACTCGGTGGAGCGCTTCGCCGGGCTCGGCGTGCGGGTGCTGCAAGGTCAGGCCAAATTCAAGGACCGCCGCACCGTCACGGTCGGCGACGACTATGAAATCCGCGCCCGCCGCTTCGTCATCGCCACCGGCTCGACCGCGGCGCTGCCGCCGATCCCCGGTCTCGACAAAGGCCCCTACCTCACCAATGAACGCATCTTCGACCTCACCACGCTGCCGCAGCGCCTGATCGTCATCGGCGCCGGACCGATCGGCCTGGAAATGGCGCAGGCGTTCCGCCGTCTCGGCAGCCAGGTGACCGTGCTGGAAGCGGCAAGCCCGCTTGCCAAGGACGACCCGGAAGCCGCCGCCATCGTGCTCGCACAGCTCGAGCGCGAGGGCGTCATCATCAAGAGCGGCGTCAAGGTCGGCCATGTCGACCATATGGGGCACAGCGTGGCGGTGACCCTGGAAGGCGGCGCCGACGAAGACATGGTCGAAGGCACGCATCTTCTGGTCGCCGCCGGCCGCAAGCCGGTCACCGACGGGCTCGACCTCGAGGCCGCCGGCGTGCGCTACGACCGCACCGGCATCCAGGTGAACAAGAAACTGAAGACCAGCAACCGGCGCATCTACGCCATCGGCGATGTCGCCGCCGGCCAGTTGCAGTTCACCCACGCTGCCAATTATCACGCCGGTCTGGTGATCCGGAACGCGCTGTTCCGCTTGCCGGTGCGCGTGTCCAACGATGCGATTCCCTGGGTCACCTATACCGAGCCGGAACTGGCGCAGGCGGGGCTGACCGAAGCGCAGGCGCGCGCGCGCGGCATCAAGAACATCCGCATCCTGCGCTGGCCTTATCACGACAACGACCGCGCCCAGGCCGAGCGCGAGACCCATGGACACATCAAGGTCGTCACCGACAAGAAAGGCAAGATCCTCGGTGCGACCATTGTCGGCGCGCAGGCCGGCGAGCTGGTCGCCACCTGGATTCTGGCGATCTCGCAAGGAATGAATATTCGGGCACTGACCGGTGTTGTGCTGCCATATCCGACGCTGTCGGAGATCGGCAAGCGCGCGGCAATCGACTTTTTTGTGCCGCGTTTGACGCGTCCTTTGCTGCGACGCATCATCGCGTGGCTGCGAATTTTCGGTTGAGGCCGAATTGGATCAGACTGCGGAACCACAGGAAGCCGCCGCCACGCCGCCGCATCGCGGCCTGCGTCTCGGCCTGTCCGGCAAGCTCCTGTACCTCACCATCCTGTTCGTGATGGTGGCGGAAATACTGATCTATGTCCCCTCGATCGCCAATTTCCGCCTCAACTGGCTCAACGACCGGCTGGCCGCCGCGCATACCGCCGCGCTGGTGCTCGATGTCGCGCCCAAGGGCATGGTGCCGGAGAGCCTGGCCAAGCAGATTTTGAGCAGCATCGGCGCGCGCGCGGTGGCTATGAAAATGGGCAACCAGCGCCGGCTGCTGGCCGCTGCCCATGTGCCGTCCGCGGTCGAACAGGACATCGACATGCGCACCGTCACCTGGTGGAACGCCATCATGGATGCGTTCGACACCATGCTGTACTGCGCGCCCACCGATGTCATCCGCGTGGTCGGGCCGGCGCCCATGGCCGATGGCCAATTCCTCGAAATCGTTCTCGACGAGGCGCCGTTGCGCAAGGCGATGCTCACCTTCTCGGTGAACATCCTGCTCTTGTCGCTGGTGATCTCCGGCATCACCGCGGCGCTGGTGTTCCTGGCGCTGCATTATCTCCTGGTGCGGCCGATGCGGCGCATCACCGACAACATGATCGCCTTCCGCGCCGATCCGGAGAATCCGGCACGCGTGATCTCTCATTCCGGCCGCACCGATGACGTCGGCCGCGCCGAGGAGGAACTCGCCGCCATGCAGCGCGAGCTCGCCTCCATGCTGCATCAGAAGAACCGGCTGGCAGCGCTCGGTCTGGCGGTGTCCAAGATCAACCACGATCTGCGCAACCTGCTGGCCTCGGCGCAGCTCTTCTCCGATCAGCTTTCGAACCTGCCCGATCCCAAGGTGCAGCGTTTCGCGCCCAAGCTGATGCGCACGCTGGAACGCGCCATCGCCTTCTGCCAGTCGACGCTGTCCTACGGCGCCGCGCAGGAGCCGCCGCCGGAGCGCAAGACCGTCGAGGTCGAGCCGCTGATCGAGGAGGTGCACGAGTCGCTCGGGCTCACCATCGACACGCCGATGCGCTGGATCGTCGCGGTGCAGCGCGGGCTGACCGTGGAGGCGGACCGCGAGCAACTCTTCCGTGTGCTGGTCAATGTCGCGCGCAATGCCATGCAGGCGCTGGAGGCGCATGGCGCGCGCGATCCGGCGCGCGACCAGATCCGCATCACCGGCCGGCGCGAGGGTGGCGTGGTGGTACTGGAAGTCTCCGACACCGGTCCGGGCGTTCCGGAAAGGGCGCGCGCCAATCTGTTCAAGGCCTTCCATGCCTCCACCCGCGCCGGCGGCGCCGGGCTGGGCCTGGCCATCGCGGCCGAACTGGTGCGCGCGCATGGCGGCGACATCGCCCTGGTGCCGGGCACCATCGGCGCTACCTTCCGCATCACCATTCCCGACCGCGCCATCGATCTGGAAGCCCGCCGGGGCGCCCGCGCCCGGGCCTGAGCGCGCTAACGCCTCAACCATCTTGACCTATGCCTCGCTTGGCCCTGAAAAGATGGGGCCCATCTCGGCGCGCTCGGTGTGGCAGCAAGGACAACGAATATGGTCAAGGCGACCGTCGACCCGCAAAGCGTCTCGCAGCCCCGCTATGGCCTGCTCGTCGAGAAGAACGTCGACGTGCCGATGCGTGACGGGCTCAAGCTGAAATGCGACGTTTTCCGGCCTGACGATCGCGGACGCTTCCCCGTCATCATGACGCTCGGTCCTTATCCCAAGGACGAGCCCGTCGATTATGGCGCCAAGGCCGAGGAATCCGGCGCCTATATGCATTGGGAGACGGCCAATCCGGAATGGTGGGTGCCGCGCGGCTATGTCGAGATCCGCGTCGACTCGCGCGGCGCCGGCGCCTCGCCCGGCTTCTGCGACATTCTCTCGCGCCAGGAGAGCGAGGACTATTACGACGCCATCGAATGGGCGGCGGCGCAGCCCTGGTCGAACGGCAATGTCGGCCTCATGGGCATCTCCTATTTCGCGGTGAACCAGTGGAATGTCGCCGGACTCAATCCGCCGCATCTGAAGGCGATGATCCCGTGGGAAGGCTGGGGCGACCTCTACCGCGACTCGACCCGCAATGGCGGCATCCTGCACGACGGGTTCTTCGACTTCTGGTACCGCAAGCGCGTGGTCGAGCGCACGCTGGGTCCGGATGCGCATGACTGGCGCGAGCGGTTCGCGCCGTTTTATCGAGCAGCTCGAACAGCATGAGCTCGACGGGCCATTCTATCGCGAGCGCAGCGCGCATTGGGATCAGGTCAAGGTGCCGTTCCTCAGCGTCGGCAATTGGGGCAATCGCGAAATTCACGTGCGCGGCAATACCGAAGGTTTCATGCGCGCGGCCTCGCAAGACAAGCGGCTGCGCATGCATACCGGGACCCATATCGGTCCGTTCTATCGGCTCGAGGCGCGGCTCGACCAGATGCGCTATTTCGACTATTGGCTGAAGGGCATCGACAACGGGCTACCCAACGATCCGCGCGTCAAGCTCGCCATCCGCACCAGCGCGACCGAAGAAGAATGGCGCTTCGAGCATGAGTGGCCGCTCGCGCGCACGGTGTGGACGAAATTTTATCTCGACGCCCGCGACGGCAGCCTGCGGCCGCATGCGCCGACGGCGGCGGGCGCGATCAGCTATTCGGCGCAAGGGCCGAGGACGGACGCCTTCCGCGGCGCGCAATTCCTGAGCGAACCGTTTGCCGCCGATACCGAGATCACCGGACCGGTGGCGCTCAAGCTGTGGGTGTCGTCGACGGTCGACGATATGGACCTGTTCGCCGCGCTGCACGTGATCGACCCCGACGGCAACGAGGTTTTGTTCCCCAATGGCCAGAACGAGCTGATGGCCGCCTCCAAGGGCTGGCTCAGGGTCTCGCAGCGCAAGCTCGATCCGGCGCTGTCGCGGCCCTGGCGCCCCTATCACGCGCATGACGAGGTGCAGAAGTTGATACCGGGCGCGCCGGTCGAGGTGGAGGTGGAAATCCTGCCGATCAGCAATATCGTGCGCAAAGGCTATCGCGTGCGCATCGACCTGCTGCCGTGGGACGACCGCAAGACACGCTATTCGCATGACAACCGGGTCAACCAGCGCGGCGAAAACTCAATTCATACTGGCGGCGGGCGCGAGTGCTATTTGCTCTTGCCGATCGTCCCGCTGGGGTAGATCGGTTCGATCGCTTCAGCGTCATCACCGGGCCGGCGCTTTAGCGCACCGACCCGGTAATCCATCTTTGCGAAAGGGATCGATTGCCAGGTCAAGCCCGGCAATGACCTCAAACTACTTCGGCGCGATGCCGATCTCCTTGTAATATTTCAGCGCGCCGGGGTGGAACGGCACATCCTTGATGACCTTGGCCATGGTATTCGGTTGGAACAGTCCGAACGGTCTGAAGATGGCGACCAGGGCCGGTTTGTTTTCGTGCAGCGCCTTGGTCACCGCATAGACCACATTGTCCGGCTCGGACTTGTTGGCGAAAAAAGCCATGTCGAAGGCGACCAATTTGGTCGGCACGCTGATGCCATCGAGATTGGGCGCCGGCTTGACCAGCGTCACGTAGGCGCCGGGCAGGACCTTCTCCAGGCGCGCCACCGCTTGCGGCGAATCGTCGATCTGCAGCGCGCGCAAGCCGCCGACCGAGGCGGATGCCTGCTTCACGGCGGCGGAGCCGACGGTGAAGAACAGCACGTCGGTCTTGCCGGCGATGAAGTCGTCGGCCGAGCGCTTGATATTGGGCGTAAGCACTTGCTGCACGTCGTCATAGCTGAGCCCGGCATTGGCGAGATGGGCGGCGACGATGCGGCCAATGGTCTTTTGCGCGTCGAACCCGGCGGGGACGCGCTTGCCCTTGAGGTCGGCCATTGACTTGATGGACGAATTCGCGCGCACAAAGATGCCGACTCGATAGGGAATCATGGTGGCGACTTCGCGCAGGTTCTTTTGCCGCCCCTTGCCCTCGTATTCGCCGGTGCCGGTGGCGAAGAAGGTGGTGTCGAAGGCGTTGGCCATGCTGAAATTGGCGTTGCCGGCTTCGACGGCGAACATGCCGTTGAGCGATTCGGCCTGCACGATGGCATGATATTTGGTCTTGTCGCTGATGACCTTGGCGATCGCGATGCCGACCGAATTGGAATAGGAGCCGGTCGGCGTGGTGACCACGCTGATGGTCTGCGCACGGGCGAGGCCCGCCGGCGCCAAGGCCAAGAGGCAGAGCACTGCGGTTGCGGTTGATCTCATTCCAGCCCTCCCATTTTCTGGTTCCGCGGGGCGACCAAGGTCGAGCGACGTCCCATCGGCACTTATCGATGCGTGCGCAACCAGTCTGGGTCATTTCTCGCGATTTGGCCATGGGCGCGCCACGGTCACGGCGATGTGAACGGCATGCCGCGATGATTGTGGTGGAGGCGGGGTTCTAGCTCGGTGGGAGCTGGCAAAGGTTCTTCGGGAGATTTTCGATTTGACCACCGCCTATATCAATCGTGTCGCCACCGCGGTACCGCCCTATGATGTGCACGAGGGGTTCCGCCATTTCGCGCAGTCTTTGTTCGGCGACGACCGGCGTGCGCTATTGTTCCGACGCATGGCCGACAAGTCGGGCATCGACCATCGCTATTCGTTCCTGCAGCCGAGCAACCGGCCGGAAGGCGACAAGATCGACGCCGATGGCTTTTATGTGCGCGGCAGCTTTCCCGATACGGCGGCGCGCATGCGCCGCTTCGAGCGTTATGCACCCGGCCTGGCGGCGACCGCGGTCGAACGGCTGCAGCTTGGTGCCGCGCGCGATCGCGTCACCCATCTGCTGATCACCTGCTGCACCGGCTTTTCCGCGCCCGGGATCGATCTCGAACTGGTCGAGCGCTGCAAGCTGCCATTGACGGTCGAGCGCACCATGATCGGCTTCATGGGCTGCTACGCCGCCATCAACGCGCTCAAGCTCGCCCGCCATATCGTGCGCTCGGAGCCGGCGGCGCGCGTGCTCGTGCTCAATCTCGAATTGTGCAGCCTGCATTTGCAGGAAACGACCAATCTCGAGCAGGTGCTCTCCTTCCTGCTGTTTGGCGACGGCTGCGCCGCCTGCCTGGTCAGCGCCGATCCGGTGGGCAGCGCGCTCGACAGTTTCCGCGCCGTGCTGGTGCCGGGCACGCGCGACTTGATCACATGGAACATCGGCGAATTCGGCTTCGACATGGTGCTGTCGGGCCAGGTGCCGGGCGCGATCCATGACGCGCTGCAGGAGCATGTCGGCGACATTCTCGAAGGCGCGCCGGTCGCGGCGATCGATCTATGGGCGGTGCATCCGGGCGGGCGCACGGTGCTCGATGCGGTCGAGCGCGCCTTCGCGCTGACGCCGGCGATGCTTTCGGCCTCGCGCGATGTGTTGCGCCGCTACGGCAATATGTCGTCGGCGACCGTCATGTTCGTGCTCGAGAAGCTGTTGCGCGCGGGCGGGCGCGGCCGCAAAGGCTGCGCCATGGCCTTCGGCCCTGGCCTGATCGCCGAGACCATGCTGTTCCGCACGGCGGCCTGAGCCATGCCAGCCCTCGCCATCCTGCCGGCACTCGCGCCCGATCTCGAGCGCCGAAGCAGCCAGCGCGAATGGCTCGATGCCGCCGACCTGCATCCGACCGAGCTTGCCGCGGTGCTGCGCGACCTCGCCCGTTTCAATGGCGCCATGCGCGGCCACCGCCCGGTGCTGGCCTGGCTCGCTCGCGCCGTCGAAGACGTGCAGCGTGGCGAGGCGCTGACGCTGGTCGATGTCGGCTGCGGCTATGGCGATCTGTTGCGCGCGATAAGGCGCTGGGCCGACCGCCGCGATTTGCCGCTGCGGTTGATCGGCCTCGATTTGAGCCGCGAGACCGTTCGCATCGCCAAGGCGGCGACCAGCGTCGAAGACGACATCGACTACGAAGTCTGCGATGTTTTCGACTTCCATCTCGATGCGCCGATCGATCTCGTGGTCAGCAGCCTGCTCACGCACCATCTGTCCGACGCCATGATCGTCAGCTTCCTGCACTGGATGGAAACGACCGCGCGCCGCGGCTGGTTCGTCTACGATTTGCAGCGCCATGTCGTGCCCTATCATTTCATCGCATTGGCCGGCCGGCTGATGCGGCTGCATCCGATCGTCGTCCACGACGGCCGCATATCGGTGAAGCGTTCGCTCACTCGCGGCGAATGGCGCGCGCGCTTCGCGGAGGCCGGTCTCGCGCCCGGCGCGGTGGACCTGCGCTGGTTCCTATTCCGCTTTGCCATCGGGCGGCTGCGATGATCGAGGTGGATACGCTCATTGTCGGTGGCGGGCCGGCCGGTGCGGCAACGGCGTGCAGGCTTGCCGACGGTGGCCGCGAGGTGATGCTGATCGAGCGTTCGGCCGCAGCGCATCACAAGGTCTGCGGCGAGTTCCTCAGCGTGGAGACGCAAGACCAATTGCATCGCCTCGGCGTCGATCCCATAGCCCTCGGCGCGGTCGCCATCGACAGCGTGGCGATCCATGCGCCGCGGCGCGCGGTGAGCGCGGCGCTGCCGTTCCGCGCGCTGTCATTGTCGCGTTATCGGCTCGATGCGGCGCTGCTGCGGCGGGCCGCCGATGCGGGCGCGGAGGTCCGCCGTGGCGTGTCGGTGCGCCGTGTCGAGCGTGACCAGCGCGGCTGGCGCCTGCGCTGCGACGACGATGAGATGGTCCATTGCCGTCGGCTGGTGCTCGCCACCGGCAAATGGGGTCTGCGCGGCTTTGCAGATGCGCGCGATGCGTCGCGTATCGGTCTGAAGATGCATCTGCGGCTGGCGCCGGCGGCAAGGCGCGCGCTTGCCGGCCGTGTCGAGCTGGCGCCGCTGGATCGCAGCTATGCCGGCCTCGAGCTGATCGAGGATGGCATCGCCAATCTCTGCTTCCTGCTGCCGCGCGACGTCGTTTCCCGGCTGGGGCCTGGCTGGCCGGCGCTGCAGGCGCATCTCGCTGCCGTGTCGCCGCATCTCGGCGAACGCCTCGCCGACGCCGAGCCGCTGTGGGACAAGGCGCTGGCCGTGGTCTGTCCCGCCGGCGGCCATCTGCACCGGCAGGATTTTCTCGATGCCTACCGTGTCGGCGACCGGCTGGCGCATATCCCGCCGTTCACCGGCGATGGGCTCGCCATCGCGCTCGGCTCGGCGGCGCTGGCGGCCGACGCCATCCGCCGCGGCCGGACGCCGGCGCAATACCTGGCGGCGGCGCGGCGGCTCACCGCCAAGCCGATCCGGCTGGCGAGCGCGCTTGCCGGCCTGGCGCGGAACCCGGCGGGCTTTGCCGTCCTGCTGGCCGCCGCGCGGCTACCGGGCCTCGCCGCGGCGCTGGTGCGCCACACCCGGCTGCCGCTGGCGGCGGGCCATTAACCGTGCCGGCGCCCGGGAAACCCGCGCCCGGCGGCTTGCCAATGGGGGATCAAGACGTTAGCTAATGCCCGGTCGCGCGGCCATCCGGCCGGCAGCGGCGGCAGGCGCCCGTAGCTCAGCTGGATAGAGCACCAGACTACGAATCTGGGGGTCAGGAGTTCGAATCTCTTCGGGCGCGCCAGTTACCGATTGAAACAGCATAACAATTTTAAATTGTCCTTGCGGACCCCGGTTTCCAGTTTGCAGTTGGTCTGCGGATTTTGTTCGTGACCAGGTCTCCCAGCAGATCTGACGAAGTTTGGGGGCATCAAAATGAATAATTCGGTTGCGGTGTGAGGCGGGGACGACAGCGCATGCCGCACACACACACACTGGTGTCCATTCCTTTCCCCATCCGCGCGGAGGGAAATCTTTAGCAGCCTGTTGAAGAAGTCGTCCGCGAGTGTGTGATTAAGTTGGCTTCATCACTCCGCAGGGTTATCGAGAACCAAGTCCGCAGTATGATCGAGGAATGGGGCTTACGCTTCCCGAAAGTTTGCACGCGGATCTGGGGTTCCGATCCAATGCCGATTGGCAAATGCGATTTCCGCGATCGATATAGGTGTAAGCCCGACGGTGACCTTCGATCGCTTGTTTGCATTCATGGGCATCGGCCATGATCGGCGGCAGCCATCGCGGTTCGAGGTGATCCGGGATCGGACAGCTCAGGGGGTTGGCTCAAAAAATTTGCCGAAACGTTCCCGTGAGAACAGACAATGGGTTGCCTGGTTCGCGACGATGAGCCGCAAACCCTCCACTCCTCAAACCGCCAAATCTGTCTCGCAGGTGCCGGTCACCCGCGGCTATTGCCGTATACGGAATATCCGTATAACCTGTTTATGCTGCGAGCTGAGGTTGCCGTCAAAGAGCAACTACTGCGAATTGCGGATTCGAGACGCTAATGAATCCGCGGGAACGTAAATCGGGGGAGCCGGCCGGGGGATGTCCAATCGAGATTGCTGGGCTGTTCGCAATACCGGTCATTATGAAATTGGCCCCGCCAGCAGCAGGCAAAACTTTTACATTCGGCTGACCGGCGGGCAAAAACCCCCGATCAGGCTTCCAGACAAGCCCCGCCTGCTTTTATCGTTTCTCAGGACGCTTCTTTTCTTTGCTCTGCAGGTGGCTCAGCGGAGCATCGCAAAGCATTTTCAAAAGTGTAAAGAACGTCGACCGCTGCATCTCGTCAAGGGGCGACAAAGCCATTTCGTTGGCTTCCAGCAATTTCGGCAAAAGCCGGCGCATTGCAGACCGTCCGGCGGGCGTAATGGAAAGGATACGAGCACGGCGGTTAGTTTTTGGGGTGCGGCGGTTGATCAGGCCGCGCTTCACCATACGATGGATCATTTCCGCAATCGTGCTGCGGTCGATGCCGCTGGCCTCGCCGAGTTCGGTTTGGATCACCGGTCCCTTTTGATGCAAGGCGACCAAAACTTTGAGCTGCTGGACGGAGATATCTTCGTCATCCGTGACGAGGATATAGGCGGCCATGGAACGCTCGCGCACCATGCGTATCAAGTGCCCGCTCGTCCGTCTAAAGTCGAACCCTTTTGCAAATTTATCAATGTCGCGATGAAAGTCGAACCGATCGATCTCATTTATCGGCTGCGACGGAACATTGTCGGTCTTGATGTTCTTCACCCCTGCCAAACATTCAAATGCCATGGCGGATTGCTCCCTTCAGCAAAGGAACCATAAAATGATTTTCATGTCATGTCACGGAATCGCTACTGACGCGCCGTCTCATCGTCTCCAGGCATGCTTCGAAAGGTATCTTGGCCTCGCTTCTTTACAGGCTTTGCTAGCATAGAAATCAATCGTCGCCTGAACATGAACCCCGCTGAAATGAAAGGAAAGCGCGAGCGCGACTGTGCAAGTCATTTGGCAGAAGCAAGACACGAGCGACAACGGGTCCACGGGTAATACATGAAAGAACTAGAATCTTATTCGCCGCTACGCAATTTGAGCGATATCGAGGCGCTTGAGGCGACACCTCTCGATCAGCGTCTCCTATCCTGGGACATTAACGATTGGATTCGGCGTGGCCTCGATCTGGAGCCGGTCAAGACAGCGATTCGTTTTATAGCCGATGGTAATCCCGAGGCTCAGACAACCGATGTTACCTACAGGGAACTAAAACGGCGAACGATTGCCGCCGCAAACCTGTTTCGCTCGCTCGGCGTTGGACCAGATGATGCCGTTCTCTATCTGCTGCCGACGACGCCAGATCTCTATACAATCATGTTGGGATCAATTTCCGCAGGCATTTCCTGTTGCGCGAACTGGATGCTTGAACCTTCACACTGGCTTTCCCTGATCCTTGGCTCTCGAGCGAAGGTGGTTGTCGCGCAAGGCCCCATGCCCGGATTCGAAATTTGGGAAAAGCTCCAAACAATCATGTCTGAGATTCCTGCCGATGTGCGTGTTCTGTCAATTTGCGACATTGGCGGCGAGAGGCTCACGGAATCCGACTTCCAAACGCTTGCATCGCAACAACCTGCCGACGCCCTGACCTTCACGCGCAAGGCCGAGCCGGGCGATGTGGCCGCCTATGTGCATTCGGGCGGCACCACCGGATCTCCGAAGCTGGTCAAGCTCACCCACCGCGGATTTTCGTACAAAATGTGGGCCAATGCGGTCGTCATGGCGCACACCCAAAACGATATTATTTTTTCAGATTATCCAATGTTCCACATTGCCGGCTTCTTCAGTCGGGGATTGCTGGCGGTTGCGTACGGTATGGAAATTGTCATCCCCTCAGCGATCGGTGCGCGCGACAAGCGTTTCATCGAAAATTATTGGCGGTTCGTTGAGAGGTTCGGTATCACGGTTCTCTCCGGAGTTCCGACAACTCTCGCGCAATTGAGCAAGATGCCGCCCCGCGGAGAAAACTTAAGCTCTTTGCGCAAATACGGGGTGACGGGTTCAACGGCCTTTCCGTCCGAAGTCGCGCGCCAGCTTGAGAAAGCTTGCGGTGTCCAAATGCTCGCGAGTTATGGCGCGACCGAGTACACGCAAAATGTTGCGCAACCGGCACGAGATGGGGATCCGCGTTATGGATCAGCGGGCCTCCGCCTGCCGTACACCGAGATCAAAATCGTCGAACTTGACGCGTCTGGAAATATCAGTCGCGAATGCGCGACCGACGAAATCGGTCTCGTCGTCGTCAAAGGGCCGAGTGTTACTCCGGGATATGTCGATGAACAATACAATGCCAACGTACTACTGCCCGATGGCTGGTTCAATTCAGGCGATCTCGGGCGATTGGACGCGGACGGGTACCTGTGGATTACAGGCCGAGCCAAGGATGTCATCATTCGTGGTGGTCACAACATCGACCCCACGGTCATTGAGGACATATTGCTCCGGCATCCCGAGGTCGTTCTTGCAGCTGCGGTGAGCAAGCCAGATGCTTACGCAGGCGAATTGCCGATAGCCTACGTGCAGCTTGTGCCAAACGCTAAAGCAAAGGCGGCAGAGATTCAGGCCTTTGCCATGGAGCAAAGCCCAGAGCGCGCCGCAAGCCCTAAGGAAATCATCGTGCTCGAGAAAATGCCGCTTACCGACGTAGGAAAGCCGGCCAAGGTGCAATTAAGAATTCGATGCCGCTCAGCGCGCCTTTACTGCCGCGTTATCGGATGTCGGCGGTAGCGGGCAGCTGAGTGTCGAGATCGTCGCCGATGTCAAACAGGGGCGCCGCGCCGTCGTTCGCGTCGCTCCGATTGCCGGAATCGCGCGGGAAACGATTGAGGCCAGTATCCATGAGCGGATGAAATACCATTCGACACCTTATGAGATTGAATGGATGGAGTTGGAAGGAACGTCCCGATAGCTGCGGGGGGAGGAGATGACGGCGGTGCAGCTGTTGGGCCGCGCCGCTATCGAAATCGAACAAACGAAATTGAACAAGACCAAGTGGGAGGAAACGATGAAGAAAATCTTCACGCTTATATCTGCGACGCTCGCGGCCGTCGGGATTTCATTGACAATGATCCCGACCAATGCCGCGGCTGAGGACAAATATCCGTCGCAGCCTCTGCAAATCATCGTGCCGCTGCCGCCTGGAGGCGCCCTTGACGTCTTTGTCCGCGGGCTTGGCAAGGAATTCACCGCGCGGACGGGTGCGCCCGTGGTGGTCATAAACCGGCCTGGCGCAAATACAATGGTTGCAGCGAGTGCATGCAAGAATTCGCTACCAGATGGATATCATATCTGCTTCCTCACGCGCAGCACGATTTCGATCAATCCGATCTTTTACAAGAGCCTTTCATACGCGCCGCTCAAGGATTTCGAGCCGATTGTCAACGCGTTCTTCGGACAACAAATTCTCATACTCAACAAATCCGTGCCGGTTCATTCGTTTGCCGAATTTGTGAAATATACGAAAGAGCATCCGGACAAATTGAACTACGCCTCAATGGGCGTCGGTGGCGACTTCGAGCTGCTTGTGGAGTGGCTCAAACATGTGTCCGGTGCGAAAGTTACCCATATTCCTTACAAAGGATTTCCCGATGCGATGCTGGCGTTCAAGGCGGACCGAGTCCAGTTGATCGCGCTTCTCGTGGGCAACCCGGATCTCGCCAGGCAGGTGCGTGACGGCGAAGTCAAGGGTCTCTTGTTGCCCGGTTCGAAGCGCTCAAACTTGGTGCCGTCAGTCCCCACTTTTGCACAGGCGGGATTGCCTGGGTATGATTTCGAACTCACGCCCTGGTTCGGGTTCTTTGCGCCGAAAGGGACGCCCCATCAATATATCGCTACACTTAATAAGGAGATTAACTTGATCATTGCCGACAAGAAATTTCAAGAAAAGTATTTGACGATCCGAGGGTTCACTCCGGCGCCGTCCACTCCCGAAGCGTTTGCTAAGTTTCTGCGGGAAGATCGGGAAGCTGCAGCAAGGTATGTAAAAATGTCTGGTG
Organism: uncultured Pseudomonadota bacterium; assembly: GCA_963782145.1. Lineage (GTDB taxonomy): Bacteria > Pseudomonadota > Alphaproteobacteria > Rhizobiales > Xanthobacteraceae > Pseudolabrys. The sequence continues at coordinate 561,097 of CAWAIV010000003.1, forward strand.
TCAAACTCGGTCATTGATAGTACGGTAGCCGGCGCACATGAAGTTTGGCGAAGACATAGTCATCATCGCGTGCGCCTGCACCAAACTGAAGCGGCGAAGCGGCCGCTCGGTGATGTCGCTGGCGGCGGAAGCTCTGACAACTGCGCTCGCGCAGGCCGGAATTGAGAAGAAGGATGTCGATGGATTGACCTCCACCGTCTCGTTGTCGGAGGGCGGCAATCCTTTCTGGACGAATTTGATTGCTGAATACCTTGGGCTATCTACCTCATGGACCCAACTTACGGATCTCGGTGGAGGATCGGCGGTCTGCAACGTTGCGAGGGCGGCGGCGGCAATTCAATCCGGTTTTTGCGAAACAGTCGTGTGCTTGGCATCTGATGCGCCGACAACGCAGGACCACTCGCAGCAAACCGGCTATCGCGCCGATTTCCTCGACCCGGTCGGGTATAGTGGCCCGCCTATGGTATTCGGATTGCTGAGTTCTGCCTATGCGAGCAAATACGGGCTTCCACAGAAGGCGCTAGCTAAGCTTGCGGTAGCGCAGCGCAAAGGGGCGCTAGTCAATCCCGATGCTTGCGAAGAATTGCGCGTTCCGCTCACCGAAAGTGGATACCTCAGCTCTCGGCTCATTTCCGATCCCGTCAGGATTCTTGATTGTGTTATGCGATGCGATGGCGCCAATGCGGTCATCGTTACAACGCGCGAGCGAGCGAGGCGCTTTGGGGTGAAACGAGCGGTTCGTCCTGTCGCTTATAGAGAGCTGACAAATTTCGACTCTGCGACAGGAGATCGAGGACATCACCGTCTCCGGGTTCAGCGTCGTTGGACCAGAGATTTTGTCAGAGGCGAGCATGTCGCCGGCCGACATCGATCTCTTCTTTCCCTATGATGACTTTACGATCGCAGTTCTACTGCAGCTCGAGCAAATTGGCTTTACGCCGGCAGGCGCAGGAGGGGACTTCATTTTGGCCAGGGATATCAGCTTCGATGGAACGTTCCCGATAAACACCAGCGGCGGGCAATTGTCCGCCGGCCAGCCGGGATTGGCAGGCGGTGGGGTGAATGTGATCGAGGCCATCAGGCAGCTCATGGGCGAGGCAGGCGAACGTCAGGCCGGAAGGCGATCTACCGCGATGGTCACCGGGATCGGGGCAATGCAATACGCTCGAAATTGGGGCACAAGCGCGGTTATGATTCTGGAGGCGGTTTAATGTCCACCGATGACGGGTCGGTCACGGACGATGTTATCCGCGAATTCCGGAGTGGGGTCTCTCGAAGAGAACTTCTTCTGCAATACGATGCCGCGGCGAAACGCAGCCAGTTTTTTCCTCGGCCGGTTAGTGTTTTTAGTGAGGGGATGCTGGAGTGGCGAGCGTCGGCCGGTTGGGGAACGCTAATCGCCGCAACGACTGTGCATACCGCTGCGAAGCCCTATTTGGTCGGAATCGTGCAAATCGACGAAGGACCCCGTGTATTAAGTCGCCTTCTAAACGCCGATAAAGATGTCCATCCCGGCCGAAGGATGCGCCTTACTTGGGAGCCGGGGCTTGAGGGAATTAATCTTTATGCGTTCGAGCCGGTGTGACGAGCGACGGAAGTGCAATCTATGACTCTGAACTACGAAAAGATAATGGCACATCGGCCGAACGATATCCGGGTCGAATATGGTGCGCGCGATTGTATTCTTTATGCGCTTGGCATTGGGATAGGTATGGACCCGATTGACGATGGCCAACTTCAGTTCGTTTACGAAAGGGGCTTGGTCGCTTTTCCCACGCTGGCGACGACGCTCGGCTGGATGGGGCGTCTGACTGAACCTGAATTCGGTATAGATGAGCGCAGGGTCGTTTTGGCCGGCCAGCGGGTTGTCCTGCATCGTCCCCTGGAGCCGCAAGGCGTATTGATCAGCAGACCTTACGTGAAAGAGATCGTCGACAAGGGGCCCGGCAATTCCGCCATCATTCAATTCACGCGTGATCTCGTCGCCGCTGACGGCGCGTTAGTGGCGACAGTCGACGGATCAGTACTTGCAATCAAGCAGGGTGGCTTCGGCGGCGCTGTGGAAGCGGGGCCGCCGCCCCCTACGATCCCGGTTCGTGACGCGGATTTTGCATGCGATCTTCCTACGCCGCCAAACCTGGCGCTGTTGTTTCGTCTCTGCGGCGACACCAATCCTCTACATGTGGACCCCGGGCGCGCCAAAGCGGCGGGATTTCCCCGGCCGATCCTCCACGGAGTGGCGAGCTTTGGAGTGGCGGCGCATGCAATTTTGCGGACGCTCGCCGGCTATCGCGCCGAGCGCCTCGGCAGCATCGAGGCGCGGTTTGTACGGCCAGTATTCCCAGGTGAAATGATCCGCACCGAGATGTGGAGAAACGACGCTGACGTGCATTTCCGCTGCACCACGGTCGAGCGCGGTGAAGTGGCTCTGGACAACGGCCTTGTGCGACTCAGGTAGATTAATGCGGTGGGACAACACAACTCTCTTCGTCGATGACAATGCTGCAGACCGCGTCTTTCGAGACGAGGTGCGTGCTTGGATTGCGGACAATTGTCCGAAGGATTTGTGTAATCGGTCGCGGCGCGTCGATCCGCCCGAATTGAAACCTTGGCATCGCAAATTATACGATAAGGGTTGGATCGCGCCGCATTGGCCGAAAGAAGCCGGCGGCATGGGGGCGACGCTTACGCAGCAGATCATCTTATTTGAAGAGATGAGCCGAATTGGTGCGCCTACTCCCTATCCGCATGGACTCAATTTTATCGGGCCACTGATTATTGACGTTGGCACCGAGGAGCAGCGGGCTAAGCATCTGCCGTCGATCCTTACCGGCGAGGCTACATGGTGCCAAGGCTATTCGGAAACGGGCTCCGGCTCTGATCTGGCCAGCCTTTCGACCCGCGCGGTTCTCGATGGTGACACCTTTATTGTGAACGGGCACAAGATTTGGACAACGAACGGACATTTCGCCGATTGGATGTTCGCCTTGGTCCGCACCGATCCGGCGGCGCAGCCGCGCCACCGTGGAATTACAATGTTGTTGATCGACATGAAGACCCCCGGAATTACGGTGCGCGCAATCCAAACTATTCGCGGTGACTCTGAGTTCGCCGAGGAATTCTTCGATGATGTCCGGGTTCCCAAAGAGAATATGCTTGGGGAATTCAATGGTGGTTGGCAAGTCGCGAACAGGCTGCTGGGTTCGGAGCGCTTCACGACCGGTCATCCTCGCAACGCTGCGGTGCTTCTCAACAAGGCGCGGAGCGTAGCGGAGTATTCCGGTGCAATTCGTAACCCCGCCTTTCAGAGTCGGCTGGCTTCGCTTGAGATCGATCTCTTGGCTTTTTCAGCGTTCTACCGCCATGCCGCGAATCTTCACGCGCATGGCAAGGCTCCGGTCTCAATGGCCCCGGTGATTAAGATCGCCGGAGGCGAACTCGCCCAGCAGGCATCAGAACTGCTCGTTGATGCGGCTGGCTCTTTGGGGTCGGCCGTCAATGATATCATAATTGGCAATAGCAATGTGAATCCGGCAAATGATCTTTTCGAAATGCGCCGCGTTACTGTCGGTAGCGGAACAGTTGAAATACAGCGCAACATCATCGCGAAACGCGTGCTCAAGCTTCCCTCGTGAGCGTTAATCCATGGACCTGATTCTCAACGACGACCAGAGACTGCTGCAAGAGGCGCTTGCCAAGCTCGGCGCATCAAAGGGGGGGGCGCGAAAGGCACGCGAATTGCGTCAAGCCGGCAGCGACGTCGACGAGGATACTTGGCACGAACTTCTTAAGGCAGACTGGCCATCGGCTTTGGTGTCAGAGGAGAATAATGGCCTGGGCCTTGGGGCCTTCGATTTAGCGATCGCGCTTGAGGAGGCCGGAAAACACATTCTGATGACGCCTCTCGTTGAATCGGTGGTCGCCGCCTGGGCGGTAAGCACAGCAAAATTCCGGTTGAAACTTGATGGCCAGCTCATTGTGCCCGCCATTGCTATTCTCGGGCGGGACTTCCGCAAGGACGAGGAGTCGAAGGATGCCCCGCAGCTCGACCTTCTGACGTCTAAACTGTCGGGACGGGTCGAAGCGGTTCCGTTCGGCCTAAGTGCCAATGCTCTTGTAGTCAGTGCGCGCTCGGCTACCGCCGCCCTATTGTGCCTGGTGCCTCGGGCCGCAAAAGGCGTGTCGATTGAAGCGCGACGCCATATCGATGGCTCCGTCTCTGGTTCGGTTTCGTTTGACAATGTCCTCATATCTGAGGACGAAATCTGCGCGGACGGCGCCGATGACATAATAGAAAAAATGCAGGAGCTTCTCGTTCTCGGAACGTCGGCGGAACTGCTCGGAGTGACGCAGGCTGCACTTGAGATGACAATTGCTTATATCAGGCAGCGTGAGCAATTCGGCAATGTGATCGGAAGCTTTCAAGCGATCCAGCATCGGGTTGCCGACTGTTATGTCGATGCGGAACTGAACCGTTCACTATTGTTCAAGGTCTTGGCTTCGTGGGATGCCGGTACGTCACAACCCGCAATGGTCGCCGCTACAAAAGCGCGCATTGCGCGGTGCGCCCTCAAGACCGTTCGGTTGGCGCTTCAGCTTCATGGCGCTATCGGCTACACGGCAGAACACGACATCGGCATTTATTATAGGCGCGCCGTGGCGCTATCGGCAAAATACGGAAATGAGTTAACGCATGTTGATCGCTTCTTGGAACTGACTCAGTGTGGGGCTTGAATGTCGTATGGCAAAATCCGTCCTCAAGTCCATTTCTGATCGTGGCGTATTGACGGTCACATTTAATCGGCAAGATCGGGCCAATAGCTATGATGCGTCTATGCTCGATACGCTTGCGCACATTATCCAGGAGAGTAGCGATAGCTCTTCTTTGCGTCTGATCGTATTGCGGGGCGCTGGCAAGCATTTTTCGGGTGGAGCGGCTATCGGAACCGACGATGGCCGACCTCGGCAGAGCATTGGCGAGGTGTGCGAGCTCATCGACAGGTCGCCTAAACCGACCCTTGCCGTGGTGCAGGGGGCATGTATCGGAGGCGCGTTGGCATTGGCATGCAGTTGCGATTTTATTTTGGCAGCGCGTAATGCCACATTTTCGATCCCTGAGGTGCGTCTCGGCTTTTCTCCGGGGCCCTTGATCGGGGTTTTTCTGCGCGCGATGGGTTATCGGGCGCTACGTCGCCATCTTCTGTCCGGTGATCAGTTTTCGGCCCAAGAAGCGTTCCGGATTGGTCTCGCGCACGAGCTCTGCGAGACGAACGAAATTGACACCGCTCTTGAAAAGGTGGTCGATCAGTTTCTACTTGGTGCGCCCGGTGCACTTTCCAGCGCCAAGAATGCGCTCCGCAATTATGCAGTTCCGGCGCCGTTAAGCGGCGAAGCCATGCGTGAGTTGCAAGCCGCCTTCGATCTGGTGTCGAACTCGGAGGAGGCAAAAGAAGGGCGCGCGGCGTTTGCCGAAAAGAGAAGGCCGTCTTGGTATTTTGATCGCTGACAGTGCAAGTTGTGTTGGCGAGTAGCCTGCGGTGGTTTGGCGGAGGGTACGCCGCCTAGCCGCGCTCCTGCGAATAGAGCATCGGGCCACCCATCCACTCGCCGAGATAACGCCTGAGCACCTACATCGATTTCGGCCGCGGCGCGTCGCGCAAAGGCATTACCTATGCCGTTGCTCGATTTCGATCTACGCGCGCTGGTCGGCCTCAGCTTCGGCGACATCTTTTTCGACAATTGCATGCAGAATGGCGTGCTTCCCGTGGTGCTGCGCGCTAACGCCGTCAAGGAGCTGTGGCGGCAATTGCGCGACCGGCCCGGCGCCGAAATGACCATCGACCTACCGCAACAGATCGTCATCGCCCCGCAAGGCAACAGCTACCGCTTCGAGATCAATGCGGTGCGCAAGGACCGGCTGCTGCGGGGCATCGACGATATCGACTTCACGCTTGCGCATGAAGCGGAGATCTCCGCGTTCTAGATAACGCGGCACAGCCGGCTTCCCGCTGCAGACCGCCCAACGCGAGTAATCGGCGGACGTGCGTGCTAAGATCGCCGGCGCAGTACGTCGTCGCGCGGGAAGGGCGGCGAGCCTTGGAGCCGGGGGTTACACGATGGATACAGTCGATAGCGAAGTGCAGAGGGATCTGGCGCCGACAGGACGGCTGCGCGCCGCCATCAATCGCGGAAACACAGTTCTCGTGCAAACGGATGCCGCGACCGGAAATCCGACCGGCATCGCGGTCGACCTCGCACGCTCGTTGGCGGAGCACCTGCGCGTGCCGCTCGACTTGATTCCCTACGACGCCGCCGGGCGCGTGTTCGAAGCCATCAAACGCAAGGAATGGGACATTGCGTTCCTTGCTATCGATCCGGTGCGGGCAGCGGAAATCGAATTTACCGCACCCTATGTGACCATCGAAGGTAGCTTTATTGTTCGCGCCGGTTCGAAATTTACAGCTCTGGCCGACATCGATCGCGCCGGGGTCAAGATTTCATTGGCGCGGGGGTCGGGCTACGATCTTTATTTGTCGCGCACGCGACGCTCGTGCGCTCGCCCACGGCCACGGCGTCTTTTGATCTTTTCCTGGCGGAAAACTTGGATGTCTATGCCGGCGTGAAACAGACGGCGCTGTCGCTCATCGCCGGTCGGCCGGGCCTGCGCATGATCGAGCCACCGTTCATGTCCATCCAGCAGGCGATGGCAACTCCGAAAGGGCGCTCGACCGGCGCCGTCTATCTGAGGGCGTTTATCGAGGACATGAAAGCGACGGGATTTGTGGCGCGCGCGCTCGAAAGGGCAAAACGACAGGATGGGAGTGAGCGTCCCCTGTCGTAATGTTTGCGGTGACGCGTGCCGAAGGCGTCTCCCGCCGCTTATGGGAACACCTGTGTCATGAATTCACGGAAGTAACCGGGCAATTCGGCCAGATCCTTTTCGCCCCAGCCGCCAGCGACCGCGGCGGAGAGCGCCGTCGCGGCGCCTGCGGCTGCCGGCATGCCAACGCCGCCCGCCGCGCCGGTGGCAATGGCGGAGATTACATCCTTGCGCAATGTTCGGATATCCAGCGTAACGTCGGATGGCTCTCCCTTGAGGACGCCGGTCTTGGCTTTCAGGAACGGGCTGGCCGTCGGCGCCTCGGACAGGATTTCGAGAATCCGGTCGAGCGCGAGGCCTTCAGCTTCAGCAAGCGCGATCGATTCCGCCAATGACTGCAGGTAAAGCGCCATGCCGAGATTGACCGCGAGTTTCATCGCACAACCGCTTCCGGCCGGGCCCATGTGGACCACGCGCCGGGCGAGATGATCGAGAAGCGTTTTCGCCCGCTCCACGTCGACAGCCTCACCGCCGGCCAGCACGAACAGCTTGCCCTCGCGCACGGCGGGAATGGTTCCCAACACGGGCGCATCGACCAGGCGCGCGCCCTTGCCCCGCACCAGCGGGGAGAGTTCGCGGTGCGTCGCCGGCCTCAAGGTGCTCATTTCGATGAACAGCTTGCCGACAATGTCGGTGCTGAAGAAACCTTCCTCGCCGAGGAACAGCTTTCGCACACCGTTGTCCTCGGTAATGATCGAGATCACCATGTCGGCTTCGGCGGCGACCGTCCGTGGGCTCGCCGCCGGGAGCAGGCCCCGGGTCGCAAGCGCGGCAACGGCCGGGCCATTGCGATCCCAGCCAGTGACCTCGAAACCGTGATCTTTCAGGCGCTGAAAAATGGCGGAGCCCATGCGGCCGAGCCCGATCAATCCTACTTTCATGGTTCAATTCCTGTGTCCTGCGTTGCGGTCGTAAAAAGCCAGGCTGCGCTGCGTGCGGTGCCTTCGTTGTTTGGAGAGTGGCCTACCATGCGGTTCACCCTGGCGCGCCATTCCTGGATGCGTATCGAGGCTACGACAAACAAGGCACCAGGCAAATATCGTCGGCGTCTTTGCGGCGAAGATTCAAGCCATTAAGAAATCGGAAGGGCAATGACTTTCTCTTGGAATTTCTCTTGCCGACCCCGCAAAACTAGCCGCATCATTTCGTCGGTCCAGGGAGTTCGTTATGACAAATGACGTCGTTTCCGGCGGCAACCAGCCGTACGCACGCGCTGGATTGAATGTACAGAATTCCCACAACCCGCCTCCCGATTACGACCCGCCGATCGTCTGCGAGAAGATTATCGAACAACGCGACGTCATGGTGGCGATGCGCGACGGCAAGCGGCTCTGCGTCGACATCTACCGGCCGGAGATGGATGGGCGCTTCCCGGCGCTGCTGGCGATCGCCCCGCATAACAAGGAATATCAGACGCCGGAATTCGCCAAGGCCGCGCAAGGATCGCAGCCGACCTGGTCGCGCATGTGGTTCGGCGGCGCCGAGGCCGGCGACACCGACTATCTGGTGACGCGCGGCTACATCCATATCTGCGGCAACTTGCGCGGCAACGGAAAATCCGATGGCGGCGGCTCGGCGGAATGGGATCTCTACGATCTGATCGAATGGATCACCCGGCAGCCCTGGTGCGACGGCAACGTCGGCATGGTCGGCATCTCGGCCTTCGGCGGCGCCCAGTTCGAAGCGGCGTTCCAGCAGCCGCCGTCATTGAAGGCGATCTTCCCCTACGATCCGCGCGGCTGTTACGGCGCCGGCATGCACCGCGACATGTATCCCGGCGGGCTAGTGCACACGATGCACTATCTCCTCGATTCCGGCGGTGTCTATCACATGACGCGCGGGCAGCCGGGGCCGCTTCCCGCCGACAAGGAACAGAAGTGGCGGGAGGCGATGAGCAATCCCGACTATCTGATGTATCCGAACATCTTCAACATCCTGGTCGAGAAGGGCCAGACGTTGCCGATGTATTTCGAGCGGTTGATCGATCCCTACGATCCCGACGATCTCGTCAGCAAGACCGATGCGCGGCTGAAGAAGATCAACATCCCATTTTACACCGGCGCCGGGTGGTACGCCTACAGCTACAAGCAACATTTGCAGGGCGCGCAGCAATACTTCCAGAACGTCGAAGGCGTGCCGAAGAAGCTGTTGTTGACCGGCCCGGCGCATCTGGAGCGGCCGTTTCACGACTTCCATCGCGAGATCCTGCGCTGGTACGACCACTGGCTCAAAGGTAAGGACACCGGCATTCTCGACGAGCCGCCGGTCAAGGTCTGGGTCATGGGCGAGAACAAGTGGCGCCATGGCAGTGATTGGCCTTTGCCGGAGACGCAATGGAGCAAACTTTATCTGACGAGCTGGGGTCGGCTGCGGCCGGAGCCGTTCACGCCCGGCGCGCGCGACGGCAGGGCCGAACCCGACACATTCGCGCAGATGCCGCCGACGCAGACTAACGAGATCCAACGCCTGCGTTACATGAGCGATCCTCTGCCCGAGGATATTTTGGTGATCGGGCCGCTGGCGCTATACCTTCACGCCGCCATCGACCAGGACGACACCAACTGGATCATCGTGGTCAAGGACGTCGGGCCGGACGTGTCGGTACACACGGCGCGGCCGGGCGAAGTTGATGTGCCGCGCAACTTGCCGGAGCGCGAATTGACGCGCGGCTGGCTGAAGGCGTCGCATCGCACCGTTGACAAGGAACGCTCGAAACCCTGGCGGCCGTGGCATCCGCTCACGCGCAAGGCGCAGCAAAAGATAGTACCCGGCGAGATCAACGAATATGCCATCGAGATTCTGTCGATGGCCAACATGTTCAAGGCCGGCCACCGCATCTGTATCGACATCACCAGTCTGGACCTGCCGAGCGGACTGGCCGGCGCGCATGACGTCGAATACGCGCCCTATCATCTCTGCAGCAGCAAGACGGTGGTGCACAAAATCTATCACGACACCGCGCATCCCTCGCATCTGCTGCTGCCGGTCATTCCGACGAGCTAGGCGGCAGTCGCTACGCGCGGCACAGTGACGGCGCGACACACGAGGCGCCGTCTTGTCCTGTCCCGCATGGCGGGACGAGCGTGTCGTTGTTTATCTTGCGTCTTTCACTTCGGCACCAATGTCCGCGCAATCAGCGCGCGTGCGATTTTGCTTGCAGGGAATGGAGCCGGCTTATATCGTCTTGAACCAATAATGCATGAAACAAGGGAGGAACGTATGAAGGGCCGAGTCATCTCTCGCCTGTTGGGCGTGCTTGCCGTGACCGCCTTGGTCGTTTCGGCGAGCGGTAGCAAGGCGGCCACGCTGCTCAAGTTCGCGATGCCGGGCTCGCCGCACGATCTTCATTACCAGCAAGTGCTGATCCCTTGGGCAAAGAAAGTCGAGCAGGATTCCAACGGCGAGCTTAAGGTTCAATTTTTCGTCGGGCCGCGTTTGGCGAATTTCCACAACCTGCTCGATCGTCTGCTCGACGGCGTCGTCGACATCGGGTTCGGCCTGCTCGGTCCGACCGGGCATCCGTTCCCGCGCACCGACGTCGCCCAGTTGCCGTTCATCAGCGGCGATCCGGCCGAAGTGGCGCCGGCACTGTGGACGCTTTATGCCAATGGCACCATTGCCGAGGAATATAAGCGGTGGAAGGTGCTGGCGCTGTTCGCCTTCCCGGGCAATCAGATTCACGCGACGGTGCCGCTGAGCGGCATGGCCGATCTCAAGGGGCGCAAGTTCGCGGCCTCCTCGAAGATACTGGCGGCGACCCTGACCAAACTAGGCGGGGCGCCGGTTTCGATGGCGCCACCGGATCAGTATCAGGCGATTAGCAACGGCGTGCTGCAAGGTAATCTCATGCCGTGGACCGGCATCGACGACTTCAAGATCTACGAGGTCGCCAAACACCACCTGGAGGCCAATCTCGGCGTCTCCACCACTTACGTCTTCATGAGCAAGGCGAGCTATGACAAGCTGCCGCCGGCCGCCAAGAAGGCGATCGACGAGAATTCCGGCCTCGGCTTCTCGCGCGCGCTCGGCAACAATACCAGCGCGCACGGCCTCGCCACCGCCAAGAGGATCGGCGCTTTGCCCGGCCAGACCATCAAGACGTTGAGCGCCGCGCAAGTGGCTAATTGGGCCAAGGTCCTGCAGCCGGTCACCGACGGCTGGGTGAAGGCGACCCCGAACGGCGCTGCCATCCTCGCCGCCTACAAAGCCGCGATCAAGCAATACAAGAACAACAAATAGTCGTCGAGCGAAGCGCGATGCGCCCTTCCGCCCTGAGCGGAGGGGCGCATAGGATGGCGGTCGCGCGCCGGAGAACGGTGGCAAGGCGTTCAACGCCCGCGTGGCGAACGCCCAGAGAGCGAGTGCCCCTTGAACGACCTGTTGGACACTCTCGATGCGCGCTGCGTTGCGATCTCGCGGCGCGTCGCCTTTATCGGCGTAATCGGTATGCTGGCGGTAACCGCGCTCACCACAGCCGACGTCATTGCGCGCTGGCTGTGGGGCGGCTCGGTGCCGGGCCTCAATGAAGTGTTGGCGATGGGGCTCGCCGCCACCATCTCCTCGACTTTTCCCGCCGGCGCCGCGAGCCGTATCAATCTCGCGGTCGATATTCTCGCCAGCCGTTTCGGCGAGCGTGCGCTATTGTGGCTGCGTGCGGCGGGCGCGTTCTTTCTGCTGATCCTCTATGTGTTGCTTGCCTGGCGCTTTACCATCTATGCCGGCGAGCTCGCCCGCCGTGGCGTGACGACGGTGATCCTGCAATGGCCGCAGGCGCCGTTCATCTATGCGGTGGCGTTCTTTCTCGGCCTCACCGCCCTGGTGCAGTTCGTCGTCGCGCTGGTCGATCTGCGCAACGCGCTGGCCGGTCACGCGACCAAGGCGGCGGCGGGCTTCGCCGATTTCATTGACACCCATCAGACGCCCGATAGGGGGGCGCGAGTCGAAAACCGCATCCTGGTGCCGGCCGCGATCGCCGCGGTCGTGCTGACGGTTCTTTTGGCCTTTGGCGCGCACGCGCTGGCGCTGGCGGTCAGCGACGGGGCGCTGTCGCATGGCGCCATCCTCGGCATCGGCCTGTTTCTGCTGATGTGGAGTCTGGTGCTGCTGGTCTTTCCGCTTGGCGCCGCCATGGCGCTGGTCGGCTGTTTCGGCTCGATGATGCTGACCGGCGCCGGCCCGGCGCTGAGCGTCTTGGCGACGGAACCCGCCAGCTTTTCTCACCAATGAGCAGGTGGCGACGCTACCCTTGTTCCTGATGATGGGCAGCTTCGCGGTCGCCGCCGGGCTATCAAGCGACATCTACAATCTGGCGCACAAGCTGGTCGGCCATTTCCGTGGCGGCGTGGCGCTTGCGACCATCGGCGGCTGCGGCGCCTTCGGCGCGCTGACCGGCTCGTCGATGGCGACCGCCGCCACCATCGGCCGGGTGGCGCTGCCGGAAATGAATGCACGCGGCTATTCAATGCAGCTCGCCACCGGATGCGTCGCCGCCGGCGGCACGCTGGGCGCGCTGGTGCCTCCATCGGTGCCGCTGATCTTCTATGCGCTCTTGACCAACCAGTCGATAGGCATCTTGTTCGTCGCCTCCTTTCTGCCGGCGCTCTTGGCCATTGCGCTCTATATGGCAACCGTCATGGCCTATGCATGGATGTCGCCGAAATCGGTGCCTCCCGATACGAGCCGCGTGAGCCTCGCCGAAGTCGGACGCGCGCTGCGCGATTCGTGGGAGGTCATCGCGCTGTTTTGCATGGTGCTCGGCGGCCTCTACGGCGGCGTGTTCACCGCCACCGAATGCGCGGCCTTCGGCGCTACCGGCGCCTTCCTGGTAGCACTGTATCGCGGCAAGCTGCGCAATGGCAACTTCATCCGTGTCATGGGCGAGACCACGGCGACCACCGCGATGCTCTATATCCTGATTTTCGGCGCGGTGAATTTCTCGTTCTTCATGGGGCTTACCGGCACGCCGGAAATCCTCACCGAATTCTTCGCCAATTTGCATCTACCGCCGGTCAGCTCGATCTTCGTGCTGTTGATTATCTATATCCTGCTCGGCGCCGTCATGGATTCGTTTCCGGTAATGCTCATCACCGTGCCGATCATCACGCCGTTCATCCAGCACTTGGGCTACGATCTTGTCTGGTGGGGCATCGTCATGGTCTGTGTCATGGAAACCGGCATGATCACGCCGCCGTTCGGCCTCAACGTCTTCATCATGAAGAGCATCGGCGGTAGTAATCTGCGGCTGACCACCGTGTTCAAGGGCGTGATGCCCTTCGTCGCGGCGGATCTGATCAAGCTGGTGCTGCTTGTGCTGTTCCCGGCGATCGCCATCTGGCTGCCGAAGACAATGGGTCAATAAGCGTAATTCGCCTGATAACTCATTCAGTGGAAATAGCACGATGACGATGAATTCAGAACCATCCCGCAAGCGCGCCCTCGACATCCACGCGCACATGATCGTTCCCGAGATCATGACCTGGGCCAAGGGTCATGGCGTCGTCAATATCGAGCCGCCCGCCGAGCGCATCACCGAGGAGATGCGCAAGGAGACAGACGCCTGGGGCGCGCGCAACGGCGCCATCATGCGCGACATCGGGATGCGGCTGGAATGCATGGATCGCACCGGCGTCGACGTGCAGGCGCTTTCGCTCTCCAGCGTGATGTCGCCGACCTGTTGGGCGCGGCCCGCGGAAGCCTTGAAAATGCAGCAGCGCGTCAACGATCGGATCGCCGAGATGATGGCGGCGCATCCGGACCGTTTCAGCGGACTCGGCGAAATTCCGTTGCACAGCCCGTCCCTAGCCATCGATGAAATGACGCGCTGCGTGAACGAGCTCGGCTTCATTGGCGTACAGGTGTCGAGTTCCGCCGGCGAGATGGAGCTCGGCGACCGCCAGCTTTGGCCGGTCTGGGAAAAAGCCGAGGAACTGGGCGCACTCATCTATCTCCATCCGTCGGGATCGACGGACCGGCGCCAGGCGTCGTGGCAAATCTGGAATTCGATCGGCCAGCCTTTCGAAGAGGCCATGGCCATGGCGTCCTTGATGTATGAGGGCGTGCTCGACGCCTTTCCACGGCTGAAGATCTGCGTCGCCCACGGCGGCGGCTATCTGCCCTATTATGTCGGACGCCTCGATCGCAATTATCATCGAGAAACCCTATACCAGGATCAACATGACACGCTCGCCAAGCGAGTATCTCCAATGCTTCTATTACGATAGCTGCGTCTACAACGTCGATATACTGGAGCATCTGGTGGAGAAGGTGGGTGCCGACCGCGTGATCCTCGGCTCCGATTTCCCGGTCGGCGAAGACGAGCCGGTGGCATTCGTCAATAAGTGCACACGACTTTCCGAGGCGGACAAGGAAAAGATCATCTGGGGAAATGCCGCCGCGCTGTTCCGCGTGCCGGCCATCGCCTAGGCGGCGGCCGCGATCGCTGTCGAGGTCGCGTGTTTCGTCAGCGCAACCGCGCCTGTGCTAATGGATCATGGTGGATGGCAGCCACAGCGCCAGCTGCGGAATCGCGACTACCAGCGCCAGTTTGATCAAATCGGCGACGACGAAGGGCAAAACGCCGCGGAAGATCGTGCCGAGCGGCACGTCGTCGCCGGCAATGCCTTTGAGCACGAAGACATGGATACCGAAGGGGGGCGATATCAGCCCGGTTTCCAGCACCATCAGCATGACCACGCCCCACCAGATCAGATCGTAGCCCAGACCCATGACCAGCGGCACCACGATCGGGATGGTGATGAACAGCACCGAATGCGAATCCATGATCGCGCCCAACATGAGGTAGACGATCAGGATGAAGATGATGATCACGATGGGCGGCAGGGAGACGCCGTCGATCAGGGACGCCATTTGCTGGGGCAATCCGGTGACGCCGACAAAGAACGAGAAGGTGAGCACGCCGGAAATAATCAGGTAGATCATCGCGGTGGTCGCGGTGGTCTCGCCCATGACTTGGAAAATCGTACTGCGCGTGATCTTGCCGCGGGCGAGCGCGAACAGGAACGCGGCGCCGACGCCGACCGCGGCCGCCTCGGTTTCGGTGTAGATGCCGCTGTAGATGCCGCCGACCACCAGAACCAGAAGCAGTAGCGCGCCCCAGGCCTTCTTGAAGGCCTGGGTGATCTCCGGCAGCGTCGCCCGGCCGGTCTTCGGCGGTGTCGCGTTCAGGCACCAGCCGCACATAGATCGTCACCGTTATCAAATAGAGACAGATGGCGATGATGGCCGGAACCACGGCGGCGACAAACAAGATGCCGATCGATTGTTCCGTCAGCAGGGCGTAGAAGATCAACGGGATCGACGGCGGCACCAAGGCGCCGAGTGTTCCGCCGGCCGCGACGCAACCGGTCGCCAGCCCTACCGAATAGCCGCGCGCGCTCATTTCCGGCAGCGCCACGCGTCCGATGGTGGCGACGGTTGCCAGCGACGAGCCGGTCAGCGCGCCGAAGCCGCCGCAGCCGCCGATCGTCGCCAGGGCCAGGCCGCCGCGGCGGTGCGAGAGCAGCACGTGAGCGAGCTCGTAGATGTCGCTCGACAGGCCGGCGACCACCGCGAAGCTGCCCATCATCAGGAACATCGGCAGCACCGCCACCTGCGAATTGGTGAGGAACTGCACCGCTTCGTTGCCGAGCACGCTGAGCGCGGGCGAGGAGTCAATCATCAGCATCGTGCCGAAAAGACCGAGCAGCCCCATGGCCGCGGTCAACGGCACATAAATGACCATCAGGCCCCACAAGGTCAGCAGGATGATGACCGTGAACGTGAGCGGATTGCCGCGCGCGAGATCGGTCAAGGTGGGGAAGGCCGCCGCCGCCGCGACAAAGAGCACGGCCGCGATGGCGAGGATGGCGAGCGAAGCGACAAGAATGGCGCGGTTGCCTACCCGGACGGGCGCGCGTTCGGCGCCGGTACCGGTCTCGCTCTGGACGATGCTCCATCCCGCCGGCTCTGGAATTCCGGCCAAGGCATATTTGACGGTGACCAGCAATGTCGCGATCTGCACGATGGCGCTGATCGCGAGAAAGAACGCGACCACGGCGATCACCGGGCCCATCGGGATGCTCAGATAGAGCGTCACCGCGTCGCGACCCATGAGGTCGGCGGCATAAGCGCCGATGCGCCAGGACAGCAGCGCATAGAACAGCAGCAGCGCGACGGCGCCGACAACCTTCAGCCGCGACAGGCCGCGCGCGCTGATGCGGCGGCTGAGGAAATCGACGGTGAGATTGACCCGCTGCGCGGCGCCGGCCGGGAAGGTGGCCGAAATCGCGACGGCCAGGCCCATGGACAGGATCTCATTGAAGCCGCTGATCGGCGAATTGAACAGCCAGCGCAACAACACATCGCCGACGGTGGCGAAGGCCAGGATCAGCATCACGAACACGCCTGCGAAAGCGATGCGGCGCGTGAACGAGATCATTCGTCGGTCGAGAGAGTCGAGGAATTCGCCGAGCGCGAATTCGGATCCTGACCCGGCTTCGCTTGGCGTGGTCAATTACCTGTCCGCCGTAAAGAGCGCGCTGGAGGCTCTGGGCTGCGCCGGTCGTTTCGCTTTCCGTCTATCGAATGGCCGGCCGGCGCCAAAATGCCTGGCGCCGACCGACAATTCAAAAGCGCGGGCATCGCTCACTTGGCCTTGCTGCTGCGGTATTCCTTGATTCCATCCTGGAACGTTTTGAGAATCTTCTCGCCGTCCGGATTCTTCTTGACCCAGTCAACTACGACCGGGTGAGTGACCTCTTCCCACTTCTTCTCCTGCTCCGGCGACAACTCATTGGTGCCTTTGGCGACCAAGGCGCGCGCCTTGGCCCAATCCGCATCAGTGGCTTTACCGGTAATCTCGGAAAGCGGCAGATAGGAATATTTATCCAACGCCGCCTTGGCGTCGGGCGGCAGCGAATCGTATTTCTTCTTGTTAATGAACATCATGGCTGTCGCGCCGCCGAGCGGCTCGTCAAGGTGATGGCTGGTCACTTCGTTCACCTTGAAGATGCGCATGCCGGTGAACGGCATGAGCGTGCCGGCGGCGATGCCGCGGCTGATCGCCTCGTAGGTATCGGGTGGCGTGAAGGTGACCGGCACGCCGCCCAGCCTTTGCACGATCTGCGAGGTCGCCACGTTCGAGGTGGCGAGCCGCATTCCCTTCACGTCGTCGAGCGACGTGATCTTGATCTTCGTATGCAGCGCCGCGTTAGGGAAGGTCCAGATCGCCAGCGGCTTGATCTTATCGAATTCGTCGTTGGCGATGCCCGAGGCATAGAGCTTCCACAGCGAATAGGCCGCCTCGGTCGAGTTCTTCGATTGGAAGGGGAGCTCAGCGACGTCAAGCTTCTTGAACTTGCCGTTGGTGAAGGCCGTCAGAATGAAGCCGATATCGGCGACGCCGTCGACGACGCGGTCGTAGTTGACCTTGAAGTTGCCAAGCGTGCCGCCGACGTAAAGTTGAATCTTGAGCGTGCCCTTCGACGCCTTCTCGACATTGGCAATCCAAGGCCGGAAGACATTGTTGTGAAGGAACGAGGGCGGCGGCGCCGGCGAGTTGAACTTGAGCGTGATCGGAGCGGCCAAGGCCGGCGTTGCCAGCAGGGCGCCGGCGAGCGCGGCACCAACGAATTTCTTGAGCATTGCACTCCTCCCTTTCAAGCGCGTCATCCCGGTATGGTGTTTTTATTGGTTCACGACCACGATCCGGTGTGGATCATTTGGCGGCGGTCGCGCGCCGATGTCGCTGCGATTGTGCATGATGATCACCAGCGCTTTCCGCCTTGTCAACAGAATAGCGCAATAGACACGGGCGTTTGGCGCTGCGCGACCCGGTGAAGAATAACCGAACCTCCCCGGGGCGCTTGAGGCACGAAGCGACCCGCATTGTGGGATGGCCGACGCGCGTTTGAAGCGGCAATTGCAAACGATTAAGATGGCGTCGTCAGACGACGTTAAAGTCGAAGCCGCGCCGAGCCATCAACCCGAGCCATCACGCCTTTGAAACGAGTGCATGCGCCATGATGCCGCTTGAGAACCCGTACAATCCTCCGCCTGGCTACGACCCGCCGATCGTCTGCGAAAAACTTACCGAACAGCGCGACGTCATGGTGCCGATGCGCGACGGCAAGCACCTGTGCATCGATATCTACCGGCCCGACATGGCCGGACGCTTTCCCGCGCTGTTGGCGATCGCCCCGCACAACAAGGAATATCAGACTCCGGAATTCGCCAAGGCCGCGCAATGGGTGCAGCCGGCCTGGTCGCGCATGTGGTTCGGCGGCGCCGAAGGTGGTGACACCGATTATCTGGTGCGGCGCGGCTACATTCACGTATGCGGCAATGTGCGCGGCACCGGCAAGTCGGATGGTGGCGGTTCCGACGAATGGGATTTTTACGACCTGATCGAGTGGATTGCGGCGCAGCCTTGGTGCGACGGCAATGTCGGCATGATCGGCATATCAGCCTTCGGCGGCGCGCAGTTCGCCGCCGCCGCGCAGCAACCGCCGTCGCTGAAGGCGATCTTTCCCTACGATTCGATGGGCTGCTTCGGTCAATGGGGGTTCCGCGATTTCTATCCCGGTGGCCTGCTTCATACCATGGTGTTTCTGCTCGACGGCGGCGCGGTCTATCACGTCAATCGCGGCCAGCCGGGCGCGCTGCCTGCGGAAGAAAACAAGAAGTGGCAGGCGGCGCTCGGCAATGCCGATTACATGATGTATCCGAACATCTTCAACGTGCTGGTCGAGAAGGGCCAGACGATGCCGCTGGTCTACGACACCTTGCTCAATCCCTATGATGCCGACGACATCGTCGCCAAGACCGAAGAGCAGTTCAAGAAGATCAAGATTCCCTTCTACACCGGCACCGGCTGGTACGCGTATAGCTACAAGCTTCATCTGCAAGGCTCGCAGCAGTGGTTCCAGAACGTCGCCGGCGTGCCGAAAAAGATGTTGTTGACCGGACCGGCGCATCTGGAGCGGCCGTTCCACGATTTCCATGGCGAGATTCTGCGCTGGTACGACCATTGGCTCAAAGGCAAGGACACCGGCATTCTCGATGAACCGCCGGTCAAGGTCTGGGTCATGGGTGAGAACAAGTGGCGTACCGGCAACGATTGGCCATTGCCGGAGACGCAATGGAGCAAGCTTTATCTGACGAGTTGGGGCCGCTTGCGGCCGGAGCCGTTTACCTCCGGTGCGCGCGATGGTCGCGCCGAGCCGGACACATTCGCGCAGATGCCACCGACGCAGACCAACGAGATCCAACGGTTGCGCTATATGAGCGACCCGCTGCCCGAGGATACGCTGGTGATCGGGCCGATGGCGCTTTATCTGCACGCCGCCATCGACCAGGACGACACCAACTGGATCATCGTGGTCAAGGACGTCGGGCCGGACGTATCCGTGCATACCGCGCGGCCGGGGGAAGCGGAGATTCCGGACAATCTGTCGGAGCGCGAATTGACGCGCGGCTGGCTCAAGGCCTCGCATCGCGCCGTCGATCCGGCGCGTTCGAAGCCGTGGCGGCCCTGGCATCCGCTGACGCGCAAGGCGCAGCAGAAGATTGTGCCGGGCGAAGTCAACGAATACGCGATCGAGATTTTATCAACCGCTAATATGTTCAAAGCCGGGCACCGCATCTGCATCGACATCACCAGCATGGATCTGCCGAGTGGGCTCGCCGGTGCACATGACGTCGAATACGCGCCCTATCATCTCTGCAGCAGCAGGACGGTTGTGCACAAGATCTATCACGACGCGGCGCACCCCTCGCATCTGGTGTTGCCGATCATTCCGCTGGCATAGAGCGAACTTTGCGCAAAACCATGGCGACGTAAGGAGGAATTAGTGGACCAAGCGGATACAGCATCTCCATCGGCCGCTGCCGCGCGCCGCGTGGCCGACCCCGTGATCGTGATGCATCCGATCCCGACCCCCGGCAGCCGGCCCTACATCATCGCGCCGAGCCGTAGCGGCCATCTCTGGTTCTGCGAGAGCGGCACCGCCAAGGTCGGCCGCTTCAATCCCGAAAATGGCGAGATCGTCGAGTTCGCGCTGCCGACCAAGGACAGCCGGCCGATCGGCATCGTCGAGGGCGCCGACGGCAATCTCTGGTTCACCGAGCGTGCTGCCGGCAAGGTTGGCCGCATCACGCCGGACGGCGCCATCACCGAATTCGTCCTGCCGCAGCCCGACTGCGGGCCGGACGGCATTGCGCTCGGTCCCGACGGCAATGTCTGGTTTTCGCAGAACGAGGCCGACCGCGTCGCGTCGATGAGTCCGCAGGGCAAGCTCACCGAATATGCCAAGGGCTTCAGCCCGGGCTGCGGGCCGCTGGCGCCGGCCGTGCGCGACGGCGCGGTGTGGTTCAGCGAGGCGCGCGGCAACGCGGTCGCCCGCATTGCCCGCGACGGCCGCGTCACGGAATTTCCCATTCCCACCGCCGACGCGCAGCCGCGCGCCATGGTGACGCATCCCGACGGCCATATCTGGTTCGTCGAGACTGGCGCCAATGCGCTCGGCCGCATCGATCGCGCCGGCACCATCGTCGAGTTCAAGGTGCCGACGCCGCAGGCCTCGCTGCGCGGCGTCACGGTCACTGCCGACGGCGAGCTGTGGTTCACCGAGAACGCCGCCAACAAGATCGGCCGCATGAATGTCGCCGGGCAGGTGCTCGCCGAATATGCAATCCCGACGCCCGACTGCGGCGCGCGCTGCATCGTGCCGGTGGCGGACGGACGCTTGTTCTTCACTGCCCACGATTCCGGTGAGATCGGCGAGGTCATTCCGCACCGGGCGGGTTGAGGCGACCGGCCTTTGCATCGAGCCAAGAACGATCTCCGCTGCCGGCTTGGTGTAGCACCGTGGCATGCCGTCGCTGCGCAGGCGTGGCGACGCGTTGGCATCGGCATGAGTGAAAGGCGCGTGCTTCCTCCACCGAGACGTTCGACGCGATCGTGAGCTTAAGAAGTTTTGTTTTTCCTATCGGCGACTTCGATTGATCCGGGTTCGCGCTCTGCCCGCCGTCATTTAACGTTTCGGCTCGTCGTTCGGAGCCACACCTTTCGCCGGTGCTTCGCTGTCGCCGCGGCACCAAAGCGAGCACCAGCGGTTCGCAAGCGATCAAGAGCCACGCATGGCCGATCAGGTCTATATCGGGACGATCGTGCTTCCCGACCGTTGCATCGAGAACGGATACGTGCTTGCCGGCGACGGCATTGTGCAGGCGGTCGGTACGGGCACACCGCCCGCCGGCGAGAAACATGGCGGGTCCGCATTCCTGGTGCTGCCCGGCGCCATCGACGCCCAGGTGCACAGCCGCAGCCAGCAGGGCCAGGAGGATTTCGTCTGGTCGACGCGCAGCGCCGCGGCCGGCGGCGTCACCACCATCGTCGATATGCCCTATGACGACGGCTGCCTGATCGCCAATGCCGAGCGTTTCTGCGCCAAGGCAAAGGAGGCGCGCGCGCAGGCCCGCGTCGATTTCGCGCTCTATGCCACGATCGATCCGCAGGAGGGCGCGACACGGATCGACGAGCTGGTCGATGCCGGCGCCGCCGCATTCAAGTTCTCCACCTTCGGCACCCATCCGCAGCGTTTCCCGCGCATTCCGCCGCAGATGCTTTATGCCTGCTTCGAGGCCATCGGCCCGCGTGGGCTGGTCGCCGGCATCCACAACGAAAACGACGAGATGGTGCGTGCCTTCATCGCCAAGGTGGAAGCAAGCAATATTACCGATTATCGGGCGCACGGCTTGTCGCGGCCGCCGATCACCGAGGCGCTGGCCACCGCCGAGGTCTTCGAGCTCGGCGCCGGCGCCGGCTGCCCGGTGCATATCGTGCATTCCTCGATCGGGCGCGGCTACGAACTCGCCGCCACCTATCGCGCCCAGGGCCATGCCGCCACCATCGAAGCCTGCATTCACTATCTCACCCTCGACGAGGAAAACGACGTGCGTCGCCTCGGCGGCAAGGCCAAGATCAACCCGCCGGTGCGGCCGCGGCACGAGGTCGAGGCGTTGTGGCATCATCTCGCGGTCGGCAATGTCACCGTCGTCTCCACCGACCATGTGAGCTGGTCGGAGGACCGCAAGACCGATCCGGTAATGTTGAAGAACGCTTCCGGCGTGCCCGGCCTCGAGGTGCTCTATGTCTTGCTGCTCAAGGGGCTCGACGAGCGCCGCCTGCCGCTCACGCATGCGGCGCGGCTGCTGGCGCACAATCCGGTGGCGCTCTTCCGCATCGGCGACCGCAAGGGCGCGCTCGCGATCGGCCGCGACGCCGATGTCGTGCTGGCGCGGCGCGATCCCCATCGTTACAACGCCGCGGCAAGCGGCAATAATTACGTATCCTGGAGCCCCTATGACGGCATCGACCTGCCGTACCGCGTCGCGGCGACCTTCCTGCGCGGCGCCTGCGTCTATGCCGACGGGGTGGTGATCGGCGCGCCGGGACGGGGCCGTTTCGTGCGTCCGCCGTTACCGGCGAATTGAAGAGGAGCCGGATTTGGCCGCGACCAATCTGTCGCTTAATGCCGATCGTCTGTGGGCGGACGTGATGGCGCTTGCCGAGCTCACCGATCCCGCGCATCCATATACTCGCCGCTCGTTCAGCCCGCTGTTTCTCGAAGGCCGCGCATTGCTCGCCAAGCGCTTTGCCGAGGCCGGGCTTGCCGTGCATATCGATACCGCCGGCAATCTCATCGGCCGGCTCGACGGCGCCAAGCCGGCGCTCGGCGTCATCGCGGTCGGCTCGCACAGCGATACCGTGCCGTCGGGCGGGCGCTTCGACGGCATCGCCGGCGTCGCCACCGCGCTCGAGGTCGTGCGCGCGCTGCGCGACAAGGGTGAACGGCTCGACCACAGCATCGACGTCATCGATTTTCTCGCCGAGGAGCCGAGCGAATACGGGCTCTCCTGCGTCGGCAGCCGCGGCATGGTGGGCGCACTTGACGCCCCGATGCTCGACTTGACCGAGCCGGGCGGCGAACGCTTGCGCGACGCGCTACGCCGGGTCGGCGGCGATCCCGACCGGCTCGCCGCGGCGCGGCGTTCCGACATCAAGGCCTTCCTCGAACTGCATATCGAGCAGGGCGTCGTGCTCGAAATCGCAATCGCTCGATGTCGGCGTCGTCACCTCCATTGTCGGCATCCGCCGCATCGAGATCGTCTTCACCGGCGCCGCCGACCACGCCGGCACCACGCCGATGCATTTGCGCCAGGACGCGCTGGTTGCCGCCGCCGCGACGGTTACGTCCGTGCGCCGTGTCGCCGAGCAATTGGCGAACGAGGGCAAGGGCTACTTTGTCGCCACCGTCGGCATCCTCGCAGTCGAGCCGGGTGCCTCCAATGTCGTTCCCGGTCGCTGCCGGCTGGTGATCGACGCGCGCACCACCGATCTGGCGTTGACCGCACGTTTCGTCGAAGCGATCGAGCGCGACAGCGCCGCCCATGCCGCCGCCGCGCGAGTGACGCGGGCGCCGTTGGTGACGCTGTCGGAAGGCAAGCCGGTCGCCTGCGACGTGGCGGTGCGCGCGGCGTTCAGTCAGGCCGCGCGCGATCTCGGCTTGCGCCAGACCGATCTCGCCAGCGGCGCCGGTCACGATGCCGCCTTCATGAGCCTCATCTGCAGGTCGGGCATGGTGTTCGTGCCCTGCAAGGGCGGCAAGAGCCACGCGCCGGAGGAATGGTCGGAGCGTGAGCAGATCGCCGCCGGCGCCGCCGTCGTGTTGCAGGCGGTGAAGGCGCTTGACCGGTCGCTGCAAGAACAGAAGGGATAAGTCGATGCGGCGCATTCTCGGATTGCAGGACGTCGAAGCGGCGATCCGCGGCGGCTCGGTGTTCGCCGCTGGCGGCGGCGGCTGGGCCGATCATGGCCGCATGCTCGGCACCGCCGCGGTCAGCATCGGCCAGCCCGAGCTCGTCTCCATGGATGAGGTGCCGGACGACGCCTATATCGCCACCGCCGCCGCCATCGGCGCGCCGGCGGGCATGACCGAATGGCAGATGTTGGGCATCGACTACGTCAAGGCCGTCGACATGCTGCAGGAGGAATTGGGTGCGCCGCTCTATGGCTTGATGATCGGGCAGAACGGCATGTCGAGCACCATGAATGCCTGGCTGCCGGGCGCGCTGCTTGGCACCAAAGTGGTCGATGCCGTCGGCGACCTGCGCGCGCATCCGACCGGCGACATGGGCTCGATCGGCATGGCCGCGAGCCCGGAGCCGACCATCCAGGTCGCGGTCGGCGGCCATCGCGCCAGCCATTCTTATATCGAGCTGGTGGTGCGCGGCGCCACCGCCAAGGTCTCGCCGATCCTGCGCAAGGCTGCGGATATGTCGGGCGGCTTCATCGCCTCGTGCCGCAATCCGGTGCGCGCCTCCTACGTGAAGCAGAATGCCGCGCTCGGCGGCATCTCGCGCGCGCTCGACTTGGGCCACGCCATCATGGCGGCGGAAGGCCAGGGCGGCCGCGCGGTGATCGAGGCGATCTGCACGACGACGTCGGGCACGATCCTGGGCGAGGGCACCGTCACCCGCAAAGCCGTCAAGTATACCGAGGGCGCCTTCGACATCGGCACCATCACCATCCGCGCGGGAAAACGCGATCTCGTGATGCATGTGATGAACGAATATATGGCGGTCGAGGACGGTACCGGTGCGCGGCTGGCCACCTTCCCCGATGTGATCACGACGCTGGACACCGACGGCAAGCCGGTCAGCGTCGGCCATCTGCGCGAGGGCATGACGCTCTCGGTGTTCCACATCGCCAAGGCGCATTTGCCGCTCAGCGCGTCGGTGAAGGACCGCAGCGTCTATCCGGTCTGCGAAGCCGCGCTCGGCATTCCGATCGCGCAATACGCATTGGCGTGACCCGATGGATCGGCGTTTCTCCGTCACCTCCGGCTCCAACCTGCGCTGCCGCGGCTGGCGCCAGGAGGGATTGCTGCGGCTGTTGGAGAACGTACTGGCCGTCGGCGAGGACCCGGCCAATCTCGTGGTCTATGCCGCGCTCGGCAAGGCGGCGCGCGACTGGCCCTCGCACGACAAGATTGTCGAGACGCTGAAGTCCATGCGTGACGGCGAGACCCTGATCGTGCAGTCGGGCAAGCCGATCGGCCTGATCAAGACGCACGACAAGGCGCCGGTCATCATCATGGCCAATTGCAACATGGTCGGCCAATGGGCGAAGGCCGAGAATTTCTACCAGTGGCAGAAGCAGAACCTGATCTGCTGGGGCGGGCTGACCGCCGGCGACTGGCAATATATCGGCGCGCAGGGCGTGATCCAGGGCACCTACGAGATCTTCATGCGCATCGCCGAGCGTCATTTCGGCAACAGCCTCAAGGGTCGCTTCATTCTCACGGCGGGGCTGGGCGGCATGGGCGGCGCGCAGCCGCTGGCCGGGCGCCTGGCCGGCGCCGTCATCCTCTGCGTCGAGATCGATCCGGAACGCATCGCCAAGCGCATGGCCAACGGTTTCCTCGATGCGCAAGCCGGCGATCTCGACGAGGCGATGACGATGGTCGACGCCGCGCGCCGCGACGGCCGCGCCGCTTCCATCGGACTTCTCGGCAACGCGGCCGACGTCGCCGAGGCCTTGCTACAGCGCGGCGTCATCCCCGACGTGGTCACCGATCAGACCTCGGCGCACGATCTGGTCTACGGCTATGTCCCGTCCGGCCGCAGCCTCGCCGAGGTGCGCCGCCTGCGCCAGGACGATGCCGCCACGCTGATGGCGGAAAGCCGCGCCACCATCGTGCGTCACGTGCGCGCCATGCTCGGCTTCAAGCGCGCTGGCGCCGTCGTCTTCGACAACGGCAATCTGATCCGCACCCAGGCGCGCGAGGGCGGCGTCACCGACGCCTTCGACATCCCGATCTTCACCGAAGCCTATTTACGTCCGCTATTTGCACGCGCCATCGGCCCGTTCCGCTGGATCTCGCTCGCCAATGACCGCGACGACATCCGCAAGATCGATGACCATCTGCTTCAGGCCTTCCCAGATAATCACATCCTCACCAACTGGATCGCGCTGGCGCGCGCCCATGTGCCCTTCGAGGGGCTGCCGGCGCGCATCGCCTGGCTCGGCCATGGCGAGCGCACCGCGCTGGCGCGCGCGGTGAACCGCATGGTACGCGACGGCGCGCTGTCGGGTCCGATCGCCTTCACCCGCGATCATCTCGATGCCGGCGCCATGGCGCATCCCAATATCATGACCGAGCATATGCGCGACGGCTCCGACGCCATTGCCGACTGGCCGTTGCTCGATGCCATGGCGATGTGTTCCTCGCAGGCCGACCTGGTGGCGATCCATTCCGGCGGCGGCGGCTATTCCGGCTACATGACCAGCGCCGGCGTTACCGTCATCGCCGACGGCACCGGCGAGGCCGACGAGCGGCTCGATCTGGCGCTGACCAACGACACCAGCCTTGGCGTCATGCGCTATGCCGACGCCGGCTATGCCGACGCCCTCGACGAGGCGCGCAATAAAGGCATCCGGCACTTTCGACTGCCGTGATCAGCGCCGCGGCGCCGGCCGTTCGCCGTCGTTGGCATCCGACAATCGCCCGCGCAGCGTGTTGACGAGATCGCGTTCCGGCTCGCTCAGGCTGCGCTCGCCGGAATAGATGACGAACAGCCGCCGTGCGATCACCGGATCGACGATCGGATGGGCGACCAGGTCGCCTTCATCAAGTTCGCGCTGCACCGCCGAGGGCGGCAGCACGGTGCAGACCGGCGCGCGCGCCAACAGCGCCGCCACCATGGTCAAGGCGTCGATCTCCATATAGGGCTGGATGCGCAGGCCGCGCTCCTCGGCGGCGGCCTCGACCAGTTGGCGCAGGCCGAAGCGACCGGTCGGCAGCGCCAGCGGCAGTCGCACCAGGTCGGCGAATTTCACCGGTCCGGCCGGCAGCAACCCGTGGCTTGCATGCGCCACGGCGGCAAGTCCCTCCGACGAGCCGAGCGGCAGCCGCGGCATATGCGGCAGGCCGGTCTCCACGATTGCCACGCCGACCAGCCCGCGCATGACCCAGTCCTGCAAGGTGCCGTTCGGCGCCTCCCGCACCACCAGCTTCAATGCCGGATGGCGCGCCTGCACCGCCAGCACCGCTTCGGTGATGCGATTAACCAGGTGGCCATGCTGGCTGACCGACGGCAGGATGCCGATGGCGATGCGGCGGCTCGGCGGTGCCGCCGCCGCCGCGTTGCTATCGGTGATGCGATGCAGGCCGGCTTCGATCAGCTTCGCGACATGGGCGAAGCGATCGCCGTCGGCGGTCGGGATCACGCCGTCGCCGCGTCGCTCGAACAGGCTGGTGGCGAGCGTGCGCTCGAGCTTGTGTAGTTGCTCGCTGAGCGCCGGTTGCGTCACATTGGCGCCGTGCGCGGCGGCCGAGACGCGGCGCAGCCGGTGCACCATGGTGAAATAATGTATCTGCCGCAGACTGATCGCCGGCCGGCGCGCGATCACGCGCGCAGGGCCGGCAAGCGCGCGTCTCACATGCCGGATGAACAGGCTGGTCACCGCAGTCGGCGCCGCCACGCGGGCAACGATATTCATCGTCAACGGCGCCACGGGCGCGATGGTCTTCACCCGCAGGAAGCCGAGCCTTTGCGAGACCAGGCTTTCCGGCACGAACAGCGCCGAATCGGGATAGTCGTCGATCAGCCGCGGTAGTTCACCGGGATGCTCGTTGACGAAGCGTACGCCGGTGATCTTGTTGCGCGTGAAATAGCGGTCGGCCTGTTCGGTGAGCGGCGGCGCCAGCGCCGGCACGATCAGGCGCCCGGCGGCGAGATCGGCGGCGCTCGCCGGCTTGCTCGTGCCGGCCGGCAGGCGGCAGGCGAACACCCAGCGGTCGGCCAGCAGCGTTACCGACCGCGCGTTGGCGCGCGCACGCTCCGGCGCCAAACCGATGGTGAGATGGCCGGCGGTGAGGCCGGGCCAGGTTTCGGTGAGACTGCCGACATGCGGCGAATCCTTTTCATCCGCCCATAGCGGCTCCACCCAAATATCCGGCCGCTCCGCGCCCATGGCGTCGATGGCGCGCTCGATGGCCTCACCGATGCCGCCGATGGTGAAACTCAATCCCAGTTCGACGTTCAGCAGCCGGGCGGGGCGCGCCTGCGCCGCGCCGATCCAACGCCGGGCGAAGGTCTCGCCGTCGAGCAGCGGCTCGGCCACGCGCATCAGCCAGCGCGCGCCGGCGGTCGGATAGAGGCCGTAATTCACCCGCCGGAACAGCGGCAGGCCGAGTTCCTCTTCCAGCGCCTTCAAGGTGGCGCTCAGCGTCGACAGCGCGATGCCGAGTTCCTTGGCCGCGCGCGCCAGGGTGTCGCAACGGCACGCGGTCACGAAATAGCCAAGCGGGCGCAATTCGATCATGGGCTGAAACCTCGCCGCCGCCAGCATAGCGCGCCGCGGCGCCAGCGTCATGTGAGGTTTCGATTTTGCCTATAGGCTTGTTCTTACTCGGCCAGGGTGCGCCGCCGGGAGGCGGCCGATAGGATCGATCATGGGCGACCGCTCCGGGACGGCTCGTCCGCAACCGCAATTTGATCGGGATAGGCCGATGCGCGGCGGGGTTCACCTGGACGCGAAGGATGCCATGAGCGGAACGGCGCGGCACTCTCCGCAGGCGATGCGCGCGTTTCTCGCGAGCCTCGGCGACGCCGGCGACCTGAAGACCATCGGCGCGCCGGTCGCTCTCGAATTCGAGATCGCCGCCTGCCTTGCCGAAGCTGATAGCGGGCCGGCGCTGCGCTTCGACGCCGTGCGCGGGCACCGCCTGCCGGTCGTCGGCAATTTGCTCACCTCGCTGCCGCGCATTGCCGCCGGTCTCGGCACCACGCCGGCCGCGATGCAGGCCGCGATCGTGTCGGCGATCGAGCACCCGCTGGAGCATCGCGTCATCGCCGCGCCGCCGTGCCAGGAACAGGTCGTCGCCGACCCGGAGCTGACGCGCGAGCTGCCGATCCCGCGCTTCTTCGAGCACGAGCGCGGCGCCTACATCACCGCCGGCGCCATTGTCGCCAAGGACCGCGTCAGCGGCCGCGCCAATCTTTCGATCGCGCGGGTGATGCCGCTTGGCGGCAATCGCGCCTTTATCGGTATCGCGCCCAACCATCACCTGGCGGTGCTGGCGCGCGCGGCGCTCGCGCGCGGCGAAAAGCTCGATATCGCGGTCACCATCGGCAATCACCCGGCGGTCATGATCGCGGCCTGTCTTTATCTCGGCCTGGGCGAGGATGAGCTCAAGGTCGCCGGCAGCCTGTTCGGCGAACCGCTCGAAGCCGCCCGCTGCCTTGGCTCGGACCTGATGGTGCCGGCGCATTGCGAATGCGTGCTGGAAGGCACGCTCGATGCCGGCGAGCCTGTCGACGAGGGGCCGGTCAGCGAATTCCATGGCATGTATGAGAATTACGGCGCCGGCATCGTCGCCACCTTCACCCGCCTGACCCGCCGGCGCGACGCGCTGTTCCAGGTCATCCTGCCCGGTTATCACCGCGAGCATTGTCTGATCGGCGGCGTCGCCATCGCCGCGGGCCTCGCCCGCGCGGTGCGCGCCAGTGTGCCGGCGCTTAAGGAAGTTGCCGTCGGGCTTGGCGGCGCCGGCCGCCTCAATGCGGTGGTCACTCTGCGCGATCCGCATCCGGGCGAGGCGCACAAGGTCATGTCGGCGGTCTGGGCGGCGGTCAATCTGGTCAAGCAGGTCATCGTCGTCGACGACGACATCGATCCCTGGGACCCGGTCGCGGTCGAATGGGCGCTGGCGACGCGCATGCAGCCGCATCGCGACTTCGTCATCGTTCCCGACGCGCGCGCCGACCGCGCCGAGCCGTTGGAGCGGGGCGGCACCGTCACCAAGCTCGGCATCGACGCCACCCGGCGCGCCGGCGATCGATCGGACTGGCGGCCGGCGCAACCCCCGCAAGCCGCGCTTGCGCGCGCCCGCGAACTGCTGCGCGCGCAATCGATCACTCTGCAAGCGAACGAGATTAGAACGCGTCCTCACTGATGGGAGAAAAGACATGGTGCATGCGAACAGGAAAATATCCGTGCGGCCGATGAACCTGCTGATGGGTGTGGCGGCCATCGCGCTCGGCTTTGCCGTGGCGCAACCGGCGCGCGCCGAGATCAAGATCGGCTTTCAGGCGCCGCTCACTGGCTTCGCCGCCACCGACGGCAAGTCGGCCAAGCTCGCCGCCGAAATGGCGGTCGAGGACATCAATGCCGCCGGTGGTGTGCTCGGGCAGAAGCTCAAGCTCATCAGCTATGACGACCAGGCCAAATCCGACCAGGCGATCTTCACCGCCAACAAGTTGATCGGCGAAGATGGCGTGAAACTGGTGGTCAACGGCAGCTATTCGGCGTCGGGCCGCGCCTCGGCCCCGGTGTTTCAGAAAGCGGGCGTGGTGATGATCTCGGCCTATGGCGTGCATCCCGATATCACGCGCGCCGGCAACTACATGTTCCGCCTGGTGCATCTGGGGCCGCCGCAGGGCCGCGCCACCGCGCTCTTCATCGCCAAGAATCTCAAGCTGAAGACCGTGTCCGCGATCACGATGGACAACGACTACGGTCAGGCGACCATGGACGGCTTCCTCGAAGCCGCGCCCAAATACGGCATCAAGGTGCTCAACAAATACAGCTACTCGCTGAAGGATCGCCAGTTCGGCTCGATCGTCGCCAGCGTCAAGCGCGACAATCCGGACGGCATCTATGCGACCGGCTATTTCTTCACCGCCGGTCCGCTGGTGTCGCAACTGCGCGCCGCCGGAATCAAGGCACCAATCATCGGCTCGCAGGCCTTCGACTCGCAGAAGTTCATCGAGATCGCCGGGCCGGCATCCGAGGGAACCTATATCATCGACAGCTTCGACCGCGCCCGCAATGACGCCGCGCTGCAGAAGTTCTTCGCCGGGTTCTCCAAGCGCGCCGGCTATCCGCCGGAAGGCGTTGCCGCCGTCACCTATTCGGCGGTCAAGCTGATGGCCGACGGCATCAAGCGTGCGGGTTCGGCGGAACCGGCCAAGGTGCGTGATGCGCTGGCCAAGACCAAGAACTTCACAATGCTCGAGGGCAATCTGAACGGCTTCAACGGCCTGCATGAGATCATCATGCCGATCAGCATCAACGTGATCAAAGACGGCAAGTTCAAGTTCTTCGCCAAGCTCGATGACCTGAACGCATTTGCGCCGCCGGAAAAATAGGCGGCGCCGGCCCGGGCGGAGGACGGCAACGTCCTCCGCCCGACTTTTTTGAGGATCGATCACGTGTATTACGTTGACCTCGCTGTGACCGGTGTCACCTTCGGGTGCATGTACGCCATGATGGCGGTGGGGCTGGCGCTCGTTTACGGGCTGTTGCGCATCCTGCACATCGCGCATGCGGCGGTGTTCGCGCTCGGCGCCTATGTGGTGGTGGAGGTGGCCAATGCGACCGGCAGCATCGCGCTCGGCTTCCTCGCCGCCATCCTGGTCACACCGCTGTTCGGCATGGGGATTTATCGCCTGCTTTACGAGCCGTTGCTGCGCTACCGGCCGGACGTGCCGATGATCGCCTCGGTCGGCCTGCTGGTGCTGATGCAGGACGCCTTCCGCATCGTGTTCGGCGAGCAGGGCGTCACCTTCCACCGCGATGTCTACGACTTGGTGAGCGTCGATGTCCTCGGCGTCAATATGAACGCGGTGCAGATCGCCATTATCGTTGCCGCCGCGGTCATCTTCGTCGGCCTGCACCTGTTCACCACGCGCACCCGCATCGGCGTCGCCTGGCGGGCGACGGTGTCGCGGCCCAAGATCGCCGCCAGCTTCGGCGTCGATCCGATCAAGGTGCGCTACCTCAATTTCGCGCTCGGCTCGGCGCTGGCGGCCATCGCCGGCGGGCTGGTGGCGATGCTCAATAATCTGGTCGATCCCGGCATCGGCTATGTGGTGAGTTACAAGGCGCTGGCGATCATCGTGCTCGGCGGGCTCGGCAGCGTGCGCGGCACGCTGATCGCCAGCCTGGTGCTGGGACTGGTGGAAGCCTACGGCACCATCTTCATCGGCCAGTGGCTCGACCGCGATGCCATCGCCTTCCTGGCGCTGATCGTGCTGCTGATGGTCCGGCCGCAGGGCTTCACCGGAGTGCGCACGGCATGAGTGCGTACGAGATCAGCGTCATTTCGGTGATCGGGATCAACGTGATCCTGGCGGTCAGCCTCAACATGATCAGCGGCTTCTGCGGGCAGATCAGCCTCGGCCACGGCGCCTTCTATGGCGCCGGCGCCTATGCGGCGGCGCTCGCCATGGTCCATGTCGGCAATCCCGCGCTGGCACTGGTCTTTGCCGCCATCATTGGCAGCTTGCTTGGCATCATCGTCGGCTTTGCCTCCTTGCGCGTGCGTACCGACTTCCTCGCCGTCACCACCATCGGCGTCAACTTCCTGTTCACCGGCTTCGTGCGCAAACAACACTGGTTGGGCGGCGAAATGGGCATCAGCAACATCCCGGGCTCCGGCCTGGGCGCCTTGGGCAACATGGTGATGATCCTGGTCTTCGCCGCCGCCACCGTCGTCTTCAGCCTCTACATCAGCCGCTCCTGGATGGGCTTTTCCTTCCGCGCCGTCGGCGAGGACGAGGACGCCGCGGCCACGCTCGGCATCAATGCCGGCGCCTACAAGCTCGCCGCCTTCGGCATCGGTACCGCGCTGGCCGGCCTCGCCGGCGGGCTCTATGCGTTCTTCACCCAGTTCATCGTGCCCGATGCCTTCGACTTCATCCTCTCGGTGATGTTGATGGCGATGGTGGTGATCGGCGGCATCGGCTCGACTTGGGGCGTGGTTGTCGCGGCGGTGGTGCTGACGCTGCTGCCGGAAGCGATCCGTTTCGTCAACGATTACCGGCTGCTTGTGTTCGGCGGCTTGCTGGTGCTGGTGATCCGGCTGGCGCCGGGCGGCGTCGCCGGCATCGTCGGCAGTTTGGCGGGGAGGCTGCGCAAGCGATGACGCCGGCTCTCGCGCTCGACAATGTTGCTATCCGCTTCGGCGGCGTCAAAGCCGTCGACGGCGTGACCGTCTCGGTCGCCCCCGGCGATTTCGTCGGTTTGATCGGGCCCAACGGCGCCGGCAAGACTACGCTGATCAAGATCGTCGCCGGCGTGCTGCGGCCCGACCGCGGCAGCATCGCGCTCTCGGGCACCGATGTGACCCGCGACTCGACCGCCGCGCGCGTGCGCAAAGGCCTGGCGTTGACGCACCAGACCGTGCGGCCATTCCGCGAGATGACCGTACTCGACAATGTCGTGTTGGCGGCGGGCTATCGGCGAACCGGCAATCCGCTCGCTGCCTTGCTGCAGGTCGATCGCCGCAAGGAGAGCGAGCGTGCCGCCGCGATCCTGCAGCAGGTCGGCCTGGTAGGGAGCGAGAGCCAGCTCGCCGGCGCGCTGCCGCTCGGCCAGATGAAACGGCTGGAGGTGGCGCGGGCGCTCGCCGTCGATCCGCGTGTGATCCTGCTCGATGAACCGCTGGCGGGTCTCAACCATGTCGAAGCGGCGCGCCAGGTTGAGGTCATCGGTGCGGTTAATGCCCAAGGGATCACCGTGGTGTTGGTGGAACACAACCTCGAAGAGGTGATGCGCAATTGCCGGCGCCTGATCGTATTGAATAACGGCCAGGTGATCGGCGACGGCGAGCCGACGGCGGTAATGGCCGATCCGGTGGTGCACGAAGCCTATGTCGGCAGCGGAGCGGGGACGCATGCTCAAGCTTGATAACCTCGCATGCGGCTACGGTTCGATGCGCGCGGTGCACGGCGTCAGCTTCGAGGTGCCGGCCGGCACGATCTTCGCGCTGCTGGGTCCGAACGGCGCCGGCAAGACGTCGACGGTGATGGCGATCATGGGCCATGTCGATATCCATGGCGGCCACATCCTGCTCGACGATAAGGACATCACCCGGCGCCGCGCCGTCGATCGCGCCGAGCTCGGGATTGCCCTGGTGCCCGAGGGACGCCAGCTGTTCTCCGACCTGACGGTCGGCGAAAACCTCACCGTCGGCGGCTACGCCTATGCGGTGGAGCGCGACCAAGCGAAGCGCGAGCGCGTGTTCGGCTATTTTCCGCGGCTGTTCGAACGGCGCGACCAGCTCGCCGGCTCATTGTCGGGCGGCGAACAGCAGATGCTCGCCATCGGCCGCGCGCTGATGGCCGAGCCGCGACTGTTGCTGGTCGACGAACTATCGCTCGGCCTGATGCCGAAAATGGTCGATCTCTGTCTCGACGTGCTGGTCAAGCTCAAAGGCGAGGGCCTGACGATTCTGCTGGTCGAGCAGAACACCGCGCGCGCGCTTGAGGTTGCCGACCGGGTTTGCGTGCTGTCCTCCGGCACGCAGGTTTTCCAGGGAACGGCGCAGGAAGCCAAGGCAACGGGCTCGTTGTTTGCCACCTTCCTCGGCGTGAGCGAGCCGCAATAATGGCGTGGGCGCGACGGGAGAAACGAAATGGCACGCGCATTGACGGTCGACGACATCGAGCCCGCGCTTGTCGGCGGCCTGTTCCTGTCGGCCGGCGGCAGTGGCCGGGCGGCAGTGACGCGTGGCCGCGCGCTCGGCCGTTTGGCGCTCGATACGGGCGGCGTCAGCCTGGTCGCGATCGACGAACTCGATGCAGCGGCACCGATCATCACCGCCACCGCCATCGGCGCGCCGGGTTTTGCCGAATGGCCGGTGACGCCCGGCGACTCCATTGAGGCGGCACGCCGGTTGGTCGCGCTACTCGATACGCCGCCGGCGGGTGTGATCTGCGGCCATGTGCCCGGCTTTAACGCCTGGCTGGTCGCCGCCGCGCTTCGGTTGCCCTATGTCGACGTGGCGGCGAACGGCCGCGGCCATCCGACGGTCAAGATGGGCGGCATGGGGCTGGCCTCGCGGCCCGAGCTTGCCATCACGCAAGTGGCGTACAGTGCCGGCAAGGATAACCGGTCGCTCGCCGTTGTTGCCGCGGGCGATATCGTGCGCACCTCGAACATCATGCGGCAGGCGGCGGTGAGCAATGGCGGCTTGATCTATGCCGCGCGCGGGCCGCTGTCGGCCGGTTTCATCGCCGAGAACGGCGCGCGCGGCGCCATTACCTTCCAGCTCGAGCTCGGCCGCGCCATGTTGCGCGCGCGCGGCCCCGACCGGGTGCGCGCGACCGTCGAGTTCCTCGGCGGCCGCCTGCTGATGCAGGGCAAGGTGACCGCGAACACGGTGAGCTACGCCGGCGGCTTCGATCTCGGCAGCATGACCGTGCGCGGCACCGACGGCGAGGCGGTGCTCGGCGTCTACAACGAGTTCATGACCGCGGAGGTCGACGGCGAACGGGTCGCCACTTTTCCCGACATGATCGGCACGCTCGATCCGCAGACCGGCGAGCCGCTCGCCATCTCCGAACTTTCGGCCGGCAGCGATGTTGCCGTCGTCATCGCGCACCGCGCCAAGTTTCCGGTCGGCAAGGGCGCGCTCGATCCGGCGGTTTTCCCTGAAGTGGAAAAGGCGATGGGCGTCGACCTGCGTTCCTATCTCTGAGCAAAGGCGAGAGATTTCATGTTGCGTCTCTATGACAGCCGGCTATCGGGCAATGCCTGGAAGGTCCGCATCCTGCTGCGCCAGCTCGATCTACCATTTGAGCGGATCACGCTCGACCTGGCCAAGGGCGCGGCGAGGGAGCCGCAGTTCCGCGCCAAGAGCCGTTTCGCCCGCGTGCCGGTGCTGGAGCTCGAAGACGGCCGCACGCTGGTGGAATCGGGCGCCATCATGCTCTATCTGGCGGAAGGTTCGCCGTTGTTGCCGGACGACGCCATACTGCGCGCCGAGGTGACGAGTTGGTTGTTCTTCGAGCAGGCCGATTTGGTGCGCGCGCTGGGCTATCCGCGCTTTTACCGGCTGCGCGGCATCGCGGCGGAGATGGCGGCGAAGATCGAATTCTTCCAGGAGATCGGTTATCCGGCGCTGGAAAAGCTCGATGACTGGCTCAAGAGCCGGAACTGGCTGGTCACCGATCGCTACACGCTCGCCGATCTCGGCGTCTTTCCCTATGTGTCGATGGCCTCCGATGGCGGCTACGACATGGCGCGTTTCCCAGCGATCCAAGCGTGGCTTGTGCGCGTCAAGGCGCAGCCCGGCTGGGTCGCGCTGATCGAGGAGACCTGAACCATGACGATTCCGGTCCGTCGCGGCAAAGAGGTGAAGGCGGGGCGCGGAGGCGAATTGCGCTGCCGCGGCTGGCGCCAGGAGGCGATCCTGCGCCTGCTCGAAAACAACCTGGAGAACGCCGAGGACCCGGACAATCTCGTCATCTACATGTCGATCGCGCGGGCGGCGCGCGACTGGAACGCCTTCGACCGCATCGTCGCCACGCTCACCACCTTGCGCGAAGACCAGACCTTCGTGATGCAGTCCGGAAAGCCGATCGGCGTGTTCCCCGGTCAGACCACGACGCCGCTGGTGATCATGGCCAACGGCAATATCGTCGGCGAATGGAGCAATGAGGAGAACCGCCGTAAACTCGACGACAAGGGCCTGACGATCTATCCGGGCATGACCGCCGGCGCTTGGCAATATATCGGCAGCCAGGGCATCCTGCAGGGCACCTACGAAACCTTCATGGCGGCGGCGCGCACGCATTTCGGCGGCACGCTGGCCGGCCGGCTGCTGCTCACTTCGGGCTGCGGCGGCATGAGCGGCGCGCAGCCGCTCGCCGGCAAGCTCGCCGGCGCCGCGACGCTGGTGGTCGAGGTCGACCAGGCGCGCATCGACCGCCGCATCGCCAGCGGCTATTGCGACGCCTCGACCAGTGATCTCGACAAGGCGCTCCGGTTGTGGCTCGCCGCCCGTGACGAGAAGCGCCCGCTGGCGCTGGCACTGTGCGGCAATGCGGCGGCGGTGCTGCCGGAGATCGCGCGGCGCGGCATCCTGCCCGATATCGTCACCGATCAGACCTTTCCCGATCCGCTGAAGGGCTATGTGCCGGTCGAATTGTCGGTCGAGGAAGCCCGTGCCATGCGCCAGAGCGATCCGGAAAGGCTGATCGCGCTGGCGCGCAATTCGGTGGCGGCGCACGTGCGCGCCATGCTGGATTTCCTCCAGCGCGGCGCGATCGTGTTCGAATACGGCAACGAATTGCGCGCGCAGGCGCGCGACGCCGGTGTCACCGACGCCTTCACCATGCGCTCCTTCGTCGACCTCTATATCCGGCCGCTGTTCTGCCAGGGTATCGGCCCGTTCCGTTGGATCGCGGTGTCGGGCAATCCGCAGGACATCTACACCATCGACGACATGATCCTGGAGGCGTTCTCGTCGAACCACCCGATCGTGTCGTGGATCGAGAAGGCGCGCGCGCATGTGCAGTTCACCGGCCTACCGGCGCGCATCGGCTGGCTGGGCTATGGCGAGCGCAGCCGGCTCGGGCTGATGGTCAACGAAGCGGTGGCGAGCGGCAAGGTCTCCGGCCCCATCGCCTTCACTCGCGACCATCTCGATTCCGGCTCGGCGGCGATGCCGCACCGGGAAACCGAGAACATGCGCGACGGCTCCGACGCCATCGCCGACTGGCCGATGCTCAACGCGCTGCTCAATTGCGCATCCGGCGCCGATCTGGTCGCCATCCACGGTCTGGGCGGTCGCGGCGTCAGCGCCGGCGTCACCATTATCGCCGATGGTAATCCAGCCACCGCCGAGCGACTCAAGCGCGTGCTCGACGGCGATCCCGGCATTGGTGTGCTGCGCCATGCCGACGCCGGCTACGACATCGCGATCGAACGCGCGCGCGAGACCGGGCTGTCGGCCACGGTGGCGAAGGGGTTGTAACACCCGTCATTCCGGGACGCCGCGTAGCGGCGGACCCGGAATCCATACGCAGCAGCAGGGGTTATCGATTCCGGGTTCGCGGCCTGCGGCCGCGCCCCGGAATGACGAGTGCCACTACGCCCCCAAGCTCGGCAGCTTCAGCTTGAACTGCTTGGCGCAGGCAATGGCGTCCTCATAGCCCGCGTCGGCGTGGCGCATGACGCCGCTGGCCGGATCGTTCCACAACACCCGCTCGAGCTTGCCGGCCGATTGCGGCGTGCCATCGGCGACGATGACCATGCCGGCGTGCTGCGAATAGCCGATGCCAACGCCGCCGCCGTGATGCAGTGACACCCAGGTCGCGCCCGAGGCGCAATTGAGCAGCGCGTTGAGCAGCGGCCAGTCCGATACCGCGTCGGAGCCGTCCTTCATCGCTTCGGTCTCGCGGTTGGGGCTCGCCACCGAGCCGGAATCGAGATGGTCGCGGCCGATGACGATCGGCGCCTTCAATTCACCCTTGGCCACCATTTCGTTGAAGGCCATGCCGATGCGATGGCGGTCGCCGAGCCCGACCCAGCAGATGCGCGCCGGCAGGCCCTGAAACTTGATACGCGCCCTGGCCATATCGAGCCAGTTATGCAGGTGCTTGTCGTGCGGCATCAGCGCCTTGACCTTGGCGTCGGTCTTGAAGATGTCTTCCGGGTCGCCGGACAGCGCCGCCCAGCGGAACGGGCCGATGCCGCGGCAGAACAGCGGCCGGATATAGGCCGGCACGAAGCCGGGGAAATCGAAAGCGTCGGCGACGCCCATTTCCTGCGCCATCTGCCGGATATTGTTGCCGTAGTCGAGCGTCGGCACGCCGCGCCGCCAGAACTCGAGCATGGCGCGCACATGCACCGCCATGGATTCTTTCGCGGCTTTCTCGACGCCCTTGGGATCGCGCGCGCGGCGTTCCTCCCACTCGGCAAGTGTCCAGCCGGCCGGCAGATAGCCGTTGAGCGGATCGTGCGCCGAGGTCTGGTCGGTGACGGCGTCGGGTTTGATGCCGCGCCGCGCCATCTGCGGCACCAGCTCGGCAGCATTGCCGAGCACGCCGACCGACAGCGCCTTCTTCTCCTTGCAGGCGCGCTCGATCATGGCGAGCGCCTCGTCGAGCGATTTCGCCTGCGCGTCGAGATATCCGGTCTTCAGCCGCATTTCGATGCGGCTTGGTTGGCATTCGATGGCGAGCAAAGAGGCGCCGGCCATGGTGGCGGCGAGCGGCTGGGCGCCGCCCATGCCGCCGAGCCCGGCGGTCAATATCCAGCGGCCGGACAGGTCGCCGTTGTAATGGCGGCGGCCGACCTCGGCGAAGGTCTCGTAGGTACCCTGCACGATGCCCTGCGAGCCGATATAGATCCAGGAGCCCGCGGTCATCTGGCCGTACATCATCAGGCCTTTGCGATCGAGCTCGTGGAATTTCTCCCAGGTACCCCAATGCGGCACCAGGTTGGAATTGGCGATCAGTACGCGCGGGGCGGCCTCATGCGTGCGGAAGATGCCGACCGGCTTGCCCGACTGCACCAGCAGCGTCTCATCGGCTTCGAGCGCGCGCAACGAGGCGACGATGCGGTCATAGGAATCCCAGTCGCGCGCGGCGCGCCCGATGCCGCCATAGACGACGAGCTCATGCGGCTTCTCGGCAACCGCGGCATCGAGATTATTCATCAGCATGCGCAGCGGCGCTTCGGTCGACCAGCTCTTGGCGCTGAGCGTGGTGCCGTGCGGTGCGCGGATGTTACGGCTGTTGTCGAGACGGTTCGACATAAGCGTCGACATGGGCTTTGATCTCCTTCAAACGGTCACGCCCGCGCGCACCCGCGCATGCAGCGGGTTGAAGCCGAGCCGGTAGATGAGCTCCGCCGGGCGCTCGATATTCCAGATGGCGAGATCGCATTGCTTGCCGGTTTGCAGCGTGCCGATGTGATCGTGCCGCAGTGCGCGCGCGGCTTCGCGCGTCACGCCGGCGACGATCTCGTCGACGGTGAGGCGGAACAACGTCGCCGCCATGTTCATGATCAGGAGCAGCGAGGTGACCGGCGAGGTGCCGGGATTGCAGTCGGTGGCGAGTGCGATCGGCACTTTGTGTCGGCGCAGCGCGTCGAAGGGCGGCGCTTTCGTTTCGCGCAGCATATAATAGGCGCCGGGCAAGAGCACCGCCGCCGTGCCGGCTTTCGCCATGGCTGCGACACCG
Source organism: uncultured Pseudomonadota bacterium (assembly GCA_963782145.1). GTDB lineage: Bacteria > Pseudomonadota > Alphaproteobacteria > Rhizobiales > Xanthobacteraceae > Pseudolabrys. Next base: position 601,019 of record CAWAIV010000003.1, read on the forward strand.
TCTTCGTCGGTATGTTCGAGATGATCGGCCGACAGCGCGCCGAACTGCGCGGCGAGGCGCGCGCCATGCAGATTGGACAATTGATCGGCGTGCAGCTTCACCGGCAGGCCGGCAGCGCGCGCGGTGGTGAAGACCTTGGCGATCTCCTCCGGCGAGAAGGCGATGCCCTCGCAGAAGCCGTCGACGGCATCGGCGAGGCCGTCGCGCTTGAGGCGCGGGATCATCGCGCAGACGGCGTCGATATATGCCGCGCGGTCGTCTTTGGCCTCCAGCGGCAGCGCATGGGCGCCGAGGAAGGAGGCGGCGACGGTGACGCTGCGTTCCTGGCCAAGGCGGCGCGCCGCGCGCAGCATCTTGGTCTCGCTCCCGGCATCGAGCCCGTAGCCGGACTTCACTTCGATGGTGGTGACGCCTTCGGCCAGCAGCCGGTCGAGCCGGGCGAGCGCACTGGCGACCAGTTCATCCTCGCTCGCGGCGCGCGTGGCGCGCACGGTGGAGAGAATGCCGCCGCCGGCCCGCGCGATCTCTTCATAGGATTTGCCCGCAAGCCGCATCTCGAATTCGAGCGCGCGGTCGCCGCCATGCACGATGTGGGTATGACAGTCGATCAGACCCGGCGTGATCCAGCGGCCGTCGAGCTCGATGCGCTCCTTGGCATCCCAGCCGGTGGGAAGGTCGCGCATCGGCCCGGCGAAGGCGATCTTGCCACCCGCCGTCCCCAACGCGCCATGCTTGATCGCGCCGAGCCCCGGCCAGGCGGGATCGAGCGTCGCCAGCCGCGCGTTGAGCCAGATTGTGTCGAACCGCATGATGCCTCATGCCCCGCGGGGTAGCCTTTTAATTGTCTATACAAATAGGCTGGTCCTGTCTATTCTGGATTCGCGATGACGGGGGAGCCCGCGTGACCCGAATTTTGTTCTTCGAGCATGCGCTGCTGCCGGGCGGCTGGACCCGCAATCTGCGGGTCGCGGTCGAAGATGGCGTCATCCGCGCGGTCGAGCCGAATGCGGAGGCGAAGGATGCCGAACACCATGCCGGCATCGCCGTGCCCGGCCTGCCCAACCTGCATTGCCACGCCTTCCAGCGCGCCATGGCGGGCCTGGCGGAGAGGAGGGGGCCGGCGAGCGACAGCTTCTGGACTTGGCGTTCGGTCATGTATCGTTTCCTGGCGCAGCTTACGCCGGACGATGTCGATGCCATTGCCGCTTTCGCCTACATGGACATGCTGGAGGCCGGTTTCACCACGGTGACCGAATTCCACTATCTGCATCACGATCCGGCCGGCCGGCCATATGCCGATCTCGGCGAGATGGCGGGGCGCATCGCCGCCGCGGCGGTCACCGCTGGGATCGGTCTGACGCTGCTGCCGTCGCTCTACATGACCGGCGGCTTCAATGGCGCACCGCCGACCCCGGGGCAAAAGCGCTTCCTCAACGGTGTCGACCGTTTCTTGAAGCTCACCGCGCGCGCAAAGGAAGTCGTCGCCGCGCTGCCCGATGCGCGGGTCGGCATCGCCCCGCATTCGCTGCGGGCGGTGCCGCCCGACGCCTTGGCGCAGGTCGTCGCGGCCCATGCGGAGGGGCCAATCCACATCCACGCCGCCGAGCAGGTCAAGGAGGTCGAGGATTGTGTCGCCGCGCTCGGGTCGCGCCCGGTGCAATGGTTGCTCGACCATGCCCAGGTCGATGCGCGCTGGTGCCTGATCCACGCCACCCACATGATGGCCGGCGAGACCCGGGCGCTGGCGCGCACCGGCGCGGTAGCGGGCCTGTGTCCGCTCACCGAGGCCTCGCTCGGCGACGGCATTTTCGATGGCGCGCGTTACCTCGGCGCTGGCGGGCATTTCGGCGTCGGCACCGATTCCAATATCCAGATCGACGCCGCGGCCGAACTGCGCCAGCTCGAATATGGTCAGCGGCTGCGCGATCGCGCGCGCAACGTGCTGGCCACGCGGGACGGTGAATCGGTCGGCCGGCACCTGTTCGAAAGCGCGCTAGCTGGCGGCGCACAGGCCTGCGCGCGGCCGGTGGGCGCGATCGAGGTGGGCCGGCGGGCGGACATTGTGCTGCTCGACGCCAATCATCCCGATCTCGCTGTCGGCCAAGGCGATCATTGGCTCGATGCCTGGATCTTCATCGCCGGGCGCGCGGCGGTGCGCGCGGTGCTGATCGGCGGCGAGCCGGTCGTCGTCGCCGGCCGTCATCGTCGCCATGACGTCATCGCGCGCCGCTATGGCGTCACGGTCAAAAGATTGCTCGCCGCATGAATGCGCCCGTGCAACGCGTTCTGCCGCGTTACGCCGCGATCCGCCGCGATCTGGAAACTGCTATTCTGAGCGGCCGCTGGCCGCCGGGCCACAAGATCCCATCCGAACACGAACTGGTCGTGCGCTATGGCTGCGCCCGCATGACCGTCAACAAGGCCTTGAGCGAAATGGTGGCGGCCGGGCTCATCGTGCGCCATCGCCGCGCCGGCAGCTTCGTCGCCACGCCGACGACCGAAGAGTCGATCCTGGAAATTCACGACATCGAGGCGGAAGCGTGCCGCGCCGGCAAGGCCTATCGTTTCGCGCTGACGGGGCGCAGCGTTCGCGCGGCGGCGCCGGCCGATGCCGAACGGCTCGATATGCCGGCCGGCGTCGCGATCCTGGCGCTCGCCTCGATCCATTATGTCGCCGGCGTGCCCTTCGCCGCCGAGGACCGGCTGATCAACCTCGCCACCGTGCCGGCTGCGCGCGACGCGGATTTTTCAGGCATGCCGCCGGGAAGCTGGCTGCTGGCGCAGATGCCATGGAGCCGCGCCCGCCACCGCATCTCGGCGGTCAATGCCGATGCCGCGGCCGCGGACGGCTTGCAGATCGCACCCGGCACGGCCTGTCTTGTGGTCGAACGCGCGACCTGGCTGCAAGACGTGCCGATCACCCAGGTGAAACTCATCTACCCTGGCAATCGCCACCACCTGCTGGCGCATTTCAGTCCGGCCGGCCGCGGCCGCTGATTGTTTGAGCATCGGCAACCTATAGTTCGATACGCGGTGCCGGCGGTGGCGACCCCCAATGTCATCGACCGTGCCTGTAGCGCTATCGCGTCGGGCAGCCGGCCGGCGCCCTCCGGCCATATAACGGCGGCGGCGATTTCTGCATTCTAGATTTTGGCGCTCCTGGGCTTGCGCGCGGCGGCGACCATGGCTGCGAGGGCGAGAATACGCTTCGCATTGCGCTCGTTGCCAGCATGATATGGGACGACGCTGTAAGCCAGCGGCGGTCGCCGCTCGCCTCTTTTCATCGCCACGCGACGGTATAGGCAAAAGAATAGCTGCCCATGGCTTCCGCTATGCGCGCGCCCTGAATGGCCTGGTCGGCACTCGCCACGCCATTCCCCACGATGCCGACCACAACACCATGGGTTGGATCGTCTCGCACCGTGATCGCCAACTGCCCGCTCTCGCAAGAGAGCCCCGTCGCCGCCGACAGCACCGAGCGGAAGGCACGCTCGGCGATATCCCGGCGTAACGCCGCTTTGATCGGCTTGCCGACATCGGTGAGCGGCAGCTTGTCGACGATGATGATCTCCTTCGGGATCGCCGCCGGTTCGGCGATGCGGCCGGAAAGAAGCGCAACGAGGTCGGCGGCGCCGGTCCGCGCGCCTTGCACCAGTTGCACATAGGCGACGGGAATTTCACCGGCATAGCTGTCGGGTTTGCCCACGGCGGCGGCGTGCAGGACATCCGGCAATTGCAGCAGCGGCTCCTCGATCAAAGCGGGATCGATATTATGGCCGCCGCGGATGATGATGTCCTTGGCGCGGCCGGTCACGAAGACATAGCCGTCGGCATCGACGCGGCCGAGATCGCCGCTGATAAGCCAGCCATCGGCGGTGCGGGCGCCGCGCTCGTGCGCCGGATTGAGATATCCCGGCGTCGTGCCCGGGCTCTTGGTCTGCAGCATGCCGATCTCGTCCGGGCCGCATAAGCGAATGTCGCCGCCTTGTTCGCCGAGGGAGACCGCGCGGATTTGGGTGTAGGGCAAACGCAGGCCCGAGCTTCCCTCCTTGCCGACGCCGTCGCGGGCGTCGATGGCGATGCTCGCCGTGTTCTCGGTCATACCGTAGGAATTGAGCACGCGTACCCCGGAAGCCCGTTCGAAGGCTTGGCGAACGGAGATCGGCAGCGGCGTCGAGCCGGTGATGAAGTAGGGCTTGAGCGACGACAGATCGGTCTGTTGCGGCGGCGATTTCGCCAGCACGGCAAGCGTCGTCGGCACGCCCGACAGCCGCGTCAGCCGGTACTTCTCGACGAACTTCCAGTAATTGGCGATGTAGCGTTTGTCGCGCGCGCCCATGATGCTGGGGATCAAGATGCTGGCGCCGCTCGCCAGCGGCGGCAGGCAGCGGCCGATCATGCCGCCGACGTGAAACATCGGCGTATCGTGCGGAATGATCTCGCCGACGAACAGCTTGGTGGCGAGTTGCAGCGTCCAATGTCGATACGACATATTCCGGTGCGACAGCTTCACGATCTTGGGCAGGCCCGTGGTGCCGCCGGAATGGACATAGGCGCCGATCGTGTCGCCAGTGATCGTATCGCGCGGAATCTCTCGATCCGGCCCCATCAGATCGAGGTCCAGGTCGCTCGCCGCCGGCACCTCACCGTCCGGACCGGCGACCGACCAAATTGGTGTGCCCGCCGGCAATTCATGCGCGATCGACATTACCGATTCCCAGATCCTGAAGCCGGGGGTCGGGCCGAGCGCGATGACGGCCTTGGCTTTGCTCTCCTTAAGCAGGCGGAGCAAGGCATATGGCTCCATCATCCAGTTGATCGGAAACGCGATACCGGCCACCATGGCGCCAAGGATCGACCAGAAGATCTGCGGAACGTTGGGAAGAAGAATGGCGACCGCATCATCGCGACCAATGCCATGCGCGCGTAGCAGCGCGGCCGTGCGTTCGATATTCGTGCGCAAGTCACGAAAGCTCACGCACTGTGGCGCGCGCTCGACATCGCCGTCGGGAACGTAATAGAGCGCCGTTTCGTCGGGATTGCGCGCCGCGAGGCCGAGCGCGACCCGTCGGGAAAAATCGGCAACCGGCAAACGCTCCGCCAGCGGCGTGCGCTCGATCGCCTCGATATCGGCCATGGACCGCAGGGGGCGGGCAAGGAGAGTGGCGTCGGCGGTCGCCGACACCACGGGCACTTGCCCGGCGAAATCCGATCGGATCGTCATCGCTCCCTCGACCCGCGCGCGGTCCGTTCGCTCGTCTCGTTCAGGGCTTGTCCTGCAGGGCGGTGGCGAATTTACCTTCCAGCTCGGCATCGAACTCGCCGTCGATGAGGATGAAGGCGACCATGCACGGATCCTTCGAGCGATTGCTCCAGGCGTGGTTGGTGCCGCATTGAATGAGCACGTCGCCCGCCTTGAGGTGCACGTCCTGATCGTCCATCACCATGGTAATTTCGCCGGAGAGGATAATCGCGTAGTCGACCGTCTCGGTTCGGTGCATGAGCGGATGGCGGCCGCCCTTGCCGAAAGTCGCTGCGGCGGGATTGCCCAGCCCTTCAAAGGCGCGCAGCGAATCGGCCGGCGTCATCGCCCGCACCGTTTCCGACTCGGGCGGGAAATGGTTGATGCGCAGCACGGTGCCGTTCCTGGTCGGCATCTGCCGGCGTGGCCCGGAGGTCGGTTCCTCCGTCTGCGATACGATCTTCGCCGGGGTTTCGTGGGTGCGCCAGAGATCGATCGAATACCAGTTCGGATCGAGCTTGTTCACGTGCAGGAAAGGCGCGGGTCCGTCGGACAATACGACGGCGCGCCCGCGCTCGTCATGTCCGGTCACCACGCGACGAATTTGTTTCGACATTGTCTCCTCCTCGTTTCTGCCTCTTGCGGCTGTTTGTTTGGTTGATAGTGCGGCAGCGCCGGGCAATTCATGCGCTTTGCCGCACGTCGAAACGGTTCTCCGAAAATCCGAGCCCGCGCGAAATCTGCAGCGCGCTGTCCATGACCAGGGGGGCTAATTTAGCGACCGCTTTCTTGTCGAGGCGCTCGGCCGGGATCGACAGGTTCAGCGCCGCCACGACATTGCCTTCCGCATTGCGGATCGGCGCGGCCAGTCCGCGTACCGTATCGACCCATTCGCCCCAGTTCACGGCATAGCCACGTTTGCGAATGCCGGCGAGTTCGTTGAGAAATTCGGATTTGTTGCGCAGCGTGCGCGCGGTATGCGGTTTGATGTTCGCGGCGACGGTTTCGGCGACGCTCGGCGGCTGAAAGGCCAAGATTGTCTTGCCGGCGGCGACGCAATAGGCCGGACGGCGGCGGCCGACGTCGGTGTTGGTGCGAATTTCGTGCGTGCCGTCTATTTTGTAGACGTAGATCGCGTCACCCGCGTCGTAGACGGCGATGGTCGATGTCTCCCCGGTCTTGGCAGTGATCTCCTGCATTGGCGTGCGCGCGGCGCTGACGAGGTCGGCGCGGGCGAGCGCGCGCGCGCCCATCTCCCAGAGCTTGAAGGTCAGCCGGTAGGGACCGCGCTCGTGCACCTGCTCGACGTAATGCTGCTCGATGAGCGTGCGCAGGAATTTGTGGGTGTGGCTCTTGATCAGCCCCGAATGCTCGGCGATTTGCGTGAGCCCGAGCTGCCGGTCGGCCGCCGCCAGCGCCTCGATCACCCGTAGTCCCTTGGCGAAACTGTCGTCCATCCTATTCCTCGGTTGACCGCCGCGCGGGCCCCGTGCCACGATCTCAATATAGAAATTCAGTTCACAGTACAAGAACAAGCAGAACCCGCCATCGTGACCGTGCCGGATCTCCGTAGATTCTTCGCCCCCGCCGCCGTCGCCGTGGTCGGCGCCAGCGCCGATCGCAGCCGTTTCGGCGGCAAGGTCATGCTGCGGATGCAAAATTTCGGCGCCACCGGCCCGATCTATCCGATCAATCCGTCGGCGGCCGAGATCAACGGCATCAAATGCTACGGCTCGTTGCGCGATTTGCCGCAGGTGCCCGACCACGTCGGCATCATGGTCCCCACGGACAAAATCTTCGGCGTGCTCGAAGACTGCGCCGCGCTCGGGGTTCCCTTCGCCACCGTGTTCTCCTCCGGCTTCGGCGAAACCGGTACGGCGGCGGGACAAGCGTTGCAGGGTCGGCTGCGCGCTTTCGCGCGCGAAACCGGATTGCGCGTCATGGGCCCGAACTGCAACGGGCTCATTAATTTCGTCGACGGCTTCGCCATGACTTCGAGCGCGACGGTGGCCGGGCCGCGGCGACCGGCTGGCAATATCGGCCTGGCCTCGCAAAGCGGCGGCGCGGCGCAAGTCAATGTCATGTGGCGCGGGCAGCAGGCGGGTTTGGACTTCAGCTATCAGGTGAGCTGCGGCAATTCCGCCGACCTCGACGTGCTCGACTTCGTCGACTTCATGGTCGAGGACGCGCACACCGACGTCATCCTGGTCATCGCGGAAGCCTTCCACAGCGGGGACAAGCTGTTCGCGACCGCCGCCCGCGCCGCGGCGAAAGCAAAACCCATCGCCGTTCTCAAGCTGGGGCGCACGGAAGCCGGCAGCCGCGCGGCGGCATCGCATACCGGCGCCATGACCGGAGCCGACGTGGTGCACGACGCGGCGTTCCGGCAATGCGGGATTATCCGCGTCGACGACTGCAACGAGCTGTACGAGTGCGCCATGATGTTGCGCGGCGGCCGGCTGCCGCGTGGCCGCGGCCTGGCCGCGCTCTCGGCCTCCGGCGGCAACGCGGTGTTGCTCGCCGACCTCGGGGGGAGGCTCGGCGTCACCTGGCCCGCTTACGAGCCGGCGACGCAGAAGGCGTTGGCCGCGATTCTGCCGAAGCATGGGCAGGCCAACAATCCAACTGACGTGACCTCGGCGATCATCGGCAAGGAGAACACTTACCGTCAGGTCATTGAAACCATCGCCGACGACCCGAACATCGATGCGGTGGTGCCCATCCTCACACTGGCGGTGAAGAGCGACGTCGAGCAGGTGAGCGCCGCGATTCTGGAATTGCCAAAGCCTGGCGCTATCCTGTGGACCGGTGGGTGCCTCGATGCGCCGGAGCTGATGCCGGCAACGCTGGTCGGGCGCGGCATTCCGGTGTTCCGCGAGGCCAAGAGCTGTCTGCGCGCAATGAGCGCGGCCATGGACTATGCCGAATTCAAGAACGGCCGGGCCGCGCGCCTGGGTACGCCGCCGGTGCGCACGGTGCGGCACGACGCTGCCCGCGTCGATCGTATCCTTGCCGATGCGTCGCCGGTCTTGACCGAAGCGGCGGCAAAGCAGGTTCTCGCCGCCTATGGCCTGCCGGTGACGCGCGAGATTTTGGCGCCGACGCCAGACGCCGCGGTCGTTGCTGCGTGCCAGCTTGGCGGACCGGTCGCGCTGAAGATCCAGTCGGCGCAGATTGCGCACAAGACCGAGGCCGGCGGCGTGCGGCTGAATGTCGAGGGCGACGCGGCGCTGCGCGACGCCTTCGCGGCGATCACGGCAGCCGCGCGTGTCCATGTGCCGGACGCCGTCATCGACGGCGTACTGGTGCAGGAGATGTTGCCGGCCGGCGGCCTGGAGATGATCGTCGGCATCGCACCCGACGCCACCTTCGGTGCGGTCGTCATGGCGGGGCTCGGTGGCGTTCATGCCGAGGTGTTCAAGGACGTCTGCTATCGCATCGGGCCGCTGTCGGAAGCCGACGCCTTGGAGATGCTCGGCGAGTTGCGCGCCTTTCCGCTGTTGCGCGGCGTGCGAGGCGAGCCGCCCAAGGATATCGATGCACTGTGCCGGGCGATCAGTAATGTGTCGTGGTTGGCGCATGATTTTGCCGGACGGATCAGCGAACTCGACATCAATCCGATTGTTGTTTTCGCAAAGGGGCAGGGTGCCTGCGTCGCCGATGCCTTGCTCACGCAGACAAAAATGGCGCCGCCGCCGCGCGCGGATGCTTGCCTCGCCGGAGTTGCGGCGTCATGAGCGCGCGCGCGGCCATCGTCGGTATCGGTGAAAGCCGCGTCGGTCGCGTGCCGGACCGCTCCTCGTTGCAATTGCAGGCGGATGCGGCATCCGCCGCCTTGGCCGATGCCGGCCTCACCATGGCCGATATCGACGGTCTGATGACGACGCCGTTGCGCGTCGAGCGCTGGAACATGCCGGCCGGCGTCGTCGCGCATCATCTCGGCGTCAAGCCCGCTTATCTGAGCACGGTCGATCTTGCCGGCGCATCGGGCGTCGCCATGATCAGCCAGGCGGTGCAGGCGGTCGAAGCCGGGCTTTGCCGGACGGTGCTGTGCGTGGCCGGACAGAACCTGCTGTCGCACCGCAGCCGCGCCGACGCGGTGCAAAGCATGGCCGAAGGCGGCAGCGCGCATCCGCAATTCGAAGTGCCCTATGGACCGCTGGTGCCGTCGCTTTATGCGCTGATCGCGCAACGCCACATGTACGAATACGGCACCACACCGGCGCAGTTGGCCGAAGTGGCGGTCGCCATACGTCACCATGCCAGCCTCAATCCCAACGCGCACAAGAGGGAGCCTTTGACGGTCGACGACGTGCTGGCGTCCCGCGTCATATCGTCGCCGCTGCATATGCTCGATTGCGCCATCGTTTCCGATGGCGCCGCGGCAGTGATCGTGACCGGCAGCGACCGCGCGCGCGATCTGCCGTCAACCCCGATCTATCTGCTCGGGCAGGGCCTCGGGCTACGGCACAGTCATATCGGCGAGCACAAGCAACTCACCACAACAGGTGCGGTGGAATCCGGCGCTGCGGCCTTTCGCAGCGCGGGCGTCGCGCCGGCCGACATCGACGTGGCGCAGATCTACGATTGTTTCACCATCACCGTCATCGTCGAGCTCGAGGATCTCGGCTTCTGCCGCAAAGGCGAGGGCGGCCGCTTCGTGGAGAACGGCCGCATCCGACTGGGTGGCAAGCTTCCCATTACGACGCATGGCGGTTTGCTGTCGGGTGGTCACCCGGGATTGCCCGGCGGCTTCTTCCACGTCGTCGAAGGGGTGCGACAGTTGCGCCATCAGGCGGGTGCGCGCCAAGTCACCGACGCGGAACTGGCGCTGGTTCACGGCAATGGCGGCGTCGCCAGCGTGCACGCCACGCTCATCCTCGGCCGCACGGCGCATTGAGAGGCATCCATGACCATGCGCCCGCTTCCGCAGCCCGATCCAGCCACCGCGCCTTATTGGCAGGCCGCGCGCCAGCACCGGTTGAGTCTGCCGCGCTGCCTTGCCTGCGAGCGCGTGCATTTTTATCCGCGTGCACTCTGCCCGCATTGCGGTGGCGGCGACTTCACCTGGATTTCCGCCAGCGGCGGTGGCAGCATCAATTCATTCACGGTGGTGCGGCGCGCGCCCAGTCCGGCCTTCGAATCGCAGGTGCCTTACATCGTGGCCATCGTCGCGCTCGACGAAGGGCCGCACCTGATGACGAACATCGTGGAATGCGATCCCGACCGGGTGCGGATCGGAGATCGCGTAAGCGTGCGCTTTCTGGACGTCGATAACGAGACGACCTTGCCGGTCTTTGCCCCGGAAAAGGTCGCAGCCCAAGCGAGAGAATGAACCAAAGGAGGAAGCACAGATGTCTGCGCCATCGATGACAACGAAATTGACCACCGCATTGCTGCTGCTCGCGGCATTGGTCGTGGCAAGACCCGCGACGGCGGCCGAGAAAGTTAAAGTGCGGGCCGCCTATGTACCGGCGGTGACGTGGCTGGCCTCCTGGGTCGCCAAGGAAGAGGGCTTTTTCGACAAGCAAGGGCTCGATGTTTCCTTCATCGTCGTGCAGAACATTTCCATGGTGCCCGGCACGGTCGGCAAGCAGCTCGACATCGCTCCGGCCACCGTCGTCGATCTGATCAATGCGGCTGGTGGCGGCATCAACGTGGTCGCGGTCGCCGGCAATCATTCGGATGTACCAGGCGCCATCACCAACACCGTGATTGCGCGCAAGGGCTCCGGCATCAAGAGCGTCAAGGATCTGGCCGGCAAGACGATTGCGACTCCGACCGTCGGCGCAATCCTGCACATCGCGCTGCTGTATTGGATGAAGCAGGAGGGCGTGGACATCAATTCCATCCGCGCCGTCGAAGTGCACTTCCCCAATATGCCCGATCAGATGAAGGCCGGTCGCGTCGACGTGGCCGAAGCGGTGCAGCCGTTTGCCAGCCGCATGATCGCCGCCGGCAATATCGCGCTCGGCGACCAGCTTCTGAAGGTCGCGAGCCCGGCGCGCTCAACCGTCTGGATTGCCGACCGGACCTGGGCGGCGGCGCACAAGCCGATCATCGCCAAATGGTCCGCGGCCCTCGAAGAGGCCAAGGCCTTCATCAAGGAGCATCCGGACAAGGCGCGCGCGGTGCTGGCGAAATATACCAAGCTACCGGCGGCCGTCGTCCAATCGATCCCGCTGCCTTATTTCGAGGTCAAGCTCGAGCCGAAGGAGATCGACGTGTGGATCAAGGTCCTTGCCGAACTCGGCAAGCTGCAGAGGCCGCTCAAGGGAGCGGATCTGATGATCACGGCGCAATAAGCGCTTGGCTTATGGCGATCTTCGAATTCGACAGGGTCTCGCTGTCCTATTCGCTGCGGGTCGGCAAGCGTGAGGTCCTCCAGGACCTCACCTTCGCCGTCAGCGAAGGCGAGATCCTGACCGTTTGCGGCGCGTCGGGGACGGGCAAGACATCGCTTTTGCGCATCCTCGCCGGGCTGACGCGGCAGTCGAGCGGCGCGGCGCGTTTTCGCGGTCAGGACATCACCGGTCCGGCCGACGGCATCGCCTTGGTCTTTCAGGATTATTCCAACGCGCTGCTGCAGTGGCGAACGGTTGCCCGCAATGTCGCGCTCGGCATCGAGCGCAAGGCAAAGACTGACGAAATTCGACAAAAGGTCGATGAGGCGCTGCAACTCGTCGGTCTGCAGAAAAACGCCGACGATTACCCGTGGCAACTGTCCGGCGGCATGCAGCAGCGCGTGCAAATCGCCCGCGCCTTGGCGCTGAAGCCATCCGTGCTGCTCATGGACGAGCCGTTCGCGGCGCTCGATGCCATGACCAAGGCGTCGTTGCAGGACGAATTGCTCCGCGTGCGGCAGCAGACCGGCGCCAGCATCGTCTTCATCACCCACGACATCGAGGAAGCCGTCTATCTCGGCGACCGCGTCGCCGTGATCCGTGGCACGCCGGGCAAGCTTGCCGCGGTGTTCGACGTGAACCTGCCGCAACCGCGCGAGCAGGTGGCCACGCGCGAGCTACCGGAATTCCTCAGCCTGCGCCACGAAGTTCACGACGCCATCGGGGGCCACCCGTGAAGATCGGGCGGACACTTCGCGGCCTCGGCGGCATCTTTATTTTTCTGCTGCTGTGGGAGGCGATCGTCCGCAGCGGGTTCGCCGTTTACGACTATTTGCCGGCGCCGAGCGCGATCGTCGAGAGCTTTCCGGTATTGTTGGGCGATCGCGGCGCGCTCGGAGAAACGCTGCATACCGTCGGCGCGACGCTGCTCGGCTGGGCCATCGCCGTCGCCATCGGCATGTCGCTCGGCGCGCTGCTCGGCTTCTCCAGGACCGCGCGCGATTACGGGCTGGCCACGGTCGAACTGCTGCGCCCCATTCCCGCCGTGGCCTTGGTCCCCGTCGCCATGTTGTTGTACGGCTTCTCCATCCAAACCGAACTGGTGGTCATCATCATTCCCAGCATCTGGCCGGTCTTGGTGAGCACCATGCGCGGCATCATGACCGTGCCCGCCCGCCTGGACGACGTCGCACGTGTCTTGCGACTGGGCCGGCTCGAGGCGATCGCAAAGGTGTTTATCCCGGCGGCGGCGCCGGCCGTTCTCGTCGGCTGCCGGCTGAGCATGACCACGGCGCTGGTGCTCGCCATCGTCTCGGAGATGATCGGTAATCCCCAGGGCATCGGCTATGCTGTCGTACGCGAGTCGCAGGCGCTGCACCCCGATTTGATGTTTGCCTATGTCCTGATCACCGGCGCGCTCGGCGTTCTGCTCAATGCGGCGCTGGTTTATCTGAGCAAGCTGCTGCTGCCCGGCGAATTCAGGCGGCCGGCCGCGCTGCAGGAGGTGCCATGAAGCTCCTCGGCGCCGCACTGTTCTGGCTGCGCGGGACCCTGCCTTTCGTCCTCGGCCTCGTGCTCTGGCAAATTTTCGGCGGCAGCGCGTCATCGCAATTTCCGCCGCCGAGCGCCTGGTTGGCGTCGCTGGTGAAGCTGGCGCAGCACGGTGAATTGTCGCCCGCGCTGATCGCCACGCTGTCGATCATGGTGATCAGCCTTGCCGTCTCCACCCTGGTGGGCTTCGTGCTCGGCCTCGCCATCGGCACCTCGCCGCGCCTGCAGCAATGGTCGGCGCTGCTGCTTGAATATTGCCGCGCCATCCCACCGCCGGTGCTGATACCGGTGATTGTGCTGCTGCTCGGTTATTCCGATCTGATGAAGGTCGTCGTCATCGGAATCGCCGGGTTGTGGCCGGTGCTGCTCAATTCGATTTCCGGCGTGGCGCAGATCCGGCCGCTGACCTTCGACGTCGCGCGCTCGCTGCGCCTCTCCCGGCTGGAGACTCTGACCAAGATCGTTATCCCGGCCACGATCCCCTCATTATTGCTCGGCGTTCGCGTGGCACTGCCGCATGTGATCATCATCACCTTGGTGGTGGAAATGTTCACCGGCGCGGTCGGCCTCGGCGGGCTGATGATTGGCGCGCAACGCGCCTTCAACGCTTCCGATGTTTTCGGACTTCTTGTCTTGGTCGGGTTCCTCGGTTTTGCCCTGACCGTTTTGTTTTCGTCGGCCGAGCGGATCGTGCTGTCGCGCTGGGCGCCGCGCGCCTAACGAGCGCGGGCAAAGGCAGCAAGGTGCGTGGGCTTCGGTGTCGATGCCGACGCCATCCTTGGTGAGCGGGCCGATGATCTCCCCGACGTCTTCGACCGGACGCGGGCTCAGTCCCGCCGAGAGCTCGTCCATCAGGATCAGCTCGGGATTCTGCACCGGCACCCGCGCGATCGCGAGCTTCTATTTCTCGCCGCCGGAAAGAACGTCGCCACGCCAAGGCGCCCGACCGCGGCCTGACATTGCGGTGAGATAGCGCCTACGCAAGTTGGCGTGGCTGTGCGACAATGGCGTCGATCGACGCCTGTGCGCCCGCTCGACGGAGACATTGCGGCAATGAACGACGACCTCGCCACCCGCATTGCCGCGTTCCTCGACGCCTATCATGTGCTGTCGCTGGCCACGCACGACGCGGACGGGCCGCATGCGGCGAACCTGTTTTATGCCCGCGACGGATTGGCGCTGGTATGGCTCTCCGATCCCGAAACACGGCATTCGCGCGATGTCGGCGCCGACCAATGGGTGGCGGCGACCGTGGCGCCGGACTATGCGGATTTTTCGGCCATCCGCGGCGTGCAGATCTTCGGTGCGGCGCGGAAAATCACCGACGCCGACGAACGCCAGCGCCATCTTGCGCTCCTGGAGGCGCGTTATCCGTTTCTGCTGCAATTGAAAAATGGCCCGGCCAAGCTGCAGGAAGGCTATGCCCGCGCCTCGCCCTATCGCTTGCAGCCGCTGCGCATGACCTTGATCGATAACAGCAGGGGCTTTGGCCATAAGGAAACCATCGAGTTTCCGCCTGACCAGCAGCGTGCGCCCGCCGCGCGCGGCTGATCCCGGCCATGCCCTAGGGTGATGGCAATCGAAAAAGGTGTAATTGGACACCGCCATCGCCCTGGCCGATGGTCCCGTGATGCTGCGCCGATGGCGGCGATCTGATTCATTTCCTCCAAAGGATCACGCTATAATGTGCAGCCGACACCCGATTGCTGTACCGGCATGCGGTATCGAGCGGAGATGAGCGTGAGCGCACCGGACTACGACAAGTTTCGTTTGCGTCGCTTCGTCGAACGATTGGTCGCGGCGGGCGAAGTGCGGCGTGTCGACGAACCGGTAAGCTTGGCCGCGCTGGCGCGGCAAATCGAATCGACACCGCTAGCGAGTTTGTTTGCCAGCGTCGGTCCGGAGCGGCTGGAAATGGTGGCCGGCATATCGGGCAGCCGCCGTCGTATCGCCATGGCGTTCGACAGCGACGAACGCGCCCTGACCCGCAGCGTGGTGCAACGCATAATGACGCCGCAGCGGGTCGTCGAAGTTGCCTCCGCCGATGCGCCGGTGCATGCGCGGGTGATGCAAGGCGACGATATCGATATCGCGCGGCTGCCGTTTTATCTGCAGCACGAGCTCGATGCCGGTCCCTATATCTCCGCGGCCATCGATTTCAGCATCGATCCCGTCTCCGGCAGGCGCAATGTCGGCTGCCGCCGCCTGATGCTGCGCGACCGCAAGAGCTGCCACACCAACCTGACCAACACCTCCGATCTCAAGGCCATGTATCTGGCGGCGCTGGAGCGCGGCGAAAAGCTGCCGATCAGCTTCGTCATCGGCGCGCATCCGGCGGATTTCATGGCCGGAGTGCTCAAGGCTCCCGGCGACGAATTCGAATTGCTGGCGGCGCTGCGCGGCGCGCCGGCGCCCTTCGTGCGCTGCATCACCAACGATATATGGGTGCCGGCGGATGCCGAGATCGTCCTCGAAGGCTATCTCGGCGCCGAGGGTTATCGCGAAATGGATGGCCCCTATGGCGAATTCTGGGGCTTCTACGGACCGATGCATATCGATCCGGTGTTTCATGTGACGGCGATCGCCATGCGCTCCGATGCCCTGCATCAAAGTATCGTGCACGGCGGCCACGCCTCGGCGCGCATGGAGACCAACCAGGCGACCGCCATCGCCTGTGAGCTTGCCGCCGGTCATGCGCTGCGCGCCGCCGGCATCGAGCCGGCCGCGGTCTATGCACCGCCCGGTGCCACGCTGTTTCAATCGATCCGCCTGGCGCTCAAGCGCGCCGACCGCGCACGCGCGCGCGAGGCCATCGACTGCCTGCACAAAATACCGGGATTCAAGCATGTCGTCGTCGCCGACGACGATGTCGATGTTTTCGACGAGCAGGAAATCCACTGGGCGACGTCGACGCGATTCCGTCCCGACCGCGATCTCGTGGTGGCGTCCGGATTGCCCGGCTTTTATGAAGACCCGATGGCTGATGGCGACGGTACGGCCGCCAAGCTCGGCATCGACCTCACCGCGCCGGCGGACTGGCCGCGCAATATCAAGCAGCGGCGCACCAGCGCGCCGGAGATCGCGCGGGCCGGCAATGCCGCTTTGCGCGATGTGCTGGCGCGCGGGCCGAAATTCTTCGCCGACCTGATGCGCGAGACCGGCAGCAGCGACGGCCGCGAGCTGGCGCTGGCGTTGGAGGAATTACGCGCGACGGGAAAATTGACGCGGCTACCCGACGGTGAATATGCGCTTGCGCCAGATTGACACAGTCGTGCGGACAGCGGCAGCCAGGATGCGCACAACGGAATAAGATCGTGGCCAGGACAGCGAAGAAGAAAAACGCGTGGTCGAGGCGAGGAAAAAAGCGGATGCGACGGCGCGGATGATGGAACTATCGATCTGAGGCTCGACCCCGGCGGGCGCCAACCGAATGAAGGTGCTGCTCGCCCTTACGTGTGACTACTCCAGGACCTAGAAACGGGAGGATTGAAATGAAACGCTATACAACCGCACTATTCGGCCTCGCGGCATTCGCGCTGGCTGGAACGGCCAATGCACAGGTGGTCAGCGTAGTCACCACGCCGACCGGCTCCTACACCAACTCGGCCGGTGTCGCCATGGCGAAGGTCATCAGCGAGAAGACCAAGATCCATGCGATCGTGCAGGCGCAGGGACAGTCCGGCATGTACGCCGTCGAGGCCGGCACCGCCGAATTCGGCATGGGCAATGCCTTCGACACGGCGTTCTTCGTCATCGGCAAAGGCGAGTATGAAGGACACGGGCCGCAAAAGAATCTCCGCCAGGTGGCGGCGGTGCTGCCCTATCGCGTCGCCATGTTCGTGCGCAAGGATTCCGACATCAAGTCGCTGGCCGACCTCAAAGGCAAGCGTCTCTCGGCCGGATTTGAACTCGCAGAAGACCATCGGCCGCATCATCGCCGCGCATCTCGCCAATGCCGGCCTGAGCTACAACGACGTGCAAAAAGTGCTGACGCCGAACGTCAAGCGTGGCGCCGACGACTTCATCGCCGGCAAGACCGACGCGCTGTTCTTCGCGCTCGGCTCCGCCGCGGTAAAGCAGGCGGCCGCCACGGTTGGCGGCTTGCGCGTGCTGCCGATCGACAATTCGCCGAAAGCGATCGAGCGCATGGAAGAGGTGCTGCCGGGGTCTTACGTATCGAACGTCAAGCCACGGCCGGGCCTGGAAGGCATCGACAAGCCGACCAATGTGGTGGCCTTCGACATGGCGCTGTTCACCAACAAGAACGTGTCGGACAAGGTTGTCTACGAAGTGGTCAAGGCGCTGCACGACAACAAGGCGGCGCTGGTGGCGGCGTTCAAGCCGTTCGCCCTGTTCGACCCGAAGCACATGTCGGTCGTCGTGAAGAACGTGCCGTTCCATCCCGGCGCGTTGAAATACTACGCCGAGATCGGCATCGCGCCGAAGCACTGACGGCTCGCATCCTTGGCGCCGGCTGGCTCGGGCTACGAGCCGGCCGGCGCTATTCTTTTGCCGGCAGCGTTCCCGCGGCGGTCGCCGGCGCACGGCTGCGCATGCGATCCCACGGCGATCAGCGCGACCGCCATCACGGCGCCGGCGATATTGAACCAGCGCGCACTGTCGAAGGAGCCCGCCGGCAGCATCAGGAAGAAGCCGGCGACGAAATAGAGGGCGCGATCGCCGATGCGCAAATGCCGCACCGAATAACCCATGATCGCCGCCGAGATGAACCACACCCCGACCAGCGCGGTGACGAAATCGAGGACGATTTCGAGCCACGGGCCCTGCATCAGCAGCGCGCCGGAATACACGAACAGGAACGGCACCAGGAAGGCGGTCCAGCCGAACGCCATGGCGGCGTAGCCGGTGCGCATGGGATCGGCGTCGGCGAGGTTGGCGGCGGCGAAAGCGCCGATCGCCACCGGCGGCGTGATCATCGACAGGCAGCCGAAATAGAGGATGAACATGTGCGCGGCCATCGGCGCGATCTTCATCTCGACCAGCGCCGGCGCAACCAGCGTCGCCAGCAGGATGTAGACGCCGACTGTCGGCATGCCCATGCCGAGGATGATCGAGGCGACGGCGGCCAACACCAGCAGGCCGATCAGCGTGCCGCCGCCGAGATGCAGCAGCGACAGCGTGAAGGAGAAGCCAACTCCGGAATAGCTGAGCGTGCCGATGATGATGCCGGCGGAGGCGCCGATCATGAACAGGCCGAGGATGGTCAGCCCGGTCTCGCGCAGCATCTCGTAAACGTCGGCGAAGCTGATGCGCTTGCCGCCGAACGGAAAGACGACCGCCAGCACCAGCACCGTGGCGGTCGCCAAGAGGCCGGCCATCTCCGCCTCGTCGCCCATCCAGAACAGCGTGTAGATGAGCACCACGAACGGGATCGGGAACTGCCAGCCGGACTTGAGCACCTTGGACAGCCGCGGCAGGTTGCGACGGATCCATCGGCGCGATATTGCTGCGCGCCGCCTCGAGATCGACCTGGATGAACAGCGCCAGATAATAGAGAATCGCCGGGATCACCGCCGCGACGGCGACGTCGGCATAGGGCACCTGCAGGAATTCGGCCATGACGAAGGCGGCGATGCCCATGACCGGCGGCATCAATTGGCCGCCGGTGGAGGCGCAGGCCTCGATCGCGGCGGCAAGATGCGGCCGATAGCCGGCTCGCTTCATCAGCGGGATGGTGACCACGCCGACGGTGAGCACGTTCGACACGGTGCTGCCGGAAATGGTGCCGAACAGCGAGGAGCCAAGGATGGCGATCTTGGCCGGGCCGCCGCGATAGCGGCCCATCAGCGCCATGGCGAAGTCGGTAAAGAAGGTGGAGCCGCCCGACTTGAACAGGGCGGCGCCAAAGAAGGTAAAGACCACCACCACGCTGGAAATGATCTTGAGCGGCAGGCCGAGCAGGGCGGAGGAGTCCCAGACCTGGAAATAGGTCAGGCGCGGGAAGGGGATCGACTTGGCGGCGAGGTCGCCCGGCAGCATGCCGCCGACCAAGCGCCAGGCCCAGGAAGCACAGGGTGACGATCGTCAACACCATGCCGGTGGTGCGGCGCAGGCCTTCGAGAAACAGGATCACCAGGATGCCGGCGACGATCAGCCCCTTGCAGCGGATGTTCGGCCACCTGCTGCGACAGATCGGGGAACTGAACGAACAAATAGATCGAGCACAGGCAGCCGACGGCAGCCGCGACCAGGTCGTACCAGGGAACAGGGCCCTGACGCGCGCCGCGCCGGCCCGAGGCCGGCACGTGCAGGAACACCAGCGGCAGCGCGAAAGCGAGCAACCCGGCGAGGTACTGCTCGGTGTAGAGGAGACGCCAAACAAGAGACGGAACAGGTCGGCGGCAACGGCAAGGACGGCCGCCGTCAGGGCAGCGGCCAGGCCATTCACGAATTTACGCATGGTCAGTCCCGTGTTTCCTCTGGAGAGCGCCGATTTACGCGAGCTTGCTTGGCTTTTTGTTCTTGCGCGGCCGCTCGTTCCGGCGTGCCGCGCTCCCACATTTTCGGTGAATTATAAAGCATTTCGGTTATTTTCCTACGGCGAACAGAGGCAGTGAACATTTCATCGCATGGTTGACGGCAGCCACGTCACCAGAATCGGGAACGAAACCAACAGCGCAACCCGCACAATGTCGCAGAGGATGAAGGGAATGACGCCCCGTATCACATTGCGGGTTTTCAGGTCCTTGGCGACGCCCATGATGACGAACAGGTTCATGCCGATCGGTGGGGTGATCAGGCCGATCTCGACCACGGTGACGATGATGATGCCGAACCAGATCGGATCGAAGCCGAGGCTTTTGATCAACGGGAACACGAAGGGCACGGTGAGCAGGATCATGGACAAGGCGTCCATGAAGCAGCCCAACAACACGTAGAACAGGATGATCACCAGGATGATGCCGATCGCGGGCAGGCCGCTCAGATTGGCCACCTGAATGAGGATTTGCGGTAGCTGCGTGGTTTCGATGAAGAAGTTGAAGATGGCCGCGCCCATCATGACCAGGAACAAGGTACCGCTGAGCTCGATGGTCTCCATGATGGCATCGCGCCAGACCTGCGCGTTGAGTGTCTTGCGCGCCACGGCAATCACCACGGCGCCGGCGGCGCCGACCGCGGCGGCTTCGGTCGGCGAGAACCAGCCGAGATAGATGCCGCCCATGACCAGCGCGAACAGGGCGAGCACCGGCCATACCCGCGTGATCGTCTGCAGGCGCTGGCGCCAGCTCGAACGCGGGCCGGCCGGACCGAGCGATGGGAACAGGCGCGTCTGCAGCGCCACTCCCACTGCGTAGAGCGTGGTGCCCAGGATGCCCGGGACGATGGCGGCGACGAACAGCTTACCGAGCGACTGCTCGGTCAGCAGCGAATAGACCACCAGGATGATGCTCGGTGGAATCAGAATGCCGAGCGTGCCGCCGGCCGCGATGGCGCCCGCCGCCAGGCGGTCGTCATAGCCGTAGCGGCGCATCTCCGGCAGCGCCACCGGCGTGATGGTGGCGACGGTCGCCAGCGAGGAGCCGCAGATGGCGCCGAAGCAGGCACAGGCGCCGATCGAGGCGATGGCAAGCCCGCCGCGGAAATGGCCGACGAAGGCGTTGACGAAGGCGAACAGGTCGGTCGACAGCCCGCCGCGCGCCGCGAAGATGCCCATCATCAGAAACAGCGGGATCACCGATAGCCCGTAGTTCGACACCGAATCGAACACCGCGGTGCCGAGGATGAAGCCGGTGGCATCGATGCCGTTGAGCACCGCGTAGCCGGCCACGCCGGCGATCCCCATGGCGATGCCGACCGGCACCTCGAACGCGATCAACACCAGGGTGGCGACAAAGCCGAGCAAACCGATCAGTGGGCCGGACATGGCTCAGGCTTTCCCGCTGTCGGCCGGCGTGGATTTCAGCAAGTGAAGCGCACAGGCCAAGGTCGAGAGCGCGGTACCGAGCACCACCGGAATCCAATACCACCACACCGGCAAGCTGATGGTGGCGGACACGAGACCGGCGGTGAGCTGCATGCGGCCCTGGCGAAGCGCCTCCACGAAACAGGTCGCCATGAACAGGAGGCAGAGCGTCCAGCCGATGCGGCGCGACAGGCTGCGCAGACGTGCCGGCATCAGATTGGCGACGAGGTCGATGACCACGTGCGAGCCGGCGAGGAAGGTGACGGCGATCGACAGATGCGCCACCGTCACCAGGCTGAGCTCGACCAGATCGACCACGCCGGGCACGGCGGCCGGAAACCCGCGGCCGACATTGCCCGGCAGTCGCGAGATGATGCGCAGCGCGATATCGCCCAGCGTCACCAGGATCATGGCGACCAACGCGATGAAGGCGATCGCGGCGACGACGCGGGACAGGCGAGTCATGCGGTCAGCACTCTGGTTCGCCTGCGCCAGCGGTTGCGACTATTTCTCGTAGACGGCCACGCGCGCCTTCATCTTGTTGTAGATGTCGCGCGCGTTCTTGATGCCCTTGCCCTCCAGGCGGGCGATATACTTGTCGATCATGGGGGTGAGGGCGGCCTGCCAGGCGGCGCGCTGTTGCGCATTCAGCGTGTCGATCGGCTGATGATGCTCCTTCACCAGCTCGAGGCCGCGTTTATCCCATTCGTTCCACCAGGGGCCGAATTTGACGGCCAGCGCCCTGCCGGAAAGCTTGTCGACGCAAGCCTGCACGTCCTTGGGTAGGCTGTCGTAGCGCTTCTTGTTCATCGCGAACCAGAAGGTGGTCACGTAGAACTGGGCGTCGAGATGATATTTGGTGACCTCGACCAGCTTGAACGAAGTCCATGGTATCCCAGGTGAAGGCGGCGCCGTCGATCACGCCCTTCTCCATGTTCTCGTAGACCGCGCCGGGCGGCAGGCCGACCGGCACCGCGCCGAGATGCTCAAGCATCAGTTTGATCGCCTCGGAGGGGAAGCGGATGCGCAGGCCCTTGAGGTCCGCCATGGTGCGCACGCGCTTGTTGACCGTGTGGATCTGGCCGGCATTGGGCGAATGCAGCGCCAGCAGCTTCACGCCGGAGAAATCGGGCGCCAATTCCGGCTCCAAATCCCATAGCGCCTGCGCCGCCGCGCCGGCGCTCTTCACCATGAACGGCAGTTCCATCAAGCGGGTGCGTTCGAATTGGCCGGCCGGAATGCCCGACAGCCCATGCGCGATGTCGACCACGCCGGTGCGCACTTCGTCATAGAGGCGGCCGATATTGCCGAGCTGGGTACCGCCCGGGTAGATCGTCACCTTGACCTTGCCCTTGCTGCAGGTTTCCAGGTCGTGCGCCCAGGGCTGCATGAAATCCTTGTGCATGCCGTTGGCGGTCGGCAGGAAATGCGCCAGCTTGAGCTGGATCGGCTGCTGCGCCGATGCCGGCGTGCCCGGCGCGCAAGCCAGCAGGCCGGCGACGCCTGCGGCCATGGCGATGACAAGACGACGTCGCACGGTTTCAGCGGACATGAACATAGTGACCCCCCTCGCGTGCGCCTGCAGGCGCTTCCGGTCCCAGTCGGGACAAAAGTCAAATCGAATACGCCGCGGTGAATGCGCCATCGACGAGGCCGCATTACCGACAATCGCGACTACGAGATCATTCCGGCGGCGCAGGGTCCAATGCTTTCCCGCGTCAAAGCCATAACCAGCGTCTATGAGCAACGCGGCGCCGTCCGGCGCTTGAGACCGGGCGCGCAAAGGCGCTATAGGAACCGCAGTTTCAGTGCCGGAGAGAGCCCTCATGAAACGTCCCGTCATCGTAACCTGCGCCATCACCGGCGGCGGCGACACCGCCGGCAAGAATCCCGCCGTTCCGGTCACGCCGGCTGCAGATCGCAAGCTCGGCGCTGGACGCGGCGGCGGCCGGTGCGGCGATCGTTCATCTGC
Organism: uncultured Pseudomonadota bacterium; assembly: GCA_963782145.1. Taxonomy (GTDB): domain Bacteria; phylum Pseudomonadota; class Alphaproteobacteria; order Rhizobiales; family Xanthobacteraceae; genus Pseudolabrys. The sequence continues at coordinate 624,052 of CAWAIV010000003.1, forward strand.
ACGTGCGCGATCCGCAGACCGGCAAGCCGAGCACCAGGCTCGAGCTCTATCGCGAGGCGTTGGAGCGCATCCGTGCCGGCAACAGCGACGTCATCGTCAACCTCACCACCGGCGCCGGCGCGCGCTATATCCCGTCGAAGGAAAATCCGGCGGTCGGCGGGCCCGGCAGTTCGGTGATGACGCCGGAGGCGCGCGTCGCCCATATCGAGGCGCTGAAGCCGGAGATTTGCAGCCTCGACATCGCCACCATGAATTTCGGCGAGTTCGCCTTTCTCAACATCCCCGACCATATCCGCACCATGGCGCGCGCGATCAACGCGGCCGGCGTGCTGCCGGAATTGGAAGCTTTCGACGTCGGCCATATGCGGCTGACGTTGCATCTGCTGGAGACCGGAGCGATCAAGCCGCCGGTGTTCTTCCAGATTTGCCTGGGCGTGCCGTGGGGCGCACCGGCGACCACGGAGTCGATGATGTTCATGCGTTCCATGCTGCCGAAGGAAGCCGTGTGGACCGGTTTCGGCATCGGCCCGCAGCAGTTTCCCATGGTGGCGCAGTCGGTGCTGCTCGGCGGCCACGCGCGGGTCGGGCTGGAGGACAATCTCTATATCGAGCGCGGCGTGCTGGCGCCGAGCAATGCCGCGCTGGTCGAGAAGACGGTGAAGATCCTCGACGCGCTCGATGCAGCGCCGGCGAGCCCCGATGAGGCGCGCAAGATTCTCGGGCTGCCGGTGAAGCAGGCGGCGGCGGCGAAAGTGACCGCGTAGCGCCTTTTCACCTCTCCCCGCGTGCGGGTAACCTCGTCATTCCGGGCTCCGACCTTCGGTCGGCCCCGCAATGACCAGATATGCGGGGGCTTCGCCGCTGGTCTGAGCATTTCTGAAACTGCCCCTCACCCGGCTCGCCGCTTTGCGGCTCGCCACCCTCTCCCCGCAAGCGGGAGAGGGAAGGGCGCGCGCGCTCGCTTCGCGATCAACTCTCCAGGGGCATGAAGAGTGCCTACGGCGCGCGATCAAGCTGCCGCCGAGCGATCGTTGCGGCCGGCGCTGCCATCAGGCATGGTCGAGTCCTTTCCATTCAAGGAAACCGTTCCATGGATGCCGGACTTGACCCGTTCTCGCATCATCCGGAATTGCGTGATGAGATCGCCGATCCCCTGCAATCTCAATATCGGACTTTCTCCATTGCTAAACTGGAGGCGAAGTCGAAAGAGTGGGGCCTGTCGGCGAAATGGTGGTACTCGGACGAGGAACGCGAAGCGATGCGGGCCGAGACCCTTGCGGCATGTCGGGATAACGATCTTTGGATTTTCGCCTACGGGTCGTTGATGTGGGATCCGGCTTTTCGCTTTGCCGAAGTCCGGCGCGCCCAGGTGCCCGATTATGCGCGCCGCTTCATTCTCAAGGACATCCATGGAGGACGAGGGACGGTCGACGCGCCCGGTCTGATGGCGGCGCTCGACAAAGGGTGTGGATGCGATGGTCTGGCGTTTCGGATTCTTCGCGAGCATGTCGAGGCGGAAACGGAAATCCTCTGGCTGCGCGAAAAGATTGGGCCGGCCTACACGCCGACATTCGTCAAGACGGTTGTCGGAGACATGAGCGTGCGCGCACTCACTTTCGTGGCGGACTACGATGCGGAATTGATCGCGCCGAACCTGACGCGCGCCGAACAGATTCACTTTTTCGCGACCGGCAAGGGATTTTTCGGACCGAGCATCGATTATCTCAGGAACATCGCCAAGAAGTTCGCGGCGCTCGATATTGACGATGAGGAAGTCGTAAGCCTGTTGCGTGAGACCGAAACCTATATCGCCTCGCGATGAGGGAGGCGGGGTCAGTGGCGAGGGGATGAGACTTCGTCATTCCGGGGCGCCGCGAAGCGGCGAACCCGGAATTGTGAAGTCGGATTCAACGTGACTGAATCGCGTCCTCATCCGCTCGTCCCCGCGAAAGCGGGGACCCAGAATCAAAAGCGCTGGATTCCCGCTTCCGCGGGAATGAGCGGACTGTTTCAATCTGAATGGATCAAACTCTAGAGCGCTTCTGTGTCAGATTGAATCGCAACTCGGCACAGCCTCCACCTCTCCCCTGGGGGGAGAGGTCGGCGCACGAAGTGCGCCGGGTGAGGGGGAAAGTGATGATCGATAAATCACTTGCCCCCTCACCCCAACCCTCTCCCCCCAGGGGAGAGGGAGCGCGCCGCGCTTGCTGCAGCGCTTCAATCTAAGTCAAACACGCTCTAGGGCGTCTATGCGAGAGCTTTGAATTGTGGCCCTGGATTCCGGACGCCGACCTTCGGTCGGCCCCGGAATGACCAGAATCTATCAACCGGATTCGGTATAGGGAACAGGCGCCGCGCCTCAGTTACTTTGCTTGCGCGCCTTCGCCTGATCGGCGAGGTACTGGCTCAGGCGCTGGCGCACTGCGTCGGCCTGCTCGGCGGTCCAGCGGCGGAAGCCCTCGCCGGTCTTCATGCCGAGCTTGCCCTGCGCCACCTTCTCGCGCAGGAACGGGTTGGGCCCGGCGCTGCGATCGAGCGCCTGGATCAGCGTATTGTGGATGTCGAGGGTCAGGTCGAGGCCGACCAGATCGGATTGCTCGAGCGGGCCCAGCACGCCCAGGCGCGAGCCGAAGCCGTTCTTCACCACATCGTCGAGCGTCTCGGCGTCGCAGACGCCGTCGGCGACCAGCGCAATGGCCTCGCGCTTCAAGGCGTGCTGCAAGCGGTTGCCGATGAAGCCGGGGATATCCTTGCGCACATGCACCGGCTTCAGGCCGGCGCCGCGCATGATGTCCATGGCGCGCTTGATCACGGCATCGCTGGTCTTCTCGGTCTGAACGATCTCGACCAACGGCACCAGATGCGGCGGATTCCAGAAATGCGAGCCGATCACGCGCTCGCGATGCTGCAGGTTGCGCCCGATCTCGGTCGACGGGATCGCCGACGAGTTGCTGGCGAGAATGGTGTCGGGCTTAACGATCGCTTCGAGATCGGCGAAGAGCTGCTGCTTGAGCGGCAGCTTCTCGGGCGCGGCTTCGACCACCAGCACGGCATCCTTGACCGCGGGCGCCAATTGCTCATGCACGCTGATATTGTCGATGCAGGCCGGATCGTCGCCGAGCAGATCGACAATCACGCCGAGTCGCTGGCGCAGCGTGTCACGCAAGGCCGCGACCGGCTCATAGATGCCGACCGCATGGCCGGCACTGGCGAAGCGATAGGCGATGCCGTGGCCCATCAGGCCGGCGCCGATCACGCCGATTTTTTCTTTCGCCATGCGGCATTTCCTTCACTTCAGACCAAGCCGCAACCTCGCTTCACCTCTCCCATAGGGAGAGGTCGGCGAGCGAAGCGAGCCGGGTGAGGGGTTATAGCCTATCGAGAGTCACGATCCCCCTCACCCCAACCCTCTCCCCAACGGGGAGAGGGAGCAAGCGGTGCCCGCCGCGGCCGGCTCCATACACGATCGGAAGCTAGCCGGCGGTATAGCCGCCGTCGACATACATGATCTGCCCGGTGCAGAAATCCGAGGCCGGCGCCAACAGATAGATCGCCATGCCCATCAGGTCTTCCACCTCGCCGAGGCGGCCGAGCGGAATGCGCGACAGCGAGCGCGCCTTGGTGGCCTGGCCGACCTCGTCGTCGCCATACATCCAGGCGGTCAGCTTGGAGCGGAACACGGTCGGCGCGATGGCGTTCACGGTGATGCCGTATTTCGCCCATTCGGTGGCGAGCACGCGGGTCAGCGAGTCGGTTGCGCCCTTCGAGGTGCAATAGCCGGTATAGCCGGAATAGTTGCCGTGGCGTCCGCGCACCGACGACATCAGCAGCATCTTGCCGCGCACCTTGTTCTCGATCCAATAGCTGCCGACCGCCTTGGCCATGAACCAGGGGCCGCGCACATTGGCGTCCATCACCTTCTGCCAGTCCTCATAGGCGAGGTCCTGGATGAAGCCGGCCTTGTTCATGCCGGAGGCGACCACCAGCTGGTCGACGCGGCCATAGGCATCGAGCGCGGCCTTCAGCATGGCCTTGCGCGTCGTCGAGGCTGTCGGGACGCGCGATAAAGGTGCGATGATCGGCGCCGATCTCCTTGCATTCGGCGGCGACCGCGTCGAGCTCGTCCTTGCTGCCCGAGACCAGCACCAGCTTGGCGCCGAGCGAACCCAGCGTCAGCGCGCAGCCGCGGCCGAAAGCGCCGGAGGCGCCGGTGATCAGCGCCACCTTGCCCTTGACGTCGAACAGCGAAAGCGGATTGCGCAACGGTTCGGATATCATGTCAACCTCACAATAAATTGGGTCTCAGCGACCGGTCGCGAAACGGAAGCTCTGCTTGGGGTCGAGCACCGCCACCACGCGCAGCGCGCAGCCCTCGCCGTCCGGCCAGCGCCAAGGGAAGGCGAAGAAGGTGCAGCGTTTGCCGGTGATCTTGTCGATGTCGCCGCCGATATTCTCGATGCCGGGAATGCCGTTGGTCATCATGATCTTGTGCGCCGGCTCCCAATAGGGGAAGTCGTCGATGATCTCGCGACCGGTCTCCGCCTTATATTCGGTCAAGAGATGCGGCTGCGCCGGGCCGGGTCCGTGCGGGCCGAGGAAGGTGCCGAGCGGATGGTCGAGCGCCTGCACGTCGACGCCGACCAGCTTGACCTGGCGTTCGACCAGCCATTCCGCCGCCTCCTTGTAGAGGCCGGGCGAATAGGCGAAATAATCCGGATTGTCGCCGTAGTTCAGGTGACTGCCGGTATTGATCATCACGATGTCGTTCTTGCGGATCTTGGGCTCGGCGTTTTCCAGATCCTTCGGCGTGATCACGCCCCATTTGCCCTTGGGGATCGACACCGCGACGCCGGTGCCGAAGAAGCGCCAGAGCGGATAGCCGGTGATGGTCGGCTGGTTCTCCTGCACATGGATCGGCGCATCCATATGCGTGCCGCGATGCATGATGCCTTCGAACTGCTGCACCAAGAGCGCCGTCCTTGGCGTGGAATTCGACCACGCGGACGTTGAGATTGGCGCGCGAGGGCCATTGCGGCATGCCGTGGCCCCAGCGGGTGCTCAGATCGTAGAACTGCAGGTCGGCGATCGATTGTGCCATGATGATGTGATCCTGAATGAATGCGCGGGCGATGCGGCGGGCCGCTTGCTCAGGCCGCGGTGCCCGATTCCAGCCGGTAGGCGCCCGAGGGATCGAAGATCGCGACCAGGCGGATGACGCAGGCGTCGCCTTCGAGCCATTTCCACGGGAAGCCCTGCAAGGTGAGGCGCTTGCCGCTGACGGCATCGAGATCGCCGCCGACATTCTCGATGGTCGGGATGCCGGCCGCGAGCAGCGCGCGATGCGCGGGGTTCCACTTGGGGAAATCGGCGATGGCCTCGCGCCCGGTCGCCGTCTTGTATTCCGGCAGCAGATATTTGATCTGCGGGCCGTTGCGATGCGGTCCGAGCGAGGTGGCCAGCGGATGATCGACGCAGGCGGTGTCGACGCCGACCAGCTTGACCTTTTTGTCGGCGAGCCATTGCGCGGCGGCCTCGCTCAACCCCGGCGCATGGCCGAAATATTCCTTGCTGTCGGCATATTTGCGGTGCCAGCCGGTATTGATCAGCACGATGTCGCCGGCCTCGATCTTGGGCGTCGCCTTTTCCAGATCGGCCGGCTCGACCAGTTCCCACATCCCCTTGGGGATGTTGAGCGCGACGCCGCTGCCGAAGAAGGTCTGCAGCGGCAGCTCGCCGACCGCGGCGGTCTCCGGCAGCAGGTGGATCGGCGCGTTCACATGCGTCGAGGTATGGAAGATGGTGACGATCTTGTGCGTCATCACGCCCTGCTTGGCGTGATGGGTAATCCGCTCGAGCTTGATCTCCTCGTAGCCGGGGTGAATCGGCGTATACATCCCCCAAGGGTGGCTGAGCTCAACGAAGGCAAGCCCGCTTTCCGGATCGACCACTTGTGTCATCATTGGCTCCTTATCGCCGCGGCGCACAAAAAATTGCTCGGTGCGCGCCCCGCTCGTGGGCGGGACTGTGCGGAGCCGGACGGGCTTCGTCCAATATTTTGTCCGGCCGCCGACATGAATTTTAGTGATGGCGCGGTTTGCCGGCCGCCTCAGCCGCGCGCCACGTTCTTCATGTCGGCATAGCGGCCCGCGGCGAAGCAGTGCAGATTGTGCACGACCAGCGGCAGCACCTGGTCGGCATAGACGTCGCTCATGCCGCCGATACGCGGGGTGACGATGACGTTGGGCATGTCCCAGAGCGGGCTGTCCTTGGGCAAGGGCTCGGCCTCGAACACGTCGAGCCCGGCGCCGCCGAGGCGACCGTCGCGCAAGGCGCGGATCAGGGCCTGCTCGTCGATCAAAGGCCCGCGTGCCAGATTGATGAGAATACCGGTCGGCTTCATCGCATTGAACACGCTGTCGTCGATCAGATGGTGAGTTTGCGCCGACAGCGGCACCAGCACGATCAGGAAATCGGCCTCGCGCGCGGCTAACGGCAGTTGCGCGCGCGTGTAGAGCTTCTCGAAATGCGGCGCCTCGGCTCGGGCGTCGCTGACGCCGAGCACGCGCATGCCGAAGGCGGCACAACGGGCGGCAAGCTCCTCCGCGATCGGCCCGATGCCGGCGATTACCGCCGTCTTGCCGTAGAGCAGCCGCTGCGGCCAGCGCTCCCAGGCGTGATTGTGCTGGTTTTGCTGCATACGCGGGAAGTTGCGCGACAGCGCGATCATGGAGAGGAACGCCAGTTCCGACATTTGCGGGCCGTGGATGCCGCGCGCCGAGGTCACGCGCACGTCGGGTTTCAGTTCCTTCAATGTTTCCAGCCGGTCGAGGCCGGCCGACAGCGCGCACAGATAGCGCAGGCGCGGCATGCGGCCGATCAGTTCGTCGGTCACGTCATGCGCCATCGCCAGCAATATTTCGGCGTCGGCGCATTGGCCCAGCGCTTCGCCCACATCGCGGGCCACCGCGAAGGTCATCGACGGACATTCCCGGCGCACCGCGTCGGGGTTGAGGTGGACGCCTCGATCCATAATGAGAGCCTGCATGACGTAATCCCGGTGAAGAAGGAAAGCGTGGCGAAGCTAGCCCGGATTAAGCCCCCGGGTCACGCGCCGCGCGCGTGCGGAGACCGCGACGTTAGCCGGCTTGCGCCGCCTCAGCCAAGCTTGAACAGCTCGAGCGCGTTGCTGCGCCCGATTCTGCGCCGGTCCGGCTCGCTGATCGGCGCGGCATCGAACCAGACCGCCGCATGGTCGATGTTCTCGAACGGCCAGTCGACAGCGAACATGATGCGCTCCGCGCCGACCTCGAGCATGGCGCCGAGCAGCGTCGGCGTGCTGTAGTTGCCCGAGGTGGTGATGTAGAAATTGGCCAGGAAATAATCGGCAATCTTCTTCTTGGCCGGGTAGGGGTGCTTGGCAATCGCCCAGGCATTGCAATTGTCGATGCGCCAGAGGCCGGCCGGCAGTCCTTCGCCGAGATGACCGAGCAGGATGGTCAGCCGCGGATATTTGTCGAACAGTCCCGATGCCATCAGCCGCAGCGCGTGCGTCGCGGTCTCGTGCGCAAATCCCCAGGCGGCGCCGGTCATCCAGCGATGGCCCTCGTAGATGCGCGAATCCTGCGGCAGCGCGCGGCGCGGATGCAGGTAGAACGGCACGTCGAGCCGCTCGACCGTCTCCCAGAACGGCCAGAATTGCGGCAGGTCGTAATAGAGCGGCAGGTCGGGATCGCCTGCCTGCGTATAGCCGTTGACCAGCGCGCCCTTGAAGCCGAGATCGCGAACGCAACGCGTGAGCTCGTTCGCCGCCGCTTCCGGATCCTGCAGCGGCAGCGCCGCGAAACCGGCGAAGCGATCCGGCCGCTTGGCAATCTCGGCGGCGAGATAGTCGTTGCACCGGCGCGCGAGATCGACGGCCCGCGCAGCGTCAGGGATCGCCTGCACCGCCGGCGAGTTGAGCGACAGAATCATCATCTCGATGCCGTGCGCGTCCATGAGCTTGAGCCGGCGGTCCTGGATGTCGAGACAACGCGCACGCAGCTCGTTCCAGGTTTCGGCGGGCAAGGGTCCCTTGGAGGCGTCGACCGTCTCCGGCGTGGCGAAGTGTTCTTCGATACTGATTTTTCCAATCATGGGATTGCCCGATACGACTGGCGACGGGAACGTAATGAACTCGATCAGCCTAGCACGGGCGGCCGTAACCATGCGGGCGTAAGTGTGCGCCGGCCGCGCAAATCTCCCATGACAAAAAGTCTCACACGATAATCGGGCTTCCACAAAAATGCCGACCGGTATCGGCGATACCACGCCGCAAACGCCACCGACGACGATCATGCTGACCCGAATGACAGGACGCGGAACAATACTTAGTTGTCTCCTTTCTCCGTCGGTGCACGTCATTTAATTTGCCGGCGGCTCGACCGCCGGCGAACTGCTGCGGGGGATAAGATGAAAAGGTTTCTGCACGGCGCGTTAGCCCACATCGTGGGCGTGGCTTTGGTCATGGTGGCTGCCGTTTCCGTGGCGCCCGCCGCCTCACCATTTCCGAACCGGCCGGTAACGATCGTGCTTCCCTTTGCGCCGGGCGGCGGCGGCGACCTGCTCGCCCGCATCATCAGCGCCAAGCTCGAGCCGAAATTGGGCCAGCCGGTGATCGTCGAAGACAAGCCGGGCGCCGGCGGCGTGATCGCCTCCAATGCCGTCTCCAAGGCGACACCCGATGGTTATACGATGTTAATGGGCACCAGCTCGCCATTGGCGATCGACGCCACGCTCTACAAGCGGCTGCCCTATAATCCCGGCAACGACTTCATCCCCGTCGCCGAGGTGGCGCGCGTGCCCTTCGTGCTGGTGGTCAATCCATCGCTGCCGGTGAAGTCGGTGGCCGAGCTGATCCAGTACGCCAAGGCCAATCCCGGCAAATTGTCGTTCGGTTCGAGCGGGATCGGCAGTCCGGGTCATCTGTTCATGGAATTGTTCATGTCGATGACCGGCACCAAGATGGTGCATGTCCCGTATAAGGGCTCGCTCCCCGCGCTCACCGACGTCGTCGCCGGCCACATTCAGCTCATGTTCTGCGACGTCGGGCCGGGCCGCGGACAAATGGAAAGCGGCCGGGTCCGCTCGCTCGGGATCTCGACCAAGACCAAGTTCTCCGAAGTCCCCACGGTTCCGCCGATCGCCGATTTCGGGCGTGCCGGGCTACGACGCGGCCGCCTGGCAGATGCTGGTCGTGCCGGCCAAGACGCCGCGCCCGATCGTCGAGAGGCTGCACAATGAGATCAAAGCCGTTCTCGACTTGAAGGAGGTCAAGGACCGCATCCTCAGGACCGGCTTCATTCCGGCGGACAATCCTTCCGTCGACGAGCTGCAAAGCTTTATGAACGCGGAAATCGTGCGCTGGGGCAAGGTGGTGACGCAGACCGGGCTCGCCGGCTCGCATTAGCACCGACGGTTCTAGGCCTGTTGATCGTCGGCGTGCCCGCTCGCCGGGGGCGAACCCGACCATTCGGCGACGCAGCGTTCGAGATCGATGAAGTTGTGGTGCATCTGCTCGAACGCGAAGCCGAGCGCAAAGAAGCGTTCCGCCGCTTCGCCGGGAAGGCTGCGCGTAAGGCCCTCGCGGCGCAGCGCGGCGATCTCGGCGGCATAGTCGTCGAGCGCCAATTCCACGGCGTCGAGCGGCTGCGGACCGCGGCGCGCCAAGAGCGCGGTGCCGCTCGCGCGCAGGTAATCGGCGAAGGCCGCGCCGGCCTGCGCCAGCCGCGGCGCCAGGCGCGCCGCCAAGTCTTCCGGCAGCGGCGTGACGGCCGCCCGTCCGATCATCACCAGGTCGTGGCGCAACCGCAGCAGCGTGCGCAGCAGCGGCCCGGTCTCCGGCCCGGCGGCGAGACGCGCGGCGCGCTCATGCTCGGCCTCGGCGCCGACCACATTCAATTGCGTCAGCGCCTTGCCGATACCGTCCTGAATGCGGTGCAGCGCATTCATGTCGAGGCCCTGCTGGCGACCCGCGAGCAGCTCTTCCAGCGCCCGCGCCATCTGATGCAGCGTACGCGCGGCGGCACGCGCGACCTGGCGATGGGCATTCGACGGAAACACCAGCAGCGACACGACAAAACCGGTGACGCCGCCGACCGCCACTTCATAAATGCGATCGAGCGCCGAGACATAGGGGCTCGCATGCGTGATCGTCGGCACCAGCAGCACGATGATGGCGGTGATCGGCGCCACCGACAGGCTGGGCTTCATCGTCGCGATGAGAGCGAGCGGCGCCAAGGCGAGGGCAAGGACGCCGAGTAGCGCCAGTTCGCTGTCATGCGGTACCAGCACGCCGATGGCGCCGCCATAAATCGCGCCGCTGAGCGTGCCGACGAGGTAGTCGAGCGTTGCCTTGAGCGAGCGCCCGACGCTCATCTGCGTCACGATCACGGCGGTCAACACCGCCCATAACGGCAGCGGCAGATGCAGGTACTGCGCCAGCGCAAGCGCCGCGAGAGCGGCCGTCGTCACCCGCAGCGCAAGCGCCAACTGGGCGCGCCGGCGGGCAAGGCTGCGCAGTCCCGCCCGGATTCTGGAAAGGCGGCTCACGAGGAGGTTCCCGGTCGCGTATCCGCTCATTCCGCGCCGGCGGGGATCCAGCATATTTCGCGCTGGGCTCCCGCGTGAGCGGGGACGAACGGAAGATGATCCGAACTCAATGCAGTCGGATCATACCCTATCCGTGCACATTATCCGCGATGCGGCGCTGGCTTTGCCGCGCGCCGGCAAACTGCGCGCGCACCAGGGCGCAGAACGCGCTGACCGACGGTGCCGGCGATTTGGTGGCGCGGTAGGCGATGCCGGCCGGCGCGTCCCACAGCGTGCCGCGCACCGCCAGCTTGCGCGCGCCGAACAGCTCGGCATAGGGCAGCATCATGGTCGGCACGTTGAAGATGAAATCGTCCTCGCGCAGCAGATTGAGCGCCGACGAGACCGAATTGACCTCGACGCCGATGCCGGGCGGCTGTTGTCCGTTGGCGGCGAAGAACGAATTGACCCGGCTGGAGCCGACATAGTCATTGATCAGCGCGATCCAGGGATAGTCGAGCAATTGCTTGGCCGCGATCTCGCGGCGGCCGGCGAGCGGATGCTCGCCGCGCGCGATCAGCACATGCTGCAGGTCGACGAGCTGTTCCTTGACGAATTCCGGATGCGCCGGAAAGTCGAGCGAGGCACAGATCACGTCGAGCTCGCCGTCGAGCAGCGCCGGCACCAGCGTATCGATGACGCCGGTGCGCAATTTGATCTTCACCTTGGGCTGCTGACGGCGGAATGCGGCGATGATCGGCGGCAGGATGCGCACCGCCCAGACCGGGCCGGCGCCGACATTGACGATGCCGCCGGTGCCGCCCTTGATGGCCTGGATCTCCGCCACCGCGTGGCGGTATTCGAGGTCCATCAGGCGCGCCCGCCGCGCCAGGATTTCGCCGAAGCGGGTGGGGACCACGCCGGTCGGCAGTCGCTCGAACAATTCGACGCCGAGGATTTCCTCGAGCTGATGAATGCTCTTGGTCAGCGCCGGCTGGCTGATATGCAATTCGGCGGCGGCGGCGCTCATGCCCCGATTGTCGACGACCGCGAGGAAGTGCCGCAACAAACGCGAATGCATGAGCCGAACCCGCCTGGTGACGTTTCCATAAGGCGCCGCCGTTTAGGCCGGCGGTTCTTTGCATTGAATGCGTTACAATGATCTCCGCTGTTTTCGCAGGCCGGTCAAGGCCCGCCGCCGGCGGCCTGGCCGGTATGGTTGAAGGCGGCGCCAGCGACAATCGCGGCCGCCCCATGCGGGCATGTGCCGTGCCTGAACCGCCATGCGGGTGGATCGCGTTTCGTCCGCATCAATTCAACGAGTTCCGAGCAACGGGCCTTTGACAGTCGCAAAAGTTATATGCCAGCGCATGCTTTGTATTTGACGCAGTGCCACCCAAAACCTAGAAATCCGGCTAATTGGCGGGCTTCCGTCAAATCCTGCGTTGCATTGAATTGGAGAAAAAATGATGTGCCGGATCGGTGGGGTGGGACGAGCGTTCAAGTTGCTCGGCGTCCCGTTATTCGTGGCGTGCGGTCTGTTGCTGGGCGGCCTTGCCGGTACGGCAATGGCGCAGACGGTGACGCTCAAGGTTTCAACTTTCCTGCCGCCCAATCACACATTCCAGAAGGCTCTGCTCGCCTGGGGCCATGAGCTCGAGCAGAAATCGAACGGCCGCTTGAAGCTCGCCATCTATCCGGCCGCGCAGCTCGGCCCGCCGAACCGTCAGTTCGATCTGGCGCGCACCGGTATCGCCGACATTGCGGTCGGCTTGCACGGGCTCACGCCCGGCCGCTATCCGCTCACCGAGCTGGCGACCTTGCCCTATACCGCGCCGTCGTCGGGCTCGCTCTGCGCCATCACCGGCAAGCGCCTGACCGAGCTGGCGCCGAAATATCTCGCCAAGGAACATGCCGGCCTGCACATCCTCTGGATGGCGGTGACCTCGCCGCTGATGTTCATCTCCAAGCAGCCGATCAACAGCCTCAACGACTTCAAGGGCATGAAGGTGCGCTATGCTGGCGCCAACTGGAAGGCGATCATCGACAAGCTCGGCGCGGTGGGCCTGCCGGTGCCGCCGACGGAGACCCAGGACGCGCTCGCCAAAGGCATCGTCGACGCCGCGACCTTCCCCTATGAGGGCGCCGCCAGCTTCGATCTCGGCACCGTGGCGAAATATTCGCTGGAGCCGGGCGTCGCCTCCGCAACCTTCGCCGTGGTGATGAACGAAGGGAAATACAAATCGCTGCCCGCCGATCTGCGCAAGCTGATCGACGACACCACCGGCCCGGCGCGCGCCGAATGGTTCGGCAAGATGTGGGACGCCGCCGAGACCGCCGGCAAGAACAGCCTGGAGGCCAAGGGTCTCAAGCCCATCCATATGAGCGCGGCCGAATTCGCCAAGGTCAAGCAGGCTCTGGCGCCGCTGGCCAAGCAGGATATTGCCAAGGTCGCGAACAAGGGCCTGCCGGCCATGGAGTTCTACGCCGCCTATACAAAATGAGATCGGCGCCTCTAGTGTTGAGTTGGCGCCGTGCGGGCGCGGCGGCAAAAATGCTGCCGCGCCCCTGAATTGTGAATGTGGATGTGAACGCGAAGGTGAAGGAGCGGGATGCAGGCCCTACTGGACCGTCTTCAGCGCGCCCAACTGGTGTTGGCCGGACTTGCGCTCGCCGTGATGACCCTGGTCACGGTGATCGACGTGTTCATGCGCTATGCCTTTAACCGGCCGATCCACGGCTCCTATGACATCGTCGAAGCCTGCCTGATCGTGTTCGTGTTCCACGGCCTCGCCGCCGTGTTCTTCCGCCGGCAGAACATCGTCATCAATTTGATCAACTCGCCGCTGGGACTGCGGCTGCGCGACATCTTGATGCGGCTGGCGGACATCGCCTCGCTCGGCTGCCTGCTGCTGCTCGCCTGGGCGATGTTCGCGCCGGCCTGGCAGTCCTATCTCTACGGCGATTACAAGATCGAGCTCGGCCTGCCGGTGTTCATCCTCTGGATTCTCGCCGGTACCGGCATGATCGGCACCATCCTCGGCGCCATCGGCGCCCTCATCGCCGGTCCCGGCGCCGGCGAGGGAGCGCAGCCGCTATGAGCGCTGCCGCCATCGGCGGACTGGGGGCTGGCGCGCTGTTCGTGCTGCTGTTCCTGCGCGTGCCGGTGTGGGCGGCGTTGACCATTGTAGGCTTCGTCGGCAATGCCGCCATCGCCGGCTGGACCACCAGCTTCGCCGTCGCCGGACTGACGCCGTTCGATTCGGCCTCGACCTACGAGCTGTCGGTCATTCCGCTGTTCGTCTTCATGGGTGAGGTGGCCTCGCAGACGCGGCTGTCGTCGGATCTGTTCGTCGCCTCGCGCGTGCTGCTGTCGGGCCTGCGCGGCGGGTTGTCGGTGGCAACGCTGGCCGCTTCGGCCTGTTTCGGCGCCGTCTGCGGCTCCTCGGTGGCCACCGCCGCCACCATGACCCGCATCGCGCTGCCGGAGATGCGCAAGGCCGGCTATGACGGCGGGCTGGCGACCGGCTCGCTTGCCGCCGGCGGCAGCCTCGGCATTCTCATCCCGCCCTCGATCATCCTGGTCATCTATGCGGCCATCGCCGAGCAATCGGTGCCCAAGCTGTTTGCCGCCGCACTGTTTCCCGGGCTCTTGCTTACCGCGCTCTATATCGCGGTGGCCCTGATCATCGCGCGTCTGGTGCCGCGCTACGCGCCGACCGAACCGTCGGCGAGCCTGAAGCAGCGGCTGGCGGCGCTGCGCGGTCCCTGGCAATTCATCGCGCTGTTCGTGGTCACCATCGGTGGCATCTATGCCGGCATCTTCAGTCCGACCGAGGCGGCGGCGATCGGCGCCTTCGGTGCCGTGATGCTCGGCGTGCTCGGCCGCCGTATCACCTGGAATCAATTGTTCGACGCGGTGTCGAACTCGGTGATCGTCAGTTGCGTGCTGTTCATCATCATCATCGGCGCCAAGCTGTTCTCCTATTTCATGGTGCAGACGCAACTGCCGGCGATGCTGGCGGTCGCCGCCAATGCCTATAATCTGCCCGGCGTGGCGGTGATGGCGCTGATCATCGTCGCCTATGTGGCCATGGGCTGCTTCCTCGAAGGCATCGGCATGGTGCTGATCACGGTGCCGGTGTTCCTGCCCATCGTCACCAAGTTCGGCTACGACCCGATCTGGTTCGCCGTCATCGTCGTCATCGTCGTCGAGCTCGGCCTTATCCATCCGCCGGTGGGCATGAACCTGTTCATCATCCAGGCGCAGGCGCCCGACATCAAGCTGACCAGCATCTACCGCGGCATCATCCCGTTCCTGATCGCGCCGCTGCTGCTGATCGTCATCATGTTCCTGTTCCCCGAGCTGGCGCTGTGGCTGCCCAAGATCCTTTACAAATGACGCAGGCGCCGCAGGCAAACGGTATCGGCCAGCCGGTCCGCCGCAAGGAGGACCTGCGCCTTGTGCGCGGCGCCGGCCGCTACAGCGACGATCTGAGTCTGCCCGATCAGGCCTATGCCACGGTGCTGCGTTCGCCGCACGCGCATGCGCGCATCGTTGCGATCGATGCAACCGCCGCACGCGAAGCACCCGGCGCGCTCTGCGTGCTTGACCGGCATCGAGGTCGAGGCCGACGGGCTCAAGCCGATCCCGCCCGATTTCTTCTTTCTCGGCAGCCTGGAGTTCCAGCGCTCGCTGCCCGATCCGATCCTGCAGAACAGCGACGGCAGCGCCATCTTCGACAGCCCCTATCCGCTGCTGCCGAAGGACCGCGTGCGCTATAGCGGCCAGGCGGTGGCTTTGGTTGTGGCGGAAACGCTGGCGCAAGCGAAAGACGCCGCCGAGTTGATCGACATCGACTACGAGGAACTGCCGGCGGTGACCGCGACGGCCGCCGCCGCCGCGCCGGACGCGCCGCGCCTGTGGGACCATGCGCCGTCCAATGTCTGCCTCGATGCCGAACTGGGCGACAAGGCCGCGACCGAGGAAGCCTTCGCCCGCGCCGCCCATGTGGTGAAGCTCAGCACCTGGATCCAGCGCGTCACCGGCGTGCCGATGGAAACGCGCTCGGCGGTCGGCAGCTATGACGCGGCGAACGAGCGCTACACGCTGTATGCCGGCAGCGGCGGCTCGGTGCGCATCAAGCGCGAGATCGCGGAAATCCTTGGCGTGCCGTTCGATGCCGTGCATGTCGTCGCCAAGGACATCGGCGGCAATTTCGGCACCAAGAATTCATTGTTTCCCGAACACCCGCTGGTGGTCTGGGCGGCGAAGAAGATCGGCCGCCCGGTGAAATGGACCTGCGAGCGCACCGAAGCCTTTCTTTCCGACTATCAGGGCCGCGATCTCACCAGCGAGACCGAGCTCGCCCTCGACGCGCAGGGCAAATTCCTGGCCTTGCGCGGCTCCAACTTGAGCAATATCGGCGCCTATGCCGCCTCGATCATCCCGCTGCGCAAGGGCGTCGGCATCATGAGCGGGCTCTACCGCATCCCCGCCGCGCATTTCCGCGCCCGCGCCGTGCTCAGCAATACGCCGCCGACCATACCCTATCGCAGCGCCGGCCGGCCGGAAGCCATGTTCGTCATCGAGCGGCTGATCGACATGGCCTGCGATCTGCACGGCTTCGATCCGGTCAAGCTGCGGCGGAAGAACCTGATCCGGCCCAATGAACTGCCCTATCGCAATCCGACCGGCGTCACCTACGACAACGGCGAATACGAACGCGCCATGGACCAGGCGCTCAAGCTCGGCGAATGGGACGGTTTCGCCAAGCGGCGTAAGGAAGCCAAGAAGCGCGGCAAGCTGCGCGGCATCGGGCTCGCCAATTACATCGAGCTCACCATGGGCAATCCGCGCGAGCGCTCCGAGGTGATCGTGCGTCCGGAGGGCGTGGTCGAGGTCATCGTCGGTACGCTGTCGAGCGGGCAGGGGCATGAGACCTCGTTCACCCAATGCGTCAGCGAGTGGCTGGGCGTGCCTTTCGACAAGGTGCGCTTGGTGCAGGGCGATACCGACATCGTGCCGGTCGGCGGTGGTTCGCATTCCGGCCGCTCCATGCGTTTTGCCGGCGTGGTCATGGGGCGGGCGACCGACAAGGTGATCGAGCGCGGCCGCGAGATCGCCAGCATCCTGCTCGCTGCCGGCAACAAGCCGGTGAGTTTCGCGCAGGGCACGTTCCGCCTCGCCGAGACCGGCGCCGAGATCGGCCTGTTCGCGGTGGCGCGGGCGGCGCTGGAAAACGAGGCGCTGCCGGAGCATCTCCAGGGCCCGCTCTCCGCCGAGCATGACGAGGTGTTCAAGGTCGGCGGCTTTCCCTATGGCTGCCATGTCTGCGAGGTCGAGATCGATCCCGACACCGGCGCTATCGAGATCGTGCGCTATGCCGCGGTCGACGATGTCGGCCGCGCCATCAATCCGATGATCCTGGAAGGCCAGGCCCATGGCGGCATCGTGCAGGGTGTCGGCCAGGCGCTATGGGAGCATTGCGTCTATGATGAGGGCTCCGGGCAGTTGTTGTCCGCCTCCTTCATGGACTACGCCATGCCGCGCGCCGACAAATTGCCGAGTTTCGACACCGAACTCAGCGAGGTGCCGTCGCCGACCAATCCGCTCGGCGTGCGCGCCGGCGGCGAGGGCGGCACCACGCCGGCGCTGGCGGTGGTGATCAATGCCGTGGTCGACGCCTTGTCGGAATTCGGCATCACCCATATGGAAATGCCGGCGACCTGCGAGCGGGTGTGGCGGGCGATCCAGGACGGCAAAAACAAACAGGGAGAGATGTCATGACCGACGCGGTGAGCGGCGAACGCAAGGGCGACGTCTACGCCATCACGCTCAATCAGCCGGCGAGCGGCAACGCGCTGTCCGACCCGATGATCGTGCGCCTCGGCGATCTCCTGGAAGGCGTCGAATCCGACGTGCGCCTGATCACGCTGCAAGGCGCCGGCAAAGATTTCTGCGTCGGCCGCGCGCCGCCGCCGCCGGGCACGCCGCGCAAACCGATGGAAGCGCTGGAGCTGCAACGCGCCCATGACATTGTCTTCCGCGTCTATGGCCTGATCCGCCGCGCCCGCGCGCCGGTCCTTGCCGCGGTGCGCGGACGCGCGCTCGGTTTCGGTTTCGCGCTCGCCGCGGTCGCCGACATCACGCTCGCCGCCGAGGACGCCACCTTCCAGATTCCGGAATTCGCCCATGCCATCATGCCGACCATGGTGGCGTCGGCCTTGATCGATCGCGTGCCGTTGAAGGCGCTGATGTACCGCATCTACAGCACCAAGCCGTTCAGCGCCGCCGAGGCGCTGCAGATCGGCGCCATCAGCGACATCACCTCGGCGGCCGCGCTTGATGCTGAATTCACCGCGCTGACCGCGCAATTGCTGGCGGCGCCGACGCCGGCCTTGCTGGCGGTCAAGGATTATGCCCGTAACGCGCAGGCGATCGACATCAACAAGGCGGTCGAATATGCGCGCGCCTGCACGCCGTGGTCAATACCTCGAGCGAGATGCGAAAGCACTGACCGTCGTTCCGGGTTCGCGCACCTCATGCGCGTCCCGCAATGACGGAAATGGCGTCAGTCCTGCCGATGCGAATTCGAATTCCGCCGCGGCGTCTTGATGCCGTTGACCAACAAGGTCAGCGCGCGTTCCAGCGCCTGCAAGCCGGTGTCGAGCTCCGAGACGTCATTGGAGAGCCAGCGCCGCAGCTCGACCTGGAAGATGCAGAAGATGGTCCAGCCGATGAATTGCGGGGTTTCCGGCGAGGCGATGCTTTTGCGCCGCGCCGCCAGGTCGACGATGGTGCCGAACAGGCCGATCAGGCGCTCGCGCGTCTTCTGGAAGGAGCCGGCCTGCGCGCCGGAATCGTAGAACGCCATCTCGCGCAGCACCAGCCGCGACAACGCCGGCTGCCGGCCGAAGAATTCGTAATGCAGCCGCGCGACCGCCAGCAGATTGTCGATCAGCGCCGCCGCCGCGTCGATTTCGCCTTCGGCTTTCTGCGTCACCGCCTCGAGCTCCTCGTTGATGATGAGGAACAACAGGTCGCGCTTGTTCTCGGCGTAAAGAAAGAGGGTGCCGAGCCCGACGCCGGCGCGCAGCGCGATCTCGCGCATGGTGGCGTCATCGAAACCCTTGGCGATGAAAAGTCGGCGCGCCGCGTCCTTGATCCGCCGCAGCTTGTCGAGCTTGTTGCGCTCGCGCAGTCCGAGCGGGCGAGGGGCCGTACTGACGGCGGTCATTGACGTCGTTCTCCCGAGGCGCAACCCTTCGTCGTCCCGCCGCGCCGCTTGACAGCGAGCTGAACATGTTCAACTATGAACGTGTTCGGATAAAAAAGAAAGCTCCTCGTGTAGCGCGGGAGCGGGCCCTCGGGAGAGCCCGGTTGCAGGCGATCCATAAGCAAGGCGTAGCAACGCGGCCGGAAGCGCGCGCCATCCCGGCGCTGTCGATTCGCGACCTCTCGGTGAGCTTCGGCGCGCCGTCCGCCGGCGGCCAGTCGGTGCTCGACCGCATTACGATCGACGTGCGCGACGGCGAGTTTCTCTGCATCGTCGGCTCCTCTGGCTCCGGCAAGACCACGCTGCTGCGGGTGCTGGCGGGTTTGTTTCGTCCGACCCAGGGCGAGGTCGAGTTCAACGGCCAGGCGATCTCCGGACCGGCGCGCGACCGCGCCATCATCTTCCAGGACTATTCGAAGGCGCTGCTGCCCTGGCGCACGGTGCGCGGCAATGTGGCGCTCAGCCTGGAGGCGCGCGGCATGCCGGCGGGCGAGCAGGGCGCGGTGATCGACGAATTGCTGGCGAAGATGGGGCTGCGCGCCGCGGAGGAAAAGTTCCCCGGCCAGCTTTCCGGCGGCATGCAGCAGCGCGTGCAGATCGCGCGCTGCCTGGCGCAGGATCCGAAGATCCTGTTGATGGACGAGCCGTTCGGCGCGCTCGACGCCATGACGCGGCAGACCTTGCAGGACGAGATCCTGCAGCTCGCGGCCGAGAAGCAGATTACGGTCGTGTTCATCACCCACGATCTCGAAGAGGCGATCTATCTCGGCGACCGCGTCGCCGTGCTCGGCGGTTCGCCGGCGCGCCTGGTCGAGATGATCGATGTCGACCTGCCGCGGCCGCGCAACCAGCTCACCACGCGGGAAAACACGCGCTTCCTCGCCCATCGGCATCGGCTGTTCGAATTGCTGACGCGCTATCAGTCAGCGCACGGTGCCGGCGTCGGCGCCAGCGGCGGAGGGCAGGGCTGATGCGCCGTGTCCTCACCGGATCGATCGTGCCGGTGCTGTTCCTCGGCATCTGGGAGATGTCGAGCCGCAGCGGCCTGCTGACGCTGGAGTCGCTGTCGCGCCCCTCGGATATCGTGATCGCCGGCATCCATAGCCTGTTCGACGGCTCGCTGCTGCTGGCGACCGTACAGACTTTCGAGGCGGCGCTGCTCGGCCTCGCCTTTGCTGCGGTGGTCGGCATCCTTTGCGGCTCGCTGCTCGGCCTGCTGCCGCTTGCCGAGCGCATCACCGGTCCCACCATCGAAGCGCTGCGGCCGATTCCGGCCATCGCCTTCATGCCGCTGGCGCTGATGATGTTCGGCTTCGGCGTGACGCTGGAAGCCTCGATCGTCGCCTATGCCTGCGTCTGGCCGATCCTTATCGTCACCGTTGCCGCGGTGCGCGCCATCGAGCCGCGCCTGCTCGACGTCGCCGACGTGCTGCAACTGCCGTTCTGGAAGCGGATGCGCACGATCATCCTGCCGGCGGCTTTCGCTCGCATCAATGTCGGTCTGCGCGTCGCCGCGGCGATCTCGCTGGTGGTCGCGGTGACCGTGGAGATCGTGCTCAATCCGCGCGGGCTCGGCTACAGGCTCGTCCTCGCCTCGCAGGAGCTCAAGATCGGCCTGATGTATGCGCAGCTCGTCTGGCTCTGCGCGGTCGGCTATGTGCTCAATTTCATCCTGCGCAATGTCGGCAGCGGCTCCGTCACGCTGTGGGGGTCGGCGCGATGAAAAGCTTCGCGCTCAACCGGCTGGCGCCGTTCGCCTTCGCCCTGGCCCTGATCGGGCTCTGGCAGGTGCTCGCCGACCTGCGGCTCATTTCGCCGATCTTCTTCCCGTCGCCGGTGCGCGCTTTCGCGGTGTTGCAATATCGCGTCGAGGACGGTTCGATCTGGGTTTCGCTCGCCGGCACCAGTTTTCGCATGCTGTTCGGCTGGCTGCTGGCCTCGGTCGCCGGCATCGTGCTCGGCGGCGCCATCGGCTCCTCGCGGCTCGCCCGCGACCTGCTCGATCCGACGCTGGAATTCATCCGTCCGCTGCCCGCTTCGGCGGTGATCCCGGTCGCCATCCTCTTCCTCGGCCTGTCCAACACCATGTCGCTGACGGTCATCGCCTTCGGCGCCATCTGGCCGGTGCTGCTCGCCAGCGTGCACGGCTTTTCCACGGTGCAGCGCGAACTCGCCGACGTGTCCAACGTGCTCGGCTTCGGCCGCCGCCAGTTCCTGCAGAAAATCGCACTGCCCTCGGCGCTGCCCGATATCATCGCCGGCTTGCGCGTGAGCCTGGCCATCGCGCTCATCCTCACCGTGGTCACCGAGATGCAGTCGTCGCTGCCGGGCCTCGGCTGGGACATTTTCTTTGCCCAGCGCAGCTACCGCAGCGCCGACCTTTATGCCGGCCTGATCCTGCTGGCGGCGCTCGGCTACACCGCCAATCACCTGATCCTGCTCTTGGAACGGCGCACCCTGCGCTGGAGAAACTTGCGCACGTAAAGCAAAAACGGAGGAAGCATCATGATCAATCGACGCAGTCTGTGCACGCTCGGCGCGCTCTTGCTCGCCGGCATGACCGGTTCGGCCTTCGCCGAACCCGTCAAGGTCGCGATCGGCTATCCGCCGGCGACCGACTTCCTGGCCGCCTACGTCGCCGCCGACCAGGGCATCTTCGCCAAGCACAACATCGACGCCAAGATGATGAAGATTCCGGTGGTCAACAATATTCCGTCGGCGATCGTCGCCGGCAGCATCCAGATCGGCATGACCACGATCCCGACGCTGCTGCAGGCCGACGACGGCGGCCTCAATCTGGTGCTGGTCGCGGGCGCCGCCCGCCACACCAAGGCGCATCCGTTCATCAGCCTGCTGGTGCGCAACGGCGTCAAATACACCAAGCCCTCCGACCTCATCGGCCATAAGGTCGGCGTGCCGGGCATCAACAGCGTCATCGACGTGATGTTCCGCAAATGGCTGATCAACAATCATGTGCCGCTCGACAAGGTCAAGGTGATCGAGGCGCCGCTGCCGCAACTGCCCGACGTGCTCAAAAGCGGCAGCATCGATTATCTGGCGATCGTCGAGCCGTTCCGCACCAAGGTGGTGGCCACCCATATCGGCACCATCGCCGCGGAATATTTCGCCGAGGTCAATCCGGATGTGTTCGTCAGCGGTTGGATTGCCAGCGCCGACTGGGCCAACGCGCACAAGGACACCATCAAGAACTTCCGTACCTCGATCGACGAGGCACTGACCTTCATTCGCCAGCATCCCGACGAAGCCAAGAAGATCGAGAAGAAGTTCATCGGCTACAACTCGCCGCGCTTCCCGACCTTCAGCAATTCGGCGAAGCCCTCGGATCTCGACTTCTATCTCAAGATCGGCCAGGAGCTGCACCTCTATCGCACCAAGCTCGATCCCAACAAGATCGTGTTCCCGTGAACGAAGCGAACTCGAGGAGGTGCAGTATGACTGATACCCGTGCCGGCCTGCCGGTCGCCAGCGACAACTTGCCGGTTGCTTATGACCGGCCGCCGAGCGAGGCGGGGATGATCGCCGAGAAGGACGTCGCCGTGCCTATGCGCGACGGCGTCAATCTCTCAGTCGACATCTACCGCCCGGACTCGAATGAAAAATTCCCGGTCCTGCTGGCCTTCTCCATCTACAACAAAGACTTGCAGGCTCCGGAGGTGGCGGCCTCGTTGCCGCCGCAGCCGGCCTGGTCCTCGCTCTGGGCCGGCCTGTTGGAGGCCGGCGACACCAAATACTTCGTCTCGCGCGGCTATGTCCATGTCATCGGCTCGCCGCGCGGCATCGGCAAATCCGACGGCGGCGGCAGCCGGCAATGGGACAGCTACGATCTGATCGAATGGATCGCGCAGCAGCCCTGGTGCGACGGCAATGTCGGCATGGTCGGCATTTCCGGCTTCGGCGCCGAACAGTTCCACGCCGCCAAGCAGAAGCCGCCGCATCTCAAGGCGATCTTCCCGTTCGATCCGCGCGGCGCCTTCGGCATCCTCGGCAGCTTCCGCGAGGAATATCCCGGCGGCGTGCTGCACTTCTTCCGCTACCTGATCATGCATTTCGCCGCGCTGCATCAGAACAAGGGCAAGCCCGGCGCGCTGCCGGGAGCGCGCGAGGCGCTCTGGCAGGAGGCGATGAACAATCCCGATTATCAGATGTATTCGCACGTCTATAATGTGCTGACGCAGAAGGGCCAGCACATGCCGCCCTATTTCGGGCTGCTCATCGAGCCTTACGACGATCCGGCGCTGGTCGAGGAGGCGGAAAAGGCGATCGCCGGCATCGATATTCCGGTCTATACCGGCGCCGGCTGGTACGCCTACACGTACAAGACCCATCTCAACGGCGCGCAGAACTATTTCACCAACCTCAAATCGCCGAAGAAACTCGCCTTCCTCGGCCCGGCGCATCTGGAGCGGCCGTTCCACTCGTTCCACGGCGAGATCCTGCGCTGGCACGATCATTGGCTCAAGGGCATCGACACCGGCGTCATGAACGAGCCGCCGGTACGCTACTGGCTGATGGGCGCCAATGAGTGGCGCACGGCGAGCGACTGGCCCTTGCCGGAAACGCAATGGACCAAGTTTTATCTGCGGAGCTGGGAGCGCCTGCAGGTCGAGGAGGCGGTGCCATCGAGCGCCGATGCCGAACTGCCGCCCGATGCCTTCGTGCAGATGCCGCCGACGCTCACCAACAAGGTGCAGTCGCTGCGCTACATGAGCGATCCGCTGCCGCACGATCTCCTGGTGGCCGGTCCCTCGGTGCTCAATCTGTTCGCGTCGATCGACCAGGACGACACCAACTGGATCGTCAGCCTCAAGGATGTCGGGCCCGACGTGTCGGTGCGCACGGTGCGCGAGGGCGAGCGGGAATTGCCGACCGACCTGCCGGAGCGCGAAGTGGCGCGCGGCTGGCTCAAGGCCTCGCACCGCGCGCTCGACGACAAGCGCTCCAAGCCGGGTCGGCCGTGGCATCCGCTCACGCGCGAGGCGCAAAAGCCGGTGACGCCCGGCGAGGTCAGCGAATACGCCATCGAGATCATGGCCACGGCCAATCTGTTCCGCCGCGGCCACCGCATCTGCATCGACATCGCCGCCGCCGACAGGCCGACCGGCATCGGCGGCGCCACCAATGCCGAATATGTCCCCTACCACATCGTCAGCAGCCGTACCACGCTGCACAAGATCTACCGCGACGGCCGGTACCCGTCGCATCTGCTGCTGCCGGTCATTCCGCAATAGAAGAGATCAAGCATGAGCCAAGTCCCGCAAGCCCCCAAGGTCGCGCCCGGTCCCGAGATCAAGCGCTACCGCCGCATCGTCACCGGCCACAATGCGCAAGGCCGCTCCGTCATTCTGTCGGACGCGCCGTCGCCGCACATCATGCCGGTGATGGATCAGCCGAACTTCGCGGTCACCGATTTCTGGAAGACCGCGGCGACGCCGGCCGACAACAGCGCGGCAACCGCGCAAGATCCCTGCTCGGTGCCGACCCAGGTCGCGCCGCCCGCGGGCGGCAGCGTGTTCCGCGTCGTGCAATTTCCGCCCGACAAGGACTGGGCGGCGAAGGCCGCCGCCGCGGGCGGTTCGATGGCGCTCGACGCGACCGCCAAGGCCGCGCCGACCGGCGGCCCGGTGCGTCACGCGCATATGCATCGGACCAACTCGATCGATTACGCCATCGTGCTGTCGGGCGAAATCTGGGCGGTGATGGACGAAAGCGAGACCAAGATGGTCGCCGGCGACATGCTGGTGCAGCGCGGCACCAACCATGCCTGGGCCAATCGTTCGGGCGAGCCTTGCGTGGTGGCCTTCGTGCTCATCGATGCGCTGGCGCTGAATTAGCCTTAAGCCGCCCGGCAAAGCCGGCACGGGGAATTGCAAAGGAGACCTCCATGAAGACCACCCTGAAAGGTGTTGGCGATCATCTCTATATCGCGACGCTGCTGCCCTACGACCAGAATATGAAAATCGACGAGCAGGCCTATCGGCGGTTCCTGCGCTACTTTCTCGCCAACAAGAAATTCGTGCAGATGGGCGGCGGGCTCTGCATCAATCCGGAGGCGGGCGAGATCTTCTATCTCACGCGCGAGGAAAAGCGCCGCGTGCTGGAGATCGCCATGGAGGAGGCCTATGGCAAGGTGCCGATCATCGCCGGCACCTGGGCCATGACCACCGACGAAATGGTGGAGACCGCGCGCGACTGCAAGGCGCTCGGCGTCGACGGCATCTTCGTCACCCCGCCGGGCGGCGCGCAGGACGTCACCTCGTGTTGGGACGCCGACAATTATCCGGAAATCTGGCTCGACCAGATCGTGGCGCAGGACCGCGCCGTCGACCTGCCGATCGTCACCCACCCGGTGGGCGGCGCCAAGCCGCCGTTCTATCCCGGCCTGCCGTTGGAGGCGACGCTGGCGATCTGCCGCGAGGTGCCCAACGTCGTCGGCTGGAAGATGACCTACATGTATGACGGCTTCCGCCTCATCGCCAAGGGTCTGCGCGGGCTCAATCACCACGTCGCGGTGATGGGGGCGCTCGCCTCGCGCTTCCACGAATACAAGGCGACCGGCTATTTCGACGGTACGCTGTCGGGCTTCTGGAATTTTGCGCTGGAACCGATGCTCGACCACCTCGCCGCCTGGGACGCCAAGGATATCGACGAGGCGCGCCGTATCTGGGACGGCGGGCTGGTGCAGCTGCATGAATATGTCGCCGACATGGGCCGGCTGCACATCCGCTACAAGACGGCGACCTGGCTGCGCGGCCTCATCCCCAATCCCTATATGCGTTCGCCGATGCCGAAGCCGAAGCAGCAGGAGATCGACACGCTCTACGTGCTGCTGAAGAACCTCAAGCTCGACGTGATCGAGGCCAAGGAGACCAAGCTGGCGGCGTAACGCGGCCGGTGGCGCGCTTTCCATGTCATGGCCGGGCCTGTCTCGGCCATCCACGCCTTGGCATCGATTGACGGTTAAAGACGTGGATGCCGGCGCCAAGCGCGGGCATGACGAGTTCACACGGTATTCGGAAAATCAGTTCGTCATTCCGGGGCGCGGCCGTAAGGCCGCGAACCCGGAATCCATACTCCGCAGCACTGGGGTTATGGATTCCGGGTCCACCGCTTCGCGGTGTCCCGGAATGACGGGAGAGAATTGGCTCGCCGGGTTTCATATCAATACCGCGACTATTTGTGTGATATCGCGGCGAAATAGCGCTCGTGCCGGTTGATTTTAGTCAACGCGGGGCGGCGGGACTTGCGTCAAGACGCGATCGGGCCGGACGGCAAAGCACCGGCCGCGAAGAGGATCGCATGGACGCGCCCGCCGCCGTGACAACCGACCCGCGATTTCCCATTCCCGACAGCATGAAGGCCTGGGTGCTGGGCGATCCCGGCCAACTGATCCTGACCGCCAAGCCGGTACCGGAGCCGAAGGCGGCCGAAGTGCTGGTGCGCATCGACGCGGTGGCGATCTGTGCCACCGATCTCGACAATATCTATCATGGGCCGCCGGCGCTGATCCAAGGTGGGCTGCCGTTCAACAAGAACTGGACGCCCGGCCACGAATATATGGGCACGGTGGTCGCGCTCGGCCCCGGCGTCGACGAATTCGCCATCGGCCAGCGCGTCGCCTGCGAGATCCATGCCGGCTGCGGCCAGTGCAAGCGCTGCCGCCAGGGCATGTACACCTCCTGCCTGAACTACGGCATGAACTATCCCGGCCACGACAAGGGCCATCGCGCCAACGGCTTCACCACTGACGGCGGCTTCTGCGAATACCAGGTCAACCACATCAACACGCTGGTGCGCATCGCCGACGACATGCCCGACGAGATCGGCGCGCTGGTCGTCACTGCCGGCACCGCCATGTATGCGCTGACCGAGCTTGGCGGCCTGGTCGCCGGCGAGAGCGTGGCGGTGATCGGACTGGGACCGATCGGCCTGCTGACGGCGGCGGTGGCCAAGGCGCTCGGCGCTTCGCCGGTGATCGCCGTGGATATCGCCGACGACCGCCTTGCCATCGCGCGCAAGCTCGGCGCCGATGTCGTTATTAACGGAAAGACGACCGACGCGGTCGAGGCGGTGCATCGGGCTAATGGCGGAATGGGCGTCGATTATGCGGTCGAGTGCTCGGCGGCGCCCAACGGGGTGAACATGGCGGTGCACATGGTCAACCGTGGCGGCAAGGTCTGCCTCGCCGCCTTCCTGCACGATGAGGTGGCGGTCGACATCGCCCATGTCGTGCGCAACAACATCTATCTCTACGGCATCCGCGGCGAGGGCAGGAGTTCCACCCACCGCGCCGAGGCGCTGATGCGGCAGAAGCGTTTCGATGCCGGCCTCATCCACACCCACACCTTCGCGCTGGAAGACCTGCCGACCGCAATTCGGTATGCTACGGACCACACCGACAATGCCATCAAGGTGGTGGTGAAGGCGCGCGGCGTCGCCCGCCTGGGCATGGCCGCCGAATAGGAGAATTGCTTTCCCTTCCGCGGGCATCGGGCTATATCGACGGAAGCTCGCGCGCCGGTAGCTCAGCTGGATAGAGCACCAGACTTCGAATCTGGGGGTCAGGGGTTCGAATCCCTTCCGGCGCGCCACCTAGTACTCATCTGCGAACACCCAGCCTCCCGACTGGCCAGGACGGCCTTTTCGAGCACATCCTTGTTGCCCTTGATCCGGATATGCCTGTCGTCGACCTCGATGATGTCGATGAGCGACTGCAGATAGGCCTTCCGGAAGGTTATCGAACCGGTGGTGAAGTTCTCCCGCATTATGCGACCAAACCGTTCGATGAGCTCCGGATCAATCTGGATTTGAGAAGTCGAATGCTCCTTGGCACGTTCCAGGGCCGCCTTTGCCCGGTCGCGATCCGCCTTGAGGGTATTGAGCCGATCCTTCAAAACTTCATCAAGGTCGGTCAACCCATCTTCCACGAGCCGATAAAGGCGCTTGAGCTTTTCCTCGGCGTCCGACACTTCCCGTTGTAATTCGATCAAGCGCCTGTTGAGGCTTTCCGATTTTTCGGCGCGCCGCAAAGAAAGTGATGTCAAAATTTCGGCCAGGCGTTCCGGCTTGAAGAGTCGTTCGACCAAATGATCGGTGACCAAGCTGTCGAGCTTGTCCATTGGGATCGATCGCCCCTTGCAGACTGTTTTCCCCTTGGTCGTACAATTAGCGCAGGTGTAATAGCGATAGATACGTCCGCTTTTCGAGGTGCCGGTGCGGAGCATCATGCCGCCGCCACAGGCTGCGCATACCGCCAAGCCGGTCAGTAGAATTGGACCGGTCGTAACGCGCGGGGGAGCCACCTTGGGGCTGCGAGCATGCAATTGACGCTGCACCTGTTCGAAGACATGCGGTTCGATAATGCCAGGTACAGAGATCTCGATGATTTCAGCAGCAGGCTTTTTGTCTCGGGTTTTGGACGAAGTTTGGTTGTATCTCCAGCGGCCAATGTAAATGGTGTTTGTCAAAAGCTTGTGGATGCTGCCGACACTAAAGGTCTTGCCTCTGCGGGTGCGATAACCGCGAGCGTTTAGCCATTTAACGATTTCCTTGACGCCCAATGCGCCGCTTTGACCATCCCCCTGTAGATAGAGATTGAAAACTAACCGGACGGTCTCGGCTTCGACGGAATCGACCTTTAGCTTTTTCTTCACCTTCGTGCCGCGTGTCTCCGCCTCTACGAGCTTGTAGCCGATGGGAGCCGTGGAGCCGTTCCAGAAGCCCTGACGTGCGTTCTCTTTCATCGAACGGATGACGTGCTTGGCGTTCTCCTTCGACTGGTATTCGTCGAAGAGGGCAATCACCTTTCGCATCATCGCGTGGACTGGTTCGGTTTCGTCTCCCACGGGCTGGGTGATGGAAACAACCTTTACGCCGTGTTTGGCGAGTTTGCGGAGGTAAAACTCCTGCTCGAAGGCCTCCCGAAAAAACCGGCTGTAGCTATGCACGACGATGGTGTTGAACGCCTGTTCGCCATCGCAGGCGCGCTCGATCATCTGTTGGAAGACAGGGCGACGGTCATCACTAGCAGAGGCGCCCGCTTCAATGAATTCCGCCGCAATCCTGTACCCGTGGGCCCGGCACCAGGCCTTCAGCTGAGCGCGCTGATCCGGGATCGAGAGATCGTGCTCGGCCTGCCGGCCCGTCGAGACCCGCATGTAGAGGGCGACGCGGCATAGTGAGGCTTCGGGCTGAAGGTTTGCTGTCTTATTTCCGGGGTTCATATGCAGTTCTATTTTCGGGGTTCATATGCGGTTCTGTACTTTCAGACAGTGTCGCAGCAGGACAAATTGTCGCCAAGGCCTTTTCCTACTGGGGCATCTGGGCGTCCAAGGATTTCCTCCAATGCGGCGGCAAGATAGACCTCGATCATATCCAATTCGCCATCCAAAACAGCAACAAACTCGGGGAAATTGTCCGTAATTTTCGGGCCAATGGTCGTATTGGGGCTGGCACTTAAACTGCTGCTATCGGGCGACTGATCGCCTCGGCCTCTCGGTCCTGGCTGTTGCGGATCGGGCACTCGAGTCGGTCGGTATGTGTGCCCCGGCTCGCGCCGTGGCTGCCAGCCCACGTGTGTTGATGTAGAAGCGGCGTTCCGACGCATTTTGGCGACCACGCTTAAATCGTGTGGCGGCCTTCATCGCGAAGACCCGCCTGGAACAGCGCCATCAACTGGTGTGGCGCTGCTGGGCGGGAACTGGGGACTGCTGATCCGGAGCGCATATGACCCACAATGGGGGAATGCGGTATGGAAGAATTTTAATGATATCAACGTACTGCGGGTACTATGAATACTAGCGATTCCGCGCTTCGAGATAAGTCTGCCGACCGACTGCTCAGCCAGTTTCGGGTTTCATTGGCCATGAAGTCCTACGTCCTAAGGATCCGATTACGGGGCTCAGATTTCGACTTCGGGTCTACTCCAGAAACGGCCGCCAGCTTCACGAAATGCATTATGGAGATGAGAAGAATCTTGCTCAAAAGGCGACAGGTTTCAACTCTCGCAGCGGACCGTGCAATTTTGAAAAGCCTGGAGGCCGCTGTCGATTTCCAGCTTGCCTATCTGCGCTATTGTTCTCTGAAGACAATACAGTCCCAGTCTCTTGATGTGCTTGATTGCCTGATCTGCAATCTTCGCGAACTCGCGGACGCCATCGCGCAATTGCCGCCGATAGCCAAGGGACAATTGAACAAGAAAGTAACCGCGATACTTATTCAAGCAGCATTCGATACCGAAGTTTTTATCGAAATCATTACTGCGATCACGTCGACCCTTCCACAGCTTGCGCCGCGTCGGAGGGCCAATCATATCCTTTCAATAATTCACCCTGAACCCACTGACGGCCGGCGCTCTCCGATGATCGACCAATGGGAGACAATGCCGGCAACAACGCGCCTGGAGATCGAAGTGCTTTTGCAACAAAGCAAACCCTTAATATCGCTCGTGCAATGGCTGAACCAACTCGTCGACCTCCTGGATCACTGCCGCCCCCCGCGCAGGGTCGGCGCGCCACGCTCGATTTCGCAGACATTCATTTTACGCATTGCGGCAATCTGGCGGTCGTTAGGGTTGCATGTCGGCCTTGCCTACGATTTTTTTCTGCATCCCCCCACCGCCGGCGAGATTGGGCGCGGTGGGCGCGTAGAGAGCAGTTTTCAAAGCTACTGTCGCGCGGCGTTAACGGCTTTCGGTGATGCGACAACGATCTCCGCACGCCAAATTACGAACTACAAGAGCATGCGTAGTAAAAGACTTTGATCTTCCTGAAGAATTGTCGAGCAAATTGGATTCTATTTCGGGGCATATGCGCCGATATGGGTCGCGCCCATTTCGCCAGAAGGCAATCGATGTCTAGGCGAGGCCTTAAAGATGGAGTCCAAATTCCAACGGCGCTCTAGCGCTTTCCGTAGGCTGCGGCTGACCAATCAGACGCAAGCCACAACAATTTGCGAGGCCGCCGGTCTGCAGCCTGACACAAATCCCCAGCTTGTCCCAACTAATCTGACTACAAACAAGATTGAAAAATTCTTCACAATACGCGGAGTGGCGGACCTCCTCGCTGTCTGCGAACGTACTGTCCGGCGCTGGGATGGCGGTAAAAAGATTCGCGCGCATAAGTTCGGCGGCGTCACCCGCATCAGCGAACACGACCTCTGTGCTTTCATCGCGAGTGCCCGCCGTGCGGGCACGCCGCTAATCAAGCCGACTGACGAGAAATTCTGCACCGTCGAAGACGTCGCCGAGATCCTGAACGTCTGCGAACGCACAGTGCGTCGCTGGATCGGTCGCGAGGAACTCGTTGCGCACGATCTAGAGGGGCTCATCCGCATCGCCGAGAGCGACCTGACGGCCTTTATCGCGCGCCATCGCGGCGCCTAGCTCCATGTCATCTTCAGTCAATAAAAGTACCATAATATCAATATATTATGAAATATCGGGAATACTACCATCAATCAGATGTCCCATCTGTGATATTGTAGTCTTCCCGAATATCGCCCCTGGTCACCCCCGGTCCTCCCGAGACCGCACCTGACCGCCCGAAAGGCTCCCGAACGGAGAAAATCCCATGTCCCAGTCCCCGAAACCGACCGCCAGTCCCACGTTCGCCGACGTCGAACGGGCGTTGCTGGCGGCAAAATCTCTGTCATCCACGCGGCGGCGGGACCTGCGCTCGGCTGTCGCCCGCGTCGCGGCGTTGCTTGGCAGTGAGCCGGCCCACCTGCCGCTAGAGTTGGAAAGGATCGCCGCTCGCCTGGCCGCTATCAACCCCGTCGCTGTCGGGATGACCGCCAAGACCCTCGCCAATGTACGCTCCGATTTCCTGGCCGCGGTACGGCAAAGCGACCTACGGCCGGTATTGGCCTCCTCAGCCAAGGCGGACTTGTCGGTGGCCTGGGCGGCGCTGATGGCGCAGTTGACCGCCAAGCGCCACCGCCTCGGATTGTCGCGCCTGGCGCGCTATGCCAGCGCCGCCGGCGTCGCGCCCACCGAGATCGATGACGCCGCGATTGAGCGGTTGATCGGCGAGGTTCGCCGAGGCTCCCTGCACCACAATCCGAACGTGCTCCACCG
Source organism: uncultured Pseudomonadota bacterium (assembly GCA_963782145.1). Classification (GTDB taxonomy): domain Bacteria; phylum Pseudomonadota; class Alphaproteobacteria; order Rhizobiales; family Xanthobacteraceae; genus Pseudolabrys. The sequence continues at coordinate 655,990 of CAWAIV010000003.1, forward strand.
CAACGTCGCGACGATCTGGAACGAGGTCGTCAACATCCTGCCGAATGCCGGGCTCGCGACGGTGACCAAGCCCTCCTTCCGCGGACCGCCCAAGCGGATCGCCTGGGAGTCCTTGACGGAGGAGTTCCGCGCCGACGTGGAGGAGTATCTGCGCTGGTGCGAGGTCGTCGATCTCTTCGCCGAAGATGCCCGGCCTCGTCGTCTTGCTCCGCGTACGCTTAAGCTGAGGCGCAACCAGATCCAGGCCGCAGTCACCGCCCTTGTTGCGAGTGGCATCGCCCCGGAATCGATCAAGGGCCTCGCCGATCTGGTCGCCACCGATAACTTTCGCAGGATTCTGAATCAGCGCCTGAAGGCGGTCGACAAAAAGCCGAACAACTTCAACCGGGATCTCGCCGAAGTGCTGGTGCAGATCGCCCGGGAATGGGTCAAGCTCGACGACACGGCGTTGGCGGCGCTCAACAAGCTCACGGCCAAAATGCCCACGCCGAAAAAGGGGCTGACCTTCAAAAACAAACGAGCGGTGCGCCAGTTCGACGATCCGGCCGCTGTCGCGCGGTTGCACGATCTCCCGGATCGGCTATGGGCGGAGGTGAGGCGCGATGAGGCGCCCAATTTCCGGACGCTGGCCAAGGCGCAGGCGGCGCTCGCGATCGCTATGCTCACGTACATTCCCGTGCGGTTGGAGAATCTGCACGAACTCAATTTCGATACTCACATCTTTTTGCGCGATGGAGCCCGTGGGATCTCAAGCCTGGAAATCCCAGCCGACGAGGTGAAAAACGGCGAGACGGAACTGGCATTCGACATTCCGCAGCACATCGCAAAGAAGCTGATCGAATATCGCGAGCGCATTGCTCCCAAGGTCATCGGGCACCGGCCGGAGCGGCTGTTCGTGCGGGCGGACGGCAAGCCCAAGAGCCAAGGAATGGTTGCGCATCTGATCAGAACCTATCTGCGCAAGCGGGCAGGGATCGAGTTGAGTCCCCATCAGTTCCGCCATGTAGTCGCCGAGACTATCCTCAAAGATCAACCCGGCGCGCATGAGATCGTCCGCCAGTTGCTCGGGCACAAGAACATCAAAACCACAATCGGCTTTTACGCCGGACAGAACAGCCGGCGCGCGGGCCTGCACCACCAAAGGCTGATTGAGGAAGCGATTGCTCGGAGCCCTGCATTCCACCGGCGCCGGAAGAACAAGACCACGCAATCCGAAACGGAGCGTTGAGATGCAGCCGATTCGTCTGCGTAAAGAATTGCCGTTCATCGAGTGGCCGCAAGAAATTCGCCGCCGCTGGGATGCCGCCTTCGTCAAAGGAGATTTTTTTGATGATGGTGGCCCGGGCGCTCACTTGCAACCGGCGACCCGCGCGGCCCTGAAATCAGCCTGCGGCCGTTTTCTGCGGTATCTCGATCTCGAAGGACGAGAGCTCAATGCCAAAATGCCGCAGCAACATGTCAACCCGACGGTACTTGCCGCTTATGTCGATTACCGACGCAGCAGTTGTTCCGATTATAGCATTGCCATCGAGCTACATCAGGTGCGCCATGCTCTCCGATTGATCTTTCCCAGCGTCGACTGGACATGGCTGTTGAACGCGACCAAACGGATCGCGCGGCAAGCAAAACCAAGGTCGGCAAAACATCATCTGATCACGAGTGAAAGACTTTACATTCTTGGGCTTGAGTTAATGGATGAGGCAATTGCGATAGCCAACACCAGTGGGCTAGTTTCCAAGGAATGTGCGTTTCTATATCGCGACGGTCTCATCATCCTTCTGTTGGCGGTGATCCCTTTGCGGCGGCGTACTCTGACCGCGCTGCGGGTCGGAAAACACCTGATACGATCGGGAACTCTCTGGGCACTCGACATTCCAGCCGAGGATACAAAAACGGCGGAACCGATTGAATTCTTGTTGTCCACGACGTTATCTGCGCGGATTGATCTCTATCTTGAGAAATTTCGCACTCGAATACCCCGAGCAGCCACGCACGACGGCCTTTGGGTCTCCAACAAGGGGCGCCCAATGGACGATGGCACAATCTATGACACGGTCCAAAGACGCACGCGCAAAGCCTTTGGCTTTGGCGTCAGCCTGCATCGTTTTAGGCACGCCGCGCTAACGTTCTGGTCAATTCATGATCCCAAAAATATCCGCGCCGGCAAGGACCTGCTCGGACACCGCTCGTTCGGCACGACTGAGAAATTCTACATCATGACCCAGTCGCGCGTGGCAGGTCGGATATTGGCCAACGCCTGGGACAAGCTTCGGGGCAAGAGCAGCTGACTCTTAATCAGCGGGTCCAAGGTTCGAGTCCTTGTGCGCCCACCAATAAATAGCTGAAAAACCAACGAAATTTGAAGCAACGCTGGTTGACTTTGTCAGCGCCGGCCCACATTGGGCGACTTTTGGTCAACTCCGCCAAGTCCTTGTGGAAAACTTCACTGCAGATTTCGATGCATGGGCGGCAGGGACGCGAGGGGCGGCGCCTCACTTGGCACCACCCTTGGTGCAACGGCCTACGCGGCACCGACGGCAGCTGGCGTCGGTTCGATCGCGCGGATGACCAGCTCGGCGTCCGGCGAGCGCGGGATGAAGTCGAGTTTCACGGCGAAACCTTTGCCGTCGCGGTGGGGCCAGGCAGCGCCGATTTCGAGCCAGGTGGCCTTCTCATGGCCTTTCTTCTTGAGCACCGCGTACACGCGGTGGGTCGGTCGGGTGCTGGCAGTCTGGGTCGTCATGATCTTTCCTTTCGGAGCTTGAGCCCGCCCCAGCGGCGGCCTCGGTGCCCGTTCGAAGGCCGAGGCGACAAAGCGGGACCGTCACAAGCTGGCCGTCAGGCCACCCAACGGGCGTGGAGCTGCACAAGCCGGAGGCGCGGAAGCGAACGGCTTTGATCGGTACCGCGCGCATCGGCAGAACAGAGGCATTTCAAAGGACGCATGTGATTGGCGGGAATTTTCTGCGCGAAAGGGTGATGACAGCAGAAAGGCCCACCGGCCGATAATCGCAGCAGCAGGGTAGGGCGTGATCTGGTACGCGCACCCATGAGGATGGCTTGTCAGATGTCCGCCATGCCCCGAAAGCGACAGTTCGCGATGTAAATTCCGTCCGTCGCTCAGGGCCAGAAGCGGAAACGTCTCAACTTCCGCTTCCGACCTTTAGCTGCTGCGCTGTTTCTTTATACCGTCTTGATACACCGCAATCACATTCCACATCGCTTCCTTATCTTTCTCGGCCTATTTGCACGCCATACGTCCCAAGGAGAGCCGCGATGCTCGACCTCGCTGTCCTGGCTATTGGCTTAGGCCTGTTTGCCATATCGATCGGCTACGCCTATGCCTGCGACCGCCTCTAGAGGTGTCCCATGTCGCTCGATTATTCGCTTGCCGCCGTGGTGACGGCAGGGCTGTTGATTTACCTCACCGCCGCGCTTCTACGCCCTGAACGGTTCTGAGAGGTGCGTCATGACACTTATCGGCTGGGTTCAGATCATCGTCTATTGCGCTATCATCGTGGCGCTTACGCCCATTCTTGGCGGCTACATGACGCGTGTGTTCAACGGCGAGCGCACCTTCCTGTCGCCCGCGCTGCGCCCGGTGGAAGCGATGCTTTATCGTGCAGGCGGCGTCGACGAGCATCGGGAGCAAGGCTGGCTCGGCTACACCGTCGCCATGCTGCTGTTTCATATCGGCGGCTTCGCCATTCTGTATATCTTGCTGCGTCTGCAGGATGTGCTGCCGTTCAACCCGGCGGGGCAGTCCGCCGTCGCGCCGGACCTGTCGTTCAACACGGCGATCAGCTTCATCACCAACACCAACTGGCAGAACTACGGCGGCGAGAGCACGCTCTCTTACCTCGTGCAGATGCTCGGCCTCACGCACCAGAATTTCCTGTCGGCGGCGACCGGCATCGTGCTTGCCGTCGTGTTCATCCGCGCTTTCGCGCGCGCCTCGGTGTCCACCGTCGGCAATTTCTGGGTCGATGTGACCCGCTGCACGCTCTACATCCTGCTGCCGATCTGCGTGCCCTACGCACTGTTCCTGGTCTGGCAGGGCATGCCGCAGACGCTGGGGCCCTATATCGACGCGACCACGCTCGAAGGCGCCAAGCAGACCCTCGCGGTCGGCCCGGTCGCCTCCCAGGTCGCGATCAAGATGCTCGGCACCAACGGCGGCGGTTTCTTCAACGCCAATGCCTCTCATCCGTTCGAGAACCCGACGGCGCTATCGAATTTCGTGCAGATGCTGTCGATCTTCGCGATCGGCGCTGCGCTGACCAACGTCTTCGGCCGCATGGTCGGCAATCAACGCCAAGGCTGGGCGCTGCTTGCCGCCATGGGCGTACTGTTTATCGCCGGTGTCGCCGTCTGCTACTGGGCCGAGGCGAACGGGACCACCATGCTGCACGCCCTCGGCGTCGCTGGCGGCAACATGGAGGGTAAGGAAGTCCGCTTCGGCATTGTGGCTTCTGCGCTGTTCGCGGTGATCACGACAGCAGCCTCCTGCGGCGCGGTCAACGCCATGCACAACTCGTTCACGGCGCTGGGCGGCATGATCCCAATGATCAACATCCAACTCGGCGAGATTGTCGTCGGCGGCGTCGGCGCGGGCCTCTACGGCATGCTGCTGTTCGTCATCCTCACCGTCTTCGTCGCCGGGTTGATGGTCGGCCGCACGCCGGAATACGTGGGCAAGAAGATCGAGGCACGCGAGGTGAAGATGGCGATGCTCGCCATCCTGATCCTGCCCCTGATGATCCTCGGCTTTACTGCCGTCGCCGTGGTCTATCCGCCTGCGGTCGCATCTATGAACAACGCCGGGCCGCACGGCTTCAGCGAGGTGCTCTATGCCTATTCCTCGCAGACCGGCAACAACGGTTCGGCGTTCGCGGGACTTTCGGGCAATACGCTGTTCTACAATCTGACCGGCGCCGTCGCGATGTTCATCGGCCGCTTTTTGATGATCATCCCCGCGATGGCAATTGCCGGCTCGCTGGTGCAGAAAAAGACGATAGCCGCGTCGAGCGGCACCTTCCCGACCACCGGTCCGCTGTTCGTCGGCCTGCTCGTCGGCGTCATCCTCATCGTCGGCGGCCTCACCTTCTTCCCGGCGCTCGCGCTCGGCCCCATTGCCGAGCATCTCGCCGCGCAGGCCGGCACTCTCTTCTGAGCGGACAGTCGGAGCCTTTGCCATGGATACCTCCAAAATTCGCAAGCGGATGCCGGTCTCGACCTTGCTCGACCCGAAGATCATCGGGCCCGCGATCGGCCAGGCGTTCGTCAAGCTCGACCCGCGCACGCTCGCCAAGAACCCGGTCATGTTCGTGCTGGAAATGGTGACGCTGCTGACCAGCGTGCTGCTCGTCCGCGACATCGCCGTTGGCCGCGCGTACATCGGTTTCGAGGTGCAGATCACCGTCTGGCTTTGGTTCACCGTGCTGTTCGCCAACTTTGCCGAGGCGGTGGCGGAAGGCCGCGGCAAGGCGCAGGCCGACACCCTGCGTAAGACCCGCACGGAGACGCCGGCCAAGCGCCTGCTGATGCCGGGGAACCATGAGGTCTACCAGGGTGTCGCGGCCACGGAATTGCAGGCCGGGTGACCTCGTGGTCTGCGAGGCGGGCGACGTCATCCCTGGCGACGGGGAGGTGATCGAGGGCATCGCTTCGGTCAACGAGGCGGCCATCACCGGCGAATCGGCGCCGGTCATCCGCGAGTCCGGCGGCGATCGCTCGGCGGTGACCGGTGGTACCACCGTGATTTCCGACCGCATCGTGATCCGTATCACCTCGTCGCCGGGCTCGTCCTTCCTTGATCGCATGATCAAGCTCGTCGAAGGGGCCGAGCGGCAGAAGACGCCGAACGAGCTTGCGCTCAATATCCTGCTGGTCGGGTTGACCATCATCTTCGTGTTCGCGACCGCCACGATCCCCAGCTACGCGGCCTATGCCGGCGGGGCGATATCCGTTGTGGTGCTGGTGGCGCTGTTCGTGACCCTGATCCCGACCACCATCGGCGCTTTGCTGTCGGCCATCGGTATCGCCGGCATGGACCGGCTGGTCCGGTTCAATGTGCTGGCCATGTCGGGCCGCGCGGTCGAGGCGGCCGGGGACGTCGACACTCTGCTGCTCGACAAGACCGGTACCATCACCTTCGGCAACCGCATGGCGACCGAGATCATCCCGGTGCCGGGGATCAACGAGCGCGAAGTCGCAGAGGCCGCCTTGCTTGCGAGCGAAGCCGACGAGACACCGGAAGGCCGCTCCATCGTCACCTTGATGCAAGAGCGGTATCGCGTTCTTCGCAAGGCTGAGCCGGCAGCCGCGACCTACGTCGAGTTCTCCGCCACGACGCGGCTGTCCGGCGTGGACGTCGCGGGCCGCAAGCTGCGCAAGGGCGCCGTCGACTCGATCCTGAAATTCGCCCGCAAGCAGGCCGGCCACGACGTGCCGGAGCCGGCAGGCTTCCGCATTGCTGTTGACCGCATCGCACGGGCGGGCGGCACTCCGCTGGGCCTCGTCGATGGAAGCCGGATTCTGGGCGTCATCCACTTGAAAGATGTGGTCAAGCCGGACGTGAAGGACCGTTTCGCCGAATTGCGGCGGATGGGCATCAAGACGGTGATGATTACCGGCGACAACCCGGTGACAGCGGCATCGATCGCCTCAGAAGCCGGCGTCGACGATTTTATCGCCGAAGCGACGCCCGAGGACAAGCTGCGCTACATCCGCGGCGAGCAGGCGCAGGGGCGGCTCATCGCCATGTGCGGCGACGGCACCAACGACGCGCCCGCGCTGGCACAGGCCGATGTCGGCGTCGCCATGCAGAGTGGCACGCAGGCCGCGCGCGAGGCCGGCAACATGGTCGACCTCGACTCCGATCCGACCAAGCTCATCGAGGTAGTGGAGATCGGCAAGCAATTGCTGATGACCCGCGGCGCGCTCACCACCTTCTCGATCGCCAACGACGTGGCGAAATATTTCGCCATCATCCCGGCGATCTTCGTCGCCTTCTATCCTCAGCTCCAGGTGCTGAACATTATGCATCTGGCGACGCCGCAAAGCGCGATCCTTTCGGCGATCATCTTCAACGCGCTGATCATCATCGCGCTGATCCCACTCGCTCTGAAGGGCGTGCAGTACCGGCCGATTGGCGCCGCCGCGCTGCTGCGGCGAAATCTGCTCATCTATGGCCTCGGCGGCATCGTCCTGCCTTTCATCGGGATCAAGGCGATCGACATTGCCGTCACGGCGCTGCATCTGGCTTGAGAGGACGTCATGCTCAAGGAAATCCGCCCCGCCCTGGTCCTCGTCGTTGCGCTGACGATCATCACCGGGCTCATCTATCCGCTCGCCATTACCGGCATCGCCGGCGGCGCCTTCCCGTATCAGGCGCAGGGCAGCCTGATCGAACGAGACGGGAAGGTGATCGGCTCTGCTCTCATTGGGCAGCAGTTCACCGAGCGCCAAATACTTCCACGGCCGGCCGTCGGCGACGACCGGTCCCGATCCCAAAGACCCTAACAAATCCATTTCGGCGCCCTATAACGCCGCCAATTCCGGCGGCTCCAATCTCGGGCCGACCAGCAAGGTACTGGCCGAGCGCCTCAAGAAGGATGTCGACGCGTTGAGGGTCGAAAACCCGTCCGCCCCCGTGCCGGTTGACCTGGTCACGACGTCCGGCAGCGGTCTTGACCCAGATATCTCCCCCGCTGCCGCCTACTTCCAGATCCCACGCGTGGCCAAGGCGCGGGGGCTGCCGGAGGGCCAATTGCGCGCGCTGGTGGCGAGCCATATCGGGGGGCGGACCGGTGGTTTCCTTGGCGAGCCGCGCGTAAACGTCCTTGAGCTCAATCTCGCCCTTGACCGGGAGCGGCCGTAAAATAGGGCCCTAGAGGGCAGGATGGCTGGCGACCCGCAGCAAAGAGCTTCCCCGGATGCACTCCTAGCCCTGGCCAAGAAGGAAGGGCGGGGACGGCTGAAGATTTTTCTCGGCGCTGCGCCCGGCGTGGGCAAGACCTATGCGATGCTGACGTCGGCGCGCAGCGAACGGGAAGCCGGTCGCGACGTCGTCGCCGGCCTGATCGAAACCCATGGCCGGCGCGAGACGGAAGAACTCGTCGAAGGGTTCGAAGTGCTGCCGCGCCATCCGATTGTCTACCGGAACCAGGTCATGCGCGAGTTCGACCTGGACGCGGCGCTGGCGCGCAAGCCGAACCTGTTGCTGGTCGATGAATACGCGCACACCAACGTGCCGGGAAGCCGCCACCCCAAACGGTGGCAGGACATCGACGAGTTGCTGAATGCCGGCATCGATGTGTGGACCACGCTTAACATCCAGCATCTCGAAAGTCTGAACGACGTCGTCCAGAAGATAAGCAGAGTTCGCGTCCGCGAAACGGTGCCCGACTCGGTCTTCGATAAAGCCGACGAAATCGTCCTGGTGGATTTCCCGCCGGACGAACTGCTTAAGCGCCTTGCCGAGGGTAAGGTCTATGTCCAGGACACCGCGGCGCGTGCGGTGGAGCATTTCTTTAAGCCGCAGAACCTGACTGCGCTGCGCGAACTGGCGCTGCGCCGCGCCGCCGAGCGGGTCGACGCCGCCTTGATCGAGCGCATGCAGGCGCAGGCCATCGAGGGGCCGTGGGCGGCCGGCGAGCGCATCCTCGCCTGCATCGGTCCCGATCCGATCTCGCCGACTGTCATCCGCACCGCCAAGCGCATGGCCGACCTGATGGACGCGCCATGGTTGGCCGTCACGGTCGAGCGTCCTGGTACCATTCTCGACGAAACTGCACGGCAGCGGTTAGACGAGGTGATGCAGCTCGCCGAAAGGCTCGGCGCGGAAACGCAGACGCTGACCGGTGCCGATCTCCCGGCCGAACTGTTGCGCTTTGCCAAATTCGAGAACGTGACGCAAATTGTAATTGGCCGCTCTCGTGGCGGCTTTCTCAACGAACTCTTGCGCCGATCTCTGCCGCATGAACTCGTCCGCCGAACCCAGGACATCGCGATCCACTTGGTGACGCGGGAGCCGGAGGCAACGGCCGCGGCAAAGCCGTCAGTCCACCGTCCGCCCTTTGAATTGCCACCTTTCGCCTACGCGACGGCTGCCGTTGCCGCAGCCCTTGCGATAAGCGAGGGCCTGATCGCGTTGACGCCGTTTCCGAACCTGTCGATGATTTTTCTGATGGCCGTGCTGCTGATCGCGGTCAGCTTTGGGGTTTGGCCGGCGATCTTCGCCTCGTTCCTCTCTTTCCTCGTCTACAATTTCTTTTTCATACAGCCGCTCTACACGTTCACCATTGCCGAACCGTTTGAGCTATTGGCGCTGGTGATCTTCCTGGTCGTCGCGGTGATCACATCCGCATTGGCGGGTCGCGTGCGCCGGCAAGCGAATGTCTCCGCGGGCCGGATGCGCGCCATGCGCAGGCTCTATGAGTTCACCCGCCGGCTCTCAGGCCTCGCAACGCTCGATGCGGTCGCCGAAGGAGCGGCGAGCGAAATCCACGCCAGTCTGGGGCAGGCCGTTGTGGTCCTCCTGGCGCACGATGACGATCTCGCGCTCGTCGCGGCCTGGCCGCCTGAAGACACGCTCGATGCGGCAGCCCTGACGGCTGCGCGCTGGGCCTATAGCCATAGCGAACCTGCCGGCGCGGACACCGGCACGCTTCCCACGATTCCCTGGTATTTCGTACCGCTGCGCACGGCCAGCCGGGCCTTGGGTGTGATCGGGGTTGCCAAGGAAAAAGACGTTGCCCCGCTCGACGCGGAAGGGCGTGCGCTGCTCGATGCACTCTGCGAGCAGACCGCGGCCGCACTGGAGCGTGCATCGCTCTCACGCGAGATGGTGACCGCAAGGACCGCGACCGAAACCGAGCGCGTTCGCAACACGCTGCTGGCTTCGATCTCGCACGATTTCCGCACCCCACTGTCGTCGATCCTCGGGTCGGCGAGCAGCTTGATTGACTACGGCAATAAGCTGCCGCTGGCCGCACAAAAGGATTTGCTGGGCCAGATCAAGACCGAGGCCGAGGGCCTCGATGAAATGGTGCGCAACCTGCTGGCGGTTACGCGGATCGATGCCGGCGCCCTGGAACTGCACCGCGACTGGGTCGATCTGCGCGAGATCGTCGAGCGCGTCGCCAGCGCGGCGCGGCGGCGTGGCGCGGCCCAATCCATCGCCGTCCGTCTGCCGGCAGAGATGCCGCTTGTCCGCGCCGACGCCACGCTGGTGGAACAGGCCATCGGCAACGTCATCGGCAACGCTCTGGTCCATACGCCCAAAGAGACCGAAGTCGAGGTGGACGCCGTCATTGCGGAGCCGTCGCTGGCGCTGCGCGTGACCGACAACGGCCCGGGCATTACACCCGACGCCTTACCTCACGTCTTCGACAAATTCGCCAAAGCGCCGATCTCCGGCTTCAAGGCGGATGGCGGTCAGAGCACCGGCCTCGGGCTGGCGATTGCGAAAGGCATAATGGACGCGCATGGTGGCGCGATCGAGGTCCAGAGTCCGGTTGAGAGCGGGCACGGCAGCCGCTTCATCTTGACCTTTCCGCGCGAGGTTGCACCGTCATGACGTCGAGGCATCGCGTTCTGCTGGTCGATGACGAAACGAGCATCCTGCGTTTCCTCAGACCGGTCCTCGAAGCGAATGATTACGACATGACCAGCGCAGCAACGGTCGCGGAGGCGATCAAGCGTATCGCCGCCGAGGCACCCGATCTTGTCCTGCTCGATTTGGGCCTACCGGACGGCGATGGCAAGGACGTGATCCGCCGCACGCGGGAATGGTCGGATGTGCCGATCATCGTCCTTTCTGCGCGCGAGCGCGAGGTCGAGAAGATCGAATCGCTCGACCTTGGTGCCGACGATTATGTGAACAAGCCCTTCGCCGCCGGCGAACTGATGGCGCGCATGCGAACCGCCTTGCGCCATCGGATGCAGCGCCAGGCGGAGGTGCCGGTGCTCCACGTCGGCGACCTTGAGGTCGAACTCGGTGCGCCGCCGTGTCCTTCGCGCCGGCAAAGAGCTAAAGCTCACGCCCAAGGAGTTCGAGTTGCTGTCGTTCCTCGCCCGTCACGCTGGCCGGGTCGTGACGCACAAGCTGATCCTCTCCGCGGTGTGGGGCCCCGCGCACACGGAGGATACGCAATATCTGCGCGTCTACGTGGGTCAGCTTCGCCAAAAGATCGAAGTGAAGCCGGACGACCCTCAGATCATTCTGACCGAACTGGGGATCGGGTACCGGATTGCGGAGGGGTAGGTAGTCGCGACGGCACGGGCGAAAACGACCTCAGTGAAATGCGACTGCTGTTGGCGCGATCCGTACCGGCCGCAATCGGGCCAGAACGGACATTGCTGGCCGAGTGCCGCTATGGGCGCCACCTCCATGTTAGACCGCGATAGAGCGATGTTGCTTGCTCTCCGAAAGCGGCGGTTGAACCGGGGTTAAGGCGTGCTCCTTTGAGCATTAGCCGACGGAGTTAGTGGGACCACAAGCCCGCAGCCTCTTAATCAGCGGGTCCAAGGTTCGAGTCCTTGTGCGCCCACCAATAAGTTACTGATAATTCAGCGAAAAATCGGAAACGGCGCTGGTCGACTTTGTCAGCGGCGGTCCACTTTGGACAACTCCGGGTCAACTCCGCCAAGTCCTTGTGGAAAACTCACTGCAGACTTCAACGGGTGTGCGACACGGACGCGAGGGGCGACGCTCGCATGGCGCCGCCCCTGGTGCAGTGGCCTACGCGGCGCCAACGGTGGCCGGCGTCGGTTCGATTGTGCGGATGACCAACTCGGCGTCGGGAGAGCGCGGGATGAAGTCGAGCTTCACAGCGAAGCCTTTGCCGTCGCGGTGAGGCGCTTAGACTTCGGCGATGGCAGGGCGCCCAGCCGGAATGTCTCTGCCGTCAAACGGCCAGAAATTCACATGCTTACCGAGGCGCTGGCGGATAAATCACAACCACGGAATCCGCGTGGGACAAAGTGCTGGGATGGAGACCCAGCGAGCCGATCACCGGCATGGTCGCGGATTGCGAAGACGTTGAATTAGTTGCGTATATCCCGCATCATCGTGTCAGTGAACGATATCGGTAGGCCACGCCGACTCAAAACTATAATGTTTCATGGATGTTAGGGGCGCGTGATTTCAGTTATCCCGAATCGGCTAAAACCGAAGCACCGCGCTCGCTACCACGCAGGTCCACAGACCATCCGCATCGCCCTGTGCCGCCGCCGTGATCGACATGCTGTCGATGATTAACTGGCTGTGCTCATAGTTTCGCTTGCGCTCGTTCCAGGCGGCGTCAGGATCAAAGTCGATTCCGAGTGTCGAAGCCAGCATGGTAGCGGCAAGATCCTCGGCATAGTCGCCACTCTGCTCCGCAGACATCCCGAAGCCGTGATGCTCTGAGATGTAGCCATACACAGCCGGATCGGCAGGCCTGGCGAGACCGATGCTGGCGTGAACCAATCGGCCGGGCTCGTTGGTCTCGGCCCGTGCCATGACGCAAAACGTCACTTCACCGGGCTTGAGTGTGGCGACCCCGTCATCCCGTGAAATGAGCTCGCAGCGCGGTGGGAAAATCGAAGAGACATTTACCAGGTTTTGCTGCTCGATATCGGCGTCGCGCAAAGCGAACTCGAACGCGGTGAGTTGATGCCGGTGGGTCCCCACACCGCGGGTGAGGAATATCCTGGTTGGAGTTGGGAACATTTCAGCCTGGCTCCTATGATCGATGGAAGTCGCGCAAATTTTTGCGTTGTCGCATTTCCAGATGGCGAAGTTCGCGGCCTTGACCCAAGGATATCCATTTCGTCCGAAAACTCCGCCGGAAGCCATCGGCTTTATGCACTCACATGATGCGGGAATGACGAGCTTCCGCGTCAATGCATTGGGATTATTCGGCGGGCGCCTGAGCCCTGGCAGCAAGAAGCGCCAAGTATTCCCACACCATGGTCGCGGCGGCCAGCGCGGTGATTTCCGCGACATCATAGGCGGGCGACACCTCGACGACGTCCATACCGGCAAAATGCAACCCGCTAAGCCGGCGCAGAATGGACTGCGCCTGCCAGGACGCCAAACCTCCGATCTCAGGGGTCCCGGTTCCGGGTGCGAACGCCGGATCGAGCGCATCGATATCGAAGCTGAGATAAACCGGCGCGTCGCCGACCACTTGGCGAATGCGCTCCGCCACCACCTTCGGGCCGCCCTCGTGAACCTCGTCGGCGGGAATCACCGTAACTCCCTGGTTCAGCGTCCACTCGTAGACTTCGCGGTCAACCGGCGAACGAATGCCGATCTGTATCATGCGCCGCGGGTCGACGAGCTGCTCGTTGATGGCATGGTAGAAAACGGAACCATGCGCGAATACTTGGCTAAAATTCTCCGGCCAGGTATCCACATGGGCATCGAAATGGATCAGCCCCAGGGGTCCGGTTCGCCGTGCGAGGGCCCTGAGCAACGGGAGGGTCACGCCGTGGTCGCCGCCGAGCGCAACCAGATGTGCAAGCCCGCTCGCCTGATGTTCGATCAGCGACATCGTGGCTAGAATGTCGCCGAGTGCGATCCGAAAATTGCCGATGTCGGCAAGTGATAAGGCGAGCGGATCCGCAAATGTGCGTGGGTGGGCGCCATCCCTGAGCATTCGGCTTGCCTGCCGTACAGCTTGCGGACCGAAACGCGCGCCGCTGCGGTTGGTCGTACCGATATCGAACGGAATGCCGGCAATGCAAATTTCCGCCGTGTGATCGTTGCACTCGATCCCGAGAAATCCTGATGGCAGTGAGAACGTTGGAACTTCGCTAGTCATTCGGCGTCATCATCCAGCCAGAGGTTTGCGGCACCGGACGGCTTCAATCTTGAGCCAGCGTACCGAAAATACCTCGCGTTCACCACTGTCGTAACCTTGTTCTGACCTTGTGCAGCACAATCCAACTGTGGAGCCGCATTAATTTACAGTCGAAAAATTCCTTTCACGCATGGGGGAAGGCGCAACCAGCTCGCCGGCGCATTGTTTGCTCGTCACACGGTTCTATCGTCAAATTCGGCAGTAAGCCAACGATTGTGTCGGCCAGGGCTGAAAATTAGTCGACCAAGATAAAAGTGACTTTGAGATCGACGCGGTACTCAGAAATTTTGCCGTTTTTCACGATGACCTTCTGTTCTTTGACCCACGCGCCCTCGACATTTTTGAGTGTCTTTACCGCGCGCTTTATGCCCTTCTCAATGGCATCCTCGAAGCTCTTGTTCGAACTGGCAATAATCTCCGTTACTCTCGCTACCGACATTGCTTCCTCCTTCGTGGGATTAAAACTACCTTGCGACATTTAGCGTCTAATTGTCGCGATACTCAATTATTCAGCGGAATGAGCGAGCCAGTCCGAACTGGGGTAGGTTCGGGGATGGGCGCGCGCCCTCGTCACTTGAATTCGGTGGGTAAAAGCAATGATCAAGCAACTAACAAGTTCGGGAAAAAAGCTCGCACAAGTTCAGCCGAAAGTCTTTTCTCAACGTGATTTTCAGCTTTTTCAAATTCATTCCTGCAATTCGGACAGTGCCAAATAGCGACGGTGTCCTGTGAGCTGGTAGAGTTCGAACCAAGCTGGAGAGATAAATACTGTCCCACAGCGCTCGCATCCCGTCGAATTTTGAAGCGGAGTAATCATTGTCGTGCTGGTTCCTGGCTTGCTGGCCGGCAAACATGTCAGGATGCGACGTATCAGATTAAGGGCCTGCAATTCGCTGGGGTGCATTTTTCGATCGGCGGCCGCGACCCTTTCCGCAGTTCGAACCACAACGGAAGCCAACGATTGGCCAGTCAAAGGACGAAAGGTTTCCACAATCACGTTCGCGCAATATCGACCTTCGAGCTCTCGCACTCGGCTATCGAAGGTTTCGGCAATGTCGGCTTTGGAGATCGTTGGGGCGAACCCCTGTCGATCGATAAAATTCACTAATTCATCGCGCTCGACCGCTTTTAACTCGCCATCGGCGAGTGCCACTAGCGCGCCCGCAGTAACCAATCCCTGCATAACTTCTTCGTCACGATAATCGAGATAGTCGGCGGTTAGCTTGGCAGTCGTAGTGCTCGGAAGGACGTACCGATTTGTCATAACGCTCCTCCTCCGTGATGCGTTGTGTGCGCGCCAGGGGAACTCAGACCAGCCTTCTCGGGGTTATTAGACGCTTCATGCCCCAATGTCGGCCGATCCCAGCGCACAAGGGCGCGAGATAGCTGATCCGACATCGTGAGGTTAGCCGACCAAAGTCAGCGTCCTCACCAGAGGGGCCCGGACTCATGTTTCTTTAATTATCTACACAAACCTTCTTGGCAAAATTAAGGTATAAAGTGCTCAATCGGTGCCGTGATGATATTACCGCTGTTTCCGTGGGGTTCACCGGGATGGCGTTGCTCCTGTTCGGTGGGGTCAAGGGTCACTTCACCGGCATCAACAAGATCAAGTCCGCTCTGCAGGCATTGTTGGTCGGCGGGGCCGAGCGCGCGCAACCTAGTGGAGCTTCGTGCGGATGGAAATGCAGCTTAAGGGCCTCCAAACTCAGTGTCGTCGAATCCGTCGCACAGAAATTGTACGGTTCGCGACAACCTAGATCCGAGTACCTACCAATTGACCTGAGTCAATGGACTTCAGGTCATACGATGCAATTGTTCTCAACCGTTGGAAGCGCCGATGCTGAAGCAAATCTTGATCCTTTTGGGTGAAACGCCGTCTTCAGCCTCTGCGCGGCAATATGCTTTCCGCCTGGCACAAAGCACTGATGCCGGCGTAGCCGGTTTGGCCGGCATCGACCTCACTTATATCGAAGCTCCCATGCCTGGAGGCATCGGTACTTCGGCATATAAAGTTCGGCTAGAAGAACAACTCAAGCAGCAGGCCGTGGACATTCGTCAGCGCCTACACGAATCCTTTGAGCTTGAATGCAAGGATCATAGTGCTAGTTTTGAGTGGCTATCTTTTGAGGGGGACCCGATAGGGACACTTTACTTGGCCACCGAGACCAGCGATTTGGTGGTCACCGGCCATGACACGGCCTTCTGCGGAAACGTTCATGAACAGTTATCAGAGGTCCTCGCTAAGCTGCTACTGATAACTCCGCGACCGGTGATAGTCTGTCCCGACGATATTTCCGCCGCAGATGACGTTTTGATCGCCTATGACGGCAGCGTGCCCGCAATGCGCGCTGTTCAATTATTCACGCTTCTTGGAGTTGGCCAAGGCAAGCGCATTCACGTGACGTCCGTCGATGCCAGCCAAGAACTGGCTGCGCGGAGAGCCGGTGGTGCCGCTGGTTACCTTCGCAGTCATGGCTATGAAGTTGAGGTGAGCCCCATCGCATCGCGCGTTCATCCGGCTGACGTTTTAAACATCGAAATCGCAGACCGGAAAATAGGGACGCTCGTCATGGGCGCTTACGGCCATCGCGGCTTTCGAGAG
The DNA here is from genome assembly GCA_963782145.1 of uncultured Pseudomonadota bacterium. Lineage (GTDB taxonomy): Bacteria > Pseudomonadota > Alphaproteobacteria > Rhizobiales > Xanthobacteraceae > Pseudolabrys. The sequence continues at coordinate 672,448 of CAWAIV010000003.1, forward strand.
TTCCTGTTTGGGTCGACAACCGGCACACTGGTCGAAAATCCGCCCTGCGCGCTTTTCGTCTATCACTAATCGCCGTCGGCGTTATCCGCGGTCTTTATTGTGATAGCAGTACCGGAAGGCGTGGATTTTTCAGAACCGTACGAGTTGCACCGCCGAATACGATTTGCCTGACCCGGGAGTGCCCGTACGCCCCCATGACCAAGAGTCCGGCACCGCGGCGCAGCGCTTCTTTCATAATCTGCTCGCCTACAGGCTTGCCACTGAAGTGGATTTCTTCATATCTAGCGCTGATGTCATGCGCCTTTAGGTGGTGCACTAGGCCCTGCCCGGTCGGTAATCGGTCCAGTGGCTTTTCTTCAGTGATTGTCAGAATATCGACCGCGGTCGCCTCGCGCAGGATCGGCAGCGCATCATGGACCGCTCTGGTTGCCGGGCGACTGCCGTCCCACGCCACGACAATATACCCAAGAGAACAAGCAACGTCGTGATCTGTCGGAAGCACGATCAAGGGTCGACCGGAGCCGAAAAGAACCTCCTCAATGATTGGGACCTTGAACCCGTTCAGTTCCTCGACTGAAGGTACTAGGGCGCAGTCGTAACGGCGGGCCATTTCCGTCACTACGCCAGGTATATCGGCAGAAACGCACGTCTTGTAATGCATGTCGCACATGACTCCGCGCTGACGTGCCTTCTCCTCAAACAACGTGCCGGCGCGACGCGCGGCGTCATGGCTCTGGCTTCGTTGCTTGAGAAGGATTTCGACGGCGGAACCCTTCTGAGATTCAGTAATTGCGCTCTCTATGATCGAATAGTCGACAAAATCGACATAGACCACGACGCCAGCAAGCCGAACTTTGAGAGTGGATGCAAATATGGCGGCATATTCGCTCATTCGGCGCGCCGTATCACCTGTGCTGGTGTAAACTAGAACTTCTCTGTACATGCCGCTGTCCGTACGATGCGCTTGTTGTGGCGCTGATCCCACCATTTTTCGAGCTCCATGACTAGAAGCAGGGTAGAGGCGATGGGAAGAAGAATTGCCCACTCGGCTAGCGACACAGGCGTGACGCGCAACGTATTGCTCAAACCGGGGACATACATGGCGCTAATATGCAGTGCCAGCGCTCCGATCACGCTGATTACCAGCCATGGATTGGCGAAGAACCGCTGCCGAAATACGGAGTGATGTTCCGAGCGGCTATTGAAGGCCTGGAAATTCTCGAACAGGACGAACAGAAGAAGCAGCAGGTTGCGCGCCTGCTCGTCGCCGTAGCCCTGCGCGGAAAGCCAATAGAATATGGCGAAGCCTCCTACCCCCATAACGAGAGCCGAATGCACGATGCGCCGTATCATCACTCGGTCGAAGATCGGTTCCTTGGGCCGGCGGGGCGGATAGGAAAGTTCGTCGCCCTCCGCCTTCTCGGCGGCCAGCGCAACATCCTGAACTCCGTTGGTGACGAGGTTGAGCCATAGCAATTGCACGGGCAGTAGCGGCATCGCCAAGCCCATCGGAATGGCGAGCAGGAACAGCACCACCTCGGCCGCGCCCGTGGACACCAGCATGTAGATCACTTTGCGGATGTTTGCATAGGCGACGCGCCCTTCATGTATACCATTCACGATCGAGGCGAAGTTATCGTCGGTCAGAATAATGTCGGCGCTTTCCTTGGCCACGGCCGTACCCTTGCGTCCCATGGCTATGCCGACATGCGCATGCTTGAGTGCCGGGGCATCATTAACACCGTCGCCGGTCACCGCCACGAAATGGCCGTTCCGCGCTAGCGACAGCACGATCGAAAGCTTTTGCGTAGGTTCGACGCGGGCATAGATACGCGCGCGCCGAGTCAATTGGTCGAGCGCATCCTGCCCTTCCTCTTCCGCTTGGCGCACGTCAGCGCCCGTCACGACTTGATCGGCGGAAAACGCGAGGCCGGCATGTTTGGCGATCACGCTCGCGGTTTTCGGATCGTCGCCCGTCACCATCGCCACTTCGATCCCGGCGCTGTGGCAGTCGCGTATCGCGTGTGGAACTTCCGGTCGCACCGGATCCTGCATGCCCGCAAGACCGAGGAAGGTGAGATTCACCAAATGCTGGTGGCTGTATCCGCTGTCCGGTTCTGTCGCGATTTCACCCTCGGCAAAGCCCAAAACCCGCAACCCCTGTGCGGCCAGTTCCTCTTTCTGGCGAAGAAGCGCTTCCCGTTCGATCGGCAAGGCCAAACCGCCCTTGTCCATGCGGTCAGCCATGGCAATCAGAGTTTCCGGCGCGCCCTTTACGAAAATACAGATTTTATCTTCGCGGCGGTGGAACGAGGCGGCGTATCTCAGGTCGGGTTCATAGGGGATGCGCCCGATCAATGGGTAACGCTCTTGGGCCTCGTCCTGTGCGATTCCGCCTTTCCGCGCGGCCGTCAGGAGCGCTACATCGACCGTGTCGCCCACCCCCTTCCAGCCATCGCGTTCTTTGGTAAGGCGCGCTTCATTCGGCAGCGCTGCGGCTCTCAAGAGCGCTTCTACGCGAGCCCTAGCTTCTTCCCCGCCGCCGTGGGGTGCTCGGATCGAGCAAGCATCGAGATCCTGTCCCGCCTCGCACGTCAGCATCGTGCCGTCCGGCAGACAAATATCGGTGACCGTCAGCTCATTCATCGTCAGCGTGCCGGTCTTGTCGGTCGCGATTATTGTGCAGGAGCCGAGGGATTCAACCGCAGGCATACGGCGGACGATGACATTGACGTTGGACATCCTGCGCATACTGATCGCGAGCGCGACCGAAATCGCAACTGGAAGCCCTTCGGGTATCGCACTTACCGCCAGAGCCACCGACATCATGAAGAGGTCCCGGAAACCGATTCCCCGCACCAGCCCAACGGCAATCAGCAGGAGGATCACGCCGCCGACCGCAATGGCGATCATTCGTGCAAAGCGCTCCATTCGAATCATCAACGGCGGCTGTGATATGGATCGTTTCCCGATCTCCTCGGCAATCTTGCCAATCTCGGTTGCGATGCCGGTTGCCATCACGATTCCGTGGCCGCGGCCGCGTGTGATCATCGACGCCGCGAATGCCATGTCGCGCCGTCGTTCAGGAATTCCGCTTTCCGCCGGCGCCAGCGCGCTCTTCTTGACCGGCATGGATTCGCCGGTCAGCAGCAATTCGTCGCATTGAAGATCCGTGCTTTCGACGAGTTGAAGATCGGCGGGAACCCGGCCGCCCGCTTCCAGAAGCACGAGATCGCCGGGAACTAGCTCGCGCGCGTCGATCTCCTGCTGCGCGCCGTCTCGGATCACCGAGGCGTTCGGCTGCTCCAGGTTGCGGAGCGCCGCCGCCGCTTGGCTGGCGGAATATTCTTGCGCGGTTCCGATGATTCCATTGATCAGAAGCACGGCGCCGATGAATAGCGCATCCTTTACGTCGCTTAGCACCAGCGAAACTACGGCGGCGGCCAGCAGAATGTATATCAACGGGCTGAGGAATTGCCGGAGGAACACGGAAACAAGAGATGGAGGCCGCACTTCAGGAAGAGCATTTGGCCCGTACTGAGCTAGCCTGACGCTCGCTTCCACAGCGGTGAGTCCGAACATTCTATCGACACCTGACGCAACGCGCGTTTTAGGACTGACCATCATTTCATCCTGTCGCTTTGTCTCCGCCAAGAGGTCAATGCGTCGCTGGCGTCCAGCACTTGTCTATGCCGCTCCCGGCGCCGCAAGCGGGTATGGCCTCGGCTCGACAGTTGCTTTCGAAAGACGCCTGTACAGATCGCGCCGGCGAGCGAGCGGCCACCAATCATACAGGAATATTTCAATAGGGCGCCAATTCGCCACCCAGCCCAGTATGAGAAGACTCTCTTCGGCGAGCCGTTTGAATGGCTCCTCAAAAAACACGCCAACAGCGAAATGCGCCGACATGAGACACGCAATGAGAATTGCCACGCCAATCGCGAGCGAACGGCGGCCAACCCGAAACAGTTCATTGAGGTCGCGCTGAACGGTGCCCGCCCGATCGGAGAAATATCGGCCGAAGGCTTCGCTGAGTTCCCGCGCTGCCTTCGTTTGAGCTTCGGTATCCGGAAAGTGAATGACGATTTTGATTGGTTGGTCCGCAGCTAATTCGCGCGCCCAGCCGACAATATACTCCTCCGCCTCGCGGTCGAGGTCCCGCTCTCGAAACGGAAATGGGTCGAGGGTATGAAAAAGCTGTGCGATGTCATCAACGCGGAGCTCGATCACGTTCTCGTTTACGGCTGTCATAGCGTCGCAGGTCCGGTCGCGAGCGGCCTTCGGGGCCACCTTGTTATGCAATAGCTGCATCAAGTTAGGGCTATCCGGCGGCCATGTGTTGCGCCAGATCAACGTGTGATGCCCGCGAATGCCAGGAGTAGCGCATAGAAGCGGCTGAGGCGGTCCTGCTCTGGAAGAAAATAGGAGGCATAGAGGACGATCAGGATCCCGACACCGAGGACAGGCTTGCAAACAGGAACCCGAGCCCGTCGCACCTGAAGGACATAGTTCTGATGCTGCATACTGCGTCAATCTGACAGCGGGTCGCCGTGTTGAAATTCAACCTTACAATATGTCTCTCGTCCTCGTGATTTGCTGCCCTCCAAACGAAACAGAAGGGCCTGACGTCTCACGATGATGACTAGGCTGGCCTTACCGAAGACAAATTTAGCCTAGTCGTACTTGAAACGCTCAGACACAATTCGACTTCGCTGCACACCCCGCTCGATGAGCGTTCGCTCGACACTGTTCATCATAGGGGCCGGACCACAGACAAAGTAGAGCCAATCGTCGGCGCCTATCGAGTCGAGACATTCGTTGATGAGTCCCGGCGATAGTTCCCCGACCGATCCGGTCCAGCCGGGAGGCGGCTCCGACAGCACATAATGCACTTCGAGGTCGAGTGCCTGCTTGAGCGTTTCGATTTCCTCCCGATACAGGATCTGCGTCGCGACGCGGTTGCCATAGATCAGCCGTAGCGGATGCGGGTAACGCTCGGCTTTGAGCTGACGCAGAATGCCCATGATCGGCACGAAGCCGACACCGCCGGCAATGAACACAGTGCCTTTTGCCTCTCTGCCGGACAGAATAAAGTTCCCGTGCGGGCCGTCCAGATAGGCGGGAGTTCCGATTGCAATGGCACCGATACGATTGGTGAAGTCGCCGCTCTCCTTGATCGTGAAGGCGATGCGCGGCCGTTCGGCCGGCGCCGAGCTGATCGAGAAGGGATGCTCGGTCAAGCTGAACGTCGAATGGCCAAGGTTGAGCCATACGAATTGGCCAGCTGCGAATCCCATGCCTGGGCCGCGGTCTGGCTCGACCGCCACCTCCCACATACGGTCCGCCACCTTGCGGTTTGATACCACGCGATACGGTTCACTTAGCTGAAGGAGAGGTTTGAGAACATAGATGTATAGTATGGCCAGGACGGCGACGATCATCGCGACAATCCAGAAACCAGCCAGCCAGCGGTCGGCGCTGTAGGTCCCGACCCGTAACGTGTGATCCGTGCCGAGCACCGCGATCGCGATAGCGAACAATCCGTGGCTCAGGCGCCATAGCTCGTAACGAAACGGAAGCCGATCCCTGAACACCGCCAGCGGCGCGAGCAAGATCATTAGCCACCAGGCGATGACGCCGTTCCGCAGGCTCGGCGACGAGAACATCCGGTGGAGGGCATTCAGGGCGTTCATCGGGTCGGGGATAAGCCGAGGAACGACATAGAGCAGCGGATGGACGAGAATGAAGGCGAGGATCGCCCATGTCGTAACTTGGTGGAAGCGCATGGTGCGATCGATACCGATCCGACCGGAAATCCATTCGAACCGGCCCGACAGCACGAATTGGAGCAATGTCATCACATAGCCGACCATGACGAGGCCGGAGGAGAGCTCGCGAAAGATATTGCGTGTGGGATGTCCCTGGAGCGCGGCGAGAATGATCGGCAGCAGGCAGATCAGGCCATAGCTGGCAAATAAGGCCAGTGGCGGTAGGCCTGCCGGTAGCCGAGTCCCGCCATCGCTCAACGGGGTCGTGCGGGCTGGGGGTCGTCGACGCATTTCTCTCCTCCTTACGCTATTCGCTCTGCGTCCAATGACCTCAACATGGATTCCATGTTGGTATCAGCTTGCCAAGACTATGATGCTTCGCAGCAATCAGTTGGTGCCATATACCAGCCGGTCGGCTATCGGAGATAGTCAAAGAGCCCGAGCGCGGCTCGATTCCAATGGATAGGGATTGGAACAAGAATGCGTCTACCTTGGCGCATTCTGCCCCGCGATTGTCGACTGAATGTGATTGATTATGAGGACTCGTTCCGCGTCGGGTGGCGGGTAATGCCGGCGAAGGAACTGGTCTAGCCAGGCCTGCCGCGCAGTCGCGTCGGCGCGCTGACGGCCCCAATCCTGGATGTCGCGCGGCCTGTGGCAGTCGCCGCATCGGGCTTTGAATGCAACCTCGGTCTCCTGGGCGTGGCCAGCAGAAGTCATCAAGGGGAAGCCTGTCATGAATACAATCGCGCCGATGAGGCTGATCGTCAGTCCATCCATGCGTTCAATTCGCATTTTGGTACCCTGCTCTCTCGTTGGTTCTGAAGGAAATGGCCCTAGCAATTCTTCCTAAGCAGCGGATAAGCGGATAAACCGAGGAGCACTGTTGGCGCTGGCGATAGTTTCCTCAGCACCATGGTGTAGGCTCTTGCATCGGTCCATGAGCTGGCCGACGCATTTCCGGTACGGCGTGGCGGTCGGTTCCTCGGCGTTCATCACCCCAAGTACTGAATTGCGCGCCAGTGAAGACGTCGAACGCCTGTACGGCCAGGTGATCATGACCCGCATTTGAGCCGCACGCTTGCTGAAGCCGGTGGTCAATTCGCCGTGGACTTTGGATAATTTGGTGCAGAGCCACTGCATTACGGTTGTGAACGGAGTGCAGCAGTGGAAGCGCCGGCGTCCTTGCCGGCTGCTTCCGCCGCCGCGACCTTGCGCTTGACCGCGATGAAGCTGTCGGGGCTGACGGAAATGGAGTCGATGCCGCAGGCGACCAGGAATTCGGCGAACTCCGGATGGTCGCTCGGCGCCTGCCCGCACAATCCGATCTTTGCGCCCGCCTTGTGAGCTTCGCGGATGACATTGGAAATCATCCACTTCACCGCCTCGTCCTGCTCGTCGAACAGCTCCGCGAGTTCCTCGGAATCGCGGTCGACGCCGAGCGTGAGCTGGGTCAAATCGTTGCTGCCGATCGAGAACCCGTCGAACCGTTCGGCGAATGCCTGCGCCAGGATGACGTTCGAGGGGATCTCACACATGACATAGACCTCGAGACCATTCTCGCCGCGCCGCAGACCGTTCTCGCCCATGACGTCGAGGACGCGGTCCGCCTCCTTGATCGAGCGACAGAATGGGATCATGACGACGACGTTCTGGAAGCCCATCTCTTCACGCAAGCGGCGGATCGCCCGGCACTCCAATGCGAAACCGTCGCGATAGCGTGGCGAATAATACCGCGATGCGCCGCGGAACCCGATCATCGGGTTCTCCTCTTTGGGCTCGAAGGCGGCACCGCCGATGAGATTAGCATACTCATTGGTCTTGAAGTCGCTCATGCGGATGATGACCGGCTTGGGATGCTGAGCGGCTGCGATGCGCGCGAGTCCGCGTGCCAGACGATCGACAAAATATTCCGTCTTGTCCGCGTAGCCTTGGGTGAGCTCGGCAATGGTTTGCTTGGCATCTCGATCTTCGAGCGTGTCAAAGTGGACCAGCGCCATCGGATGCACTTTGATGTGGTTGCTGACGACAAATTCCATGCGCGCAAGGCCGACTCCGTCCGCGGAAATTCGCCACCAGCGGAACGCCGCTGCCGGGTTGCCGAGATTGAGCATGATCTGGGTGCGGGTTGGGGGCAGGTTGCTGAAGTCCAGCTTCTCGACCTCGTATTCGGCAAAACCTTCGTAGACAAAGCCCTGGTCGCCCTCGGCGCAGGATACCGTTACCTCCTGTTCGTCGTGTAACAGGCGTGTAGCATCGCCGCTTCCGACTATGGCCGGCAGGCCGAGCTCGCGGCTGACGATAGCGGCGTGCGACGTGCGTCCACCGCGATCGGTGACAATCGCGGCCGCCCGCTTCATGATCGGCACCCAGTCGGGGTCGGTATTTTGCGTCACCAGAACAGCACCGTCGACGAAGCGATCGATGTCGCGAGCGCTCTCGATCAGACAGACACGCCCGGTTACGACCGCCTCGCCGATGCTCAGGCCAGTGACAAGCGTGCGGCCCTTCGATTTGATCCGGTATGACCTGTACTCGCCGACTTCCTTGCGCGATTGCACCGTCTCGGGCCGTGCCTGGACGATGAACAACTCGCCGCTCTCGCCGTCCTTGGCCCATTCGATGTCCATCGGGCAGCCGTAGTGGTCCTCGATCACACAACCCCAGCGGGCGAATGTAAGGATGTCCTGGTCTGTCAGGACGTAGGCGGCACGTTCCGCCTTGGAAGTCGGCACGGTGCGGGTGGGCCGATCACCTTCCCGGGCATAGATCATCTTCTGTGCCTTGCCGCCCAGCCGCTTCTCGACGATCGGCGTCAGGGATGGTTCCGACAGCAGCGGTTTGAACACCTGGTATTCGTCGGGATCGACCGTGCCTTGGACGACAGTTTCCCCCAGGCCCCAGGCGGCATCGATCACCACGATTTTGTCAAAGCCGGTCTCGGTGTCGATCGTGAACATGACCCCGGCACTGCCGACGTCCGAGCGCACCATGGTCTGAACGCCGACGGAAAGCGCGACCTTCAGGTGATCGAAGCCTTTGGTCTGCCGATAGCTGATGGCGCGGTCTGTGAAAAGCGACGCAAAGCAACGCCGACAGGCGTCCAGCAACGCCGCTTCGCCGCGAATGTTGAGAAACGTCTCCTGCTGCCCGGCGAAACTGGCATCCGGAAGATCCTCTGCCGTCGCGCTTGACCGTACGGCCACAGCGGCATCGGTCTTGCCGACACGTCGACAAAGCTCTTTGTAGGCGCCGGCGATGGCGGCGGCCGTGTCCTTCGGCCATTCGCCGCGAAGGATGGCGCGACGGATCGTTTGCCCGGCCTCCGGCAGCGGGGTCCGGCCCGTTTGCAAGTCCTGCAGCGTGGCTGCGATGACATCCCTGAGCTGGTTGGAGTCGATGAAGTGCCAAAAGGCCTGTGCCGCGGTCGCGAAGCCTGGCGGAACGGCAACGCCGCGCGCGCCGAGATGGCGCACCATCTCACCGAGCGACGCATTCTTGCCGCCGACGAGCGCGACATCGGCACGCCCCAGTTCCTCGAACCAGATAACCTCGTCTGCTCGCGTGGACATCGTATCCTCCATGTTCTTTTTATGGTCGCGCTAGCATCGTGCCAGTGAGCAATTGGGCGCAAAGAATGATCGCTTATCTTTGCATCACCCCTACGGCCATCACGCGCGCTTGGGTCTTTCGCATCCGCTGTCCCGCCAATAACCAATATCACGGCAGTGCGCTAAAGGTGCCATTGATACAGATCAAGAAATCGGCCGTCCCGGCTCTTAGCCTGCATCCTTATGGCCGACATCGTCACGCTCACGATGAACTCTGCGGTCGACCTATCGACCTATGTCGATCGGGTAGCGCCCTTGCGCAAATTGCGCTGCAGGGGATTGCTGCGTGAGCCGGGCGGTGGCGGAATCAACGTAGCGCGGGTCGTGCGCCGGATGGGAACCAAGGTGACTGCGGTCTACACAGCGGGCGGAACGATCGGCCGACTGTTACGGCAATTGGTCGAGCGGGAAAACATCGAGAGCATTGAAGTCCAAGTCGCAGCGGAAACGCGGGAGGACTTCACGGTGCACGAAGATGCATCCGGTCAGGAATATCGTTTTATTCTCGCCGGTCCCCAGATCAGTGATCTAGAATGGCAGGCCTGTCTCGATACGCTCGCGTCGCTTGAGCCGTTTCCCCGGTACCTGGTTGCGAGCGGAAGTCTCCCGCCAGGCGTTCCCGATGATTTCTACGTGCGAGTTGCGCGGCTCGCCCGGGATCGCCGCGCAAGGCTCGCCCTCGATACCTCCGGAAAACCATTGAAAGAAGCGTTGGCCGAAGGCGTATTTCTCATCAAGCCCAATCTGAATGAATTGTGCGGCCTGATCGACACGCGCGTCGATGGTGCGGAGGGCTCGGTGCAAGTTTGCCGTCACATCGTCGAGCAGGGCCAGGCCGAAGTTGTGGCGCTGACGCTCGGTGATCAAGGCGCCCTGTTGGCAACCGGCGGGAAGGTTTGGCGGGCGCCGGCATTGCCGATCAAGCCGGTAAGCGCCGTGGGTGCCGGCGATAGCTTCTTGGGCGGCATGGTCTGGAGCCTCGCGGCTGGCCACCGTCTAGACAAGGCATTTAGCTATGGAATGGCCGCGGGCACCGCGGCCCTGTTGTCGCCCGGCACCGGACTCTGTCGTCCGGATGATGTCGATCGCCTCTATGGCGCGGTGACGTTGCAAGAAATCAAATGCGGTCGATCCAGGTAATAAACTAATCCGTATTCCGTAATCATGGAAAGTTGCGATACGGTTCGACCCCTTTTGTTCGATCGCGATCTGCGACTTGGGAAGGGCAAAAAAAAGAAAGGGCGCCTAGGATGCAGCTAAAGCCGGTTCTTGGTCCCATCCAACTGATATTTTACGGCGTGGGCGTCATCATTGGCGCCGGCGTCTATTCCGTCATCGGTACAGCGGCCGGCTTGGCGCAGCAAAGTCTTTGGTTAAGCTTCATCATTGGAGCAATTGTGGCGCTGTTGACGGGCTTTTCATACGCAGAGATGACGACCTCATTCCCGCGTGCGGGAGCAGAATATTTATATCTGAGACGTGCGCTGCCAAAATCTGATTGGGCGGCCTTTAGCGTTGGAATCTTAATTCTGATGGGCGGGGCTGCAACCGCCGCTACGGTCGCGGTGGCGTTCGGCGGGTATCTCAGAATATTCTTTGATATTCCAATTTGGTTCTCGGCCTTAGCTCTCCTCGTAGCCTGTACAGCATTCAATATTTGGGGATTGCGTGAGTTCAGTTGGGTGAACATGCTGTTCACTATCATCGAGGTATCCGGTCTTCTTCTTATCATTGCAGCGGGACTTACGCACGGGAGCCTCATCGAGCCGCTGATGGCACCGCCGTCACCGGGCATTCTTCCCGCAGCGGCAATCGTATTCTTTGTCTATCTGGGGTTCGAAGGGATTGCGAATTTAACTGAAGAGGTTCGCGATCCGTCGCGTGATTTTCCGCGCGCGATCTTTTGCAGCATTGGCATCACGACGTTGCTATACGTGTTGGTGTCTTTGGCCGTCATCGTTCTTGCAACGCCGAGTGAGCTGGCATCGAGCGCAGCACCGCTGGCTTTTGCCATTGAGAAGGCGTGGCCCGGGACCACAAACGCGCTCAGCGCGATCGCGATCTTCGCGACGGCGAACACGGTACTTATTTCGCTAATAGGAAGCTCGCGGCTCGCTTTCTCCATGGGGCGGGATGGAGAAATCCCCGCGATTTTCGCCACACTTCTATCCGTACGAGATACGCCTTGGATTGCGGCAGCTTTGATGCTTGCGATGGCGGCAGCACTCGTCCCGATCGGAAATATAAGAATCCTGGCAGAGTTGTCGTCCTTCGCGGCATTGCTGGCGTTTCTTGCCGTCAATCTTGCACTCATAATTGTGCGTTATCGGTTACCGGGCCTCCCGCGGCCGTTCCGCGTGCCTCTTGACGGTCGGCCGGATGCCGATCTTGCCATTGGTCGCAATCACGTCGATCTGTCTGCTCTTGGCGAACTTCGATTGGGAGATCTATGTCGCAGGAGCTTCTATTCTTCTTCTGAGTGGGATTGCCTTTCTCATGCGGCAGCGGTGGCGTCGTGCCACTCAATGACCTCTACGGTTCTTCTCCCTCCGCTAACCTCGTACTGGCCTTCGCCGGTTCGCCCGAAGTCGGAACATCGTTTTTCGATCAGAGACGACTGGCGTTTTGGGTTATCGGAGCGTCGGCCAACGCCTCCCGACAATGTCTGCTTTCACTCTCGCCAATCTATGCCAAGAAGCCAAATATCTTCCGCATCATAGCGGTCATAGGCGCACCATGGTCTGATTTTTCTCAGGTGGCCTGGAATGGGCGATTTGTCGCACGGTCTCGCAAATTGATGGAGCGATTGTGCTTTTCCCCGGCCAGAGTTGACCCGCACTGGAACTGATAGAGCTGCGTCAGCTAAGGTCGCCCGGAGGGCCAATTTCCATGGATAACTGGTGGCTTTTTTTCGTCGTCGGTTTCGTAGCGCAACTGGTCGACGGCGCACTTGGCATGGCCTACGGCGTGCTGACGAACGCCGCACTACTAGCCATGGGCCTACCGCCGGCACAGGCGAGCGCGTTAGTTCATACCGCTGAAATCTTCACCACTAGCGCATCGGCGGCTTCGCACATCTATCATCGCAATGTGGATTGGCGAATGGTGGCCCGCCTCGGAGTGACCGGTGTGCTGGGCGCCATCTTGGGCGCCTGGATTTATCGAATATCGACGTGACCGCCGCGCGCCGGTTCGTCTACGGCTACTTGCTGATCATGGGACTCTATATTCTCTGGAAATCGATGCGGATTTCGCTGGTGCCGCGCAAGCTCGCCGGCTGGACCGGACCGCTGGGATTTGTCGCCGGATTTCTCGACGCGAGCGGCGGTGGCGGCTGGGGACCGATGACGACCTCAACGCTCGTCGGCTCGGGGCATGCGCCGCGCCACGCAGTGGGCTCGGTCAATACCGCAGAATTCTTCGTGACCGTCGCAGCGGCCACCACATTCTTTACGGAACTTGGCGCCTCGTCGCTGGAACACCTCATTCCACTCGTGCTTGGCGGAATGCTTGCGGCGCCATTCGGGGGGTGGGTGGTCAAGCGCGTGCCGGCTCGGGGTCTGATGACCGCCTTGGGCGTGCTGATCGTGACGCTCTCAATAGTTCAGCTCTTCCGTGCGTTCCGGTTCATCTAGCTTTCAGATACGTGAAGTCATCGGACGTAGCCCACTTCGGTGTTATGTATTCTGTTCGAAGCTCGGTCATATCGAATTCAGTCGCGCGAATAAGGTCGTCCATCTTGATGTTCGGGATGGTGCGCACACTTGGAGCATGGTGACGACGAAATCTAACACTGGCTACGATCCAACCCATTGATTTACCTGCGATTACGCTCCCTCTTGCTTCCACAGTGCTTCCTGGAGCAAGGTGCAAACATAATCGTAAAACAGCAACGCCGCTAAGTCATTGACTTAGCGGCGAATTTGGTTGCGGGGGTAGGATTTGAACCTACGACCTTCAGGTTATGAGACCGAGCGCCGTGCCGCGGTGCGCATCACCGTAGAGTTTGATTTCCAACGATTCGAAGGAATTCGCATCTTTGCGAAGCAACACGCGGAGAATGTTAGTTCCCAGTTCCTCTCCCTCCACCCGTCCTTGCGCGACCAACGTTCTCCGTAGGATTTTGCCACGCTGAAATCGCCAATAACCGCGGGCTTCACGCGTAAACCTCCGCACTGCGACGCGCCGGCTGAGCCCCTAAATTCTCTCTCTCTCTGGCCATTTGTCTCCAAACCTCGCGACTGCGCGGATTTAGAGTCCGCGATAGCTTCGTCAGCTCACGCGCCCAATGGTGCGCCGTGGCGCAAGCCTCCATGCCGACAAGGCACGGCGCCAGAACTTCGAAGAACTTCATCAACTGGCCGCGACGGAGTTGCTTTCTGACAACGACATTCTCAGCCGCGTCGATGCCGTGAACCTGGAAAACGTTCTTGGCGATATCCAATCCGATCGTGGTAATTTGCATGTGGACGGCTCCACTGATGTGATTCGCTCGCAACGACCACCCTACGGCAGCTCATTGCTGGGAGCGGGCGCCGTCCACCACATCAATAAGCGACATCGCGCGTGAGCCCCACGCTAATTGGATTTGCGAGCTCCAGCAGACACGAATGGGCTCAGCAGCAGCCAAGATTTGAACCGTTGCTGCAGCTCGTTCATTCCGCTGAGTTCAAGAAGACCGTTGCGCAGCGCGGAATTTAGAGGCAGTGCCCCGACCCAGATTTTGACCATGATCTGTAAATCGACGGTCACGTGAAGATCAACTTCGAAACCCGGATCCTTGGGGCACAGTTCAACCTCTTTGCCATTATTAACAAGCCACCAATAACGCTTAGCTTGCGGCACGTCGGTAAAATCGAACGCGACAACGGCGCGTCGTGAACCGAACGCAGCTGGATCGACTCGCCGACGCATAGCCCACATTAACAGCGTTACGTCGAGATCACGCTCGTCGAGACGGCCGAGAGCCCATTGCCCACCCCACTCCCCGAGGTGCCGGACGACGGGAGCGAGCGCACGTCCGGCTTCGGTAAGCCGGTATTCGTGAGTGCCACGCGAGGGGACTGGCTGCCGCTCGATGATTTCCTCTTGCTCCAGTTGCTGCAAACGTTGCGACAGTAGTGCCGGCGACATCAACGGCACCCCCCTTCGTAGGTCATTAAAGCGGGTGCTGCCGGCGAGAAATTCTCGGATGATTAGGAGCGTCCAGCGCTCGGCTACAATCTCCGCTGCCTTCGCCATTGGGCAAAACTGGCCATACCGGGTCATGGTGGGGAGATTACCGCAGCAGCCGCCAAATATCGATTCAGAATTTGAACTGGACGCCCCCACGCCAAGAAAACATGCTGCCCGGCGGATTTTTGATGGAGGAAGCGATGTCGATCCGATCCACCACGAAAAACCATCCGTCGGACACTTGGGCGGCCGGCGAAGCATATGAGGCTTACGTGGGCCGCTGGAGTAACCCGGTAGCAAGGGAATTTATCCCGTGGCTTGCGCTAAAACCGAACCTGCGCTGGGTAGACGTGGGTTGTGGTACGGGCGCCCTTACAAGGATAATTCTGGCGGCGGCCGATCCGCGCGAGGTAGCCGGCGTCGATCCCTCGGAAGGCTTTATCTCACATGCACGGTTGCACACACACAATTCGCGCGCAAATTTTCAAACAGGCGACGCGCAGCATCTCCCTCTTGAGGACGGCGCGTTCGATGCCGTTGTCTCCGGGCTGGTACTGAACTTCGTACCTAGTCCGGCAAGGGCTGCGTCCGAAATGGCTCGCGTTGCATGTCCGGGCGGCACTGTTGCCGCTTATGTTTGGGACTATGCTGAGGGCATGCAATTGATGCGTTACTTCTGGGATGCAGCCATTGCGCTTGATCCGGCGGCGCGAGAACTGGACGAAGGCTTGCGGTTTCCGCTCTGCCGAACATTCGCCTTGCGTAAACTATTGAATGACGCCGGCTTTGAACGTACCGAAGTGCGTATCATCGATGTACCAACCGAGTTCACGGATTTCGATGATTACTGGTCACCGTTCCTTGGTGGCCAGGGCCCGGCGCCGAGCTATTGCGCATCGTTGTCTGAAGAGAGACGCGCCAGACTAAGAGACCGCCTTAAGGCAACTTTGCCAACCGACCCCGACGGCCGCATTCACCTGACGGCACGCGCTTTCGCTGTTCGAGGTGTCAAACCGAAAGAATGATCGCCATACATCTCCGGCATGTCCGCTTCTCTAATCGGCCGTTTGGGGTCAAGCGCTTTCAGACTATCCACCACTGCAGTGTCGATGTCGCCCGCGGGCTCGTGCTTCTCTCCGGAATCGGCGCCAGGGCCCTTCCACTATGGGATTCGAGGACGAGGTGGAACAATCTGTGCGGCGGCCTTACCGTCTGAGTGACGGCAGGTTCAAGCGGACATACGAACTCACCTCATCCATCGTCCCGCAAGGGACATCATTCCACCGTGCGGTGGAGCTCGGGTTTTCTCCTATCGCATTTGATCCTGAACGGTTTTCATGCTGCTGCCGTGGCCTGTTCCCGGGTCCAGCGGAACTCGGTGCCGTCAACCCATATGCGGTGCATAATCACGGCCAGCCGGCGCGCCAAGGCGACGATCGCCTACTTCATTCCGCGACGCGTGGCGATCTGCATCGCCCAGGCCTTGAGCCAGGACCATTTGTTCGTACGCAGCATGCTCTGCGCCGCCTCGTAGAGCATCACCCGCATCATCTCGTCGCCGCACTTTGATATCGCGCCAGTTCGGTTGATCTCGCCCGATTGGTACTTGGAGGGCGTCAGTCCGAACACTACCCCGACCGCCTTGGACCTACGAAAGCGCGCCGGAACATCGACAGTGGCACGATAGGTCAGCGCTACCACCGGGCCGACACCGGGGACCGTCATCAGGCGCCGACACACCTCATCGTCCCGCACGATGGCCAGCAAACGACGATGCAAGATGACAAGCTGTTCGCGAAGTACCCGCCGGACGATGAGCAGCGGTTCGACCAACTCGGCCAGGTCGGGAAGGTTCTCGACGAGTTCCTGGATGCGCGCCTCGAACTTCATCGTCCCCACCATGCCCACCTTCAGTCCGAAGTTACGCAGAGTCCCGCGCAGGTCGTTATCGATGGCAATGGCCTTCGATTGCAGAAGCTTGCGATGGGTCAGCAGCATTCGCAGTTTCTGACTGCGTAACGTCTTCACGTGCACTGGACGATAAAGTCCAACCCGTATCATCTGCGCCATCCCGCGCGCATCGTTGCGGTCAGTCTTGTTGATCTGTGCTTTCAACACCGCCCGCATGTGCCGCGTCTCGACACAGATCACCGGCAAGCCGGCCTCGGCGAGCCCACTGAACAGCCATTGCGACAGTGGCCCGGCTTCCAGACCAATCCGCTTGAACCGATAGGCGGACTTCGCGAGTTCCTGCAGCAGAGCTTCCGGCTCCCTCGCTACCTTCACCTCCCGAACGATCCTGCCAGTGTCATCCACAATGCAGACGCTGGTCTCCTTGACCGATACGTCCAGTCCAGCAAAATGGTCCATGCTGCGCTTCTCCTTCTGATGCTTGAGGCCGTACACACGGACCTCGTTTCACCATCAGCCTGAAGCGCAGCACCCAAAATCTTCCGCTATCCACAAGCTGGGCCGGCCGATTACCCCATCTGTTGGTCTTGGTCGTGTAAAAACGCGAGGGGCGGAGGTCGGTGGCCCTGAAAACCAGATCATCTGCCTCAGGCAATGATCGCCGCGATCAGCTGCCTGGTCCCGACGATGTTCATAACCCGGGTGAGATTGTAAACGAGGACTGCAAGCGCCATTTCCGCCGCGACCTTCGGTAAGGTCTTGGTCAGGAAGTGCGTCGCTCCCATGCGTGCCTTGATCGCCGAATGGATGTTCGACCGTCTCTCGGCGCTGGCGCATGGCTTGCGGGTTCGCATCGAGGCGCTGCTGTACGGCATCGAGCAGATGCTCATGCTCCCATCGTGTGATCCGCCGCTCACGTCCGGTGGTGCATTCAGACTTGAGCGCGCAGTCCAGGCAGGCGGTTGTCCAGTAGCGCCGCAGCGTCTTGCCGGCTTCTTCGTTCGTATAGCGATAGGATAGGCACGCAGTTTTAGCCCATTTGGAGGGCGACAGGCGAGTATATTTCCGTTTAGGCCGGGTCATGTACTGCTTCCTTGGCTCTTCGTCTTCACGGCCCCGCGGTACCTTTCGCTGCGTCGAGCGAGCTCCCGAGCGCCGCACAGGCGCGGCGCTCGGAGACATGCATGACTTCCATAACCTGCTCGATACAGGCGCGTCGGCGCGCGGGGCTTAGATGGGGTATTCGGGGTTTCCTCTCACAACGCTGGTCACTGCGCTGCAAGACGACATCTCCGAACATTCAACATCGAAGGAGCTCACCATGTCTCTCTATGCTGGTCTGGATATATCCGTGAAGACAACTGCCATTTGTGTCGTAGACGGGGACGGTCGGGTTCTACTTGAGACGATGGTCGATAGCTCACCAGATGCGATCGCAGAACGGCTACGCGAGTGTGAGCAGCCGCTCGAACGCATTGGCCTGGAGGCAGGGCCGTTATCGCAATGGATCTACGGCGGGCTCGTTGACATCGGACTTGCAGCAATCTGTGTCGAGACCCGTCACATGCACGAGCCCTTCCGCGCGGATCAACAAGACTGATCGGAACGATGCCCGCGGTATCG
Source organism: uncultured Pseudomonadota bacterium (assembly GCA_963782145.1). GTDB lineage: Bacteria > Pseudomonadota > Alphaproteobacteria > Rhizobiales > Xanthobacteraceae > Pseudolabrys. The sequence goes on from CAWAIV010000003.1 coordinate 690,536, forward strand.
CCCAGATGATGCGCGTGGGGCTATTCAAGGCCGTGCACGTCAAGACGCCTGCGAGCCAACATCGGCGTTTTTTGCTGACCTCCCGCAAGCTCCTCCAGCGGAAGATTTATGACATCGAGAATGATCTCCGCGGGTCATTGCGCAATTTCGGGCTCAAGGTCGGCGTTGTTGGGGCGGTCAAGTTTGAGGACCGCATCGTGAGCTCGTAGTTGATCATCCTTTGGTCGCCGCAATCGTTGGGCCGCTATTAGAGGCACGCGCTGTCCTGCGCGTCCAATTTGCTAAACTCCATCGTATGCTGCTCGAACTCGTGCGAACCGACCCAATCTGTCGTCGTTTGATGTCTGCGCCTGGAAGTTCGGGCCGATCGTGGCCCTCACATTCGGAACATGCGTCGATAACCCTGCAAGGTTCTCAAGATCTAAGTGTGTGAGCGCCCATTACGGGCTCACCCCGCGGCTATATCAATCCGGCGAGGTCGCCCGGACGGGAAGGATCTCCCGGTGCGGCGACGTGATGCTGCGATCCAGCCTTTATGAAGCAGCTCTTGTCGTGTTAACCGGACCAGGCCGCTGGAACCCGCTTAAAACATGGGGCATCGCGGTCCTTCGCCAACGCGGAATGCAAAAGGCAATAGTTGCGGTCGCGCGCAAACTTGCCATCGTTCTTCACCGCATGTGGCGGG